>NZ_CP045339.1:0-1722714 GCF_009363355.1 Vibrio sp. THAF190c | reverse complement strand
GTATGTAAAAGACAGGCCTTCTTGGTCACAAGGTTTGATTGCTCCTGAATATATTCAAAACTTGTATTGTGAAGGGAATGATTATATTTCAAAGGTTTATGAAACATCCGTTCCAGTTCTTAGATCAACGAAGGTAGTATTAAAAGATCTGGATAATGGTGTGTCTTCCGTTGAAAATGGGTGTAGAACAACGGTAAACCAACCAGATGACGCAAAAAGTAGGTTGCTAGTATTTGGCTCATCAACGACATATGGCATTGGTTGTAGTGACATAGCTACAATCCCAAGTATCATACAAAGTATCTTGAATAATAAGAATGCCAATGTAAAAGTTGAAAACCACGGTGTGTTAGGAATGAACTTATTACTAGCATTTAATAACTTGCTTCAAACTGAAATCAATCCGGGTGATACAGTAATATTCTTTGATTTTGATGAATTTAGAGATGCATCATGGAGCGGGATCAAAAATATAGACTTGAACACTATAGATCGTAAAGATGACTTTTTCATCGATTTAACTAAGCATCAATGTCATTTCTCCCCAAGAGGTAATGAGGTTATCGGTAATGTTATATGCAATGAATTTGTACTAGATAACATCGATAATATTCCACCGGCTAATGAAGATGTGTACTTAGATGAGAAAGTAATTTCTGTGCTCGATAACTTTAAATATTTCCTTTACAAGCAGACTGCAAAGACTTTCGAAAACTGCGAGATGAAAAGCTATTTATCTTTGCTGGAAAGCCATGTTCCTGATGCAGAGCTAAAAGTGGGTAGCGTAGCTGTAAATTGTAACCCTATTACTAAAGGTCACCTCCACTTGCTGGAACATGCTTCTCGTAGTGTTGATAAGTTATTTATTTTTGTCATTGAAGAAGATAAGTCGTTCTTTAAGTTCGAAGACCGTCTTCATTTAGTCGCAGAGAGCACAAAGCACCTAGAGAATGTTACGGTGCTCCGAGGAGGTAAGTTTATCTGTACAGAGCTGACCTACCCAGATTACTTCGATAAAGACACTACAGAAGCCAAAGCAGACGCTTCAATGGAAGCCTGGTTCTTCTGTGAGTACATAGCTAATACGCTTAACATTACTAAGATTTTCTTGGGTGATGAGCCTAAGTGTATGATCACTAAACAGTACAATGAAAAAATGCAAGAGCTACTTCCAGAGTACGGTATTGAAGTTGATATTATCGATCGTATTGCAACGAATGGTGATGTTATCAGTGCTTCGAAAGTTCGTAAGCTATTAGAAGTCGGGGATTTCGACGGCATTGCACAAATAGTTCCGGAACCAACGCTTCTATTTTTGCAAGAAAACTATGGCAAATCTGCAGCTTAAGCTTGCCTAAGCTCAAAACTAAGAGTGTGGTTTGTCTAAATGATGCTCTTAGTTCTCAAAATGATGGTTGAACTTAATTGCTTGCTATACAACCAATTGCAAATCCGTGGACCTCGGTTTGACTCCGGGAGGCGACTTCAAATTACATAAAACCAGCCAAGTGCTGGTTTTTTTGTATCTGAACAATTCTCTATGCATTCTTCATTTGATACCGTTATAGGCTCTTACAGAGTAGATATGACGCGGAAACAAAAAAGCGAACCAAATGGCTCGCTTTTTTATTATCTAGAGTATACGAAATTAGTCTTCGTAGTTCTCGATGCTTGGGCAAGAACAGATTAGGTTACGGTCGCCGTATACGTTGTCTACACGGTTCACAGTAGGCCAGTATTTCGCGTTCTTAGAAGCTTGAGATGGGAAGCAACCAAGTTCACGAGAGTATGGACGGTCCCATGTTTCGCTTGATAGGTCCACTTGTGTATGCGGTGCATTCACTAGTGGGTTGTTATCTAGCGGCCATTCACCGTTCTTAACTGCAGCCATTTCGTTGCGGATAGCGATCATTGCTTCACAGAAACGGTCTAGCTCTTCTAAGTCTTCTGACTCAGTTGGTTCAACCATTAGCGTGCCAGCAACCGGGAATGACATAGTAGGCGCGTGGAAACCGTAGTCCATTAGACGCTTAGCAATATCTTCTTCGCTGATGCATGTTTCTTCTTTAAGCGGACGAATATCGATAATACATTCGTGCGCTACGCGGCCGTTAGTACCACGGTAAAGAACAGGGTAGTGAGGACGTAGTTTTTCCATCACGTAGTTCGCGTTCAAGATTGCAACTTTAGTCGCTTCAGTCAGACCTGGTTCACCCATCATTGCGATGTAAGCCCAAGAGATAGGTAGGATAGAAGCACTACCTAGATCCGCTGCTGATACCGCGTAGTCAGAACCTTGTACACCATTTTCGATGTGGCCTGGTAGGAAAGGTGCTAGGTGAGATTTAACACCGATTGGACCCATACCCGGACCGCCACCACCGTGTGGAATACAGAATGTTTTGTGTAGGTTCAAGTGAGATACGTCAGAGCCAATGAAGCCTGGAGACGTTAGACCAACTTGAGCGTTCATGTTCGCGCCGTCTAGGTAAACTTGACCGCCCGCAGCGTGTACTTGTTCACACACTTCCTTCACTTGCTCTTCGTATACACCGTGTGTAGAAGGGTAAGTGATCATGATGCTTGATAGGTTGTCTTTGTGTTTCTCGATCTTAGCTGCTAGGTCAGTCATGTCGATGTTGCCATCTTCATCACACTTAACAACCACTACCTTCATAGAAACCATCGATGCCGTTGCAGGGTTAGTACCGTGCGCAGAGCTAGGGATCAGACAAACGTTACGGTGACCTTCGCCACGGCTTGCATGGTAACGTTGAATCGCGATTAGACCTGCGTATTCACCAGATGCACCAGAGTTAGGCTGTAGAGAGAAATCGTCGTAACCAGTGATCTCACATAGCTTCTCTTTAAGATCTTTTGCTAGAGCTGTGTAACCAGCCGCTTGCTCTAGAGGAGCGAATGGGTGGATAGAGCCAAACTCAGGCCATGTTACTGGGATCATTTCTGCGGCAGCGTTCAGCTTCATCGTACAGCTGCCCAGTGGGATCATGCCGTGCGTGAGTGAGAAGTCTTTGTTCTCTAGCTGTTTTAGGTAACGCATCATTTGCGTTTCGCTGTGGTGCGTGTTGAATACTGGGTGCGTTAGGTACTCAGATTCACGACGACAGTTTTCTGGGATTGCCGCAAACTCGTTTGAAGCAATGTCAGTTGAAAGTGCGTTGATGTCTTCTTTCACGTCGAAGATAGCGAATAGTGCACTGATATCATCGATCGTAGTTGTTTCATCTAGGCTGATACCGATTTTACCTGGAAGTAGACGCAGGTTGATGTCTGCCGCTTGAGCGCGTGCGTACAGTGCTTCAGTCTTCTCTTCAGAGTTAATTGTGATGGTATCGAAGAAACTGTTGTTTGTTAGCTCGTAACCTGACTTAGTTAGACCCGCAGCTAGGATCGCTGTCATATGGTGTGTACGACGAGCAATAGTACGTAGGCCTTCTGCACCGTGGTAAACCGCATAGAAAGACGCCATGTTTGCAAGAAGTGCTTGAGCAGTACAGATGTTTGATGTCGCTTTTTCGCGGCGGATGTGTTGCTCACGAGTTTGCATTGCCATACGTAGCGCTTGGTTGCCGTTTGTGTCGATAGAAACACCGATTACACGACCTGGCATAGTACGCTTATGCTTGTCACGTGTTGCCATGAATGCAGCGTGTGGACCGCCGTAACCCATAGGAACACCGAAGCGTTGTGCGCTACCGATCACTACGTCTGCGCCCATTTCGCCAGCTGGCTTAAGTAGAGCAGAAGCAAGTAGGTCTGTTGCAACAGTCACAAGCGTTTTGTTTGCTTGTGCTTTTGCGATGATGTCTGTTAGGTCGCGAACTTCACCAATTGTACCCGGGTACTGTACAAGAGCACCAAATACGTCTTGTTCAGGAAGTGTTTCAAGTGCACCAACCATAACTTCGAAGCCAATGTACTCGGCACGAGTTTTTACAACTTCTAGTGTTTGTGGGTGAACATCGTCAGCAACGAAGAACACTTTGCTCTTGCTCTTACCAGCACGCTTACACAGAGTCATGGCTTCGCCAGCTGCAGTCGCTTCATCAAGAAGTGATGCATTTGCGATTTCCATGCTGGTTAGGTCCATTACCATTTGTTGGTAATTAAGCAATGCTTCAAGACGACCTTGAGAAATTTCTGGTTGGTAAGGCGTGTAAGCCGTGTACCAGCCTGGGTTTTCCAAAACGTTACGTAGGATAACGTTTGGCGTGAAGGTGTTGTAGTAGCCCTGACCAATGAAAGTACGCTTAACTTGGTTTAGGTTAGCGATCTCTTTAAGCGAGCTCAGCATATCCATTTCGCTAAGTGGCGCAGCAAGCGTCATTGGCTTCTCTAGGCGAATTTGCGCAGGAACCGTTTCGTCGATCAGTGCATCAAGGCTAGATGAGTTGATCGCGTCCAGCATTTTTTGCTGGTCTGCTTTATTTGGACCGTTGTGGCGTGCAACGAACTCGTTTTGAGTACCCAAATCTTTAAGTAATTGGCTTTGAAGTAATTCAGTCATGATATCGTTCTACTTTCTCTATATAGGGACCGTGAGCAAGCCCCTAAAATTAAGCTGCTCCAAAGAGCAGCTTCATCGTATACGGGCTACCTAATTAATCTTCGTCGATTGAGTTTAGGTATTCTTCTGCATCTTTTAGGTTGTCTAGTTCAGACGCGTCAGCCATCTTCACTTTAACAATCCAACCACCTTCATAAGGTTCTTCGTTGATTAGCTCTGGGCTATCTTCTAGTTCTTCGTTGATTTCAACGATTTCACCAGTGATAGGAGCGTAGATGTCAGATGCTGCTTTTACAGACTCTACAAGAGAGAAGCTTTCACCTGCTTCCACTTCGTCTTCTGTTTCTGGTAGGTCAACGAATACAACGTCACCTAGCATCTCTTGAGCGTGCTCAGAAATACCGATAGTTACAGTACCGTCACCGTTGTCTTTAACCCACTCGTGGCTGTCTGCAAACTTAAGTGTATTGTCCATTGCTTGTTCTCCAAAAATTTATGAGGTGTTAATTTAAAAAATAAAAAGTGTTCTATTAACGGTAAAGCGGGAAGCGTTTGCACAGTTCTTTAACTTGCTTGCGAACGCGTTGCTCAACTTCAGCGTTACCTTCAGGGCTTTCAACAAGGCCGTCTAGTACATCGCCGATCCACTCACCGATGAGTTTGAATTCTTCAGCGCCAAAACCACGGCTGGTTCCAGCTGGTGTTCCTAAACGAATACCAGAAGTAATCATAGGCTTCTCTGTATCGAATGGGATACCGTTTTTGTTACATGTGATCCCTGCACGCTCTAATGCTTCTTCAGTTACGTTACCTTTCAAGCCTTTAGGACGAAGGTCAACCAGCATTAGGTGTGTGTCTGTTCCGCCTGTCACAATGTCACAACCGCGAGTTTGCAACACTTCAGCAAGAACTTTTGCGTTATTGATCACTGATTCGATATAAGTATTGAATTCAGGACCTAGAGCCTCACCAAATGCGACTGCTTTAGCAGCAATAACGTGCATTAGTGGACCACCTTGAAGACCTGGGAATACCGCAGAGTTGATCTTCTTGTTGATATCTTCGTGGTTAGTCAGAATCATGCCGCCACGTGGGCCACGCAGTGTTTTATGCGTTGTTGTTGTTACAACGTGAGCATGAGGAAGTGGGCTAGGGTGAGCACCTGTCGCGATAAGGCCAGCGATGTGTGCCATATCTACCATTAGCAGTGCGCCAACTTCGTCTGCGATTTCACGGAATTTAGCGAAGTCGATAGTACGTGGAATTGCACTACCACCAGCGATAATCATTTTTGGTTTGTGTTCAACAGCAAGCTCGCGTACCGCATCGTAATCGATTTCTAGCGTATCGCGGCTTACACCGTACTGAACCGCGTTAAACCATTTACCAGAAAGAGCAGGGCGTGCGCCGTGAGTTAGGTGGCCGCCTGCATCAAGAGACATGCCTAGGATAGTGTCACCTGGCTGTAGAAGAGCCAGTTTTACAGCGCCGTTAGCTTGTGCGCCAGAGTGAGGTTGAACGTTAGCGTATTCACAGTTAAACAGTTTCTTAGCGCGCTCAATCGCGATCGCTTCTACTGTATCTACGTGTTCACAACCGCCGTAGTAACGACGACCAGGGTAACCTTCAGCGTATTTGTTGGTTAGGCAAGTGCCTTGTGCTTGCATAACTGCTTTAGAAACGATGTTCTCAGAAGCAATTAGCTCGATTTGTTCATTTTGACGTGCGTTTTCAGCTTGGATTCCAGCGAATACTGCGTCGTCAGTTGCCGATAGGTTAGTAGAGAAAAAACTGTCTAAGCTATGGTTTTGGTATGCGTTGTTCATTGTCGAGACCTTTCAATTAACTAATGGATATTGTTTTTATGTGTCCATTAGGTCTTGCGTTGGTTTCTGCATTGTAATCGTTTGCGTCAATATGGTGCTAAAGCCTTTGATATTGAGTGCAACCGACCAAACGTAGGGTCAATGCAGTGCGAAATTGGTTCCCCTAAAAGTGGGGTAAAAACAGCTGCTTTAAATGTTGAATCTATCATTTATTGCAAGCTGAAGTAGCATCTCTTCATCTAACAAGTCGATAACATAACGCCGTTAAATCCAATTTTCAATAAAAATTTCCAATAGGAAACAGATTTTCTTGTTTTGCTACTGGGAGCACGCTTTATTTTCTTGCGTGGTCTTTAATCAACAAAGCGCTTCGTGCAACAATGAATTCCATAGACAGGATGCAGAAATAAAACGAGGGACCTATGTCAGAAGACATCTATGATGAGTACCCATCTTTGACACTGGCGAAAGAGACGCCAGACCAAAATATTGAGCCGCTAAGATTAGGGCAGCGCATTAAAGATATCCGTAGCAAATTGGGTATCACACTAGAAGAAGCGAGCCAAAGAACAGGCCTTGCGCGTTCTACGCTCAGTAAAATTGAAAACGAGCAGATATCTCCTACGTTCCAAGCAATGCAAAAGCTAGCGATGGGTTTGCAGATAGATATGCCGCAACTCTTTGAACCACCTAGAAAAAAAGTTGCTACTGGTCGTCGTGATTTAACCAAGGCTGGGCAAGGTAAACCGCATCCAACTCCAACCTATGAACATGAGCTTCTGGCTACGGAATTATCTAACAAAAAGATGATGCCATTTAAGAGCCGAGTAAGAGCAAGGGCGTTTGAAGAGTATAACGATTGGGTACGCCATGATGGGGAAGAGTTCCTGATGGTGATCTCAGGCGACATCATGTTCTATTCAGAGTTCTATGAGCCTATCCCAATGAGTGAAGGAGACAGCATGTACTATGATGCAAATATGGGGCATATGCTGATCTCTACCAGTACAGAAGATGCTCTGATTCTGTGGGTGACTGCAAAATAAATGTAAAGTCTTTAAATTTCTTATAGTGAAAGCAAACGTTTGCTTTTGTGGTGAACGTCTTTTAATTAGCGTGATATAGATGGTAAAAGCATCAATATCACGCTTTTTTGTGTCTGCCATATTTGTTTTAAAATTGTTAAATGTCACATTTTGGACTGTTTTGATCTTGTTAAGGGTGTAAAACTGATTCAGGCTTGTTTACTATAGTGAACACGGTTTACTCATGTTGATTGATGTTTACTGAAGTGAATTCTTGGAAGGTGACCTAATTTGTCCATTTCGCTATCTTTTTAGGTTTTCTATATAGAGCACTCTTCTTATATAGAAAGACAACAGATAGAGGCCATACCGCCACCTCCTACTTTCTTACTGTTCTCATCTTTACTATTAGATAGAGAGCAACTCTACAAAGAGATATAAGCGGCAGCGTCGATGTTGGATACCTGCAACGCTTCATGGAGAATAAAATGACTCAAGAACAAGCAACTCAAGACCTGTTAAAAACACCTCTGCATGCACTGCACGTAGAAGTTGGTGCAAAGATGGTTCCTTTCGCTGGCTACGATATGCCAGTTCAATACCCACTAGGCGTTAAGAAAGAACACTTACACACACGTGATGCAGCAGGTCTGTTTGATGTTTCTCACATGGGCCAATTGCGTCTTCACGGTGAAAATGCAGCAGCGGCTCTAGAAACTCTAGTTCCAGTAGACATCATCGACCTACCTTCTGGTAAGCAACGTTATGCGTTCTTTACTAATGAGCAGGGCGGTATCATGGATGACTTGATGGTAGCTAACCTAGGCGACCACCTATTTGTTGTGGTAAATGCTGCTTGTAAAACACAGGATATCGACCACCTGACAGCACATCTTCCAAGCGATGTAGAGCTTGAAGTGATCGACGATCGTGCTCTACTGGCATTACAAGGCCCTAAGGCGGCAGAGGTTCTGGCTCGTTTCCAACCAAGCGTAGCTGAGATGCTGTTCATGGACGTGCAAAAAGTAGACATCGACGGTGTTGAATGCATTGTAAGTCGCAGTGGTTACACGGGTGAAGATGGCTACGAAATCTCTGTACCAAACGACCACGCTGATGCACTAGCTCGTAAGCTAACTGCAGAAGCTGAAGTAGAGTGGATTGGTCTTGGTGCTCGTGACTCACTACGCCTAGAGTGTGGTCTATGTCTATACGGTCATGATTTAGATACAACAACGACACCGGTAGAAGCAAGCCTACTATGGGGTATCCAGAAAGTTCGTCGTACAGACGGTGAGCGTGCTGGTGGTTTCCCAGGTGCAGACATCATCTTAGATCAGATCGCAACCAAAGACGTTCAACGTAAGCGCGTTGGTCTTGTTGGTCAAACTAAAGCACCAGTTCGTGAAGGCGCAGAGCTGTTTGACGCTGAAGGTAACAAAATCGGTGTGGTAACAAGTGGTACTGCTGGCCCTAATGCAGGTAAGCCTGTTTCAATGGCCTATGTACGTACAGATCTTGCTGCAATTGGTACAGAAGTCTTTGCGGAAGTGCGTGGTAAGAAGCTGGCAATGACTGTAGAGAAAATGCCGTTTGTACCTCAACGTTACTACCGTGGCTAATCGTTAATATTTTTTAACCGATTGTTTTTCGCATTCCCCTTATCAACTGCTATTCATATGGCGGATGGTAAGGGGTTTTGCTTTTTCTATAACTTATTGATCATCTTGGGTATGAGTCACATTTGATCAATAGACTAGTTAATATTTTATAATTTGAGCCGCTATACTGAAGATTAGTCAATAAAAATATCCTGAAGGTGTAGGAGAGCGGTAATGAAGAGCACACTATCGAAGAAGTGGATGTGGGCTGGAGCACTTCCTTTGATTGGAAGTTTTGCAGTGTGTGCAGATACCACAGGAACAGGCATCGCGTCTGATGCAAGCGCAGAGATCTCACCTTATATCGTCAACGGCACCAACGCCTCAACGTCAGATTTCCCATCCATAGCCAGTCTTTTTATCGACAGTCTAGAATACGATAATTTCTATTCGAGTAACCCATATTGTGGTGCGACTATTTTGGACGCGAACCATGTAATGACGGCTGCGCACTGTATCTATGGAAGTGATGTTGCTCAGTTGTTCACGACAGTGGTTCCACAACTTGAAAACGTTAACGACTATCCATTTGGGAATATTCAACGTTACCGTGTAACTGAGGTGTACTATCGTAATGATTACAATAACAGTTTGTCTAGCTTGTTAGAGAATGACGTTGCGATTCTCAAACTGGCCAGTGCAATGAATATCGATACGGTCAATGACATTGTTAAGCGTCCGAGCAGTGAAATATATCGCAACCAGTTTGGCACTCCGGAGTTTGTTGCAGTGGGGCATGGTGACACGGTCTCAGGCTTTGATGCCACAACAAGGCTTCAGAGAGTTGACCTAAATTTGATTACAAACTCTGTGTGTCGAAATGTGTTTACGAATGGTAGCGCGCTAACCGACAACCAAATCTGCTTTAATGGTGATTTCAGTTCTATAACGAGATTGCGTGGCGGTACTTGCCAAGGTGATTCTGGTGGGCCAGTTTATTGGAAAGATGGATCGGATTATGTTCAGGTTGGGATCACCAGCTTTGGTCCAAGTCAGTGTGGTGATCCTAATGCTGGAGCGACTTCAGTATTCACGGAGATTTACGACTATCGCTTATGGATCAATAGTGTATTGAACGGAACTGAAACGCCAAAAGCAACATCAAGCGATTCACAGCGCACCGCTTATTTAAATCAGCACGGAAACATTCAGTCTGTTACTAGCTCAAGTGAAGACGGAGGGGCACTGTCCACTCTTTGGCTTGGAGTCCTTCTCGCATTGGGCTTAAGAAGAACTCGCTCTACTCGGGTCTTACAAGGTTCGCGTCGTTAACCCTGCTAACAACTCATCAATCTCTAAGATCGCCTGGTTTATGTGTAACACACCTAACTGAGCGATCTTTTTCTCTTCTGGTGTCAATGAATTAAAGCCTTTGTCCACTTCTGCTTTGGTTAAGCTGTGGCTGTGAAGTAATAACTCCTTATAAGTCAGTAGCCTAAATTGAACTGTGGTGATTTCGGCGACTGGGTTTCGTGTGTCTAGCAACTGTTTAATACAGGGAAATATAATTTTGAAGCGATTGGCAATGTCGTTTTTTGCATCGCTAGTATTTGCATTTTGCAATTTATTTGCTCTTCCCAAGAGTGGTTTAAGTTTGGTTATTAATTGCGCTAAATTTATAAACTAACACAAGTTATTTGAAATATAACGTTTTTTAGGCGGTGCATCATATGCTACTGAGCGTTTATGTAAATAGTTTACGCCCAATTTGGTCTGCTTTTTGCTGAAAATAGGACATAAGTGTCTTTTGAGGGCCGAGAGTATGTCAAATGAACCTATTGTGTTGGCAATTATTGAACGAAGAAAACGAGCCAACCTTTCACAAGAGAAACTCGCGTCGATGGCTGGGATGAGTTTGAAAACATATCAGCGTATTGAAAGGGGCGAAGCCGACATTAAAATGTCGCAATATCGCTCTCTGACGCGTTCACTCGCGATATCAGATTTAGATGTGGTAATGGATACGTTAGAAGCTGCTCAAACAACGGTTGACGATGTGGCTGCTGTTTCTCGGCTGTTAACTGATGAGCAAAGAAAGCTGTTGATCAAGTTGATCTTATCTTTGACTAGAGGGGGTAAACTTGAGAGCTAAGCCGGGTAAAATGAGTTAAACGTTGGTTAACTCACTCGACCACGTAGTTGCTTGGTATTACTGCGTTGTTTTTTCTTTTCTAAACGTCTTTTCTGAGAAGCTTTAGTTGGTTTGGTTGCGCGTCTTGTCTTTGTTACCTTTGTTGCATCAAGGATCAAAGCTTTAAGCCTATTGAGGGCATCCTCTTTGTTCTGCTCCTGTGTTCTAAACTGTTGGGCTTTAATGATGATGACACCCTCAGAGGTAACGCGGCTGTCTTTCAAAGCCAGTAGCCTCTCTTTGTAAAATTCAGGCAGGGTAGAGTGCTTGACATCAAACCGAAGGTGGATTGCGCTAGACACCTTGTTCACATTTTGCCCGCCTGCACCTTGGGCGCGAATAGCGGTAAGTTGAATCTCCCAAGATTGTATAGAGACGTTATTCGATATTTGTAACATAACCATTGATAAACATAAAAAATGTTGGCTCATGATACTCGTAATTGGTTATGGTATCAGTAGTTTTATTTTAGAGTGACAAAGCGATGATGATTGATTTAACCAAGTATGACGGCTTAATTTTCGATATGGATGGTACTCTCATTGATACCATGCCAGCGCATATCCAAGCATGGCAGCAGACAGCCAATCACTTTGGTTTTGAATTTGAAGCATCTTGGCTACATAGCCTAGGTGGTATGCCGAGCTACAAAATAGCGGGTGAAGTAAACGCAAAATACGGTTTGAGCTTGAATCCGAAAGCGGTATCAGCGTTCAAAATGGATGCCTTTGCCAATATTGAAAATAAAGGTGATGTGATCTCTTGTACCCATGATTTACTGTTAGAGTATTATGGAAAAAAACGACTGGCGGTAGGGACGGGCAGTCAACGTAAAAGTGCAGAAACCTTACTCGCTAAAACCGATATTTTGCCAAAGTTAGATAGCTTAATTACAGCAACTGACGTGGAGCGTCACAAACCAAACCCTGATACGTTTTTGGATGCGTGCAAAGGGATGGGGCTATCACCGGAGCAGTGCGTTGTGTTTGAAGATACAGATTTGGGAAAACAGGCGGCTCACGCAGCCAATATGGACTGCATCATGGTAGTTGAAGGTAAGCAGTTGATGTTTTATCCAAGGCCGGATTAATACGGTTATGGTGGGATGAACTAAGCGGTATTCATACACGAAGATAAACGAAAATGGCTCTTACTTCTACTCTCTAGAGCGGAGAGTAAAAGTAAGAGCCATAATTATATCTAGTCATTGATGTGTTAAGCGATTTGCTCCATTTCACTATCCAGGAACAAGCAGATGTTGTTTCTTCCGTTTGCTTTCGCCTCATAGAGGGCTAAGTCTGCACACTTGTAGCTGAGTTTGGAATCATGTGTTACGTTGGTTACGCCGCCACTGACTGTGACTTGATCATCCAGCTCTAGTGATATTGCAACTCTCAGGCGATTAAGCACACAGTAGGCTTCGTTTGGTTTGGTATGAGGTAGGACAATGCCAAACTCTTCGCCACCAATACGCGCAACAAAGTCGGTCTCACGACACTCTCTTTGCAACACACCAGCCACCACCTGAATCACCTTGTCGCCATAGTCGTGTCCAAACTGATCATTGATGCGTTTGAAGTGGTCGATGTCGACAATTGCTAGGCAAGACTGTTCAAACTCAGGGTAACGAGCGACACGGTTACACTCATCACGTAGCTCTTCATCAAACTTACGGCGATTCCAGCAGCCAGCAAGCGCGTCTTTCTCACTTAAGTTACGCAGTTTGTTTTCAAGCTCTTTGCGCTTACTGATATCAACGAACGATGCAACATAGAACTGAATCACGTTGTTTGAATCTTTGATCGTCTGGATTCTTAGGATTTCTGTAATCAGGGAGCCATCTTTGCGACGGTTTATCACTTCGCCTTCCCACATGCCACGCTCATTGATGATCGCCCACATACGCATGTAGAACTCTTGGTTGTTTTTACCAGAAGCGAATATCGAAGGTTGTTTGCCTTTGACCTCTTCAAGCGTATAGCCACTCGCACGGGTGAACTCACGATTAACTTTAACAATACGATTGTTACGATCCGTGATAACCAAGGCCGACATTCCGTTCATCGCCGCCTTAGCGAGTTGACTCTCGATGCTGTTCTTCTTGTGGTTAATGTTCCATGCGACGAAAACACCAGATACGATTGAGATGAGTATAGAGAGAGTCACAATCTGAATAATGATTGCTGTGTATTCTTGCTGGTATTGCGCACTAAGTTGTTGGTTATCAACGTGCAACACCATATGAACAGGACCTTCCAGTTGTTCAATATTAGGGCTGATATCCGCGTAAAAATACCAATCTGTACCATCAAAGTAGCTGCCACTGCGCTGCTGTAGAATTTCGTTCCATAGCTCTGGATGAGTAACTGCGTAGGTATTATCGGCACGGGCATTGATGAGGTGACCAAAGGCTTGGTCTGGTTCCGGAGACATCAATATATGACCTGAGCCATTAATCAGGATCGGTTGTGCCAGTGATGAGCCGAACGTGTAATGAAGTCGGTCGTAAATCTCGACCATGTTCAGGTTAACAATGAAGTAGCCAACGATGCTGTCATCTGCTGCGACGGGTGTCATGATTCGTAGGGCAGGAAGCAGGGGAGTCACTGGCTCACCGTTTTCATACTCTAGGTCGATACCAAAGGAGGCAATCTCGCCAACTTTAAGTTGTTGTAATGTGGCGAAGTAGTCACGGGACGCCTTGTTTTGCAGTTGACTATCAGGGACAACTCGCGCCTCACCATCTTGATAATTGATACGTATTCTTTCATCACCCTTAAGATCTAGGTAACGAAGTTGCGAGTAGTACTTTTGACCATTGGCCAACATCAGCCATAGATCTTGTAGAGCGTGGATGTTGTCGTTTGAAGGCGATTGTATGGCTCGTTTGAGTGTAGTTGATTCAGCAATGGTTGGAATGGTGTTGGAAACTTCACGTATGATTAAACCCAGTTCGTGAAAACTGTATTCGATTTGATTTTGGCTGGCCTGTTTTATATTCGTGTCGTATTGCGCTTTTATACGGTCAAATTCGGAGTTTATGTATAGCGCGGGAACTATTCCTAGGGCTAGGACAGTACAGAGAAATTGGCCTGCGAGTTTTTTTATGCTTACTTTCATTACAATCCCCAAAGAATCAGCGCAATACTATAGATTTAGTGGGGTTATTAATGTGATCTTTACCCAGAACTGATTAGGTAAATCTCCTAGTTGAGAGGTATGTGTGCAATTTGTTGCTTTTGCATGCAAATTGCAGATTATCTTACATTCACCGTGACGATAACCTGCAATTTGCTGTTTTGAGCATCTATAAATGCTAACTTAAGCCTGTGATTTCACCATTTTCATTAATGTCTAAAGACATAAACGCTGGCTTGTCAGGAAGCCCAGGCATGGTCATGACATTCCCACATAGTGCATAGACAAATCCTGCCCCTGCGCACAGCTTGAGTTCTCTCACAGGAACATCAAACTGAGTTGGTGCGCCTTTAACGTGTGCTTCCGTTGAAATCGATAATGGCGTTTTAGCTAGGCATACCGAAAGGTGGTCAAAGCCATGCTTTTTAAACTCTGCCAGTTGCAATTTTGCTTTGTTAGACAAAGTCAGACTTGATGCTCCATAGCCAACTTCCGCCACAGCCATTAATTTCTCTTCGAGTGATTGTTCTGTCGTGTAGAGAGGCTTGAATTGTGCCGGATTTTGACAAGAAGCAACGACAGCCTTGGCCAAGTCAATTGCTCCTTCACCACCTTTACCAAAGGCTTCACTGACTGCCACCGAAACAGTGTCGTCGTATTCACTAATTAATGAGCTGAGTTGTTCGAGCTCTTGTGTTGAGTCTTGTGGGAATCGGTTAATGGCAACCACTACAGGAACGCCATATTTCTTAACGTTATTGATATGCCATTTAAGGTTTTCAAAGCCCGCGACAAGAGCATGTGTGTCGTCATGGAAGATCGAGTCTGGGAGAGGAGTGCCCGGCCTCAAGTCGTATAGTCCTGAATTAGCTTTTAGGCCTCTAAGCGTTGCTACAACCACTGCGCAGTCTGGTGACTGTTTGGCCGCAGTAGCTTTGATATTGCACGCCTTCTCAAAGCCCATATCTGAGCCAAAACCACCTTCAGTTACGACGTAATCTGCAAGTCTTAGTGCGATATTGTCTGCAATGATCGACGAGTTTCCGTGAGCAATGTTGGCAAAAGGGCCTGCGTGAATCAGTGTAGGGACACCTTCTAACGTTTGCATCAATGTTGGTTCGATAGCATCCTTCATGGTTACAGTCATCGCACCAGCGACTTGGAAGTCTTCAGCCGTCAACGGCTCACCGTTTTGATTGTAAGCTAATACAATGCGTCCGATACGTTTACGTAGGTCTTGTAAGTCCTCAGCGAGAGCGAGAACTGCCATAAGCTCAGACGCTGCAGAAATGTCGAAGCCGTCTTCACGTTCAAAGCCATTAATGGTTTTACCTTCTTCGTTTTGACCGACGGTAATCATACGTAGTGCACGATCGTTATGATCGAGAATTCGTCGCCAAACAATACGCTTAGGGTCAATATTGAGCGCTTTCAAGCCGGAGCGTTGCTCAAAGGCTTCCGCTCCTTCTCGCTGCTCATGATACAAACGAGCGTCGATAGCTGCCGATGCGAGGTTATGGGCCGCTGTAACAGAGTGAATATCTCCAGTTAAGTGTAGGTTCAATTGTTCCATTGGGGCTACTTGAGAGTAACCACCGCCGGCTGCGCCGCCTTTGACACCAAATACAGGACCCATTGAAGGTTGACGAATACAAGCCATTACTGACTGATTGATTGCTGCTAAGCCTTGGCTCAAACCGATTGTCGTAACGGTTTTCCCTTCACCGAGTGGCGTTGGTGTAATCGCTGTAACAAGGACCAGTTTGCCTTTTGGTTTATCTTCGAGACGCTTTAGGCTTGCTAGAGAGACTTTTGCTTTATGTAATCCGAGAGGTTGGAATTCGTCAGTGGTTAAGCCTGCACCGAGAGCAATATCACTGATGTTCTTAAGTGAAGCAGAGCGGCAAATTTCAATATCAGACAGCATATTAAATCCTTATGTTGAAACCGATAAGGTGGTACGAAAACGTTTGCGTGGCGATAATACTGTATAAATTGACCATGTAAAGGATAACCACACGAATTATGTGCTGGAAGATAACAGATTTATCAGGTCATTGCGCGAGATCAAAGCTCGCGATGCCAACTCATCATGGAAATTTACATAATTTTGGGCAATTGATTAGCTGGAAATAAAAAGGGTTGCATAATGCAACCCTTGATAGAAACGTTAGTTCTTATGATTAACGATCCCAGTATGCTTCTTCGAGGCTGTCTTCACGTTCAGGAAGAGCGCGACCAAGACGAGGAGAGTGCTGAGTTAGAACTTCGTAGCTTACACGGTTAGCGTACTTACAGATCTGTGACAATGAGGAGTAAGTCATGTAAGGCTGATCGTGCTTAGATGAGTTTGGTACATTCATGTGGTGGTGACTGTTTGCTGCCATATCATGAAGTAGTGCAGACAGTGCTGCGTCACCCGCGCCATTAGTGTTCTTAATCTCTAGTGGACCACCGAGGTAAGGCCCAATGTGAGAGTACACCTTAACAGGGTCGTTACAGTCATCTTTGCGCATCGCACGACTGAACTCGTACTTGTTAAATTCTGGGATGTTACCCGGAAGAAGCGGCAGTTCAGTTTCACGTTTCGCTGTTTCGTCTGTGTAACCAGCCATGTATAGGCCGACAGGACCAGCGGTACATAATACTAAGTCTACCCACTCCAGTGCTTTATCAGCTGCAAGCAGAGGATCTTTCTCGCCAGTTAGTGCTTGGCCTTCCTCTTCATTCATCGCAACGATAGAGATATTCTCTTTAATGTAATCTTGCCACCATTCAGCGTTGCCTTCGATTACCCACTTAGTGCCTAGTGTTAGTACGACTGGCACATTGTTTTCTTTAGCAATCTCGATAGCGCGAGCGACTGCTTTTGGCATTGGATCTTCTGGTTTACCACGCATTAGGTATGAAGAAACAACCAGTGCAGAAGCCTTTTCAAATACATCTTCAGGAATGCTATCAGGACGCAGGTTGTTCATTTCACCTTCGTTGATCGCGAATGTACGCTCGCCATCATCGGAAATAAGGGTGTAACAACGACCGATAGAGCCTTCTACAGTTTGTAGGTGGTTAAGGTTCATACGTGAAGAGGTACGGCATAGGTAACGGTACGCAAATGAGCCAACTTCGATATTACGCGACATAACACCTAAAAGTACTGATTTGCTGTCTGCTAGCACAGAGTAGTTGTGCAGAGTGTTACCAATGGTATCACCTGGATATTGGTGCGTGATTAGGCCGCTTTCTACGAGCTCTTCGTATAGGGCATCAGCTTTGCTCTCTTCTAGAACGAGAGAGTGACCTTTACTCAGATCGTATTTAGCCAGAAACTCATCTGAAACACGAGCTTCAATATCTACAATTGTTTGACCAACACCAACAATAATTGGGCGAAACAGTTTTGGTGTTTCCTTCATCTGGTTGATGAGTGGATCACGGGCGTGTGTAGGGAAGTAGTGCTTAGATTTGCGCTGTCCAGGAAATTTCATAAGAAAATTACAGTGAGAAAATTTTGCCGCATGATATCACAGATTTTTGTAATTTCTTTCATTTTTATTACATTCGGACTCACCTGCACATTGTATGTACAGGTGAGTGAACAAAACTAAACCAATGGCTTATTTTTGCTGCTCAGATAGTGTTGCTGGGTCGATATAAGCTTTAGTACCCCATAGTGGAACAGTCGAAAGGCTATGCTTGAAACTACCTTCGGTCTCTTTGGTTGTGTAAGAGAGGTACAGCAAGGTTTGGTTTTCCGCATCGTAGATGCGTCTTACCTTCATTGTTTTAAAGAAAATGCTCTTTGATTGCTTGAAGACCACCTCACCTGAGGCGCTCTTATCAATTTTTGCAATCATCTCGGGCGTAATGTCACCGGTTTGACGACAAGAGATCGAACTGTCACTTGGGTCTGCGAGAGAGAAGTCAGCCTCGATAGAAGCGATGTGGCAGGTGACGCCTGGGATCTTTTCATCGTCGAGATGAGAGATCTTAATATCTTTCAAAGTGAAGAAGCCAAGTGATACGTCACCCACTTCGTTGTCTGAACAACCAGCCAACATGGTCATAATACCTAATGCGATTAGGGCTTTTTTCATAAGAAGTCCTTTTAATTTATAGAGTTCTAATTACTATAAGGAGTATTGAAAGCTTGAATACGAGTGTAGAGCTTTTCGCTCTATTCGAAAAGGCAGTATTGGGAGAACCTTAATTTATGAAGCATTTAAAGTACTTGTTGGTAGTTACGATGCTCTGTATGCTCTCTGCTTGTAGCTCGGCGCCTAAGGCGACCGTGTGCCTTCCAAATAATTGTGATATTTGGGGATACTAAAAGTAGGTAGTAAAAGAATGAATAATGAAATACCTGAAATTGCGCTAAAAAAGAATGCGTGGTTAGCAAGCCAAGTTGATGTGGCTTATCCTGCAAAAGAGAGTTTGCTTGGTCGAGATGTTTATCAAGCCAACTTAGCCAAGAAAGGCTATCAACTGCTTCCCTCAAATCAAGCTCCCTCTGATATCGAAGAAATTCATAAAGTCGATTTTCATAAGCTCACCGTCCTGTTTTCGCTCAATCAAGCCAGTGTCTATGAAAGTGAATTCGATAAAACTCATGTCCTTGAGTTTTTGAGTCAAATTATATTGTCTGATGAGCACCAACTTTATATTGGAACCTCTGGCCCTGATGTTGTAGCAAGTGCAATTGTTACTGTAGAGGGCGATGACGTACTAATTTCAGATATCGTTAACCAAGCAGGGCAGGACACAATCGGTTTTGCTCAACAACTGGTGTCTTTACTAGGTAGCTCTATCACTTCAAATACGAAACTTTGGGTGGAAAGCTGATAGAAAGAGTGGGGGGCGGCGCTCCCACTTTAGCTAGCACGCGTTAGAGCTCTACTACTTATCTAGCAAATTTCAACAATCCTCTGTCACAGCCTCATAACCGATAAGCGTTCGTACTAATTCACTGATACACCATTATCTTTGCTTCACATTAATGTCATGTCATGGTGTTTAAATTATCTACAAACTAACCCAATAAGACTGAGTTTTAACAAGCTTAGGGTGATAATTCCTGTAAGTAATTTATAAATAGGGTTATTAAGGTGATCTGTCGCATATTTCGCGAAGTTAATTAAGTGGTTTTGAACAAAATGCTACATCAGTCATGCCTGATAAAACTATATGCCTATAGGATGAAAGTCGAACTTTAGGTAAGTGGTGCAACGATGAGATTAGAGCAAACAAAATGTGTGATATTTGATTGTGATGGAACATTGATAGACAGCGAGAAACTGTGTTGCCAAGCGTTGGTTAACGTTTTCGAGCAGTTCAATGTCTCTTTATCACTTGAAGATTGTTACGCACATTTTCAGGGTGGCAAACTGGCTGATATCTTAATGGATACTCAGCAACGCCTCGGGCTCTCAATCGATATCGACACATTAGAGCCTCTATATCGCACAGAGCTTGAAGCGCTTTTTCAGCGTTTCTTAAAGCCAATGAACGGTGCTATTGAGTTGATACAGTTTCTTAAAAGCCAAGGGGTTGAGTTCTGTATTGCTTCAAATGCGCCAAAAGAGCGAGTTGAATCCTCTTTGGCCATGACGGGGATGCTCGACGACTTCAAAGGTAAAATCTTTTCGGCGTTCGATGCCAACAGTTGGAAACCAGAGCCTGATTTGATCATGTACACCGCAATGAACATGGGATTCTTACCTAATGAGTGTATCTACGTTGACGATACGATTAAAGGTATTGAAGCTGGAGTACGTGCTGGTATTCAATCTTTCCGTTTAAGGCCTAATCTACCTAGTACCCTAGTCAGAACACCTAAAGCTGACTCCGAGGAGTCAGGCGCTATTGATATCTATAGTCTTGAAGAGATATCTGCTTGGCTTAATGGCAAGCATTACTCAATTGATACACCATACTCTGGTGCTTTGGTGGGGTAGTATTGGGTTGGATCCGGACTATTTTTGTAAATTGTTTAGTATGGAACCCACAAGCAGCACAAGTAAATTTCTCTCCACAGTTTGAAAGCAGATATTCATCATGTTGGCAAAGCGGGCATGTGATGTCGTCGGTTGGTGCGTCTGTTTTATTCATTATGGTCACCTGCAGCAAGTCAAAAGCGATAACTTCGCTCTATTAGAGTACCTCCAAGCCCAATTTTTAAACAGGTTTCTTATTTAAGTTTTGTTCAATTGCGACTGAGCTCATGCTACAGATATTACATTAGATAACCATTATACAGTTTGCTATACTGGAATGCAGTACTATAAACTGGATTCTAATGTGAAAGTTATCATTTTCTTTATTGCCCTTCTGTTGACAGGATGTGGGCCTCAAAATTCTGACACGACTGAAAAACAAAGTCCGTCTATTCGCAGCGTGAAATTCACTACCGCTGTATTTCAATCTCATACTCAAACTCGTCAACTGAGCGGTATTGTACGCAGTGCTCAAACTTCACCATTGAGTTTCAAAGTCAATGGAACGGTTAGTGAGCTTTTAGTTTCGAAAGGGCAGCGTGTTGAAAAAGGACAAGTTCTGGCCCAGTTAGAGACAAGCGACCTGCTCTTGGCTGTGCGTAAAGCGCAAGCTTCGTTAGGTGCAGCTCGTGTAGCTAAACTGCAAGCGGAAGATAAGTACGAGCGATCTGCAAAACTTAACCTTAAAGGCTTTGTCTCTGAATCTGAGCTGATCGCTATTCGTGCTGACCTCGATGCCAAACAGCAGCAAGAGAACCTTGCACAGACCGATTTATCGAATGCGGAACTTAACCTTAAACGAGCAAAGCTTTACGCCCCATTCTCTGGTCAAATTAGCCAAGTAAAGGTGGATGAGTTTACCAAGATCAGCGCTGGTCAGCAGATCATGGAGCTAGTGAATGACTTTGCTTATGAAGTGGATTTCTTGGTTCCAGAATCTTTGATCAAAGAAGTCGCTTACGGTGATAAGGCGCAAGTTATGATTTCTGCGCTAAATAACGCACAGCTTGTTGGAACCGTCTCTGAAATTGGTGCTGTCGTTGAGCGTGGAAATGCTTATTCGGTAACGCTTCAACTCAATGATACTAATGCGGCATTGAAAAATGGTATGTCTGCGGATGTGGAGTTATCAATTGGTGGCGAGAGCCCAAACGTGGTGTTATTGCCTTTAGAAGCGTTTGACTTTAACGATCGTAGTCCAGATCTAAACGGCGACGATGCGGCTATCTACGTTGTTGATCCGGTAACAAACACTCTTGAGAAGCGATACGTCAAAACCAAACGTAATATCAATGCTCAGGTAGTTGTGCTCAATAACTTATCAGAGGGTGAAAAGATTGTTACAGCAGGGATCCCTTATCTATATGAAGGGCAGCAAGTGACCCTTTGGAAAGGCCTGTAGGGAGAGCGCAGTATGTACAAAATTACTGAACTCGCGCTTAAGCATAATCGGTTTACTCAAGTCTTTTTAGTGATGTTATTTGTGCTCGGTATCAGTACATTTAAAAGTGCACCGAGTAAAGAAGACCCTGAAATTTTGATTCGTAGCGCTGTGGTAGTAGCGCAGTTTCCAGGTATGTCGCCAGACCGCATCGAGAAGTTCATAACAAAGCCCTTAGAGCGTGAGATCAAGCAGATTCCAGAAGTGAGCGAGATAAAGTCTTGGTCGCGAACAGGCGTTGCTCAGATCACCGTGACGGTGCATGACAAATACTTCAACCTCCAACCGATATGGGACACGCTCCGAAATCGCATGGATAGTATGAAGGGGAGTCTACCAGACGGCACAATTGGACCAATGGTCAATGATGAGTTTGGACAGGTTTACTCTGCTACCATCGCGTTGTTTGGTAATGGCTTCGATCATCACGAGCTACGAAAAACAGCAGAAGCGATCCAAGATAGATTAAGCAGTGTCCAAACTGTTTCTCAAGTAGAACTTTATGGGGTCAATGAAGAGCGAATTTGGGTTAATGCTAAACACGGTGCGTTAACTAATGAAAAGTTCCAGTTCAGGCAGATCGTATCGACACTGCAAGCACGTAATGTGGTACTTCCTGGTGGTGTGATCGAAACCGACACCATGCAGGTTGAGATAGAGCCAACAGGTAATTTTAACTCTGTTGAAGAGATCTTAGAGCTGGATCTCAATGAACGAGAATCTGGAAATACCGTCTATTTGCGAGACTTAGCAGACGTTGAAGTCGGCTATGAAGACCCATTTAATACGCCAGTATATTTCAACGGAAAAAAAGCGGTTATCATCGCAGCAGCAATGGCTTCTGGTAGTCAAAGTGATGAATTTGGCACAAAAGTGAAAGAGTTTATCGCTCAGGTAGAGAGGGATTTACCTGTCGGTATGACGTTAGAGTTAGCGACTTTCCAACCCGACAAAGTTAACGCGGCAGTCAGTTCTGCGACCACGAACCTAATGCAAACTGTCGCTGTAGTATTGGCGGTGGTGATGGCGTTTTTAGGCCTAAGAATGGGGTTGATTATCGGCAGTATTGTCCCATTAACTATCTTACTTACGGTTATCGGTATGTCGATCTGGGGCGTTGAATTACAAAGAATGTCGATTGCCGCCATTATTATTTCTCTTGGTTTGCTGGTGGATAACGGCATCGTTATGGCTGAGTTCATCCAGAGTAAAATATCTCATGGTGTAGCGCGTGTAGACGCAGCCATTTCAGCTTCAAAAGCGATGGCGGTACCACTTCTAACTTCTTCATTAACGACGATTTTGGCGTTTATGCCGTTACTACTAGCACAAGATGTGACTGGAGAGTACTTGCGTTCCCTGTCGCAAGTAATCACCATCGCATTATTGTCTTCATGGTTCTTGTGTTTGTTTGCAACTCCAGCTTTGTGTGTTTGGTTTATCAGGCCAAAGAATCAAGATTGTGAAAAAGGTGATAAAGAGCCTGAGCTATCCAAGCTTCAATTGGCTTATCGTCGATTTGTTAATGCTATTCTTAACTTTCGCCTGAGTACTCTGGCCGTGGTGATCTCGATATTTGCGGTCTCGATTTATAGCTTTCGTTACGTCACAGTCCAATTCATGCCGGGCTCTGAGCGGAATCAGTATCTGGTGTTTGTTGACTTACCTGCAGGTACCAAGGTGGAAGAGTCAGATAGAGTATCGAAACGTTTAGAAGAGTGGCTGCTTGATAAGAAGCTGAACCCAGATGTTGTGAATATGGTGCGTTATGTTGGCAATGGTGGTCCACGTTTCTTCCTAGCTTTATCTCCGGTTGATCGCGCACCAAACCGCGTATTTATGGTGGTGAATACTACAGACTACACTGCAGCGCTGGATATGGTGCAGAAAACGAATCAATTCATCATGGAGCAGCTTCCTGAAGCGAGTGGACAGGCTAAGCGTATGTGGCTGGGTGGCAGTGAACTCGGATTGGTTGAGTATCAAGTCGTTGGTAAAGATATCGATGTGATACAGAGCGTTGCTAAGAAGATTGAACTAGCGCTGCGCCAAATACCAGGTGCTGTCGGTGTTGCTAACGATTGGGAGAACAATGTTCCAAAGCTAGTCTTAGACATAGACCAAGCTCAAGCGATTCGTGCTGGCGTGAGCAGCCGAGATATTGCAACCAGCCTTGACAGTTATCTTCGTGGAAAAGAGGTGACCAGTTTTAGAAATGACGAAGATGTGATCCCAGTAATTGTTGGCGCGGCGGACACTGAAAAGACGCTCGAAAAGTTGTTCACGACGCAAATAGTGTCATCAACTAATGGCCAAGCTCTACCTTTGGTACAGTTTGCATCAATTGTCGCTATCAGCGAGCCAGCGGTGATTCGTCGCTTTGATCTAGAACGCACGGTCACTATCAGTGTTAAGCATGAGAGCCTGCAAGCCAGCGAACTCAATAAGCTGATGAAACCGACTCTCGACCGAATTGAGCTACCTCCGGGCTATAGAATCGCATTGGGAGGGGAGCTTAAAGGTGCGAGCAAAGCAAATGGCGCGTTGTTTGGTTATCTTCCTCAATGCTTCGCTGTGATGATTCTACTGCTGCTACTTCAGTTTAATTCGATTCGTAGACCATTGATCATCTTGCTCACGATCCCACTCTCTTTGATTGGAGCAGTCTCTGGTTTGTTAATAACAGGGGCGTATTTCACGTTCCCAGCGATGCTCGGTATCTTCAGCTTGGCAGGTATTATCATTAATAATGGCATCGTACTTATCGACTGTATTGAACAGAACCGTAAATTGGGTGAGGGAGTGCGAAGTGCAATCACATTAGCATGTATGACGCGTCTGAGACCAATTGTGATGACAACACTAACCACGATTCTTGGGCTAGTGCCTTTAGCACTTTCGGGAGGTGAATTTTGGTACTCAATGTCGATTGTGATGATCTTCGGTATGATCGTCGGGACGGTATTAACACTTGGAGTTGTGCCAGTGCTTTATAGTTTATTCTTTAG
Source organism: Vibrio sp. THAF190c (assembly GCF_009363355.1). Taxonomy (NCBI): domain Bacteria; kingdom Pseudomonadati; phylum Pseudomonadota; class Gammaproteobacteria; order Vibrionales; family Vibrionaceae; genus Vibrio; species Vibrio sp. THAF190c. The sequence continues at coordinate 1,697,963 of NZ_CP045339.1, read as the reverse complement.
AGAACCGGCAGAACAAGAAATGAAGCTCATTTCAGTTTAACGAGATGGCAAAAAAAGAAGGACTCCGAGGAGTCCTTCTTTGATTTTTTAGCTGCGAATCAAAGCCAAGCCTTAAGTGCGGTATTTCGCTAAGGTCTTAGATAGTGAAATAGAAGCACGAGTTAGATTCGAAACGCCATTAGAGGTGTTTTGAGCAACTTCTTTGATGACATCTGATTGGCTACGAATGTCATTCAATTCAGCTGCAATGCTGTTAGCTACGTTGCTTTGCTCATCGGCAGAAGAGGCGATTTGTGCGCTCATATCCATTAGGGCACGAGCTGAATCTGAGATTGAGTTTACATCGTCACCGATATTAGAAATCAACTGGCTACTTGTTTGTGCTTGGTCAACAGTTTGCTCAGTGATCTTCGCAATATTCTGGCTCTCTTGTTGTAGACGCTCAATCATCGCTTGGATTTCTACCGTTGCTGACTGAGTGCGGCTCGCAAGTGTACGAACTTCATCGGCAACAACTGCAAAACCACGGCCTTGTTCACCTGCACGTGCGGCTTCAATAGCTGCGTTCAGAGCGAGTAGGTTAGTTTGCTCAGAAATAGCATTGATGGTGGTGATCACTTCATTGATTTGGCTTGTGTTAACGTTAAGGCTCGTTACAGAAGATGAAGCCTGCTCAATCAATGATGACAGGGTAGTGATCTCTGCGATAGCTTGCTGAACTTTACCGTGGCTTTGGTTAATCGCTTGAGCATCATTTTCTGTTTGCTCGGTTGAACGTGCTGCGATGTTTGACACTTCGTTTGCAGAAGCTGTCATCTCATCCATTGCTGTTGCAACAGAATCAAGCGAAGCGTGTTGGCTGCTAATTTGAGTTTCACTACGCTTCGCTTCTGCTTCGAACGAAGAAGAGGTTTCACTTAGCGTCGCAGCACTTTCATTGACGTTATTTACAAGCTCGCTCAAGGTGTCCATAGAGCGGTCTAGTGCACAACCGATTGTACCGAATTCATCACGACCTGGGTGGAAACCAAGACGAGAGCTCAAGTCGCCATCACCAATCTTTTCTGTCGTTGAGTAAAGTACCCAAAGTGCGCCACCAATGAAGGTTGCCACCCAGTAGCAGAAAATGCCAAAAGGAACACACCATAAAAAACTGAGTAAGAAGGTATTCAGTGCGCTCTGCTTCTGATCGGCAACATCGGTTGCAGGTAGAGTAAGAGAGTAGTATTGGCCGTCTTTACCTTGTTGGGTAGCCGTTACAGAGCCGTTACTGTTGATTGATGTGTCTGTTGAAGTCGCTCTTGAAGAACGGGTTAACAGTGTTGACTCTGGGGAGTCAGAAACAGACAACATACCCTTGAGTTGTTGTTCAGCTGAAGTCTTTGCATTTTGTTCAATTTGACTGAGCTGATTGAGGTAGGTGTTCGTTGATAGACTGCCAAGGGCAACTAAGAAGATGAGGAAAATAACCCACATCTTGTCGTTGATCGACATTTTAATAAACAGTTTGTCTATCGTTCGAAACTGTACTTCTTTCATGATAACTCCACGATAATTCCTTTAACGAGGACTTTAAATAACCGCACGCAATAAATATGTGATCCGGGTCGACTGTTTATGAAATTAAATGATAATCAATTTCTATAATTGGGACCCAGATCAATCAATTTTGATAAATTAATCAATTTAGCCGAGTGAAGGCAGCAAACCACCTGAAATCATAATTTGAATCGCGATGATGATCATACCCACTGTACCTGCAGTGATTAGTGCCAACTTGCCGCCTGCTACTTGGTAAGCAACGGTGCTAGAGTCTTGAGTTGATGGTTGTTGAGTAAAGCGCACTTTGTAGACCATTACTGTAGGCAAAAGGATTGCAAGCACTGCAAGGGCAATCGCTGCGTATCCTAGCGCCATAATGAAGCCTTGAGGGTAGAAAAGCGCGAAACCCAATGGTGGAACGAAAGTTACTAACGCCGTTTTGATACGTTTACCTTGGCCCAGTTTGTCGTTTAGAGAGTCTCCCATAAACTCAAACAGACCTAAGCTTACGCCAATGAAAGATGTTAAAAGTGCTAAGTCAGCAAAGACACCAACGATCATGCTTAAATTGGATTGCTGTACTTTTTGAGAAAGTGACACCAACAGAGCACCCAAACTTGAATCATTCAGAAGTTGCTCTTGGCTAACAACACCTAGCGTCACACTCTGCCAAAACACGTAAATAATAAGAGGCAGTGCCGAACCCACAATCATGACCTTACGCAGTGAGCGTACGTCACCATCTAGGTAGCGAACGATAGAAGGGATGCTGCCGTGAAAACCGAATGATGTGAATACAACAGGAATTGCTGCAACAATCAGACCTTGTTGTAGCGGCATGCTCAATAAGTATTGAGAGGTTACGTTTGGCGCAAGAAAGCTAAGCACTAGCACCATCGCAACTAACTTTAAGCCAAATAGGACGCGATTAACCTTGTCTACACTGTGAGTACCAATGGTTACTACCGTCGCAACAATAATAGTGAAAAGCAGTGTAGTCAATTGACTACTGATCTCTAGCCCAGTTAACTGCATCACACGTTGGTTAAACTGAGCGCCACCACCTGCAATGTACGCGGCACATAAGGCATAGAACAGGAACATCACCGCAAAGCTTGCAATCCATTTCCCTTTATTACCAAGAATGCTATGCGCCAAGGTGTGCAGCGTCGCATCTGAGTCCGCAAATTGGTGTAGTTCAACCATAAGAAGAGCCGTGAATGCCATTAGTGCCCACAGGCCGAGCATTAAAACAAGTGAGGTTGAAAATCCGATACCAGCAGAAGCTAGTGGAAGGGCGAGCATGCCTGCACCAATAGTGGTGCCTGCGATGATCAAAGTACTACCGAAAACCTTTGATTTAGTCATTGTATATAATTCTTTACGTTATGTGGTTTTTACTTGGCTTATGTACTGAGTAAGTCGCCCATAGCCAGTAATAATATTGGATTGGCTGCATTTTGTGGGAGTTTTATAATGAATGCAAGGTTAAATGTAATTTTTTATATCCACTGTAAAATAATGTATACACTTGGGTTTTTCTAATCAACTTAAAGTACAAAGCAATCGTTTATCTATGATCTGATTCATAGTTTGGTGAAGAAAAGATTGAGTCGGTGGGACGTGACCAGTAATAGTGTGGGCGCGCGACCCAACTTCGGAGATATGGAGCCTATAGCGCGAATGCCGATTTAGAACAGAGGTGTGCTGCTCAAAAAGAGCGCATTAAAAATTGTTGGGAAACACGGAGTGTCTTCATAAATCTGTCATATTTAACGCACAATATGGAGACACTTAGTTGTAAGAGCGAAAGCCTATGATAAGGAATAGAAGGGCACAATATGAGTGACCAATATTTTAATGACGAAAGTCTCGAGCTGTTAGATGCGATGGAAATTGGCATCGACCTTTCTGATTACGAACAGGCAGTTCAGCAATTAGCCGAAGAGATGTTTAGCTCGTCAAACTAACCTATGTCCTCATTAAAGTTAGCTAAGATTATGGAGTACGTTTACTATGTCTCCAATCGGCTCTACTTTAATGAGGTTCAATGAACTTTCTTGCCCATCTTCATATCGCAAATCACTGTCGCAGTGACTTAGCAGGTAACCTGCTTGGTGACTTTGTGAAAGGGGATCCCTCAAAACACTATTCTCAACCCTTAGCTGATGGTATTCGACTGCATCGGTTTGTCGATAGCTACACTGATTCTCATGTGATCTCCAAGCAAGCGAAAACATTGTTTAGAAAAGAGACTCAACGCTTTGCTCCAATTGCGCTTGATGTATTTTGGGATCACTGCTTAGCCACAAATTGGTCAAAATATTCTAACTCTTCACTTAAACAATTCTGTAAGAATTCACATAGTAAGATAAGCCAAGATTCAGAGGCGCATTGGCCTGAGAACTTCCTTTTGGTCCATCAGAAAATGTCCCAGCAACGCTGGTTAGAAAGTTATGAATCGATGGATTCAATTTCTATGGTATTAGAGAGAATGTCTTTACGAAGGCCAAGACTTGGAGTACTGAAAGAGTGCTTTGATGACCTCGCCGCTAACTATGATAAGTTGCAGTGTCACTTTTATGAGCTCTACCCAGACGTACTTGAGCGCTCTTGGCAGCATCGGCAACAGCAAATTGAAATGTTAGCAAAGAAAAATCAATGTCAAAGGTAAACAGTTCCATTGGGGTTTGCTACAATCCGCGCCTATTTCCACTTTGAGCATCATTTTATGTCTGATACAAACCAAACTTTTGAACAATTGGGTCTTTCGGAGCAGTTGCTGTCTACATTACAGACGCTAAATTTCACAACCCCGACAAGCGTGCAAGAGCAGGCGATCCCACTCGTGTTAGAAGGTAAAGACGTACTGGCTGGTGCTCAAACAGGTACGGGCAAAACCGCGGCGTTTGGTTTACCAATCATTCAACGTTTGTTGGCTAGCCAAGACAATGTGATTCCAAATCCTAAACTGGTGAGAGCTTTGGTATTGGTGCCGACGCGCGAACTCGCACAGCAAGTCTTCGACAACATTACCAGTTATGCTGAAGGCACTGGACTTAATATTGTGGTTGCTTATGGCGGCACTAGTATGAAAGTTCAAACCGACAATCTAAAAGCGGGCGCGGATATTCTGATCGCAACGCCGGGACGTTTGATTGACCACATGTTCACTAAGAACATCATGTTAAGCCAAACTGAAGTTCTTGTGCTTGATGAAGCCGACCGCATGCTTGATATGGGTTTTATGCCAGACATCAAACGCATATTGAAACGCATGAATGATGTTCGTCAAACACTGTTCTTCTCTGCGACTTTTGACAACAAAATTAAATCTATTGCCCATCGTATGATGGAGTCTCCAAGTGAGATTCAAGTAACGCCAACCAATAGCACGGCTGAAACCGTAAAACAGATGGTTTACCCAGTAGATAAGAAGCGCAAAAGTGAACTATTGGCTTACTTGATCGGCTCTAAAAACTGGCAGCAGGTCCTAGTTTTCACTAAGACTAAGCAAGGTACTGATGCGTTAGTTAAAGAGTTGAAGTTAGATGGTATCAAAGCAGCTTCAATCAATGGTGATAAAAGCCAAGGTGCTCGCCAAAAGGCACTGGATGACTTTAAGTCAGGTAAAGTCCGAGCTTTGATTGCAACCGATGTTGCGGCACGTGGTATTGACATCCAACAACTGGAACAGGTTGTAAACTATGATATGCCTTACAAGGCAGAAGATTATGTTCACCGCATAGGGCGTACAGGTCGAGCTGGCAACACCGGCTTGGCGGTTTCTTTAATGAGCAGAGACGAAGAGTACTTGCTTGAAGCGATTGAGCGTTTGCTTGATAAGCGCCTACCACAAGAGTGGCTACAGGGCTTTGAGCCTAGCTTGATTGAGGAAGTTGAACCAGAGCGTACAGGTCGTCGTAGTAAGAGCCGTTCATCTGAAAAACGCAAGATGAAGGCGAAGCTCAAGATCCATCAAAACCGTGGTAAAGCGCGCCGTTAAGGCTCGTGTAACGGTTCAGAAATACAAAAGGCGCTGTGGATATTATCCATAGCGCCTTTTTTGTATCTTCCGATTGAAGGTCGACTTACGTTGCTATGTATCTATAAAACGTAAGTATCTGTAAACCTAACTACTTGATTTATTGCTACTCGTGGTGCTCAGGGTTGCATTTCCACACACACGGTACGTCGTAAATCAGCTCTTCAAGCGTGTTCGGATTTAGAACCCATTCTTCGTCAACCTTGTAGGTGTTGATCATCTGTTTGTTAAACATCTGCCAATGGTTCATCAATGCTTCGTCAGGGGTAGCAACCATATCACCTTCATTCCATGTGCTTTCCATAAATGGAGTTAGACACACGGCGGCGTTGGCATAGATGATCATCTGCCATTTAATTTCATAAATGTTGATTGGGTGCTCTGGGTAAGCAGCGTTGTATTCATCTGCAAGCATGTTGATCTCTTGCTCGATGTCACCGACGTTATCAATGAAATAGTCAACCAGATTGTCTTCCTGTCGTACTGAGTCCGAAATCAACTGCATCGGTCTACGAGAGTGGATCATATTGGTGAACAGTCGCATCGAAAACAGATACAAGGTTACCTTTGGCGTTACGTCTTTTGGCAACTCTTGCATGATCTTAGCGATGTAAGCTTGAAAATACGCATGCAAGCAATCGCTGATCGCGTGCCAAATCTTCTCTTTGCTACCAAAGTGATGACGGATCAAGCTGTGAGAAACGCCCGCCTTATCACTGATATTACGCAACGAAACGCGCTCGTAGCCTTGGTCGCAGAACAACTCTGCCGCAATGGTCATGATCTGAAAACGTGTTTCTTCAGCATCTTTGGCACTTCTACGGCCTTGCTTCTTTTCAGTCATCGTCATTTTTTCTGTCATTGTCATTTCGCAAATTAGGATGATGTTCTAATTCTACACTGTTTTTGTCGAAATAAAAAATACTGCACAGGTGGAAAGTAAAGCTTGTTAATTCCGTTAATTTAAATATACTGCACACCTGTGTAGTAAATCATAATAATTAAATGGAGCCGCTTAATGCAGTCCAAATCATCTTTCAGAGCCAAACCGGTAAAGACGCTAGGAGCTGTTGTAGCAGTCATCCTCCTAGCGAGCTCCTTGACCGGATGTAACAAAGTACAATCAGAAGAAAATGAACTGGTTATCAAGCCAGTGAAGTTATTGGAGATCCCGAAACAGACCAATATCGAGCTTGATAGCTACATAGCTAAAGTGGATGCAACCGACCGCGCAGCACTCTCTTTTCAAGTGGGTGGTCAGATCGAAAACTTCGCAGTTCGCATGGGGCAAGATGTCAAAAAGGGCGAGACACTGGTTGTTTTAGACTCGACAGATTTCCGAATCGCACTCGATGCAGCGCAGGCAAAGTACGATCTTGCAAATAGTCAGTACCAACAAGCTTCAGAACTTTATGCTAAGAAGCTGGTGAGTACCGATTACTACGACCAAGCAGTGAATAACTACACAGCTGCTGGTGTAGAACTTGAGCAAGCGAAAACCAACCTAGGTTATACAAAGCTAGTGGCGCCTTTTGATGGTGTTGTGTCTATGGTTTTTGGCAAGCAACATCAAGTTATCGGAGAGAAACAGCCAGTTCTCAACATTTTGAATCACGGTGCTATGGACGTTACTTTCTCGGTCCCTGTTGCCAAACTGGAAGATCGTAGCATTAGCGATTTTATTCAATCCAACATGTGGGTTGTGATGGACAGCCATCGCGGGACTCGCATTCCAACACGCTTCAAAGAGATTTCGACACAACCGGACGAAGATACAAACAGCTACCAAGCGGTTGTATCAATTCAAAAGCCAGCTGAGTTGAATTTACTCTCTGGTATGACAGCTCAAGTTGAAGTTCAAAAATCCACCGATGAAAAAGGCATCGGTATCGTAGATTCTGCATGGGTAACCAAAGAAGAAACCCAAGGCGAACTGTGGCGTTACGACCCTGTATCTCAAATGATCTCAAAAGTGACTGTTGCGCTGAATGAAAATGGTCGCGTTGTCGGTGGCCTCATGGGCGGCGACTTAATTGTTGAAGCGGGCGTAGATGCATTGGTTGATGGACAGCAAGTAAAAGCGTGGACGCGTGAGGGCGGAATTTAATGAAATTCAATAAATTAGCGGTCGTTGTTGCTTCAACGCTGGCACTTGCTGCGTGTAATAACGAAACCGTACACAGAGAGCAGCCAACACTAACGGTATCGACTTTTGAAGTGAAGGCACCTCTTAAAGAGCAATTCCGTAATTTCAACGGCCAAGTGATGGCTGCAGAATTGACACCATTGGCATTTCGCATCGCCGGTGAGATTGACCAAGTGCTCGTAGAAGCGGGCGACGTGGTTAAGAAAGGGCAGCTTTTAGCGACAATTGATGGCGACACTTACCGTCAAGATGTAGTAGATGCACAGTCTCAATATGATCTTGCTCATAAGCAGCTAGAGCGTGGTAAAGAAATGTTTGCCAGCAAGATGCTTTCAAAGTCTGAATTTGATCAGCTGACGGCGAACTTTAAGCTTGCGTCTGCCAATTTGGCGTCGGCTAAACAAGCGCTGGGGTACACCGAGCTGCACGCACCGTTCACCGGTACTGTCTCTACAGTCGATAAAAAGCAATTTGAAAATACCACTCCGGGTGAAACACTGCTGAACCTCTATCAAAACGATAAGGTGTATGTGCGCATTCAAGTTTCAGACTCAATTTTGGCTGCGATTAGCCCAGATATGCGCTCTAGCAGTTATCGCCCGAATGCGACTTTTGGTGGCATTGAAGGCTCTTACCCTCTGACTTATTTAGAGCACACTAGTGAATTGCACCCGCAATCGAGAACTTACGAGTTTTGGATGTCGATGCCACAGCTTGAAACTCCAGTCATGCCAGGTACTAGCGTTACGGTGAACGTTGATATGGCTAAAGCGGGTTTGAGCGATGTGCAAGGTTATCAACTGCCTATGACCACCCTACAAGCAGGCTCGGAAGCCAATGAGTTTTATGTATGGAAACTCGAAGATGGCCAAGCCTATAAAAACCTAGTTGAGGTAGAAAAAATCAGCGGTCAAGGTGCGCTTATCGCACATGGTGTAGAGCAGGGTGATCAACTGATCAACTCCAACTTACGCAAATTACGTGATGGAATGAAATTGTCAGGAAAAGCAGAATGAACATCGCAGAATATTCAATAAAAAACAAAGTTATTAGCTGGCTGTTTCTGGTTATTTTAGCTATCGGTGGTGTGAGCTCTTTTAGCAACCTTTCACGTTTAGAAGACCCAGCATTTACGATTAAAGATGCAATGATCATCTCTATCTATCCGGGCGCAAGCTCTATGGAAGTAGAGGAGGAGCTGACCTATCCGCTAGAGAAAGAGATTCGCCAACTCCCTTATATCGATAAGATTACGTCTACCTCTTCAGACGGTATGTCGCAGATCATGGTCAGCATGAAGATGGACTACGGTCCTGATGAGCTACCTCAGATCTGGGATGAAATGCGTCGTAAGATCAACGATCTACAACCAACACTTCCAAGTGGCGTGCAGTCTGTTCAGATTATTGATGACTTCGGTGATGTATTTGGCGTAATGCTAATGCTGACTGGTGATGGCTACGACTATGTTGAGCTAAAACAGTACGCAGATTATCTAACTCGTGAGTTAGAGCTTGTCGACGGTGTTGGTAAAGTCAGCATTGCTGGCGATCAGCAGGAACAACTGTTTGTTGAGATGTCTCTTGAGCGCTTAGCTGCACTTAACTTGGACATGACGACAGTGACTTCTCTGCTTGCTCAACAGAACAGTGTGGTTTCTTCTGGTGAGGTGATGCTCAATGGCCAAAGCCTTGCAATTAAACCAAACGGAACGCTAAGCACAGTTGAAGAGTTAGAAAACTTGATCATCCACGGACGTGACACGGGTAACCTGATTCGTCTGAAAGATGTATCGACGGTAACACGAGGTATCGCGGAAAAACCGGGTAATGTGCTGACGTATAACGGCAAGCCTGCAATCAACATCGGTATTGCGTTCTCTTCTGGCGTAAACGTGGTTGAGATTGGTCAAGCGCTAGACGCAGAACTTGAACGTCTTGAGTCGATCAAACCAGCGGGCATTGAGCTGAACTATTTCTACAACCAAGCGCAAGAAGTTGATAAGTCCGTATCGGACTTCATCATCAGTTTGGTAGAAGCGGTAGCGATTGTAATCGTTGTTCTACTGTTTGCGATGGGTTTGCGCAGCGGCTTAATTATCGGTCTAGTTCTTCTGCTTACGGTGTTTGGTACCTTTATTTTGATGGACTACAACGAGGTAGAACTGCACCGAATCTCATTGGGTGCTTTGATTATCGCGCTAGGTATGCTGGTGGACAATGCCATTGTTGTGGTTGAAGGTATCTTGGTTGGACTTAAGAAGGGTAAAACTAAGCTACAAGCTGCGAAAGACATTGTGACTCAAACGCAATGGCCACTGTTAGGTGCGACCATTATTGCGATTACAGCGTTTGCTCCTATCGGCCTGTCGAAAGATGCAACCGGCGAGTTCATGGGCTCATTGTTCTGGGTATTGTGTTTCTCACTTTTCCTAAGCTGGATTACCGCTCTAACATTGACACCGTTCCTAGCCGATTTAATGCTCAAGGAAGAAGACAAAACAGGTACAGATGAAGACCCATATAAAGGTATCTTGTTTGTCGTATTTGGCGCGATGCTTAAGTTTGCATTGAGATTCCGTTGGTTGACAGTTGCGAGCATGGTCGGTCTATTGGCTGTATCGGTTGTTGGCTTCGGTATGGTGAAGCAGCAGTTCTTCCCTGCGTCGAATACACCAATGTTCTACGTTGATATGTGGATGCCAGAAGGCACGGATATTCGTGAAACTATTAAGCAAACAGAGAAAGTAGAGAGCTACATTCGCAAGTTGGACAATGTCGAGTTTGTAACTACAACGGCGGGTCAAGGCATGCAGCGTTTTGCCCTGACTTACCAACCAGAAAAGAGCTATGAAGCCTACGCTCAACTGCAAGTAAGAACGACTGATCGTGACACCATGTTCGCGACACTTGAAAAGCTTGATGAAAAGCTGGCGATTGAGTTTGAACAGCCAACGTTCCAGTTCAAGTTGATTGAGTTTGGTCCATCACCGGCGTCTAAAATCGAGGCGCGTGTTATTGGCCCAGACCCAGATGTACTGCGCACTATTGCAACTGACGTAGAAAACATCCTGCTTGCAGATCCAGGTGCTCGCAACGTACGCCACGACTGGCGCGAGCGTACCAAAGAGTTGGTGCCTCTATTTAATGAATCTAAGGCGCGTCGCCTAGGCATTTCAAAGGCAGACTTGTCTCATACACTGCAAATGGCGTTTGGCGGATACAACATCGGATTGCTGCGTGACGGTACACACATGCTGCCTATCGTTGCCCGTTTGCCAGAAGAAGAACGTTTTGATTTTGAATCATTAAACAACGTGAAGATCTGGAGTCCATCACTGCAGACTTACATCCCAGTTGAACAAGTGATTGACGGTGTGGAACTGCAATGGTCGGAGCCTCTGATTCAACGTAAGAACCGTAAACGTACGTTAACAGTATTGGCTGACCATGACGTATTAGGCGATGAAACACCGGCAAGCTTATTTGCTCGAGTACAACCGAAAATTGAAGCACTACCACTTCCTTCAGGTTACAGCATCGAGTGGGGCGGTGAATACGAATCGTCTAAGGATGCGCAAGAGTCACTCTTTGGCTCACTGCCAATGGGTTACCTATTGATGTTCATCATCACTATGCTGCTGTTTAACTCGGTACGTAAGCCTTTGGTTATCTGGTTTACAGTGCCACTGTCGATCATCGGTGTATCAATTGGTCTGTTGAGTACCAACATGCCATTTAGCTTCACAGCATTCTTGGGCTTACTCAGCTTGAGTGGCATGATCTTGAAGAACGGGATTGTTCTACTAGACCAAATCAATAGTGAATTGGAGACAGGAAAAGACCCATACCTAGCGGTAGTAGACAGTGCCATCAGCCGTGTACGTCCAGTATCTATGGCGGCATTGACCACTATTTTAGGCATGATTCCACTAGTCTTTGATGCATTCTTTGGCTCGATGGCGATCACCATCATGGCGGGCTTAGGCTTTGCTACGGTACTGACTCTGATTGTCGTGCCTGTGATGTTTGCTATCTTATTCAGAATCAAACCGTCCACTGCGGGATATTAAGGATTGATATAAACGATTCGTTTTAGCCAAGCCCAGCCTGAAATAGGCTGGGCTTTTTTGAGCTTGTTAGATTGGATAAGCGGGAAGCGAGATGAAGATAAACAAGGTATGAATTTGAACTTAGATTGCGATTTGAACATCCAACTCAATGGGTGTCGGCATAGCCAGATAGTAGCCCTGATACATATCAAATCCTACAGTTTGCATTAGCTCTAGCTGTTGCTGAGTCTCGATACCTTCGATCACGGTCTGCGCATTGATTGATTTAGCTAGCGCTAGAACATCATGAATAGGCTTTGCATTACCTTGTTCAAACTCCAGCATCAATGAACGGTCAACCTTAATAATGTGCGGGGTAATGTGACGGACTCTTCCTTCATTCGAGGCTTGAGTGCCGTAGTCGTCAACGGCAACCTTGAAACCATTCTCTGCAAGAGAACCTGCTGCTTCCTTGAGCCTCTCCTCGCTGTCTGCGGTCAGTTCAACCAGTTCCATTACAATCTGTTCAGGCGACAGGTTAAGTTCAACTAAGCGTTTGGCTAGCAAGCTATCACTGACATTGGAGTTAGCAAACAACTCACCAACATTGGGTAGTACATTAAGGAAAAGCTGAAGGTGACGAGATGTAGACTGCGCAAAGTTACGAACGTGAATCACGCGGCTCAAGCGCTCTACATTGATCTTGTCGTCGATGGATGTTTCATCAGAGTGTAAGTAATGATCTGGTCGGATAGTTTGCTCATCCTGATCAGTAATTCGAACTAACGCTTCAACACCAATTTGCTCCATTTTTGCGTTGAAAATGGGCTGATAAACACTTCTTAAAGTAAGGTTTTGGTACTTAGCAATAAACTGCATCCGATCATCAACAGAGATGCATTTAACGAATTCACTACGGTCAGATAAAATCATACTTAATTAAAGATAATCCATTAAAGGGATAAATAATTCCTTGTGTCACAATATTGACATGCGTGGATAAATTGTCAATTAATAAAAGAAGCATTAACGCGATCCATATATAAATAAAAACAATTTAACATTATAAATTGCGGAGAATTATATTTATTCGGTTGAGTTATGAATTGTATTTGTGTGATTTGCTGTGCAAATACTGGTCAGTTAATGTGTTATGCATCGCAATGCTAGAGTTAGGTTTAATATATTTCGAGCGCATATCGTGATACCAATCAAAATACCATTCCCCTGTTGATTTCTGACTCAATATCAAACTTTTAGAAATAGAATGAAATAGCCCATACTAAAGTGTTAGTTATTCCGAGAAAATAAAATTGAAATAAATCAACGATATATTTACTAGAGATAAACGAACAAACTAATAGTTTTAATAGTGACTGGTGTATTTCTTTGCTTTATGAGCTTAGATGAGTATTTAATTCTGAAGTTACAACTAAACCCATTGCATAACTGCGTAGAGTTGAATGTACTTGCGTACTAATTGTTGATTGTTTGAGCGTTTTAGTGGATGCCCAAATTTGATGAAGCAAGGGGTTATGCCAAAGTTGATATTCAAATCTGAAGCGAACTGTGAATCACTTTCTTGTAAGGTTATGCCTTGTTGGCTGTACTCGGTAATTTCGTCCGGCAATTCACCCATCCACCAATGCAACAGTTCGCGACTGTGCTTGCTGCGACTTATCCAATGGTCAGAAACAATGATGAGTAGGTCATTGGGTTGGATTGCGTAGCCGTATTCGCCGAGCCAATGATGGACATCAACCAGAAGCTTCTTACGGCACGTTTTACCTGCGCTCACCATATGGTGGCTAATGACCCATACCGTGCCAATTTCCGATGAGATGCGAAAATGTCGTGCTGTTTCATTAAGTGGCAGCATATCAAGGGGATGAATCATACTCTCGTGATCAAAACTAAGTAGTGTGTGCTGCATTCGTCGTGCAAATGCTTTACCAATATGGTGTTCACTAATCCCTTGATTGTGAACGGTAGGGTAGTGATGTTCGCACAACTTCAGGCAATCCTCTTGGAAGAGGTTGATGCTCTGTATCACGAGATCTAATAACAATGAATGTCCTTATACATGGCTACAATGTTGATAACTGAATAGTAAGGTAATGACTGTGTAATTTGCCAACAACAATGGCTCAGTTCTTGATCGCTTTATCAAAATTAAGCTGTGTGTCGATTTTTATGTTGTAAGCGTGCTATTGGCGTTTAACATTTATAAATAACAATATTTAGAAAGACTTACGAGGAAGTGATGACCATAGAGTTAGACAGTAAACAAAAGACTGAAATGACCGAAGTACTGCAACGCTACTTGCAAGATGAGCTCGATGTCGAGATAGGCCAATTTGACGCGGACTTTCTTGTTGATTTTATCAGCAAAAAATTTGGTGCTGTCTATTACAACAAGGGAATCGAGGACGCACAAAAGGTGATGGAGCGTAAGATGCTCGACATTAGCGATGAACTTTACGAGATAGAGCAGGTCGTTGAGTTATAAGTAAAATCATCTTGTTCAAATTATTCGAACATGTTGTTTGAGTTTTAGTTATGTCATTTATGTAAAGCTAGGTAAATAATATGTTTCAACAACACAGAGTAATGTACGCTCTTCATACTATACCAACTGCAACCTTTTGGAATGAAACATGAGTAATAATGTAAAGAACTACAATCCAATAGCTAGACTGTTGCACTGGGTTTCAGCACTGACAATTTTTGGATTATTCGGTGTTGGCCTGTGGATGGTTGACCTCTCTTACTACAGCGAGTGGTATAAAACGGCGCCTGATTGGCATCGTTCAATCGGTATTATTTTGGCTGCTGTGACTCTATTCAGATTGATCTGGAAGACAGTGACAGTGTCACCAAGTGTTGAAGGTAAAAGTTATGAAGTGGTGGCGGCAAAGGCTGCACATGGCTTCATGTATCTAAATCTGTTGGCTCTATTTGTGTCTGGCTACTTGATCTCAACATCAGATGGCCGTGGCATAGATGTTTTCAACTGGTTCACTGTTCCAAGTATGGGAGAGTTATTTGCTAACCAATCCGACTTGGCAGGAACCGTACACTACTATGCAGCTTGGGTACTGATTGTATTGGCATCAGTTCACGCACTGGCTGCGATTAAACACCACATTATCGACAAAGACGATACGCTACGAAAAATGATAGGAGCATCAAAATGAAAAAATCAATTATCGCTACAGGACTAGCCTTTGCTATGGCAATGCCTTTCGCTGCGAACGCTGCTGATTACGTGATTGATACAAAAGGCGCACACGCGTCTGTTAACTTCAAAGTGAGCCACCTTGGTTACAGCTTTATTAAAGGACGTTTCAACACATTTTCTGGTGACTTCTCATTTGATGAAAGCAACGTAGAAGCGTCTAAAGTGAACGTTGTGGTTGATACTACAAGCCTTGACTCAAACCACGCTGAGCGTGACAAGCACATCCGTAGCGGTGACTTTATCGATGCAGGTAAATTCTCTGAAGCGACATTCAACAGCACAAAAGTGGTTGATAACGGTGATGGTAAACTGGCTGTAATGGGTGACCTAACTCTACACGGTGTGACTAAACCAATCACGATCGATGCTGAGTTCATCGGTGCTGGCCAAGACCCATGGGGTGGTGAGCGTGCAGGTTTCATCGGTACAACTCGTCTAGAGCTTGCTGACTTTGATATTAAAGTCATGGGCGCTTCTAGCTACGTTGACATGGAACTTCACGTAGAAGGCATCAAGAAGTAAGTCGATTAGACTAACCTCTGTCTCATACATACAGAAAGGCGCAAAGTTGATGCTTCGCGCCTTTTTCGTTACTAAGCCATGAGTCTTTTTGATTGGTATTGTTTTGCGTATTGAATACAGTCATCCAAACGGTATCACTTCAATCGAGACATCTTTTCTAGCCACACGCTGTTATCACGTGTTTTGTCTATCCGAGGTTATGCCGTTTCTAGTTCTGTCTCTTTCACTACGTTTAGTCGGTCACCATAGATAGGGCGAAGCGCTTGCATCACTTCAGCGCGAGTTAGAACACCTACCATCGTGCCGTTTTCAAGAACTGGAAGCATGTGTGGTTGGCTCACTTTCATCGCTTTCGCACGTTCTTCTAAAGAAAGTGTGGTAAAGCGAGTTGCAATGCCCATGCTAGATGTTGGGTATAGCTGCTCTTTGTCGATGCAAAGGAATTCCGCGACGTCCACAAGCTTGTCATTGGCGTCAATCGCTACTACATCGCGGCTCATTAAATCGACAACCTTCTGACCAGTTGTTGGGATGTAGTCTTGGCACCAAAGGTCGACCATTACGTCATGAATTGAGAATACACCCACTAAGCGACCTTCTAAATCACACACTGGCGCGCTTACTTGTTGTGCGTCTAGCAGAGTGTCGATAGCAACAGCAGTTGGCATTTCAACAGATAGAGTCGTCGGGCTCGTGTTCATGATTGTTTTGATGATTGTGTTCGTGTTCATAGTAGTTTCCTTAACTGACGTAATTTGAGTTGCTTGTGTTATTGCTGTTATTTTTGCCGCTTTAAGCTGCGGTCTGCGGTAGATGCTCCAATTCGCTAAGCCTACGAGAACAGAGCCACCAACGATGTTGCCGAGTGTCACTGGTAGTAAGTTTGCAGTGACGAATTGCGTAACATTGAGGTCGGCATACTGAGTAGATGTCATGCCGATTTGTATCCAAAAGCTTTCTGGGGCGAAGTTTTGAATCACAATACCCAATGGCACCATGAACATGTTTGCCACGCAGTGCTCAAAGCCTGTGCTAACGAACATGGCAACAGGTAGTACCGTCATCATCGCTTTTGTCATTGCATTAGCAGAGCTAAAGGTTAGCCAAATCGCTAAACAAACCAGTAGGTTACAAAGCACACCTAATGCAAATGCTTGAATCGGACTGTGGTGGAGTTTGTGTTGTGCGATATTGAGCGCATTCAATCCCCATTGGCCGCCGTCGAGTTGATAAAGCCCTGCAGCACTTACAAGAGCGAGTAGGAACATCGCACCAATAAAGTTACCTACATACACTTTTCCCCAAATCGACAGCATCTTGCCAAAGGTGATCTGCTTGTTTGCCCAGGAGATGCTAGATAGCACCGAGCTGGTAAACAGTTCACCGCCACAGATGACGATTAAGATAAGCCCCATACTGAAGGCAAGACCGCCAGCTAAGCGGCTCAAACCCCAACCTGCGTCGGCACTGCCAGTGGTAACTGTGATATAGAATAGGAAAGCGAGTCCGATGAATGCGCCAGCCATAACCGCAAGACTCATCGTCATGCTGCTGGTTTTATTCGCTTTACTGAGTGCAAATTTCTCCGCTTCAGCCATCATTTCTGTTGGCGAAAACAGTTGGTGATTATCAGAAGTGCTGGTCGCCATACCCCCTCCTTGAACAATCCGTCATAAGTGATTCCTAGTGTTAATACCTAAGTGAATGGTGAATATCGCAGCCACTAAACCGTTGCTGCCAATTCAGATTACGAGTGCTGGGGGTACAGGTAAAATTGATAATATTTAAAAACCACATCAGAAATATTGATATAGAAAAATGACAGGGTACAATGAAACCGATTGCTCAAAGGCTTTATAAAAAAGAGCGTCGGAATACAGATAATTACAAGAAATTAAGGAAGAAATTTGCGTTATTCATTAAAGCAGCTTGCCGTCTTTGACGCAGTTGCAGATTCCGGAAGTGTAAGCCAAGCGGCGGATAAGCTTGCACTGACTCAGTCGGCTACCAGTATGTCACTCGCTCAACTTGAAAAGATGTTAGGCAGGCCCTTGTTTGAACGGCAGGGGAAGCAGATGGCGTTAACCCATTGGGGTATGTGGTTGAGACCTAAAGCAAAACGCCTTCTTCAAGATGCACAACAGATAGAAATGGGTTTCTACGAACAGCATCTTCTTAGTGGTGAACTACGCCTCGGCGCTAGCCAAACACCTGCGGAACACTTGGTTCCAGACCTCATCAGTATTATTGATAACGACTTTCCAGAGATGCGCATATCACTTGGCGTGCAAAGTACTCAGTCGGTTATTGAAGGCGTTCTTGATTATCAATATGACTTAGGTGTCATTGAAGGTCGCTGTGATGACAACCGAATTCACCAAGAAGTGTGGTGTACAGACCATCTCACCGTTGTTGCCTCGGCACATCACCCATTTGCCAAGCGTGAAAGAGTGAGTTTGGCTCAACTTGAGCAAGCGAAATGGGTACTTCGAGAACATGGATCAGGTACTCGCAAAGTTTTTGATAGCTCTATTCACCATTTAATTGCCGATTTAGACGTTTGGCGAGAGTACGAGCACGTACCTGTGTTGAGAAGTTTGGTGGCAAATGGACCTTACCTAACTTGTTTGCCATATCTTGATGTTGAGCGCTTTATCGAATCGGGTCAGTTAGTTACTTTGAATGTGCCTGAATTAGAAATGGAGAGAACGCTCTCATTTATCTGGCGTGCAGATATGGCCGAAAACCCGTTAGCTGAGTGCATTAAGCGTGAAGGAAAACGCATGATGAAGAGTCGTCCTTCCGTTCTATAACCACTTTTCTGCTCTTTTCTTAATACCGATATCTGTTGAATAAGCGATATCGGTCTCTATCTACTGATAAAGCGTCACTTTCATACATTATAATTGTGACCTAGATCGTCCGTTTTCTTTGTTAGTTACCATACTATGCTTACTTGATTTCTAGTGAGGCTGAACATTTTAGTGCTAAACGGGCGCTGTGAGTTCAGAAATAGTATGAGTACATTAGTCGCGATTTCGTTAACAACAGGTATTTTGTCAGGTCTATGGGGCTGGATTGCTATCTCTTTTGGTTTGCTCTCATGGGCTGGCTTTTTAGGGTGCACCAGTTATTTCGCATCACCTACCGATGGTGTGAAAGGGCTGCTGAGCAGCTTACTTACTAACATGACAGGCGTATTCTGGGCAATGGTTATCATTCATGGCTCTACCTTTGCTGGTTTAGAGATCCTAGGCTACGTAATCACTGCTATTGTCGCTTTCTTCATGTGTATTCAAGCAAAGCAGACCTGGTTAGCATACATTCCAGGGACCTTTATCGGTTCTTGTGCAACGTTTGCCGCTGCCGGTGATTGGCAACTCGTTGTGCCTTCACTACTGCTAGGTGGTGTGTTTGGTTACTTGATGAAGACCAGTGGCGTATGGCTTCACGAAAAATCATCTCAATCTTCTCCAAAGGCAGAACAGCACGCCAACCGCGTTGAAGCGTAAGTTATTGAAAAAGTAATTGTAGGTTTCAATGGTGTTGTCGGATTGGATATGTCCCTGTGAAAGATAACCCCCAATTAATTTGTATAGACTTTTTATACAGGCACACCACTTGGTGTGCCTTTTTTCTGTTTGAGACGGAAGAAGAGTTAAACTGTGGAGCTATGTGTTGCCGTTGGCCATGGTAATGACTCGTTTAAGTGTCCAGCGAAGCAATAGAGGAATGCACTCAAGACCTCGATTTTCACAGTGTGAGACAATAGCAAGCGCCAGATCAGGCTTAGCGTGCTTCTTCAACACTCGAGCCACGACTTTCTTTGGCGGAATAGGGTGATCGTAAGGGATCTTCACCATATCTCTAAAGAACCTTTCAAAGCCATTCATATAAAGATAGTGTTCGATGTCCTTCTCTGGTAACTCTGTGAGTCGGTGCCGGGGTTGGTCATTATCAAGTTTCGCGAGTACAGTCGCAGCGTATTTCTTACCAGCTGCATCGCCATCCGTCACGACGTGCCAATCTATACCAAACTCTTTAGCCACCTTGATCAATGCTTTTAATCCCGATTGGGCGAACTCGATGATCTGCACACCTTCTGCCGCCAAATTATAGCCGCATTGATTCGCTAACTCATTGAACAACCAGACTTCCGTCTCTCCCTCCACTAGCAGCCAACAACGAGCGAACAAGGCTCCCGAGCGATGAAAACGAATATGGAAACCAATACGGCGCAGTTCGTCTTTACTAAAGTGAGAGATGTTCAATTGATTGGCGATGGTTTTGTCTGACTGACGCACAAGACGACGAATTGAGTGCAAAGGCACCGCTGCTAATAACTCACCACTGTTAGTCGTCAGGATTTTCTGCATCGGCAGTTTTTGCAACAAGCTCCATGCTCTAGCGAGGTGCGTTGGATGCAAACGACCCTCAGGATCCTCTAAGATCAAAAGTGGCCGTGCACAGCGTCTTAAGTCATTTGGCCCTTTGGCATGAAGATAAGCATTAAGTAAGCCCATAAACAGCAAACGTGTCTGTTTATTGTTGGTCTCTTCAACGAGTTCATGAATGCTCTTGTCGTTGATTCCCGTTGAATACATGAGTCCATCGCGTTGTTTGCGAGGGTTTTTACGTGAAACGCTTTTAAAAGAGAAATAGTGCTCAATTAGGCTCTGCATTGAATCTAAACTGCTGCGCATTTCACCTTTATTGACATGGCCTGGTATCGCCATGAGTCGACGACAGGTGTTATCAATACGCTTTTCAATCCGAGTCTGATGGCCGTTACCATTCCCATTGCCATTAAACGGACGATCAAAATGACGAGCATCTCGAAGGCGAATAACAGGGTGAAGAGTCATGAGTTCTTGAGCCAGCTTCTCTGAATGGTGCAGTTTAAGTGGATTTCCGTCTAAATCGAGAAACGCATAGTGAGTCGTGGTTTCATACTGCTCTAGCGTTGCGCTGATTCGATAATAGATTCGATAAGTACCATGTTCATCTTGAACCCATATTGGCTTGAGTTTGCGATAACGCCCAGCATTCAACTCTGATTTATCATTTGCTT
Source organism: Vibrio sp. THAF190c (assembly GCF_009363355.1). Classification (NCBI taxonomy): domain Bacteria; kingdom Pseudomonadati; phylum Pseudomonadota; class Gammaproteobacteria; order Vibrionales; family Vibrionaceae; genus Vibrio; species Vibrio sp. THAF190c. Next base: position 1,677,345 of record NZ_CP045339.1, on the reverse strand, counting down.
TTAGGGATAGTACAATCTGCAGGTGTTGCGATTGCGGGTGCGAGACTGAATAGTCTACATGAAAGTCTGTCATCTCGAATTGATAAGGCACGCCATCGGCGGGGAGTACAACAGACAAAGCATCAAGCAGTGAAGATTTACCCCAAGTATTTTCACCGATTAACGTTGTGAGCTCATCGAATGCCAGTGACATCCGTTTGATACCTCTGAATCCAGAAATCTCGATTCGTTCTAATTGCATAGGCTTACTCCTAACAAAAGATCTGCTAATGCTTTGAAAGCAAACAGATATCTATAATCATAATCGATATTTTTGTGCTAGGTGTATTCTGTTGTCACAAAACAGAGTCTAAAGTTTAAACGAACCGAATGTGATTATTGATCTATCACGCGTATTTTTTTGCAGTGCTGTTTCATAAAATTCACGATTCTGTCATGATTCCCGACCTAGTATGAAGGGAAGAAGAGAGAGAACATATGACAAAAAAGAATAAGCCAGCGAAACTGGTATTGGCGCATATTAATGACACCCACTCATACTTTGAACCAACGTCATTACAACTATCACTAAAAGTGAATGAGCAAATCATAGAGCCTTATGTAAGCGCTGGTGGTTTTGCTCGCATCGCAACTCGATTCAAGCAACTAAAAGAAGATGCCACTCGACAGGGCAAAGATACGCTGTTTCTGCACGCTGGGGACTGCTTCCAAGGGACGTTGTACTTTTCTCTGTTTAAGGGAAAAGCTAATGCGGACTTGTTGAATGCACTCAACATCGATGCAATGACACTAGGGAATCACGAACTCGATATGGGTAATGAACCTGTTGCCGAGTTTGCTAAACGCATTCAATTTCCTTTGTTGGCGGGTAACTGGAATTTATCGAATGAGGATATCAAGAAAACTCATACGTTAGATGACAATAGCCAAGTCAAAGCATTCCTTCCTGATACGCGTAGCGCGAGCTACATCATAAAAGAGTTTGATGGCGAGCCAGTCGCTATCTTCGGCCTTAGTATCGACCAAATGGGGCTGATTGCGAACCCAGATATCGACACACCGTTTGAGAACGCCATAGCTACGGCTAGAGCCACCATCGAGCAAATTCAGCAAGAAGGTATCAATAAGATCATTTTACTCAGTCACTTAGGCTATGAAGGTGACTTGGAAATGGCAAGTCAGGTAAATGGTATTGGACTTATTGTTGGAGGGCACAGCCACAGGTTACAGGGTGACTTTTCCGATATTGGATTGATTAAAGATGACGAGTATGGCGTGAAAATCAATGATACCTACGTCGTTCAAGCTGGCTTCCACTCTATGTCTTTAGGGCATTGTGAGATTGAATTTGATGAGTCTGGAAAAGTAGTGTGCTTCAATGGTCGAAATGAACTGCTTCTTGGCCGCCGTCTGTTTATCGATGCAAAACTCAGTGAAGTAGGCCAGGGGGGTGCTCACGACCTCGCTTGTGAGTACTTGAACAATCATCCACATATCTCCGTATGTAAAAAAGACCAAGATATTCAATGTATCTTAACCGACAAGTACCTTCCGCGAGTACGTCAGCTACAACAGCAAATTATCGCGACAGCAACGGATAAGCTACGTCATGTTCGCGTGCCAGATGCCAAAGGGCCGAGTGAGCTAGCGCCGCTTGTCGCTCAGTCCTTCCACTATGCAATGAATCAACGTGGTTTGGATGTGGACTTTGCGATCCACAATGCTGGTGGCGTGCGAAACTCTCTGAATGCTGGCGATGTATCAGTCGCAGATATTGCCGGAAAGCTACTACCGTTTGCCGTACCGATAGGTACTTATCAAATAAATGGTGAAACCATTGCCGCTATGTTGGAAGGTGCAATTAATAATGCGCTTGATAATGGCGTCGTTGGTACAGGTTCAGGCAGTTTTCCTTATACCCATAATTTAAGATTTTGTTACCACGCAGAAGCACCGATAGGGCACCGAATTCATCATCTAGAAATCTTTCGTAATGGTGATTGGCAACCCGTTGAGCGTCAACAGATGTATCGTGGCTCGTCATCTGCCTATACCATGAAAGGCAAAGAAGGTTATGACGCAGTGCTTAATATGCAGGGAGAAGGGACGGTGACTACGCTATCCATGGCCGACTGTTTTATTGAGTTTTTAAAAGCAAACCCAGAGGCGTTAAACACTCGTGACGCTCAGAACTGTTTGGTTTGTTATAAAAAAGTACATTAATACTATTTTGGTATCTTTTTTGCTTGATGTTTCGCAGTTGCTCTATTTGGCAGGAGACGAAACATGTGGAAGAAAGATTGGTTGGATGCGGTAGCCGTAGTAGGTTGGGTGTCGGTTTGGTCGGCGCTGGTTTACTTCGTACCTATTGCAGGACTGTAGGAAAGAACGCTAGAGATTAGTACGATCTATGGCTGACACCTGCAGTTAACAACGACAACAAACAAAAGGGGCTTTTTGCCTCTTTTTGTTTTTTTAGTGCAAATTTATATAGACGAAACACAAATTCGGGAATATTATCCACGCGTTTGGGGAGTAGTTAGCGCAAGTTTACGTATCGTCATCTCGTTAGGCCAAGTGCCTATCCGGTGCGTAAAGGTGAAATCCCATATTTCACTTCAACGAGACCAACGCAATCACAATCAAGTGCCATTTTGGACCTTGATCTGTTTTGTTTGCGGAAGGTCTTTGAACAGTTCTTCCGCCCGGAGGAATAATGAACTCAACTCAATCTCTTTTATCAACTCAGCAAGACGTGTTGTCAACGTCACCAGATGTGATGACTTACGTGGGCTTCTTCATACTGACGTTAGTATTAGTTTCTGTCGATATCTATCAGACTCGTGGTGGCAATGTCACCATTAAGAAAGCGACGGTGTGGAGCATCTTTTGGTTTTTGCTCGCATTCCTGTTTGCAGGCTCAATCTATCTGTTTTGGGAATTCTATGCGCCTCATAGCGACTACACGGCGGAGAAAGCAACCGTCTCGTTTATCACCGGCTATCTGTTAGAGAAATCGCTCAGCGTTGATAACCTGTTTGTGTTCGCGATGATCTTTGGCCAGTACCAAGTACCTGAGCATTTACGTCCTAGAGCGTTGCTATGGGGTGTGATTGGTGCACTTGTGCTACGTGCTGTAATGATCGCGTTGGGCGCTCAGTTGCTAGCACAATACCATTGGGTACTTTATGTATTTGCAGCATTCCTTATTGCAACGGGTGTGAAATTGGCGCTTGATAAAGGCGAAGAGGAGAGCGTGAATACGCTACTTGAAAAGCTTTTACGTAAAGTGATGCCAGTGACTGAAGAGTTTCATGGCGCGTCATTAGTCGTGAAACAAGGCGTTAAATGGATGATCACCCCGATGATGTTGGTGATTGGTGCAATTGCAGTCATGGATGTGATGTTCGCATTGGATTCAATCCCTGCAATCTTCGCTGTGACACAAGAACCGTTTTTGGTTTTGGCGGCTAACGTATTTGCGTTGTTAGGTCTTCGCTCGCTGTACTTTGTACTACAAGGCATGATGGATAAGTTCATCTACCTCAAACCAGCACTGGCGTTCATCATGGTATTTATTGGTATCAAGATGCTGCTGGTGGAAAGCGAATATGCGATTCCGACTTATTGGTCATTGGGCGTTTTAATCACCACCATGACAATCGCGGTTATAGCATCTATCTATGGAAATAAGTCAGACATAGAACAGACAAATTAAAGTCAAAATAACTTATCTAAATAGTGGTTATTTTCTCGAGGCCAAGCGAGCAAAGAATTTATTTATGTAAATTTTTTGTGACCTTGGCCTCTTTGTTTAGAGTCTAATTTGTACTAAATTCAACTTTTAAGCGTAATTTTGAATTTAAATTCACTTTGTGTGAGTGCGTATTCTATACGGTTGTTAATGGTTTGTTTTATTAGAAAAACTTATCCGAACCTCTAGTTTTTGTCATTTTTTAACCTGCAAATAATCGCCTATTATTCACACCAACAAGACGAAACACTTAAAAAATTTATAGAGAGGCAATCATGGCTCAAGCAATGCAAATGAATACTATCGCTGTTCCAAACTCTATGGATAAGAAGACCTACGCGGTTAACTTCAAAGGACTGATTGCACACATCATCGATATTCTGTTCGTTGATAACACTCCTCGCAGCTACTACGCAAGCGACCTTTCTGGTCACATGCAAAAAGATATTGGTATCTACCGTTAATCTTGCGAGATAAGAATTGATGAAAGCCAGCTCATGTAGCTGGCTTTTTTGTGTCTGAAAGGAAATTAATGACGACTCGGTCTTATCTATAACTTGGTGCACTTAATGCACATGAGAAAAGAAAGATCAGGAAAGGAGTCGTTATGAGTCGTATCTGCAAAAGTCATTGGCTAGGCATACCGCTTGCACTATGTTCAACGCCTATTCTTGCTGAAAGTTGGGAGCATAAAGGCCAACCTGCTCAAATTATCGAGTTATTCACATCAGAAGGCTGCTCGAGTTGTCCTCCGGCTGATGAGTATCTAAGTAAGCTCGAAACCCACCCAGAACTCTGGCAAGAGGTAATCCCACTTGCATACCATGTCGACTATTGGAACTATCTAGGTTGGAGTGACAAATTCGCTAGCCAAGCGTTTAGTCAAAAACAACGTTTGTATAAAGCTTATGGAGTTGTAAGCAGCGTTTATACACCAGGCTTTGTGGTCGATGGTAAAGAGTGGCGTGGCTACTTTAATTGGCTTGATCGCACATTACCTTCGATGCAGCAAACCGATAAGCCCGCTTTGAGCCTAAACCGCTCGGACAATACCTTTAAAGTGAATTACGAAGGGGATGGCGACTATGTTGCTCATATCGTGCTGCTTGCGATGAACCAAGTAACTCAAGTGAAAGCAGGCGAGAATCGTGGCAGAGAGCTCGAACATGACTTTGTGGTGGTTTATAACGGCTTTCAACGTGGTGAATCCAGTTGGGAGTTTGATATTGATTTTAGTCCACTTGTCGTTAAGCCGGATGCGGTAGCGGTATGGCTCACCAAGCCCAACTCCTATCAACCGGAACAAACCGTCGCTGGATGGTTTAATCAATGATGAGTTGGTAGAGCTCAAAGCTCCATTTAATAAGATTTACCTGATGCCTCGCTTTAGTTGAGCTTGGATTTAGGTAATTACAAGGAAATCAGTACGGAAAGAGGCTTAAATGCGCTAGTATAGCGCGCTCTATTTTATCATTGAGTCTCTTCTATTAATGACTGATACCACAACAGCAGCCAACTTCTCAGAGCTTGGTTTAATCTCGCCACTTGTTTCTCGCTTAACTGAGCTTGAGTACCAGCAACCCACGCCTATTCAAGCACAAGTGATTCCGAGTGTGTTACAAGGCCATGATCTTATTGCAGGTGCAAATACGGGTTCTGGTAAAACTGCAGCCTTTGCTCTGCCGCTTTTACAACAGGTTTATCATGAAAGCCCGGTAAGCCGTGGAAAAGGAAACCATGTTTCAGGACTTATCTTGGTTCCAACCCGAGAATTGGCAAAGCAAGTATCAGACAGCGTAAAGTCATACGCTGTGCATTTTAATGGTGCGATTAAAACGGTTTGTGTATTTGGTGGTGTATCAGTAAATCGCCAGATGCAAGCCCTACGTGGTGGTGCTGATATTCTTGTTGCGACACCGGGTCGACTACTTGATTTGGTCTCTAGCAACGCAGTTAAATTGGATCGTGTAAAAACGCTGATCCTCGATGAAGCTGACCGAATGCTGAGTCTTGGCTTTACCGAAGAGCTAGATGCTATTCGTAAGCTGTTACCTACTAAAAAACAGACTTTGCTTTTCTCTGCGACGTTCCCAGAACAAGTACAAGCGCTGACTGAAGAACTACTTAACGAACCGCTTGAGGTTCAACTACAAAGCGCGAATGCAAGCACGCTTGTTCAGCGTGTATTTGAAGTCGAGAAGGGACGTAAGACCGCTTTACTTGCGCATTTGATCAAAGAGAACCAATGGCGACAAGCTCTAATTTTTGTCAACTCAAAAAATGGCTGTGAGCACCTAGCGGATAAACTGTACAAGCGCGGTATTATCGCGGAAGTCTTTCACGGTGATAAAGGTCAGGGCTCCCGTACACGCATTCTAGAAGACTTTAAGCTGGGTGAAATCGACGTACTTATTGCGACTGATATTGCGGCTCGTGGTCTAGACATTGAAAAGCTACCAGTTGTGATTAACTTCGATCTACCGCGTAGCCCATCAGACTATATGCACCGTATCGGCCGAAGTGGTCGTGCAGGAGAGGTTGGTTTGGCGCTGTCTTTGATCGACCATGAAGACTACCACCACTTCAAGATCATTGAGAAGAAGAACAAGATTCGTCTTGAGCGAGAGCAAGTAGAAGGCTTTGAAGTGGATGAAGAAGCTGTTGCAGAACTGATCGCAGCACTTAAACCAGTCGCGCCACCAGCGGGAACGGGTAAGAAGAAAAAGAAGAAAAAAGCAGCACAAAACAAAGATGTGTGGCTGAAAAATAGCTAGGTTTTGATACTAAAAAGGCGCTCGATGAGCGCCTTTTTGAGTTTTTGATTGAAGCGATTACTTCTTACGGCAGAACTCAGCGATCACGTACATAGACTGGCCACCGTTTGTTTTACCAGAAACCAGTTTAGGGTCGTCACCAACGCTGATACCGCGGATAACTGTACCTTGCTTGATTACTTGGTTAGTACCTTTAACTGGCAGGTCCTTGATTACCGTTACGTCGTCACCTTTTTTCAGTTCAACGCCGTTGCAATCAAGAGGCTTATCATCAGCAGACATGCCGATTTGAGCCCAAACAGAAGTCTCTTCTTCCATGTACATCATGTCTAGTGCGTCTTGCGCCCAGCTTTCTGTGTTTAGACGCGTTAGTTGGCGCCATGCTGTTACTTGTACAGGTGGCTCTTGGCTCCACATGCTGTCTGTTAGACAACGCCAGTGGTTGATGTCTTTAGGATCGTCAATCTCACCAAGACACTTGTCACATACCATGATGCCGTGGTCTACCGTAACGTGGCTGTGTGGTGGTACTGCGTATGCAGTAAGAGAAGAATCAGAACCACATAGTTCACATTTAGATTGGCAGCGTTCTAGCATAGTTGCTTCAGAAGACATAATGGACTCACATTTATTAGGTGTTAATTTACGGGGCTATTATCCACTTTATTTAATAGAATGAAAGGCCTCGTACGGTATTCTGTCTTGATTAATTTTAGCTGAGATCAATCGAAGTGCATAAATTCTATATGCAAACGATTTTCTGAAAGACGAAGTAGGAGAGTTCCCAATAAAAATGCCAGCGGTTAGGCTGGCATTATGGGTTAAGGTTAGACTTAATGTTACTCTAAAACTGAAGCTGCATTTGAAACAGCATCTAATTTGTTATCAAGTAGGAAATCCACTGCTTGAGTTTGCATCGCCGCATGATGAGCTGCATCCAAAGGTGGTAGTTGCGTGTCATCTTGTGGGATAACAAAGGTGCTGTGCGCCGCTGTGTTATTGAACTTCACAAAATCTTTAACGCCATCTGGTGTTACACTACTCGCGTCAACTACTTTTAAACCAAGTTTTGTTGCTAGTGGTGTTGTTCCGGCAAATGGAGCTGTAGCTACTGAGTTCGGCACAGTGTCATCGTCTTGTGCTTGGCCCATGTAAACAGGAAGTACAGGTGAACCTGCATTTAGCAAATGATCGGCATTAGTAAACGGGTCGATCGTGTCTAACAGAGTTTGTGCAGCATACGCAAACTGTTGAAACGCCGCTTCCATCTGTGCTTTTTGAACAGCTGTCGCGCCTTGTTCGAAAGTTTCGTAACACTGCTTATCTGTCAAACTTCCACAAGCTGCCGTAGCAAATGCCACATATTCTGATGATGAGCCTAATGCTACATTGTGCTTGATTTGTGGACCAAACTCAGTAGAACCAAGAAGAAGGTTGGAAATCTGTCCGCCAGAGTTTTCAATCGCCGCAGCACTAAAGTTGTACAATGCGTCAGCTGTTGCGCTACCTAGTGTACGATTAGATGAGGCGACTGCAGTAGTGCCCACAATACCACCTAACGAATGCCCCAAGAACTTAACTTGAGATCCTGTGGCTAGGTCGAAGCCTTTTAGCGGTGATGCACCTAACAAATTAGCTTGTGATGACACAGCAAGAGATGCACGTAAGCCCATTACGTCGAGAGCACTTTGACGTACATTATCGCGTGCTACCGGTAAGTTGGTTAGGTTCAAATATGCAAGTACGTTTTTGTTCGCGGAACGTAAATCGTCTAAGCTACGAGTACCATGAATCGGTAAATCGATAGCCAATACTGCTAAACCCGCTTGCGCCAAGTTATAAGCAAAAGCATAAGCATTTTCTTTAGCTGACGTAATACCGTGTTGATAAATCACGACATTTGTTGGATCTGAGCCATTTGGTGTGAACAGCAGAAACTCAACAGTCTCTAAAGATTTAACTTGTGGTACTGGCGAGTACTTAGTGATGACTCTTTCACTATCAAGTGGAGTGCCGTCTACTAGCGTTAAATCTAAGCCTATAAGTTTAAGTTGTTCAGTTTGGCTCGTAGCGAGTAGAGTAGGATCAATGCCAGCCGCCATAAGTTGTGCAACCATATTGGCTTGTTCTGCACTATTACCCAAGGCACCAGAGACTTTAGCTAGGCTCGGCATCGCTGATTCGAATGGCTGAGAGTTCCAGTTCGCTGCACCTTTTTCTAGATAATGCGGCAGTTGCACAAAGCCTTCACTGACGTCTACACTGGCTCCTGAAGCAGTGTACATTGTGTTGATCGCGCCTTTCGCTCTAGCAATCGCTGTAGCGTCGTCACCGCCAATGTACTTGTCAAAATCCGAATCTTCGTCTAGTGCAGCGGTAAATTCTTTCGTCGAAACAAACTGCATTCCATATGCCGTCGATAGGTCTACGCCATCAGCTTTAGCACTTCCTTTCCATACATCATTGAGCCCGGTACCGCCTAGGCCCGTTGCCGTGGCGCCTTTAGTAGCGAATAGCGTGTCACCGACAGATTGGGTAGTAAACCAAGTTGAATAGATGATGTCTTGCGTATCAAGTGTAATCGCACCTGCGGCATTGGCGCCGGCAAAAATTTGTTCTACACCGCGCGTGACTTGTTGCGCTTGAGCCAAGCTACCTTCTGTGTAGGTGGTGGTCATTGATTTTAGCGCAGCATAGCTTGCTGACATGCCAACTGGATCGCCATTAACGTCTGTCAATTCGTTAGACAGAGCCAACACGTATTCACTTGATGCATCTAGAGAGTCATTAAACACGATCGTAAACGTGTCCGACGCGGCGCTAGATAACACATTGAAATCAGTGCCTAGTGTCAGTACTTGTGTGACAGTAGGTGCTGTTGCAGAAGTTAATGAACCGCTAAGTTTAAGTAGGTAGACACCTGCTGCAGCAGCGCCGTCGGCTAAGCCTGCGCCTTCAAAGTTCATAATGATTGGCATTGACGTTGACCAACCATCCATAGTGTTCATTGCTGCTAGTGGATTGGTTAGCGCATCGTTGCCACTTGTCGGTAATCCTAAAGTGCCATCAGTACTATCCATTAAAGCAAAGCTAGGTAGGGGAACCGAGGTGTTTGCCCCTGACAGATGGAACTTAATGTTCGTCGCTTGAGCTAACGAGTCTTGAATGTGTTGTTCGTATTGCGGTGTCGTTGAAGCACCTGAGCTGGATGTATCGTCGCCACAGCCAGCAAGAATAATGGCTGACGCCAAGACTGAAACTTTAAATAACTTTTTCATAGCATCATTCCATTAGTTGAAGGTGTAGTTTAGTTGAACGGCAGATAGGTAAGCTGTACCTTCCGCGCTGAATGAAAGGTCTTGGCCTAATTTGTTAGTTTCGGTGAAGTCACCTTCTTTACTCTGAACAATCGCAAAGCCTGCATCAAGAGTTAGGTCTGGATTGATAGCGTAAGTCAGGCCTGCGCTATACCAATAACGATCACTATCAGGGATACTTAGAGTTGCTTCACCAGCTTGCTCGTCGTAGGCAAAACCTGCACGAAGTGTCCACTGTTGGTTAAGTGTGTAAGTCGCACCTAAAGAGTAGCGATTGTTGTCGTCGTATTTTTCTGACTTTTGGAAACATTGCCCAGCAACACCGTCATTACAATCAGGGCTTGTTGCTTTAAGTTCTTTAAAGCTGCTCCAGTGTGTCTGTTGCCAACCATAGTGGACTGCCCATTGGTCATTCAACTGATGGAACGCTGAAACTTCGATGATCGAAGGTAGGGTGATTTGAAGTCGACCTGTTGTTTTGGTCGCGCTGCCTTGTACGATACCACCTGTATAATCGGTGAACTCACCATCATCAAAGTCAAGGTCTACTTCAGAGCGGTAAGCTATCGAGAAGCGGTTGTTCTCGTTAAGTTCATATAGGCCGCCGATATTCCAACCGAAAGCGAATGTTTCACCTGTCATCTGAATTAATTTTTGAGATGCAGGGTTACCTGTGATGTTAGAAATAGCACCTTCATGTCGGTTTAATTCCGCATGTGCATAGACGACATTGACGCCGCCACCAACGCTTATTTGCTCGTTTACACGATAAGCAAGGTTAGGGTTGAGGTTGACAGACACTAGCGCTGTATCACCTGCAAGATCACCGGCATAAATATCATCTGGATAATCGGTTGCAACACCGTAGTTAGTGAACATGCCGATACCCCAAGCCCATTTGTCATTTATCGGGCTGATGTAGTAAGCCGCCGGTACGATTTGCAGTGGTGCAACGTCATCCGACGATTGGCTTTGCCCACCTGAACCGGGTACGTCGTTTTGCGTAACATTAACTTCCGGGTCAACGATAGACACTGCGCCTGAAAATTGTGCTTTATCAAAAAGGGTCATGGCGGCAGGGTTACGTGCTAATACGCTGGCGTTATCTGCCACGGCACCTTCGCCTGAAAATGAACGTCCCAAACCTGATGCTGAGTGTTCTGCAACTTGGAATCCGGCAGCTAAAGAGTTACAAGCGACCAGCACTGACAGTGAAACGAGAGAGCGTTGTACTGTTTTCATTTAAACCCTCCTAGGGCATTTATTTCTTTCTTATACGTGAAAACAAACATGAGCGACCATGCTAAATGTTAAGCATATGTTAAGGTTATGTTTTACGAAAAGTCAAAGGAAGAACAAATATTTTGTGAAGTTATATTTATTAGATGCGGGACTCTAACATTGATTATATAAATACTATCAATGCATTATCCAAGGTAAGAGGTGTGACCAGAGCATTTTTGAGCATTAACTGAACGATAAGAAAGAAATTGTATATTTTTTAACATATCTGAATCTGTTTACCGGAATCGCTGAACTGGGCATAATACGCACCACTTGTTTAATCATTAATTTTGGATAACAAATTGCAGTTACTCGCAGTAGATTTCCTAGGGAAAACGCTTCGTCTAGAAGGCTCGATGGCCGGTTGGCAACAGTTGTTTTGGAATAACACCTTGGTCTCTCAACTTGATGCAACATCAGAAGCGGAAGATTCACGTACGCATCAATTTCAGCTTCAAGCCGGTGAGCAAGTTCTGACTTGCCAGTTGGATGTTAAAGTCCAATGGCAACCGTTTGATATGGAATATCGCGCTACGGTGAATGATGAGGTGGTTAGCCAAGGCGCTCGCAATACCAAAGACATTGAACAGCAAGTACCAGAAATTGCACCTAAGGCAGAAAAGCGTTTTAGTCTGATTGGTTTAGTTTCTCTAGGTATGAAAGCCCTAAAGAGCGCCAAGTTGATCAAAGTGGTTTTGGCTTCCGCAAGTTTAGCGGCGTACTCTTGGCTTTTCTCAATTCAATTTGCCTTGGCATTAATAGCGTGCCTTATGTTTCATGAATACGGCCATATTCGTGCGATGAAATACTTTGGCATGAAAACAAAAGGAATCTACCTGATCCCATTTTTAGGTGGTCTCGCGTTGTCTGATGAGAAGATCAACACGCGTTGGCAAGATGTGGTTATCTCCATTATGGGGCCGTTCTTTGGTCTGATTCTATCCCTGATTTTTACGGTGTTATATTGGGTGACAGGAGAGATGTTCTTCGCGGGTCTCGCCGTGTTCAATGCTCTACTCAACTTATTCAACCTGCTACCAATCTTGCCTCTCGATGGCGGCCACGTGCTTAAAAGCATCAGCTTTTCGATGAACAGTCTATTGGGCATTATTTTGTGTGCTTCTGCAGCGGTTGGTGGTGTGATATTGAGTTATCAGCTCAATTTAACCTTGTTTGGTTTCTTGTTGATTATGGGGAGTATAGAAATTCTGATTGAATGGAGAGGACGCCACCATAGTCATCTTTTACCACTTGATCGCTATGGTCAGATCATTTCAGCAGTTTGGTATGTTGGCTTGGTAAGCGGGCTAATCGGTGTTATTTGGTATTTTGCATCAACAGGCGATCAACTACTGAGTTTACCGTTACAAATTCTAGGTACCTAATCGAGTGAACGGCTTGCCTTAGTACTCCAATAGAAAAGCCCTAGGTTGTAGATCCTAGGGCTTTCGCTTTGTTTCTGACTATGTGCTTAGACCTTACAATTTGGTCTCTGTGCATTAGATTGAGGCAAAGTGGTGATTGTTGCACGGAGATCTTGAATACGAGTGCTGTGTGAAGGGTGAGTAGAGAGCAACTCTGGAGGTTGGTTTCCGCCCGACGCCTTGGCCATGTTCTGCCACAAATTGACACTTTGGTTCGGGTCGAAGCCTGCATCTGCCATGTATCTCAAGCCCACAATGTCAGCTTCTGACTCTTGGGTACGTCCGTAAGGAAGAATCACACCGTATTGAACTCCTAAACCGAGCGCTGCCATAGTCATCCCTTGATATTGAGCGTATTCGGAAGCACCAAGGGCGGCACTGGTTATCGACAACCCAGTATTGGCAAGTTGTGTTTGAGAAAGACGTTCATTACTATGGTCGGCGATGACGTGTGCGATCTCATGGCCAATCACTGTTGCGAGTTGATCTTGGTTAACAGCAACCTTTAATAGACCTGTGTATACGCCGATTTTTCCGCCGGGAAGAGCGAACGCGTTAACTTGGTCACTTTCGAAAACAACGACTTCCCACTCGTCAAAGCCTTGTTTAGGAATGTGTTTGGTGATGCTGTTGGTCACGCACTGAACGTAAGCGTTTGTTTTGGCATCTTGACTGATTTTTTGCTGTTGCTTCATCTGCTCAAATGATTGAGCACCGAGCTGCGACATATCTTGGTCTGAGAACAGCAAGATCTGGTTTCGCCCTGTAGGAGAAGAGCTACATGCTGTGATACCAGCAAGAGTAAGAAGTGAAGCGAGCTTCATCCATGACGTCATACATTATCCTCTGTGTATTGCCGTTTTTATGCATGTTAACATCAACTTGCGTGATAGCTAATAGCTGAGCGATAACAATCACGACTTACCCATAATTATAACAATGAATAGGAACATGATATGTCTATCTGGAAAAAGCCCATAGACCTCGACATCATCAATGCGACATCTAAGAATACCTTAATCGAACACCTCAATATCGTATACACAGAGGTGAACGACAACTCTTTGGTTGCGACCATGCCCGTTTGTCATTTTACTCATCAGCCGCTTGGTATGCTTCATGGGGGCGCATCGGTTGTTTTAGCGGAAACTTTGGGTTCTTTAGCTGCGAATTTCTGTGTATCAGATGGGTACTTTTGTGTTGGATTAGATATCAATGCCAACCACGTGCGTTCAATGCGCGAAGGTCATGTGATTGGTAAGGCAGAGCCGATTCACTTAGGCGCTTCGACCCAGGTTTGGCAGATTAATATTACCGATGAGCGTGAGCGCTTGGTCTGCTCTAGTCGCTTAACCATTGCAGTGAAAAAACACAAACGTTAGTCACTTAAGTTAATTAGAGTATTTATGGTTATTACATTCAGTGGTGGAAAGATCATTGCCACACCTCATGAGCTGGTTGTTCGATTAGACGGAGAGCACCGCGTTACATTGCAAGCGCAAGTTGATGCGATTCAATTGATCGGAAAAGGGGCAAACGTCGTCTCTGCCAACGGGTCAGAGTGCAAATGGTCGATTAAGCTAGATGACGAACAGCAGTTAAGAGATATCGCAAATGAAATTGGCTGCGATATTCATTAAGTATCTTCAATATTTCTTGATAACTCACTGATAAGACACTAAGGGGCTCTCAATGGAGCTCCTTTTTGATACATAACGTTTAAGACAATACCTTGTAAATTCATTAGGTATCTGTTGATTTCAGTGACTAAAATAAGGAAACTGAAACCAATTCTAATTAGTTGATATTTCCTCTTTATGAGCAGCCCAAGATTACGAGTCCAGTTTGAAACCTTGTTTGAGTACTTTGATGGTAAAGACTCAGAAGTCCAATTAGATGACATTACCGACGTACTTTGTTGTACGCGTCGAAATGCGCGGATGGTTCTGAACAAGCTCGAAGAAGAGAACTGGATTGAGTGGCAACCCGCTGCGGGTAGGGGAAAACAGTCTAAGCTGATCTTCAAACAGAACAGAAACGATGTGAGTGAAACCCTTGCACGTCGTTATCTTGAAGACGGGAAAATCGGACAAGCACTGAATGTGCTAGATAGAGATGCGGCTAAGCTCACCCAAGTGATACAGAACTATTTAGGTGTGCAATATCAAGAAGGCGAGCAGGTTATTCGTCTACCGTATTACCGCCCTCTATCAATGCTTAACCCTGCGAAATCTATGCGTCGTTCAGAGCAACACATTGCGCGTCAGGTGTTCAGCGGTTTAACAAGGCTGGATGATAACGACCAGCTTCAACCGGACCTTGCTCATTCGTGGCAGAAGGTTCAAGACGACCATTGGCGTTTCTTCATCCGTCCGGGTGTTCGTTTTCATAATGGAGAGTTGCTTCAAACCAGCCATATTGTTGAGACACTCGATTCCTTAGAGAGCTTAAACATGTTCTCGCATATCAAGCGCGTGGAATCTCCCGCTAACTGTGTGGTTGATGTCTACCTGACTCGTCCAGATAAGTATTTTCCTCTAGCTCTGACCGAGTCGATTGCAAAAGTCACTCTACCTGTAAGCTTGCGCGGTGATGACTATGATATTCGTCCGATTGGTACCGGACCTTATCGCGTTGAAAAGAACGATGATCAACAATTGATCCTTCATGCCTTTGATGGATATTTTGGTTTCCGACCACTGATCGATAGAGTGGAAGTCTGGGTAGTCGATGAAGCTTATTCCTCTATGGTTTATCCGAGCCTATCAAAGCCTGTGATGGCTGATCGTGGTGATAGTGATGAGGTTGAGTTGGATCCGGGTTGTACCTATCTATTGCTTAACCGTCAGAAGGGCATTGCCAAAAATCCACTCTGGGCAGAGTTTCTTTCTAACGCGTTAAATGCTGCTGACCTGTTTACCCATATTCCCAAAGAGACAGTCATTGATCTTGGCGTGCTACACGCATATGGGCTCAAGCCGGGTTGGTACGATGTAAAACTCGCTCCTCCTGTTTGTCCGCAATCTTCAACAAAGCCAGTAATTAAGATTGCCTTTCAGCGCCAACATCCAATGTTTCCAACCTTGGCACACGCTATTGAAGCCGTGCTAAAACAATATGGTGTCGGAGTTGAGCTGTTTGGTTACGACATGGATCCGCCACACGCAGATGATGTCGATATTTGGATTAATCCGATGGGAATCGCCAATAATCGCGATGACGCACTGGTTGGTTGGTTGATGGATTATAGCTTTATTGAAGAGTCGAGCCCGTTAGATGAATTTGATCAGTGGTGCACTATGGTGGAGCAGTGGCGTGCTGGTGATTACGAAACATTCCCAGCTCGTCAGCTTGGCAAGAAACTGGTTCACAGCAATCAATTGATCCCCATGTTTCACTGCTGGTTAGGTGTGAACAAAGATCAGTGCGGAACCCTGCAAAATGCCAAGTGTAATGCGTTAGGTTGGTTCGATTTTAGTCAGGTTTGGAATAAGCCGGACCTTAGTTAAAGGCACACTATGTCTACTGTTTTTCTAACGCTCGTTACACTCATTGCTTTTGCTGCTAACTCCGTACTGTGTCGATGGGCACTTGCGGACAATAGTATCGACCCTTTGAGCTTCTCCTTGATTCGTATTGTCTCCGGTGCAATCACGTTAATACTAATTTACTGGGTTGTGAATCGCTCAAAACAGAAGCCGGCTGGTGGAGAAAGTATTCAACCAACGACATGGAAGGGCAGTCCAATTTCAATTGGCGCTTTGCTCGTCTATATGTTTGGTTTTTCTTATGCGTATGTCGCGCTCGGAGCTGGTTTAGGCGCCTTAATCTTGTTTGCGATGGTTCAACTGACTATGGTGGTGGCGCACTTGATTCAAGCAAGAGGCATGTCGTTACTAGAGTGGTTTGGTTGTGCGATTGCAATTAGTGGTTTAGTTATACTTCTTTGGCCTGATAACCAACAACACGCTTTGGATTTCAAAGCTGCGCTGCTCATGATGTTGGCAGGCATAAGTTGGGGGTGTTATACGTTAGCAGGGCGTAAAGTGAATGATCCATTGCACGCTACCATGATCAATTTTAGCTATGCTGGGCTGGCATCTCTTGTGCTGCTTATCGTGGTTTCATTCAATAAACTGATGCCTGACTCGATGTTTATGGATAGCTCTGGTGTCACTTATGCTCTATTGTCTGGTGTTTTTGCATCTGCAATGGGCTACACGCTCTGGTATCAAGTGGTCAAAAAACTCAGTACATTGACGGCATCTGTGGCGCAGTTAAGTGTGCCCATCATTGCGACTCTCGGTGGTGTTGTATTCTTATCCGAACCCATCACGCTACAGTTTGTTATTGCATCCGGCATTATCTTTGTCGGTATCGCAGCGGTAATCTTTGCTCCCAAAAACAGTTAATCCCAATCATTTATGGCTAAACCTAACAAGAAACAACCAAGCAAAACGGTTCAGATATTCTGTGCTAAGTGTAAGACGCAGCTCTTCAAGTACCGAAAAGGTGGAAAAGGAGCGTTGGTAAAATGCTTTAAAGAGAGAATCGTTGAAGACTACACAACAACGTCATGCCATTGTCCCGGCTGTCAGATTGAATTCGCCAGAGATACCTTAGTGAGAGGAACACCTGCGTTTAAGATGATAGGCGGAAAGGTCACTATGAAGTAAGAGATAGAAAACACAAAGGAGCACTATGAAGTGCTCCTTTGTTTTAGTTTGAATTATCAAAGCCTGCTTGATGACATCTATGCTTTTGGCTTACTTATTCGGCCTTGTAGCTTCATGATTATCAGCGCAACGATAGCGCCTGATGTGTCACACAGCATGTCTTTTTGAGCGTCCCAAATGTCACCTTGCGAGCCTAAAAATGCGATGCCTTCATCGCCACCAGCCAATTCCGCGTACCACCACTCAATGATTTCATAACCGGCTGCCACACTCATGATCGCAAATAGAGAGAACCAAACTGCGATAATCGGTGACGATAGCTTCTTGCGAATCAGGTATTCAGCCAGTGGGTAGGCGTATAGCCCGATAGAGAAGTGAGCAACACGGTCGAAGTTATTACGCTCAGAGCCAATCAGCTGATTAAACCAATCAAAAGGTACTACTGCGAAGGTATATTTGGCGCCGATCGTGTGAAGAGCTAACCAGATAAACATCAAAACATATGCAGTGTTTGAGAAGGTTAATTTGCGTGAAAACCACCAGATGCCCGCCAAAATGCCAATGGCTGGAATAATCTCTGCTATCCAAACTGCTCTTGATGAGGGTTCGATTGCAGAAAATAGAAAAACGGCTAGATAGGCTGAAGACAGTATTAAGAGAGAGCGATTACGGCTCAGAGCAGTGGGCAAAGGTTCAGTCGTGGTGGTCATAAGTGGTCCTCGTCAATAATTGAGTATGTTGTCATAATATTGAACACTGTACAATTGATTTTCACTTTACAAAATATGTTGAAAAAGCGGGTTAACGCCCAGTATCTAGACAAACGATTGCTAGAGTTTCACAAAAGTTTGATTTACGACAAAGCGCCCCCTAAAATCCCCGTTCACTACATACATAACTAGAAAGAAAGCCATGAAACTGGAAACTGTCGATTATCTTGCTGACGATGCAGCAGAGCAATTTGTTCGCTCACTACGTGAAACCGGCTTCGGTGTTCTAAAGAACCATCCGATCCCTAAAGAACTCGTAGAATCTATCTATGAAAATTGGTACCAATTCTTCATGACAGAAGAGAAGAATGATTTTCAGTTTAATGTTGATACACAAGACGGATACTTTCCACCTTCTGTTTCAGAAGTCGCTAAAGGACACAGCGTTAAAGACATTAAAGAGTATTTTCACGTTTACCCTTGGGGTCAAATCCCTGAGCAGCTAAAAGAGCAGATCTTAGATTACTATGCGCGCGCAAACGCATTTGCTCAAGAGCTATTGGGTTGGGTTGAAGCTCACGCTCCAAAAGAAGTACAAGAGAAGTTCTCTGTAGCACTATCTGAAATGATTAACGGTAGTGAGCAAACTCTGCTTCGTGTTTTACATTACCCACCAATGCAGGGTGATGAAGAGCCAGGTGCAATCCGCGCTGCTGCTCATGAAGACATCAACCTACTAACGGTTCTTCCTGCTGCGAACGAGCCTGGTCTACAAGTGAAAACTAAAGACGACCAATGGCTAGATGTGCCTTGTGATTTCGGTAACCTGATCATTAACATCGGTGACATGCTTCAAGAAGCTTCAGGTGGTTACTTCCCATCGACTACGCACCGTGTAATTAACCCAACAGGTGAGCGCCAAGAGAAGTCTCGCATTTCATTGCCTCTTTTCCTACACCCTAAGCCAGAAGTGGTGTTGTCTGAAAAGTACACAGCGAATGAATACCTAATGGAACGTCTACGCGAGCTAGGTGTTATCTAAGCAAACCTGATTCCATAACAAGTTTAAAGCCAGCAGTTCGCTGGCTTTTTTGTATTTTAATAACGGCTAACTTTTTGACTAGCATTTCAATTTCAAAGAGTTATTGATTGAGTATTATTGGGCTCAACCGTTGAAACTTTTGGTTCAAGCCTCGACAAATCAGCAATGATGGCTTTCAATATATATATGAACCAATCTGCATTATAAAACTGGCTCCATACTATGTTAGAACAACAAGACGTGAGTGCACCTTTTCAGACTCACATGGAAAATCCATTGCTTTGGCCGATCATGGAAGTACTGAAGAAGCAACCTCGGGGCTGGAAGGTTCATACGCTTGCGACGCATCTAAACGATCTCGGTTTAGTTCCTATCTTGGACCCGAAACCAGAAAAGGATCTGTTTAAGAAGAATTTTTTAATCATGAACGCTTTGTATCAGTTACAAGAGACTTTGTTTCCTGAGAGCTGGTTACAGGTACAGGCGATGGATATTGAACTGATGCATGGCCGCTATTACGCCAATGGACATGCAATCGATCCAGAAGATCCTTTGCGAGATTATTACGTGCATTGGGAAAATTACGAAGCCGATGAGGGTGAGGTGAAAAGACTATTGAATGAGTTTTGGACTCGCTATCGTAAGTTCGTCGGTGGAGAAGATATTGGTGACATGGACAGAGGCAAAGCGCTCTCATTGTTTGAATTGCCAATGGATGCATCACCAGCTGAAATTCGCAAGCGCTGGAGAAAACTCGCATTGCGTTGGCACCCTGATAGAGAAGATGGGAATAGTGATCAGTTTCGAGTCTTGTGTGAAGCGTGGAATGTCTTAAGACATTAATATGTTATAGATAAAAAAATAGTGCGTTGAACGCACTATTTTTTACTGAGCTTAGTGATTAAAAATCACTGAATCGGTCAGCCAGTTAGCGAATTAATTAGATGGCTTGAACTGAGACTTACGCATACGGTTCAAAGCAGCCATGATATCGAGAGTTCTTGGCTTCGCTAGATCACCGTAGTTAGGCATGTTCGCGTGCCAGTCTTTATCCAGCATAGCGTTAAACTCTTTCGCTGGGTTGTTTGACCAACCTGGTAGTTGAGCAAACTGGAACCATGCCCAACCAATCGCGTTAACTTCTGATGCAGACTCTAGTTGTTCAAGTGCTGATAAATCGGTGAACTCTTTGCCAAAGCGCAGTGAATCTTTGCCTTTTGCGTTCACTCGGAATTTACCATCAGACAGAATGTTCATTAGAGAGGCACGGTTTAGTGAGCGTGGTACGAACATTTCAAGTGCTGTTTCACACTCGTTGTGACGTTGAGTAGGGTGCTGCGCAATCACTTCTTTCGCTTTTTCAGTCACATCTACTGCTTGGTAGTCGTGCATTTGGATAACCGTGTCTGCAACGTCCAGATAATCACCAGAACCACCCATAACAACAATGGTAGAAACGTTCATTTCATCACGCAGCTGACCAATACGATCAACAAGTGGCGTAATTGGCTCGTCACCTTTCGCAACTAGCGCCTGCATACGCTCATCGCGGATCATAAAGTTGGTTGCAGAGGTATCTTCATCGATCAGTAGCGTTTGTACGCCTGCTTCAATAGACTCTTGCAGCCATGCTGCTTGAGATGTTGAACCAGAAGCATCTTGAGTCGTAAAGTCTGAAGTGTCTTTCTGCATTGGTAGGTGATTGATGTAGTTCGATAGGTTCAAGCTATGAACACAACGACCATCTTCTGCACGAATCTTCATTGTATCTAGCGCGGTAACAATACCTTCACGACCATCGCCTGGAATGTGGTTGTAGATAGAGCGCTCAACGGCATTAAGCAGTGTTGATTTACCGTGGAAGCCACCACCCACAATCAGAGTAATACCTTTAGGAATACCTAGGCCTTTTACTTCACCACGATTAGGTGTCTTTAGTGTCACAGAGAGAGATTCAGGAGCCTCAAACGCGACAGCATCTTTCATTGGGAGGTCACAGTTACCGGCAATACGTGGCAAAACACTACCGTTGGAAACGAAAGCTGCTAGGTTATGTTCATCAAGTTGCGAGCGAAGTGCTTCTTGATCTTCGATGGTTTGGCAGTGTTCAATCAGCGCGTCAAAGTCTAGTTCCCGTTCTAGTGTTGCACGACGAATAAACTTAGGTAGGTAGAACGTAATAATGTTGTTTGCTTTCTTAGCTAGAATACTACGACCATCAGCTGGCAGGTTAATGCGGAAACGGATTTCTATACCGTACTCAGTGAATAGTACCGCTGTGCTATCAAGAACCGTTTGACCAGTCAACGCGATCGAAATGCTTGATTCTTGCTTAGCAAATTCCGCAAAGCTACGCGCAATAAAGTCACGTGCCGCGATTTGATATACGTGTGATTTGCCTTTCAGCCACTCTAAACCCGTCAGCGACCAAGCGCGCGTAGCGCGAAAGCGAGAAGGGGACGCATACGGGTCACCTTGAATGTGATCGATGTGAAGTTCAAAGTCAGCAAAGTCGTATTGACCCTTGATTTGTTGATATGCACGGTAGTTTTGTTTTTCGAGCTTTTTGAGCTTTGCAGTCAACTGATCCATAACGAGAAATGCCTTAATTGGAGAAAGATACAAATAGAAAGGCGGCGATTATAAAAATCACCACCTATAGAGTAAAGGGAAAGTCGGAGTAAATTGCAAAGTATCGATAATTTACGTCACTAATCTTCCCATGTGAGCTTGGATTGGTGAGTAAATGATCCAATTAGGCGTATCGACTGCTGTTTGGGTAGTTTTGGTCAGCTAAGCTATGTTCGAACTCTTGGCATGTCATCGGCTTACCGTAGAGGTATCCTTGCCCAATATCGCACCCTTCTTGAATGATGAACTGTTCTTGTTCTTCGTTCTCTATACCTTCAATCGCTACTTGGAGGTCGAGCTTTTTGGCAATTTGAACAATAGAGCGAACGATTTCAGTATCGTCTTCAGAGTTATGCATTTGGTCGATGAAGCTTTTATCTACTTTAATAGCATCAAATGGAAACTTCTTGAGATATCCAAAGGATGCGTAGCCAGTACCAAAGTCATCAAGTGACAATGTCACACCTAGGTCATGCAATGATTCTAATGTATTCTTGGCAATAACCTCATCGGCAATTAAACCACTCTCAGTCACTTCTAGCTCAAGGAATCGAGCAGGTAGGTGATAGGTTTCAAGCAGGTGGACGATTTGTTCATAGAACTGAACGTTCTTTAATTGTACCGCCGAAACATTTATTGCCATCTTAAAGTCGTCAACATACTCAGACCACTCTTTGGCTTTTTCTATGGCCGAGCGAAGCACAAAGTTTCCGACTTCAAAGATCAACCCGTTTTGCTCTGCCATATGAATAAGGGTTTCATTGGAAATATCACCAAGAACAGGGTGACGCCAGCGAAGAAGTGCTTCAGCTCCAACCCACTTATGTGTCATTGGTGACACTTTCGGTTGGAAGTAGAGCATAAGGTCGTCATTGCGCACCGCTTGAAGCAGATAACCTTCAATCTTATTAAGGTGGATTTGATCGTCGTTGTACGCTTGCGAATAAAAGCAGTACTTCTGTCCTGAGTCTTTACAGGCCAACATGGCGGCAGAGGCTTTTTTGAGGGCTGTTTCTGCGTTGTCTTCACACTCAGTTATAGATAAGCCGATAAACGCGTGTAGATGAATTTTGTCTCTGCCTATTGAAAACTCGGAGTGCCCAACTTGAACCAGTTGTTCGCAAAGTGTGTCTAGATGCGAATGTAACCCTTCTGTCGTGTATGCGAGGGCTAAGTCCACCGAGGTGGGCCTTCCTGTCAGAACTTCGATACCTTCAATCGTCGATAGCTTGCGTCGATACTCGACTAACACATCATCGAAAGCTTGATAGCCATAACGAGCTTGAATTCGTCTGCCGTTGGTAAACCCTATATGTACAACAGCAAAAGCCTGGTTGTTTAACTTGAGCTCATTGGACATGCGCAGGTTTAATCGAGATTCGAATGCATTGCGGTTAAGAAAGCCCGTGCCTAGGTCGTGATTCTTTTGGTAATTGATCTTCTGCTCAGCGGCTTTGCGTTTGTCGATCTCAAGGTTAAGTGAGTAGTTAAGGCTCGCCAGGTCTTGGGTACGCGTATGGACTCTAGATTTTAGCTCTTTATTCAACTTAGAAAGTTTGGCATTTTGATAGAGCGTCTGGAGCTGCGACTCAATAGATAGTTTAAAGCTCTCAAGTAGTTGGATGTAAGTTGGTGTGTAGTGGTTCTCTTTGCTATCGAGAATACAGATAGTGCCGAATACCTCACCGTTGGGCCAAAGCAGAGGGATACCACAATATGAGATCATCCCCAGTTCGACATCAGGATTATTTTTCCATGCAGGGTCTTTAGTCGCATCGGGAACAACCAATCGACTGTTCGACTTCATTACCGTCTCGCAGTAAAGACCGTGCCCTAACTCTTCAGAGTCTCCAACTTTGTATGGATTGCCATTGGACTTACTGGTTGAAAAAACTTCAATTGAGGAGGGGTGTACTCGCATGATTAGTGCTGCGGGTACGTGCGTTATGTTCGCCAGTAAGTCTACGATGTTTTGCCATCCGACTTTCATGTCACTGGGAATGTCTAAATCGAGCGTTTTGATCTTTTTCATAAGACTCCATGTCATTGTCACCAGACGAACCACTTCCTGTGATCTCGTCTCCCTGTCGATGTTATATGCACCTAGAGATGTAATGAAACTGTTAATTTGAGTATAGGTAGGTTACATAAAAAAGCCTCAGCAATTTGCTAGAGGCTTTCAAAACTGAATCTAAGTCTCATACCTGAGAAACAAAGACATTATGGCTTGAGATTTATAAAATCTTCTGTTTTCAAAGGCTGAGTGTAATCAATTCCTGAGTACTCAAAACCGTTGAGTTGCATGAACTCCTGTTTGAAACCAGCATAATCACCAATTTGGGCAAAGTTGGTTTCGTTCATTGCTTGAAGAAGCTCTGAAACATGAGATTGAGTTTCTGGCTCTAACTCCCAGTCATCCATTCGAATCAAACGCTCACCATCGAGTGGAACCTTATCTTGTCCGTAGAGCTTAGTGCTGAATAGGCGTTGCATTTGCTGGATACACGTCTCATGCGTGCCTTTCTCTTTCATTACCTGATAAAGCGCCAGTAGATAAGGACTTAAACCCGGGATGAAGACACTTGCTTTGGTGACTAGTGCTTTACAAACAGTCGCGTATGCGCCCCCGCTAAAGTTCGCCATTTCGAGGTTAAGCGCATGGCTCGCTTGATGAAGGTCGATCTTCGCACGACCTAAAGTGCCATCAAGGTAAATAGGATGTGTTACTTCAGGACCCACATAAGAGAAGGCGATGGTTTTACATCCTTCTGCAATGGATTCGGAGTTAATCAGTTCATCGACCCATTGGCTCCAATCTTCACCACCCATGACTTTGAGCGTGCTTTCGGCTTCTTCTTCCGTCGCGGCTTCCAGTGTGGTGGTGTTCCAGCTGTCGTCTTCAAGAGAAATGGTGTTTCCTGTGACGCTTTGGCCGATTGGCTTAATAGCAGAGCGCCAGAACTCGTCAGTATTGGCTTTAGGGCGTACACCAGCAGCAAGGCTGTAGATGATTAGATCAACTTCGCCTTCGAAGTACGTTTCAATGGCTTCAACGACTTGTGAGCGAGTTTCTTTGGAGAAAGCATCACCAACGATGTTTATCGCTTTGCGACCTTCACGTTTGGCTTCCTGCTTGAAATAGATATTGTTGTACCAGCCGGCGCTGCCTAGGGATTTCTCATTAGGACCACGTTCAAAAGATACACCGATCGTGTCGGCCTGCGCTCCGCCAAAGGTGAGGGCTATTCTGGCGGCAAGGCCGAAGCCTGATGATGCCCCAATAATCAATACACGCTTAGGTCCATTTTTTATCTGCGGGGCACTTTTTACGAATTCAATTTGTTGTTTGACCGCTTGTTGGCAGCCTAGGGGGTGCGCATTTTTGGCAACGACACCCTTTATAACGGGTTTTATTATCATAAATAACCTTACACTTAACGCTGTTATGAACTCACGTTAACGTAAAGCTATGTAAAAAAGATTGAGCTAGACCATTAAAAGCTAAAGATACTGGTATAATTTCTCGGCGACAAAGTCCGCAATCCAAGGTTGCGCTTCAGGCTTAGGGTGCAGTCCGTCGTTCATCATCCATTCAGGCTTCAGAATGATATGCTCTAGGAAGAACGGTAGTAGAGGCACTTTTTGCTGATCAGATAACGAGGTAAATACGTACTCAAACTGTTCGTTGTAACGTTTGCCGTAATTAGGTGGGATACGTATCTGCATCATGACTGGCTCTGCACCGGACGCTCGGATCTGTTCGATGATCTTTACAAGGTTTTGTTCGATCACTTTAGGTGGAAAGCCGCGAAGACCGTCGTTGGCACCTAGTTCGATGAGCACTGTGTCTGGAGTGTGTTCAGTCAATAATTGCGGTAAACGAGACAAGCCATTACCTGTGGTATCACCAGAAATACTGCCGTTAATAACAGTGACTTCTTTATCGTATTCAGATAGAGCGTCAGGGAGTAAGGTTGGCCAGCTCTGTTTGATATCCATGTTGTAGCCAGCACTTAAACTGTCACCAAGTACTAAGATTGTCTGGTTTTGCGCAAGTGTTGTTGTGGAAAAAAGTATAAAAATCAAAAAGGAAATTAGTCGAGTCATGCATACATCCATAATAAAAGCTGAATCTGTTTCGAAGACAGTGTCTACTAATCAAGAACAATTGACAATCTTAGAGAAGGTTGACATCGATATTGTTGAAGGAGAAACCGTCGCTATTGTTGGTACGTCTGGCGCGGGTAAATCGACTTTAATGACACTGCTTGCGGGGCTCGATGTTCCAAGTTCTGGTGAAATCCATCTTCTCAACAAACCTCTTTCTCAACTCGACGATGAACAGCGAGCTCAAATTCGCAGTGAATCGGTTGGATTTGTTTTCCAAAGTTTTCTATTGATTCCGAGCTTGTCTGCTCTGCAGAACGTCACTTTGCCATGCTTACTAAAAGGCGAAGAAGAAGATATTGAACGTGCGACTGAGCTTTTAGAGTCTGTTGGGCTTAAAGACCGTGTCGACCATCTGCCATCGCAGCTTTCTGGCGGTGAGCAGCAACGCGTGGCACTTGCACGTGCATTTATGATTAAACCTAAAATTTTGTTTGCTGATGAACCAACAGGCAACCTAGACCAACAGACTGCAGCAAAGATTGTGGAGCTACTGTTTGAGCTTAACGCTTCTCACGGTACAACCTTAGTTCTGGTGACTCACGACCCTAAACTTGCACAACGCTGCCAGCGCACCCTGAAAATGCACCTTGGTCAAATCACGGAGGTGTAGAGTGAGCCATTCGAAAGGATTGAACAAACGACTCTTCAGTTGGAGTATTGAAGAGATACGCCATGGTCAATTGTGGCCTGTTTCCATTGCACTCACTTTAATCATCGCCTGTGTCTTCGCTCTGTCTGCGTTAGCCGAGCGAATGGAGCAGGTTATCGTTAAACAGGGGAAAGATGCGCTGACCGCTGATAGTGTCTTTATTTCTGCAAACCCACTTCCTGAACCACTTCTTGAATTGGTCGCGGATAAGAATCTCGACAAAAGCGAACTGACTCGCTTCTCTACTATGGCTTTTAGTGACAATGGTATGCAGTTGGTTACAGTAAAAGCGGTCGAGAGTAACTACCCATTGCGCGGTGAGATGTTTCTGGAGAGCGCAGATGCACAGCAAACCAACGTTAAGCCAGGTGAATTGTGGCTTGATGAACGAATTTTCTCTCAACTAGAAGTTAATATCGGTGACAATGTCACGATTGGAGATGCCGACCTGACGATTACAGGGCGTATTACTCAAGAGCCGGGGTTGAGCTTTAACCCATTCCAACAAATGCCTGCTGTGCTAATCCACAGTAGCGATATCGACGCAACGGGTGCGATTCAACCAGGCAGTCGTGTCAGTTTCCGTTTGTTCTTAAATGGTGAGGAGAGTGATCTTCAAGCGATTCAAGATTCTGTCGAACTCACACCAAGTGACCGCTGGCGTAATCAAGACAGCGCGAGTCGCACCAATGAAATGTTCGACAAAACGACTCAATACCTATCTTTGACTGTTGCGATTGTTGTTATCATGGCGGCAACCACATTGGTTCTCACTTGTCAGCACTACGTTGCAAGCCGACAAAAGACGATTGCTATGCTTAAGAGCTTAGGGGCAAGTAAACAGTGGGTTATCCATTGGCTATCGATTCAAGTTCTGATGTTGATGGTTATTGGTGTTGTCTTTGGTATTGCGATTGGTATCGGACTCGAGTTTTTGCTGCGTATACCACTAGGAGACTTGCTTCCAAATCCACTACCAAGCTACGGCTATCAACCAATATTGCTGTCTGTACTTACCAGTGTACTCATTGGTGTTCCGGCTTTGGGTATCCCTCTACTAGGGCTAGTCAATACATCTGCTATTAGTGTCATTCAATCTAGTCACCAGGGGCAGAATAGCAGTAAGCGTTACCTACTGTTGTTAGTGCCAGTCGTACCAATGCTGCTGATGTATGGTAATAACTTGCTGGTGTGGATTGTCCTTGGCGGTATCGTTGCGCTATTTGCAGTGCTTGCGCTGGTGAGTATCCTGGTATTGAGATTGATTGGTAAACTTCGCGTTTCGACCGCCATGCGCTTAGCGATCAGCCGCATCAATCGCACGCCTGTTGCAACGGGTATTCAGTTTGGCGCTCTCTCGTTATCTTTGATGCTGCTCTCTATCATCTGGCTCGTGCGCAGTGATTTGCTTTCTGATTGGCAGCAGACGCTCCCTGAGAACGCTCCAAACGCGTTTGCGCTTAATATCGCAGATTATGAGAAAGAGGCTTATCTCGAAGCGATTGATGCAAACAACGTAGAGCGTACACAAGCTTTTCCGATAATCCGTGGTCGTCTAACGACGATTAATGGCGTTGAAGCGGGTGAGTACAGTGAAAACGCGGGAGACACTGATGCGCTAAGCCGCGAAATCAACTTTACTTGGGGCGAATCTCTCCCTGAATACAACGAAGTGGTTGCTGGGCAATGGACTTCGGAGAATGGTGTTTCTGTTGAATCGGAGGTGGCTGATCAACTCGCTCTTAAAATTGGTGACGAGCTTTCATTTACGATTAACAGTCAGCGTTTTGATGCCAAGGTAAATACTATCCGTGAAGTAGAGTGGCGTGAAATGAAGCCAAATTTCTACTTTATCTTTACACCGGATGTCCTGAGTTCAATCCCATCGACTTGGTTAGTAAGCTTTAGATTGCAAGAACAACACGATGAAATGTTGAGTCAGCTCTCTCGTAACCATCCAACAGTTAGCTTGATGGATATTCGTAAGATGGGAAGTAAGATCCAAGAGTTGCTCAAGCAGATCGTATGGTCGATCACTGTATTAGCGGGCCTTGGCGTTGTAGCAGGATTGCTTCTGATCTTCACGTTACTGCGTTTGAGCTTATCTCAGCGTCAACAAGAGATCCGCTTGTATCGAACGTTAGGTGCTAGCAAAAGTCGCATTCTAAACACGATTTGGTGTGAATACGGCATCATGGCACTTGTCGCTGGCAGTATTGCTGCACTGGGTGCTGAGCTAAGCGTGGCGAGTTTAATGACTTTTGGCTTTGAATTGCCCGTGACGCTTCATCCTGTTCTATGGATTGCGTTACCAGTGATTACCTTTGTTACATTAGCTGCGGTGGTCAATAGTCTGATTAAGCGACTTCTTGCACCCATGAAGAAGGACTTTAACTAGCTCTACAGTGCTTTTGGGTCGAATTCTCGTTCTGTTCAAAGGGACTATGGCATTCAATACGTATAAATAATTGGTTTCAAAGTGATCGTTGGTATTGAAGCTAACGTTATGGGTAAGCCAACATCAAATGAGTGCGTTCAAACGTTTTCGGTTGTGCGCACTTTTGTTGTTTTTGGAGCGGTCATTAGTAAGGTTACCCACAGGGCAAAGTAAAGAGGGGATAAATTACCCGAACAGAGGGTTGTTTATACCTGTTCATAGGCTGTAACAATAAATTCATCTTTGCAGTTATTTCTCTTTAGTCCCTGTAAACAAAGGGTTTGCGCAACAGAATTGCATCTTATCAACAGTTATCCACAAAATCGGTGGATAACTTTAGGGATAAGTTAATTAAGATGTCACATGAGTTATCTTCGAGCCTTTGTGCTGCCGTACTTAGGCCAGTTTTGGCGTGTTTTATCTTGCTCTTTTTTTCATTCACACATATTGAGTCAAGCAATAAATTTTGTTTTTTTAGTTTGACTTCTGATGATGACAAACTAAGACCTTGATAAAAATGTGATTTAATTCACCGTCAATCCTACGTAGAATACAAAGTAGTTAATTTTAGGCTTTAGAGTCCAATGAATCAGAACAAAATGGATAAAAAACAACCGTCTATAGCTATAGTAGGCGGTGGTATTGCAGGTGCAACCAGTGCAATTCATTTCAGCGAGCTTGGATATGAGGTTACCTTGTTGGAGAAAGGGCCAAGCTTGGTGAATGGGCCTCCGATTTGTCATCTGCACGCTGGTGGAAATTTGTATCGTGATATTTCTCAAGAGCAATGTCTTCAACTTCTCGCTCAATCTATCGATACTGTTCGTCTATTTCCTCACACGCTCAATATCCGCCCAACGGTTATAGCGGTACCTCATAGTGATGGTGGTCAGCCTGAAGAGTTGTTACCACGCTTGAAAGTCATTAAGTCTGCGTATCAAGCTTTAGTTGAGGAGGATGCCAGCAATCAAGTTCTCGGCAGCCCTGACGAGTACTACAAGCTGTATAACAAAGAAGAG
Organism: Vibrio sp. THAF190c; assembly: GCF_009363355.1. Lineage (NCBI taxonomy): Bacteria > Pseudomonadati > Pseudomonadota > Gammaproteobacteria > Vibrionales > Vibrionaceae > Vibrio > Vibrio sp. THAF190c. The sequence goes on along the minus strand of NZ_CP045339.1, from coordinate 1,647,458 downwards.
TTAGTCGCTTTATCAACTAAAAAACAACCGAAAAATCCAAGTACATTAGATGAGTGGTGTATTCCATTCGCAAAGCATACTGATTTAGACACGCTGAAGTACCCAGTAGCTGTGGTTCAGGAGTATGGATTGAGCGTGTTCCGCTTATCAGCAATGGCTCAGTTGTCCTTAGAAAAGCAGAGCAACTGTAATATTCTCACCGACAGCCGATTAATATCGGTCACTCAGATAAAAGATGATTGGGAGCTGTGCTATTCAGATCAACAGGGGAATAAGCAAAAGTTTACTGCTCAGTATCTGATTAATGCGAGTGGATTTGAAACCGGTGTTGTCGACGATTATGTTGGCTCTAAACAAGAACGCCTCGTCGAATTTAAGGCTGCGTATGTAACGGATTGGGCTGACTGTCGCGAATACAGTGAAGAGTGGCCTGAAGTGATATTCCACGGGCCACGAGGAACACCTCAAGGCATGGCGCAATTAACGCCTTATGCTGATGGTGTATTTCAGTTACACGGCATGACAGAAGGTATAACGCTATTTGAAGGTGGATTGGTTTCTTCCTCTGCAGTATCTTCTCAACCTCAACTTCCCCAGAAGTTATTGAAGAAGATCGTATCGGGGTGGACGGAAGAACAGTTAGAGCAACGAACACAAGCTGCGATATCACACATGGCTCAATTTATCCCTAGCTTCAAATCGGCGACGGTTGGTGGAAAGCCTCTGTTTGGTGCTCAGCAGATCCCTGGTACCGACCCAAGTTTGCGAGCTTCTGATGTCTCTTTCTGCGGTGAGAAATACGCAAGACTAGAGGTTGTAAAAGCATCTTCAACTCTGGAAGCGGCTCAGAAGATCAATAGCCGTTGGTTTGACGGCGAAGAGCAGCAAACAACCATTGAAGGCGCACATCCAGTGACAATGTCACTTAATATTGACGACGTTGAGGCAAAAGCAGTTACTCTTACTCAAGAGCGAGGCTATCCTGCAGCCCTAGCGATTGTTACTGGTGAGAATCGATTAATTTAGGCTCGCTGACGTTTGTCGATAAGTCATAGAAATAGAAAGGGGGAGGCTTACTTGAGCGTCCCCCTTTGTTTTATAGTGAATTGAACTAACACTGGGCTTTATATAGTGTGGTGACTTAATATCCAAAGAACCTAGCCCATTGGCACCAAACATCTTGTAGCCCCAAACGGTCACCCTCAAAAAACGTGACCTGTTGCCCCGGCTTGGCTTGAGCCAACCTTGGTAAATCGATACGTGCAACGCAACCTAGCTTTGGATATCCACCAATCGTCTGCCTATCGTTGAGAAGAATAATAGGTTGCCCATCTTTTGGTATTTGAATTGCACCCAATGCAATGCCTTCAGACAACATATTCGTAGCCGGTGACTCAACCGGCTCACCACTTAATCGGTAGCCCATGCGATTGGAGTTTTGGCTGACCGTGAAAGATGTGTTGTAGAACGTTGACTTAGCATTCTCTGAGAACAGGTTTGATTGGTACCCTTCAATAACTCGTAGTTTGAGGGGGAGGTTGTAATCTGGTGTATAACGAAACGTCACGCTCAGAGGTTTAAAATCCGCTGGAATAGGGTGTTTTTCAAAATGAATCTGTTGATTTGCTTGGCAAGCTTGCCCGTCTTGAGTCATTCCTCCAACTTTCTCGCGTACTACGGTCGAAGCACTGGTTAGGCTCACTGGTACTTTAAAACCACCTCTTACAGCTAGGTAGGCTCTAAGCCCATTTGTTGGTAACCCAAACGAAAGGATTTGTCCTTTACGAGCTATAAAGGTCGACCAATTCGCTATTGGAACGCCGTCGAGCTTAGCCTGTAGGTCTCCACCCGTGATAGCCAATACACAGTCTTGATTCACTTCAACTGCACATTGTCCTAAGGTAATTTCGAGTGCGGGGCAGTTAATAGGGTTCTGGAGTAGATGGTTTGCCCAACTGTATGCGTAATCATCAACGGGTCCACCCTGTGTAAGCCCGAGATGTGAAAGACCATACCGTCCAAAGTCTTGAATTAGCGAGAGTGGCCCAGGTTTTAATATTGTTATGGAACCTTTAGTCATTCAAGCATCCTCCAAGATCAATAAAATCCTGTCTACTAATCGCTTCAAACTTCACTTGGTCGCCTACGTTAAAAAAGGATGCATCATTCAAATGTTCTACGGAAACTTTGCTATTGAACAGCTGTAAAGGAGAGCGACCAATAATATTCCAACCACCAGGGGATTGATCTGGGTAGACTGCCGTCTTTCTATCGGCGATTCCAACACTGCCTTTCGGAACTGAGAGACGCGGCGTTTCGTGTCTTGGCATAGAAAGTTCTGGTGCGACGTCGGAAAGAAAAGCAAACCCGGGCATAAAGCCGACGGCACTTACTTGATAGATGGTATTGGTATGAAGTTCAACAAGTTCCTCTAGTGATATTCCTTGTTGCTCAAAACGAGAGAGATCGAGCGCGGTTTCTTTGCTGTAGTACGTGGGTATGGTCAATATTGCTTTTGATTGGTCGCTTGAAAGACTAGATATATCAATGTCTGAAATCAGCTGCTCTAGTCGACTAATAAACTCCGACTCTTGAAGCCTGTATGGGAGATAGTCCACAAGAATTGTGTTATAGGCAGGGGTGACGTTCATTAAGTAGGGCGTAAATGTTTGCCTTATACGCTGAGCGATAGATGCGATGAAGATGGGAGCGTCTATCGCTATTGGGTCTATGCGATTTTGTTGCGATTTTGTTAGTGATCGCGTTTCGCCATCAAGATCAAGCGTGATCATTACACTGCACTCAGCAATGGGCTCGATCGCTACATTAAATGTTGGTTTCTTCATAAGCTTCCGTATTCACTGAAGAAGGGTAAAGAGATTTATTGGTGCTATCTAATTGCATTGATGTCTTGGCTGATTCGTTTAATCAAAGCGATGGATTGAGGGTTATCACCATGGACGCAAATTGTGTCAGCTTCAATTTCAAGCCGTTCGCCTTCGATAGTGGTCACACAGCCATAGTTTACTAACTGCATGACTTGGTTATAAATATCATCTTGGTGCGTGTACACTGAACCAGACAAAGAGCGCGGGGCTAGCTGTCCATTATTGAGATAGGCACGATCCGCAAAGGCTTCAAGTAAAAGTGGAAGGTCGTAATTATCTGCAATATCTAGGAACTTCTGATTGTTGGCGGTAGAGAGAATCATAAGTGGGATTCCAAAACCTGAAACGGCCTCTGAAACCGCATTGAAGATTTGCGTATTCGCCATCATGTCGTTGTACAGAGCGCCGTGGGGTTTTACGTAATGCAGTTGGCTTCCATGATGTTGGCAAAGGGCTTTTAACGCCCCGACTTGATAACAGACTAATTCAGTGATTTCTTTCATCGAGTGAGGAATAGAGCGACGGCCAAAACCTACCAAATCCTGATAACCGGGATGCGCGCCCACCTTAGTATTGTAATGGTTCGCAAGTTTAATGGTTTTCGACATGACGTGTGGATCTGAAGCGTGAAAGCCACATGCTACATTCGCCATATCTACCCATTCCATGACGGCTTCATCGTCACCCATTGTCCAACTGCCATAGCTTTCGCCCATATCGCAGTTCAGTAGTACTTTTGTTGTCACAGACAGACTATCCTAAATTTTTAGTGCTCTTAGACGTTCCACTAAATCGCTGATTTAAACAGTGATCATATTCAAATTTCTATTAACGTAACGTGTCTACATTAATTTAGAAATAATCTCTAATTCCTTAAATGCTCTTGATGGAAAGAGCAAATATTAGCAAGGGAGTTGCTTTCTATGCTCTAAACTTAACCATACAAGCATTGGCTTTAGTTTTACCTACATCTTATGGATAACTTGTTGTAACATAAGGCCAATATCACATACATATAAAAACAGGGCTTAAAATGAACGTTTTAGTAACCGGCGGTATGGGCTACATCGGCAGCCATACAAGTATTCAGATGATCAAAGCAGGGATGACGCCATTCATCTTTGATAATTTATATAATAGTAAGCCAAGCGTTCTTGAACGTATCGAAAAAGTTTCTGGTGTTAAACCAGTTTTTGTTGAAGGCGACATTCGCGACAAAGCTCTGTTAATCGACACACTTAAGCAGAATAACATTGAAGCCGTTATTCACTTTGCGGGCCTTAAAGCTGTTGGCGAATCAGTAGAGAAGCCACTTGAATACTACGATAACAATGTAAACGGAACGCTGGTGCTTGTAGATGCGATGCGAGAAGCGAATGTAAAAACACTGGTATTCAGTTCTTCAGCGACAGTATACGGCGACCCTGCCAGTGTGCCTATTACCGAAGATTTCCCAACAAGTGCCACTAACCCTTATGGCCGCAGTAAGTTAATGGTTGAAGAGTGTTTAACAGACTTCCAAAAAGCCAACCCTGATTGGAGCATTACTTTATTGCGTTACTTTAACCCTGTGGGTTCACACCCAAGCGGTGAATTAGGTGAAGACCCGCAAGGGATTCCAAATAATCTAATGCCATTTGTTTCTCAGGTTGCTGTGGGCCGTCGTGAATTCCTATCTGTTTTTGGTAGTGATTACCCAACAAAAGATGGCACTGGCGTGCGTGATTACATCCACGTGATGGATCTTTCTGATGGTCACATCGCTGCATTAGAAAAAGTGGGTAAAAAGGATGGTCTTCACATCTATAACTTAGGAACGGGTAACGGTTCTAGTGTTCTAGAAATGGTAAAGGCGTTTGAAGAAGCAAGTGGTAAAGAAGTTCCTTATAAACTTGTTGAACGTCGCCCAGGTGATATTGCTGAGTGCTGGGCTGACCCTGCTAAAGCTGAACAAGAACTGGAGTGGAAAGCGTCACGTACGCTATCCGAAATGACTGCAGACACGTGGCGTTGGCAGTCTAATAATCCTAATGGTTTTCCTGGTTAATTTAATAAAATCAGGTCGATTTATTTACCAAAAAGGCGCCTTAGGGCGCCTTTTTTGATCTGAATCGGAATAAAAGTAAATTTGTGGTTAAAAAGTATCTTTACGCATTCATTGTGTTACTATACGCGCAAAATATATCTTTAATGTTAATTTTGTTTGGAGTTAATCATGGAATTAGGCCTAATCGTTACTTTCATCATCGCTGCAGCTGTTATGGTTAAGAAAGAAATGGCAGAAAAGTAATTTCACTTTCCCTTTTTATTACAATTTTAAGTGAAATATAGAAAAGCCAGCAGATATGCTGGCTTTTTTGTACTTTAGGCTTGGTAAAACCTATTAGAATTCGTATTTTGCAGTGACAGACCAGTTACGACCTGGTTGTGTGTAATCTTTGTCTTCTTGCGAGAAACCGCGAACATCATTCCACTCGTAGTATTCCTCGTCTGTAACGTTGAAAATACCAGCACGAAGCGTCAAGTCTTTCATCGGAATGTAGTAAGCCGTTAAGTCGACAACTGTAGATGCTGCATTCTCACGGATTGGTGACGTTAAACCAGAGCTGTCGATGTCTGATGACTTTTTCTTAGCTGTGTAGTTTAGATCAATCGACGTACCCCATAGTGCACTTGGAGAGTCATAGTGTAAGCTAACAACTGCATTCCAAGGGTTAATGGTGTTAAGAGGGTTACCTTTACCATCTTTACCTTCAGTGTATGCTGCAGCTAGACGGCTACTAACCCCTTGTACTGGCATGAAACTATTCCAAGAAAGGGTATTCGACGCCTCAATACCTTTGATCTCAGCTTCATCGATGTTGATGCTTTGATTGATTGTTGGATCGGTAGGTTTACCTGTCCCGCTAATTGGCTGGAGGTCAATAAAGTTTTTGTAGTCACTGTAGAAAACTGCAATCTCAGACGAAGACGAGTCAGTGTTATGACGCCAACCTAGTTCGTACGAAATACTCTCTTCAGCTTCTAAATCTGGGTTCGGGATATTTATATAACCATGAGCAGGGTTGCCAAACGAATAATAAAGCTCTTGGAAATCAGGAGCACGGAAACCTTGGCTGATTTGCGCGAAAATTTTGTTTTCATCATTTAGCGTGTACGTCGTACCTAAACGCCCAGTGACCGCTGAGTCTGAGTATTTAGCATAATCACTTGCTGGGTTGCCGCTTGGGTTCTGACTAGTGTCACCAGGGTTGGTTTCAAAGCCGTCAAATCTCACACCAGGAGTAACTAGCCAATTACCAATTGTCATCTCGTCCTGTGCAAAGAATCCGAATTTTTTCTCAGACGCTGCCGGAATATAGAAGATGGTTTTATCTGCGATGATCGAGTTGTACTCTTTATTGACGTTTTTGATATCTTTATCTGAATACGCTGCACCATAGATGAAGTAATGTTCTACATTACCTGTAGTGAAGAACTTGTCGAGTTGCACATCGAATTGATAGCCTTCATCAGAATAGATGTAGTCTTTTTTCTGAACGTTACCTGCTGGCGGTATGTAAGGACTACCACCATTCGATGTACGATGAGTTACACCATTTTCTTCTTTAGCTAGCCAATCCAATTGCCAAGTAATTTCTTCAGCAAAAGCTAGGTTAGCATTCCAGATGTGCTTGATGCCAACCTGTTGTTGGCTTGTTGAATCTTCACCGTAGTAGTTGCTATAGCTCGCACTTTGTAAATCTGTATCACCAGAGTTTTCAATGAAGTTCCCAGAAAACTCTAAACGATGATTATCATTTAATTGATATTGGAGCTTAACGAGTAGGTTGTTGTTTTGAGTCGCTTGTCCGTCAGGAGAACCAAAGTTATCTACTTCCTCTCCGTCACGTCTTGTATAAGCTACTAAAGTTTCTAAATCACCGATTTTGTTTGCAAGAGCGACTGATTCACTGAAAGTGTTGTCTGCCGAAGAGAAATTAAACTTAGCGTGGCCACCAAAATCACGGCCTTTTAAGAAATCACTTGGATCTTTGGTTTCAAATGCGGCAATACCACCGATAGCGTCAGAGCCGTAAAGTGACGATGCAGCGCCTTTTACAACTTCGACAGATTTTAGCATATCTACATCTACATCAACGCGCGAAGAGTTGATGAAGTTATATTGTTGTGTGCCGCTTGGAGTAAACTGGTTAGTTTGTGAGACGCCATCAACGATAACTTTGACACGGTTACCTTCCATGCCACGAATGTTGATTCCTTGAATACCCTGACGAGAGTTTGTTGTTACGGTAACTCCTGGAGTATAACGGAATAGATCTTCGACGCTGTTCATCATCTTTGATTCGATGTCTTTGTCGTTAATGACAGCAACAGATGCGGCTACATCTTCTAGTTGTTGATTTGTACGAGTAGAAGAAACAACGACTTCATCAAAAAGTGAGTATTCTTCAGCATGAAGAGCGGGGGATACAGCTAAAATAATGGAAGCTGACAATAGTGACTTTTTATACATTTATTTGAAACCTTAAATCCATAATAGGTTGCTTGGGCGTATGCCATCCTATTGGATCTAAATGAGAATTACTATTGTTATCATTGTTATTTGTGTCAATTAAAGTATTTACACAGTAAATACGAAGATATAAAATTCCTTTTAAAACATGTAATTAGATGTGTTATTGAATTTATCAATAGTTCAGTTTGATTTTAAATTTTGTGATGTAAATCACTCAGTGTGAAGAGGTGTAATTTGCAGAGTCCAATCACTTTAGAGGCATTACACATTTTAGATGCAATCAGCCGTCGTGGTAGTTTTGCTGCTGCCGCTAACGAGCTTGATAGGGCACCTTCGTCTTTAAGCTATCAAATTCAAAAGCTTGAACAAGATTTAGATATCATGATCTTTGACCGTTCTGGCCACCGAGCTAACTTTACGGAAGCGGGTCAGCTGATTTTAGAGCAAGGTAGAATCATCTTAGGTGCGACAGAAAGGTTGGTTAATGAAGCTAGCATCTTAGCGAATGGTTGGGAGCTCGACCTGACTATTGCGTTTGACGGTATTCTACCAGTATCAAACTTTTTCCCCCTCATTGATGAACTCGGCAAGATCAGTAAGACCCGTGTGAAACTGCAAGAGGAAATTCTGGCGGGGTGTTGGGAGTCTTTAATAGATGATCGAGCTGATTTGTTGATTTGCCCTAAGATGGAAGCAGTACCTAATGACATGAAGAGTGAAGTCATTGGTAAACTCGAGATGATGTGGGTAGCGTCGACCGATCACTACGTACATAAGCGTGCTGGTGAGTTCGATCAGAAGGCTAGAGAAAGTTACAGGGTAATAGCGATCGCTGATACCGCTCGTGACAAACCTGCCATAAGCGTAAATATCCTTGAGCGCCAACCACGAATGACAGTAACCAATTTCGCTGCAAAGGTAGAAGCGGTTACCTCGGGCTTAGGGATAGGGACATTACCGACAGTTGTTGCTCAACCTCTGATTGAGAGTGGTGCAATTAAACAAATTGCTGGCACGGAGAAGCAAAGCATTGATATTGTCATCGCATGGCGCCGTAACAAGATGGGGGATGCCAAGTCTTGGTGCATTCAACATTTGAAAAAGACTTGGCCTCTTAAGTGATGACGTTGAGAGTCACGTTATGCGACTCTCAATATCTACTATGGCTGAAGGGGTAACACCATATCAGCCGTCCCATCTTCAAAGCTGATGTCTAGTTTGAATCCCATCTTCTGCGCAAGCATCAGCATGCCGCGGTTAGTTGGCATCGTCATTCCAGAGATCTGCTTGGTCTGTTTCGACTGGCAATAATCGATAATCTTCTTCATCAACACTTTGCCTAAGCCTACACCTTTTAAGTCTGACCGTATCAGTATCGCAAACTCGGCGTCGGTGTTTTCTGGATTGATTAATGCTCGAGAAACGCCGATGATTGATGGTTGACCTTGTTCTTCTTTGAGAACGACAAAAGCAATCTCTCTATCAAAATCGATTTGAGTGAGGTTAGCCAGAGCTTCATGATTAAACTCTCCCACATCACTGAAGAAACGTTTATAGAGGTCTTCCTTTGATACTCTACTTATAAAGTCAGCGTGTATTGGCTCATCTTCCGGTAGGATTGGTCTGAGAAGAGCCGTCGAACCATCTTTTAACGTAATAGTTTCTTCAAGTTCTACAGGGTAAGGGCGAATCGCTAACCTTTCCTGCGCGTCACCCTCATAACGCTCTAGCGTGATATCTGCGTCTAGAATGGTAAATTTATCCCCATTAGCCAATACTGGATGTATATCCAGTTCCTTTATTTCTGGGCAATCGACAACCATTTGTGATATTCGAACTAAGAGTTCTGACAAGCCTTCAATATCGATAGGATTAGGGAGTTTCTGCAAACGAATCTTTTCGCTCTTGATAGCGCGGATAATCAAATAGCGAGCAAGCGTCATGTTGAGTGGTGGAAAAGCTGCTGCCGCGTCTAACGATTCATCCCACTCAGAACCACCTTGCCCTAATAGAATGATTGGCCCGAATGTTTCGTCAGTTGTGACTTTAATCCTCAGTTCTTGTCCCCCCGCAAGCTTTGCCATACCTTGGATCAGTAATCCGTGGACGTTTGCGGTTGGGTAGGAGAGCTGCGTTCGATCGAGAATAGCTTGCGCGGCGTTAGCTACTTCATTGCTATTCCTAAGGTTCAGCATTACACCTTGAACGTCCGACTTGTGCGGGATGTCTGGTGAGCGAAGTTTAACAGCAACTGGATAGCCAATTGTTTCTGCAATATGTACCGCTTCACTCGGGTCAGATGCAATCCACGTCGGCAGTACATCCAAGTTGAAGTGTTTAAAATATTGGCTATTTTGGTGGGTATCAAGAACCACTGTTTTTTTATCCAGTAATTGGGCGTTTATCCAATTTTTCGCGTCCGCCAGATCATCAATGTGAACTTTTTCTGCAGTTGTTGGGGTTTCCATTAACTGTCTTTGGTTACGTCTGTATTCGACCAAGTGCATGAAAGCGACAATTGAGCTCTCGGGAGTGCGATAGGTTGGGATTCCGGCGTCGGTAAAGAGTTTTCTTGCAGGCTTGGCTGTGAGTTCACCAGACCAATTTGTCAATATATTGAAGTGCTTATGTCTTGGGTGTCGTTTGATAGCTTCAATGACCTTTTCAGCAGTCCGCGCTGAATGCGCAATGGCAGAAGGGCTATGCATAATCAGAATAGCATCAGTTTCATCACCATCGAGGAGTGTGTTGATAGTGTCGATGTAACGTTGTTCGCCAGCATCACCTACTATGTCAATCGGATTGCTGTGAGACCAACTGTCAGGCAATCGCTGATTAAGTTTTTGATACGTACTTTCTGACAGTTCGGCAAGTTTACCGCCACGTTCGAACAGGGTATCAACTGCCATTATTGCAGGACCTCCGCCGTTGGTCACGATGGCAAGGCGTTCACCTCTGAGTGGTACTGAGTGCGTCAAAGTTTCTACTGCGGCGAACAACTCGTGCATATTCTTTACACGCAACATACCGCTACGTCGAATCGCTGAATCGTAAATAATGTCGAGAGTATCGGTACCACCCGTATGAGCCATTGCTGCTGCGCGGCCACGTTCAGTTCTACCGCCTTTTAACACCAATATTCTACGGTTACGTGAAGCTGCTCGCGCGGCTGAAATAAAGCGGCGCGCATCTTTAATGGTATCTATATAGAGAAGGATAGCTTCTGTATGAGAATCGGTACTGAGGTAATCGAGTAGCTCGGAAAAGTCGATTTCGCTTCCGTTGCCAATAGAAATAAAGGCGGAAAAGCCGATTTCCTTGTCATTCGCCCAGTCTAAAATTGTGGTACACACAGCTGCAGATTGTGAAACGAAGGCTATTTTTCCAGGGAGAGCTGAAACTGGAGAAAATGATGCATTGAGGTTTATCCAAGGAAGTATGATTCCCAAGCTGTTCGGACCCAAAACTCGGATGTTATTCTCTTTGGCAATGTTCAAACACTCGGACTCAATCGTGACGCCGTCGGTTGTGATTTGGTGCATATCAGACGAAAGAACAATCACCGAACGAATTCCTTTGTCTGCGATGTCTTTAAAAAGCTGAATATTGCGTGACGCGTGCGTACAGAGAATGGCTAAATCTGGTGTGATCGGGAGTTGTGATACATTTTTATAGGAAAGAACACCAGCGACCGAATCGTATTTTGGAGTGACTGGCATTACTGCGCCTTTAAAGTCTCCATGGAGTAGGTTGTTCATTACGATGTAGCCGGCTCTAGACTCTCGTTTTGATGCTCCAATGACAGCAATTGAACGAGGTTTAAGTAACGAGTCGAGTGGGTTCATAATACTTCCTTCAGATAAACACACCATCATCCTAGCGTACTTTTCCTAACCAGGTTGATGGGAATTTCACCGAAATTAGATCATGTATGCGATATGCGATTAAGTTTGTGAAATAGGTCACCCGTAAATTGTGTATAATATTAAAGTTAACTTGATTCTATACCGAGCTATCGGCATGATTTATAGTAGTTATTTATTAAGGACGTTGAGCTTTCCATGAAAAAAATTGCAATTGCGACTCTGCCACTTCTGTTGGCTGCGTGTGTATCTGAGAACTACATTACGGATGTAACTTCAGAAAGTTATCAAGAAGAGTACAAAACTGCGCAAGTTGAAGCTCCGGTCGTATCAAAATCAGACCAAATGGGCTCAGGCGTTAGCGAAGAAAACGTAACTGTTAACGTTGTTAAAACTGAACCTGTTAAACAAGAAGTTACTCAGACAACAACTGTAAAACCAGTGGCTACAGTAAAAGGTCCTTCCAAGAAGCAGCAAATGAACCAACGTTTTGGTTACACCGTTCAAGTTGTTGCTGTAGGCAGCCAAAGCAAAGTGGACTCTTTTGTAAATCAATTGCCAACAACGTCCCAACCAGTTTGGGAAAACTACAAAGTTGTTAATGGTACCAAATGGTTCACGGTACTTTACGGTGACTACGCGACTAAAGCTGAAGCTAAGCAAGCTATCGCAACGCTTCCAAAGACTTTCCAAAACTTGAAGCCATTTGTTAAAAGCATCGATGAGATCAAGAACTCAGCATATCCAACTCTGAATAAGCTGAACTAATCATTTAAAGAGGGAGCCAGTGGCTCCTTCTTTTTCTTTTATCGTTGTATTCGTGCAATAGTTAGACGCTTAAGCTTGATATCAACACTTTCACCTTCAAAATACTGAAACTCGCTCTCTATTTGTTTATCATTGAACGAAAGTAAACCGAGTTCTCAAGGACCGAATTAAACAATGAACACCACAAATATTCTTCTACTATGCGGCGGCGGCTCATCAGAGCATGAAGTATCGTTAGTATCAGCTGGCTATCTTTTCGAACAACTCAATAGCATTGAAGATTTCAATGTTGTACGTGTCGAAATCAAAAGTGAAGGGTGGTGTCTTGATTCGGGTGAGTTGGTCTACCTAGATATCAATAACCAAATGCTTTGTGGCGATAAAGATCAAATGAAGATCGATTTTATTGCACCTTGTATTCACGGCTTCCCTGGTGAAACTGGTGATATCCAATCTCTGTTTGAGATGGCGAAGATACCGTATTTAGGCTGTGGTTCAGAAGCAAGCAATAATAGCTTCAATAAAATCACGTCTAAGTTATGGTACGACGCTTTAGGTATTCCTAACACGCCATATCTTTTTCTTTCAGATAATAACGAACAAAGCCACACAGCTGCGAAAGAAGCATTCGAAAAGTGGGGCAAAGTATTTGTTAAAGCGGCAAGACAAGGCTCTTCGGTGGGTTGTTACCAAGTGACTGAAAGTGAGCAACTTGAAGAAGCCGTGAACAAAGCATTTACCTTCTCAGATCAAGTATTAGTTGAGAAAGCGGTTGTACCTCGTGAACTAGAAGTTGCAGCTTATGAGGTCGATGGTGAGCTGCACATTAGTAAGCCAGGTGAAGTCATTGCTCCTAACGGTGCGTTTTACACATATGAAGAGAAATATGGTGCCGATAGTCACTCAACGACGGAAGTTGAAGCGACAAATTTAACTGAAGAGCAGTTGAAGCAGATTGATAACGATGCTCGAAAAGTATTTACTCAGATGAAGCTTCGTCACTTGTCTCGAATCGATTTCTTCCTAACAGAAGATAATGAGATATACCTAAATGAGGTGAATACCTTCCCTGGAATGACTCCTATTTCAATGTTCCCGAAAATGGTTGAGCATAATGGTCACACATTTAGTTCATTCCTTGAAAACTGTGTGCGCACGAGCCTGAAATAGAGCACTAACTCTCCGTGGCAGTATTATGGCTGCCACGGAATAATTTCTTTAAAGACAATTTTCCCTTCTTCGGATTTAGCCAACTGACCTAAGTATTGCGCCGGCATAACGGGGCTCATCCAGCGCCCAAAATCTTGTATATCTCTGATCGTCATTCCTTGTTTCGCCAATTCTTGTGTTGCACCCACGCGGATAGAGTTACCAGAAAAGCTCAAACTTCCGGTTAGTCCAAGCAGATCACTTGCGCGCCTTACGATTCTATAGATCGAAGAATCATCTAGCGGTTGGTTGTGAATATGACCGTGTCGATCTATGGAACGAAACAAAGGTTGCTCATCTAAAGGCTCACTCATTTCAATCCAACGCTGTAGGTGGCCAGAAGCTACTTCTGAGAGTTGGTAGGTTGAGTCTGCCACATGGACGCAATTAACATTATCTCTGGCTGAAATATGGCTGGCTTTTAAGTTCTTGAGCTCTGAGCGTTTTAAAGCACATTCAAACATGACGTTATAAATCGAAACATCGCGGATATCTTTAAGAGGTGCATTGGGTTTGGCTAAGTTGTTGTTGAGCTGGTTTAAATGATGATAAGTCATCGCATTAGTTTGTTTCGCATCACCTGATTTCGATATCTGCAATTGAACTAAAGTAAATCTTACCTGCTTGTGTTTTATTGGGTTAGGGAACCCCAAAATAGTGTGCAGAAGGGATAGCGTTGCAGTGTAACGTTTTAATGAAGAAAACTTACGCTCGTGAGCTTCCGTTTCGAGGAATCGACGAATCGCTGTGACGGAAGCAGGCAATGTATTAATATGATGTTTAAGGCAAAATGCTAAATAGCGGTTCCAGTCCGATAGAATTCCTAGCATAGAATTTCGAGAATATTGATTGTCAGTCAACTCATCTATAACATCTAGAGTAGCCTCGTTATTGAGTTTCTTAACAAAGAAATTAACTTGTGAAGGGTCGGTCAAAACCGGAACTTTTTTTCTCAAATTACCGTACCTGGTCAGGTGTTTTTGTCATATTATGCTTGATATCATTAATAGTACACTTATGATTAGTGTAGTGAAAACAGAAAGATGATTCATAGATATGGCTAATTCGATTTATCGAGGAGTTCATCTGCAATCAACAGATGCGACGAATACTATTTGGCGTGCAAAATTAAAAAACCACGCAATTCAAGGTAACTTGACCGCTTTGAAGAAGAGCATCGATTGGTGGATTGACACTGCATCTATCATTGATCCAAAAGAGTTCACTTCATTAAACAAACCTCGAGCAGGTTCAGGTGGCCAAGCGGAAAACTTTAATGGCTATCAAATCAAGAACGATACAGGCGAACCTAACGCTTGGTACTGCATGTTTAACGGTCGTCTTATTAAGGGATCGAAAACGGCAATACAGCGCCATATCGAAGCTTACTTGGTAGCAAAGCAAAAAGCACAGCAACAACAAAAGAAGTAAAAGACTATGAGCTTAGTGTATTCCACAGAAACGGGTCGTATTAAACCTGAGGAAGAAAAAGTCGAGCGCCCTAAGGGTGACGGTATTGTTCGAATTCAACGTGAAACTAAAGGTCGTAAAGGCAAAGGCGTTTCCGTTGTAACAGGTTTAGACCTAGATGACGCGCCACTTAAATTAATGGCTGCGGAACTTAAAAAAGTTTGCGGTTGTGGCGGCTCTGTAAAAGACGGCAACATTGAAATTCAGGGTGACGCTCGTGATAAAATCAAAGCGCACCTTGAAAAGAAAGGTCTTAAAGTTAAATTGGCCGGTGGCTAAGCTGTCTAATATTAAAGTTAAGAATCGAAGATTATTATCATTAGATATTAGCTATTTTATGGTAAATAAGCGTTTCGGTTAAATTACTTCAATATCAAGCACAGAGCGTGTGTACAAAATAAGGCAGGGTATATTAAATAAGCTCTGCCTTAGTTATTGCAAATCTTATTTAACATAAGATAGATAATACGCACTGATTATGTGAGAGCAATATAGTAATGTCCGGTTTGAGCAACTTTAAAATGTCCTCCTAAGCTTAAAGTGTTGCTTGGCTTTGAGGACCTAAACTGATGTTAATTGCTGTGAGTGTTCACGAGATAAATCGATTCAAAGTTTTAACGGATGTACAAGAAAAACGCTTACGACAAGTCGACGCTGCAGACATTTTAAATGTTTCGACTCGACATGTCAGACGGCTGTTGAACCAGTTAGCAACTTATGGCGATAAAAGCTTGGCACATGCAGTCCGCGGTCGCCCAAGCAACTGACGCTATGATGATAACTTTCGAGCTGAAGTATTAAAGATTGTACGTGAACAATACTTCGATTTTTCACCCACGTTTGCGCTAGAAAAACTATCTGAGAACCATAATTTGTGTTTTCTAAAGAAACTCTCCGACAATGGATAATCATAATCGCTGACGGGCTCTGGACTCCATACTCTAGGCGAAAGCTTAGAATCTATCAGCCTCGCTATCGCCGTGATTGTCGTGGTGAACTCATCCAAATCGATGGTTCCCACCATGATTGGTTCGAAGGCCGCAGCGATAAATGTTTTGCCTTTTAGTCTTTATCGAAGAACCTGATTACCAATCCCTGTTCACATGAGTATTGTGAACTTACAAAACCGACCAGCATTAAGTTACGTTGTAACCAAATGCGCCCAATCCAAATAGTTGTTGTTTATCTATGTCAAATGTGTGTCAGAGTTACGTGTGTACAGTATCAGTGAACTCCCTAGCCTTTTAGAATCGTTCACTTCTCGAAATCGTTTCAATATCAATTACTTGATAGAACAATTCCCACGGATTTGATTAATGAACGAAAGAACATTTAGACAGCTTAATGTGTTCCTAGCGGTAACATGTCTCGCAATCACTGCATTTTCTCTAATCTCATTCCACATAGGTATGGATAAAAGCTTTACCATTACGCCTGAACGTTTCGAGTTCAAAGTGAATACCGATCAAGACTATGGTGGCGGTACACGCGGTTATGTTACGCAAGAAAATGATTCAATAACGTTACACTGCAACTTTAAAAGAGATTATCGTTCGCCTTTCTGTGAGGTTGAGTTTGTTATATCAGAAGACGGACAAGGCGTAGATCTTTCCAAATACGACTCTGTCACCATCAATATGGATTACGAAGGCCAAGAGAATCCCCGCTTTAGGTTTTACGCGAGAAATCACAATGATGCGTACAGTGTTATTGAAGACCCGATATCCAATAAATTTAACCGATTCGACTTTTCGCTTAATGACAAAGAAAATATTGATTTAAAGTATTTCAACGTACCTTTATGGTGGGTTGACTTCTACAAACATCCAATTGCCAACAGTGGAGTGGATATCACCAATACCGTATCGGTAGAACTTGGATTAGGTTCGAGTACTCTAGAGGGACTTCATCAGTTAACTGTCCATAGCATAGTTTTTCACGGAAAAGTTATTTC
Source organism: Vibrio sp. THAF190c (assembly GCF_009363355.1). Lineage (NCBI taxonomy): Bacteria > Pseudomonadati > Pseudomonadota > Gammaproteobacteria > Vibrionales > Vibrionaceae > Vibrio > Vibrio sp. THAF190c. Next base: position 1,630,787 of record NZ_CP045339.1, on the reverse strand, counting down.
ACACTTAACGCTCATCAGAGTTTTGATCGGCATATGGGTAGCATTCGCAATTTATTACGTAGCGGGTTCTATGTATCAAATACATCGTTGTCGTAAGGTTTCTGATGCCAAAGCGATCCGCCTCAAGCGCGAGATCGCTGAGCTTCGAGTTAAAGCAACAACCGACCCGCTTACGGGAGCAAGAAATCGTACTCAAGCCTTGGACAGCTTCTATGACTTCGAAAGGCTTATACAACAAGGTAAGGCTATTCATGTCGCGCTATTCGATTTAGACCATTTCAAATTGGTCAATGATACACATGGCCATGACATTGGCGACAGTGTCTTACGGGATTTCTCCGACCTATCTGAACAAGTCTTCAATGAAAACTATTTAATGTATCGCTGGGGTGGCGAAGAGTTCTTACTAGTATGCTTAGAGCAAACTACGTCACAGTGTAACGATAAGATATCGGAGTTTATGGATGCCATGGCTCGTAATCTTTGGCCGCAATCATTAGAGATCACTGCGTCTATTGGCTTAACTCAATTGGAGCGAAAGGAATCGATGCGTACCGCGATCAAGCGTGCTGATACAGCTCTCTACCAAGCAAAGAACCAAGGTCGCAATAGAGTTGTCTACCTTTAACCGTTCAGTCCATCAAAGCGCTATATAACTTAAATCCCACAACTATTACTTTCTAAGTTCACGTAACACCAATCTATCACTTGATTCAAAGTCAGAATAATTGTCACACCGAAATCCTTTTAATATCAATTAAAACAGTCACTTAACAAATACCAAGCACCCAGAATCAATCAGCGCCATATAAATTGACACCAAGGTTTGGAGCGGGAATACATATGGGCAACCTGATGTAATGTGAGATGAAATTTTATTACACGCCTGGTTGTGTTGGGTTTTCCGCGGAATTTTATACCACACTAAGGCGCTGATTTTATGATTATTTCTTTTATGGAGAGAAGGTTTTGTCGTTAACTTGGAGGTTGAGAGGTCGTAGATATAGAAAAGAAAATTTTAGTTATAGTGCGCTAATGAGTAAAAAAGAAGGGCTTAATGCCCTACTCTTTAGTTTCTGTTTCTTCTCGAATTTGTTGAGCCACTATCTTGATAGCTTCTGCTGTACTAACACCTTTGGTCATGAGTTCTTGAATTCTCTCAACAGCAGCTTGTTGTTCTTCGTGAGTCAGTGTTGGTAAGTCGTTTAGCATGTTCAGCTCCTTTTACTTTGGAGCTGAACTATATAGGCACAATTAGTAACTAGCAAGGAAATTGATAGAAGCGCCCATTGCATTTTCGTTAGTATAGTTAGCACTAATATCAAGCTGGAATAGATTTAGAGGAGATAGTCCGATACCAGCTGTAACAGTACCTTCTGAACCAGAATAAGCTAGGTTCTTATAGTACCCTCCTCTCAGCTTCAGTTGACGTAAAATGTCCACCTCGGTACCAACACGAATCATCTGCTCATTGTCATCAAAACTTGTGAACTTTTCAGCTTCATTGATATCGTAATCAACGCTTAATGTGAAGTAGTCAGCTACTATGCCTGCGCCGACGGTGTAAACAGGTTCAAGCTTATAAGAGTATTGACCACCAACATCATTGCTTTGACCACCACTCGTTAATGTTCTAGTAGTATCTTTCGTTACGATATCACGTGAAATTAAATTTGTTGCTGAGAAACCTACCCTAAACGGACCAAAGAACCAAAGTGCTCCCGCATCAATGTTAAATGCCGTTTCACCTTCACCATTTTCACGCACATCAGAAAGGTCATAGTTATTGATGTCAGTAACATAATTATATGTATAGATTCTTTGTAACTTTGGAGTAACACCAAATGATAGGTGTTGTCCCAAAAAAGTTTGATACTTTGCCAAAGACAACCCGACCTCAGTTACACCTATAGACACGGCTTCAACGGCAGATAATTCGAGTTTCTGTTGGTCGCTAGCACCTACATTATTGTAAACATCAGGTGAGGCAAAACTTTCTGTGTAGGCTTTTGCAAAAGCGTTCGCAGCTACAAACTGGTTTGGAATCGCGAAAGCAACAACACCGCCTAGGTCTACGCTTGCTTGGTTGCCATCGAGCTTGTTTAATGCATTTGTGATTTCAGCACTGGTAGTTGCGTCTAGGACCGCATCGATATTTGATTTCATATCATCAGGGTCGTTGTAGTTACCACCAAAACTTGGCGTGATCATACCTAAGTCATCGTTACGACGATAAATAGCAACTAAAGCTGGATTATAAAATGGGGCTGTTAAGAAGTTAGCTGATACAACACCAACGCCACCCATAGCGTCTCCGCGCGCTTCGATGGCATAGTTTGCTGCAGTCGCAGGAAGGCTAGCTAAGGCTATTGACGTTGCGAGTAGTTTTGTCGTTTTGTTCATGCTGATAGTTCTTTGTTAAGTCCTTTACATTGTTATCGGCATGATTGTAATTTACTTTAACTCCTCCTCGCTAGAAATATCATACGTTTTACTTATCGTTTGTGTCTGTTCGATGGTTATATCACCTTGCCAACGCGCGTGTGCCATTGAAACGGCCAGAACGTAGCGATCACTTGGAATGTCTTCACCCTTTAGTTGCATTGGATAATCTGACTCATAGCTCTTACCCCAAACACGCTCATAGCGTTCATTGACGTAATCATAAAGCCCAACTTCCAAGCGCGGCAACGGACAATACGGATTTAAAAGCTCTTTCTTATCAATGCGCCAGGAGTCTTTAGATGCCCAGCGTACTTGTTGTTTGAGCTGTACTTCACCAAAAATAACCCAAGTACTCCAAGTTGCTCCATCTTCAACTTTGACGCTTAGACGATACAAGCCGGACTGAACAGGTGACGACAAGTTATAGCGCTTGTTGTACAAATAAGCATCGCTATTCTCAACTTTTTTAGCGCTTTTAGTCATCTGGCTATCAGATGACAGAGTTTTATCAACCCACTGGTCTAGGGATATGTTTTGAATGTTTTCAGTAGACTCTAAGTCGATGACTAAGCGAAACGTATCTCTGCCAGGGCTTTGAATCATGTGTCGCTTTATTACGACTGAACTTATCCAATCAGGCAAAGTATTCTTGGTTAACGTCTTACCACAATCTTTGTTCAGCGCCTGATTGAATAGTTCATTAAGGTGCTGTTCTCGCACCTTAGAAGTATTGCTTTGCCACACTTCCACCAATGAATCGAACATCAACGTCAAGTTATCATTCAATATATGCTTATGGACCTGTGTTAATGCATTACTACCAGTAAACCACTCGGTTGCCGAGCTAGGGAAACTGGTCATGGCCATCAGTAATAGTGGAAGTGCTTTTCGTTTCATTATTACGCTTTCATTTTGTAGCCAACGCCACGTAGTGTTTCAATTTCTAAACCAGGCAGTTTTTGACGAAGCTGAAGTACGTGCGTATCAACAGTTCGAGTCGTTGGGAAGTGATTATAGCCCCACACGTGATCAAGTAGTTCATCACGCGTGAAAACGCGCCCCAGATTGCTCGCTAAGAATAGAAGCAAATCAAACTCCGTACGAGTTAATGTTACTTCTTGATCTTTAAAGAAGACTTCACGTGTTGCTTTATCGATAACTAAGTCTTGAGCAACAACTTTAGAGCTATCCTGCTCTTCTGCATCTGGTAAACGAAGTTGCGCGCGAATACGTGCAAATAGTTCAGCCTCTGCAAACGGTTTTGTTAGGTAGTCATTAGCACCAGAATCTAAACCTGCAACTTTGTCTTTTACTGTAACAAGTGCCGTTAACAGAATAACTGGAATATCTTTCTTCTTTTTCCAACCAGGTAGAGAATCCACTGAATCGCCATCTGGAAGTTGACGGTCGAGGATTACCAGATCAGCCTGTTCCCAGTAGCCTTCAACTTCAGAGATGAGTTCTGCATGCAAACATTCATATCCAGCTTGCTCTAGGCTAACTAGAAGACCATCAGCTAAGTTTTTATCATCTTCAACGAGAAGCAATGTCTGTTTCACAAGGTATCTCCAAAATAAATGTTGTCGGGGGCCCGATGAGAGTCATATGTCCACCCATTTTCCCAACCATAGATTCAACTATCGTTAGGCCTAAACCAAGACCGCTCTTACTTACAAACGGTTTGCGTAACTGCCCCCAGTCTTTGCGGGTCAAGTCTCCATTATCTATCACTTTGAATGTCAGCTTCTTGTCAGAAGTCGTGAGATCAAGCGTAACTGGTGGAACTCCGTACTTAACCGCATTTCTGATCAAGTTATCGATACAAGTTCCTAACCAATAAACGTTTACTTTCGCAGCGATGTCTTGGTTAATGACAAGTTTGATATCAGGACCAAACTCCTCTTCAATTTTAAATTCCAACCACTCTTGTACGCTTGGTACCCACTCTGTAGCGAGAGGTTGATTATCTGACTGTAAGTAGTCTTTACTTGCTTCGGCAAGTTGCCTTAATCGGCGTGTATCTTCGCAAAGGCGTCTGAATTCGTCATAAACCGTTTCAGGAAGGTGTTCAAACTCTCTCCTAAAACCTTCTACCGTCAATGACAGGCTCGCGATAGGCGTTCTAAGTTCGTGCGTTAGGATCTGCAGTACTAACATACGACTCTTCATCTCTTGTTTGCGTACGTTCCAACGATAGATAGACCAGCCAATCACCAACAAGATATTCGCAACCACTAGAACAATCATCGCAATTTGAAGCAGCTCTGAGTGATCTTCGATCTCCCAACAAATATTGCCTCGCTGAACGAAACAGCTATTGTCTTCATCTGACAGGCGATATGAAAGTCCGGCTAACTGTGCGTTCTCAGTCCAGATTGGTTCTTGATACAAATAGTATCGATCACCGCGTTTAAGCCATAGTTCATCGAGCTCTACAAACATGCTCGCACCAGCCAGTAATGCGGTAATCGCTTCGCTGTTCATGTGTTTTAGGCGAGTCAGAAGCTCATCATGATCTTCATTTGGGCGCTCTTGAATGTGCATAAAGCGCTTTAGCGATTCAAACTTTTCTGGGTACTGTTCTACGTAACGTGCTGCGTATGAACCGCCACCAGGGTGAATCAAACCACTACGACTGAACCAGCGATCCGATAACACTGTCCCTTTACACATGGCTCGTGTAAACACTAAAGGCTCGGTAATTAAAGGGCTAAGCGGTAGTTTTCCACTACACGTTTTCGATAATTGATATAGCCTTTGAATATCCTTCAGCGGATACTTTGCCGTCTGCGGTAGCATAGCTGATGGCATGATTAGGCTGGTTGGGTAGTCGGCTTGCAGTACACGAATGTCGTAGGATTCGACCGCCGTTTCATGATCAAACAACTTAGTAAAATGATCGATACGCTCAGGCAACGAATCAGCGAAAACAGTTGCTGAAACGAAAAAGCTTAATGTAATAAATGATAATGTTTGTTTAATCGTCACAAGCCAAGCGCTAATTCATACAGATAAATCAAATATATACCATTCGCTATCAAAGATAAATTTTTACCTTAGCAATCCGATAACTGTCATCAATTATGTGGCAATAATTTATATGAATGTAAAAGCACTAACCAAAAAAAGGGACTCAATCGAGTCCCTTGTCATTTAACGGTTTCTTATAAGTGCTCTAGAATGCTTAGACAGCTCTCTTTTGCATCACCAAACAACATTTGAGTGTTGTCTTTAAAGAACAGTGGGTTCTGTACACCTGCGTAACCGGTATTCATAGAACGCTTGAACACAATAACATTTTGCGAATTCCAAACCTCTAATACAGGCATGCCTGCGATCGGGCTATTTGGATCTTCTAACGCTGCAGGGTTAACTGTGTCATTTGCACCAATAACTAGAACGGTATCTGTCTCTGTAAAGTCGTCGTTGATTTCGTCCATTTCTAGAACGATGTCATACGGTACTTTAGCCTCTGCAAGCAATACGTTCATGTGACCCGGTAACCTACCCGCTACAGGGTGGATACCAAATCTCACTTCAACACCTTGGGCACGAAGCTTTTCAGTGATTTCATGCACAGGGTACTGAGCTTGCGCTACGGCCATGCCGTATCCAGGAGTGATGATGACAGACTTAGAACCTTTCAACATTTCAGCGACTTCTTCAGCCGACGCTTCTCTGTGTTCGCCCTGCTCTTCAGCATCACCAGATACAGTAACCTCTTGACCAAAGCCACCAGCGATAACACTAACGAATGAGCGGTTCATCGCCTTACACATGATGTAAGACAGAATTGCACCTGATGAACCTACTAGAGCACCTGTTACGATCAACAGGTCGTTTGCTAGCATGAAACCAGCTGCGGCGGCAGCCCAGCCTGAGTAAGAGTTAAGCATAGAAACCACTACCGGCATATCTGCACCACCGATAGAAGCAACCAAATGGTAACCGAATGCGAATGCGATCAACGTCATCACAATCAGAGCAAACATGCTGCCGTCAGCTTTAACGAACATGATCATAAGCAAAGTCGAAACAACGATCGCAGCGAGATTCCATTTGTGCTTATGAGGGATGTTCAATGCTGACGATGAAATAATGCCACGCAGCTTACCAAATGCGACAATAGAACCAGTAAACGTTACTGCACCAATGAACACACCAAGGAAAACTTCCACAAGATGGATAACGTGCTCTGCGTGTGTTGCTGCTTCTGGTGCATCAATATAGCTGTTGTAGCCAACCAATACTGCCGCCATACCTACGAAACTGTGTAGGATTGCAACCAGTTCTGGCATCTCAGTCATTTCTACTTTTTTCGCGTAGTGGATACCGATACCACCACCGATCACCATTGCAATAATGATCCATACCAGACCTTCAGAGTAAGGGCCAAAGATCGTTGCAAACAGAGCGATTGCCATACCAGTAATACCGTAGTAGTTACCGGCACGAGCCGATTCTTGCTTAGAAAGCCCAGCAAGACTCATGATAAAGAATACAGCAGCGATGATGTATGCTGCTTGTACTAATCCTTCAGACATCCGTTATACTCCTTAGTCTTTACGGAACATTTCAAGCATACGTTTGGTAACGGTAAAGCCACCAAATATGTTAATGCTTGCAATTAACACGGCGATAAACGACAAGAAGGTAACAACCCCACTGCCTTGACCGATTTGAAGTAACGCACCAACAACAATGATGCCTGAAATAGCATTCGTCACCGACATTAATGGTGTATGTAGTGAGTGGCTAACATTCCAAACTACGTAGTAACCGACAATACAAGCCAGTACAAATACCGTGAAGTGCGATAAGAACGCTGCCGGAGCAACAGAAGCAATCCATGCAAAGGCACCAACAGCGATCGCCATGCCTGCAATTTTCTTCGCTGGGGATTTTGGCTCTTCAACTTTAGGTTCAGCAGGTGCAGCTTGCGGTTTTGCCTGTTGAGGTTGGGCCGAAACTTGAATCGGTGGCGCAGGCCAAGTCACTTCACCTTCTTTAACCACAGTCACACCACGAAGAACAACATCATCAAAATCAATATTGATGTTACCGTCTTTCTCTTTGCAAAGGAGTTTTAGTAGGTTAACAAGGTTAGTTGCATATAGCTGTGAAGACTGAGTTGGAAGGCGACCTACCATATCGGTGTAACCAACAACCTTAACGCCATTTGCTGTTGTGATTACTTGGTCTGCAACCGTGTATTCACAGTTACCACCATTAGCCGCAGCAAGGTCAACAATCACACTACCCGGCTTCATACTATCGATCATCTCTTTAGTGATTAGCTTCGGTGCAGGACGACCTGGAATCAATGCGGTTGTAATAATGATATCAACGTCTTTCGCTTGCGCGGCATAGAGTTCTTCTGCTTTCTTATTGAATTCATCAGACATCTCTTTCGCGTAGCCGTCACCAGCGCCGGTGTCTTCTTGGAAATCCACTTCTAAGAATTCAGCGCCCATCGACTCGACTTGTTCTTTTACTTCTGGGCGGACATCAAATGAACGAACGATTGCGCCTAGACTACCAGCAGCACCAATGGCGGCAAGACCCGCAACGCCAGCACCCGCAACCAGTACTTTGGCCGGTGGAACTTTACCTGCTGCGGTAATTTGACCTGTAAAGAAGCGACCAAACTCATGAGCAGCTTCAACAACAGCACGATAACCCGCAATATTCGCCATCGAACTCAATGCATCCAATGCTTGGGCACGTGAAATACGCGGCACCGAGTCCATTGCCATTACATTGATATTCTTGCTAGACAGCTGCTCCATCAATTCTGGGTTTTGAGCTGGCCAGATAAAACTGATCAGGCTCGCACCTTCTTTGATAAGCGCGATTTCATCAAGATTTTCGTCAACAATAGGAGCATTGACTTTGAGGATAATATCGGATTCCCAAGCTTGATCAGCAGAGACAACTTTAGCGCCAGCTTCTTCATAAGCTGAGTCATCAAAACTTGCTAAAGCGCCTGCTTGTGTTTCAACACAAACTTCAAATCCTAACTTTAAAAGCTGTTCTACCGATTTTGGAGAAGCAGCGACTCGCGTTTCACCTGCGAGGGTTTCTTTTGGTACACCAATTTGCATAGCTATTCCTTGACTATTGGCACAATGACTTATTCGTTTGTATCTAACGACAACTAATACTTCAAGCGTTTTATTCAAAGAACAGAAAAAGTTATTACATATAACGGATTGGATGCAATTTCATCCATTTTGAGGGGCTAAAAGACAACCAAATCAGGTTAAGAGGTCAAACCACTTAAAATTAATCCCTTAAATAACAACTATCTAGCTGCTCTTTTTCCTTAAAAACTAAAAAGAGCCTTCAGCATATACACTGAAAGCTCTTAAAATTATGACCAACATCAAGTCTAACACTAATTGGCTAGCTAAAAATGTTATCGCCCATTTGATCGATAAACATTTGAGATTTTTTCAGCATCAGTTCGTTGGCGTCGTCTTTGTTTGAAACAACATCAGAACGAATGAAACGGTGAGATTTTACTTCACCATCAATTTCTTTCTCGATACGCCCAGCGACTCTGTATTGTCCGGATTCGGGCAACGCTTCTTGATAGATATTGAAACCCTTATATTCTACAGGTTCCACAACAACGGCTTGTTCGGTTTTCTCTTTACTTCCAAATAGCTTTGAAAAAAATCCCACGTTTTTATACTCCTAATTGAACAACCAAGGACTCATCTAACGTACCACGACTAGTTGTTCTTCAACAGTGGCTTTTCATACCAATCGAGTTCAACATCATCGTCAAAATTGTGATGTGAGAAGATAATCGGGATCTCTTGTGAGCGATTTTTCCTACGGTCATCTAGAATCATCGCTTCAGCATTTTTGACCGCGATCTCACTATTTCTTTTGTATAGAACTAACTTTTCTTCGGGTAACGCTGCCAAAAAATCAATATCGTAGCGGATGTAAATCGGCTTTAACTGACCTAGAGCTAAGCACGCAAGATCGGCCAACTGCTCCTGAGAATAACTTGAAACATACTCTTCTGTCGTCAGCACCTGGCCAACAAGTGTTTCCATATAGTTGTGCACGTCAACACTGATCTGCATATCTTCTCTCTCCATGATTGACGATTGGTGACTAGATTAATCCTAGTTAACTTTTAGTCTGTTATACCAGTAATATCAACAACAAAGATATCAACCTTGTTGCATTATTCATAACTCACCACTATGTTTTTGTCGAAATTTGGGTAAAAAGCTTGGCAATTGAAATTTAAGCCGTATCCTACCTTATTACTTTAGTTATAGAATCATCAGTTTAGTCAGGCACTCCACATAAATGTCATCTTCGTTTGTAACGTCGAGTTTGTTTCGTTTTAGCTTCCCCTTACTTATACTCTGCATACTGCTCGTCGGTATGAACAACATCATCTTAATTGCGGAATCTAATCGCGGCTTTGCTAACAATCTCCCTTACATTCTTTTGTCGGTAGCGGGCATCTTATGCTTTACGTTTAAGCAAGGGCGAATGGCAATGGTCTCAGTGACTATGCTTATCGCATACATTGTGATTCAGACTCGCCTTCAGACTCCCATCAATACCGGAACGACCTTACTAGAGCTCTCTTTATTAGCGACACTACTACCCGTGTCTTGCTTATTAGTTTACGCCTTTCCTAATACGGCGCTATCTGTACGTACGACCACTTTTTATCTCGCAGCAATCGCTTTGTTTATTGCTTGGTCGCAGTTAATCATTAGTCATTTTTACGATGGCGGATTTGACTCGTGGAGCGAGGGAATATTGTTTACATTCCCAGCCCTCTCAAAGATTCCTTTCGTACTGGTGATGTATAGCTTTTGCTTATCAGGCCTTACAGCGATCTTAGTCCTAATGTACAACCGCCCTATTGATGTTGTGGTCTACAGTTCGATTATTATGGCGAGTGCTACCTTTGTATTTTTTGATGTTCAGTATATCTCAAGCACGCTTTTCTCCTTGTCTGGCATACTCATCATCATCTACATGATGTCAGCTAGCCATGCTTTAGCTTTTAACGACCAATTGACTAATATCCCTGGACGTCACGCGCTAGAGAGTGACATGAAGCATTTAGGACGAAAGTTTTCTCTGGCTATGCTCGATATCGATCACTTCAAATCTTTTAACGATACTTACGGTCACGACATTGGAGACGAGGTGCTCAAGCTAGTTGCAAGCCGCATGAAGCTTACTTCTGGTCGCCCGCGTATTTATCGTTATGGTGGCGAAGAGTTTACGATTATCTACAAGCGTAAACAGGCAAAACACGTCGTCACCCATCTAAATGAGTTGATTAAAGACATAGAAGCGTACGACATTACAATTCGCGACAACCAAGCTCGTCCAAATTGCGATGAGACGGGAAGCAAAAACCGTGGTCGTGGCCCAGCTAAGTCCAAAATCGTTAACGTGACCGTCAGCATCGGCCTAGCTGATAGCAAAACGACCAAAAAGCCAGAAGAAGTGATGAAGCTTGCGGATAATGCCTTGTACAAAGCAAAGAAAGCAGGTCGTAACCGCTTGTCTATTAGCAAAGAATAGACAAACGGCAATTAGTCTTGATTGAAAAAGATCACTAAGCTCCCCCCTTTAAGAGAGCTGCCGTAATTTATGGTAAGCCCGATGCCTACATTGTCGACCCAGTCATTAAGTAAATCGGGGTCTAACAACCACCCTAGGCTAGCCTCATAATATGAGTGTGTGCCTAGTGGCGCTGAGGTGTCACCGCCAACATCGATTCTGCGAACGCTAGAGTACATTGATGTGACATTGTCACGCCATGAGATCAAATCGTAGAAAACTTTAACTTCATTGGCGAGATACCACCCCTCTGGGTTTCCTACATCCCCTTCATTAGCTTCGCCCCAACCATAACCGTAGAAGTAGTGCCAACTCGAGCTTATCTTGAGCCGTCCCCAATCATGTAGATCTTGATAGGTGAGTTTAATATTCGGTTCAACAATATAGGCCCAAGCATCGGTATTGACGATGAAGCCATCCAAGACACTGCGATAAGGCTCTAGGATTCCGCTTCTGTAGGTATAGTCGTTACGATAGTAGGAAATGTGATTACCAATGGCAGTGTTGACGCTCCAATGCTCGTCTAACTGATTTACGTTGGCAAATTCTACATAACCTGAGACGACATATTCGCTTAAAGCATCTGGGGTTGTCCCCGAGGATAAATCAACATCTTGGTCGATACTAAGAGCCGACAAGCGCAATGTTAGTTCTTGTCGGTTGTCTTCAATATATGATGGTAATTCAATTGTGTAAGGTAAACTCAGCGCGGCAATATCTTTGCGTCGGCTGATTGATTCCGTCGTACCAATGTTTTCGTTGTCGATTTTAAAGACTTTATTAGGGTCGAAGTTATGAAAGCCGAATGTGAATACGTCGGAATCACTGAGGACAACGTTTGTTGCAAAGTTCTGTTCAAGATCTTTCCGCACAACATCGTTTAAGCTCGTTGCACAAGCCAGCGATGGAATGAAAAACACTACAGGTAAGTACCGAAGATCCAAAAAGAAAATCCTCTATCAACAATGAATAAAACGGCAATAGCCAATAAAAACGGCGGCCGACTTTACCACTAGACTATCATTGCCCTCCACTGTTTTTCTTTATCGAAAACATAATTTTCAGTACGGGTATAGTTTTAAGTACACATATAGATTACTGCTACTAACGATTAATCTCAGCGATGTCGCGCAATACATAAGTATTTCGGCCACCTTCTTTAGCTAGATAAAGCGCATTATCAACCGCTTGATAACTACCCTCTATAGACTCATCACCTGTCGGGACAAACGTCAATACACCCTGTGACACTGTAACCCTATCTGACACGGTTGAATGTTCATGTTTGAGGTTTATCTTCTCTAACGCTTCTTGAATCCGCTGAGCTTGTTGCTCTGCAAAGTTTCTATCTGTATCACCGAGTATCAAGATGAACTCTTCACCACCATAACGCCCTACATACTCACCGGCACGAACAAACAACTTTTTGAGGGTGCTGGCTAAAGCTTGCAGACAGTTATCGCCTTGTATATGGCCATAATTGTCGTTGTACGGTTTGAAGAAGTCGACATCGAGAAGGATGATGGTCATATGTGCTTTTCTACGGCCATGCCATGCTATGCTCTCTTCAAGCTTAGTATCCATGTAACGGCGGTTGTAAAGCTTGGTTAAGCCATCTTCATTTGCCTGTTGTTTCAGGAGCAAATTTAGCTCTTCTAACTTGGCGGTACTCTGTTTTAACTCTCGTCTCATCGCGGCAATACGCTGCATCGCAATCAGTTTAGAATTTAGGACCACTTTATTTACAGGCTTAATCAGATAGTCATCACCACCAGCATCAATAGCCTTTGCAATCATTTCTGGTTCATCATGACCACTCAAGAAGATAATTGGGATCCAATCAAGAAATTGACGACGGATCTCTCTCGCCACTTCGAAACCATCCATATCCGGCATACTGATATCTAAAAGGACGAGTTCAGGATCAAACTGAGAGTAAATGCCTAAAGCCTCTTTGCCACTGCCTACCGCTTCAACTTCATGACCTATCTGTTTAAGACGAATAGCAAGCTGCATTCGATCTAATTGAACGTCATCGACAAGCAATATACGCATTGATGATCCCATTTCTGCCATTACGTCACCTTTATATTGTGTTGAACTATGAAAATAGCCTAAAACTGGCGCTAATTCATGCGGTCGTCTCTATATTATATTGACTTTTTTACAGATCTTTTTAGCATTGTTTCTTTTTGAAGAGAAATACTATGTCAGACGCTACAAACAACGAGCAACAAGAAATCGATTTAACCACTATCTCTCCAGAGCTACGTCAAGTTATCGAATTTGATGAAGTGCCAAAAGAGATGCACAACATGGTTACTTCTATTCACGAGGTGTCTGAAGAAGCAGTACGCGAAGCATGGGATAGCCTTCCAGCAAGCGCACAGAACGTTCTAGACAACTTCGAACAGTTCCACGCTCTAATCTCTGTAAGCCAGTCATTTGCTGGTATTAACGTTATGGAAGAGTTCCCAACTCTTAAACTGCCAGAAGGCATGACTGACGAAGAGAAAGAAGAGTACCGCGCTCAACTTCTTGACCAAGTTCTTCACAACTGTGTGAAAGACATGGTTAAACAGATCAAGAAAGCTCGTCGCGATGCTATCTTGAAGCGTGACTTTAAAGAAGTTTTCACTAAGTAGTGAATTCAGGTTATCGATAAGTAACCTTCTGTTCTTTATAAGAAAATAAAAAGCCGCTCCTATTGAGCGGCTTTTTGCTATTCATCGCAAATTGAATTTTTATATATGGTACTAGTATCACAGGTTACTACGTGACTATTCCATCCATTTACAAACAACACTTACATTTTCGATAAACACTAGCTAGTGAGTCACTGCAATGTCACGCTGAGCGACACTCACACCTTTAATCTGTGCAAACACGCGTTGCCCTATCGTTAAACTCAACTCATCCAATGCCCACAAAGTGATGGTTGCCCACAAATAGCAACCCGATTCCAATTCAAGCTCGACCGCAACACTCTGTTTGTTGTGTCCGTGTTGTTGTGTCTCTACTCTACGAATAATTGCTGGCAAGATATTACGTATCGACGTGCTCTGTGGCTGCTGAAGCGACAGTGAAACATCGTTAGCGCGAATCTGCAGCCTTACTGAGGCGTCAATTGGGTTATCAACCTGCTGAACCCAAAGCGACGTAGTATCACCTAGCGCAAGCTTAGACAGCGCATAGTCGTCGTTGTGATCAACAATTTTCGCCTCAAACAGAGAACTTTGCTCGGAAAATGATTGCCATGGCCTCATCGCTCTGGACGCCCATACTTGTTCTGTTTGCCCCGCAGATAGCACCTTGCCTTGGTCTAAGATTACTAGGTAGTTAGATAGCCTAAGAATCTCGTTAAGGCTGTGAGTAACATAAACAATAGGGATTTTTACGCTTTCCGAAAGGTTTTCTAAAAACGGCATCACTTCCCGTTTTCGCGGTAAATCTAACGAGGCTAATGGTTCATCCATTAATAGAATACTTGGTTTAGACAACAGAGCTCGCCCTATCGCGACTCGCTGCTTCTCACCACCCGATAACTTTGCCGGATATCGATCAAGTAAAGCTTCTAGAGATAAAAGACCGACGACTTGATCAAAATGTTTCTGGTCAGGCGTCTTAACGCCATATTTCAAATTACTCGACACTTTCATGTGCGGAAAAAGACGAGACTCTTGAAAAACGTAGCCCACTTGGCGCTTGTGAACTGGCAAATCGATCCCTCTCGCGCTATCGAATAAGGTTTTGCCGGAAACCTTAATCTGACCGCGGTCAGGGTTCTTAAGCCCGCTAATGGCGTTAATCAAAGAGGTTTTTCCCGCACCAGAACGACCAAATATCGCGGTAATGCCTTGGCTAGGTAAGGTCAGATCAACATCAAACTCAGTTTCACCGAGCTTCTGCTGATATTTGAGTATCAATTCGCTCATTGATTCCCCCCTAACTTATTTACTGTTTTTCGATTGAGCCACTCAGATAGCATAAGAGAACCAAGCGCAATTGCTATAGAGATAGCACATAGGCGCGCAGCCTCCATCTCTGCACCCGGAGTCTCAATAAACGTGTACATAGCTAAAGGAATCGTCTGAGTTTCACCTGGAATGTTTGATACAAAGCTGATTGTCGCTCCAAACTCTCCTAAACTACGAGCGAACGACAACATAGTGCCAGTGATAATACCCGGAACCATTAATGGCAGGGTTATCGTAAAGAAAACCTTAATTGGAGGTGCACCCAATGTCGCAGCCGCTTCTTCCAATTTACTGTCTACAGTTTCTAAGCTTAAGCGGATAGAACGCACCATCAACGGCAGTGCCACAACGATGCACGCAAGCGATGCTCCCTTCCAACTGAAACTAAACACCACCCCAAACACATCATTAAGCCACGAGCCAATAAGGCCCTGCCTACCCATCATGACCAGTAGTAGATAACCGATGACAACTGGAGGCAAAACCAAAGGAAGATGCACAAGGCTCTCCACCAAGCCTTTACCGATGAACTGTTTTTTCGCCAATAGCCAAGCAATGCCGATACCAATAGGTACCAACCACAAAATAGCAAAGCCCGCGACCTTAAGGCTTAACAACAGAGCTTGATATTCGTAATCCGATAAATAAAACATTAATGCGTATTAAAACCGTAGCGCTCGAGGACTGACTTAGAAAATCCGCCCTGCATAAAGGTATAAAAGGCTTGCGTCGATTCACTACCGTTCAATTTCGCTACAGGGTAACGTATTGGAGTGTGTGATGACGCAGGAAACGTATCGACTATTGAAACATCCTTAGAAAGCATAGCATCGGTTTTATATACGATACCAAGTATCGCTTCTTGTCTTTCAACCAATGCCAATGCCATGCGTACATTATTGCTCGGAGCAAGGCGAGTACGAACGCTCTGCCATACCTTCAATGCCTCTAGAGACTCTTTCGCATAGATACCAGCGGGTACCGACATAGTGTTGCCAACAGCTAGTCGTTCACCCTGTAGCGTAGCCTGCCATGTGGTTGCATCGTCAAGTCTAAACTGAGAATAGTCGGTTTTGTCTGATTCCGATGAGATCAAAACCAGTTCATTGCCAGCCCAGTTAGTGACATTGTCACCTGAAACATACCCCCTATCGACTAAGTGTGTCATCCATTTTTCATTCGCCGCGATGAACATGTCTGCAGGTGCACCTCGCTCTATCTGGCGAACTAGTGATGATGTACTCGCATACACAGGTGTAACATCAATATCGTTGTTCTTTTCGAATTCAGAGATCAGTTCATTGACGACGTTGGTCATTGAAGACGCTGCGTAGACTTTAATGGAGTCTTGCGCAGATACTTGAAAAGCTAAAATAGCTAATGCTGCCGTCAGCAATCGTTTTTGCATCACACTCTCTTTCACGTGATTATTGATTAATTCTATCTTTTGATGGTATTCAGTTCAGGCCACAACAAATCTAGCTTCATGTACTCTTCGATGGCGTCTGCGATCCGATCGATACCTTCTTCTTTAAGAGCATGGTGGTCAACCGTAGCAACAGCGCTCGCGCCAGCCCACTCACAAATCGAAGCTAGGGCTTCACTGTTATCAAACAGGCCATGAAGATAAGTTCCAAAGATCGTGTTTTCGCTATTAACTGCTCCATCAATAGCACCAGAGTCTAACTGTATCGGTATGTCCTTTTCTTTGACTTGAGTCTTACCAACATGAATCTCATAACCTTTTACGTCGGATGCGCTTCCATTCAGGGTCAACTTCCCACTTACATTAGTCAGTGTCTTCTGTTGCGTCAAAACCGTCGTTGTTTCTAACAAGCCTAAACCAGTAGAAGAGCCCGGTTGACCTTCCACACCGTCAGGGTCGTCAATCGACTTGCCTAGCATTTGATAACCGCCGCAAATCCCAACGACCTTACCGCCAAGACGCAGGTGACGCTGAAGATCTTTGTCCCAACCTTGTTCACGCATGTAGTCTAGGTCGGCTCGAACCGATTTAGTGCCAGGTAAGATAATGAGATCTGCTTGATCTAAGCGTTCACCTTTCCCAACATAACGCAGATCGATGTCAGGGTTTAGACGCAAGGTATCAAAATCTGTGTGATTACTAATTCGGGTAAATACAGGCACCACAACTTTTAACTTCGCATTACCATTCGATTCTTGCGCTGTGGTGATCGCATCTTCAGCTTCTAGGTTAAAGCCATGCAGATAAGGCAAGACACCAATCACAGGCTTGCCTGTTTTCTGTTCTAACCAATCTAAACCAGACTCTAATAGTTTAATGTCACCTCGAAAACGGTTAATCACAAAACCAACGACACGCTGTTGCTCAGATTCTGACAATAACGCCAAAGTACCGTATAGATGAGCAAAAACACCGCCTCTATCAATATCTGCAATGATAATCACCGGAACGTCTGCCTTCTCAGCAAAACCCATGTTAGCGATATCATTTTCACGAAGGTTGATTTCGGCTGGACTGCCCGCCCCCTCAATCATAACGCTCTCATAGTCAGCCTGAAGACGATCGAATGAATCAATCACGGTATCCATGGCGACTTTCTTATAATCGTGATAACCAGTCGCTTCCATGTTGGTTAATGCACGACCTTGTAAAATAACCTGCGCACCTGTATCTGAATTCGGTTTAAGGAGTACTGGGTTCATGTGAACCGTCGGCTTTACGTTACAGGCTTGAGCTTGAACAGCTTGTGCTCTGCCAATTTCACCACCGTCTTCGGTCACCGCACTGTTTAGTGCCATATTCTGTGGCTTGAATGGGGCGACCTTAACGCCGCGTCGAGCCAATACGCGGCATAAACCTGCCACCAATACACTTTTTCCGGCATCCGATGTCGTGCCCTGAACCATAAGGGCCTTAAGTGGTGTCAACATGAAAACTGATTTCCTTCATTCTTAGACGCAAACAATCGCGCTTTTGTCTCTATAGTAGCGTTATTGATAATAAGATGCTCATGAAAATGAATGGAAAATGAATACGTTACTCACGCTGAATTCAACCCCAGTGTTGTTTAATAGCCTCATCGAAACAAAACGTTTCAACCAAACATAACCAATGAGGTATTTATTATGAAAAAAGCAGTCCTAGCAATCGCAGCATCAGTTATCCTTACTCCAGCTATCGCTCTAGCTGATGGTCATAAAGACAACAACAGCGGTATCGCTTACACAGGCCCAGTAGAATCAACGACTATTGCGACACTACTTGAAAACACAAGCATGTTCTCCGAACAAGAAGCTATTGTAGATGGTAAGATCGTTCGCCAGGTTCGCAACGACAAGTTCATCTTCTCTGACGGCCAAAGTGAAATTCAAATCGAGTTAGATGACGATATCAAGCTAGCTCAACCACTGACCGCTGAAACACAAGTACGTATCTTTGGTGAATACGAAGGTGGCAAAACTCCAGAGATCGAAGTTGACCATATCCAAATTCTATAATCTCGATCGACACTAATTAAAATGGCCTGCATATTGCAGGCTTTTTTGTATATACTGCCCTAAATACAAAAAATTGGAGTCACCATGCAGGGTTACGCAAAAAAAACGCTACTGATCGGATTAACCACGCTGTGTTCATTTGCCGCTTCGGCGAACAATTTCAACTACAACACTTTTGAAATCCGAATGGGTGCGAGCCCAAGTACATTTGGTGGCGAATTCACAACGTTATTTACCCAAAACGCACACTTCATCGGCCGTGTGGATACCGGCTTTGAAAGTGACTGGGATGCAGCAGGTGGTATTGGCTTCAACGGCCCGATTGGTCAGTTTGCTGACATTTACGGTCAAATGCTACTGCACAATATCGAACGCAATGATGATAACAGCTTTAAAACCGAAGTTAACGTTGGTGTGAAAGCATGGTTAATGGCAAACATCGAAGTTAATGCTCGCCTCGGTCAGCTTATCGATAATGATGGGACTAACTCTATCGTAGGCTTTGGTGCGCGTTTCCACTCAACAGAACAACTGTCTGTCGGTGTTGATATGCGTAACAACGGTACTTATGGCCACCAAGTGCTGATGTCAGCGCGATTTGGTTTCTAAGTTACTCTTGATTTTATATTGTTTAACTCATTAATTTATTTAGATTTTTATCACTAAAAATCACGAGAAGCATAAGCGATATAAATATTTAACGACTAAACGATAAAATCACTTTACCGCAACATGGCGTACTGCTAATCTCTCACAAATTTTGCTGAGAGATGGAGTACCGTAATGGGTGGTAACAGCATATCGATAAAAAACAAACTGACTCTGATATTTGTTGTCATCATTTTCGCAATGACGATGATTCAGACTTACGTCACAGGTAAGCAGCTGTTGAATGAGACGTACCGTTCAGTTCAACAATACTCAAATACATTAACGACTTCTAATGTATCGGGCATTGAAAAGTGGATTGAAGGCCGAATTAACGTAGTTAATGCTGCGAAAGACGCCTTCAAATACACAAGTTCACCAGAGAGCTACTTTACACAAAGTACTAACGCTGGACGCTTCCAAATCGCCTACGCCGGCCTTTCTGATGGCCGCTTTTTACAGGGTGTTGATCTCCCTGTACCAGAAGGCTACGACCCTCGCACCAGAGATTGGTACAAAGATCCAATGGCTCAAGGTCGTACCGTCGTGACAGAACCGTACTTGGACGTTGCTACCAATGAGCTGGTTGTTACCATTGCCTCCCCTTTTAGTACCAATGGTTATTCAGGCGTTATTGGTGCAGATTTGAATCTCACCGCACTTGTTAATGACATCGTTAACGTCGAGCAACCAGGTGTTTATGCGTTTCTAGTTGATGGCTCCGGCAAAATTGTTGCTCATAAAGACCGTTCATTGACGCTGAAATCTGTATCCAATATCTCCAACAACCTCTCTGCACAGAAGATCAAGTCGATCGCGAGTCGCTCAGAGTTTGAGGAAATGGTCATCGGCGATTCAGAATCATTCCTATCTGCACAAAAAGTCCCTCACACTGATTGGTATTTCACTATCGTTATCGATAAAACCAAATCTTTTGCGTCTTATCGATCGCTACTGCGTCAATCGGCAATCTTTGGCATGTTGCAGTTAGTCGTCATTGCCTTCGTTGCTATGTTTGTGATCAAGAAAGCACTCGCGCCTCTCACAACACTTAGTACAGCTATGGAAGCGCTGTCGAAAGGCAACGGTGATCTTACGCAGCGTATTTCTGTGAACAGTAAAGATGAAATTGGGACATTGGCTTTGCACGTAAATGCCTTTATTGCCAAGCTTCAAGAAATTGTTCGTGATATTGCTCACTCATCAAGCCAGCTTAATGAACAATCAGAAGTGAGTACCAATGTTGCTCGCCAGACTAGCGATGGTTTAACGGTCCAGCTTCACGAAATCTCACAAATAGCGACTGCAGTGCACGAAATGTCGGCAACAGCAGAAGAAGTGGCGAACAATGCTCAGATGACCGCGGATTCAGCCATAAGCTCGACAGAAAACTGCGAGCAAGGAAAACGTGTAATCATCCGTAACCAAGAGTCAATCACGAGCTTAGCTGAACAAGTAGAGAATGCATCTGGGATTATCCAAGAGCTAGAAAAGAACGCACTAGATATCAATGCGATTCTCTCTACGATTTCAGACATTGCAGAGCAAACTAACCTACTTGCTCTTAATGCCGCCATCGAAGCAGCTCGTGCAGGTGAACAAGGCCGCGGATTTGCTGTCGTTGCAGATGAGGTCCGCGTCCTTTCGCAACGTACTCACAGCTCGACTGATGAAATTCGCGAAATGATTGAAACGCTGCAGAAAAACAGTGTCTCTGCGGTAGAATCTATGGAGCGCAGCCAAAATTTAGCGCAATCAAGCGTTGATGACGCGAACAATGCTACAGAAGCACTAGAGCAAATCGCGGCGTCAATTCAACAGATCTCCGACATGGCATCGCACATATCTAATGCAGCATCAGAGCAGCGCACAGTAACAGGTGAAGTGAGTAAGAATATCCAACTTGTGAACGACGTATCTGACAAAATGTCGACAGAGGCAGACAACTCACGCCATCTGTCAGAAGAGTTGCGTGGCATTGCGCAGCAGCTCAACACTCAAGTGCAGCTGTTTAAGTATTAAACCACTACACGAATAAATAAAAAAATCCCGATAAGTTATACGCTTATCGGGATTTTTATTTGTACCAATCTTCAACAAAGTTTAGTGACTAATGATTACTTTTTGACTTTGTCTTGAACGTATTTCTTACTTACGTCTACCACCGCTACGTCTCTAAAGAAGCTACGACCCAATAGCAATGGGTAAGTTAGATGAGTACGGTCAGCCAATGTGAATTCCGTTTTATCTTTAAGATCACCAATTTGGATATTAGCGACAATCACAGCACGACGTTGTGTGCCTTCAGCACTTGACTGTTTAATCTTAACCCAGCGCTCAACCGGTAAGCTCACTTCTTGACTCTTAATGCCATCGTGTTCAACTTTGAACTTAACCCAGTCTTTGCCGTCTCGCTCGAAAGGAATGATATCAGTGGCACTGATGGAAGATGTTGTTGCACCTGTATCAACGCGTGCTTTAAACGACTCTTCTAGACCAGGAACATAAACCCACTCTTCTTCCCCAAGAATTAACTTACCATCAGAGGTTTTCGTTACTTTCTCTGGTTTTTTAGGCGGCACTGGTTTCTTTTCTGGCTCAGCAGGTTTCTCGACTTTTTCTGGCTCTTTTTCAGGTTCAGTTACGGGATCTTTAGAAGACTCCCCGTCTTTTTCATCCGCTTTACTTGAATCGTCAACAACAGGTTGCTCGATTTGTGGTTTCTGCTCTGGCTCGACAGGAGCTTGACTCGTCGTAGAACAAGCAACAAGGCCACCACTTAACATCAGGGTTATAATTGCTTTCCAATTGTACATTCAGTCACCATTTTATTTTGATACATTAGCGATTGCGTTAGCTACGTAAGGAATATGCGACTCTGAAAGACCTGCGATATTGATGCGACCGTCACCAACACCATAAATGCCATACTCTTCACGTAATTGATTCATTTGAGCTTCTTTAAAGCCTAGTACAGTAAACATACCTTTATGGCTTTCAATGAAGTCAAAGTGTGACGTGTTATAAGTATTTCGCAATTCATTGCATAATGTTTGGCGAAGATTTAACAAACGGCCCTGCATCTCACTTAATTCTTGCTTCCAAATGCGTGTTAACTCTTGATTTTGAAGAATTGTTTTCACAAGTGCGGCACCGTGGTCTGGCGGCATAGTGTAAGTAGAGCGAGCGAGGGTAAGAAGTTTACCTTTCGCGTTACCTACTTCTTGGCTATTTTTACCAACGACGATTGCAGCGCCCGTTCTTTCACGGTACAAACCGAAGTTTTTCGAGCACGACGTTGTGATTAGCATCTCTTCAACATTGTCTGCCATGAATTGAAGACCTTTCGCATCTTCTTCAAGGCCATCACCAAAACCTTGGTAAGCAATATCAACAAACGGTAAGAAGCCATTCTTCTGTGATAGCGCGGTGATTTCCTGCCATGCAGCAAAGTCGATGTCAGCACCCGTTGGGTTATGACAACAGCCATGCAGTAGCACAACATCATTAGGACCCGCTTGTGAAAGCTCTTCGAGCATTCTTGCCGTATCAACCTGTTTTGTTTCAGGGCTAAAGTAAGAGTAGTGCTTAACTTTGAGTCCTGCCGCTTCCATCACAGGTTGGTGATTCACGTAACTTGGATTAGAGATCCAAACCGTTGTATCTGGCTGCGCGACTTTCATAAGATCACCCAGCATGCGCAGAGCACCACTCGCACCTGGCGTTTGAATAGCGGCAACACGATCCATTGCTGAAGTTCCTTTCAACAACAGGTCGATCATACTTTGGTTAAACTCTTCGCAACCCGCTAGGCC
The DNA here is from genome assembly GCF_009363355.1 of Vibrio sp. THAF190c. Taxonomy (NCBI): domain Bacteria; kingdom Pseudomonadati; phylum Pseudomonadota; class Gammaproteobacteria; order Vibrionales; family Vibrionaceae; genus Vibrio; species Vibrio sp. THAF190c. Next base: position 1,607,803 of record NZ_CP045339.1, on the reverse strand, counting down.
AACGTAAGCTTTGGTTTTCTGATTTTCAACGACAATATCTTGTGCCATTGAAACGGCCTTCATGATTGGCGTCTCACCTTGGTTGTTGCGGTAAACACCAATGCCGAGGTCGACTTTGTTTGGACGTTCATCGCCACGGTAAGCCACAGAAAGAGAGAGAATTGGATCTAAAGTTGGTTTTGGTAGATGTGAAAACATGAAAGTCACAACCCTTTGAAATTCAAGTAATGAGTTTTACGTTAACATTATCATAGTCAAATCAGAAACATTTTTTATTAGAAGCGCTTAGTTAGCATAAGTAATCTGATAACCGTCGATTTATCGACCGATTTCGTTGATGAATTGAATGCTGTTTACTTGTTCTTGAGCTGCCCTAATCATTGCACTTAGCAATGTAGCTATGGTGCGCTCTGTTTGAATTGCCTTGGCGTCATGCCAGACCATGCCTTGAAGCGTGTACTGAAGTTTGCTGCATTTGGATAACCCACTATCTCACCGATATGTTGTATTGACCAATCACTTGAGCGAAGTAGTCGTGCTGCATATTCCATCCTCATACGCATGAGATGAGTCATAGGACTATGGGAATAGTAACGCTGGCACAACCTATGAAAATGTGGTTCAGAGCATGGAAACAAGTTCGATAATTCCTGAACATTCCACTCTTTGTGCAGTTGCTTTTGAGCTGTGTCGAAAACTCGCTCTAAACGGATTGCGTTTCTATCCAATTGCTGTGGAATCGGCGCATTAATCAGAGCTTCGATTTGAGCAACGCTGTGAATAGCGACTGCCCCACCAAGATCAATGGGAAGTGAAATACTTCGAAGCAAGGTATGTATGCAAGAAGCGACGACGTCTGCTGCTGGCGTCAAAGTGTATAAAATATCATTATCAATATTTGACCACCGCTTATCTGGGGACAGGAAAATCCATGCTATCTGCCAAGTCTCTTCCTCAATCCCAAAACCATTTTCAACGCCAGCAGGTACGGTAATACATGAACTGGGCTCTAGAATGTAACGACACGCCCCACTCTCTAGCCACCCTTTGCCACGTACAGTAAACAACAACATGTGCTTTTGTTGATTCTTGCGATAAACAGAAAAGAAATCTCTGCAGGAGGCTGTACCGCACTGAACAATCCCAAGCTGCTCAAACGCCAATACGTGGCTTTGGTCGACAAACTCTTGGTGGGTGGTATCAGATATTTCATAGCGTTCTTGTTTTTCGCTCATTGACTGACCTAATCCCATGCTTGCGCTATCCATACCAAATGGAGAGTTTGACAAAAGTTAATGATGAATACAGAAAATACAGCCAAATAAAACCTAGATAAACTTCTTGCATATCAAATAGCAAGGAATTGCGATGCGCTCTACATATCGTCATTTAGACAAAGAATTTTGGCAAAAGCTAATACAAATCGGTTTGCCTGTCTCACTTCAAACCATGATGTTTTCGTTACTCGGCGTTATCGATATTTTTATGGTTAACCAATTAGGTGATGCAGCAACAGCCGCAGTTGGTGTGGGCAATAGAATCTTTTTCTTCAACCTAATTATGGTGTCTGGAATTAGCGGGGCTGTAAGCGTGCTAGCTTCGCAATATTTTGGTGGAGGTGATTTTAATGGCATTCGTCGTACGCTGGCTCAATCATGGGCGTTATCCATCATCGCTATAGTGCCATTTGTTGCGGTTTATTTATTGGCTCCTGAATCAGTAGTATCTGTTGTGGCCTCAGATCCTGATTACGTTCAACAGGCAACGGACTACCTTTGGATAACAGGAGCCAGCCTTATCGGCACCGCTATCGTCGTACCATTAGAAAGTGCCCTTCGATCCGTTGGCGAAGCCAAGCTACCCACTAAGATCAGCATCTTTGCCATCTTGGTCAACGCTATGCTCAATGCGCTTCTTATTTTCGGCTTATTCGGTTTCCCAGAACTGGGCGTAGTTGGCGCCGCTGTCGGTACCACTGCGTCGAGGTTCGTTCAGACTGTCGCACTACTTGTTTTGGCGAAAGAACATTACGCCCATCTTTTTCCAACACTCAGCAACTGGCGAGATGCCATAGTTGTTAAACATAGGAAAAAGTACCTAACTATTGCTATGCCAATGCTCATCCACGATACAGCATGGGCTGGTGGCTTGCTGATTTACAACGTCATAGTGGGCCAAATGGGCGTCGGTGAACTGGCTATCATTTCACTACTGTCACCTGTCGAAAGCATATTGATCTCTGCCTTTATGGGATTTGCCGTTGCAGCTTCTATCGTTCTAGGTAACGAAATAGGCGCACAGAACTATCAAAGAGTTGAGAACACGGCTTGGGGTTATGTATTAGTCAGTTGCGGGCTTGCAATAGTCCTTGCACTACTCTGCTTTATCGCAAAACCAGTGATTGTTTACCTAGTACAGTTAACACACCTAGAGTTAAAAGAGACTGCGGTAAACGTCACTTTGGTGATTGCACTGGGTATGATTCTACGAGTGTTCAATATGGTTGGTATTGGAGGCGTACTGAAAAGCGGTGGCGATATTAACTACAGTATCTTTATCGACCTGTTTGGACAATGGGCGATTGGTATACCACTCGCCTACTACACAGCACTGGTTTTAGGCTGGCCGTTAGAATGGGTGATGTTGATTGTTTTACTTGAAGAGTTGGTCAAAATCGCACTCACAAGCCAACGCATTCAATCAAAGAAATGGATTAACAATCTCATCGAAGAACAACCAAGAACGACAATGTAGTCGCGGGAATAACTAAAGAACTCACACCTAAGGGCTTCATTTGCAGTTTAAGCTGCGGATAAGCCCTTATTTCTTCGATTAAGCGAGAAAAGATTAAATGTCAGTGAAACGATGAATTATTTGGTTAGAACTACCACGCCAATCCAACATCGGATCGGCTTTATCTTGCTCAAAACGGCCATCAATTAAGGTATCAATATAGCTCAACACCTCTTTCTGCTTTTCGTCGAGTTCATCTAACTCATAACCCGTCCACATCCAAATATCTTTGTTTTGGCATTCACTTTTAACGCGCTTAACCAGTTTCAAGACATCAGCCACATTCGCTGGATGCAAAGGATCCCCACCAGACAGAGAAAGCCCACGACGCTTGATTCGCTCATCGTTAAGATCGGCAATAATGTGATCCTCAAGCTCCTGAGTGAACAGGTGACCAGAGTCTAAGCGCTGTGTTGACTGATTATAACAGCCACGACACTGATGAACGCAACCAGACACAAACAGTGTACAGCGTGTACCGGGACCATTTACGACGTCGATTGGATGATATTGATGATAATTCATAGAGTTGCCGATATTTAGGATTAGAGCGCTTGCTTCAAACGACTAAACTCCCTCTAACATCAGAGGGAGTCTTCGCTTAACAGGTGAGAAGTTCTAGTGAGTTACAGGTGCTTAACGCGACGCTTCACTTCTTCCTGCTTACCAAAGTTGAATGGTCGAGCATCTGGGCTGCCAAGGTAACCACACACGCGGCGTGTTACTGACACTTTAGTTGAGTCATGGTTACCGCATTTAGGACAAGTAAAGCCTTTGCTCGTACAATCGAACTCACCGTTATAACCACACTCGTAACACTCATCAATAGGTGTATTTGTACCGTAGTAAGGCACACGTGAGTAACTGTAGTCCCATACGTTTTCAAGCGCTTCAATGTTCTTCTGCATATTAGGGAATTCGCCGTAGCAGATAAAACCACCACTTGAGATCTCTGGGTAAGGCATCTCAAAATCGATCTTATCGTAAGGGTTAACCTTCTTCTGAACATCTAGGTGGAAGCTGTTGGTGTAGTAACCACGATCCGTTACACCTTCAATTACACCAAACTCTTTAGTATCGATGCTGCAGAAGCGACTACATAAGTTTTCACTTGGCGTGCCGTATAGGCTAAACGCATACCCTGTCTCTTTGGTCCAAGTTTCCACTTCGCGTTTCATGTATTGCACAAGCTCAAGTGCCTTGTTGCGCATTTCTGTGTCATCGTAAAGGTGCGTTTCTGTACCAAACAACGCAGTCATCGCTTCATGAATACCGATATAGCCAAGAGACACCGAAGCACGGCCGTTCTTAAAGATATCTGCAATCGAATCGTCAGCTTTCAGACGAACGCCACACGCCCCTTCCATGTACAGAATTGGAGCTACGCGAGCTTTCACGTTCTCAAGACGGCTGATTCGAGTCTCTAGCGCACGACGAGCCAGTTTTAACTTCTCGTCTAGCAACGCATAGAACTTACTCATGTCGCCTTTCGCATTGATAGCAATACGTGGCAGGTTAAGGCTCACAACACCTAAGTTGTTACGGCCTTCATGGATAAGCTCACCGTTTTCTTCGTAAGTATTTAGGAAGCTACGACAGCCCATCGGTGTTTTAAATGAACCTGTCACTTCTACAACTTTGTCGTAGTTAAGGATATCTGGGTACATGCGCTTAGAAGCACACTCAAGCGCTAGCTGTTTGATATCGTAATTCGGATCATCTGACTTGTGGTTTAGGCCATCTTTGATTGCAAAAACCAGTTTTGGGAATACCGCTGTTTTACGGTTCTTACCAAGGCCAGCGATGCGGTTTTTCAAGATCGATTGTTGGATTAATTTCGATCCCCAGCTTTCGCCTAAACCAAAACCAAACGTCACAAATGGTGTTTGGCCATTCGCCGTATGTAGCGTGTTTACTTCGTACTCTAGCGATTGGAATGCGTCGTAACACTCTTTCTCAGTGCGAGCGATAGCAAAGGCTTCAGGGTTATGAATATCCCACTCTTTCGCAAGTTGAAGGTGCTTCTCGTAGCTCGCCATTACATAAGGTTCTAGTACTTCGTCGATACGGTTGATCGTCGTGCCGCCGTAAATGTGACTCGCCACTTGCGCAATAATCTGGGCTGTTACAGCTGTCGCGGTTGAGATTGATTTCGGCGTATCAATCTCAGCATTACCCATCTTAAAGCCATGAGTTAACATGCCTTTTAAGTCGATCAGCATGCAGTTAAACATCGGAAAGAATGGTGCGTAATCTAGATCGTGATAATGAATGTCGCCGCTTTCGTGTGCTTGAACGATATCGCGTGGCAAAATGTGTGTTTTCGCATAGTGTTTAGCCACGATACCAGCAAGAAGATCACGCTGTGTTGGAATCACTTTACCGTCTTTGTTGGCATTTTCGTTGATTAGGTCAACGTTGCTCTCTTCAATCAGACCTTCGATTTCGCGTGTCAAAGCACTTTGCTTCTCACGCGCAATATCGCGGTCGTGGCGGTATTCAATGTACGCACGAGCAAGAGACTTATAAGGCCCCTGCATAAGCTCATTCTCAACCATGGTTTGAATTTCAGAGATATGAACTTCATCGTACTCTTCGAGCTTTAATTCCACAGCCAATGCCACATTCAAAGCATAAATGGCAATTTCCTTATCTGACTTTTCTGATGCTGCTTCCACTGCAGCTTGGATGCGATCTCTGCTGAATGGAGCTCTTGAGCCATCACGCTTGATTACGATTGATTTCACCACTTCTCCTTACTCTCTAGGTATTCACAGACTTATCCACAAACACACTATATAGAGCGATTTATCGTTTAACTAACACTAGATATTGTGGCGTATTTAACGAGAACCACCAAACGCGGGTATTGATTTGGATCAATAAAAGAGGAGTGCTGACTAAGATCAATTCAATCTTATGACGTTATCTCTCAAGTCGAAAAAGAAACAATGTAACAATAAAAAAGTGGCTAAAAAGCCTTGAATTTTTGCCAAGTGTTGTAGGATAACGGCTCAGGGAAAATCAACACTAAATTCAGAGAAAAACGCCGTGAATAGACTTCAAAAGTGGGTTATCACCACCTGCCTATTTAGTAGTACCGCTTTAAGTGCACCTCTAAGCATATCAAGTTGGAATATTGAATGGTTATCAACCAATGAGGCTGTGAATAAAATGAGTGAGCTTCGTAAGGAGAAAGATTTCAACCAACTCTCTTACCACTTTAAGCAACTCAATAGCGATGTGATGGCATTCCAAGAGGTCGATAATATTGAGGCTATAAAGCGCGTTGTTGGTCCTGATTTTCGGATCGTGATGTCTGACCGAGCATCTAACCGATACAAAGCGAACCAGTTCTCAGATGTAAACCAATACACAGGCTTCGCTGTTAGGCAAAATATTAATGTCGTTAATAAGCCCGACTTAAAGCTTGAAACACGCTCTGGCAGTAAACTTAGGTTTGCAAGCTACATTGTAGCGAAGCTTCATGATAAGCCGGTACATTTGCTCTCTGTACACTTAAAAGCGGGTTGTAGCGGTGCTTACAAGCGCAATAACAACTGTGAGCGACTCAAGCAGCAAGCTAAGCTGTTAAATGATTGGATAGTAGAACGGGAAAAGAAACAACAGAGTTATGCGGTACTGGGTGACTTCAACCATAACCTATCATATCGTGGTGATTGGCTTTGGTCTGTACTGAGTGAAAACAACCGAGCGCAATTAGCAACCCGTTCAACGGCGGCGGACTGTAAAGTACGCTCCAACCGCAACAAACACCGTACTCATCAATTCCGCTCTCTGATCGACCACATTGTAGTCAGTGACGATTTGAGTACATCATCGACAAAACAATACGTGTTCCCTTCTCAAGATGTCCTTGACTACTTTCTTAGTGATCACTGCCCTGTATCAACGCAGATAGAACGTTAGGGCATTAACTCAATTCAAAAGTAAGATTCGCAACTCAAAATAATAGTCAAAAGCCGCAAGATAGAAAAACGAAAAAACGCCCGCAGAGATAAACATCACTGCGGGCGTTTTAAGAAACAAGGAAAACTAAATTCGTTGACCTACGTTTCTTGCGATCATGAGTACTTCATCAGCCGAGTATAAGTTTGAAATCGTGGTTTCAACCTCAGCACCCAGTGTTGATTTGTACAATTGCTGTGCAAAGTTATCTGCCCGAGTCGTCACCAAAACATGTTTAAGCGTTGAGCCTTGTTCAGCTAGCACTTCTTTGACTGTTTTTAACGAATCAAGTATCAGTGTACGGCCTAAGCCTTTACCTTGTTGTTCAGTAGAAACCGCCAATTGCTCTAACTCTAAAACAGCTTCTGGACGAAAACCGCTTTTTTGAACCCAGATAATGTAACCTTGAATCTCTCCATCGAGCTCTAATACAAAGTTAATGAAGCGTGGCGATGCATTTAAGTTACATTGTAACCACTCTTTTGACCTGGTTTGGCGTACAAACGCTTGTTGGTGAACTTTAGCTGCACTATCAAGGTCTTCAGCTTGCATTAACCTTACGTTCATCAAATTACATCTCTGAATTAGGGCGTGTTTTACAGTGTAAAATTGCTTTTTCTAAAAGCTCCAGCGCCGATTTATCATTCTCTGGAAGTGTTGCATCCGAAGCCCCTAATGGTTCGACACGCTCACCCCAAGTAATGTGACCAGCACCCCATGTAAGACCTGCGCCAAAGGCAGCAACAAGAATATTCGCACCTGGCTTAACAGCACCCTGTTCAAGCGCTTCACACATAGCAATAGGCACAGTTGCGGCAGAGGTATTACCGTAATTCTGAATGTTAACGAAGGCCTTCTCTTTTTCAATACCCGCCATGTCACACAAAGTATGAATAATACGGATGTTCGCTTGGTGTGGGATAACCACATCAATGTTGTCAGTTGAGATACCTGTGCGACTAAGAACTGTATGAGCGGCTGCGCCCATGCCTTTCACTGCACGCTTGAAGATCTCTTTACCAACGAAGTCAAAATCCCAGTAACCATTGTCTGCGGCAAAACGATCCATTGAAGTACCGAACTTCGGCACAGCGAGAATATCGCGGCCTTCCGCATCACAACCAATTTGAGCTTGTTGTAGACCAACTTGCTTTTCAGTGCGAGACAGCACAGCAGCACCGGCTCCATCACCAAACAGTACAGCGGTGTCACGCTTGGTCCAATCAATGAAGAATGACAGTCTCTCAGCGCCAATTACGATCGCGTTACGGTAGTTACCCGCTTGAATTAAGCGCGTCGCCGTTTCAAGACCATAAAGGAAGCCAGTACACGCAGCATTTAAGTCAAATGCTGCTGCGCCTTTAATACCAAGGTTTTGCTGTACTTTTGAAGCTGTGTTTGGAATAAGAGAGTCAGGAGAGCAAGTCGCAACAATGACGATATCAATATCATCAGCAGTCAAACCAGCACAAGCCATCGCATGCTGAGCTGCAACTGTCGCTAAATCAGATGTATTAACGTGGCTAATTCTTCTGTTTTCAATCCCTGTTCTTGTACGAATCCACTCGTCAGACGTATCGATAAAAGTACTGAGGTCATCATTGGAGAGCGTCGCTGGCGGTAGACACTTTCCCCACCCGGTAATTTCAGCGTAAAACTTTGTCATCATTTACCTATTTATTGTTTGTTTTTATTTGAGTATCGTAGTGTTGTTTCAAACAGTATAAGCACACAGGGGCTAGTTCGTAAATCGCGTTAGTCAATGTGGAGCAATAAAAAGAGAAAGTTATGTCTACATTCAATACTCGTTGCCCTGCTTGTCAGGGTGTTAACCGTGTTCCCTCTGAGCGAGTTTCAGAAAGCCCGACATGTGGTAAGTGTAAAGCGCCACTCCTAGATGGTGCGCCAGTGGAAGGAACCAGTGTTAACTTTTCAACGCTACTTAACAGTGACCAACCTGTTGTGGTCGATTTCTGGGCAACATGGTGTAATCCATGTGTCGGCTTTGCACCGGTATTTAGTGATGTTGCCGCTGAACGAAACGGCAATGTGCGCTTTGTGAAGATCAATACCGAAGAGCAACAACAGCTCGCTGCTCAATTTGCTATTCGTAGTATTCCAACCGTGATGGTGTTTAAACAAGGTAAAGTGGTGGATACTATTAATGGCGCTTTACCAAAAGGCCAATTTGATCAGTGGCTTAATCAAGCTCTAACCAAGTAAATACATTAAGTCAGAACAGCCTACACTGTTCTGACTTTTCTCGCGTACTTACTTAAACCGCAACACTTTGTTAGATATGGCGATAAAAAGCCTTAATATTGCATTTAAATCGTTAGCTCATGCTCTTTTGTCATCTCACCTTCTTCTGACTTTCGGAATTCACACAAGCCGTGCTCCTTTTTGATCTGATCAGAAATCTTCTCAGCAATCATGATCGTCGGTGCATTGGTATTCGCCCCAACTAAGGTTGGCATAATAGACGCATCAACCACTCTGATTCCTTGTAATCCATAAACCTTAAGGTTTTCATCCACCACTGCGGCTTTGTCCGATGCGGTACCCATTTTGCAAGTACCTACCGGGTGATACTGAGTATCTGCACGATTTCGAATATCTTGCTCAATGGCTTGGTCATCTGAAGCGTCGACTGGATAAAAGTTTGCTCCGCGAACATCATCAAACGGCGCGCTTTCCATCATTTGATGTTGTTTCTTCCATCCTTTTATCATCACTTCCATATCGTCTGGATCACTGAAGAATGCTGGATCAATCTTTGGTGGATCGTATGGATTATTGCTTTGAAGTGCGACGGTTCCGCGGCTTTTCGGCCTTAATAGAGTGACGTGAGAACTAAACCCGTGACTCATATGAATTTTCCGCGCATGGTCATCGACAACAGCGACGACAAACACAAATTCTAGGTCTGGTACCGTTAAACCCTGCTCGGAATAAAAGAAACCAATACCTTCGGCAAAATTACTGGTCATTTTGCCGGTTCGCTCTTTGAACCATAAAGGTAGCGCTTTGGTCATGTCCGCGCTCATTTGCAGTGATATACCAAACGTCTCATGTTTGTCGCTGCACTTGTAACTGTGAATCAGGTCTATGTGATCTTGAAGGTTTTGCCCGACCCCCTCTAACGAGTGAACTATTGGCAATCCATGCTGTTCAAGCTCATTTGTTGCGCCAACGCCTGACAACATCAGAATCTGCGGTGAACCGAAGGCCCCTGCAGATAGTATGACTTCTTTGCGAGCACCGATCTGAAATGATTGCCCTTTTGTGCCGTATTCAATGCCGACTGCTGTTTTTCCCTCAAAGAGTACCTTATGCACGGTTGCGTTGGTGACAACGGTTAGGTTGTTTCGTTCTAGGTTTGGTGTTAGATACGCTTTAGCGGCGCTACATCGCTCTCCGTTTAACTGAGTCACTTGAGTTGCCATCGCGCCAAATTGATCTGCACCGTTAATGTCTGGGTTTCGTGGTACACCGATGGATTCACAAGCGTCTAAGTAGCGCTCAATCATCTGGCTCGGACTCCGAAGGTTAGCCACGTTCAACGGCCCACCTTGTCCATGATAATCATCGAAGTGTTGTTCGTTGTTCTCAGCTTTCTTAAAGTAAGGCAAACAGTCTTGATAGCTCCATCCTGCGTTCCCAATTTCTTGCCATAAATCGTAGTCATATTTGTGGCCACGGGCGTACATCATGGCATTGATAGAACTAGAACCTCCCAATGTTTTACCGCGTGGTTGATACCCTTTACGTCCATTTAAACCGGGCTGAGGAACCGTCTCAAAACCCCAATTGTGGATCTTGGTCGGCATAATGGCAGCAACGCCGACAGGTGTATGAATCAAAGGGCTATTGTCTTTACCACCAGCCTCTAACAAACAGACTTCGACATTGGGGTCTTCTGAGAGCCGAGAAGCCAACACGCAGCCCGCAGAGCCACCTCCGACAATAATGAAATCATACTGCGTCATTGATGTACTCCTTCCCTTGTGTCGGGCTCAGTTCGCGTTTAAGTATCTTGCCCGTTGCCGTCATTGGTAACACTGTGCGTATATACACATGGCGTGGATATTTATAATCAGCGAGTTGGCTACGGCACCAAGACTGAAGCTCTTTGGCATTGACCGACGCCAGTTCACGTACCACCACATGAGCGTGAACTTCTTCGCCAAGCTTATCATCCGGTGCACCAACCACGGCTGCCATCTCTACATCCGGATGACACATCAGAACTTCTTCAATCTCACGCGGGTAAACGTTATAGCCACCACGTATGATCATGTCATTCACACGGTCAACAATGAACAAGTTACCATGGTCATCAAGCTTTCCGATGTCACCTGTTAGAAACCATCCATCACGAATACTCTCTTCTGTCGCTTTGGGCCTCTTATAATAGCCTTTCATTACACTCGGGCTCTTAATGCATATCTCACCCAGCTCGCCTCTAATTACGCTGTTTCCCTCAATGTCCGTCACTTTAATCAAGTGACCACATAGCGGCTGGCCAACACTGCCCGCGACTCTATCACCATCAATGTGATTGAATGTCGCTACTGGTGCGGTTTCTGATAATCCATAACCTTCTAAAATGGGTAATTCAAACTGTTTTTCAAACTGACGGATAGTTTGAACGGGCATTGAAGCGCCACCTGACACACCAAGCCTTAAGCTATGTTTGACTTTGTCTGAACGCTCTTGGCACACTTGTCCTGCTTTAAGAATAGCCATGTACATAGTAGGTACCCCAGCAAACACACTCACCTTGTGATCAATGATCTGATCAATGACATCTGAAGGGTCAAAACGCTGAATCAGTACAATTGTCGCGCCCGTTAAGAGACTGGCATTCATCATCACCGTTTGGCCAAAACTGTGGAACAACGGCAATGTTGCGAGTGTGGTGTCACTGTACTCTAACCTCATCAGATATTGTGATGACATCGCGTTAGTGTGCATGTTGGTATGCGACAGTTCTGCACCTTTAGGTTGCCCCGTCGTACCTGAGGTATAGAGGATAACCGCCGTATCATCCCCCGCGACTACCTGAGCTTCTGATTGATTTTGGCTGATTTCTTGTTCACTGGTTTCTAACCAACGTTTGAATTGGCTTTCAGCATCAGAAGTGACGTCACTCATCAATACAAAGTGTTCGCATCCTTCCACTTGGTCAAAGCCTTGCTTACCAAAATCAGCAATAGGCAAAGTTGGATCCCCTTGATGACATAAAAACGCCTTAGCGTCCGAATCTTTGAGGTGGTATTCAACTTCACGAGCCTTGAATAGAATATTTAAAGGAACCACAACAGCACCCGCTTTAAGAATGCCATAGTAAGCAATAACGAATTCAGCGGTGTTAGGACAAGACAAAGCTACCTTGTCGCCTTGTTGTATACCAAGCTGCTTCAAATGAAAGGCAACCTTACCAGACAGATCGTTTAGCTCTTGATAACTTACTTGTTTGTCTTGCCATCGCAATGCAGGTTTCGTAGGGAATATCGCCGCGCTACGTTCTAGGTTTACTGCCAGGTTGTGCATCATGCTCTCCTCATTTTTAAGTGACAATGTAACGAGAAAGACGTTAATACATCGCCACCAGCTAGATCCATTTCAAATTTCGTCGAGTTTACCGAATGCTTTTAGGACTCCATGTCTCCTTTAGCAATCATCGAACTTTCATGATTACAACATTTTGATAACATCCAACACAGGTTGCATAAAGACAAAAAACGGTGATATTCGGACAAAGCAATGGGAATTGTTACTGTTTGGGTGAAACTAGGAGGACTACATGGAGCAATGCGCGGTTTATGAGCCCGATTTACAAGCTTTTGGGATTTTGGACGTCCAGTTATTGCTACGTTATTTAGACACTCGAGTTCCAATCCCTGAGCTACTCGAAGGCACCCATATTGATCCATTGCAGCTTACAGCCCCTGATGCTCATATCTCCCTTGCACAAAAGCTCGCGGTATACAGTAACGCGTTGGCTATCACTGAAGAGAAGGAACTAGGGCTGAATGTTGGGCTACAGGCTCGCTTTAGTGATTTTGGCGTCTTGGGGTATGCAGTTTTTAGTAGTAATACACTACTCGATTCTTTATTGATGGGATTTAAGTACTTAAAACTTGCGGGACCCGTTCTCAAGAAAACCATGTCAGTCAATGAAAAGACCGGTTATTTTCGCGCTGAACAGCTTGTCGATATCGAAGGCTTGTTACCTTTCTGCTGTGAATACTGGTTTGCAGCGATTCAAAGCCTATGCGAAGAAGTAATGCAACAGCCTTTTCCTTCAAAGGTGATTCGTTTTCCCTACCCTGAACCAGAATATGGGCATCGTTACCAAGAAGTATTTCATTGCCCTGTCGAATTCGATAGCCAACAGTTGGAATGGGAGTTTGATTCGGCTTGCCTCTATGCACCGTTGCCAACCGCTAACCCTATAACACTAAAAATGTGTCTCAACTCCTGTGATGATCTACTTAAAAAGATCAGTTCACCAAGCAACCTGCGAGAACAAGTTACGCAATGTTTTCTCGAGAACCCTGGCAACTACCCTTCGATTGAAGCACTGTCAAAACAGTTGGGCATGTCATCCCGTACACTGAGACGCCATTTGAAAACCTGCGGTACTAGCTACCAACAGATTCTCGATCATGTGCGCTTTCACCTAGCCAAACACTATTTGCACTCAACTCAATTTTCCATTGAAGAGATCTCTGAGCGCGTCGGTTTTTCCGACAGTGCCAACTTTCGACATGCGTTTCGAAAATGGAGCGGTGTTGCACCACGAGCTTTTCGAAAAAACCTTCTTTCGGGAGCACCCTTAGAGTAAAGCAACTGTGTCAATCTATAGCGCCCAATAAAACGATTCAAATCTGTGTCCAAATTTTATTGGACGCACAATCAATTAACCGGTTTTAACGTCATTTTGACCCGCTTTCGAGTCTGTTTTATGCCGTTATTTTATCGATTCTACTCGATAAAAATCTTTTATCTTAACGGTCATTTTAATTCGTTTTACCTAACGCCCTTTGTGCCCCATAGTCGCGGAAAATTCACTGTTCCACAACTATATAGAGGCTACCGCATTGGACAACATCCAAACCAACACTCGCATAACCGTTCCAGTTATTGCGCTGTCTTTCTACGCGATTGCATCAGGTTACTTGATGAGCTCTTTGCCATTAATGTTATCTGAGTACGGTCTAGAAAGTTCATTATCGAGTTGGTTAGCAAGTGCGTTCTATGCAGGTCTATTAGCAGGCACGTTACTGATTGAGCGTGCGATTGCAAAAGTTGGTCACCAACGTGCATTCGTGCTTTGCTTAAGTGTGTTTATCGCAACGATTCTTGTACTGCCATTACTCCCTAATGCTGGAGTATGGTTGGTAGCACGCTTCATCGCAGGTATTTCGGTTGCGGGTATCTTTGTGATTGTTGAATCTTGGCTAATGAGCGGTGAAGAGTCTCAACGTGCAAAACGCTTGGCTATTTACATGTGTTCACTTTACGGTGGCTCTGCTATTGGTCAGTTAGGGATCGGGTACTTAGGCATTACTGGTGGCGTGCCGTTCATTGCAATGTTCACACTGCTGTTTGGCGCGATCATTGTATTGCTTTATGGTCAAGCAACCGCACCACAGATGCACGACGCACAAACATTGTCACTTAAGCAGATCAGCAAACTGAGCCACAGCGCGCTTATCGGATGCATTGTATCTGGTCTAACACTTGGTGCTATCTACGGTCTAATGCCAGTCGAGCTAGAGCAGCGTAACATTGCACACGAAGACATTGGTGGCCTAATGGCACTGGTTATCATTGGCGGTATGGCGGTACAACCGGTTGTCACTTGGTTGTCTAAATATGTTGGTCAGGTCCTGTTGATGGCACTATTTAGCCTGATGGGCGTTGCTAGCATTGCGGTACTGACACTAAACGCAGGCCTTTACGTGCTAGGCATGAGCCTTTTTGCACTTGGGATGGCGACATTCGCTCTATACCCAATTGCAATTAACCTAGGTTGCCGCAACTTAGACCCAAGCTACCTGGTGTCTGTGACGCAAGTGATGCTACTTTGCTACAGCATTGGCTCGGTTGCTGGCCCTATCGTCGCAGATAGCTTTATGGATTCTCAAGCAGGTCTGTTTACCTACTTGTTTGCCTCTCTATTGGCGACAACGATCTACATGTTGATTGCAAGCCTAAAGCGCTCTCACCTACAAATTGCGGGCGAATAATAAGCTTCTCCACAAACACTTTGGCGCTGAACCTTTAGTACACTCCACACACTAAGTTCAGCGCCAAATATTCTTGTCGAATCTATCACAAGCACTCATCACTACATTCCCACTCCGGCTAATAACACGCTCGTTCTTTCACTACTTTCATTACTTTGCTTTCTACATCAGTAAAATCGAACAATGATCATTTAGCCCTCTAATCACTTAACATGGTCAATCAGCCGCTTACGATATTGACTGGGAGATAGTCCAAAGTGCTTTTTAAATCGGTGCGAGAAATTATATGGATCTTTATAGCCTAAACGATGTGAAATCATCGAGATAGACCATTCTCGATACTTAAGTAAGCTCGCGGCTTTTTCCATTCTTAACTGAATAAGCTTACTCCTTGGTGACATGTGAAACAGAGACTTAGTCACCCTGTTCAGTTGCTCTTCACTCACAAACACCTGTTCCGCCATACCTGCAACAGTCCAAGGCAGGTGTAAGCTACTTTCAATTTCATTGTAGAGCGCTTGAACTCGCGCTGTTGTGCTGGTGGACTTCGGTTCAAATCCGGTCAGCATTCTTACGATTTCACTGACCAACAACTTGCGATAGCTTGCTCGCCCTCCGATCTCAAAATAGATCAGATTCATCAATGACCAAACTTGCTCGCACTCACTGAACGGCACAATCGACTGACCTAAATCGGCAATGTGCTCCCACTGTTCAGTATCGGGCAATAGCATCCACGCCATTTTCCAAAAGTTTTGTCGTGGGTCTAATTCAAAGCGAAACGCGCTGCCCGCTGGAAGGACAACCAAAGTGTAAGGAGAGATCTCTTGGACATAATCTGGTGTGGTTAAGATTCCTCCTCCTTCTTGAGTGAAGATCAAAGTATGGACGTTCACTCGCTCTCGCTCGACCCAATACTGATCATACAGCTTCGCCATTCCCCCCATGAATACTCCACTACGTTTCATTTCTGGAATATCTTCAACGGTCAAAAACCGCTCTTTACATGTTTCGGCAAGAAAGACTTCATCTTGCCAAACGGTTTTTGGTTTCATTTCATCCATGACGGATTTGCACAGGTTTTGTTGTTTTTTGAACATGTTTTTATCTCTTCCAAATCACTATAGTTCTGCTATCAATTGGAGAGCTTATGACCACGAACATTAACCCTAACTCAAATGCCAACCACAAGCCAGAGCACCTTTTATCTCGTATAATCAAGCTTGGTTTGCCTGTCGCGTTACAAAGCGCCTTGGTTGCAATACTTGCCTTAGCCGATGTGCTAATGGTGAGTGATTTTGGTATGGAACCCGCTGCCGCTGTGGGAATCGCATCAAAATGGCATTTCGTCGCCATTATGATTATGGCAGGACTAGCATCAGCAAACGGTACGCTGGTTGCTCAATATTGGGGCAAAAGTGACCGCAAGAGCGCTCGCACCGTGACCTCAATCGCTATGACGTTCGGTCTCAAGGTACTGGTACCTGTTACCTTGGTAATCACCTTAGGCGCAAAACTGTTAATGATGCTGCAAACCAGCGATCAATCTGTCATTGACTTAGGTGCAACTTACCTTTGGTATGGCTTCCCAGTATTGCTACTGACACACATTGTGATTGTGACAGAAGCAAGCATGCGTTCTTCTGGTGATACAGTGACACCGCTGATCCTTGGTGCAATCACCATCGCACTAAACATCGCGTTAAACTTTGTGCTGATTCAAGGTGCATTTGGTTTACCAGCGATGGGCGTAGCGGGTGCAGCTTTAGCGACAACATTAGCGCGCTTAATTCAAGTCGGCATGATGTACGCGTACATGAGAGTGAAAAAGCACTGGTTGTTAACAACGGAGAGCTCTATGCACCGCCCTTCGTTATGGCTTTCTTACCGTCGCTTAGCATTGCCATTGACGCTTAACGCTGTTCTTTGGGCTGTCGGGACTATGGCGTATCAAATGATCTTTGGTCACATGGGAACCACTGAGCTTGCTGTGTTCTCAATGTTGGCGCCTTTTGAGTCGCTTTGTTATTCCGTGTTCTTCGGTATATCCGTTGCGTGCTCAGTGTTGCTTGGTCATTCACTTGGTCGTGACGAGTTTGACCAAGCGATGCGTATGGGGCTGACGTTTATTAAAGCGGTAGTAGGTTTCGGCGTACTAGTGGGAGCTGCTCTATTTATGGGCAAAGAACATGTTCTTACATGGCTAAACCTCGATGAGACTGCACTCTACCCACTTGCATCACCAGCAATCACTATCATGTGCTTTGCAGTGGTGATTCGTATGCTAAACATGGTGATCATCAACGGTATTATTCGCGCAGGCGGAGATAACCCTTTCTGCCTAAGAATGGACTTTATCGCAATGTGGATGGTAGGTATTCCTGTCTGCTTCTACGGCGCCTTCATTGCAGGGTGGGATTTCAAATACATCTACGGTCTGATGTTAGTAGAAGAAGTGGTGAAGTTAGCGATCTGTTCACATCGCTATATGAGCCGCCGCTGGATTAATAACCTGACGATCAGTACAGAAGAGCCTCAAACAGCTTAACGCTTTTCTAAACATGTCTACTGAAACACAATGACAATATCAAAGATAAGGGCCTGACTAACAGGCCCTTATTTATTTGTTCTTACTCATCCTTACATGGCGATTTGAAGCATTCGCTTCGGGCTTAATTGGAGCAACACGCCTTTCGTGTAACAGGTGACGAATCGCCAATATTGGATGTTTAAGTAGCATCCTCGGCCCTGAGTAGCGCATGACCAAACGCATCTGTTCTTTAGGGTCAGGTTTATAACAGTGTATTGGACACTTATTACAAGTTGGTTTTGCCTCACCATATGGACATCGGTCCAAACGCGTCTCTGCATACTCAAGCAGAGTAGTACATTCCTGACACAGGCCGTTCGTCCTATGGTGATCTTTACAATAGATCTCAACCATAGCAACAACCGTTTTAAACTCGGTTGCTAACCCACCAATTAATATATCTTTGCTTTGGTACATGAACTCTCACTTGCCAACCATTGAGCGACAAATCCACACTCCTTTGTGTATACAGACGAATCGTATTCGCCTACCTATCATGTCCCTATCTCATTGCGTTAAATCGCCACTCAAGCATTGAGTTATTTATCTAAAATGATTATCCTCCAACGCCTTAATAAATTACAAGGTTATGCAGCCATGAATCGCAAGAAAAAGATCAATGATATATTAAAAAAGAAACAGAAAAAGGCGAACGCCAAGCTGCATAAGAGCAATAAACCTCGCTACATCTCAAAAGCTGAGCGCGCAAAAATGGAAGAAGAAGAGAAAGCACAACAAGCTGCTGCAGAGCAAAGTGACCTTTCTTCTGAAACAAGCAGCGATAGCGATACCGCGTCTGAATAAAACAGATTCACTGTATCGAATCATAAATACGAAAAAGCAGCCCTCGTGGCTGCTTTTTTAGTTATGGATGTTATCGAAGTTAGCTCTTAACTGGTTTTAGCTCCCAGCGTTTTAATGGCATCTGTGAATCAATACCTGCACGCCCCCAACGATCTAACGAGTCGACCACCAAAATGCGACTTTCTGGTACCAAAGATTTAAGTAGCTTGGTTGGCTTTCGTGATGTGACTAGCCATAATGAATCATCATCTTCAAACAACGCTTTAAGGTTTGCTTTGTCTTGTTCTGACCACTCTAGTTCCGCCGTGAACAATCTCTCTTCAACGAACAACTGACTGCCTGACGCAAAATCTTCAAGGCTTTCATTAAGCAACACTACGGAATCTACTTCATTATCGAGAAGCACGGCTTGTTGTTGATTGATCAGCTCGCGCACGTCCAACATGATACGTTGTAGGTTGCCATCAATCTGCTCAGCTTTCGTAGGCCAAAGCTTTTTAAAATCGTCTGCAACAATTGCCGCCATACGAGTTAAGTTCGTCGGATTCAACCACGCATATTTTGATACTTGGCCATTGGGCAACGTCAACGCAGCTACGCCCTGTGCTCTCGGTGTAATAGCTTGTGCGGCATCTACCTCGACCAAATGAATATTGGCTTGCCTCGCATGTACAAACGTTGGGTCCTCAGGCCATACTGAGCCCAGAGTTAGCGCTACCGTTGCTTCCGCACCCGACGCCATGACTTTCGCTTGCCCTTTCGTTGAGAACCAATTCGGCAAACGCTCAATACCGTATCGCTTTGGAGGTAGGTATTCCGTTGTTAGCTCTGTGCCTTTTGTTAATTCAGTCGCCAATGCATAAGTTACAGGGGTGCTGACCAAAATATCTTCCGCATGGCTTGCTGCAGAGAAGATGCATACAGTCACTAAACTCGACGCTAGCCCTACTTTCTTTAACTTTCGATTAATCATTACGCTTTTCTCACGATTCGATATAGTGTCGCCAAAAGGAAGAAGCTTGCAGACACGATAATGATAGATGCACCTGAAGGGACAGGAAGTTTCAGCTCCATCGGTAATATGGTTCCTACTAAACATGCAATGGTTGCTAACAACGCAGATAACAGCACAAAACTGCCCATGCGCTTTGTTAACAAACGAGCTGTAGCGCCTGGGATGAGCAACAGTGCGCCCACCAACACAGCTCCAACAATCTTAACCGCAGCGATGGTAACCAAGGTGATCATCATTACGAACAGATAGTCGTAGAAACTGGTGTTGTAGCCGCGCACTTTTGCAATATCAGGGCTAATACAGGTCAGTAGAATACGATTAAACGTTGGAATCAGTAACAAGATAATCAATGCGCAGCTTCCTGCTAGAATCGCTAAGTCGCGGTCCGTCACTGTTAATATCGAACCAAACAACACGTTCTCTAACATGTGGATGTTGATCTTACGCGCGACATACATCAAAAGCGCCGCGCCCACAGCTAACGCCAACGCTAAAAATACCCCCACCAAAGTGTCATAAGGAACGTTGGTTCTGTTTCTCACGAAATGCAGTAACAATGCGAAGATCATGCAGAAGCTGAAAAGGCCAATAAACGGATTCTCTGGTGGCTCGCCAAGTAAGACTCCGATAGCAATCCCCGTCAATGCGGCGTGACCAACAGCCTCAGAGAAAAATGCCAAACGCTTAGCAATAACCAAAGTACCTAAGCCACCAAGTAACGGGCCTAACAATAGAGCTGCCACCAGTGCGTTTACCATAAAGGCGTACATAAAACTTTCAGACAGTATTCCAGCCTCAACACCAGAAGCCGCCAATTCACGTAGCCAATCCATTACGCTACCTCCGACTGTTTGGTGTAATTCGAGCCACTGCTATAATGTTGGAATAAGCTTTCGATTTTGCTTGGGTGCAACACTTCTTGATGCGCGCCACTGTCAACCAACCCGCGATTCACAACATGAACATTCGCTTCGAGTCGTCTTACGGCTGTAACGTCGTGATGAACAGCAAGGATTGTTCTACCCTCATCAACACATTCACGAATGAGCGACTCTAAATATCTAACACCTTGTTCATCCATGCCTGTAGTTGGCTCATCAAGCACCAGAAGGCTTGGGTTATCCAGTAGCGCTTGAGCAAACAAAACACGTTGCTGTTCACCACCCGATAGCTGTCCCATACGGCGGTCGCTACGTGTTGCCATACCGACACGGTCTAGTTGGGCCAAAGCCATTTGCAATTGCTTAGATTTACGACGCCAAAACAATGGTACACGGCTCTGGTTGAGCAATACGAAATCCATGACAGTTAGCGGTAGACTCGCCTCAAAAGTCGCTTTCTGAGGTACATAACCAATACTTGGCTTTTCTGGCCAATGTATATCGATGTCACCACTAAAAGGCGTTAAACCAAGAACTGAGCGAAGCAGAGATGTTTTACCACCACCGTTTGGTCCCATGATCACATGACACTCGCCAGAGCCCAACTCAAGAGAAATGTCCTCAAGAATGACATTATTGTCGTATTGGAGACCAAGCCGATTGATAGAAATTGAAGGGCCTTGCATTATGCCTTCCCTTTTTCTGATTGATTCTTAGCAGCGAACTTCATCGCTTCGATCAGGGTTTCTAAATTTTGTTTCATTTCAACTTCAACTTTGTCGTCTTCATACGCACCATGCGTCATGTGTGAGAAGCGATATAACTGAACACCGGTTTCAGTTTCAATGGTGTCTACAAAGCGGTTAGGCATATTCAGTTCGTAGAAGAGTACATCAATACCCGATTGGCGGATCTTCTCAATAGTTTCTTGAAGTTGACTTGCGCTTGGCTCTACACCGTGTGCAGGTTCAATTACCGCCGCTACGTCAACACCAAATTCTTGTAAGATGTAACCGTAAGCATTGTGAGTTGTGGCTACTTTCATCCCAGACGTGTCTAGCTCCCCTAAAGAAAGCATCGCATCACGCTTCATGTAACGGAACTGCTTAGCGTATTTGCGGGCATTCTTGCGGTAAAACTTCGCATTATCAGGGTCAAGCTTAGATAGTTCGCTAGCTATGGTGTAAACCTTTTGAATAGTCGTAGAAAGCCCAACGAAAGTATGAGGATTTACTGCGCCTTGGCCTACAGATTGCCCCAATGCAGGCAGTAGAGGCACTTCTTTATTCGCTTCAATCACCACTAAGTCGTTACGTTGTGACGCGGCAATGACTTTAAGTGCGAAATCATCGTGACCAATACCATTCACAACAATCACATCCATCTGGCTGAGGCGTTTTAAGTCGTTTGGTTGTGGCAAGTAGTTGTGAGGGTTAAAGCCTGCATCAACCAAAGGAAGGATATTAACTTTGTCACCGACTACCGCTTTAACATAGCTATAGTAAGGCTGAAGTGTGATGCCGACAGTCAGTTTGTCTTCATCAATTTTGTAGTCTGCAGCGTTGACAAACATAGAGCTTAAAGACGCCCAAAATAGGAAAAATAATGTAATAATTCGCATGCGCTCTCTCATATTTTTTAATGTGCATCATCTTCGTGATGCTGATTTACCATCGCTTCTGACTCTGTAACCACCTGCTTCCATCCTGCTGCTGATAATGCATCAATATCGAATTTCGTTGGTGCTTCAACCTGACCTTTCAGATTAATCCAAATCTCGGGAGCGATAGAGTTCGCGTTCATCACAAAAGAGTCGGCAAAACCTGCTAGCTTCGGTGAAGCAAAATAGTAACCTGAACCTAGAAGCTTCCAGCTGTGTTCACCTTTTCTTTTCCAGCTTTGATCTTGAGTAAATGGCGCTACCCATTCCTCTTGCAGGAACTCTACATCGGGCCATTGCTCATCATTGTCTTGATAAAGATCCCTGATTTCTTCATGGGCCAATCTAAGCTCTGCAAGCATAGCGAGGTTTTCTTGTTCAACGTCGGTAACAAGAATTTGATGCTCAAATGCCGTAGTGACATGAATTTCTGCTTGGTGGTATGGAATAGCAAGAGTTGCAAAGCCTAAGATAGAAGCGATGATCAGTGCCACCCATTTACCTTCTCTGCCGCCAGTATCGGCTCTAACAGACTGAATGATCATTTCTCACTGATCTCAACGACATCAACTTCAACAGGAAACTCGTGCCCCGAATCAAACACGATGTAAAAGTCCGCGTCTGGCTTCTTGAATTCAGCGATAGAACGCTTATCCGTCATCTCTTTGGCAATTAAATTATCTTCATAGTCAAACATTTCAACTGAATAGTCGATTGCCTTACTACCATCAGAGTAACCAGCTTCACATGCAACAATCTCGTTCTCAAACCAGCAGCTCATTAATGGAAAGTGTGCCTGTGCTGGTAACGCGATCACGCCAAGACCCAAAGCCAAACATGGTTTAGCTAAACCGATTAATTGTGTTTTTATTCTCATAACTATTTACCTAGCAAAGGGAAAACTCAGTGTCTTTACTGAGCAACAAAGGGCTCAAGTGAGCCCTAAATATAAAACCATCTTTTTCAAAGCGATTATTGAAGAAGCGCTTCAAATGTTAGGTGAACGTTTGAACTTGCTTTGTCCGCTAATGGGTTGTCTTTCAGTTCACCTTTGTAGTTTGCTTTCATTACGTAACGACCCGCTACATCTGGTGTAAATGTGATTTCGCCATTTTCATCGCTCACCACATCAATCTGCTCTTGGTGGTTACGATAAAGTGTACCTTCACGTGTAATTTCCGCAGTTACGCCTTTCTGAATCTCTCCGTTGTAGAAGAATTGGAAAGTAACCGGTTCACCTTCAATGATATCTGCAGGGTGAGTAATAGGTTTCATCTCAAGCAGCTTGCCTTCAATCTCAAACGCCTTCTCAGTCGGCTTACCCACGGTAATGTAGCTTTCCGCTCGGGTGTAGCTGATTTGAGTCACAACATCACGAGCCTTTTCAGGAAGTAACGTATCACGCTCTGCTTTGTTAGCGCGCATCCATTTTACAGTGTCGCGACGGCCTGCTTTATACTGCGTGTAGTAAGAAGGAACGTTGTTTACCGCTACCTTGTGCGTGCCTTCTTCTTCAAAATAGAAGTCAAAGCTTGAACGGCGTTTACCGCGGATAACATAGTTTGGGCGCTCTTTGCGGCCATCTGGCATGATGATTTGTGCGCTTTCGCTACCAGCAGGCTTATCAAAAACAAATGTTCCGTGAGACGCTGTCACATCAAAAGTTAACCAATCGCCGCCCTCTTTAGAAACTGTAAAATGAGAAGGAAGAATCCAGCGTGGGTGTGCTTGAGCCGTTGTGGTCGCTGCAAGACCGAATGCCATAACGCCAGCGAGAGCTAACGCTTTCATCTTTGTTTGTTTCATCATGAATAAGTCCATTCTTTCTGTATAAATCGATTAATAGAGTTTTAAAGCTGCTTATGTGCTTTGTATTTCGTAGGGTGATTAATTCACTAGGTAATCTAGAATAATTTCACCGGTTTCTTCGGTAGGCTTTAGTTGATAGCTGACGTTTTCGCTACCGAGCATTACTTTTTGACGTAAGTAGTTACGACCACCGTGCTCACGAACCACTTCGATGTGAATCGTGTATTCGCCTTGTTCTAACTTTTCACCGCTATCACTTTTTCCGTCCCATGCGAATCGGTACTGACCAGCTGGGCGCGTCGCAGAAGTAACCGCATCAACCAACTCGCGGTCGTAACGCCCTACTTTTCTCCACCAACTACGCAGATCTTTCAGCCATTCATCTTTACCCACCCACAACTCGATGGTTTTTACAGATTTACGAGAGCTATCCTCCACCCATACAGCAACATAAGGCCTTGCGTACATAGTGGTATCAATTTTTGGTAATTCGAATTGAACGTCTAACTTTGCCGATTCAGGCAACGATTGAGCCATACTGAACGTCGGAAGAAGAGAAAGCGCAATCAGAGCTTTACTCCAAGTGATTTTTTTCATTATTTAACCTTAAAAAGTCCGTTTAACTTGTTTGTAGCGCTACTAAACAGCACTACGGAACAGCAACAAAATAGATAAACCAAGACAACGCAGATCCAAACAACATCCACTTAATCGATGTATTGAGCGTTTTCTTTTTGGGAAGTAATAAACACACACCAGTGATCACGAAGAAGATCATCAAAAGCGCAGTGATATCGATGAACCACTTCCATACCTCTCCGCTATTTCGACCTTTATGCAGATCATTGAGCAAAGCGATAACGCCATAATCTGTCGTCTCAACTTCAACGGTTTGCATCACCACATCTGCGAACACAGACGCGTTATAACCTGGTCCTTTGAAATCCATTGAGACTTCGCCAATCAATAGCTCGCCATCTTCAATTTCTGTATAGATGTCCAGGCCTGAAGGCGTACCCGATATGTCTGCTTTTTCAACCAAAAACTGTTGAAAAGCTTTTGCATTAGGGGTTAATCGCTCATTTTGAACCGTGAATAGGTGACTAGGTAAGGTCAATGTATGACTTTGAATATTTGGCTTCGAAGCTTCAAAAAGCTCTGGTCTATTTAGAGTTATGCCAGTTACAGAGAAGAACAACACCACCAGAAGAAGTGCCATTGAGATATACACATGAAGGCGGCGCGCCCACATTTGAACCGCCCTACTTTTTAACCACATACCAAACGTACCTATAATATTTATGGGCGACAATTTAGTTGATAATCATTCTTATTGGCATTCAATTTACATTGTTTACGTTTGTAAGGCTTTTAGAGTGATAAGTGATTGAATTTAGATGGGAGATTTATAAAAAACGCCATCAACGTAAGTCGATGGCGTTTTAAATAGAGTTTAGAACTAGGCCTTATAACTTCGAGAGTTAGACAGCGTCGTTATTGCTCACTCTGCGGAGCTGAGATAGGTATTTGATCCAACCTTGAGCCGTTTTAGAAGACTCTAGATTCTCTGCTTTCTTGGCGTGAATCAGAGCTTTCTCAAGGTCTTTTAGTTTGTACCAAGAACGAACTTTAGCAAGCGCAACATCCGCTTGCTTATCCTTCTCTTTAACCTTATCCAGTTCAATCAAGGCTTTGCTGTAATAACCCTGTTGCACCATCAGCTGAGCAACATTCCAGTGATATTTTGGTTTCTGCTTAGCCGCAAGAGTCCAGATTTCAATAGCTTGGTCCCATTCACGAGCCAATTGCCAGTACGTTGCTTGCTCTGCAAGTAGCTGCGCGTCACTCGATGCGTTACTCAGCTTACTGATCTCTTTTGCGGCACGTTCTGGAATACCACGTTTAGCATACAGTTGTGCCATTAAACGACGATCAGAGTCGCTGATCTCGACACCTTGTAATTCAGCCAATGCGAGTGTGTTCAACGCATCTCGACTACGATCTAATGTGATCTGAATACTCGCCAAGTAACGCCACCATTTGGCCTGGTCCGGTTGCAGAGTTATCAAACTTTCGAGCGTTTGAATAGACTGCTTCCACTGTTTAAGTTCGTATTGAGCACTAAATTTAAGTGATAAAGGCAGGAGTTCAGGTGCCTTGTTGAACTCCTCATATTTCGCAATCGCTGATAGAATTTTTTGCCAACTCTCAAGTCGATACTCTACTTGAGCAATACGTAACCAAAGCTGATCTGTCTTTTCAGTCTCCGGTACAGTTTTGACCAGCTCGTAGTAATGAGGTAAGGCTTTTTTAAACTCTTGTTCATTCAACAACAGATCAGCCAACATTCGTTGCGCAAACCAAGGTTGATCATTTAAAAGAAGCCCTGAATCAACAGCATATGTTAACTGCTTGATCGCTGCTGATGTGTTATCAGTTTGCCAATAGTAACTACCTAGCCGAAAAGATATATACGCTTTGTCGTAGGCTCGCTCAGTTTCTATACTAACCAGAGCCTCTATAGCTTCTTTAATTTTCTCGTCTTGCGCTAACTGACCAGCTTTCTGCACACGTATAGCTGTATATTGACTAAGCTCCTTGGCTTCTATGACAAAGGGCATCAATATCAGGCCTGCTAACATCCATACTTTTTTCATCATTTATCCATCTTAAAGTCAATTTTAACCGTTATCCCTGTTTGAGCCACTGCTTTACCATTGACTATCTTAGGTTGGTACTTCCACTTTTTGAGCGCACGCATGGCTGCGCGTTCAAACATACGCCTAGGTTCAGCACCAATTACTTGAATATTTGTTGGGCGTCCAGTTTCATCGATAGTAAAACTCAACGAAACAAAACCTTCTGCACCACGCTTTAGTGCCTTGGCTGGATATCGAGGTTCAACACGATACAGAGGCATCACTTGTTGACTCGTACCGATATCCGAAAACGTTGGCGCTTTAATAGCAACTCCTTCGATTGCAGTGTCCACATCCAACGCTGGTAATGAAGACATCGTATTCAAAGGCGTAACGTTCGCTTGCGATGTTGAGGCTTGAGCTTCTGGTGGTGGCTCTGGCATCTCTGGTTGCTCTGGAACGGCACGTTGTCTTCTCTGAACTTCTTGTTCTTGCTCCATCATCACCATGTTGAAGGTTAGGCTCTCACTTTTCTCAGGAGCACGTTGGTGACCATTGTCCACCATCCAAGCCATAAACGAGAATAGAGCCAAACCTAAGGCACCGGCGATAGGTAGAGCGAGAAATAAGCGAATCATCGGCGAACTCCCCTACGCTATCGCTGATCAGCGGCAAGCGCTATGTTTTTAACGCCAGCACCTTTCGCTGCATCCATCACCTTAACAACTGTGCCGTTATAAGCATGCTCATCCGCTTGAATAACAAGTGATGCTTCAGGTTGCTCAAGCAGCAAGTGTTCAAGGGTCGCTTGCACACGCTCAACATCAATCAGACGTTTATCAATGTAGATATCATTCGCTGATGTTATCGCAACAAAGATACCCGCATCTTTTTGGCTAACAACGTTGGATGCTTGAGGGCGATTAACTTCCACCCCAGACTCACGTACAAATGAGCTCGTCACGATAAAGAAGATAAGCATGATAAATACAATATCAAGCATCGAAGTCAGGTCGATTTGAGCCTCTTCGTTTTTGGAATGACGTCTTCCGAGTCTCATCGTTGACTCCTTAATGATTTTTCTAATTTTATTTCTAAGCGACTGCATACTTTCGCCAAACGAGCATGAACAAACATACCCGCTAAGGCCGCAACCATACCTGCCATTGTTGGCAGTGTAGCTAGAGAGATACCCGAAGCCATCAGCTTAGGATCGCTACTGCCTTGTGTCGCCATTACATCAAACACAGAGATCATGCCCGTTACTGTGCCAAGCAGACCTAGCATTGGACAGATTGCAACTAAGAGTTTGATGAAGTTTAAGTTCTGATTAAGTAATAGGCTTGCTTGACCCAGCCAACCTTCTCGAATCGCTTTCGCGTGCCAAGACGATTGGTCATGTCGTTCATTCCATTGTTCAATCCAGGCTTTACGCTGTTTTGGGAAATAAAACGCCAAGTAAAGAACGCGTTCAACCACCAATACCCAATATACGAGTACAACAGCAGCCAACCACCACAGGACGAAACCGCCCTGCTCCATGAAATCAGACAAGGATAGCAGCCAGTCACTGGAAAATAGTGGACTAGACAACAAGATATCCATTACGCTGCTGTCCCTATTGGCTCAACATCCGACTTTGGTTGAGTCGCTTTTTCAGCTTGCTCAGCAACTAAACCAATACCCTGTTTCTCAAGGATGTTACGAATATTCTCTGATTGAGTGCTCAATAAGTTGTGAGCCAATAGCAGTGGCATTGCAGCAACAAGACCAAGAACTGTCGTAACCAGTGCCATAGAAATACCACCAGCCATGACTTTCGGATCGCCATTACCAAACTGAGTAATCACTTGGAAAGTTTCGATCATACCTGTCACAGTACCCAATAGACCAAGCATTGGAGCCAGTGCTGCAAGCAGCTTAAGCATCGACAAGCCTTTCTCTAAATGCGTTTGCTCATCTACTACCGCTTCAAGCAGACGCAGTTCTAACGCTTCTACAGTTTGCTTTTGCTCTTTATTGTATACCGATAAGATACGACCTAGAGGGTTGTTACCTGGTTGTTCTGGCTTCTTAAGCTGAGAGCGGATCTTTTGTCGAGCAACCGCCAGTGCGATGCCACGGAAAAGCGCAATAATAAGACCAATCGCAAGTAGACCAAGAATCACCTTACCAACAACACCACCTGCTTCTAGACGATCTTGAAGTGTTGGTGTTAGTGCAAGCTGCTCCAGCATGAAACCACGAGATGGATCGACAACGATGTTCGACGGAGTACCCGACGCCAGTGTGCTCAGTGACGCAAGCGTTGGGCCGTTATCCGGTTGCTTAAAGTAAGCAATAGCGTCGTTACGCTGTGTGTTCCAGTTAACGTAACCTTGGTCTGTCACTAGACCTAATGAACCAATACGATAAGCATCAACTTGACTCGTTGTACCTTCGCCGTCGATGAATGCGATCTTACTCTTCGTCAGTTCGCTACTCGCTTGAATCTGCTCAGACATGCTTAACCACAATGCGGTAAGTTGCGGCATAGAAGGAAGAGATTTCGCGTCGATGATTTCGTCAACGGTTGAAGTGTATTCTGCGCGGTCAACACTGTTTACCGTGTTGTGAAGCTCAACTTCAAGCTCTTTGGCATTTTGACGAACAACACCAAACAGTTCACCAAGGCTGCCTGTTTCTAGACGTAGCTTCTCTTCAAGGCGTGCTAACGTGTTCTCATTGTCACTAAACGTCTTAGTGAGAACATCTGTCTGCTCTTGGATTTGCTTACGCTTTGCTTCAAGTTGAGTGCGAAGCGCTTTCAGTTCTTTCTCTGTCTGTTTAAAGCCAGATTCACGAGCAACATTATGGGATGCTTGTGCTTTGTTTTCAGTCGCAGCTTTACCAACAAGTTCGCTAGTGTTTGCGTTAGCAAAGCCAGAAAGAGTCAGTGTAGAGATACAAAGTAAGGTTGCTAAAGGTTTCAGTTTCATTATTTAGCCTCCGCAACAGTCAGAGATACAGGAAGAGTGATCAGGCTTGGCGCCGCCTGCTGGCTTGCGATATCAAAAGCCTTGTCTAGCTCAGATTTCATCGAAGAATCTTGAGCTTGCCATTGATTTGCTACTTGATTCCAAGACCAGTACTGAGTGCCATTCAGGTTACGAGCAACGAGCGAAGCACGACCTAAATGAAGTACGTCTGCCTCAATCACTTTGTTGTCGCTAAGTTCGATACGACCTTGGTAAACACCTAGCTTGATGCCGTAATCCATTTCAATCTGGTACGCTTCAAGAATACGACGGTATTTTTCCGCGTCGCTTACATCTGCACGCGTCATCATCGCTTTAAGCTTTTCGACACGCTCTAGGCGCTGTTCTTTCTTAATTGGTACATCTTTCTCGACCAATACCTGCAGGCCATCAATCATCTGATACATCAGCGGCACAACACCCTGACGAGTGTATTTGATCTCGTCGATTTGAGCATTGATGCTGTCGGCTTCTTTGTTTTGGCTTTCAACTAAGGCAGCTAGGTGGTCGTGATAAATTTCTAAGTTTTTCACTTCTTCCTGTAAGCGCTCAATTTCCGCTTTGAGGGCTAAGCTCGTTTCAGAGCTTTTATCGATAACCTTTTGGCTTGCAGCCGAGGCGTTGTTGGTCTTGTTTTGGATAGCTTGCGCTTGATCTAAGCTGCTTGCTATTGAAGACGTTGCCATCATGCTAATCGCTAGGGCAAGACTGGTTTTTAGAAGATTCATAGTTGTCGTCAATTACTTTAGAAGAAGTTCAAATGAATTTTATTGATAAGCACTCTCATTATCATTAAAAGTCACTCACTTGGCTAGGGATATTTTTGTAAAAAAATAACGAACAAAGGGGAAAGCCAAAACTTCCCCCTATTCATTAACTTAACGTCTATTGTTTGCTAACAAATTAGTACTTAACTTGTAGCGTAGCCATGTAGTTACGGCCTTCGCCAACCACTACACCACTTGTGCTACCACCCTCTAGGTAGTCAGTATCAAATAGGTTTTCTACATTGAAACGAGCTACAAAGTCTAGGTTCTCGTCGTATTTAAACGTGTGTGCCACACCCATGTCTACGCGAGTATATGCATCTTTCTTGAACGTGTTTGCACTCTCAGCATAACGCTCGCCTACGTGGTAAATACCTAGGTTTACATCTGTACCGTTATTGAATGCATATGTAGACCAAATGCTAGCAGTGAACTCAGGCACGTCTGCTGGCGTTTTACCTTCTAGTGCAGGATCATTTTTGTATTCTGCATCTAGGAACATTGTTGAAGCGCTTAGAGAAAATGCTTCTGTTAAGTAACCCGTCGCAGCAAGCTCAGCACCAGTGTGAACCTGTTCACCCACTTGCGTTGTGATTTGGTCAGCACCATTTACTGGAGTTGCTAGGTCTTCTGTAACTTGCATGTTCGATTGCGTGATCTGGAATAGTGCACCAGAAACAAACAAACGCTCATCGAATAGCTCCCACTTAGTACCTACTTCGTAAAGTGTACCTTTCTTCGCATCTTGCTCTTTACCGAAGTTAACATCACTTGAATCAGAAATTTCACTTACTGGCTCAAAGCTCTCCGAGTAAACAGCATAGATAGAGCCATTTTCTGCTGGCGAGTAGATTAGACCCGCTTTAGGAAGAATGTTGTTGTAGCTTTCTTCTTTATCAGAGCTGCTGATTGTCTTATCGTAAGCGAAACGAACACCCGCAAGAACCTGCCACTGTTCATTTAGAGTTACTAAGTCTTGTACATATAGACCGTAGTGTTGGCTCTCAGAATGAGATACTGAGGTATCATTCTTATAGCTGATGTCCGATGGCATGTCGAAGCCGTTACCACACTCTTTGATCGCTTCCGCTTCTGTTGCATTTTTACATGCGTAGCCTGATGCGTACAGACGCTTGTAATCGTAATGAAGACCGTTAGCACCAACTAGTAGACGGTGGTTTACGCCAAATGCATCGAAGTCGCCAGTGAAATCAACGTAAGCTGTGTCAAATGTCCACTCGTCATGACGGTCCGAAACTTTGTAGCCATACTCGCTGCCAGTTTGATAGACAGTATTGTTAGACTCTGTACGTTGACGCTCGTAGAACTGACGTGAGATACCCGTCTTTACAGACCACGTTTCGTTGATGTTTGCCGCAATCGTTGCGCCGTAGTTTGCTACATCGTTGTCTGTCTGCGCAAAACGTTGGTCGTTAACGATATCTGGGTTGATCACTTTACCCGTAGTTGTATCGATCTTTGAACCATTGTCTAGATCACCTAGCTCTTGAGTACGGTCGTAGTGTAGAGAAAGCATCACATCTTCGTTAATGTCGTAATCAACGAATAAGCCACCAACAAAACGTTCTGTTTCTACATCAGTGCCATCAAAGCGAGTGCGGTATGAATCTTGATTTTCTTGAGAAACAATTACGCGAGCGCGAAGTGTTTGATCATCGTTAAGAGAACCGCTCACGTCAGCAACAGTGCGAGTGTAGTTATCAGAACCGATATCTTGGCTAACGTTCACTTGAGTCTCGTAAGTAGGCTTCTTAGCTACCATGTTTACAAGACCACCCGGTGCAGACTTACCATATAGTAGACCTGCAGGGCCTTTCAGTACTTCTACTCTTTCTAACAGTTCAACAGGTTGGCGGTAGTGTGACCAGTGTTGTACGCCATCACGCAGGTAACCTGAGCTACTTTCAAGAGAGAAACCACGAAGGCTAAAACGTTCACGGTTCGTCGATTTCGAACCTGCAGAAATAGAAGCATCATTCTTTAGTACTTCACCTAGCGTGCTAGCACGTTGCTCATCGATAATTTGCTCATCAATGATTGAAACTTGTCCGGGAGTCTCTAGCTGAGTTGTCTCCATGCGCATTGCTGTTGTGTTAGTGTCTGCCTTGTAACCGTAGTCACGGCCTTCAACAACCATATGCTCATCTGTTTTTGCTGTTTCTGCTAATACAGCTGGTGACGCCAATACTGCGCCAATCACCAAAGCCAATGGGCTTTTTGAAAACATGTCCTTTTCTCCGACTCTTTTTTATTATTCAAACAACTGTCCTCTCGGTACGTTGCTTGATCTACCGTTTCCGGTACTACTGAATATTTCGGAGGGGAATATAAGTGATAACCATTACTATTTGCATTAAATTTACAATCTTTGCATTTGTAAAGTTATGTAAAGGCGTTGCGGTAACTGCCCGTTTTATTAGGTTATTTACTCAGTTACCGATATTGGATTCACGCATTATTCACTTAAATGTCGAATCAGTGCGATTTTAGCCGCAATCATGCGTTAAAAGCCGTTAAGTCGATACGAAATCATCCTTTCATATGTAACTCGATCCACTTCACTGATTATTGAGAAAGCCATTAAAAATCAGTAACAAATGTTAAATATAATGATCTAACTTTGTGTTTATTTTGTTTTTACCGATAAAAATCAGGTGACTTTGATCACATCTATAATTCTGTCCAACAATTTTGTTTTTTTATTTAATCTTGCGACTGCTAATCTGCCGCTCACTTTGAAAGGTCTCAAAGTTATAATTAAAAGGAGTGTTCTAAATGAATACCAAGAAACCTATGTCTCTGACCGGCCGCGTTATTCTCGGTATGGTCGCAGGTATCTTAGTGGGATTCGCCATTCAATCCCTATTTGCAGAAAGTGGCTTTGTTAATACATACATTGTTAACGGACTATTCGAAGTCGGCGGCAAAATCTTTGTTGCCAGCTTAAAAATGCTTGTTGTTCCTTTGGTCTTTGTATCACTAGTATGCGGTACTAGTTCTTTGAAAGACCTATCTACGTTGGGTCGTATGGGCGGTAAAACACTGGCTCTTTACATTGGTACTACAGCGGTTGCAATTACCCTTGCTCTAACAATCGGTAATTTCTTCCAGCCTGGTGCTGGTGCTGATCTAACCGCAGCTAGCTCGTTCAAATCAGCTGATGCGCCTTCTCTAGGCCAAGTCATCATCGACATGTTCCCAACCAACCCTATCCAAGCGATGGCAGAAGGTAAAACACTTCAAGTAATCGTATTCGCGGTATTGTTTGGTATTGCAATTAGTGCAGCGGGCAAGCCGGGTGAACGTATTGCAGCTGTATTCCAAGATCTTAACGAAGTAATCATGAAGCTTGTTGCGCTACTGATGAACCTAGCGCCTTACGGTGTGTTCTTCTTGATGGCGAAACTGTTCTCTGGTCTTGGCTTGGGTGCGATCTGGAACCTTGCTGAATACTTCCTAGTTCTTGCGGGTACTCTTGTACTTCACGGTCTAGTGACTTACAGCTTAATGCTAAAAGGCTTTACTGGCCTAAATCCAATTACGTTCCTACGTAAAATGGAAGACGCTATCATGTTCGCATTCTCTACGGCTTCTTCAAACGCGACAATTCCTGTAACAATGGAAACAGCGAAGAACCGTATGGGTGTTGATAACAAAGTGGCTTCGTTTACTGTTCCTCTAGGCGCGACAGTAAACATGGACGGCACAGCTATCATGCAGGGTGTTGCAACAGCGTTCATCGCACAAGCGTACAACATCGACCTATCTATGACTGATTACCTAATGGTTATCATGACAGCTACCCTAGCCTCTGTAGGTACAGCAGGTGTTCCTGGTGTTGGTCTGGTTATGCTAGCAATGGTTCTTAACCAAGTTGGTCTACCGTTAGAAGGTATTGCTCTTATCATGGGTGTTGACCGTCTACTGGATATGATCCGTACAGCAGTAAACATTACAGGTGATAGCGCAGTCTCTATTATTGTTGCTAAGTCAGAAGGTGCATTCGACGAAGCACGCTTCAACGACCCTGCAGCAGGTGAAAAAGAAGAGCAAGTGAATCTAGCTCGCCAAGCATAATCTCTTTTCACAAAATAACGCAACGCCGCTTCTCATGGAGCGGCGTTTTTGTTTTACTTTCGCCATCCATAACCAACCACTCTCAATTAGCTGTAAACATATGTCTCATATATGAAAATCATTACTTCATATTTACATAAAATCATAGATAGCTCTCGAGTAATTGGTACAATAACCGTTAAATCATCTCGGTATAAGTGCTCATATGGATCAAGAGCTTACAAACAACAGAAAACGATTCTTACCAACAGCAAGATTGGTATTAGCGAATCAGATGCTTGCGATACGTGAAGGGCTTCTTTGGATCCTTCCTTGCCTGATGATCTCTTCTCTCATTTTATTCTGTGCCTCTATCGGTGAGTTTACCGTTGGCAAAAATAGATATTGGGTTCAAACGCTCTATAACGCTTCTCATCAGTTAAATACAATATTCCCTATCCTTTTGACTGCTGCGCTCTCTTACATCTTAGCGATGCAATGGCGTCTACCTCGCCCACCTATCGCACTTATTTCTATTGTCTATCTGGCGCTCTTCCATCAGACATTCTCTGACGTAAAAGTTACGTTTGAACTCATCATTTCGGTAGTAACTCCACTCTATAGCATTCCGCTGATTGCTTTCTTCTATCGAAAGAAATGGCTAAAAATTGTAAGAAGTGAACAAGTAGGAAAAACGGTAAAAGATTCACTAAACCTTATTGTGCCTTCAATCATTGCTGCAGTTTTAATGTTAAACGTCAGCTGGTTGCTTGTATCACTCTTCAGTTATTTCCTCGATTTTGGTGGCCTTGACCAGCTATTCGAGTACTCCTCGCTAGCATTCGGCGTTTTGTACTCACTATTTAACTCCTTCTTGTGGTTTATCGGCATCCATGGTTACTACGCACTGTTACCTTGGATCGATGTTTTGATTGCAGCGGTGCCTGAGCAAGCATCACTGACTCAAAACACCCCGGCAGTGAATCACTCTATGATGGCTATCTTTGTTTTTATTGGCGGTTGTGGTGGCACATTGGGCTTAGTGATCTCACTGCTGTTCTTTGCCAAAGACAGAGCCTCCAAACTGATCGCGATAGCCGCCTTACCGTTGGTACTTTTAAACATCAATGAGATCCTATTGTTCGGGCTTCCAATCATCTTTAATCCGCGACTGTTTTGGCCCTTCCTTATTGTTCCTGTCGTTAACTTAGTTATATCTCATACGGTACTCACTGCGGGTCTTGTGACGATACCATCGGTTGTTGTCCCATTCAGTAGCCCGGTACTCTTTAACGGCTGGTTGGCGACTCAGGGGGATTTCAATGCGGTGTTACTGCAATGCTTACTGATCTTGGTTGACCTTGCTATTTACACGCCATTTGTAATGCGAATGAATAAACTCAATCTAGCCGACCGCATCGCATTTCCATTTTTTGACTCTAGTTACTCTAGACGTCGTGAAGAAGCCGACGTTTTGAGCGCAGATAGAGTCTCCGAAAAAGTAAGCAAGCAAAAAGCGACGCTGGAATTAGAACAAGGTTTACGCCGCTACGCTCAAATCGATTTCTGTATGGAGTATCAGCCTCAAGTTCAAACCGCATCAGGCAAAGTGAT
Source organism: Vibrio sp. THAF190c (assembly GCF_009363355.1). NCBI lineage: Bacteria > Pseudomonadati > Pseudomonadota > Gammaproteobacteria > Vibrionales > Vibrionaceae > Vibrio > Vibrio sp. THAF190c. Next base: position 1,571,907 of record NZ_CP045339.1, on the reverse strand, counting down.
TTCGTGCGAAGCGTTAATTCGAGCTAAAGACCCAATGTCCGGTGAGATACTCTACCCTGGTGCATTCCTTCCTTATTTCGAGCAAGCGAACATGATGCCAGATATCGATTTATGGACGGTCAAAAAAGTGGTGTCCGACCTCAAGGTCTCTCAAGTAAATCAGTGCGTGCTACCGACCAGCATCAACATCACACCTGAGACTCTATTAGATAAAGAGGTAATGAACCGTATTTGTCGAACCATTGAGCCCGTCTCCGAATGGGTCAGTATTGAGATCACTGAAGAAAGCTTAGTTACAGACACAACTAAAGTGTTGGAATCACTACAACGCCTCAAGAAGCTCGGGTGTAAGATCTTCCTAGATGACTTTGGCGTTGGTTTTTCATCTTTGAGCTATCTGAATCAGTTTGATGTGGACTGCATTAAAATTGACCGTAGCTTTGTGTTAGCGCTAGACAACGAAAAAGGCAAACGGGTCTTCTACGCAATGTTAAGAGTCGCTCAAGAGCTAGATTTAAGCTGTGTGGTGGAAGGTGTTGAAACTCAACAGCAACTCGATTTAATTCCTCAGGACGACTCTATTTCGATACAAGGTTGGTATTATTCGAAGTCGCTGTCTCTCACAGCGCTGCAGCATTATGTCAAACAAGCCAACGCGACAGCGGCGTAGAGTAGAAACCAAAGCGGCCCCTTAATACAGGAGCCGCTTTCATGTCATCTATCGCGTTTTCTTTTTAATTCATGGCTGTACTGGGAACATAAGATTGATCCTCAATCCTCCTTCCGATTTGTTCTCCGCCTTTACATGACCATTCATCACTGCCATCGATTCTTTAACGATAGCTAAGCCTAAACCATAACCGCCTGACTTTTTATCACGCGCTGATTCTAGGCGAGTGAATGGGCTAAACACACTCGAAAGTTGCTCATCTGGAATACCTGGACCATTGTCTTCTATTGAAATGACAGTGTAACGCTTGGTCGAACTTTCTTCGTAGTAATACGTGGTCAATGCAATACGCGCTTCTGGTCCTGCATATTTAATGGCATTACCAACAATATTTCTCACTACACGAAGGACAAGCCTTTCATCAAGGTCAACACTTGGTGTCTGATTCGACAAATGAGCCACCAGCGTTTGCTCACCTTTAATGTCGTGTTGCATTTCAGAAACCAGCAGAGAACAGTAATGTTCAACGTTCATAGAAGTCACATCAGCGTCATAGCGTGCATTCTCTAAACGGCTATATTCGAGAATTTCGCCAACGAGGTCATTCATCTCCTTGGTTTCATTCTCAAGTCTATCAATCAGGCGCACCGATTTATCTTCAACACTGTTACGTAGCAGGTGCAACACTAAGTTTTGTCTTGCCAGTGGGGTTCTTAGCTCATGAGAAACATCACGAATTAGACGCCGTTGCTTCTCACCCAGCGACTTGATCTCTTGTGTCATATGGTCAAAGTCGCTTGCTAGTTCGTTAAATTCACGAGTGTTCGATTTCAACTCAGACACAACCTCGACAGAGAAATCACCTTGCGCTAATCGACGACTTGCTTCGCGCAATCGATCTAAAGGCTGTTGGAGACGCCTTGAGAGGATCTGAGAGAACAAAATCAAAATGACAAAAGCAATAAACACCTTCATCAATGAAGAGTAAGTCGAAAAGGTATGAGCAGGGTGAAAGTACCTAGGAAACTGAACCACTAACAGATTGTCATGTTTCAAAGGAATACCAAGAATAGGTTGATTTACTTGCGCATCAAGCTGGTGATCCAGATCCCTTAAGAACCTCAATTTGAACTCAAAGTGTGGGTGCATGTGGCGATGGGTGATTGGATGTTTATCTTTATCGAGCACGAATAGATAGTACTCTTGTGCGTTGGCCCAATCCGCCAATTCATCCATATCCCCTTCTTCAATCAAGATATCGGCTTGGTAAGCCAGATCTAACATATCTGACTTGACTGACTCCGGAACTTTTAGCAAGGCTCTCATTAACGCCTTTTCCGCAATACCCTGAAAGATAAAAATGCTGACAATAATAATCGTTAGGTAGGCAAACAGCTGAAACGTCAAACCGTCCTTACGTTTTTCAATAGAAGAAGGACAACGAAAATAACGTGAACTCATGCACTTACAGACTCTAAGTAACTGTAGCCTTTGCCGCGCACAGTTTTAATGTGTTGCTTTGAAATACCTGCCTGTACTAACTTACGACGAATGTTGCTGATATGCATATCAAGGTTGCGATCGAATGGGCACAACTCTCTCTTAAGCACGTGAACTTGAAGATCAGACTTAGAAACAACAATGCCGTTATGCTTAATCAGATAATCAAGCAGGTCTTTTTCTGTTCCAGTCAAAGGGATACGAGCCAATTGCTCACACAAGCCTTCGTTCGAGCTCGCAACAGACTGACGCTGACGTTCGAATCCAACGCGACGAAGAATCACTTTAATACGAGTCAGAAGCTCAGGCACATTGAATGGCTTAGCTATATACTGGTCGGCACCCGCTTGATAACCATCTAGCATGGAGGCGTCATCATTAAGCGCTGTTAACATAAGAATTGGAGTCGCAAAACGCTGACAAATGCGTCTTGCCACCTGTAACCCGTTAAGGTTCGGCAGCATCACATCTAGTAGAACCAGATCTACCGGATTCTGCTGAATAAACTCCAATGCACTCTCGCCACAATGGACCTTATCAACATGATAACCCTCTGCTTCTAACACTTCAGAGAGCAATTCACATAACTGAATATCATCGTCAACAACTAAAATGCGAGACATCACCACCACCTATTAAATAATAATGGTTTGCATTTTAATTATCATAAAATTGATTTCAATTATAAAATTGCACTATTTGGCTACATTAGGAGATCTTTCTCGATTGGAACAAATTTTGTTGCAGAATCGATGAGATTTTGAGCTGTTAACCCCGGTACACCATAGACTTCCACCTTTGTATTGAAGCGTGATTTCATACGTTCAACTAAGATCTCGAAGTCCCCATCACCAGAAACCAGAATGATCGTATCGACAGACTCCGCCAACTCGATTGCATCTAACGCAATACCGACATCCCAATCGCCCTTAGCACTGCCATCACGTCGTTGAATGAAAGGTTTTAGTTTTACACCGAAACCCACCCCTCGGAGGATATGATGGAACTGACGCTGTTTTGGATCTTGGCTAGAAATTGCGTAAGCATTAGCTGATACGACGTTTCGCCCCGTGGTTGCCACATACCAAAATTGGTTGTAATCGAAATTGCTTCGATACTTATCTCTTGTTGTGTAATACACGTTTTGAACATCAACCAGAATCGCAATATTTTCCATGTATGGTGCCTGTGGCGCTATGCCTTTATTTGGTTCTTAAAAATAAGCCTTTACCCTATTCGATCTGCTTAATAAATGCGAGTCGCTTATCGTTGATTTTGAACCTATCAACTATGCTTTACGTATCGGCATTTAATCATTGCTTGATTATTGTGCAGAGTTTGTTGTTCTCGCTTTCAAAAATAGTTTTTTAAAGCGTTTTTCCATAGCAACAACACGCGTTGTTTGAAAGGAGTCATAGGATGTTAGGAAGATTACTCGCTATTGCAAGCATCGTTGCTTGTTCTCACACTGCCCTCGCCTACCCGGCCTATGAACACTCACACAGTTTGCCACATCGCAGCGTTATCTTATTCGCTCCAGACCAAGACACTAAGGTCAAAGAGTTTATGAACAGTGTTTTGATCAACAACTGCCAAATCGATGAACGCGACATTGTAGTTATGGTTATTGCCGAAAACGGTTACACCATGCCGAGTTGGCTAAAAGAAGAGTTCAACTTAGAAGCGGTTAAGAAAATCTATGAGATCCCCAAGGGTAAGCACACTGGGATTCTGATTGGCAAGGATGGTAAAGAGAAACACCGATGGAGTGGCACGACCGATTGGGCGTTCTTAGCTAACTTCATCGACCAAATGCCGATGCGCCAGCAAGAGATGCAGCGACAATCCAGCCGCTGCAGCATTTAGGCAAGCAAATAGAAGTTGTTATTGTTGGTTGAACCAAGCCAGCTTCTCGTGCAGTTGAGCAACACTACCAACGACAATCAATGCTGGGCTCTTAGCTTGTGAAGCGAGCTCAGCCAAATCGCTCAAGCCACCTCTAAACACCCTCTGTTCCTGACGAGTACCATTCTCGATAATTGCTACAGGCATATCTTGACGCATGCCGTTGTCAGTCAGGTTTTTCTGAATATTTGGACTCTCTTTCAGTCCCATGTAGAAAACGATGGTGTGGTTGTGTTGAGCCAGTGATTTCCAGTCAATATCTTCACCGTCTTTCTTAAGGTGGCCCGTAATGAACTGTACGCTTTGTGCGTGATCGCGATGCGTTAGAGGGATACCTGCATAAGCAGTCGCTCCAGCAGCAGCCGTAATCCCAGGTACAACCTCAAAAGCAACATCATTCTCAGCAAGGGTTTCACACTCTTCACCACCACGGCCAAAAATAAATGAGTCACCACCTTTCAAACGTACAACGCGTTTGTTTTCTTGAGCTTTAGTCACAAGTAGTTGATTGATTTGATCTTGTGGTACGCAATGATGATCTAATTTTTTACCAACATAAAGCATCTCTGCATCTGGGTTAGCCATTGCTAGGATTGCCTTAGATACGAGGCGGTCATATACCACAACGTCAGCTTGTTCAATCACTCGTGCGGCTTTAACGGTTAATAAATCAGGGTCACCCGGACCGGCACCCACCAAAGAAACGAAACCTTTTTCTACTGCTTGCTCACTCATTGCTTACGCCTATTTTAATTATTTTGCTGTAATTCACTGTATCAACAAGAAAACATCTCGTCGATCACAGTTTTTGCATATTTCATAACTAATTGAATTAACGTTTTTGGTTATTCTCGTTGCAATTTTTTATCACTGGCTGTCGTACTCTTTAAAGCATAGTGAATATTGATGTTCACAACCAAAGAAGGTAACGATGCTAGAGAAGGCAAACGAGATTAAGAAGATAAACGAGGTAAAGAAGCTAAAAAGGCCCCACAGTATACTGTAGGGCCTTTCCGTTAATTCATTCGCTTAATCACTCAGGTCAGGATTATTTAATCGCTGGCGCTGTTTTAGCGTGAGTTAGGTAAAGTGGGATACAAGTCATCACTAGACCACCAACGATGTTACCTAGGATTGTTGGGATAAGGTTGAAGTTCAACCAAGTCGCAATACCGAAGTCAGCACCTAGAATCATACCTAGTGGGAATAGGAACATGTTTACCACTGTGTGCTCAAACACTAGTGCGAAGAAGATGAAGATTGGGAACCACATCATCGCAACTTTGCCAGGCATAGAACGCGCAGTCATGTTACCAATTACACCTAGACAAACCATTAGGTTACAGAAGATACCGCGTACGAAACACGTAATCCATCCGTCCATACCCATGTTTTCAAAACCTAGGCTACGTGCAGTTGAAACCGCAATGAACTTTTGAGCTACTGCGTTTGGATCTAGAGAGAAGTTACCTGTTAGAGAAACGCCAACCAAGAATGCTACAAGTAGAGAACCAAGCAGGTTACCTAGACCAACAAGACCCCAACAACGGAAGATTTTACCCCAAGTGATACCTGGACGATTATCGAACTTAGCCAGTGGCGCTAGACCGAATACACCCGTTACCAAGTCGTAGCCCATGATACTTAGAATCACAAAGCCCACTGGGAACACTAGGGCACCTACGATACCGATACCTGTTTGTACGATAGTCGTAATCGCGACTACAACAGCAAGTGAAAGGATCACACCAGCCATCGTGCCTCGTAGAATAAGATCACGAGTACTTGTTTTTGTTTTCGCTTCACCAACATCGATCATGGTTTGTACGAATTCTACAGGTTTTAAAGCAGACATAAATTGCCCTTACTAAAAGTTAAAAATAAAAGTTAAAATTGGATAGGAAAAGGCTCTAGTTGTCGTCATGACAATCATTACTCGCTAGAGCCCTTGAACTATCAAATCTTAGCGATTACGCCGCGACTTCTACTGCACCTTTAACAACACGTGCTTTGTAAGATTTCACGCTCATACGCTCATCTTCCATGCATAGGCCAGTCGCTAGATTGAAGCGCTGCTTCTTCAGCGGACTTGCAACCCATAGCTCGTCTTTGTGCTCTACGATAAGGCCGCGAGAAAGCACGTTTGACTGGAAGAATGGGTCCATGTTGTTGATTGCGAACACTTCTTCTGTTGCACGTGGGCGGAAGATTGCTACTTGCTCGCCGTTTAGCAGTGCCACAACACCAGTACCTGGGATGATGTCTTCGATTTTACAAACTTTTGTAAATGCCATGATGTCGTTCCCCTATTACTCTGCCGCTACGTGAAGGATGTCGCCCTTCGCTTCTGGGTGTTTTTCAGTAAATGTCGCTGGACGGTGTTGCTCACGACCATCAGTTACGAACATTACGTTGTCATCACGCTCATCAGAGTTGATGAAGTGAGAGAAACGCTTCAATTGTGTTTCGTCGTTGATAGTGTCAGTCCATTCACAGCTGAAGTTTTCAATTAGGCCAGCAATATCAGCTTCTAGTTGATCATTGATGCCTAGTTTGTCTTCCATGATGACTTCACGTAGGTAGTCGATGCCACCTTCTAGGTTCTCAAACCATACTGAAGTACGTTGTAGTGGTGCAGCAGTACGAATGTAGAACATCATGAAACGGTCGATGTACTTGATTAGTGTCTCTTGGTCTAGGTCGCCTGCTAGTAGTGTTGCGTGACGAGGTTTCATACCACCGTTACCACATACGTACATGTTCCAACCAGCATCTGTCGCGATAATACCAAGGTCTTTACCTTGCGCTTCTGCACACTCACGAGTACAGCCAGATACACCGAACTTCATCTTATGAGGAGTACGGATGCCTTTGTAACGGTTCTCAATCATTACACCAAGACCAACAGAATCTTGAACACCGTAACGACACCAAGTAGAGCCGACACATGTCTTAGCCATACGCAGTGACTTACCGTAAGCTTGACCAGTCTCGTAACCCGCTTCGATTAGTTTCTTCCAGATTGTTGGAAGATCATCTTTCTGAGCGCCGAATAGACCAATACGTTGAGCACCTGTCACTTTCGTGTATAGGTTGTATTCTGCTGCAACGTTAGCCAATGCTGCTAGAGCTGCTGGCGTCACCTCACCACCTGCCATACGTGGGATAACAGAATAAGTACCATCTTTTTGGATGTTACCTAGGAAGTTATCGTTGGTATCGTGCAGCTTAACTAGAGACGGCTTAAGGATGTGGTCACCCCAGTTTGAGGCAAGGATAGAACCAGCAAGTGGCTTACATACTTCACAACCGTAACCCGTACCGTGCTTCTCAAGTAGCTCTTCAAACGACTTGATTTCACCGATGCGTACTAGGTGGAATAGCTCCTGACGAGAGTAAGCAAAGTGCTCACATACGTCGTCTTTCACTTCAACACCTGCTTTTTCAAGCTCAGCATTTAGAACTGAAGTCACTAGAGGGATACAACCACCACAACCAGTACCAGCACCCGTTACTGCTTTGATGTCACCGATAGTATGGTGACCTTGAGCAACCGCTTCTGCAATCTTGCCTTTTGTAACATCAAAACAAGAACAGATAACTGCAGATTCAGGTAGTGCGTCAGCGCCTAGTGTTGGCTTCTCTGCACCAGCGTGAGCAGGTAGGATTAGTGCATCTGGGTGCTCTGGTAGGTCGATTTCGTTCAGCATAAGCTGTAGAAGATCGCCGTAATCAGACGTATCACCAACCATTACTGCACCAAGCAGTTTCTTGTTGTCTTCAGAAACGATTAGACGTTTGTAAACTTCTTGCTCTTCGTTTTGGTAAACGTAGCTCTTACAACCAGGAGTACGGCCGTTAGCATCACCAATTGAACCTACTTTCACGCCCAGAAGCTTAAGCTTCGCAGACATGTCAGCACCTTCAAACTTGCTATCGTTACCAACGATATGGTCAACCGCTACCGTCGCCATCTTGTAACCTGGCGCAACTAGACCGTAGAAAGTTTCGTTCCAAGACGCACATTCACCGATAGCGTAGATGCTGTCATCAGAAGTCTGACAGAAATCGTTGATAGCGATACCGCCGCGTGGAGCAACGTCTAGCTTCATGTCGCGAGCAAGTTTATCTTGAGGGCGAATACCCGCAGAGAATACGATAAAGTCAGTTTCTAGCTCTGTACCGTCTGCAAAACGCATAACGTTACGTGCTTCTTTACCTTCAGGAGCAATTTCAAGCGTGTTTTTGCTAGTGTGGACTTTCACACCCATGCTTTCGATTTTTTGACGAAGTTGGTTACCACCCGCTTGGTCCAGTTGCTCAGCCATTAGCTTAGGAGCAAACTCAACCACATGAGTCTCTACACCCAGTGCTTTTAGAGCACCAGCTGCTTCAAGGCCTAGAAGACCACCACCGATTACAACACCGACTTTGCTCTTCTTCGCACACGCTTCGATCGCTTTAAGATCTTCGATAGTACGGTACACAAAGCAGTCTTTGCTCTCGCGGCCTTTAATAGGTGGAACGAATGGGAAAGAACCCGTCGCCATGATTAGCTTGTCGTATTGAATTTCACGACCAGAGCTCGAGTAAACAATCTTCTTTTCACGGTTTACTGTGATAGCGCGTTCGCCGATCAACATGTTGATACCATGTTTCTCGTAGAAGCCCTCTTTAACTAAAGAAAGTTCGTCTGCTGTGTGGTGTGAAAAGTAAGAAGAAAGGTGTACGCGGTCATACGCAACACGTGGCTCTTCACAGAACACCGTAATGTCCATGTTGGCTACGTCTGTCTTCTCGACTAAATCTTCGATATAGCGATGGCCTACCATCCCGTTACCGATTACGACTAGCTTCATCTTGCTCATAAGAATTCCTGAAAGGTTATAATTTTCTTAACTGAGCGAATAATGAATTATGAAAGAAAATGAAAATATGATGTAAATCAATTACGAAAATGAACTACCCGAAAGGGGTAGAACAAAAGAGGTATAACCGATTAAAAATAGACCAGAGCAAACGTATAACCTGACTTTATCTATGGTTAAATGCCATTTCAATGCTCAACTTAAAGCATATTACTCTGTAGTAAAATTTCACATAGAGTAACTCAAAAAGAAATTAAATGACAATCATTTTCATTTAGGTGCTAAATGATGACATATTGTTTTAAAATTTATCGAGTTACGTGACAAAGTGTTTGCCAATATGAAAGGTTCTTCAGCAGAGCTTACTGCGGGTGGTTAGTTAAAAGAGTTTTCTATGTAATGGCGTAAAGTTGAGGTTGATTTAAACATTGGACTAACGGGTAGTTCAAGATTCAACCTTTCTATCTCAACAGCAGAAGAACCAAACCTAGATTCAAATTCCATCCAATCCATACTGCTGATCTTATAGTCACGCTTTCACTTGATAGGTTGAATAGTAAGTCTCTACTTTGACGTGATGAGTTTCATCCTCTCCTAGCGCTTCAACGACTTTCGTAAAAGTATCGTCAGCACCGAAGCGTTCAACAAGAACCTTGTAATATTTGGTAGAGGAGAACAACACATGAGAAAGCTGCTTGGCACTCATTTCTATCGTGATATCGCCGTCATAAACTTTGAGCTCATAAAGGTCATTAAAACCCGTAAAGTTTTCAGCATGATTGTATTGAGAAGAAGATGGTGGAAGTTGTGCACCTAAGCGGTCCAAAAATTCAGATAACATCACTTTGAAATCGTAAGCAACAATAAACGCGTTAGGGCGACAAACACGAAGTAATTCAGACACTACTAAGCTTTTGTTTGCATAAGAGAGTGAACCTGCGAAAGTTACGATGTCCACAGATTTTGCGCCAAGCGGAATGCACTCCCCTTTTCCTTGGGCAAAACTTACACCTGTTTGACGCTGCGCTTTTGTGAGCATATCAATACTCGGATCGATACCAACCACGTTTGCACAATGCTGACGTAGTACTTCTGTTGAGACCCCAGTACCACACCCTATATCCAAGCCTAGATTAAATGTTGTTTGGCTTGTTTCTCTTAAAGCGTGTTCCAATATTTTTCCATGTATCGGTGGACGATACGCAGCATAATGTTTAGATGTTTCTGAATCATATTGGTCGCTCATAAGAATCTCTCCTAGCTTACAAAAATCAACCCTTGCCGTTTCTATATATTGCTCCAATCTTTCAGGCCATTTCTTCTAGATTGAAAATGATAATAGAGACTTAAAACAAAGGAGAATACTGAACTGACGAAAACGGCACTAAAGAAAGTATCAATAAATCTCGCCTCATCCTGAGCCAAACTAAAGAGATAGGTAATAGCAAGATACACAATGAAGAATTCAGTGAATTTCAATACCACGTTTTTGTGAAAAGATTCCCAATAAACGGGCTTCAACGCGACGCCTCTACTTCTTAAAAATCGGTATAAAATTGTTTTGTCTGTGTTACATGACAACCCGACAGAACGTAAGTAAGTGTCAGCTCTTGCAAGCTTTTCCCGCTCAATCATTAGTGCTGTCCCTCAGTCAAATCAAGGAGATTATCAGACTAAACCAACGCGCATTTCGAGGCTCTTCAAACTTTTATTTATCGCTTGAACAAGCGACCATAAACCCAACACTTGACCGTGTACGGTAAGGTGTTTATATTGACGCCGCCTAACGGGCACACCCTAAAATGCACATTCGCCATCCTGCCATCATTGGTGCATTTATATTGGTGTTTCTTACACTCATGTTGAACAAACTACGTCCTTTTACTCGCGAATCGGGTGCTCTTATGCAGCTTTCGATTCCAATCATTCTGACTCAAATTGCAACACAAGCGATGGGCTTTGTGGATACCACCATGGCTGGCCAGGTGAGTCCTGCAGATCTTGCTGCCATTGCCTTAGGAACCAGCCTTTGGATCCCTGTACTGCTATTATTACGCGGTATTATCATGGCGTTAACACCGGTAGTGGCGTACCACAGAGGCGCAAGAGACTTTCGAAGTGTCTCTGTCGGGTTCTTCCAGATGGTTTGGCTAGCGCTGATCGCTAGCGTCATACTGATTGCTTACCTTGTTAGCGCCAAACCTATTTTGGAGTGGATTGGTGTTGCTTCAGAGATCATACCAATTGGTAGTGACTATGCATTCGCACTGGCCTTTGGTGTACCGGGCATTGCTCTGTTCTACACCTTGAATGGCTTCTGTGAAGGCATGAACAACACTAAGGTACCGATGATCATCTCCGTCATTGGCTTATTGGTGAATATACCGGTTAACTACGTTCTGATTTACGGTAAGTTTGGTTTCCCAGAAATGGGCGCTGTTGGCTGTGGTTGGGCGACAAGTTTGGTGTACTGGATGATGTCGGGCATGCTCTATTCATACATCCGCGCACATCATCATTACAAGACGATTATCAACTTCTCTGACGCAGCACCTAAAGCTAAAGAGATGTTTCACTTGCTAAAGCTTGGCTTACCTATCGGAATGAACATTGCGGTGTGTGGCAGTATTTTTGCGGTTATTGCGCTTATGATTGGTCGTATTGGTGCCGAAAACGTTGCTGCTGCACAAATTGCACTGAATATTTCGAGCATGACCTACGTAATTCCAATGAGCATCTCATTTGGCATTACCATTCGCGTTGGTCATGCCCTAGGTGAGAAGAACGAACTCAGTGCGATTGAGCGCAGTAAAATCGGCATTTTAGTAGCGGCAATGATTTCACTCCTATCAGTTGCGACTTTCTTACTGTTTCCTGATTGGATCATTCGACTGTACACGACGGATCCAACCATAAGTGCTACAGCAGCCACACTGCTTGTTTTTACCGCCATGTACCAATTTAGTGACGCGCTGCAAACATCGGCGAATGGTGCTCTACGTGGATACAAAGACACTAAAATCCCAATGTTTCTAGCGATTGCATCTTACTGGGGCTTGGCATTGCCGATGGGTATGGTACTCGGACTCACCGACTATGTAGTTCCGGCTATGGGCGAGACAGGTTTTTGGGTAGGCATCTTAACAGGGTTAACCGTCGCTGCAGGCTTGATGCTGTTTAGATTGCGTTACGTAATTAAAAACCGTGATATGGAAACATTAAGCGCCGCATAGGTCACAAAAAGATTAGAAAAAAGGCGATCCATTGGATCGCCTTTTTTAATGAGTTTTAATGATAACTATCGGTTAATTGCTAAATAGGAACCTGCGGCAATCATGATACCACCAGCGCTCTGGTTTAACCTTTTGTGAGCACGAGGCGTTTTCAACAATGTCACCATTCGACCCGCCCCCATCGCAATCAGCAACAAGCCCGTCATTAGAGCGACAAACGCTAACATAGCAACTAGTACGATATCTTGTGAACGTAGTACAGTAAGATCGATGAACGTTGGCAAGAACGAAATGTAAAAAAGAATCACTTTCGGGTTTGACGCAGAAATTAAAAAGCCTTGCGCAAAACTTGCCAGTGCTGACTTTTGGCTTTGCTTAGCAGCTTGCTCTGCCGATCCCTGCACTTCAGGCAGGCTTCTGAACATCTTGTACCCAAGGTAAATCAAGTAAGCAGCACCAACGTAACGAATCACTTCGAAGGCGAATGACCAATTTTCTGCAACCGTTGCTAAACCAAAACAGGCAAGCACGAGATAAATCATGTCACTGCATGTCATTCCTAACGAAAGAGTGATGCACTTTTTCCAACCGTGAACCATACCGCGCGCCAATATGGCAAACACGCCCGGTCCTGGTGTAATGCCGAATACAAACATGGCTATAAAAAATGTAACTGCACTTTCAAATGACATCTTCCGCTCCTCCTTTTATACATGTGCTAGAAGAACTTTGAAGCTAACACGGAGTTTACTATTGAGTAAAGATTAAACATCTAACCACTCATTGACACAGGTAATTAATCATTGATTACACAGCTCAAGGATTCTAGTTCGCATCGCTTGATTAACACTAAAGTACGTATTCAAGAACTCCAACTGTGCGACTGCAGACTCCGGCGTAAACTCATAGCCTTGAGTAAATGATGGGAGCATCTTGGAAAACTCTGGATAACGAGCTTCTAATCTTCTATCCGCCATAAACACATCTACTAGCGCTGGATTAGGTTGTTCGATTCGCTCTGCCAACTCTATTAGACGATCAAGAGCAAAAGACTGGACAAAACGCATGCCAGATAGCTTCTCACCTCGATTATAACGACACATTCCAACATAAAGGTTTGTCATCGCCTCTCCAATGATCCACTCTAAGTCGTTATCTTGATTCTGCTCTTGCTTTGGTGGCACACAGCAATCAGTATTAAAATCAGCTTGTTGCCAAACGATACGACCTTCTGAAAAAGGAATACCCGCTAACTCTTCCGGCTCAAACACAGCGAACTCACAGAAAACACCATCGCTGTACAACACTTTGTAGCCATCGACTGTATTTCTTACCGCGTAATCAATCGGCTTTATATCGGATAACCACGCAAGGCTGTCTAGAAATTCTCGTTTATGGCCTTTTTGGACAATCGCAAAGAAGTCAATGTCAGAATACTCATCTAATCGCTCTAGCTCTAAGCCTACGGAGCCGAGCCCAAGCAGAGCGTGTGCTTTACCTGTCCTTTCTAACGATGCACCTATCTGGTTTAGGCGCTCTAGTAATAATGTTGGTCTATCCATAATTCTTTTCTCGCTTGTTGAGTCACATCAACCTAACGAAAATCAAACGATGGAATAAGTCTAATTTATAAATTCTGTGTATAGGATAACCATTTGTACGGGAAAACTTGACCAAGTTACTGTACGGATTGAGGTTTAAAGTTAGCTAGTTGGAAGATCAACCCCATGAAAACAAAAAACGCGTTACAACCAAAGGCAGTAACGCGCGACGTCATTTAAAAAGAAGTTCTATTTAGCATTCGTCATTAACAACACGAACTGTACACTCACAACCACCTACCGGGCATTTGCTACCATCCGAACGTCCAAAAGAGTCGTAAATAACATAGCAACCTGAAGGGAGGTCTGCATCAGGAATATTGGTACTATCAAGCTGTGCTTGCGTGAATGAATGGGTGTAACCAATCACTGTGTGCCGGTTACCAAATTCCGACGTCAAACTTTCATCGTCAGATAATGTTAGGAAATCGAGCATGTTAAGCTTATCGCCCGACTCGCCTCGGCTTTCTGGACATAAGGTGCCCCAATCGACTTCAACACTACCGATGCCAAAATCAATCACGTAGTTGCTTTGATCACTTGGATTCTCTGCGCTGGGATCAAGCCCTTGAATAATGGCTTTCGATACAACTTGAGCGTTCACACTGTCCATTGCACTTGCAACGCCTTCTAAAACTGCTTCTCGCGCTGATTCTTGGATTCCCAAAAACCTTGGTGCAGCTGTCACAGCGAGGATGCCGAGTATAATCACAACGACAATCAACTCTATGAGAGTAAATCCATTTTTCTTCATAACACACTTACCAATAACAGCAAATTCAATAAAAAACCTGAATGAATATTCTAAAACTATACACTGTCATTGCTGAGGAAGACATAAGTCGTCAATCGCAATTTGACCGCAGTCTTGAAATGAAGAAACCTAGGAAGCTGTCGCGTATTACGTAACCTCGCTGAGTTTTGTCGAGTTTTAATTAAATAGAGCTGCGAAATTCTCGAGGGCTTACACCGGTTTTTGCTTTAAAAAGCTTGGAGAAATGTTGAGGATACTCAAAACCCAACTCATAGCCGATTTGAGTGATACTGTGCTCTGTCTCAGCCATCAGTGTCTTAGCACGCTCAATGACAAACAAATGGATATGCTCTAGCGCGTTTTTTCCGGTCTCTTTCTTTAACAGATCGCTTAAATAATACGGAGAAAGCCCAAGTTCTTTACCACAATATTGAACCGTAGGAATACCAAGCTCGAAAGGTCTGTCGCCTTGATAGTAATCGGCGAGTAATTTGCTCAAACGGTGAATATGGTCATGGTTCAAGTCTGCACGCACAATAAACTGGCGATCATAAAAACGGTTACAGTATTTAAGAAGTAGCTCGATGTTGGAGCAAATTAATGACTGAGTATGCTTGTCGATATTAGCTTCTGTTTCGTTGCCAATATTGAGCGCGATATCTGTCACCATGGTTCTTTCGCGCTCTGACAAGTGCAGCGCTTCGTTACTCTCGTACTCAAAGAAGGTGTAGTCGAGCATTTTTCCATAAAGATCCGACTTAGCAATCAACTGTGGGTGAAAAGCCAACGTCCAACCGATTGAGTCCTCAACATGTTCGCTAGGAGCAATACTCACTTCTTGTTCAGGAGCGAAGAATGTCATAGTGCCAGTATCAAAATCGTAGGTTGTCTGCCCGTAACCAATGCTGCAGTTGGCGCCATCCTTGAGTGAAATAAAGTACAGACCGAACCCCAGAGTCAGATGTTCGTTGAACTCTCGCGTGATCTTAGATTGATCAATCAATGTCACCAAAGGGTGTGTCGGTTTCGGTAGTCCTAAAAACTGGTGTAACTCAGAGATGGTATTTATCTGTACTTTCTTGGTCATAATCACTCTCCAGCCGCTTTACTTAATCGTTGCAAGCGTTACTGAACAACGGCTCTCATTGTAGACTCTAATTCTGCGTAATATGGGTTCCATGTTAAGCGAGCATGGATGCGCCCTTTTTCAGTATAACCCCAAGCAGAGAACCATGTCGGCTCACCATTCTCACATGCTTCGGTATCTGATTTGCTAAAACTATTCTCACAAATAATCTTTTCGCCCTTCTCACCGTAGTAACTGTTTTCTGGGGCGAACAGTGGGCTCATGTGCGATGCTGTGCTGATTCTAAGATCATCACGATGCATTGAGTAGACTTGAGTCTTACCTAACTCGTCAGATTGCTTTTGTTCCCCATACCACACCAACTTGCTATTGGGATGGGTAAAGTGGTTCTCGAAGTAATCGTACAGTGCTTGCGAATCAATCACACTATCCGCTTCTGCAGTTACTAACAAAGTTGGGATATCTAACTCTCTGCCTTCAATTTTGTCACGGAACACTTGTGCACTCTCAGAATAAGCTAAAGCACTATTAATCGGCGCAGAGCTGTATCTCGCAAAATTATTCTCCACTGCGTTCCAGCCATCAGTAAACAGAGCGACAAAGGGAGTTAATTTTTCTAGAAATGGCGTGACCGTTTGGAACCCAGGAGAGAACAGCATCAGCCCATCTACTCCGTCATTATCCAGCGCATGAATAGAGACAAGGTTTCCTCCTGTCGAGAAGCCGCCAAGCCAAACCTGATCATGTTCTTGTTTAAGCAGGTTCGCATAATGGTCAACTAGAGTTTGCCAGTCTTGGTAATGAACCAACTTCATGTGCTCAGGGTTGCTTCCGTGACCCGGTAATAATACAACTTGTACATAAAAGCCCTGTTCTACCAAAGATGTCGATATATCACTAAAACTGAATGGTGAATCGCCAAGGCCGTGAACCAAAAGAATCGCCTTTTCGGAAGTCGGGTCACCTTTGCTGTATGGGACATTCATTGACAGCTCTTTGCTATGGTCTTCAGCAATGAAAGCGCGATTTTCTGACAACCACTCGCTCGTCGTATCCACATATTGTTCAAACGAGGGCTGAATATAATCGTAATACTCGCTAGATGTATGAAGAGGCTGATGGGTTTCATTGACGCTGGAGCACCCCATTAAAACTAACGCGGCTAGAGAGATGGCGAATAGTGGCTTGATGATCTTCATGGGGCTCCTCAACATCTTAGAATTCTATTGACTAAGCAGTGATACGTTTTGCTAGCCAACTCATGGATATCACTATTTTAAGGAACTCTTGCGCTCACTACTTATACAAATCTAAAAAAATAGCGTTACTTCATTAATAAAAAATACACACTAAACCATTGAATATTAGATCGTTATTTCAAAGATTATATATAATCTGGAGATCTGGGAAATGTATAAGTCAATCACTAAGGAAGATTAGATATATGCAGTTTCTAACCGGTGAGAGGCATAGAAGCGAGAGTGGGCAAAGAGGTTCTTTGCCCAGTTAATTCATTTTGAGTTATTTGATTAAACGTACAATCAAAGAACCTGGAGCACGAAGGGTTTCAAGGTTGTGGCTAATGACAGTGCCAGATTCAGGCGCTGTGTATCTCAGTAGCTCCTTGCCAAGAGAATCGTATTGGATTGCAAGCAAGTCGTCCTTTTCCACTTTCTGCATCAACGAAACCTGTGGCTCTACAAAACCGCCCTGCTTTGCTTTAATACTTATGATCTTATCGCCTTCTAGTGGGTTGTTCAGTTTAGAAACTTCACCTTCAATGACGCCTTCCGCTGTTAGGATGTTCATAACCCCTTGAGTTGCACGTTCCACCAGTTCACGTTCAAAATAACGACCAGAGCCTACTTCCACCGTAATACTAGGCACACCGTGTGTGTTCCAAGCCGTTTCCAACACCCCTTTCTCACCCGGATCGTTCAAGACCACATCAGCGTTCATAAGAGCCGCCATATGTTTTGCTTTTTCAATTCTGTAATCTGCGAAAATATAGAGTGGATAGCACGTCCCTGAGGTTTGTGTGTGCAGGTCGATCGCAATATCAGCGTTTGGCAATAATAGGTTGTTCCATAACGTTCCTAGATAGCGTTCAACTTCATTCCCTTCAACATTACCAGGGAAGAAACGATTGAGGTTTGACGGCGATGCATCAGGATCAACAGGGAAGAAATTGCGACTGTGATTTAAAATACCGCTCACGTTAATCGTTGGAACAATAGTGACGCAACCCGCGATATCCTGCTCAACGAGTCTTTGTGCAACTTTCATTGCTGTCATGATGCCGTTCTGCTCATCACCATGAACACCAGCAGTAATCACGACTTTTTTGCCCTCGCTGCGGCCCTTAAAAACTCGAACAGGCAACTGTTGCCATTGCCCGATAGCATTGGTCGCTACAGCAAAGCTTAACATATGATCACCCGACGGGAGATCATCCACATTCAGTGAGTGAAGGTATTCAAAAACTTGCGTTTGATTATGTGTCGCCATTTCTGACATATCAATTTCCAATAGATTTAATAAACAACAAAGGCGAGTCTCAGCTCGCCTTTGGTCGTAGTGTAATATAAGTCGGTCAATTAATTCGGGATCGTGAATTACTTTTTAGAGATTAAGCAAAGCCCATCAGGTGTGCTGCAATAACGACTACGCTTGCTAGTACGAACAGCAGACCAATAAAGCGACCACAGAACTTAACCCATACCCCCCAATCGATGCGACATACACCCAGAGTTGCCATTAGAGAGGCAGACGTCGGTACGATGATGTTAGTAAAGCCATCACCCAGTTGGAACGCCAGAACTGCAACTTGACGAGTTACACCTGCGATATCCGCCAACGGAGAAAGCAGAGGCATGGTTAGTGCTGCTTGACCAGAACCTGACGTCACGAAGAAGTTAAATCCAGATTGGAAGACAAACATCAGCCAAGCTGCCATCACGTCTGGAAGACCACTAATAAAAGAACCTGCGCTATTTAGAATCGAGTTTAGTACGCTCGCTTCGCTACCAGAACCACCGCCTAAAATTAGAAGAACACCTTTCGCACAACCTACCAGTAGCGCAGGCGCTAGCATCATTCCTGCCCCCTCTTTAAACGCATCTGCTGCGTCATTAAGAGACATGCCGTTCAAACGGAAAATAGCACCGATGATTGCCACGATAAAGCCCATAGTGAAGAACTGAGAAGCAATCTCGGGGATGTACCAAGCATGAACTACTACACCGTAAATAACCCAACCAGTAGTGCCCGCAACAGTCAGCATGACCAGCGTATCAGCAAAAGACCATTTCGCAACAGGTTGATCATCTTGCTCTTGCTTGCGGAAATGCTTGTCAGTTGCAAAGGTAAATGATGATTCTGGGTTCGCTTTAATTCGTGATGCATACAACATGGTGAAACCAATACCGACAACCGTAAAGCACGCCCACATCACCATACGGAAGGTCATGCCAGATAGTACAGGAATGCCAGCGATACCTTGCGCGATAGCTACTGAGAATGGATTCATCCAAGACGTTGCAAATCCGATTTGAGTCGCAACGTAAGTTACCATCACGGTAGTAATACTGTCGTAACCAAGTCGTACCATTAGCGGGGCAATGATAATCGCAAATGCTACCGCTTCTTCACCCATACCGAAGACTGCACCACCTAAAGAAAACAGTAGAAACAGCACTGGGATAAACAGTGCTTCGCTGCCTTTAGTTCTATTGATAAGGTGAAGAATACCGTTATCAATGGTGCCTGTGCGAATAACAACGCCAAACGAGCCACCAATGATCAACATGAACATGATTACGCCAATTGCGCTACCCCACTTCGAGCCTGATACCAGACCTTCAAATGGGAAGTTCATTAGACCAATACCACCACCAGACGCGAAGAAGCCAACCGTGTTGTAGATAAGCTCACCGTTTTCATCTGTTGCGTAGCTAAAAGAAGCAGGGTCGATAACGGTGCGCGTTTTTTCTGCACCATCAACAATGAAAGAGACGTCTTGGCTTTCAAAAGTACCAGCAGGAATGAAATAAGTCGCTGCTGCGGCAAAAATACCGATCAGGAAAATCAGGATCAGTGTATCTGGCAGTTGCCATGATTTAGTTTTCTCTAGAGAAGAGATAGAAGATGCTTGAGACATAAAAAATTATTATTCAAAAAAGATGCATGAATTATCAATAAAAGCATAAGTTACTTCAACCTAAATTTTCATATTTAGTGAATTAATAATCTATATTTTGATCATAAATAAAAAATAATTACTATTATTGAGTAAATTTCAAGCATTAACAACCGAATAACCATATCGACAACAAATCAATCACACCATTTTAATTTCCCTATCAAATGCAAAGATTGTTTTTTGAACAATACTATTTATGTACATGCATAATCTCATTAATAGGAAGCAAACATGAATAAAATGATCACCTTGCTCTCGCTAGGATTAATGACCATCAGTTTTCCGTTACTGGCATCAGGACATTTCCAGGTAAACGAACAGCTCTCTACAGTTAACTTTGCTTCGATAAAGAAGCAGTATGTCGTTGAACCCGCTGTCATATCAGGCATAAGAGGTAAAATCGACGATAAAGGAGTCTTGGAGCTCACAATCCCACTTAACATGCTAGATACTGGCGTATCTATACGAAACGAAAGATTAAGAGCGATGTTCTTTGATGAAGAGAAGTTCCCATCGGTCAAGGTGACGGCATCGGTGCCTGAACAACTGATGGGTAATGAAGACCTCGCGATGCAGAAGATGCTTCCAGCGACAGTTGAACTCTACGGCCAGTCAAAAGAGCTCATTTTTACTGTAAACATCGTCAAATCGGGAAGCCATTTAATGGTGTCTACCGCCAAGCCAACCGTTATTTCAGGCTTCGATTTCGGTATACCTGAAGAAAGCTTGAGCAGTGTGTCAAATACCGTGGGTGACATCGCACTGTCACCCAGCGTACCTGTGAATTTTTCACTAGTGTTAGAGAAACGCTAACTCTAAACTTCAAGGCTTGGGTAATCACATACTCCAAGCCGTTCTTAGAGGCTCGCTATAACGGTCACTGTTTTTTAGAGCTAAACGCACCGAGATTTCAGTCTAGATGTTAGATGAGCCTTTCAACTGCGACTCATCATTTCCAACTTAGCACAGTCATTAACGTCCACCAGCAATATCAATAAAAGTACCCGTAACATATGAGGCTTCGTCAGATAGCAACCATGCTATAGATTCCGCAACCTCTAACGGTGTTCCACCTCGCTTTAGTGGGATGTTAGGCGCTAAGCGCTCAACACGGTTAGGCTCTCCACCATCAGCGTGCATTTCTGTGTGAATGAAACCTGGTCTAACTCCATTAACTCGAATACCTTGCTCAGCTAACTCCAACGATAGACCTTTAGTTAACGAGTCCATTGCACCTTTGGAAGCGGCATAATCTATATACTCAAAAGGTGCCCCAATTCGAGAGGCAGCAGATGAGACATTGACGATTGCTCCCGGACCATCAATTTGATTGATGAATGCCTTACAACACAGAAAACAGCTTCCAATATTCGCAGCCATGACTTTGTTAAAACGCTCATAATCAATGTCCGCTAAGCGAGATTGAGTGAAAAGAACACCTGCATTGTTCACCAAATGCGTTACCTGCCCTAACTCTTGGTTTACTGCAGAAAACATCGCTTCCACTTCGGATTCGATAGAGGCATCCGCTTGAAAAGCCATCGCACTGCCACCTTTCGCGGCAATGTCTGCAACCACCGAATTTGCCGCACTGTGGTCTTTACGATAGTTAACACAAACACGGTAGCCTCTACTTGCTAGCAAAAGGGCTGTTGCTGCGCCAATACCACGCCCACCACCAGTGACAATTACTACTTTCTGCATCGTTTTTCCTTATCTTTATATCCCAATAGTGACAGCACATTGCATTGAGGACGTGAGTCCAATGCTTATTGGATTCTATGAGATTCCACTCATTACTTTGTAATACACTAGGCCAAACAAACCCGCGAACACTAAAACAGTAATCAAGATTTTTAACCAAAGAAACTTCATACCTACATCCACCTTTATTTTTGCTTTTATCTGGAAGTTGATGATATGCAAAAGAAATGTGGTGAACAAGGCGTGCTACACAAAGCTACTGGTTAGATCAAAAAAGCAGAGCCACTATTTGTGGCTCTGCTTCGTTCATTGGCTAATATTCGTTAATAGTTAACGCGATTAGTTAGCTGGGCGCCATACACCCCATTTATCTTTTGCGTAAGTCGCTTGCGGGTTATCACCACCTTGAATCCACCATTGTGCTTTCCAGTTTTGGTCTGCATAAGTCACAATCTCACCGCCAAGATAAGTTTTGGTCGCGCTCCAAGCATCGCCATCATCTGGTTCTGGAGTCGGCGTTGGTGGCGGTGTTACTTCATCATCAGCAATCACTTCAAAGCTAAAGGTCTCTACACGCTCACTGTTAATTGCGTTTGCAGAGAAAGTCAGTGTTTCGTTTTGTGAAACAGATGTAGTATCAATCAGCACAGAAGCCGTTCCGTTATTCTCAATCGATACCGATGTGCCTGAGGTTTGAGTAAAGTTTGCTGGTTCTTCCGTTGCAATTACAACTTTATCACCTGCGTTAACCACTTTATCACTCTTAACAAGTTCATAGATGTCGCCCGCTAATGGCTCAACGTTACCATCACCATCTTTAATTAGCGTAAGTTCACCTGAAGCGCGGCTATCTCTTGAGTTAAAAAAGTTTCGTGACGGATCGTTTTGGAAATACATGTAGTGTTCCATTTCCGCATGCCAATCACCGATGAAGACTGCACCATCTTTAAACTCTTCATGCCAACCATTAATTTCAGATGCTAGTAGTCGTTCCCAATCATTAACGTTTGATGCATCGATCTTAATATCGAAGCTACGCGCTACGTCACCATTTTTATTGATAATGTCGTACTGGACAGTATCGCCAATAGCAGGTGTTGCGAAGTCTGTTGGAATGTAAAGATCACCGCGAACGAGATCAGGTTGTGGACCCGGCTCTGGCGGAGGCGTTTCACCATTAACAATCGTGATATCCGAACAGTTGTAGAAACCTTCGCCTGCCGCATCATCACGCTGCCAACGTACGAATAAAATAGCATCACCGGAACGGTCAGATGGAATAGTGACATCCATACGATACTTGCCGCCATTTACCGGGACATTGCCTTCGGTTTGAATTAGGTCTAAATCACTCCAAGCTAATGCTTTACTTAAATCAGCGTTAGGCTTAGTTAGGTAAAACTCCCAAAAAGATGGGTTGTGTGGTGCCGTCGCGTTAAATACAAACTCAAATGTGCCAGCATTTACTTCAGTACGAGTCCAACCAGTGTGAGGCGCTCCCATACCTTGTTTCTGTGGGTCATTTGCGTAACACAATGTGCCGTCAGGAATGGCAGCACGAACAGCATTCATGTTGTTGAAGTCAGTGATATTTTTTGCGTATTCATTGCGCTGAACAAAAGGGTAAGTACCAGAGATATCTTTAGCGTTCGCACAAGCTGCATTAGGTGGGCTACCTGACCAGATACCACCTTGTTCGTAACAGATGTTTTGACGAGCGCTTGGAAACTCTGACCAACCGTGCGCGTGAGCAGTTGTAGACATACCTGAAAACAGGGCCATGCTTACTGCTAGCTTTAACATATTTTTATTTGCAGTCACTTTTAAACTCTCTACATTTATTATTTTAGATTTACGTGCGAAATAAACACCACTACTTAAAGCACGCAATTAGTTTTCTATGAAAACCTTATAAAATATTATTCATTCAAGAGATCAATCACAGTGAAAATTATTTCTATATGAATAAACATCACAAATTTACATATTGATGTAAATTTTACAAAACTGGTTAAAAACAAGCAAATAGTTGATAAATAAGAACTTAACCTTAAAAGAAAGACTGAAAAACCATCTTATTTTACACGTCTGATGAGTATTTATCTGTAATGCTTGACCTATTCCAATATGTGACAATCACCCAAAATTATATTTCAAACCAATAATTAAAGGATAACTAATATAATTAATTTTTATACATAAACTCAAAACCATCACTAATTATGAGATTTAAAAACCAACAATAACTCTGTTTTTCAATAATAATATCCATAAGAATTACGAATATTATTTTCAAAAGTAGGGATTTAAAGTGGCTAAATCTTAGTGATAGCTATCGACCAGCCTGATTTATGCACACATTTGACCAAGCTCAAGAGAACGTGAAATTCACAAAACTAATCGATTCAATAACTTTAAACAAAAAACTGAATGCTTTAGCATGCAATCAACGTTTATAAAATAGTCGGGTCTCCTCATGCGAATACTGCTACTTATCCTCTCAATAATTGCCGCTCCTAGCTTTGCTGAAACCAAGATCATCAAACAGGTTATGGACATGGACTCAGAGAACATCGATAAAATGTACCAATTCATTCCCGACTACGTAGAGATAGAGCCTGGTGACAAAGTGTTGTTCAAAGGTACCGTAGGTTCCCATACAGCCCACAGTATCCAAGGCATGCTTCCCAAAGGGGCAAAACCTGTCATGATCTCAGGCTCAGATGCCCAAGAGATTACTTTCGATAAGCCAGGTGTCTACGGTATTAAATGTAAAGTTCACCACCGTCACGGGATGGTTGCCTTAGTCGTGGTAGGCGATCCAAGTGTCAATCTAGAAGAAGCTCGAGCGGCCGCGAAGAAACGCGTCAGTCGCAGAGCTCAAAAGAAGATGCAGCTCTTGCTTGATAAGGCCCAATAAAAAAACAGCGCCTAATGGCGCTGTTTTTTTATATTTCAATTGGCTATAACGCTAGCATAGTAATCCAAGCTTACACTATGTTGCGTGGGGCAAATGAAAAGCCTTCGAACTGATGTTTGTATTGAGACTCACCAATTTTTTTAATCTTAGCAACACCCATCTTGTAGTTATAGTTACCACTTATCTGATCCACGACTCTTGTCGTTAAAGAGTTTGCAGGGTTCTTCATATCCAACATATTGCAATATAGGACCCCTTCTTTAGTTGCTGACGTCACGATCGCCACCGCTTTGATCTCTGCGTAATCCAATTGAATATGTCCCTTGTCCATCAGCTTACTAAACTGAAAGTCGCCCTCCTGTACACTCAAGATAGTGTCCTTAAAGTTCGCTACACGTTCTGAGTAAACTAACACTTCATCACCGGCTTCGATGCCACGCTTATGTGCATCATTAGGATGAATCTCGATCCAATTTACTGGCCAACGTATAGAGATATAAGGCCTCCGCTCAACATCATCAAAACCTGATTGCCAGATTTCATTGATACGCCCATTGGAGAACCACAACTCGTCACTCTTTGGCGTAATCCATTCATAAAAGTCACTAAAAAGATCCCAAGGGTGTTTTTGAAGGTTCACCTTCCCCGTTTGCGTGTTGAATCGGGTAAGTGTTTTACGCATCAAGTTGGCGCCTTGTGGCCCATCTTTTAAACCTTTCTTTTCGAACTCAGACCAACTCATCTCGGTGTCGTGCAGTCGCTTAGTACCAATAAGCTGTTTGGTGTCATAGTTGTAAAAGACCGGACCTTGGATCCCTTCAGTTCCGAACTCAGCCAACTTCTGGTGTAACGTTTTGCCTTCAGCATGTGCGGCAACTTTTATCATATTGAAATCTTTACGACTCCCACGGCTAAATCGAGACGACTCTTCAGCAACTTCATTCGACGTTTGCCAGTCGAATCCATCGTAACCCATTCGTGATGCCATCTGACCAACAATCCACCAGTCGGGTTTTGAATCACCCGGCGCATCAGTAATTTTTTGATAAAGACGTAAACGTCGCTCACCATTCGCACGCATGAAATCCTCTTCTCCCCACGTTGCTGCAGGAAAAATAATATCAGCAAAGTCTTTACCAATCGGCTCTCTTAGGTAGATGTCTTGATTGATCACCACCATGCCACCTGAGTCAGCACGCCTCTTGAGCGTCTCGATAATATGTTGTTTATTTCTCTGGGTAACTTGATGTGGGTTGCGCGCTGTCAATTCAGTGAATTTTTCTTTCAGCCCATAACTGCCACACATTGACTGTATCCACGTAGTACCAATCACGTGAGCCATTCGAGTGTGTCCTGAATACAAGTAGCGGTCCGTATCAATAGAGCGACGACGACGCCCCTCGACTTTTTCCGGAGACTTATTCCTAGGCAACTTGCCTCCAGACACACCACCTCGTTGGTGACCACCAAAACGACCAATCACTCTACCTTGGCGTCCACCTGTACCAATAATGGTAGCGAGCGACGCGATAGCGTTAGTATTTCCGGTATTGTTCGACCAATAGAAACCCTTCTCAATCCCTATCGATGTTTTAACACGTTCTCCTGATACAGGTTTGGCTAACATTTCCGCTGCTTGATGTATTTTTTTGACATCAATTCCAGCAACCCTTGCTGCATACTCAGGAGCATATTCGGGTTGTTCTAGGTTCCACTGTTTGTAATCATCAAAACCGTCAGTTTGAAACTTGCCCCAAGTTGTACGCCATTGCCACGGCGTATTTCGTGTACCTTGCCCAAACCCAGAGTTAGACTCCCATTTGTTATTGACCCACTGTTTTATCCACTCGTCGTCTTGCCAACCATTTTCAAGAACCACTCGTGCGATAGCGCCTACCACCAAGTTATCTGAGCCGGGATTGATATCTAAATGAAGCCCACCATTGGCTTTCAACCAAGCGATACCAGCAGTTTCTCTTGGGTTAAGAATGACGGTTTTCATACCACGTTGAACAGCCGGCATAATGAACTGAGTAAAAATGATCGTCTTAGTTTCGTAAGGATCAGTACCACAGATCATTAAGGTATCTGCACTTCCCCAGTCATCATAACTGGGGGCGAAATTGTCGAAACCAGCATCACGGAAACCCGGCGTCGCTGTCACATCCGACGGTGTATCATGAAACGAGAAGTTAGCCGTATTGATATGCCTTAATGCATATTTAGTAATGGCATAAGTGTTTTCAATATATTGATAGGAATAGGTTTTTACGCAATAACTGTTTGATCCATGGGTATCAATAACATGACGCCCAACCTGAGCAGCAATATCAAGGGCAAAATCCCACTCTACAGGCTGTAGTGTTCCATTTATGCGGACAAGAGGCTTTTGCAGTCGATCTCTGGTTGGCGTGTTAGGGTTATAGAGTTTTTGAGCCAACAGGCCCCCTCTTACCGAAGAGTCACCGCCTTTGTTTACAACATTCATGTCTTTATCAGCGATAACGACAACGTGATGAGGTTTGCCTTTATGAGTAATAATATTGTGTTGCTGTGGAGCCACCCAAGCCTGTAATGCATGCACAGGGAAATCGACACCAAATGCATTCTCACCTGCACGAACACCGCCGGGAGCAACGTCAACCGGCCAACGATATACCTTGTACCCACAAGCAACAATGCAGTAGTCACAGGCTGTTGTAATCACTTCTGCGCTAACAGGAGGGATTATGGTTTCTGTTGGACTTTGGTAAGTATTCATCTGTTGTACTGTCATTTAACTCACCTCCACATCAATTAAGTTCTCAACTCGACCAAAGATCAGTCCCATGACACCAACGGCATAGATATCATCGCCATCTAGCTCAAGTAACACTTGTGGTAAGCTCTCAAATGCTTGACCAGATACCATTATCCCATGTCGGCGCAGATCAAATGTTGATAAGTGAAATGGGCACTGCCCAACAATCCTGTGCTCTCCTTGCGCTTTATAAGCGCCGGTCAAAGGACCACCTTGATGAGTACAAGTCATTGAAAATGCAATGACATCTTTGGTCGTACCTATACCACCTCCACACTCAATATCTGCTTTTACTAACATGGCTACCGAGTTAGGTCCGTCGTCTGGATATTGAAAATAGACAGGTTCATGGTTCTTAAGATTGCTTAGCTGAGCAATCTTCTTCCTTTGATAACCGACAACTCGGGCATCAACTTCTATTTCGGAACTGGTGCCTGCAAACAGAGTAAGCGGAATAATAGAGACGGCAGTCGCTGCGCCTGAATACAAAAGAAAATCGCGGCGGGACATCATACAGCGGCTATGCCCTTTCGATGACGCAGAACGTTTTGTGGTACTCATTTCTTCGCCCCCATCAATTGTTCTTTAGTAAACAGTGGCTGGTATTCAGGAATCATGGGTTCATCTATCTCTATTTCTTCTCCAGAAAACGCTTCGACGAATCGAAGCAGGTCAAGTTTTTCATCTTCAGTTAAACCGAGTGGACGTATTAACGGAGATTTTGTCTCAGGAAACCAGGTGGTTCTGCCGTCTTCGGTGACACCCCCGCGATTGTAAAATTCAATCACAGACTCCAACGTTGGTAGTGTGCCATTGTGCATGTAAGGGGCTGTATATTTGGTATAACGCAAACTCGGTGTTCTGAATTTCCCTAACATCTGTTTGCGCTTGGCGCGAAAATAAGCGCCAGGGTCTGCTTTGGTATGGCGGTACATCTCTTCCGTGACACCTTTTGAGTAGAGCTCAAAACGGAAAGTAATTTGTGCTAGCCCATCATCTTCCCACCAAGGGCTCGGTGGAACACCTATGTTATAGAACCGTTGGTCCGCCGCTAACTGACCGTTATGGCAAGCTATACACCCTGCTTTTCCTTCAAACAGTGATTTACCTCGCAATTGAGATTCGGTAAGTGCACTCTTGTCGCCAAGCAGATAGCGATCTATCGGTGTATCACGCTGGATCATTGTGCGTTCAAATGCTGCAATCGCACGCCAGGCGTTATTGATTTTGGGGGTGTCGTCGCCAAATACCTCCTTAAAGCGCTCAACGTATTCAGGCACCAATGCAAGGCGAGCTTCCATAATGTCGTCTTCGCCATTCCCTGCCACCGCACCTTTTGCTGCATCTTTGGCTTGCGCCTCGAGAGACATAGCACTGCCTGCCCAAAACAACTTATCGTAGTACGCTGCATTGATAATAGTTTGACTGTTTCGCCAATGAACTGTGCCCGGATACCCCATAGATAAGTCATCAGGGAATGCCCAGCCTTGTGACTCTAAGTGACAACCAGAGCAAGGACTTGTTGTGTCACCACTAAGGCGCCCGTCAAAGAAGAGTATCTTTCCGAGTTCGATTTTTTCTGGCGTTTGCTTATTATCCGGAGGAATCGGCACCTCACCCAAAGCTTCTAATTTGGCTGCGCTCGCGACACTAATGGGCAAAAGAGCCAGAATCGTTGAGTATATCAGAGTGTTAGTTTTTAGCATCAGCCCACCCCTCTGTGTATTCATACCCAAAGTCATACTCAAGCCATTCGTACTTCTCTCCGGTGAGTGGGTCGCCCGATAGTGACTTTAAAAATTCAAGCAAATTGCTTTTGTCGGCATCAGTTAAATTCAATGGTTTAAGTTTTTTGTCTTTGTTTGAATCTTGACCGCCACCTTGATCATAGAAATCAATCACTTCTTCTAATGTTGCTAGCATGCCGTTGTGCATATAAGGTGCCGTATGATTCAGCTCACGAAGTGTTGGCGTAATAAATTTTCCCCTATCACTGCCATCTGCTTTGTGGGTTTGAACATGAGCGCCCACATCACGTTTCAACGTCAAGTAATCTTGGACGCCCATAAACATATTGAAGGCCAAAAACGATTGGTGACGCATTGGATCTAAAAAGATATCAAAGTTTTCGGGTACACCAGTATTGTGCGGCAAGCCATCACTGAACAACTCCCCAGTGTGGCAACGATTGCAGCCCGCCTTTCCGTCAAAAAGCGCTTTCCCTAATTTCGCCTGTTCAGAAAGTGTGTCGAGATCGTAAGGCGCATTTTGCGAAGTTAAACTCTTTAGATATTCAGGGATCGCTTTGCGTACCCCCCCATTTGAAGGCTCACCTAACCCCGCTTTTTCGAACATCTCAACATAGATAGGATCTTGCTTTAAACGCTCTTGCATCAAGCGCATATCCATATTCATTAACCAATCTTCAGTGATATTCTCACGAACTACGTCGTTTAAATTCGTCCCAATGCGCCCATCGTGAAACCACACGGTTTTGTACACAGTATTGATGAGTGTTGGGCTATTACGAAACCCTTCGCTGCCGGTGTAAGCTGGACTCAGTGGCTCTGGGTAAGAAAACCCATTTTCAGGAATATGACAACTAGAACAAGAGATAGAGTCGTCGCCCGACAGCCGAGTATCGAAGAACAGTCTTTTGCCCAACTCGGCTTTTGCTTGGTCATATTGAATGGGCGGCAATCCTGCTTGTAAACCCATGGAAAAAAGAAGACTAAGTCCTGCAATAGATTGAGGTAAACCAGTCATCTACGCTCCTTTTTATGTGCCACTATACTTAGTTTCTATTATTAACCCTTGAAACATTAAAGATATGATTAGGATCATGCATTCGGAAATGATAGAAGTTATTATTCAAACTTGTTAATTGAACGGTGTCTCAGACCATGGCCTTGAACTCATTTATCCAATTCGCTCTAAATGCTCTAGACCACGGAACTGATGAACAAAAACTAACCGCAGCACGAGCATTGGCTTATGTTGGTAGCGCTATCGACGATGATACAAGTGAGATCACAAGTACCAACTGCGTTTACACTTCTCAAGAAACAAACCGCTCTTCTATCATTCAATCCACTATCGAAGTGCTTTCCAGCCAACTTCTGCAAAATAATTTAGAACTCACACTTACTTGCTTGGAAAGCTTAAAACATTACCCAGACACAGACTTGAGCACTTTGATCGGCAGCTACCATCATTCAGACGATATCGACATTAAGTTGAGTGTATTGGATGCGATTACCAACAATAGAGCGCTGTGTGATGCCATCCCTTTTCTTTGTGAGCTTGTTATTGAGGAAATGGACTACTGGGATGGAGAATGGAACGACGGTGACGATATCCGCTTAAAGGCAGCCCAATCATTAGTGAAATGTGCACACGCTCTAAGCCGTGAGCAGTGCAGCTTACTCAGTGAGGTGTTGTTTGACGACCTTGATCCTGAGCTGAAACGCACACTACTTACGGTTTTATCTATTGGAAACCCGACACAATTGGAGTTGATTGCAGAAAAGCTTACCGTTACGGAATATCGCAACTACCTAAACGGCACTCACAATCGTGCAGCACTATATAAGGCAATGAAAAGCCAAGATATGAGAAGCCGCCAAATCGCCTACCGTAGATTGTCGCAATCCAATGCACGTGAGTATCTCCAAGAGTTTCTCTCAGGGCTTTCAAACAGTGATGTTCAAATCCGTCGAATTTCTATTGAAACCTTGGCTCAATGGCAATACTCAATAGAACTTAAACATATTTCAACGACACATATAACTTCAACCACAGAGCTTGATTTACTCAGCACTCTGCTCAAACCCGAAGCAAAGATGTGGTTCATCGAACAGTGGTCGCAAGACGTTATCGATATCAGTCTGACGCCGTCCATCATCAAACTGTCGGTCAGCTTAAATGATCCTGTTGATTCGCTATTAGACAGAGTCTATACAAGGTTTAACTCACTCGGTCTATCGTCACAAATAGAAACTCTTGAGGTAATATTCACGTCTATTGATAAGCCATTAAGTCTCGCATTCATTCGTCAACAACTAGAGAGCACACAAACTGACAACGCGGTTAGACAAGCGCTCGTTACGCACTTATCACAGCAAGAACTTGCCCAATACCAATGTTATTTCGAACAGCTATTGCTTCAACAAGGTTACACGTTAGACACCCCAACGGATACTTCTACTTACGACGCGCACAAGCCAATGCAATCAAAAACTGTGTCTAACCCAACATCAACGCTCGCCGCGTTATCAATCGCTTCAACGGATTCGAACAAGCAGAGAAAAAATAAAAAGAGAGCGAAGCTAGAAGCAGTAGACAATCAAACCTACGCTATCGCTAACTGCAACAATGCGAATCACCTAATCCAGCTATGTTCTGAAGAGTACCTATCGACCATGAGGCCGCAGGCAGCATCGGCCCTTGTGATGGCATTGGTTGATAATAATATTCCTTTATCTGAGGTCTCTAACTCGCAGTTGGAAAACGTTATAACTGCGAGCCTCGCTGACGAGTCATTCCATCGAATCAACCCTTTACTAAACTGGTTAGGTAAGGAATGGTTAGATAGAAACTGGACTGCATTGATTAATCACGAA
The DNA here is from genome assembly GCF_009363355.1 of Vibrio sp. THAF190c. Classification (NCBI taxonomy): domain Bacteria; kingdom Pseudomonadati; phylum Pseudomonadota; class Gammaproteobacteria; order Vibrionales; family Vibrionaceae; genus Vibrio; species Vibrio sp. THAF190c. The sequence goes on along the minus strand of NZ_CP045339.1, from coordinate 1,540,042 downwards.
CGCCTGGCAGTGCAACAAGCTTGTGTCTCGTTTATACATGACGAACAAAGATTGAACGATTGTTTCGCTCACCCTTATATTGGGATCCAAGAGCAAGCAATCCGAAGGTTAACTCACCTAGGCTACCTATCTGATCGTTTAATACTGGATGCAATAGTCTCTTGCCCGCTGTTAATTAATGACCAAACAGTATTGAGACCTCAGCGCGTCTACCAAGCGCTAATGGCATGCTCTGTACATCACCCCGTTCAAGCACTCAATGCCTTCGCTACGTACACAGAAGCAAGGACCAAGCGAATATAATATTGCCCATTTTAGAGCTGCGCTTTACTGTGAGTTGCTCTTTATTAAGAGATAGATTGCCTCTGATCTCTTTGCGCTAGAGCTTTCAATAAGTAATCGATGAACTCTTTCTTTCGCTTGGGCATCAATTGCCTCTCGGCATAAACTAGGCTGACACTGACTCCCGGCATCTTATAATCAGGAAGTAATTGAACCAATTTCCCTGATTCAAAGTGCTCGCGACAGATGAACTCTGGTAAGACTGCGATCCCCAAACCGTCAATACAGGCACTCAGGCATGCGGTCACGGTATTTACTCTTAGCTGAAATGGTAACTCAATCGGAACCTGCTCACCGTTGGGAGGAGTGATAGTCAGCTTTGGTACCCTTGCTGCTTTATTTGACACTTGAACCATCTTGTGTGGAGGAACCAGATCTTCATGTGATTCAATATCCCCAAATTTATCTAGATACTTGGGGCTGGCGACAATGACTCGCGTCGATGTTGCTAAGTATCGCGACACCAAACTTGAATCGACAAGCTCGCCAATCTGCGCATAGACATCGATCCCCTCACCCACGATATCGACTTCACGGTTGGTTAACTCTAAATTCATCGTCACATTTGGATACTCATGAAGGAATTGATGAATATAGGGTGCCAATACTTGCTGACCCAACTCCACAGGGAACACAACACGAAGCGGTCCCCGTATCAAATCTTGATTAGCTGTCACTTCCAGTTCTGCTTGATTCATGATTTCAAGCATCTGCAAACTCGATGCGTAGAAACGTTCACCTTCTGGCGTTAAAACCAAACTTCGAGTAGATCGCGTGATCAATCTCACACCTAAGTGCTGCTCTAACTCAGCCAACTTACGACTTACTGTGGATTTTGTCATATCCAAAACTTCGGCTGCGTGAGTGAAACTTCCACACTCAACCACTTGTACGAAAACGGACACGGCGTTGAGATCCATCATTAACCTCTGCTTTTAATTGGTAAGATTTATGCAACAGTGCTTCTTATTTTTCCTATCTTATCAACCAATCGATTTCATTTACAATTCGTTACATCTATAAAAACGAGATCGAAGAAAAATGACTGATTCAACGCCAACAGCTCAAACAAAAAACAAGAAACGTAACAAGGCACCACTGATTGCAACCGCGATCATGTTAGCGCTGGGCCTTGGTGGCGGTAGTTACTGGTACGGCTATGGCCAATATTTTGAATCAACAGATAACGCCTACCTACAAGGCGACATCACTAACATTAGCCCAAAAGTATCGGGCTACATCGTCACTTCGCATGTACATGACAACCAAGTCGTCAACAAGGGCGACCTATTGGTTGAAATTGACGACCGTGATTATCAAACCGCACTATCCCAAGCCAATGCTCACCTCGCAGTTGTCGAAACAAGTGTGTCCAATCTATTGGCTCAAAAAGAACTTCAAAACAGTCAAATTCTACAAGCTGAAAGTCGCGTTGACTCGGCCAAAGCAGAATATGACCGTGCAATACAACAGACACAGCGCTCTCGCAGTTTGCTCACACGAAGCTATGCCTCTCAAGATGAGGTAGACAGTATGTTAGCCCAACAAAAAGTTGCCCTAGCAGCGCTTGAAGAAGCGAAGGCGAATCTTGTAGCAAGCCATGACCAGTTGACGGTTATCGACAGCGAAATTGACCAAGCAAAAGCTTCGGTAACAGAAGCGATCGCCCAACGCGATCAAGCTCAACTTAACCTCGACTACACCAAAGTATATGCTCCCGCGTCAGGTGTAATTGGTAAACGAAGCGTCCGCGAAGGTCTTTTGGTACAAGCCGGTACTCCTTTGATGAGCTTAGTGCCAAATGGAGATATATGGATTGAAGCCAACTTCAAAGAGACACAACTCAATGGTATTCACCAAGGTCAGAGCGTCGAAATTGAACTTGATGCATTCCCAGGGCAACCACTAGAAGGCAAAGTCGATAGCTTTTCACCAGCGACCGGCGCGAAGTTTGCTCTGCTTCCACCAGAGAATGCGACAGGTAACTTCACCAAGATTGTTCAACGCGTTCCTGTGAAGATCACCATACCCGATCAGAAGGAACTTAAAGGTCGCCTGCTACCTGGATTGTCTGTTGTAGCGACAATCGATACTCGAGGCTAAATCGATGAGTGAAGTTATCCCCTCCTCTACACCACGTGAGCAGGAAAATGCTGAAGTGCCAACACGTCATTGGATCGCTCTGTTTGGCGGCCTAATCGGTGCGTTTATGGCGATCTTAGACATTCAGATCACCAACTCATCGCTCAAAGACATCCAAGGTGCACTCTCGGCAACTCTAGATGAGAGTTCATGGATCTCTACCTCCTACTTGGTTGCAGAGATGATTGCGATCCCACTTAGTGGTTGGCTATCTAAAGCACTCGGTAAACGTCGTTACCTTACGTGGACGACTGCGATTTTTACACTTTCATCATTACTCTGTTCGTTCTCTTGGAACATGACCTCAATGATCGTGTTTCGCGCAATGCAGGGTTTCAGTGGTGGTGCGTTGATCCCACTTGCGTTCTCACTGGTCATCCAACTTCTGCCTCTCAACAAACGGGCTGTCGGTATGGCACTCTTCGGTGTCACTGCGACGTTCGCGCCATCGATTGGCCCTACTTTTGGTGGATGGTTAACTGAGAACCTGTCGTGGCACTACATTTTCTACATCAACATTCCACCAGCGCTTTTGGTGATCACCATGATTCGCTATGGGCTCGATGATGAGAAACTCGACTTAGGTTCGCTGAAAAAAGCAGATTGGTTTGGTATTGCCACAATGGCACTCGGGCTTGGCTGTTTAGAGGTCGTGCTAGAAGAAGGCAATCGTGAAGAGTGGTTCAGCTCAAGCTTTATCGTAACGCTTGCCATCATATCTGCAGTCAGTTTGGTCTATTTCGTCATCAACGAATTGCAACATAAGAAGCCGCTAGTCAACTTGCGCTTACTAAAAGATCCGCAGTTCGCCATGTCTTGTATTGCCTATCTAATTTTAGGCATGGCACTGCTTGGCTCTATCTATGTGCTGCCGATGTATCTCACTCAGATACAGCAATATAACGCAATGGAAATTGGCGAAGTGCTTATGTGGATGGGTTTTCCACAACTGCTGATTTTTCCGTTGGTGCCAAAGCTTACCCAGATCATAAAACCTAAGTACCTCGTCACATTTGGTTTTGCGATGTTTGGCTTAAGTTGCTACGTGAATACCCATATGACCGTCGATTTTGGTGGTCAACAGTTGATTCTTTCGATGGTTCTACGCGCCATTGGTAGCCCGTTCATTATGGTGCCTTGATCACTCGTAGCCATGAAGAACATCAGTAAAATGGATACGCCTGACGCCTCTACACTTACCAATGTGATGCGAAATTTGGGTGGTGCGTTTAGCATCGCAATCATCGCGACGCTGTTAGACAATAAGACTCGTGAACATTTAGCACACATAAAAGAGTCTCTGCCTTCGGTTAGCCAACTGGGCTGGCAAACATTACAACAGCAACAAGCATTCTTCATCCAATCAGGTAGTGATGCAGCGACAGCCATGCAACAGGCACAAGCCAGCCTACTCGGTACAATGCAGCGTGACGCTGCTATCATGGCATACAATGACGTATTCTTAATGATGACTGCGTTTCTCGCCTTTGCATCATTTCTAATACTAAATATGAAGGACTAGTGACCTTTGCTCGTTCATGGATGAACGACCGCCGATAAAATGCGAATCATTTCGTATAATATTGATGATTACCAATGTCTTAAAACCATAAATCAACTTTTCCCCTCACTTGACATTATGCATCTAGACACCTAGATTCTAAATTAGGACAAAACGCTAGGATAGCTAGAACAATGACAATGAAGTTGCCACCCGATCTCAGCATTTTGATTGTCGATGATTCAAAGAGTGCCACCATACTTATAAAGCAGCAATTAGTTAGTCTTGGAATCTCGCACGACAAAATCTATATCGCCACGGACTACCGCCAAGCTATAAGAACCGTGGAAAGACACACCTTAGATGTACTCTTGATTGATTATCATCTAGAGCAAACATTTACAGGTTTCGAACTGCTTGGCATCCTTTATCGCAAAAGATTGATTGATCATACCGTCGCCACGATTTTGCTCTCAGGCGACATGCGTCAAGAAACCGTGTTAACTGCCTTATCCGGTGAAGCGCATCATTTTATATCTAAGCCAATTAAGACTCCGATGCTTGGAGATAAAATCACTCTCGCGGTTAAGGAGTCCCAGCAAATAACACAGCTGAAACAATACTATCCGATCGATTCTCCCTCCGCATTACAGCAAGCATTGTCAGTACCCAACACTCAAAAAAGTGTGCAGTACGAAGCGAGCCTAATCGAACACTTGATCGGCTGTGAACAGTGGGAACTATTAGCGTACGTGCTTCGAGAATCGACGACTAACATGCACCCAACAAAACTGGTGGCACAAGCCTTGGTACTCGATAGCTTAGGCAAGGCACAAGAAGCCATCGACAAACTTCATAACTATCTTATTGCACGCCCGCTATCTCTCAACGTGATCGACTGCTTGAGCTGTATTTATGAAAAACACAACATGCTGCTCCCAGCATTAAAGTTGGCTATTCGTGCGTTTGAACTCACACCGAGTATTAGCCACCGTGCAATTAGAGCCATCGATCTTGCTGAGAATGCCGATAACACTCAAATCTTGATTAAGATGGGCCACATGTATGCGACCAACATCTCACCCGCAGATATCGACGTTATCAACTCTATTTCTAACTACTTTCATTCACTTCAGGTGGCTTACGAAAAAGAGGATAGTATCGCCAACAAACGTACTCTGCTGGAACAGGCGAACCAATTCACTAATCAAGTGAATTTGAAGCTCACACAGCATCAACAGCAACAAGTGTTAGCCGCCTTGGCTGTGTTCCAATGTCAAGTTTTGCATTTGGAGGGTAATCATCAGCTCGCTCATCAAAAGCTAATCCGAGCAGCAGCATTGCTTTGTCATGTTCTAAATGAAACCCCCACGGTTCTACTAAGCCAGTTACTTCCTTTGCTCAATATTTATGGTGAATACTCTTTGTACCAAGACCTAGGAGATCTCATTAAAGCGCGTGGGGAAGTGATTAATCAACTAGCGCTTGGCAGTGATACAAACCCAATAAATTGCATCAATATGGATAGCCTAGGGTCTGTACAACAGCTTAAAGACTACATTCACACTTATCCCTATTCAGTTGCTGCGAAACTTGACTATCTATTTGCCGTCAACAAAACTCAAACAGAAGAACAACTTACTAACGAATTCATGGCGCAATTACAACAATTGGAATTGCCTTACAAATGGAATCAATGGATTAGTGAATCTGTCAGGTCCGGTTTTTCTACCAAGCCACCTAGCCCACTTTCACTATGTAACTGACAGGAGTCTCTATGCTAGATTTTGATGCTTTAAACGCCTATTTGGATAATGATAAAGACGTAATCTTCGCGGTTCTATCTACTTATCAAGAAGACCATGCAAATTCTCTAGAAGAGATTCAGGAGCTTGTCGCGCAACAAGATTGGGGGAAATTACACTTTACCGTGCATACGTTGAAGGGAATATTGGTCAGTTTTGGAGAAGAGACAGCAACCTCGGCACTAGAAAACGTAGAACAAAACGCACTCAAAGATCTTGCTCCATCAGATGATGATCTCGCGGTTATTTACAGCGAAGTAAAGGTGATTAACCGACAAATCGAGGAAGTGCTCGCCACCTACTAGTCAGACATACTCAAGGTACAAAAGCTTCTTGGTAAATTCGGCTCTCGTTACATCGAGAGCCGATTTAGTTTATGCACTCTTAAACGTGGCACACCTTTACTAACTTCAATTATCGACACTTTTAATCGTAATCAAATAAAAAGGAGCAAGCTTAAGCTCACTCCCCGATATGGTAACTTGAACCTATATTTATGCTGGCGCACTTGCTCGTGCATTCAAGGATTTAGCACTAGAGATCCAGTGTTGTACCGACTGTGGTGACATTACTTTCGGGTTACCTAAATCGCTATCTCCCGCCGAAGCTAATTCTGGAGGAAGTACATCAATGATCAGCTCGAGATCTTTGTGTGAATTGATCTCTCGTGTAAACACATCTGCCATCTCTTCACTGTAAGAGCTACCTCGTGCTTTGGCTGCTTTGACTAAGCCATCAAGCAACACATACCATGTTGTCATTGGGCCTTGTGCGACTGATGCGGACTCTGCGGCTGAATCAATGAATGCGAATGGAACGGTAATGATTGGTTGGTTGAACTCCATTGCTGCGAAAATCCAATCCGTATCAAATGAGAAATCAAATACCGTCGGGTTCTCTAGAATTTTCTCTAAGATACCTCGACCATAAAGTTTGAACGCGGCTTGCGTATCTTTAATGCCGCTGTCAAAGATCTGGGCTCCAATCATTCGCTGCATATGACGTAAAGTCTTAATACCAACGCCCCAGCGCTCTTCTTGTTTAACTAAAATCGAGTCTGCATGTTTTCGGTTACCTAGTACCACTTGCTTACCATCACGGCTGTAAGGCGCCAGTGCCAACCCTATTTGCCCCAAGTGAACAGAGTTATCGGCATCCGTATAAAGAACAGCATCAACGCCATCTTCCAAAGACTGTTCACAACCAAGAATGATGGCACCACCTTTTCTTGAATCATCAGCACTCGCCAGATTACGAAGCGCACCAGATGCAGCAGGCAACGCATCCTCCAGTTTAAGTACTTTTACCTTCGCTTGTGTACCCGCATCATAAGTTTGTTTAATAGATCTAGCGATGTCTGCACTACCGTGTGGGCATCCGTCATCAACCGCATACAGGGTCCAATCAACATTGGTTCCTTCTGTTACCCATTGCAGTTGTTCGACTTTCGTTCTCAGTGAGTCTTCTCCGTGTTGATTATCTGCAGACTTAGGGTTAAGGCGATTGTGCTCACCCCACATAGCGAATACCACACCAATTTTGATCGGCTGACAAATTGATTGTGTTTCTCTACGGGACTCAACGAGCTTCACCGCGAGTTGAAACTCAAGCGGTGCATTAAATTGAATTGAAAGATCTTTTAGGTCTTGAGTGGAGAGTTTATCCAGCTGCAGTAAACGGTCTGCTAGCCTAAGTAAGCTTTGTTGATGTTGTGGCTCCGTCAAATCAAACTTTTCATTCGATTTATTTAAGAGCTCAATAGCGGTAGACAAAGAAGTATCCATACATATTCCCTAGCGTGACGTTATTATGATCACTTAAAGCTTAGTATGCATACCTTTTCATATCAAAGCGATATACGCTTTATTTTGTTGTGCACCTCTCATTTCCTTTGAAGCTGAAATTGCGGTATTTGGCACGATACTGCTTAGCTTTGTTTTCGCGGAATTTACCTGCCCAGTTGCTAATCTCTGGGTCTGTTGCCCAAATATTTGCCATTACCCTTAGATAAGAACTTTCTGTACTTGGCGTTGGATCGTAGGGGTTGTTATTAACGCGAAGCACCAATTGCCCGTCTACAAACCATTCAATGCGGTCTTCACCCCAATAAATTCCGTAACGATGAAAAGCTTTTGAGGCGTCAAAGCCTAGGAAAATCAGAGTTTCATGTGAATTGGTATAACTGTCATCATCAGTCCAAAAATTCAATTGAACCATGTTGGTATTAGAACCCAAAAACTCGATATCTATTTCATTATGTCGCCCGCTCCCACCTTCGGGTTTGTCATAGGGCCCCGAAAACAAGAAAAATGAACTCACCACGCCAGGCGCTCGAGCTGGCTTCATATCTATCTCATAACAACCATAAGGGAAGAACTCATGGCTGCGGAACTCCCCACCATAGAAACGTAGCTTACCCTCTTCGTCTAGCTCTTCATCGGGAGCTAGAGTCAGGGTTAAACCCTTTTTGTTAAACGTGGCTGATTTAGATTCCCAACGACTAAGGAATGGGAAACCATTCTCCCAGCCATCAGATAACCACCAGCGACTTTCATCAAAGGTTCGCAATGGATCTTCGAAGCTTTCTGCACTAACAAATGAGCTCGTCAAAGCCAAAGACACAGCTAACGCACAATAAGTTTTGGGTAACACCATCACATACTCGCTTATTCATTTGCATTCATAAAATAAGCGTAATACATACGATGAATTTTTCACCTCTGATTACTGATTATCTTCTACAGGTGCAAAACTGCGTCTTTGAATGGCTTGTACCTTTGGTACTGGAGCTTGGCCTAAATTTCCCTTAGGAATGGCATTCGCAGGTAGTTCAGCTTCCACAGAAGTTTCCGCCATTACTGGCTCAACACTTGTCGTAGCGAACTGATGTGAAGAAGGTGAATTTAACTCTTGGGTGTTCGATATGTTAGTTTCAACAATGGCTTCTGGTGTACCAAGCGGCGTAATCACAGTTACACCTGTCTCGTTTGAAACTTTAACATCATCACTCTCTACACTAATCACAGCCGCCTCGTCAGGCTTTAGTGATACAGAAGGCACTGCTTGCTGAGCTTTTTTCTGCGCTGCAGCTTGCGGCACGACAGGTGTAATTGGCGAGTGGAAACTGCCTTTGGTCGAGCTTACCTTACCACCACTGAATTGCTGTTGCGTGGTTCCTTCTGTTCCCTGAACAGATCCTTTCGGTGTGACTATTTGCCCTGTTAAGTCTTGTTGTTCTTGAATAACATTTTTCTCGGTAACAGGATTATCGGTGGGTTCGACAATAAATGTCTGTTTATTGGAAAAGTCCTTATTGAGCATTAGTTTACTGTTGGGCGTGTATTGTTTGAGCTGCTCACCAGACGATCTCGGTGCGCTTGCGGTTGGTGTTGTATTGACTGGCTGTTTGCGTATCAGCCCCGCTGATGGAGATTCGTATCTAAAAAAGTTTAGTTTTTGGTCCCAAATATCAATTAACGAAGAAAATTGGATCCACGCATCATCCACGTATGCTGACGGAGCATCTGAATTCATTGCGATAGAAAACTGAGCGTCAAATGCTTTATAGTCCACCTGTAATTGCTGGCGATATTGATTCCAATTACTTCCCCCCATCAAAAAGTATCTAACGCTGTTCGACCAGTACTCATACGCGACAGGGTCTTCTACTTTCTCTGCCGCCATTGCTGCCAGTGCATCGGCCAATGCGGCCGTCTGCCACATTTCTTTGGTTCCAATCTGGCTCTCGAGACTAAGTGCCCGGTTGGCTTGTTGATGCATTAAGGTCGCCGCTTGCGAATAACGGCCTTGGGACAAAAGAAGCGTTGGTGTGCTTAGCAAGTCAATGGAAGTTTGATTAAGCGCCCAAGTAGGAAAAGACACTGCAAACAAAATAAGTGTAATTAAGCGCCTCATCGGAATGTCTCCACCATACATTTGCCAGGATGATCAAAACGAGAATTAAACTTAACGTCGCGATACTCTTTCGATTTATTTGCTTTATAAAGTTTACCGCTCTGTTTATATAGCAAAGCTTCTAACACACCGGCATTGGTCTTCAAGCTGATGCTTTTCTCATAAGCGCTGGTAAGCTCATAGCGACCTTCATACCACCCTCTTTGTGGGTCGTAGAGCTCTTTCACTAACGTCATTAATCGGTCGGTATAATCGGTTTTCCACAGAGCCCACATTTGAAAAGCAACACGCGTTGACACCAGTGCTTTTTCATCGTGTGAAGAGCCGTCTTCCGCGAGTGTTATCCATGGCGTTCCTAAGCCATATATCGCATCGTAAACAAAATAAGGTTCACCAGTAACAACATGCTCACCTCGCGCTGTGTAGATTCGTTCATTGTCCCAACGAGCCTCTTGCACTTGATAAATCGCGTCCGCCATTGCTGCTAACGTGTTGTTGGTGTGTTTCGAATCGCCTGACGTGGTGTCCCCGACTTTGTCCCAATTGAATTCAAGCCCCATCCATAAATAAGGTGTCGAGTAGATAGGACGTAGCACGTTGAACACTCGAGGGTCGCGACCATCAAAAATTAAGTCTATATCGTAGATAGTTGCTACGTCATAAGGCTCTATATTCATCGCTTTTTCGGGCACAATCTGCCAATCAAGATAACCATAAGAAGTGTACTCTTCTAACCCCAATCGCCCCTCTTTATAGCGAATTAATTGGCCATCCTGAATCATGCCTCCATAGAGTTCACCATCCAGGCTAATCAACTCACAAAAGTTCCAACGCAGTACTGCCTTGTCGACATACTCAGAGAATTCAGGAGAGTGTCTCTTAACGATAGCAAGAGCAATCAATAAACGACCGACATCGAGTGATGACCAACCAATATCCTCTGGTTGGTTACCATAGTTAACCATGTCACCACTTTGCGTGCTGTATACCTTGTTAGGCGCGTAACCGTAACTCAAATCCATTTCATTTAAGAAGCTCAACACCAAAGTCAAACGCTCGTCGTATTGCTTATTTGAGATGAACTCAAACTCTCTCGCGGCAATAAGAGAGATCAGATAGTCAGCTAGTCCGGCCATATTTGTGGTAGGAAAATTATCAATACTATTGACTAGACCCGTCGTGACTTGGGTATTGTTATCAATATATTTCCACGCCGTTTGTGCCCACATCAGCTCTTCTTCAGTCAAAGGGGCGTGACGACCTTGTCGAAACACTTGTGATTGACTGAATGAATCAACACCATTAGTCACACCTTGGTAAACCACACCGCAGCCGGATATAGATACCGATAACAGAAGTAAACTCCACTTCTTCAGCATTCAATAACCTTATTCTACAGGTTTGATCTTTTTACGAGGCAAGCACTGACCCTCATAACCGAATGGTGATTCCAGTGCTTTCTCCCACAAACTCGGTGCCAATTGGTCTTTATATTGAAGTAGCTTACCCTGTTTCTTATACAATAATATCTCTAATGTGATGCCGTTATTGTTAGAAGTGAAAGTGTTGATGAGGCCAGTACCATTCTCGAAGATGCCCTCATAGAAACCTTTTTCTCGGTCATATGCGGTAGAAACATGATCAAACAAAAGATCGGTATAGTCGGTATCCCAAAGAACCCACATCCCCATTGCGCCTTTGATAGCTACCGCAGAGAATTGTGGCAGGTATTCGCCGACCTCAGAGATGGTGTTCCATGCGAAACCATCTGTATAGATAGTATCGTAAACGAAGTATGGGGCACCGGCTAATTGGTGCTCGGTACGTGCTGTAATGATACCCGTTTGTTTGTAACGTTCTTCCTGTACACGATATATTTGTAGAGCAAACTCTGCGATCCATTCATGTGAATAACTGGAATCATGTGGACTTCTGTCTTCAACCAAATCCCAACCCATTTCAATACCATCCAACACATAACTTTCAGTTACTACGTAACTATGTGCTTTCAGTTTACGCGGGTCACGAGTATCGTACGGAACGTCATAACCGAATAGGTTAATCGTTGCGTAAGGTTCTGCCATCGCAGCTTGTGTAGTATCAAAGCCCCACAATTCGAAACCTTTCGCTGCATACTCTTCATAACCAAGTCGCCCTTCTTGGAGGTATTGCACCTCTTTTCCAGGTTCAAGTAGCGCGCCAAACATGGTGCCGTTTTCGTCCACCACATTACAGTAGTTCCACCTTAGCATCACTGAATCAATACTGGTCGCGAATTCTGGATAGCGATTCTTAAGGATATAGAGCCATATCATCAAACGACCCAAGTCGAGAGCTGAATACCCAATTTCGCCTGGTTGGTTACCGTAGTCCACTTTCGCCGCGGTCTGGGTGTTATAAGCCTTGTTAGGTAACTCTCCCATAAATAGGTCGAGTGTATTTAAAGTGGTTAGGAAGCGAACGAGTCGTCTATCAAACTCTTCTTTTTCGATAATCCCCAATTCATACGCACTAGTCATACCCGCAAGATAGGATGCCGCATCCCACCATGTCACCGATGGGTAGTTGTTTACCGCGTTTACCAATCCCGTGGACTCTTGGTAGTTGTTTTCAAAGTACTTCCAAGCGATACGGGCCATATCCATCTCTTTCTCAGTCAATTCACCATGACGAGGTTTAGGGACAGTCCAGTGTGTATTTCGGTCAATAATATCATCAGAGAATTGATTGTATTTACTACCGCAACCAACGATTGCAAGAGTGATCAAGCCAAGACTAATCGTTCGCATATAAATTCCTTCTTATTATTTTAATTCGCTGATTTAATTCAACTCACCAATCGTCAATAGAGGTCCATTCTCGATATAAGCCAATGATTCTAATACGATTCCGTTGGTGTTTGCTGTCACTGCTTTGTTAGTACGGCCATCAATTTCGTAGCGACCTGAGTACCAGCCTTTCTCATCCGAATACAGAGTAGAAGCCTCATTGATCAGAACATCGGTGTAATCTGAATCATAAAGCGCGTACCAACCGAATGCGGCTTTGGTCGAAAGTGTTTTTAGATGTGATTGGTCTTTACCGTCGTCAGAGATGGCATTCCATTTTTCACCATCCGAGAATACGGTGTTGTAGACAAAGTATGGAGCCTCATCGACGTTATCCTCACTCACCGCGGTAACAATACCTGTCTCTTCATAACGACGCTCTTGGGCTTGGAAAATGCGGTGTGCAAATACCTTAGACACACTGTCCGCACCAAACTCGATACCATCAAGAATGTAAGATTCACTTACTACATAGTTATGAGCGTGGAATTTTGAAGGGTCACGTTTATCAGTCGGAATTTCGATACCGTAAATATCAACCATGTCTAGGTAATCGATATATTTCATAGAGTTAAATACATCACGCCCCATCAAGGCTAATGATTTAGATGCGTACTCTTCGTAGCCGATACGACCTTCTTGTACCAGCTCCATAACACTCGCATCTGACGTAGGACGGGCACCGTACATATAACCATCGACTAACATTGCGCTCACTTTCCAATGGTTAAGGACGTCATTTATCTGTTTATTAAATTGCGGATACTGCCAAATCATAATGTTCATAGGAACCAAAATTCGACCGATATCGATCGCCGACCAACCAATACCATTTTCAACAGGTTTGTTGGCGTAATCCACCATCTCAAGCGTTTGCGTGTTGTAAGCTTTATTTGGCAATAACCCATCAACAAGAGGCAAACGCGCTAGAGTCGTCAATGCCTTTTCCATACGCAGCTCAAACTCTTCAGTTGATATGATGTTGATCTTCTCTGCTGAAATGAGCCCCATTAGATAAGAAGCGGTATCCCACATGGTCGTTGATGGATAACCATCTACTGAATTCACCAAACCGGTATTTTCTTGGTAGTTGTTCTCGAAATACTGCCAAGCTACGTTAGCCCACTCGAACTCCTGTTCTGACAAAACCCGTGAGGACTTGAATGGGATGTCTTCTGGAATTTCAAAGGTAATATTTCCAAGTACTCTTCCCGATTCACGAGTCTCGATGCTGAAAGCAATAATAAGCGCTGTCGCTAAGCCCAAGATGAACACAATATGATGGCGAGCATTAACCATCGATTTTTTAAACCCCATACTTCAACTCCTCTGAATTGGCAGTTTCTTCACCTTCGCTTTCAGCTGGTGGTGTCCAGAATGCTGCAGCGATCATTCCCCACATCGCTAACATGTTATTTAGAATCCAAAATGTATTTAGAACGAGACCGCCCACAGAGTAATCTCCCCATGAACCGGTTGAGTGACCAAACCATGCAAACAACAGACTAAACAGACTTAATCCGAACACCATCGCTTGTGGTATTACTAACTTGAAGAAATTACCCGTTTGTCGCTCTTTCGGTGTTGTTGGGAAGCTGATCTTCCGCCCGCGTAACACTGTCCATAACGCCCGTAAGTTAACCGGGAAGAATGAAAGGAAGTTCGTCTTGCCCTTATATCCCGCAACGCCCCAAGTACCTGTCATCATCGCCAACTCAGCTGTGATCACATAAGGTAAAAAGTGCAAATAGAATGTCACGTCATAGGCGCTTACTGGTGCAATTGAAGTAAGGAAGTAGATGATTGGACACGCTAAGAAAACAATATTCCAGATTGCCGACAAGTTAGACCAGAAACTCGCACCATACATCAGTTTCTGTTTAAAATTCAGACCTTTGCGAAAGATCGGATTATCGTTCATAAAGATATCAATCGATCCGCCAGAGTACTTAAATCGTTGTACTGTCCACGTTTGTAAATCTTGTGGAGAAAGCATTTTACTTTCCACATTTGGGTGCATTACCGAACGCCAGTTACGCTCGCGGTCAGAGTGAAGTACGATCGACGTATAGAGGTCTTCAGATACGTGGAACTTGTAAGGTGTAAATTCCGTATCAAACAAGATTTCATCACGCAGGTTATCTGATACCGACTGTTCAACCTTCTTCTCTTTAGTTAAACGACGTATCTGCGCTTCAATTTCGTCTTGTTCTTTTGTGATCTGCTCTGCGTAAGCTCTTAACGCCGCTTCCATTACCGCTTCACGACGGTGTATTGAACCTGCGCCACAACAGAATGAAGAGTTCACCCAGTTACGACGGCGTTGAATGACGTCGTAAAACATTTGTGGGTCGTTCACAAAGGGGTCTTCGCCAAGTGTTACCGGACCATAGAATTTTTCTATGCCTGAACCGATAGGTTTTGCCCAAGTACCCATTTTTCTTTCAAGGAATTCAGGTAAGCGTTCTCCCTCAGGTAAGTCAAAAAACCATTGAGGTGTTTGAACCCAAGCAACTGTAGGGTCTCTAAAGTAGCCAAGGGTATTTTCAAGAATAGTAGAGAACGGGCGCGTATCAGCGTCACAGATAACAACGAAGTCACCACTGGTGCGCTCCATTGCATTTCTCAGGTTGCCCGCCTTGAAGCCAACATTACCGTCACGAGTAATGTAGCCGACCCCCATTTCCTTAGCCATCGCTTCCATTTCTGGTCGCTTGCCATCATCAAGAATAAAGATTTTGATCGTGATATCGTGCGGGTAAGTGATTTTCTGTGCGTCTAAAATACTCAGCTTAACCAGTTCAGGTTCTTCATCGTAACTGGGAAAGAACACATCAACACTGATTGGCCTGTCTTCTTCGGTGTCGAGACTACACTCCGAGATCTTATATGGTGGCGCTTTTTTAGGTTCGTCCTCAACTTTCCACAAGTTATAAGTGAACAACATCGAACCAATAAAGGCACAAGACTCTGCAAATGCCAAAGGTAACGAAAACCACAACGCATCATAATTTAGCGCATACATCCAGCGCCAACCTAGGTACCAAATGCCGAGTGTTAAGTTACATGTTGCTAAATACTGATATAGAAGTTCTCTGGGAATACTATGAGGTACAGGCTCCGGTGGAACCCTGTGCTCAAACTTTTCAAAATAATTGTCCATTTGTTCCTTTCCCTATTTTATTGACCTAGCCAGCTCTTATTAGAATGTTCTAATCAGGGGGGACACACGTTTTCTATGAGGTCACTTTCCTCAAGTTCTTTGGTCATCATGAAGCAGTTTTCTCCATCTTCTACACGTAGCTTAATGTCATCCATCAGCGCAGAGACAATCATGAACCCTCTTCCAGACGTCGCCCAAGTAGTGTCATCATCAGGGTCCATATCAACAAACTTGTTGGACAAAGCCTTTTCCAATTGAGTCTGTGTCATAGGTTCGCCTCTATCGATGATATCGATACAGATGGTCTTTGTTTCTGAGTCTTCATTCAGATTGCACTTTACTTTGACTGGCTTGCCTTCTTGCTCGCTATACGCATGTATGTAAGTGTTATTCACCATCTCGACCACACACAGCTCTAACTGAGTGGCTAACACGGGAGAAATGCCTATACCAGACCAATAATCGTTTAGCTCTACTGCGACTTGTCGCGAAGTCTCCAAAGAGCTTTTGTAAGCTTGTTCGAATACGTCTAACATCGGCACACTCCTCTGTTACATACCATTCAACATGTCAGATACACGATTGTGCGCGGCGTAGGTTCTCAGATTGCACCAGTCCAAGTCGTGGTTCTGTTCGCCATCATGCCCAATACAGTACTGACCAAAAATGGTTTGATGTTTTATATGGCAATTTTCCTTGATATGGATGTTGTCGAAGATAATTGACTCTTCGACCACTGCTTTTTCATCCAATTGACAATTGGCTCCGATAAGTGCAGGACCGATAACTTTGGCATTCGGATCGACTTTGCATCCGCTACCGATTACAACGGGAGGCTGAAGATTACAGTTATTCACGTCGACAACCGTATTGATCCCGACCCACACCCCAGCTTTCACTTGGGTGCCAGGAATACGATAACCAGGAACTTTTCCTTCCAAGATATCTTTGGTCACACTCCAGATATCCGTAATGTTGCCTACATCGAGCCATTGGAAATTCATTTCAACCGCATAAAACGGGACGTGTTTCTCCACCAACATTGGGAATAACTCACTACCAATGTCGTATTCGCCCTCTTTCGGAATGTAGTCAAAGATCGCAGGCTCAAAGATATAGATACCCGTGTTAATCTGAGTAGAAAGAGCCTCTTCTTTAGTTGGCTTTTCTTGGAAGCTGGTGACTAGTCCTTTTTCGTCCGCCACGACAACGCCGTATTTTTCAACTTCATCTAGAATCACACTTTTGGTGATGATGGTTGCGATACCGCCATTCTTCTTATGTTTGCGAACGGCTTCTGTAAGATCCAAATCGATCCAAGCATCACCACAAACAACCACAAAAGTTTCATCAAAGAAGCCAGAAAACTGCTGAATCTTCTGCATTCCACCAGCAGAACCAAGCGCTTTGCTCTGATATTTGCCGTCAACACACTCCCCCTCGTAAGAGTAAGAAAGCTGAACGTCAAAGTGGTGTCCATCGCCAAAATAGCCTTCAATAACTTCCGCAAGGTGACTAGTGTTAATCACAATCTTATTGATATTGTGCTGTGAAAAGAGCTCAATCATAGATTCCATTACCGGCTTGCCCAGAATTGGAATCATTGGCTTAGGCAGCGATTGAGTGATTGGCTTCACTCGTGTACCTTTCCCTGCCGCTAAGATCATTCCTTTCATATCAGTCTCCCTTACACAGCTGTTGCGAGTGCTTCGTCGACACTGGTATACGTCTTGATCAGCCTATCCATGCGCGTAAGTTTAAACAGGTCTTGCACTGGCTTCTGCGCGTTAGCAACCGCAATTTTCTTGTCACGAAGCATTTTGTACACTCCCATTACTGCACCTAAGCCACTGCTATCCATAAACTTAACGTTGCTGATATCAAGCACAACGTTTGGTGACAGGTCCGGAGTAAGTGTCTCCAAAACTTCTCTAAACTGGGGTGCTAATTTGGCGTCAAATCGCTCTTCATTTACTTGAAGAACTGTGCTGTTGCCTTGTTGACTAATTTCATATCGCATTGAGCGTCTCCTTCTTGAGGACCTTTCCATCCCGCCACTAGAACACTGACGTCGTCGTCAAAACAGTCTGACTTTGTCCAGTCTCTAACGTTATTTACTAATAATTCGGTTTGTTGTTGAATCGGGTATTGATTCAGTTGTTCGATCGCATTACGCAAGCCTTCTTCAGAGTACTGCTCGTCTCCGTTATCCGCTTCTGTGATGCCATCAGAGTAAAACCAGATTTTATCGCCTGGTTCGAGTTGAATTTGTGCAGCTTGATATTCCACATCATCAAAAGCCCCGACAACGAAGTTGTCGTGACCAATCAGTTCTGCATTTCCTTGGTTGCCGTGGTACCACACTAAAGGTGGATGACCAGCACAGCAGTAAGACATAAGACCCGTTTTTACGTTTAGGACGGCATAGATCATCGTGAAATAAAGGATGTTGGCATCACTACTCATATACATTTCATTGAGTTTAGATACCACATCAGCAGGCGCGCATACCGTTGATGTATCGCCATCGTTCTTTAAAACCACAGAGGAGCTGCCGTTTTGAACCGATAAGCTTGTTTGCACTGAAAACGACATAAGAGCCGAAGAAACACCATGACCCGCGACGTCGAACAGATAAAAGGCTACATGATCTTTGTCGAGCTGCATGTAACCCAACATATCGCCACCCACTTGAGCGCTCGGAATTGAGATATAGCTAAGCTCGACACAGCTGAAGTGTTTAGTCTTAGGTAGGATTTGTCGAATCAATTCGCTAGCAGAATCGAGGTCACGCTTGATCGTTTCGTAGGCTTGATCCAATTTAGTATTTTTGTCGACAACTTCATTGTGAAGCGCCAGAGTTCGAAAGCCAGCGCGGATTCGCGCATCGAGTTCATCTATTGAGGTTTTCTTATCAATGAAATCATCCGCGCCTGCGTCAATACCATTGATGATGGATGCTTCATCACCCTTTGAAGAGAGAAGCACAAAGAAAATGTAACGGTTATAGTTTTTGGACTTAAGCTCGCTGCACAGCTCTACTCCACTCATACCTGGCATCATCCAATCGCTCAGTACAAGCTGAATATCGTTGTTATCCGCTAACATCTGCAAAGCGGCTTCACCACCAGTTGCAGTATGTACTTGATAACCACGCTTTTTTAAAACCGAACTCATATAAACCAATATGGTTCGGTTATCATCAACAAGCAGAATATCCTTCATTCTTTACCCTAAGCCTTTTCTGACGTTCTTATCACACTTCTGCCAAATATGATTTTGGCTTTGGTTCACGTGCTTTACTACTTTAGGTTAGACTCAACTCATTGCTTTGCAAATTGTTTCTTATAATTTTGTTATACTTAAGTTAACGTTGTGCGGTATTTAACACAATCACAGGGAGTGGATTGTTAGAAATGACAGTAATGATTAAGCGCAGATTACTTATTGGTATTGTTCTATTGTCGAATAGTGCATGGGCAGACAGTTTTCTGGCAAACACCGCTCCTCATGCTCCCCCTCCTCAAGAGAGTGCGACGTTATCAAGTGTTGGTAATCAACCCTCTGCACCTAAAGTACCAACCGATGACGAAATAGATGAAATTTGGAAGGGAGTATCAAGCTCATTTGCCTTTCCTTTTCAGGATTGGGAAGACAGAGAACTCTTTGATGGTTTGAGCGGCAATGTCGGTTATCACCAACCTTTGGCTGAAACCGAATCAGCCAACATTCCAGCAGGCAGTACTCAAGGGCCAACCAACCTCAATAAAACCCTAACCCTTTCGCTAAAATACACAATTGCTGGCGCTTGGTTTGTGTCTGGTACGGTTTATCACTATCTAGATAGCGATCAACAACAAGCATGGAATCCGGACTTCACCTACGTGTTTGGTTACAGTGATTGGCGTCCTTATACACTAAGTTTGGTCTATGCGAACTATGGCGGGAACAGATTTAATCCCGATCCTGGACAAAATCGAACAGAGTTTAAGCAAGGAACTTGGTCGCTTGGTTGGAAGTTCCCCATCAAATCGCCTTTCGTCGATCTATTCAGATTTACTGACGACGGAGCCATAGGTTGTCAAATTGACTATAACTTCACACCTGAGTATTTCAATCTTGCGACAACCGAATACAAAAACAACCACCAAACCTTGAGTCTAGGTTGTAAATACTCAATTTGGGGCAACTGGTATGTCAATGGCACCGCGTTTTACTATTTTGACAAACAGCAACAACAGCCCTGGAACCCAGATTATACCTACGGTTTCGGTTATTTTGACTGGCGACCGGGTACCATCACTTTGCAATATAACAATTATTCTGGGAATCGCTGGAACTCTTCTGACAGAGGTGAAGGTACGGGTCGTTTCAAAGATGGTTCAATCACCCTAGCATACAGTTTTGCTTTCTAAATTTTTTCGACCATTAGTTGTTGATTTCATTCATTTTGAGAATCTTTGTGGCAAACATCTTCAAGCCGTCTAATCTTAAGTTACAACTCAAAATATGCAACTGGCACCATAAATGCAATTAGCAATATGAGATTCAAATAAACGTGCTAATTGCGAGGCCAGATTATTTGAACCGTAACGTCAGAAAACATCACCTTATACGGCTAGGAGAAGGCTCATGGAAGGAACAAAACACGACGATCTTATTGTTGGTACAGATCAAGATGACGCGGTAAACAGCCGTGCTGGTAACGATGAGATAAGCACGCTTGCAGGTGATGATTTTGTCACTGCAGGAGAAGGTAGCGACAAAATCTCAACAGGTAGTGGCAATGATACCGTACTAGGCGACGTAGAATACGGTCTTGAAGAGAGCAATGATACGCCAGTGAGTGGAGACGACTCATGGGGTGAATCCTACACCGCTTACGAGTTTGATGCTGAAACCAACGAGCAACAATCCTCTCATACGGTTAGATTAGACAATTTTGCTGTCAATCAAGCCGTCAACACCTCAACCACAGTAGGTGGTTTAGCCGCAAACAGTACTGTGACAGTTCAACTTACCGATGAAAACGGCACCATCATCGCTTCTCAAATCGCGACGGTAGATGCTAACGGCAATATCACCGTCGATACAGAAATTCCTGAATCTTCTATTGGTGACAATGGTGAAGTTACCTTTGCTTTCCTAAACGAAAACGGCGAGCCAATCTCTACCATCGACGACATGAACGTAGCCGTTCGCAACATTTACGACGACACCATTGATGGTGGTAGTGGCGATGACATTCTTAAAGGCCAGCAAGGTAGCGACACCATCTACGGCGGTGAAGGTAATGATTTCCTAGATGGCGACATTAACGATGACACTTTATATGGCGAAGAAGGTGACGATGTCTTGGTCGGCGGTAACGGGGACGACTACCTAGATGGTGGCACAGGCAACGACACCCTACTCGGTTCTGACGGCGACGACACTATTCATGGCGGCGAAGGCGATGACTTACTCATGGGTGAGTTAGGTGACGATACTCTTCATGGCGGCGAAGGACACGACACTCTAATCGGTGATGACGGTCAAGATGCCCTTTATGGCGGCGAAGGTAACGATAAACTCTTCGGTGGTAAAGGTGACGATGTTCTTGAAGGCAACCAAGGCAACGACGAAATTCATGGTGAAGAAGGTGACGATGTCATTTCTGGTGGCGAAGGCGACGACTTCGTACTCGGTGGCGCAGGTGCTGACCAAATATCGGGCGATGCGGGTAACGACCTACTACTCGGCGGCGACGGAGACGACACCATCACAGGTGGTGAAGGTCACGATACCTTAGTGGGTGAATACGGTGATGACACCATGAGTGGTGGTGAGGGACACGACACGCTATATGGTGATATTGGCGATGACACACTAACCGGGGGCGCGGGTAACGACCAACTATTTGGTGGCGAAGGCGATGACGTGATTGATGGTGGCGAAGGTGACGACATTATTCATGGTAATGAGGGTGTCGATACCATCACAACGGGTCTTGGTGACGACCAAGTTTATGCAGGATCTGGTGATGACATCATAGATACTGGAGAAGGCGCAGACACGGTATTTGGTGAAACGGGCCACAACCAAATTACGTCTGGTGCTGGCGACGATACTGTCTACACCGATTTCGGTGACGATACTATTGATACTAGCGAAGGCCATGACACCATTTTTGCGGGCGACGGCGATAACACCATAGATTCCGGCTCTGGCGACGATCTAATGTATGCAGGCGCTGGACAAGACTCGATTCAAACTGGCGCGGGCCACGACACCGTTTATGCAGGCGACGGAGACAATACGGTCGATTCAGGCGCTGACCACGATGCTGTTTACTCAGGCAGTGGCACCGATAATATCAACCTTGGTGAAGGCCATGACAAGGCGTTTACTGGTGCAGGACAAGACACCATCGTTGCAGGCGCAGGTAATGACCAAGTTTATGCAGGTGCTGACGACGACGTTATTCAAGGTGTATCTGGCAACAACCAACTGTTCGGCGAAGAAGGTAATGACACCATTACTGCAGGTTTGAATGCGAGTGAACTCTACGGTGGTAGCGGTGAAGATACACTGACTGGTTCAACTGAATCCGACAAGATCTACGGTGGACAGGACAACGACACTATTACAGCAGACGCTGGCGATGATGTGGTCGAGGGCAACGATGGCGATGATACGCTCAATCTAGGCGCGGGTCATGATGTTGGTTTTGGTGGCGAAGGAGATGACGTTATTTCCGGTGGCGAAGGTAACGATACTCTCATCGGTGAGGCTGGCGACGATATCATCACTGGTGGCGAAGGAGACGATGTTCTAGTTGGTGGTTTAGGCAATGACCAACTTGATGGCGGTACAGGCCGCAGTGAGATTTACGGCGAAGATGGTGATGATGTTATTACCAGTGCCGATCAAGATGACCTACTGTCTGGTGGTGCTGGTAACGATACTATAAGCTCTGGCGCGGGTGACGACACTGTTTATGCCGACAGCGGTGATGACAAAGTGACACTAGGTGCTGGTAACGATACAGCCTTCACTGGCCAAGGCGCTGACGTAATTGATGCCGGAACCGGTGATGACAAAGTTTTCGCTGGTGGTGGTGACGATATTATTGAAGGCGTCGAAGGTAACAACCAACTCTTTGGTGAAGATGGTGATGATGTTATCAACGCAGGTCTAAATGCAAGTGAGCTGTATGGTGGAGATGGTCAAGATACCCTAACTGGCTCTGCAGAGAACGATAGCCTCTACGGTGGTAGCGGTGATGACTCAATTCAGGCCGGCGAAGGTGACGATTTCATTGAAGGTAACCAAGGTAGCGACGAGATCTACGCAGGCGCTGGTAATGACACAGTGTTAGGTGGCGGCAACGATGATGTTATCCACGGTGGTACAGGTAGCGATACTCTAATTGGTGATGACGGCGACGATATCATCAAAGGTGAAGAAGGCGACGACATTCTAGTTGGCGGTACGGGTGATGACCAACTCGACGGTGGTGCCGGTCGCAGCGAAATCTATGGTGAGGACGGTGACGATGTACTTGTCAGTTCAGACCAAGATGACCTTCTATCTGGTGGTTCAGGTGACGATAGTATCATCTCTGGCGCTGGCCATGACACCGTTTATGCAGGTTCAGGTACCGATAACATTACAACTGGAGAAGGTAACGACACCGTTTATGGTGAGTCCGGATCAAATACCATCGCAACAGGCCTAGGAGACGATACTGTCTATGGTGGTATCAACTCAGACAATATCGATACTGGCGAAGGTGCTGACCAGATATACGCAGGTGATGGTGCGGATACTATCGACGCTGGTGCAGGAAATGACCACATTGACGCTGGAAGTGGTGACGACGTACTGAAAGGTGGTGACGGCGACGACGCACTATTTGGTGGCGCGGGTAACGATGAACTTATTGGTGGTGATGGTTATGACCTTCTTGCCGGCGGCGAAGGTGACGACGTCATTCGCGATGACGGCCAAGACACTCTACTTGGTGAGCAAGGTAACGATACACTGATTGCTGCAGAAACAGGTAGCCACAACATTTTCGGTGGCGAAGGTAACGATACGCTTATCGGAAGCGAACAAGCGGACACGCTATACGGTGGCGCCGATAACGATACGATTACTGGTGCAGACGGAGACGATGTTCTTTATGCCGGTAGCGGTGACGACACTGTGGATGCAGGCACCGGTGATGACACCGTGTATGGCGAGGATGGTGCAAACAAAATCACACTCGGTGAAGGTGCTGACACACTTTATGGTGGCTCAGGAGCTGATACAGCAACTGGCGGCTTGGGTGACGATATTCTCTCTGGTGCAGCGGGCAATGACAACCTGTCTGGTAACGAGGGTGAAGACTTAATTGATGCGGGCGAAGGTCACGATACCGTATCTGGTGGTGATGACAACGACCTTATTTTCGGTGGTGCTGGCAATGATAACTTGTCAGGCGATGCTGGGGATGACCAACTCTACTCAGGCGCGGGCAACGATACCCTATCTGGTGGTTTGGGCGACGATAAACTCATTGCAGAAGGCGGCAGTAATACTCTATCAGGTGGCGAAGGCGATGATACCTTACTCGGTGGTTCGGGCGCGGATACCCTGTTGGGTGGTCAAGGTGACGACTATATTGAAGATGCGTCAGACAACAACATCGTCGATGGTGGTGATGGTGATGACAATATCCAACTAACTGGTGCGAGTAACACGGTTACTGGCGGTGCAGGTGCTGACGTTATCAGCTCTACCGGCGGTGGAGTAAATGACATTTCCGGTGATGAAGGCAACGATACGATCACTGTGACTGGCAGCGTTAACACGATTGCTGGTGGCGAAGGAAATGACACGATCACAGCCAGTGGCGGCACCAACAACATCACAGGCGGTGAAGGAAACGATAATATCACTGCGAGTGGTGAAACCAACACCATCGCAGGTGGTGAAGGTAACGATACTATCAGAGTGAACTCTGGCAACAGCACCGTTTCTGGTGATGATGGGAACGATTCGATCACGACTGGTAGTGGCTCAGACACCCTTTACGGCGGTACAGGCGCCGATACCCTATCTTCTGGTGCAGGCAACGATAGCTTATTCGGTGGTGCTGATAGCGATAAACTATATGCCGGAGATGGAGACGATACCCTCGAAGGTGGCGAAGGCAACGACATCATGTATGGTCAGAATGACCAAGATACTCTGGATGGCGGAGCAGGTAACGACTACCTATCTGGTGGCTCTGGTGATGACACACTCGTGGGTAGTGAAGGCAACGATACCCTTAGAGGTGATTCAGGCGAAGATACACTTTGGGGCGGTTCTGGAGACGATAACCTAGGTGGCGGCGGCTCTGCCGATACACTGTTTGGTGAAGACGGCGACGACACACTATCAGGTAATGGAGGCAACGATATGTTATATGGTGCAAGCGGTGACGATAAATTGTCTGGCGGCTCTGGTGACGATTATGTGTCAGGCGGTGAAGGCAACGATACCTTAAGTGGTAATAATAACGCAGATACCCTAGATGGCGGCGAAGGCGACGATAAACTGTCGGGTGATTCAGGCAATGACACCCTATTCGGCCAAGTCGGTAACGACATCTTAGATGGTGGTGAAGGTATCGACCAACTTTATGGCGGTGCGGGTAATGACCAACTGATATTTGACTCTAGCGAAGTCGAGTCTGGTGAAGCTGGTGTTGTTCACTTTAGCGGAGGTTCAGACTTCGATGTCCTGGTTGTGGGTGGTGACAATCAAAGCCAAATGATCGATATGACGCACAATACATTCCAAGAGATTGAGGGTGTGAAGATCAGCTCAAGTGACACAGAACTCGCACTTGCTCTCGATAAGATTGCAGCCAATAACACTGCAGGTGATACCGCTGGTCAGTTCGTATGTACCGGTGCAAGCAGTATCGATGTTTCCGGTTGGGGCTGGCAGCTTACTGAGAGTCACCTAGAGATGAGCGACAGTCTTCAAGACATCTATCGTGAAAGCAACATCGACACTGGCTCGCTATACGGCTATCGCTTTGAAAGTGAAGCAGGACAAGAAGTGGTTATCTGGAGTGACTTGAATAGCGGTGACATCAACTTCCCAGATTCAGACGACGTATAACACTCTTCATTAACCTAACTCACCAACAAGCGGCTCATTATGAGCCGCTTTCTATTCTAAGTCTACTAAGCCAAAACAATGTGTTTACTTCCCTAACCTGTTGGCTACTCTTCCGTTGCTTAACCAATTCCCTGTCAATTAACTGATACTATCAAGTAACCAATCCTCGTCGTTATACCTAGCTATAAGCTCGCCTCAGTCGCCAGCACAAAGGTGCATCAGCCGCAAAGCTTTTTCAGCGTCTTAGAAAACAAAAAATGGACTCATATGAGTCCACTTAAAAAGCTATATTGTTCCCAGATATCTATCGGAACTGATTTCGATTACCCCTCTATACACAACTCTCGGGTTTTACGGGTTATTTGAGCGTCATTAGAAATCACAAAGAAGTAGTATTCCGAATTTAGATCGTTTTGTTGAATGTAAGTTCTCATATGGTTAAGCATGCTTTTCGCTTCCCCATAACGTTCTAAGTACTCAGGATCACACTTATTAACCAAGTCTAAGTCCACACGCAGATTAGAGAAGTTAGTCATAATTTCATCGACACGTTTCTCAGTCTCTGCTCTTTGGGCTTGTGTTGAGTACTCGCCTTCTAACTCCGTTCGTTGAGCCGCTAGGGCTTTTTGATTCTGTTGCTCAAGTGCGATCTTTTCTTTGGCTAATTGCTCATTCATCGCAAGCTTGGCGCTCTTAACGGAGTCTTTTTCTGAGAGGTATCGAGAGCGGTATATACGAGCCGACTTATTCGCCTTAGCTAATGCGATATTTGAGGCTGCTAGTTTCTCAGTTAGCTCGTCAATTTCTTGTGACATTTCCACCAGCTTGAGATCTGCTGCCGCGACCTGTTTTTCATACGTCTCATCATCCATTTGCTTAACGTATGTCATTGAAGCCATTTGATCCGTCAGCTCTGTAATAACCTCATTCAATGCTTCTATATCCGCTTCTTTTTCCGAGACTTTTTCGGCTATCAAGGTATCGATTCGCGATTCAATGCTGGCGTTCTTATATCCAAAATAACCTGCTGTTGCGGTCGACGTTATAGCTACAGCTGTCATCAACACAATAGTTCCTTTACTCACAGTAGCCTCCTTAAATCACTTGTTTGTAACACTTTTGTTCGCACTTCGGGCAGATATAAGATTGACGGTCAATCCGTTGCGAACAGTGTGGGCAGGTTCCCTGTTTTCGGTCACTGCTCATCAATAACAAAATCAGACCAATTGGACCCAAGACATAGCCTAAGAGCACACCGGCAACTAGGTTGTTCTTTTTGAAACCAACGTACGTGCTCATTGCAAAGAAGCACAAATAGAACCCTAACCAAAACACCATCGACTCATCCATTACGCCTCCCTCATGGCTTTAGCCATCCCACTGGTTAATGGGCCTATCAGGTAATCCCAAAGCGTACGTTCTTCGACCAAAATCAGCACCTCCGTAAGCATCCCCGGGTACAGCTCAATGTGGTTTTCAGCTTGCAATGATTGAAGGTCATCACGATCAAACCGGATTTTCACCAAATAACCTTGGTCTTTTTCATCCGCGTCACCACCTTTAACCACTCTGTCAGCAGATACATGAATCACCTCTCCCAGTACTGGCGGTACTTGCCTTGCGCTGTATGCCGTTAACCGAATCCTTGCGTCCTGTCCTGAACGGACAATATCAATGTCTCTAGGAGGCACAATTGCCTCAACAATCAATTCATCGCTGTCTGGCACAATCTCCATCAACACTTGCCCCGGACGTACCACACCACCAACACTGGAAATATTTAACCCAACAACACGTCCTTTAAACTCGCTACGAATCTGGATACGTGAACGCACGTCTTCCAAGGTATTCATCACTTGTTTAACGTCCCGTACCTCATCGTTAACGGATTTTAGCTGCTGAGCATAATCGCGTTTTAAATCTAATAGCTGACTTTTGTAGCTTTGCTCCAAGGTTTCAAGTTCTCGCTTGGTCACGTCGATAGTGACGTTAATCTCCGCTAGCTCGCCTTCAATTCGAGCTAGATGACGACGAAGCTCTAACATACGAGTTTTAGACACGTACCCTTTAGCAACTAAGCCTTTCGTCATATCGATCTCTTGTTTGATCAAATCACGCTGTGAAGCCACTGCTTTTTTCTGAAACTGGTTACCCTGAATCTTTTCTTTGTAAAGGGTCGATTTTTGGTTGTATAAAGAGTCAATCAATTGCTTTCGCAATAACCCTTGTTCGAACTGTACTCGCTCACTATTTACGATAGGCATAACAATCAACGAATCTTGTTGTTCATTCACCAAAACCTCTGGCCATTTCGGCTCTTCCGACTCATTCAGAAGCGCTTCAAGACGTGCCTTTTGCGCCACCAACGAGAAATTACGGTAAAGGTAACGCTTATAATCGGATTCGGATTTAGTATCAGAGAGCTCAAGCAACACTTGACCGACCTCAACTTGCTGGCCATCTTTCACCAACACCTCTTTCACCCAACCACCTTGTAAATGCTGAATTTGCTTTCTTTTACTCTCAACAACCAAGTTACCATGCGCTACAGACGCAGAGCTTAAAGACATGGTCATGGACCAAAACAGAAAGCCTCCGACGGTAACCAGTAGGATTGCAGAGCCAAGAATAATCAATTTGCGTGTACTGAATTCACGTTCCATAAATGCCCCCTATCCTCTACGCTGCTCTTTTACTTGGTCGATGTTGTTGGTGTTGATAGTGTCGCCATCTCTCAACCCCAAGAACTGCTCACACGTTCCTGCTTTCTCAACACGTCCTTCTTTGAGACTGATTACCCAATCCATTTGACGTAGGAAACCCGGACGATGAGAAATCATCACCACAGTTATGCTGTTCTCTTTGCAGTGTTGAAGAACAATAGCGAGCGCCGTTTCGCCCTCAGGATCAAGGTTCGAATTAGGCTCATCTAGAACCAGAACTTTTGGATTCGAATAGATAGCACGGGCAAGACCGATACGTTGCTTCTGACCACCTGATAGTAGAATCCCTCCCTCGCCAATATAGGTGTCATACCCATCAGGCAGTGCCATGATTAACTCATGTATACATGCGAGTTTTGCTGCAGAAACGACTTCTTCGTCATTACAGTCAGAGAATCGTGAAATATTCTGCTTCACCGTTCCGGCAAGCAATCCGACGTGCTGAGGAAGATACCCTATATACTGACCAAACTGATTTTGGTCCCACTTCTCAACGGTCGCACCATCAATCTTGATTTCACCAACGCTTGCTTTGTGAATACCCATTAACAGGCTCGCCAGTGATGATTTACCTGAGCCAGAGTTGCCCATAACCGCAAGTGCATGTCCCGCTCCCAGCTTAAAGTTGATCCCCTGCAACGTCGGTGATTTTGCACCTGGGAACTTTAGCGAGACATTGTTAAATTGAATCTCTCCTCGAGGTTGAGGTAGCAGAGTTTTAACCGATGGGTTGGTAAGAGAGGCGCATTTTTTCAGGCGACTCCATGATTGATAAGCGCTGTACCAAGACTTCCAGCCGCTGACTGCACTTTCAAACGGGCTCAACACGCGGCCTATTAAGATTGAGCTAGCAATAACAGCACCCAACCCTATTTGTTGTTGTAACGCCAAATAAACGCCGAGCGTTAAAACCACAACTTGTAGTAGGGTTCTGAAATAACGACTCACAGCCAACAATAAGCCAACTCGCGCGTTAACCAGCCATTGCAAGCTTAGTACTTTATGATTCTTCTCTTCCCATACTTTACCGATGTTTTGACTCATGCCCATGGCTTTGAGAGTTGGTGCATTACGTAAAAAGTCGTTGAGTTCCATTGCGACTTTCCCCGTCTCTTCTTGCGCCACCCCACTCACTTTGCGCCCACCTAACATCATCACAACAGTGAGTAGAGAAAAAACCACCGCACCTGTAAGAGCGACAATGCCAATGTACGGATGAAGGAAAAACAGCAGTAGCAAGAACAGCGGAGTAAAAGGGAGATCAAGAATTGAAGAAGTCGATGGCGACGCTAAAAAGTTACGCAGCGTGCTCAAATCATGCAATGGCTGTTTATCTATACTGTTTGTTTGAGAAGAAGTGGAGATACTCAGATCCAACAGTTGGCCACTCAATTGAGTGTCTAGCTTGAGCGCAGACCGTTGCATTAACAAAGTTCGGATATATTCAAGTGCGGATTGAGAAGTGACCAAAAACAGAGTTATGCCGAGCAAAGCAAACAAGGTTTCGATACTTGCACTGCTCATCACTCTATCGAACAGTTGCAAACTGTAGACTGGTACTGCCAACACCAGAAGATTAATGCCCATACTAAAGCCAACGGCAGCCCAAGCCTCTCTTTTCACACTATGAAAAGGGCTCAGTTTCAAATCATCCATATTAAGCCAACTCACTTAGTTGCATATTATTATAAAGTGAGTATAGACAAGAATTGACTTATTTCAGGAGAAGGATAAATTAATTTGTGATTATCTCTTTGTAATTCCTCGATAACTTGCACTAGAGCACAACTTGCAACATTTCATGAGGTTAGTGCTAACCCCATGTTTAAAATTCAATATCACGTTACTAAACCAGATTAAACTGCTCACTGATTTCGTAACCAGTCGCGACTTCTCGATGGCTCTCTTTAATGATCCAGTTAATCGGGTTCCTCACCCAAGGCTGTGGGTCTTTGGCCGGAAATCCATCACTCACTCTCAATGCAACCACTTCAAAACCAAGCGATTCACAAGTTTCGATACAACGCTGTGCATGCCAAGACTGCGCGATCACCGTGATCTTCGCGAGACCAATATCGTTCAATGCCGCTCTCGCAACATCCGTTGTTGTTTGATAAGCACTGTTTTCAATACTCATATGAGGCGTTGCTTTTAAATGAGCCGCAACCTCTTGCTGTACGTAACACGGAGCAAGTGGATTTTCTTGGTGGAATCTTTCCACCTCTTTCGCAAGGAGTTGGTTGACGTCGTCGCTATCACCAAATGAAAAAGCAATAACACCGTTAGAATTCGATACATCACCACAATTCAATCGCTTGAGTACATTGGAAGACAAGTAATCTGCAATTCTCTTTTTTGCGGGTTCTTCAATTTGATAACGAGAACTTGAGTAATGATAATCAGCAGAAAAATTATTGTGAGAAGCTTGCTGTTCTGGGACAACAACGCCTATTTCGCGGAGGAAATCGTAAAATTTGAACATAACAATCTTATTCCTAACTAAATCAAAATCCATCTAGCCAGTTCTGTCCGTTGTTATGCCTCAAGTTTAACAGCTAATCCCGATCAACAACAAGCTAATTGTACAAATTACCACCAACTTCTATTCTCACATTTTTTGGAATTTAAACTCTGTTAAACAATAAGTTGTATTATCATTATGTTAGACAAACATTATGAGTCAGATTGCATTGGCACAATTTCTTCATAGACATACTCAATATAAGACGCTGTTTTTGAGTCTTACGGCCTTTTTTACCTCTTTCGCTAGCTATGGCGATGAAGAGGTTAGTTTTTATGGGCAGCGAGGTGTAAGTACCGCTGAAGAAGGTGAAAGTGTTGAATCTGCTACTGCGCCTAAAACACAGTACTATCGAAGAGTGATTGCACCGCCGATTGTTGAAAATGCAAAAGAGAACAATGTAACGGACACCATCCCAGAAGAAGTGCATGTCGGTCACCTTCAATCAATCATTGTAAAAAACGACGATCCAATAGTATTAAGTCGAAATGAACGTTTGCTCGCTAAAAAGGCGGAGCATTACATCCAACGTAACTTCCATAAAGAGACAGGATTGTGGAATTCGGTCCAAGGCTATAGCCATACGACGATGTGGGATGTAGCGAGTGGCATTGCTGCAACCC
Organism: Vibrio sp. THAF190c; assembly: GCF_009363355.1. Taxonomy (NCBI): domain Bacteria; kingdom Pseudomonadati; phylum Pseudomonadota; class Gammaproteobacteria; order Vibrionales; family Vibrionaceae; genus Vibrio; species Vibrio sp. THAF190c. The sequence continues at coordinate 1,508,336 of NZ_CP045339.1, read as the reverse complement.
TCGCCTTAGAAGCATTAGGCATGAAAGAGACTGAGCAAGTGCATTACGAGCTTGAGAAAACTCTGGCTACTTTAAGCTCTTTCCCACTCTACAAGGGCAGCTTGCCAAACCGAGAGTACAGTACAAAAACTGGGCTTCCCTCGGGCCGCTTGAGTGATAGCAAAAGTAACGGCAACGGCTGGTCAGCATTAGATATAGGTCGGCTTCTCATTTGGTTGAAGATTCTAGAACAGCAACACCCAGAACTCTCTCCAAGCGTAAAGGAAATCGTCACGCGATGGGATCTTAGTCGAGCAGTACACAACGGCACACTCTTTGGGGCCAAACTCTATAAAAATCGAGAGTACTACCGTCAAGAGGGAAGAAATGGCTATCTTCAGTACGCGGCTGAAGGTTTCAAAATGTATGGCTATGAGTTGCCCTTTCCAGACCTAGAAGACTACCTAGAAACGATCGAGATTCAAGGTATCGATATTCAGATTGACTCACGCAACGTCCCTTTCCTAACCAGTGATCCTTATGTCCTCGCGAGTATAGAGTATCAAAGTGACCCGAGTTGGAGTCAATTGGTGCCCTTTTATGAGCTACACAAGCAAAAATGGGAACAAACCGGAATCATCACTGCATACGCAGAAGACGCAATGAGCAAAAACCCATGGTTTGCTTACAACAATATCTACTATTACGGAAAGCCTTGGACAAGCGTTAGTCCTTCAGGAAAAACCATTGAAAACCCACAAGTTCTTAGCAACAAAGTTGGATTCGGTTTCAGTGTCTTGTTTGACGATGAGTTTAGCGATTTGTTGTACCAAGAGGTGCTGGGTAGCAGTCTAAAGTTTCGCAGTATACCAGCAGGTAAGTACTCAAATGGCGGGATAAATTCCTCTTTAAACATCAACACTAACTCCCTCATTTTGGTAGGGCTTTGGTACAAGTCAAAAGGTCGTACTCCAATCCTAAATTAATACCTCCATCAAATAGTTACCTGTTCCACACTTCATTCAAAATTCATCAAATAAAATTTCCAATTTGGGCAGTTTATCCTACTGTTTGTATATGCGCGTAGTTGGATGGAACCTATATGTCTACAAAAACAATATGGAATAATTTGTCAGTCAAACATAAACTCTTCGGCTTAGTACTACTTCCTATCTCCTTGCTGTTGTTCCTTGCAGGTAGACAAGCACTGTTCTTGACTGAGCAGTTACATGACTTTGAAAGGACAAATAAGCTAGCGGTCTATTTACAAGACATATCAATACTTTACAGGAGCACCCTCGCTCCAGACCCAACCAGTTTTGTTTCTCAAAGTGCTCAAGCAAAGGAGGAGCTGAAAGCCCTCTCTCCGGTCATATTTCGTGAACAATCAAATGAGGTAAACCAGCTGCTTTCTGACTTTAGCGAAGCAACATTATCGACTATGGAAGCAACCGATAGCTTCGATAAGTTAGACGCCATCGAGTGGCAAAGTGACCTCTATAAGCAACTACTGCTATCCATCGAACGTGTACCCTTTGAAGTCACTAAACGCGAAATCCAGCAACACTTAAACGCTCTTCAACAGTTGGAGTGGCTCTCGTTTTGGTCCAACGAAGAATTTAAGTTGAGTGCTTCACTGCTGGACATTTTCCAAAACCAACAAGAGTACGACCCAGAATTAGCAGAGCAGATAAAAACACTCGGTGAAAGACAACTGTTGTTTTTGGAGCGCTTTATTACTCTCAACGCTAATGAAAACCAGGTTGCTCAGATGGTCGAAGTGTTTCGTAATGAGGTATTCATTCAAAGCCAAGAGATCAGAAGTGCCCTATTCAGTGCAGAGTCTATAAACCAACTTTCATCTGACGAGATCAACACTGGTTTAGCTGCGATGAGTGCTAGGTTGAATCTTCTTCAAGAGTTATCAAACGTCATTAAACAAGAGTTCCAAAGCGAAGTGGAACTCGCGATCAGTAATGCAGAGATGCAAAGAACACTGTTTATTGGTCTGGTTACTCTGCTCGCCGCTGTAGTCATGGGGCTCACGATCAGCCTAGCGCGTCAAGTGACGAATAATCTGGGATTAATCTTAAAATTCCTGAAAAGTGAAGACGGACGTCAACGTCCATCGCTGTCAAAATTGGTTCAAGGTAAAGATGAATTGAGTCTCTTCGCGCAACAAGTAGAAAGGTTAACCATCGAAAGGGAGCACGCCAAAGAGCGCCTAACATTAGCCAAAGAAGATGCAGAGAAAGCGAAAGACAATGCGATTCAGGCGAGTAAAGCCAAAAGTAGCTTTTTGGCGAATATGTCTCACGAAATCCGAACGCCACTCAATGGGGTTATTGGTATTTCTGAGATTTTATCCGATACCCAACTCACACCAACGCAGCGAGATTATGTTGATACCATTGATACATCGTCGCACCTACTGCTAAGTCTCATTAATGACATCCTCGACTTCTCGAAAATTGAGTCTGGTATGCTACTAATAAGCCCTCATTCTGCCTCAATCCGTGAATCGATTTATGATATTGCCTCAATTGTCGCGCCAAAGGCTAAAGAGCAAAAAATAGCGCTTAACGTCAACATCAGCCCAAATACGCCAAGTCGTGTCATGATTGATGATCACCGTTTAAGACAAGTACTCATGAACTTCATGTCTAACGCAGTGAAATTTACCACTGAAGGTGCTGTGACTCTATCGATTAATACTTTAAGCGACGTTAACTCTGTAAATCAGAACACTCCTAACGCAGAAGAAAGCCATACTCATAGTGTTAAGGTTCGTTTCTCTGTACAAGATACAGGCATCGGTATCGATGAGAAGCAGCAGAAACAGATATTTGAACCATTTGCTCAAGAAGATGATTCTACCACTCGCCAGTTCGGCGGTACGGGGCTCGGTCTAGCAATAAGTACTCAGTTAGTGGAATTAATGGGCGGGAAAATCCAGTTAGATTCAGTGAAAGGAAAAGGAAGTTGCTTCTACTTTGACCTTGAGTTGCCGGTCGATGTGAATGAAGCCAAAGCGAGTACTGTCACTTCAAATATTATTTTAATCAGCAACAACCAGCACCTAACACAGCGCATCGAGCAAGATTTAGAGTTTTATTCACTCACGCTATCCAAAGCTTCAAACGCAGCAAGCGAACTCCCTGCTCTACTGGAGACTGTCGATAAAGCTAAGCCAACAACCGTCATCTTCGCTGAAGACGAACAACTGCAAGCAAGTGATCATAAAGCGATCTTAGATGATGCCAGTGGACAAGGTGTGAAGGTTTGTCTAATTCGTTCCTTCTTGAGTGACCCCGTCGATCTAGGCCCAAGTATCACAGCCCAAGTATCACAACCGCTACTTGGTTTGAGATTCATAAAAGCACTTGAGCATTGTGATAGCCAAGGACAAGCTGAGCGTTCTGAGAACCAAACTTTGAAACAGTGTGCGTCACAGGTGATCTTGATCGTTGAAGACAACAAGATAAATCAAAAGATCGCAGGTTTACACGTTGGTAAAAGTGGCTACACCTTCAAGTTTGCCAGTAACGGGCAAGAAGCAGTGGATATGTACACAGCGAACCCTCATTACGCCGCTATTTTAATGGACTGTATGATGCCGGTTATGGATGGCTTTGAAGCAACCGCAAATATACGCAGAATCGAACAAGAGATTAACTCTCCCCGCCGTATACCTATCATCGCACTCACCGCCAGTGTTATTGATGATGACATCCAAAGATGTTTCGACGTCGGTATGGATGATTACATCCCTAAGCCGTTTAAATTCGAGATGTTAAAAGAGAAGGTCATCTCTGCCGTTGAGGCAAGTGCTCCTATCCCACTAACGCAGCAACTCCAATCTGAAACAAATAGTGCGACGGTAACACCAATCAATAGTGCCAAAGAATCGGAGACAAAAGAGCATGTGCAACCAGCGGCTCAAACTTCAGCGCCAATCACTTCAACACCAAACGCTTCAACACCACAGCCAACGTTTACACCAAAAGAAGAGGTAGAGAACATTGTCGCCAAATCAGAAAGAATTCTGTTAGTTGAAGATAATCGCGTAAATCAGAAAGTAGCATCGGTGATGCTCAAAAAGGCCGGTTATGCTTACGAGATCGCAGACAATGGGCAAATAGCGGTCGACATGTACCGTAAAGACAATAGCTACGACGTAATTTTGATGGATTGTATGATGCCAGTAAAAGATGGTTTCACCGCAACTCGAGAAATTCGAGAACATGAACAAAGTTTCGGTCTCAATAAAACGCCAATCATCGCATTGACGGCAAGTGTCATCGATGACGATATCCAAAAGTGTTACGACTCAGGTATGGATGGCTACGTAGCCAAACCAGTTCGAAAGGATAAATTGTTCCACCAGATTGAAAGTGCTACGAGCTAGGAGAACCCAATGAACTGGAGAAATACACTAATTCAATTACAACGCCAAGCCGTAAAACCTGTGGCTCTTGGGTTATTTGGTTGCCTCCTACTGATTAACCCCGCTCATGCGGTTGGCGAATACGCTATCTTTTCTCTCGACTCCGAGTTTCAAGAGATAACAATTAACAAGGCAAGAAAGCTGTACAGAGGAAAAACTAAACGCTTAAACGGTAAAAGAGTTGAGCTGTCTGATTGGCCTGCCAATACCGATGAAAGACAGGATTTCTATCAACTTCTACTAGGAAAAAATACCGCACAGATGAATGCACATTGGGCAAGTCTCTCGTTCTCCGGGAAAGCAAGACATCCAAAAGAGATTAAAGCCCCAAACCCAGAGAATCTGATTAATTGGCTAAATGATAAACCTAACCGTATCGGCTACGCACCATTAGATTCTATCCCTCAAGATGCCAATGTGCTCTATGTAATTAGCGCGGAGAAATAACGATGAAAAGAATTGTAACGTCAGTATTAGGTTGTGCTCTCGCCTCTCCAGCTTTTGCAGTCATTGAGCTCACAGACAGCTTATCTTTAAGCGGCTTTGGTTCTACATCATGGGCAAGGTCGGATAACGATACGCTTTTAATGATCAATCGCGGCTTTAAAGACGAGAACTGCTACGACTGTGACACCACATTTGGTCTACAACTCGACTACTACCTCAGTGCGTTGAGAGCATCGGTTCAAGTAGTGAAAAGACCTCAGGACGATTGGAATGACCCAGCATTGGAATGGGCTTACATCGGCTACGAATACAACGACTTTGACTTCAGTGTTGGCCGCCTTCGCTTGCCCCTTTTTCTTGCATCGGAATACTATTATGTCGGCCAAGCTTATATGACAGCAAGGCCACCTACAGAGGTTTACAACAGTATTCTCGGTATCACTGCCTTTAACGGTGCGAAGGTCTCTTGGAACTATGAGTTGACCGATGAAGCTAACCTACAGTTAACCCCGTTTTACGGGATCAATGATGAAAACGAGGTTGAGTTTGACAGTGTAACCGACATTAAATTTACGACTAATCGGATGTTTGGCGTCAACATGGTGATTAGTGGTGATAATTACCGTTGGAACGCCGCATTCCTTGATTCTAACTTCGATCAGAAACTGACGATTCCTGGCGCACCACCTATACCTACAATGGATAATCAACACATTCAGATGTGGTCGCTAGGTACAGAATATGAATTTGGTAGTGCCGTCGTTGCAGCAGAAGCACAAACCAATGACTTTTCGTCGTCATTCTATACCAGTTTTGGCTACCACTTAGGCTTGTTTACCCCTTATGCGGTCTATGGTGCACAGTTTAATGACCATGAACACTTGTCTGGAAATAGCTATACCATAGGCGTGGACTACGATGTGCTACCAAACATATCGCTAAACGGTGAAGTACAATACTTTGAGGCACGCCGAGGTACCGGATCCTTTATCGATAGCCCGACTGACGATAATGCGATGCTCTACACCATCATGCTTAATTTCGTTTTCTAGACTATCTCATCGACAGATACCAAAAGAGCTCAACTTGGTTGAGCTCTTTTGCTTACTAACTAGGATTAACTCGCTTCTCTTCCAGTTGTTTAATCACATAATCTGGAGCGACCTTCCCTAACTCAGACAAACACTCATCACTCTTCTGATGTCCGTATCGCACATAAATGTCACACACCGCATACAACTGCTCTGGCGCACCAGAAATCATGTATGCCTTCTCGAATGATTCTGTCGATTTATCTATGCTTAGAGGCTCTTGTAGAACACCATTAAGGTACCAGTAATAACTGTTATCTTTTGCTAGGTGTGCTGCTTTCTCTATTTCAGCAGCCGCTGCGCTTTTATCTTCTAAACGCACTAGAGTGAGCGATTTTGAATAGTGCAGAGCTGCGTTGTCAGGCATTTTTTCAAGGCCACGATCCAGTATGCTCACTGCTTCTTTGTCTTTCCCTTGAGCTCGGTAGTTATCTGCAAAGCTTAACCATACTTGTGGATCTTCAGATCGTGTTTTCACAAGTTCAAGGTAGATGGTCTTTGCCTTATCTGGATGCGCGTACCAACGAAGCACATCAGCGAGTAACAACTGATACTCTTGAGTCTGCTGTTGTTCCAAAAATTTAATCAAGGATGTTACCGGCTCATCCAATTGCGCTTTCTGGTCTGCATTCATCGCACCGTAATCACGGACGAGGTTTGATGCGGCGCTGTGTTTAACCATTTCTGATTCATCATTGAGTAACGGTGATACGAGTGTCCAACGATGTTCGAAAGGATATGGCGCAGCACCAATCACTGCCGCTTCTCGCACTTCAGAGTTTGAATCTTTCAATCCTCGCGCGACCGCGACAAGCGCATTTTGGCTTGGATAGGCGCCTAACGCTCGCAGTGCGCCCGTGCGATTCTGTATTGATTGTGATTGGTCTTGCGCCATGTACGAAAGCTGTTGAATTCGTTGCTGTGGATCACTAGAAAGCTCCCCTTCGACATGTTGCTCTGCTGGTGTTTGTAAAACCGAGCCACTTTGAGCGGGACTTAAGTCATTGCTCGCTGCAAAACCTGACGTTGAAAGCATTAAAGCAATCATGGTCGCTAAACTTCTTTTAATCATCATAAGTGCCTCGTTCCAATTAAAACTTAGTTTCGAATGTCGGTTGCTGACGACGTTTTGCAATCAATACTGCATCGCTATATTTTCCGTGTGCTACGGGATGTCCCATCGCTCGCAGAATATAAGCCATCGACTTATCAACATGAGAAAAGAACTTATGCCACCCGGCACAAAGATAATTTAAGCCTGATTCTCCATCACGAGTTTTTATGAAACGGTTTTTTGGACACTCACCATGACAAGCAAACTTATAATCACACTGTTGACATTGGCTTGTCAGAGTTTTCGATTTAGCAAAACCAAATGTTTGTTGAGATGGGCTGTACGCCATTTGATCCAGTTTCTGATGGTGGATGTTACCCACTTTGTATTCTGGGTACACATAATGGTCACAAGCAAACACATCACCATTTGGCTCCATAGCCAGACCTTTGCCACATAGCTCATTTAGAGTACATAACGGATTTGGACGCCCCATCCAAGTTTCGACGCTCGCCTCAAAATACTGCACGAAGACTTTACCAATATCGTTTCTTGCCCATTCATCGAACACGGTGATGAGGAAGTTACCCCACGCTAAATCAGAGACACACCACGACTCCATCACCGAGTCTTTGTGCCCAGGAATAAGTCGCTTATCGCCTTGCACAAGCTGGGCATCGAACTCAGACGTTTGAGGTGCGACAGTACGGAACGTCTTCTGCTCTACGATAGGAATAAACTGCATCTGTGGCGATTTAACGACATCGCGCAAGAATCGGTACACTTCTAGCGGGTTCTGGCTAGTAAGATTATTCACGCAGGTTAGTGTCGCGAATTTCACTTGGTGTTTATGTAGCAGGTCGACTGCCGCCATCACCTGCTTAAAGGTGCCGCGCCCCGCTTTATTGGTTCGATAGGTATTGTGTAGCAATTCTGGACCGTCAATGCTCAAACCAATTAGGAAGTTGTTCTCAGCTAAGAACTGGCACCACTCATCATTCAACAAAGTGCCATTGGTTTGGAGGTCGTTAGATATCATTACGCCTTTCGGTTGGTACTTTTTTTGTAGCTCTACAATCTTTTGAAAGTACTCAAGACCGAGCATGGTTGGCTCACCGCCTTGCCACGAGAAAATAATCTCAGGTGTGTTTTGGCCTTCAATATATTGGCGAATATAGGTTTCTAGTGTTTCATCGTTCATCTTTGGAGAACAACCTTTCTTGTACTCCAATAAATCCTGCTTACTTAGGTAATAACAGTACGTGCAATCGATGTTGCATGCCGCACCGATTGGTTTCGCCATAACGTGTAATCGTTTTGAAGCCTTACCGTTATATTGAGGACCTTGAGTAATATGCATGATTCATGTACCTATTTTTAGTGTCTGCACTCATCATAAAACGCCTTGCTATCAGTAGCTTGTTATACCCTTTATAACCAATTGGAATAGCCGAAATGGGTAAAATTGCGCCACTCCCATTCGATAGAGGCTTCCTAATGAAGAGCTTGAATTACAAACACTTAACGACTGCTGGCAGCATATTACTTACTTTGATGGTTTCAGGTTGTGCGACAACACCTGAGCACCCTATTGCCCAACGTATCAATCAAGACATGGTACTCGTCGAAGGCGGCAGCTTTAGCATGGGTTCCGACGCAAACTCAGCAAAAAAAGCAGAGACACCCGCACGTGAAGTGACTGTAAACAGCTTCTATATTTCTAAGTTTGAGGTGACCCAAGAGATCTTTGAATCTGTAATGGGTTCATCGATGAGCTACTTCCCTAACCCACAAGTACCAGTGAACAATCTAAGCTGGCAACAAGCCGTTTATTTTGTTGACCAACTCAACGAATTAACGGGTGAGAATTACCGCCTACCAACGGAAGCAGAATGGGAGTTTGCAGCCAAAGGCGGTAATAAAAGTGAGGGATATATCTATAGTGGTTCCAATAACTTAGACGACGTAGCTTGGTACTCTAAAAACTCAGAAAATAGTGCCCATCCAGTAGGCTTAAAGCAGCCGAATGAACTAGGCTTGTATGACATGACGGGCAACGTTGGCGAGTTTGTTATTGATGCGTTCGATGACACTTATTACCGATACGCACCTTCCGACAATCCGAACAATGCTAAACACAGCGACATTGGTTTATCACACAAGTCAGTCCGAGGCGGCAGTTTTGCCTACGACAGTGATGAATCGGAAAGCTACAGACGCGATTTCGCAAGTCAGTCAATCACCATGTCTGACATGGGACTGCGCCTCGTTAAAGACAAATAAACTCATTTGAGCCTAGTGACTCATCCGTCATGACATAACTGATGGTTATGAAGCAATGAAGATCCTTTGATTTACCGCTGCTTTTAACCATCTTTACAACGTCAGTTAAAATAACAATTCTCAAGGGTATGCTATGCAATACGCGAAACTGTCTGGACTCGCCCTAGCGCTTGTCTGTTCTCTACCTACGCTAGCTTCTGAAAACAAACCCAATTTAGTACTTCAAATCACCGTAGATGGTCTTCGTGCGGATCTTCTAGAAAGATACCAACACAACTTTGGCGAAGGTGGCTTTCGCTACCTAATGGAAGATGGCACCTACTACACCAACGCACATTACCAACATGGCAATACGGAGACCATTGTTGGTCACGTCTCTTTAGCAACAGGCGCTCCGCCTAGCGTTCATGGCATGGTCGGCAACGTTTGGTACGACCGCAGTCAAGAGCGTTTGGTCTACAACGTTGAGGACTCAAACTACAACATGTTGACCTCTGGCGCTGGCGTGGATAAAGCGACAGAAATCGACCCAACGCAAAAAGCGGCAGGTGGTGATGGGCGTTCTCCAGAGCCGATCCTCTCTACAACTTTCAGTGACGAGCTGACTGTTTCAAACAGTGGTCAGTCCAAGATATTTGCAGTATCCGTTAAAGACCGTGGTGCGATTTCTCTCGCTGGCCATAGTGGCAAAGCATTTTGGTTTTCCAAGGCACAATCTGAGTTTGTTACCAGTAATTATTACTATGATGAGTACCCAGCTTGGGTTGAACGATGGAATGAAAAAGCCATCCCTAGCCAATACTCCAAGCAGAAGTGGGAGTTATCGCTACCTAGAGAGGCTTACACCCTAGAAGAGCATAACCGAGACCATAAAGTAGAGTTAGCAGGTTTCCAACGCACCTTCCCGCATCCTTATGGACCTGCTAGTTACAAGTACTACAGCACGATGTTAACCGTCAGTCCTGCTGGTGATGAGATCACTGAGAACTTTGCCAGTACCCTATTGATGCAAGAGAAGCTGGGGCAAGGAAAATCTACTGATTACCTATCAGTCAGCTTTTCATCAAACGATTATGTTATCCACCTTTATGGCCCTGAGAGTCTAGAAGCCGAGGATAACCTGATTCGATTAGACAAGACGCTTGCGAAGCTATTTAAGAACATCGATAACCATGTAGGATTGGAAAATACCCTAATCGTACTCTCGGCAGACCACGGGGTGCCGGAATCTTCACCTGCAGCGAACGTACTCGGCTTTACCCAAGCGCAGTATTTTAATAAAGACTCTCTTCTTTCAGCGGGTGTTGAAAAACGCCTTAAAGATGAGTTCGGTTTAAGTAAAGATGCGATTCGTCTCTATGCTCAACCATACGTGTACCTAAACCATGAACTCTTAAAAGAGAAAAAAGTAGATTTAGCCGCCGTACAAGCAGCAATAGCGGATGAGGTATCGAAAGTTGAAGGTGTGGCTTATGCCGTATCGAGCACTGATATTGCAGCCAATCGCGTACCAGATACACACATCATGAACCTGATAAAGAACAACTATCACCCGGCACGCTCTGGTGATGTCTATATTGTGTTTGCGCCTCGCAGTTATATTAACGATATGGAAGGGTTACAGATCGCGTCTACTCATGGCTCACCTTGGCGCTACGATACTCACGTGCCGGTGATCTTTGCAGGTTACGATGTGGAAGGTCAGAAAGTATCGCGTAGTATCACTCCATACGACATTGCTCCGACACTATCAAACAAACTTGGGATTACTCAACCGAGTGGATCAGTAGGAGAAGTTCTCCGAGAAGTTACTGAGTAGTAGGTATTACGGCTAATACTCAGTTTGATAACCAAAAGTAAGAGTCGATTATCTGCGGACGTTTAGGTCACATAGATAATCGACTCTTTGTTTAACTCTTATTTGGCAACCATGAATTAATGCTTACCTGAATAGCGAAATGCTTCTTCCGTCAACTTATCTAACTGGTCATCATTCATCTTGTTGTGTACCACAGTGATACGCCCTAGATAAATGAGTGGCACCTCTGACTCACGCTTTTCGAGGTGAAACTTTATTGCTTCAGCCGTCGCAACACCGAGATCATCACTCATACGCATTGGCGTGGCATCCAACTCGTCTGAACGAATCTTCTCAATCTCTTTGGCTGTTCCACCCCAACCCGTTAGATAGATGTTTGGCAATTTTCCAGCTTCATTCAGAGCATCAATCGCCCCGATTGTCATTGCGGTATTGGCATTATGTACCATGGTCACTTCTGGGAAGTTTCCTAGTACTAATCGAATCCCATCGGCACCACCAATTTTCTGATATTGACCAAAGTGCTCGTAAACTGTCAGCCAATTGCCCTTCTCTTCTACGCAGTCAATAAAACCTTGAGAACGCTGCGTGTCGGTAATTCCCGGTATTCCTCGATTCGCAGAAAACTCCACATCTTCTCCAAGCTCCTTCACGACATGATCGCACAACACTTCCGCACCCATTGCGCTTGAAAAGTCGAACCAACTGTCAGGTTGGTGTTCCCATTTTTCATTTGGTGTGTGGAATGCCCAAATAAAGGTTTTGAATTCATCGGATGCAGACAGTTTTTGAATGTTCTCGGCTTGAAAACCTAGTTCAGACGGACCAAAAATCACAAAGTCATAAGGCGTATCAGAGCTCAGAACTTGCTCGATGTATTGAGTTTGCAACGAGTGCTCAATCTGTTTAGAAGTGAATTGCTCGATTTCAAATGGCAGATCCAATGCAACCAGTCGCTCTTTCAATGCCACGTAGTTTCGAATCCAAAAGTCAGAAATATCCGCACTTGGGTAAATTAATGCAATTCGAACCGGTTTTTCCAGCGTCATTGGTGCTAAAGCAACAGGTTCTCCACTGACAGTTTCTTGAAATTTATGAAGTTTCTTAACATCTGATTCAGACCTAACCCCGTCAGCCTGAATGGAAAAAGAGAGCGTAGAACAAGCAATAATTAAGACCGATAAAATGTTTTTATAAATCTGACCCGGCATAAATGTTACCAAAAGTTTGAATGTTTATTGACAATATTATAAATATATAGCCGTTATCGTTTAAAGCCTTTTATATACATCATGAATAAAATGTTAATATTTGTGAGTTGGCTGCTTGTTGGTACCTGGGTGACTCCCAGTTTGGCAGACAATGAACAGCAATTCTTCGAATATGCGAAAGAAAAAGTGATACGAGCAGTATCAAGCCAACAACATTGGGATGGACCCACTCAAGGCCCAAGGATTCGCCACGAGAAGAATGTCATCTTTGTTGCCTCTGATCTTCGCAACGGAGGCGTTTATGGTGTTGGTCGCGGTATATCTGAAGCCATTTCGAACATCAATTGGCATCTTAGGTTCATTGACGGCTTAGGCTCAAAAGTGCGCCAAGGCGCTGCGATCAGAAAGGCTATCAGCTTCAAACCCGACGCGATTGTATTAGGTGGCATTGATGCAGTTCGACATAAACACATTCTCAAACAAGCTGAGGACCTAGGCATTGTTGTTATTGGATGGCACGCGACTGAATTTGTCGGTGGCAACCCTGAAATCGGTCTATATACCAACATCACAACCGATCCTCTTGCTGTTGCAGAGGTTGCTGCGCTTTTAGCGATAGTCAATTCTAATGGCCAAGCTAAAACAGTGGTCTTTACCGACCCTAACTATGAGATTGCGATGATCAAAGCTAATGCGATGGTCGACACAATTAAGCGTTGTACAACATGTGATGTTCTTGAACTTCACTATTTGCCGCTAGACAAAATTGCGGAGCAGATGCCTGCTACGCTACAAACTCTCGATAAGAAGTACGGTCAAGAAATCACTCACCTTTTAGCAATTAATGACCTTTACATTGATTATGCGATCCCTTCTTTAGAGACCAACGTCGAACAACTAAGAGTCATCCCGAATAACATTTCTGCTGGTGATGGCAGTAAAGCGGCATACAAACGTATTAACAGTGGTCAATTCCAACTGGCCACGGTTCCTGAGCCTTTATATTTACAGGGTTGGCAGATAGTTGATGAGCTAAATCGCGCATTCAATGGCATGCCACCAAGTGGGTATTCAGCCCCAGTGCACCTCGTCACCCCAGACAATGTTGACGAACTTATCGGCCAAGAAGATAAAGGGGTCTACGACCCTCAAAACGGCTACCGTGAAGCCTATCTGAAGATTTGGAAGCGTTAATGAAATTACATCAGATAAACATCACTCAAAGACTCATCTTGTCCAACCTTGTATCGCTGCTGATTGTAAGTTTAGCGGTGATCGTTGTGATTCGATCGCTCTACTACGTTGAGTCGACATTGAAAACAGAAACTTCAACGCATGTTTCAGAGCTCATTGTTAACTCGGAAATAAGCCGTCGTGTATTCGCGCTAACTTCAAGAGTGAAATTGCTCGAACAGACCTTTTTATTTAGTGAAAGCACGCTTTCAGAAGAGGCGTTCAATGTTGATTTACAACTACAGAAGCTTAGAGATTTATCGACCAATGAAGGCTTTTCTCAAAAAATTGACGCTTTCATTGATAATTTTCACCGTTTTCTAGGCAGCTCGCTGGCGCTCAATAGAATCCTTAAACAGACCAATCAAATTGATGTCACTTTATCTGAGCAACTTGATCAGCTCGAATTCGCGATAGCAGACAGTCGACTTAGGCTCATAGAGCAACCTAACTTGATCAACTACGACAATGAACTCGACCTGTTCAACATGTTAAGAGAGTCTTTTCTAACATCAGGAAAAATGATTGGCGACATCCATAGCCGTATCACGCCAGAAACAGAAAAGGTGCTGATCATTGCCGTCGAAAAAGAGCTCGATATCTTTCTACTTCACTTAGAAAACGTTGATATCAAAACAGCTGCTGTCATCGCAGAAAAAGAGAAAATAAGCAAAACCGTAAAACGGTATAACGCAGCTCTTAAACGCATTAGAGCTAACTTAGAGCAACGCTGGATAGTGATGGCTTCTCTACTGGAAGCTCAAAGTGATCTGCTAGACATGGTAGAAAACACGGAGTCACGTGTTCAAGGGCAAGCCTTAGCATTGACCGACAAGTTAGAAAAAGAGATCGCAAATTCAAGGTTCAACGCGATTATCATCAGTCTATTTGCGGTCTTGCTATCCATGTTATTGGTAAACTACGTTGTCAGACATCACATCAGACAACCATTGAATGCCTTAAAACAAGGCTTTGATCGTCTTGAATCGGAAAGCCTCAGAAAGCCAATTAACTTGGGGCGTACCGATGAATGGTCACACCTTGAGAAAGCTTACAACGATATGTCGTTGCGTCTGTCAGAGGCTTATTTAGACCTAACAGAAGAGAAAAAGAACTTCGACTTTCTCGCACACCACGATCCACTAACTTGCTTAGCAAACCGTTTGTTGGCAACCAAGCTTTTAGATAGAGAGATTCAGCAGTCCATCGATAACAATTCGCCTTTCTTGCTGTTTTATCTTGATATCGATGAGTTCAAAACCATTAATGATTCACTCGGTCATGCACCCGGTGACAACTTATTAGTGAGTGTTTCAGACATTTTAACCAACATCGTTGGCGATCAAGGCTTCGTTGCTCGAATGGGCGGAGATGAGTTCTTGGTCGTGTATCCGAACATGAGATTAGAAGAGAGCGAATCGATCGCTAAGCGTCTCAATCATGCATTGAGACGACCATATTACATCGGTAGCAACTCTATCTTCGTTTCTGCAAGTATTGGTGTGTGTGAGTACCCTACTCACGGTGCTGATCGCGAAACCCTAATTCGAAACGCAGATACTGCAATGTATCACGCGAAACGAAATGGTCGAGATCAATACCGAGTCTATGCAGATAAAATGACCCACGAAGCTCACGACCTTATCGAAACCAATATGGGTCTACGCCATGCGATCGCTAATGACGAACTGGAAGTATTCTTCCAACCTAAAGTCGACCTTAATACTCAAGAGATTATTGGTGCCGAGGCATTGGTTCGTTGGCAGCACCCGAAGCTTGGTTTGCTTCCGCCGGTTGATTTCCTAGAAGTTGCCGAAAAGAGCGACCTGATTATCGATATTGATAAATGGGTGTTCAAGAAAGTAGCGTGCCTGATTACTGAATGGCAACGTGACGGCATTGACCTTGAAGGTGTCACTTTCTCAATCAACTTCTCTGCGAGAATGTTCTATAGAACAGACCTTGCAGAACAGTTGCAAGAGATCCTTGATCAAACGGACTGTAAGCCTCATCAGTTGTTACTAGAAATAACTGAGCGTGACATGATGCGTGATTTCGAAACCTGTTCAAGAACGATAGAGCTGCTGCACTCCAAAGGTTACAAGATCGCCATTGATGACTTTGGTACCGGATATTCATCGCTATCGGTATTGAAAAACCTATCTGCGGATTGCGTTAAGCTCGACCGAAGCTTTGTTGAGGACATCAACTCGTCGAAAGTTGATTATGAAATTACGTGCGCCATTCTCAAACTAGCGCAAATACTGAATTTCTCGGTAATTGCAGAAGGCTTAGAAACACAGTGCCATGTGCGTACACTGCGCCAAATCGGCTGTAAATACGCGCAAGGTTACTTCTTTGCACGCCCACTGCCTGTTGATGATTGGCTAACTTACTTCCTTCAAAACCGAGAACTGGTTCCTAAGCAGGTTTCGTTAGAGCAAGTCTAACGTAACCTCTCGTTCCTTAAGCGCTATACCCCAGACCCGCACGTCTGGGGCTATCATTTTATTGCGACATAACTTCTTTAGCAGCCGCTTTCAATTTGCCTCGCAGCCATTTATGACTAGGCTCGTTAGTCCTGCTCGGGTGCCAAATCATACACATATCTAAATCTTCTAGATCAAATGGCAGTGGCAAGGTCTTAAGTTTGTATTTATTACCAAAACAACGAACCGACGACATAGGCAACATGCCGATGTAATCGGAGTTCTCAATGACGGGCATCATTTCGACGACTCCAGCCGCACGATACACAATACGACGCTTCTCCAACTCTTGAGAATCCTCTGCGCTTAATAAGCTTTTGCGAGCATGCCAACGAGAAACAACCACATGGTCATGGGTCAGAAACTCCTCAATATCCATGCTATCGCCAATCGTGGGGTGATCTTCACGACACACTACCACCAGCTCTTCTGTTGAAATCGTTTCGTGTTTCAACATAGTGCGCCCTCTCGGCGTCATGTCGACAATAAGATCATGTCTTTGCAAACGTAAGTCCGACTCATAATCTTCAGTAAACAGAGGGTGAATTTCTAAGGCAATATTGGGGGCTGTTTGACTGACGAGATTCATCAGTTTAGGCATCAACTCATAACTCGCAGCTGATACGCAAGCGATCGAGAAGATTCGATTGGAGGTTTTAGGGTCAAAATCTCGTGATGCAGAGAGCGTTGAGGTAAAGTTTTTCAAAGCGGCCGACATTGCAGGATAGATGTCCGATGCAAAGGCGGTTGGTTCAACACCCGACGTAGTACGATGGAACAGAGGCTCGTCGTAAATATCTCTAAGCTTTGCTAGCGCCTTACTCACTGCCGGCTGGCTTATATCCATACGCGCTGCCGCTTTAGACAAGTTCTGTTCTTCGTAAATCGCGACAAAAATGGGAATCAGGTTCAGTTCAGTGCTTTTCATAGAGCTCCAATATAGCTAAACAGACTCCCCATGATGAAGAGTCTGCAAATGTACTTTTATAATCCTAGTTGATTCAGTGGCATAACACCGCGATACGGCACACGCTATCGAGATTTACGGTTCAAATCAGGTAAGGCTTTAGGAAAATATTTTCGCCACCAAGGTAGCGGGCTTTGGCTACTGTTCGGATCATTGTGGTTGTGGGTTTCAATCACCACCTTCCAAACTCGCTGCAAAATGTGAGTCTCTTGGCTGCCTTTTTGAAATGCAAAATTTGTCTCTGACCAATCTTTAGTATCCGCACACTTATCAAGCTCCAGCAGTGACGATTTACTTCTGAGCTCTCGATAAACAAACCCGCGAATCTTCGGCCAATTGCCCGCTTTTACAACTCGGCGGAATGCTAACCACCTTGGAGTCGGACGTGTCTGATAATAACGTCTTCCCGCTAACACTATAATCACTACAATCGCGATAAACAAAGCAGCGACAATCATGGCTGTTGAGTAAGCTTTAACAAATGACTTCAGGGTGTGTTTCGCGCTAAATGACGTAGACTCCAGTACCACCGTTTCTAGTCGTTTCTCTTTAGTATTCCACCACTGGAAGGTCAACTCAGGTAACGTGAAATCGCCACCTTGTTGGATAACATATACCGACTCTTCAATTCGCTCTGAGCTGTAATCCCCACGCTCTTGCGTATCATCCAATTTATGCGGTTGAGGGTATGCCTGGTATTGAGCTGTAGATTCGTTTTCTAACAAGTTAGGCAGCAGTACCGATAAGCTGTCTTGTGCCTTGATAGTAACGGTTCGAGTGATCGCATCACCAACCTTTAAATTCTCATTGGATTGTTGCCACTGCTGCTCAACATCAACACTGGTCGCACTAAACCAAGGAGTGTCATCGGTGAGTAAACCCGAAGGCAACTGTGTTTTGAATTTGATCGGTTGGGTATATAGGGTTCCACTCACTTTCTCACCATCGTCCGCGGATACTTGCACACGAACTGGCAGACGCGGTATCACATAGTCTCCACTCTTTTGCGGGTACAAAGTGATTTCCCAACGCTGTCTTGACCACGTTTCACCATTTTTACGTGCCGTGTAGTTAGTGGCGAGTGTATTCCTTTGCTTCGCAATAACATCCGCCATTTCTACGTTACCAATACGAGTACCGCCAGTGAACCAACGTGGCGTCGCAACCTCAATCGTTAATACAACCTGCTCATTAACACTGAAAGTTGGAACCTCCTTCTTAGATTCGCTCTCGTCGGCTCTTGTTGGCTGCTCGCCTACCCAAGCAATTAACTCTACCTTTCCTGCTTTGTACAAATCATTAATGTCGTTAGCTAAAACCGATTGAGATGTCATGCTAACTAGTAAAACAGCGATAATAGCTAATAGACTGTGGCAGTTTTTTAAGGCACTTTTCATTTTATGACGCAGAGGTTTATTCATTATTGCTCTCCTGCTCTACATCGATTTTTGGCTCTCTTAGCTGGATCTGAAACTTCGCTTTTAGGAAGTACTTCGGATCCGCCTCGACTCTTTTCAACCATTTATCAGCCAACTCTTGGCTACCAAGTATTTCGTTGGCGTTCAGGGTCTCTTTGAGCATCAGTTCTGCAACCGTCTCTTCTTCTGCACCATCACCGGTCCTTGGTTTATCTTCATCAAGTTCAAATGACTCTTCAGGACCATCGGTCGTGCCTGCTTGGCTTTCACTCATGCGATTCACCTCTTCAACAATACCGTTGAATACCGCAAGGTTGTGCTCAACCTTTTCGGAAAGCTCGTTATCAAGATCTGGTTTCTCCAAAAGTGATTTCAATAAATCACGAGCGGCTAAGTATTCTCTCTGACGCGCTAGCGCTGTCGCTGAGTAATAGACACCTAAATCGGTCTTGGTTTGTAAGAAGGCGCTATGAGCAAGCTTGAACTCACGGGCATAGTAATAAGCGACACCTTTTCGCATTGGATCTTGGAAATGCTTCGCCGCCTCAAGGTAATCTTGCTGGTTAAGTAGACGTTGTCCTTGCTGATCGGGAGTTAACCATAAATCCCACCACCACTGAGAGGCTTTGTCCCAAGCTGTGACTTCTTCAATTTGAACTGGCTTTTCCGCCGTTAACTTAACAGGTTCAGCCATCGTCGGGTTAGAGTACAAAGAGCCTGTCATAAATATACCAACCACACACCATTGCACTAACCAACCCTTTCGGAACCATAACAACATGATGAGAGCGATAGGCAACAATAACCCATAGCCCATGTCTTTCCACGGCATGGCTGATTCACCATTGAGCTGCATGTTGCGTTCAACCGCACGGTTTAATGCTTGAATGTCTGCGTCATCGACCGTGACTTCGACAACTCGCCCTCCCGTCGCACTTGCTAGCTCATTCAATGCGCTCATGTCCACTGGGTTGTCACTCACAATGTCGCGGTTTCCTGCCGCCAGAATCAACAGTTGATAAGGTTTGTCGTTAAAAAACGTTTCGTAAGCTTTAATCGTTGCTGGATTGACCCCATCAGTTACCAGCAAGACTGTAGAACCTGGTTCACGGTTTAATTGTTGATCAATAAGAGGCAAAGCCGTTTCGGCAATTTTTCCTGCGACTGGCATAATCTCAGGCGTAATCGCGGCCAAGAAGGGCTCGAATACTTTACTATCTTGTGTCACTGGCATCGCAACATGTGCACTGCCCGAGTAAACAACTAACCCAGTATTACCGCCATTACGCGCGGCCAGTAAATCACGAATCTTCTGCTTTGAACGCTCCAAACGACTAGGAGGCAGGTCTTTGAGAAGCATGGTCTCGCTGTTATCTAACACAACCAACATAGAGGCTTTATCTTCACCAAAAGGCGAAGCCTCTCTTTGCCATGTTGGACCTGCACAAATCAATATCGCGATGGCGACGATCACCATTAATAGCTTCAGTGGTAACTGTTTACGCCAGCCTCGTTCTCCGATGGTGAGAGCGTTACGCAGATGCTCAGGCAGCACATCTTTCCAACTAGGTTTTGTCTCTTCACGCCAACGCAGCCAAAGCAAGAAGAACATTGGAATGAAGGCGAGCAGCCACAATGGGCGAATAAAATGAAATTGAGTAAACACTTGCTGCAAAACGAGAGAATCAAGCATTCTGTTCTCCTTGTTTCTGCTCCTGAACCAAAGGTTGTTTCGCTTTTCTTAAGAGACTTCGACGACTAATAGTCGCAGCGCTGAAGGCGGTCAAATACATAACAACCACGATCGCCATTAGGTGATGATGAATCGTCTGTTTCGGACGATAAGTCGTGCTCTCATAGAGCTGAGGTTCTAGTTCACCGATTTCCGCATAAGCCTTTTGTAGTTCGTCTCGATTCAACGCTTCAAATGCGCTTCCTCCCGAATCCTCGGCGATACGACGAATGGTTTCCATATCTAGTGCCACTTCACCAACGGTTTGTGGGTCGCCCATTGCGATGACATGGATACGCACACCTTTAGCTTTAGCCACTTTAGCGGCATCAATCGGCTCAACGAAACTGCCAGTGTCATTGCCATCCGTCAGCACGATCACCACTTTTTCTCTCTCCTGATCAGACATTTGGTCACTCAAAGCATCGCGTTGATTGTGGCTCTGTTCGAAAACTTTAATTGAAAGGCCAATCGCATCGCCCAAATGGGTACTCTGCCCTGCCATAGCAACATCCGTCTGGTTAAGCAGTTCTAGCCACACACTTTGGTCTGCAGTAAATGGCGTTTGAACGAACGCAGCATCACCAAACAAGATCAATCCTAGGCGGTCGCCTTCTCGCGTTTTCGCAAAGTCGGATAGCACCTCTTTGGTTGCATCAAGACGCGAGATTCTTTCTCCGGCTTTCGAGGTAAAGTCCTCCTCCGCCATAGAGCCAGATAGATCGACAACCACCATAACGTCACGACCGAACTGTTCGCGAGTTTGCGGCTCTCCAAGAATGGTCGGTTTCGCCAACGCGCAAACGACCAAGATCCAGGTAACAATTAGGGTTACTCGCTGCCACCAACTAGGTGTTAACTGACTAGCGCCCTCAGACGGTGTCTCACCAATGGCATCAACTAGGTCTCGAAAGAACGGGACTTTAATCGCCATCTGCTTTGTTCGATAAGCAGGAACAGCAAAGTAGACAAGAAACGGTAGTGGAAGTATCACTAACCAAAATGGATGTTCAAATTCAAAGCTAGGCGAAATTAGATCAAGCACGTGGCGTCTCCTGAGGTTTCTCGGAACCTCTGTATTGGTGCACTTTCACCCATGTGGTCGCCTTCTCTATAATTTCCACACGTTGCTCAAATGTCAGATAAATGCTCGGATTAATTAAGCTATCTATCCAGATTTTAGAAGCGCTGTCCTGAAAAATAGTGGATGCTTTCTTCGGCAAGTAGCCATCAAGCGTAACCAATGCACCTTCACCATGAATACTCGCATTACGAGCATTCAGATATCGAAGGACCGATTTCAACACTTCAAAAGCACGCTTAGCTGAGCCTTTATCCGAAGGATCTAACTGGCCAAGCACGTCTAATGCTTCTTGACGATAGCGGTTATACCAACGATAACAAGCGTAGCGATAAGTAGCGTATGCAAGCGCCATGATTAGTGCGACACCTAAAACTTTCCAACCCATCGTTTGAGGTAACCAACTGACGCTGTCAGGTACCGCGACATCTTGAATATCACGCAGTATATAAGTACTAGGTGGGGTATGTTCGACTGACATTAGCGACCTCCCACTAGCTTTTGGAATTGCGACACGTGTTGCCCCGAGGTATCTACTTCGATATACGGCAGATGCTTAATCGCCATTAACTTAGCTAACGACTGCTTCTGAAGCGCTGCTTTTTGTGCCAAGCTTTCGCTGGCCGCCGTCACTTTACTCTGGCTGTCGAGGTTGAGTTGGTATCGACCATCACCCACCACCCACTTTGCGTCTGCAAGTGTATGTGGCAGAGCTTGTTCAAGTGGGTCACTAACCATAATTGCTAGAACGTCATTGTGCTGTTGAAGCTGTTGCAAACGATCAAGATGATGCTCTTCACAGTCACGCCAATCACTAATGAAAATAAGCGTAGATTGCTTAAGCCCCATGCGTTTAATTCGCTCAATCCAACGACTGAACGTCACATCGCTATTATCATGTGAAGCCACATCTAGACTCTGGTTAGCCTTAACCAGATGCTTTAATTGGGAAAGCAGATCATTTTGGGAACGTTGCGCCTTACTGTGAAATAGCGCTTGATGTGATGCGATCAGGTAGCCAACGCGGTCACCGTCTTTAAGCACTCGCCAACCACAGATTGCCGCAAGCTCCGCAGCAACCACGGACTTCATAACGGATTGAGAAGCAAAAAACATTGAACTGCGTTGGTCGACACAAATCATAACATTACGGTCTTTCTCTTCGGTATAGCTACGCACATGTGGCTTACCGGTACGCATCGTTACTTTCCAATCCAGATTTCGAATGTCGTCGCCTAATTGGTAATGCCTTAACTCTTCAAAGTTAAGACCGCGACCACGAAACAAGGAGTTATGACGACCAGACAGCACACTGCCTGCCTTCAAGTGTGGCAATAAGGTAAACGACTCGGCTTGAGCCTGTAACCGAACGAGCTTTGCATAATCGCAGTACAGCCTAGGATCTAGCCCTTGTGACTGTGGCGCTTGAGTTGGCTTAGCCATAACGCCTCCCGTTTAACCAATCTCTACTGCGTCAAGCAACTCTTCGATCACTCGTTGGTGGTCAACACCATCGGCCAACGCATCATAAGAGAGAGAAAAACGATGCCCTAACACAGTTGGAACCATAGCTCGCACATCATCAATTGTGACGTGGTCACGCCCTTGTAGCCATGCATAGGCTCTTGCGCATTTATCAAGAGCAATTGAAGCCCGCGGACTTGCTCCAATCTCTAACCATTTTGGTAGATTCGACTCGCTGTAACGTTCAGGCTTTCGCGTCGCCATAACGAGAGCAACGATATAATCTTCAACAAGTTCAGAGACAGCGATATCTGGTAATTGACGGCGCGCTTCTATGACAAGTTCAGGTTCAATATGCTGGGGCGTAATCAATTCTGAACTGGTTTCACTCCCTAGCTCTTCACTTCTTACTAATCGAATGATGTCACGCTCAGCAGCATCTTCTGGGTAATCAACCGTGACTTTCATAATGAAACGGTCCATTTGCGCTTCGGGTAGCGGGTATGTGCCTTCTTGCTCTACTGGGTTTTGGGTTGCTAACACCATGAACAATTCAGGCAATACATGAGTTTGACCACCAACGGTAATCGTACCCTCTGCCATCGCTTCAAGTAACGCCGCTTGTACTTTCGCCGGCGCACGGTTCACTTCGTCTGCCAAAACGATGCTATTAAAGATAGGACCGGCTTGGAAATGTAATTGAGGTTTACCTTCGACCTCTTGGTAGACCTCTGTACCTGTCACATCCGAAGGCAGGAGATCAGGTGTAAATTGAATACGACCAAAGCTCGCGTTAAGTAAATTCGAGAGTGACTTCACTGAACGTGTTTTTGCTGTTCCTGGTAAACCCTCCAACAGAACATGTCCATTGGTGAGTAGACCAATGACCAGAGCTCTAACTACGTGGCTCTGGCCGATAACACTTTTTTCAGTTTGTTCTATGAGTCGATTTATCGCTTGCTGTGCGTGGTTCATAGGTCATCCTTATCAATTCGATATGCTGTGTACATCCTACTCACAAGCGCTATAACTATTGGTTATAAAGGCAATAGCTACTTTTCTCACAATGGTCGTTCTTTCTTATTCCATTAGAAGGCTATCATTTGATCATTCTTTTCAGTTGATTAACGGCGTCTGGCGGTGCGATTTTCTCTAGCTGCTGAACACAACGATTGAACGCTGGTTTCACTCCCGATTTCGCCGAGTTACGTGCCAGAATTTCACATTGTGCATAGAGGTGCTGTGGATTACGACTCGCTGTGTAAGCACGCTGTAACGCTCTGGCACTCGCGAGCACATCAACCTGCTCTAATGATAGACCATAGACATACCAGTACTGCGGATTGGTGTCGGCCATTTCCGCCGCTTGCTTAAGGTATGCTCTCGCCTGAACGTAGTCCTTTCCTCTTAGTGCAGCTAACCCAGCGCTATAAGGCAATACACTCGATTTTGGCTGTGCTTCAATACCTTGCTTCAGCGTCGCCATCGCTTTAGTTTCATCCCCCATAGCACGATAAAGATCCGCTAAGTTGGCGTAGCTGTTCTCAAAATAAGGCTCTATTTTTATTGCTCCTTGGTAGTATTCAATCGCCTTATCGTGCTGGCCAAGATCTCGATAAACATTACCCAAGTTAGTGCGTCCAAAACCTCTATCCGCATTAAATTCTTGTATCTCTATGTACTCAGCCAAAGCGGGTTTAATGATGTCTTTTTGCAGCGGGTTCATTTCTCGCCAATAACGAACTAAAGCACCTGCAGCTTCACTTCGTACCGAGAGTACTGAATCAGTCAATAATGGTTCAAGTATCTGCCAACGGTCACTGAACTCATAACCTGAAGAGCCCGCAACAGCGCCCAATCGAATCATCTCGTTGTCATGCTTAATCGCTCTTGCTAATGAAATCAGCGTATTTTGCCCCGTATTGCCAGCCATACGCTCAAGGCTCGAAGCGCGAATGATGTTACTTAGGCTGGAGTCTTGCGATGAATACGCTAGAGCATCCACTGCACCTCGATGCCCTATCGCATCGGCATAAAAAGCCACGGCAAAATGTTGTTGGTTACGATACTTGGACTCTGGGAACCATTTACCGATCTGAGCATCTGCCCATTGGTCGGTTTTATCTTCGTGACAGCTTGTACACACGTTCGGAGTATCAATATGCTGGCTGATATCAGGGCGCGGTACATGCCAACTATGGTCGCGTCGTGGGTCAACCTGCATGTAGGTTGTTTCTGGCATATGACAGGTCGTACATTTCGACGCCTCAGTACCGGCTTGATGGAAAGTATGTTTTTCAGGGGTGTACTCGGAGGCAATATGGCACTGGCTACATACTGCTTCTTCGGCGATCTTTAATTGAGCTGTATGAGGGTCATGACAGTTGGTACAAGTCACGCCTTTCTCAGCCATTGCCGATTGTAAGAACGAGCCATAAACGTAGTCTTCATCGTAAATTTGGCCATCATGGTAGTAGAGTTCAGGTGAGATCAGGCTTAATCGGTATTTATCAAAGAAAGAGCCCTTAACATGGTCTCCCGTTTCATTGAGTTGTGTGCGACGGCTGTGGCACTGCGCGCAGGTCTGCACTTGATTGGTATGAATAATGTCTTTCGGTTGAAGTGTCGTATTCCCTTCTTGATATACCCACTCTTTTACAGCTTTAGATAAATCCCGGTCAAAACCGTAATGACTGGCAGCATCAAAAGAAACACCGATTGATTGCGCTTCCCCACTTTCTGATTTGTTCGCCATGTCAATATGATCACTTGCAGGACCATGACAAGCCTCACATCCGACATTGATTTCTGACCAAGTGGTTTGGTAACGATTCTGTTCTGCGTCGTAGTTTTTCTGTAGGTTGGTTGAGTGGCAATCGGCACACATAAAGTTCCAATTCTGGCCGCTGTTAGTCCAGTAAAACTCATCGGTATTAGTGGTATCAGGGTAAAGATGGAACCAGCGTTGCCCCCCAGCTTCACTAGTTCGGGAATCCCAAGCGAAAGGGATCAACTGCACTCGACCATCATCAAACTCCACCATGTATTGCTGAAGTGGCTCGAAAGCGAAGGTGTAGCTGATTTTATAATCATGAAACTGACCATCATGCCCTTCGATATTGACCCAGTATTCCTTCCCCTTTTGAAAAAAACGATTTTCTTTTCCCTCATGCATGACACGAACATCATCAAAGTCGCCCAAAACAGACGTTTTATCTGCATGTTTCATTGCCATGTCGTGATGTGAACCTTGCCAAGCTTCAACTTGACCTGCATGGCAATCAATACAAGCTTCAGACCCAACATAGTTCGCTGGTTGTGCGGATACATAACTACTCAAACTAAGCAATAACCCAACGGTAACAGTTTGACAAGCGCGCTTGACGCCACTGACCATTGATAACAACATCGCAGACATAACATTCCTTGTTTAATCTCGCCTATGCTTAATAAGGTAGACGAAAAAATAAAGTTAATACAATTATTTAGTTCGCAACGTATGAAATATTGTGACTTGAGTGAAAACGAAAAAAAGAGCCCCTAAGAGCTCTTTTTCGGTTCACTAATACCAAACTATTTGTTGTGGCTTTCCTGAAGTTTTTCCATTACCTGATCCAAGCTGAAGCTCGCTGCTTTTTGTCTCGGTGGATACTCAGCAAAAGTTTCCAAGAACTTACCGACGTATGCCTGCGCAGGAACAAACATGTATGCGTGATCTAACAACCAGTCATAGTAGGTGTTCGAAGTGATATCTGCGTTTTCATATGGGTCCATACGAAGGTTGAACAGTTTAGGTAGACGCAATGTCACAAACGGTTCTGCCCAAATTTGCATCGTACCTGTCGCTCGCTGCTCCATGAACACCGCTTTCCAGTTGTTGTAACGAAGCGCGGCTAAATCACCATCATCAGTGAAGTAGAAGATCTCTGCACGACGTCCTTTATCCTCTTCACCGGTTAGGTAAGGTAAGAAGTTGTAACCATCAAGGTGAACTTTGAACGTTTTATCGCCCGCAGTATGTCCTTTAAGTAGCTTCTCTTTAATTTGGTCATCACCTGCAGCAGCTAGGAATGTGGGCATCCAGTCCATATGATGCATAATTTCGTTAGAGATGGTTCCCGGCTCAATCTTACCTGGCCATCGAACCATAGCTGGTACTCGATATGCACCTTCCCAATTGGTGTTTTTCTCACCACGGAACGGTGTTGTACCCGCATCAGGCCACGAATTCATGTGAGGGCCATTGTCTGTCGAATAGAATACGATGGTGTTGTCTTTAATGCCTAAGTCATCTACTTGTTTCAGTAGTTGGCCTACATGTCTGTCATGCTCAACCATACCGTCGGCATAATTACTAATACCAGTCACGCCTTTGCTGTCTGGCTGTACGTGCGTTCTAAAGTGCATGCGAGTCGCATTCCACCAAACAAAGAAAGGTTTATCAGCTTTGACAGCGCGATCCATAAAGTCGAGTGCCGCATCTAACGTTTCTTCATCAACAGTTTCCATACGCTTACGCGTCAACGGACCGGTATCTTCAATTTTTCCATCTGCGAAGGACTTAATTACACCACGAGGGCCGAATTTCTTACGAAACTCTGGGTCTTTTGGGTAGTCTTCATTTTCTGGTTCTTCTTCAGCATTCAGGTGGTAAAGGTTGCCAAAAAATTCGTCAAACCCGTGTGCCGTAGGAAGAAATTCATCTTTATCACCGAGGTGGTTTTTACCAAATTGACCAGTCATGTAGCCCATTGGTTTGAGTAGCTCTGCAATGGTTGCGTCTTCAGCTTGCAAACCGATGTCCGCCCCCGGTAGACCTACTTTACTCAAACCTGTTCGGAGAACACTTTGTCCGGTAATAAAGGTAGAGCGGCCAGCCGTACAAGACTGCTCTGCGTAATAATCGGTAAACATCATACCTTCTTTGGCGATGCTATCGATGTTAGGAGTTTGGTACCCCATTAAGCCAAAAGTGTAAGCACTGACATTGGATTGACCAATATCATCACCCCAAATAACCAAAATGTTGGGCTTTTCAGCCGCCATCGTTGATGTTGCAACTAGCATTGCGGAACCCAATATCGCTAGCCGACGTTTGACACCATATTTTGCTGTCATAGAAACCTCTTCTTTAGTTGTTTGCGTCCTGCCCTTCAACATATAGTTCAAGATTTAAACAATAGCGAGATTGGGTAAGCTATTAATTAATTTGTCATTTCTTATCCGACACCACCGTTAAAAAACTTGCCTTTGTACGTTCTACTTCATGATAGAGATCACACAACCTGTGTAAGCCAACTTAAAACAAAGACAACATAACCCATTAAAATCAGAAACTTAGACAAGCCACATAACGAATGGTTATAACTACTATAAAAGGACAGAACCGATTTTTGAGATTAATGTTTGCTCATCGATGTGTTGACTTAACGCATTATTTTTAAAAGTAAATCGGAGTCCTTATGGGTACTAAAATTAATAAACTAGCATTAGGTGTTGGCTTATTAGCAGCTTCTTCAGCAGTGACCGCTGCAGAGAAGCCTAACATTCTTGCGATCTGGGGTGATGACATTGGTGTATTTAACATCAGTGCATACAACAACGGCATGATGGGTTACGAAACACCAAACATTGACCGTATCGCTAATGAAGGTGCACTGTTTACTGACCACTACGGTCAGCAATCGTGTACTGCGGGTCGTGCTGCATTCTTAACAGGTCAAGAACCGTTCCGTACAGGTCTGCTTACTATCGGTATGCCAGGTTCTGACCACGGTATTCCAGACTGGGCTCCAACGATTGCAGACTTACTGAAAGAACAAGGCTACATGACAGCTCAGTTCGGTAAGAACCACATGGGTGACCAAGACAAGCACTTACCTACTAACCACGGTTTTGACCAGTTCTTCGGTAACCTATACCACCTGAATGCAGAAGAAGAGCCAGAGACATACTACTACCCTAAAGATCCTGAGTTCCGTAAGAACTTCGGCCCTCGTGGTGTTATCAAGTCTACGGCTGACGGTAAGATCGAAGACACAGGCCCAATGACGCGTAAGCGTATGGAGCATGCGGATGAAGAGTTTCTAGAAGAATCTCTAGCATTTATGGAAAAAGCTGTGAAAGCTGACAAGCCATTCTTCATTTGGCACAACACCACACGTATGCACGTTTGGACGCGTCTACAAGAGAAGTACCAAGGTAAATCAGGTATCAGTATCTACGCTGACGGTATGTTAGAGCACGATGACCACGTTGGTGTGCTTCTAGACAAGCTAGACGAACTGAAAATCGCAGACAACACCATTGTTATCTACTCAACAGATAACGGTGCAGAAACAGTATCTTGGCCTGACGGCGGCGCAACTTACTTCCACGGTGAGAAAGGCACAACTTACGAAGGCGGTATGCGTGTACCACAACTTGTTCGCTGGCCTGGTGTGATTGAACCGGGTACTAAGATCAACGACATCATGGCGCATCAAGACTGGATCCCAACGCTTCTAGCAGCAGCTGGTGATGATAAAGTTGTAGAGAAATTGGCGTCTGACGACGGTGCTCGTTACAACGGTAAGAACTGGCGCGTTCACCTAGACGGCTACAACTTCCTGCCTTACTTCGAAGGTAAAGAAGAGCAAGGCCCACGTGACAGCCTACTGTACTTCTCTGCAAACGGTGAGCTTAACGCTGTTCGCTGGAACGACTTTAAGATCTCATTCGCGGTAATGGACGGTAACATCACAGATGCAGTGCGTTTCCAACCAAACTGGCCTCAAGTAGTACACCTACGTGCTGACCCGTTCGAAAAAGCACCTCACGAGTCTGGTATGTACCTACGTTGGATGGCAGACAACATGTGGCTATTCGTACCAGTAGGCGGACAAGTTCAAGAGTTCATGGCTACTCTTCCTGACTACCCAATGCAGCAGAGCCAAGTATTGAACCCAGGCAACTTCAACCAAGCTGCGTACTCGCTACAAGGTCGATTACAACAGCTAGAAGCTGCGGCGAAGCAAGCACAATAAGCTTTACTCTCAAAGTAGAGTGAACAGCAATAAAACCGTGAGGACTCTGTTCTCGCGGTTTTTTGCATTCTTGGATTAGAAACACAGTCTGAATCGCTGAGAGAATCACCCAGCTTGCAAGCATTACGATATGAAACTAAATTTATAAGAATTTAACAAGGCTTGTACGTTGAGATTATTTGATGAGATCATTTAAAAGCCGAGCGAATTAAGCGAAACCACTTACTCAGCTGATTTACCCAACAACGACGCCGTGTTATTTATCGTTCATTAGATGGAACTAATGTTATGAAAATACCGTATCTCGTTGGACTCGGCGTTATTGTTACTATGTCGATCGTCGTTCTTGTCTACGACGCACTCATTCGACCTAACCATACGAGCGCTATTTCTCACGATGGACATCAGCACAATGAGCATCATCTAGAAAAAACTCAACTAACAATTAAAGACGATCACTCATCTTCCAATATTGAGCACAATAATGCTCTCTCACAACATAGAATCACTCCTATACCAACGAATCTTATCGTGAACCAACCGCTTGCCAAGGTGGGCTGGATGCTTTTTAAAGATCGCAACTTATCTTCAAACCGCAGTATTAGTTGTGAAAGTTGTCACCACCTTCAAACCAACGGTGCTGAGGTGATCCCCATTTCAATTGGTGTAAACGGGGCTGGGATGCGTAACTCTCTAACGGTGTTTAACACCGCATACAACTATCGATTCTTCTGGGATGGCCGTGTTAACACGTTGAGCTCTCAAATTGATGGTCCAGTGCATAACACAGCAGAAATGGACTCTAACTGGGCCCTCATTACAAACTACGTGTCTCAATCTGAGCAATATGAGTTGCTGTTCTCTGAACTGGGTTTAGAGATCAATGAACAGTCTATCAAATTAAGTTTGGTTGAGTTCATGAACGCCCTCACAACGCCTAACTCCCCTTTCGACAGATACCTAAAAGGCGATGAAAATGCGATTGGTGAAAGCGCAAAGCAAGGTTGGCAGACCTTTCAGGACGAGGGCTGTATTCGTTGTCATCAAGGCACTAACATCGGCGGCGGAATGGTGATGCGATTTGGTTACTTTGGATTGACCAAAACAGGGCAAGAGCGAAGCCACGACCAAGGCCGATATATGTTTACTGGTAAAGAGATTGATAGGCACCTATTTCGAGTTGCGAGCTTACGAAACGTCGCTATCACAGCTCCCTACTTCCATGATGGTCAAACCGATTCACTCGAAGAAGCGATTAAAATCATGGGGGAAAGCCAGCTTGGAAAAACATTTGAAGATGAAACCATAGCGCAATTAAAAAGCTTCTTAGAAACCCTAACCGGACAACGCCCTCACATTTTAGAGGTGTTCGAAAATGAATAAATTCAAACTACTCTCGCTTTTCTTTGCGTCTATGTTTGTAGGCCTAATCGGTTACATCACTTTAGCGTACTCTGAATACGGAAAAGTCATCAATTATGGGGAGGCTACCCGCGAGCTCGGCCATAAAGTACTAGCAAAAAGAGACATCATCGCTGGCAGTATGATAAATGGGATTTCCGATCCTTATGAAATCTCTGCGAGCCTAGTGCAGTTAGAAAAGGATCTGCAGCAACTTCACCAAACATACACTAACACGGAGATACACTCATTCTTATTTAAAGAGCTGGAGACCCAGGCTTTACTGGACAGCTTCTACTTTCGTTCGATAGAAACCGTCGACCACCTCGACCATATTGTTGGCCATACAGTGGTCCGCCAGTTCATTCTTCAATCTCTTACTGATTTGCTGGTTGGCTCCTCAACAAGCGATTCACAAAGCCAAACCTACGGTACATTACTCTCGAACATCTCTGTTTTGGAGCAATCTCTTAATGACGATTCTAGTTATATAAACCAACAAGCATTGGAATCTACGACTTCCCCATTAATAACCGACGAAACACTAAGGCTTGCAATAACGTTTAGAGAGATTGAGCAACAACATAGGCAGTTAATTTCAAAGGCATTGTCTCCTGAGCATATTACCTATCTCGACCAGATCGAACATGGCTTTATCGACTTACAAGATTACCTTAATCGACTCATTGCCAGCATCACAACAGCACTTGTTATACTGCTCTTCGCACTCTGCATTACGATCGCGATATGGCGCTACTATGAGCTGAAAACGAACGCGGTCGCTTATCAAATAGCGGCAGACAACGCAGAGAAAGCCAACAATGCCAAATCCCTATTCCTCGCAACCATGAGTCATGAGTTACGCACTCCGATGAATGGTGTATTAGGCATCGCGCAAATCATTCGTGAAGATTCGAAAGAACAAAACACCCGTAAACAGGCGCAAGTCATCATCGACTCTGGTCAACACCTGGTCACCATTTTGAACGACATTCTCGACTTCTCTAAAGTAGAGCAAGGCAAAATGGAGCTTGAAAGCAGCCCATTCTCAATTCCCGATCTCACCGTTCACTTAGACAAAACACTTACCTCTCTCGCGGAAGACAAAGGCATTAAACTCATCATCAAAAACAACGTGCCGCAAAACATCCAATTGGTTGGAGACCAAGCGAGAACTCGGCAGATACTGTTTAACTTGGCAGGTAATTCGGTTAAGTTTACCGAAAAAGGCCAAGTTGAACTCGAATTCAATATACAAGATACATCACCAGCAACGGTCCAAATGCGAGTTACAGATACCGGTATTGGTATTGCTGAAGATAAGATAGAAGGAATCTTCAGTGCTTTTGAGCAAGCTGAACTCTCAACAACTCGTAAATTTGGTGGGACGGGACTTGGGCTATCTATTGTGAAACAGTTGGTCGAGCTGATGGGTGGAAGTATTTCAGTATCTAGCCAACTCAACGTCGGAACGCAGTTTGTCGTCAGTATTCCATTTGAGCTCAAACAGGTAGAACAACAAACTGAACAAAAAGTCGTTGAGTCACATGATATTGTTCTCAGCAACTTCACTGTATTGCTTGTTGAAGACAATAAAATTAACGCGATGGTGATCAAGAAGTTCTGTGAGTCACTCGACCTGAAGGTAGACAATGCCTACGATGGACTACAAGCCCTAGACAAGCTAAAGAAGCAATCATATGACCTGATTATCATGGACAATCATATGCCTCACATGAGTGGCATAGAAGCCATTCGTAACATTAGGCAAGAGCTCAAACTAAAGACTGCCATTTTTGCTTGCACTGCCGATGTATTTAAAGAAGCTCATGATGAGTTTATTGAGTGTGGCGCTAACTTTGTACTGACTAAACCTCTCCAGAAAAACAGCCTACAAAACGCAATCGAGCAATTTGAACAACTATTTCAAGATAATCGATATATCCGCACACTAGATTGTGACACTGGAGTTCCCTGCAACGTCACTCGGTTAACACGCTATCCAACAGACAAGCTGCCGATGACTGAAGAAGAACTTTCTACCAGTAATCTGCTATCTCCTGAACATCTTTCTCATCAAGAGAAAATTGAATATTTGCAATCACTGAAAGCTGAATTTGACGTTCAGATTGATGCACTTATCGAAGTGTTTACGCATTCCCAACCCGATGAAATTTGCCCCATCATTCAGACGATCAAAGAGGTTTCATTACGGTTCGATATGTCCGAAATCTTAATGCTTATTGAAGATGTGGAACTTGATTTGAATGACGAGAAAATGCCCCCGGCAGAGCTGTTGCAACAGATAATCAACCGTTTAACGGTTAATAGTCACCAAGCAAAACGACTCATCGATAAGTACCAACAACAATTAAAAACGGGTTAACTCTAAGCCAGAGTTGTATTGATGTTTTATGAATATCGATATGTTCTTGGACAGTAAGAAAACTCATAAATAACAAAGAGGTAGACTAAATTTCGGAAATGATGAGAGAGCAGCATCACAAATTGACAATTATATCATTTGTACTATTTTTAAAGCTCATGCAGAGGCTAATCCTCAGCGCAAATTGTACTTCAGACTTAAGGACACAAGATGAAATACATAATTATTGCTCTCTTTGCACTTGCACCTGCCATGACGTTCGCTTCTTCCTTAGCGACGCCGTATGTCCCTTGTTACGTCGATGGTGACTTCGTGGGTAACATGGAGATCCCGATTTGTAAGAAGGACAACGGTTACTTCTATTTAGAATAATCGTTAAAATGAGTGACTAGCTGTTTGGTCACTCATCACTGTTTGTTTCAGTTACGTTAAGATTCCGCAAAATATCCTTAATTTCATAGACATCGCTTGAACTCGACGCGCGTGCGTGAGATTGTAATTCCTTCTTTCCAAACAACTTGCCCGATTATGAAAACGACACAAAAGATTGCCTTAATCACTGCATTGGTAGCGGCACCTTTCGCTTCTGCAGACGTTGAAATCAAAGTCCCTTCAAGTGTGGACATCTTAGCGGTTAACGAAAGTAAACCAGACCTAGATGGCGGACTTTTCTCATCTCATAAAACCATGACACTGCCAGATGGTCAGAACCAAATTGTATTCCAATATCAGGTAGCCTTTGATCAAGGTAACGACCGTGAATTCATCGACAGTGACACCATCATCGCGACATTTGATGCGAGTAACACTACACTGACATTCAACATGCCTAAGTACCGCAATATCAGTGCGGCAAAAGAAGGTATGAAAGATCTTCAATGGAGCCTTGTTGACTCAGACCAGAAAACAGTTGAGACCAAAGAAGACACATTAGTGAAAAAAGGCATGCAGATTGGGCGAAACTACCCAACAGAAGCAGCGAACTACAATAAACAAGGTGGTGTCGCAGCATTAGCTAGCGCAACTGCTTCAGCAGCAACGATTAATGCGGCAGCGGCAAATACCCCAGTTCAGCCTGTAACACTGCCAGCGAATGTAAAAGCGTCGGACAATACTGCAGAAGAGATGCTGTATTTCTGGTATGAAAAAGCCGATGACGCGACGAAGCAACGCTTCAAAGAGTTTGTGAATAAGTAGCCATTACGAGTGTGAGATACTCAAAAGTGCACTAAGCCAAGGTTCACAATAGAAAAGGTTTAAAATAAAAAAAGCTGGTTTGATACCAGCTTTTCTCATTTCTACACATCTCTAGCTTCGCCATCAATTCTGGTTGGCCACCCCAATCGTTCGTACTCTAACGCAAGCATGTAAGCGCAACGTTGTGACACCGTCGCCTTTATCCATACACCGATACCACAAATTTTGTATTCCAATACTGACATCTTCATTTAAGCTTCCTATTACTCATCACTGATTTATAATTTCCTGTATTCAGCTCTAAAGTTATAGAAAATCTGATGGCTAGTATGTTCCCAAAAGAACATAAAACAGCATTTACTGATATAAAAATTAATTATGTGTTATTCGCCGGATAATTGTGGCACTAACCTGTCAGAGGGGTCTCTCAACATCAGGTTCATCGGTGAAATGCAATGATAAAGAACATCGAAATCAGAGATCACCACCCTGCCTCGATGCGTCTTAATTCCTTTCTTTTTCTCTAGGTTTTTTAAGACTTCATTCAAGCGTGGGCGAGAGATTCCAGTAATCGAACTCAGCTGGCTTTGGGAAACATCAATTCTTGCCACATCATTGACGTCCGTGGTTTGTCTTGCCGCAAGTTCTAACAGCACATAAACGGTTTTCTGTTCCTTTTCATGAATCGAGGTCAAGTACGCTTGCATCCACACCGAGTAGCTTTGCGTCGCACAATGTAGCAACCACTTGTAGACTTCAGGCACTTTTTCCGCCAAATCACGAACCTTTTTTCGAGGAAAGAAGACCATAGAGAGAGGATTGACTTCCTCAGCAACCGCGAACAGTTGGTATTCCTTGTAAACAGCTAATGCCCCTATCCAATCCCCTCTACCAATTACCCCACCAGACATGTGATGCATATTTTGTGTCGAAAAACAGAGACCAGCAGAGCCGCTTAAGATGTAATAGACCCCCGGAACATTCTGATAACGTTTCGTGATTTCTAGCGCATCAATCCCCTGCTTAAGTACAGCGATTTGCTTGAGTTTTTCAATCACAATCTTGGAGAGGTCACACGGCCATTTAATCTGGTCATAAAGGTGAGCGTCTATCATGGTAGGTTCCTGAGAAGCGGCGAAGTCAATACTACAAAAGTGCCAAAACACTAATAAAGCGCGCTACCAATCAACAGAACAAACAACAATGAAATGACCTTAGTGAAGAGTACAACCCAAACACAATCACCAACGGATGAATGAGTTGCTTTAGTCAGTAAGAAGACAAATGAGATTAAGCTCAATATGCCTCCAACACTTGGAATAAGTGCAATGATTGAGACGATAAAAGCAATCAGCGCTAAGGACTTAAAATCCGCAGATACGAAAGACATTTTCGAAGCAATGTACATACAACAAGTTGTAATGAGTACATCGACGGCAAAGGACAAGGCTTCTAAACCCATTATGATCCTTACTCAAAGGTTCCATTAAGTTAATGGTTTTGCTAACCGGAAAATTATCAAGCTGACCTGTCAGCAACAACCGTAGATTTACTGAAAATGCGTCAATTCCAGACTGAAAATATCTAGTCTAATAGCTTTTCCATCACAAAGTTATTCATGGTTTGCCCACGGACTTCGATAGTCTGTTCATTCACTACAGAAAATCCAAAGTGCTCGTAAAAAGGACGCGCCGTGATGCTTACTTCAGAAAAGACCCTTTTCAACCCCTGTTGTTTAGCCAAGTTCAATACGTGTGACATGAGTTGGCGGCCGACGCCTCGTCCTTGATATTCATGGTGGCAAAAGAAATGGTCTATCAACCCGCTCTCTTGCAAGTCTGTATACCCAACAACGACGCCTTCCAGTTCAACAACAAAGGGACGGATCTTATCCATCTTGTTTTGCCAAACCTCCATTGAAAATTCAGAAGGTGCCCACGCTTCAACCTGAGCCTGAATATAATGTTGGATGTTTACGTTTCTCACGGTATTAAAAAACAGATCCCACAAATGCGTTGCATCTTCGGGTTGATACTCTCGAATAATCATCAGAATGCCTTTTCTGAACACTTGTTTCGGTTAAATCTCTACAACATCAGGGAACTCTGATCTTGCGAACTCATGGTAAATATCAGCAAGATAAGTTCTCAACTCTTGCTCTTTAAGGTCAGATGGAATCACAACATCGTATACTCTTGCTCGCATGGAAGTATCAGACTCTTTAAATAGCAGCCATTCGTCGTCCTTGCGCTGTACCGACATTTTTTGCCCATACACATCAAATTTAATAAACATACTGTTACCTCTACTCCATCTTATTTCAGTCACATCACCTAGCGATAGAAAACAGCGAGCCAAACAGTGGCTTCATCAGCGGCCGTGCGCACAACCTTGTGCTTCTGGTGTGCTTTGATGTTGATGTAATCACCCGAGTTCAAAGTCACTTCTGAACCATCTTCAAAACCGATAACCCCTTGTCCACTCAACACCAATACCCATTCATGTTCATCTTGGTCATACCAACCCGTTTCTGGTGAACTTTGCCCTTTAGAAACGATACGTTCAATGCGAATACTCTCGGTAGAGACAATATCCTCAAATATCTCATTTGGAATGTCTTTGGGTATCTCTGAAAACAGGTTTGGCATAGTCGTTCCTTAGGTTCGAACCGTTAGATAAGCAACTGGATTATAAGCATATTAAGAGTGTCTGTTTGTTACGGTGACGTCAACCGTAATAAGACAAGGAATGGAAAATCACGACAAGGAATTGAGAATCGGGGGTGGATGAAAGCCAGAGCTCACGATAGAAAAAACCCTACCACACAGGGTAGGGTTTTCATCATTGAAGTGTTAGTGACTTTTTATCACAGTGTCCATCTCGACTCTTTGACGATCACCGTAGATGCCCTCATCCGTTCGGACACCACAACTCACAATCATAGTGATCTGGTCACTGTCACGTAAGCCGAGCAGCGCTCTCACTCGTTTAGAATCGAAGCCTTCCATTGGACATGTGTCGTACCCTTTTTCACGCATCGCATACATAAAAGTCATTGCAGCGAGGGAAACACTTTTATGTAAACAAACTCGAACATCGGTTTTACTGACTTCTCTCACCATAGGTTTGTTGCGACCAAGCCACCAGCTGTAGGCCTTGCGGAAAACACCTCGAATCCCGAACACGTCGTTGTTGTAAACCATTGGAATCAAGGTTTCGTAATATTTGAGAGCGCGCTTTGCTGCGGCGTCTTCACGACCTTGAAATGCCTCACGTACTTTTTGAGCGTTGCGCTGTGCACGCTCTTTCCAGTTGTGTGTTGTCGCGACAAACACGACAAGCTCATTCGCCGTTTTAGCCGCGTTCTGGCCCATGCAATATTCAGCAAGCTTTTCACGTTTGTCGGAAGAGATAACACGGTGAAACTCCCACATCTGCATATTGCTGCTATTTGGTGCCAAAGTCGTTAACTCTAGTGCTGTCGCAACATCATCATGGTTAAACTCTGCGTTCGCATCGTATTTTCTAACTGAACGACGTGTATTGACAATCGTTTCAAAGGTCGAGGATTGGTGTTCTAGCGGCATGTCAGGCTCACAAATAGGTTGACTCATAACGAGCTCTCAAAGAGCAAAGTTCTGATCATACTTAATACGAACCCAGCCGCAACTCAATTCTAACTTCGCTTTCTGTTGTTTTTCTTTCAGTTGAACTAATCCGAAACAGACACCCTTTACGTACTATTAAAACAACTAAAAGAAAAACCTTTCCAATTAGCACTTCTACACAACTGTGCTTAACCTTTATAAATTGCATTTATCTGACCTAAATGCACATAACAACGCGATTGTGCTGCTTGGCAGCTGAGAATTGGCCACTTAGCGATGTATCTTCACACTTCTAAGGAAACAGTGATGAGCTTAATTCAAGAACGATGGAATCCGAAGACACTATTCACCTCTCTGGTCGTCACAACTGCTCTCTTTTCCTCAGCACATGCTGTGAGCAACGATGAGCAATTCGAGATAGGCAAACAGAAAGCCAAGGTATGCATGACCTGCCATGGCGAAGACGGCATCTCAACTCAAGAGCCCTACCCAAATCTACGCGGTCAAAAAATGGGGTATCTAATTTCATCGCTTAAAGACTATCAAACTCGCGAGCGTACCAGTGGACTTGCCGTTTTAATGCAGCAACAAGCTGATGCTCTTTCCGACCAAGATATTGAGGATATCTCCTACTTCTACTCGCAACTCGGCAACGAAAAGTAACCTTTACAGGAGCTTGTTATGGATAACGTGACAACGCAATACAGTGTGAAGGTGGTTAAGTACTTCATTCTGGCATCTTTCATCTGGGCCATTTTAGGAATGTTAATCGGGGTGATTCTCGCTGCCCAACTCTACTGGCCCATCCTCAATTTCGACTCTCAGTACTTTCAATTCGGTCGCCTGCGCCCACTTCACACCTCCGGCGTCATCTACGGATTCGTCGTGAATATCCTTATGGGGACTTCACTTTACATTGCTCAGCGAACCGGACATTGCCAACTCTTCAACAAAAGCTTAGCGTGGATGGTGTTCTGGGGATGGCAGCTCGTACTATTGCTTGCTTTGATTTCACTCCCAGCGGGCTACACCACTTCTAAAGAGTACGCTGAACTAGAGTGGCCAATCGACTTGTTAATCGTTTTTGTTTGGGTTCTTTACGCCGTTCTCTTCTTCGGCACGATAGCCAAACGTAAGGTGGGGCATATTTTTGTTGCTAACTGGTTCTTCGCGGCATTCATTATCGTTATCGCGATGATCTTTATCATCAATAATCTCGCTATGCCTGTTTCAGCCATGAAGTCGTACTCGGTATTTGCCGGCGCTCAAGACGCTATCGTCCAGTGGTGGTGGGGCCATAATGCAGTTGGCTTCCTGCTTACAGCTGGCATCATCGGTATGAACTACTACTTCATCCCCAAAGCCGCTGACCGTCCGATTTACTCATACCGTCTATCGGTAATCCACTTTTGGGGCTTAGTCGGTTTCTATACTTGGGCAGGAACCCACCATTTGATTTACTCCTCTGTTCCTGTGTGGGTACAAAACATCGGCATTGTGATGTCATTGATTCTTTGGCTTCCTTCGTGGGCGGGTGCGTTCAACAGCGCCATGACACTGCTTCAGAACAAAGAGAAACTAAAAAACAACTATATCCTGTTGTTCTTTTTCTCGGCGATTCTCTACTACTGCTTAGCGACATTCGAAGGCCCTCTACTCGCGATTCGCTGGTTTAACATGCTCGCTCACAATACCGAATGGGTTATCGGGCACGTTCACTCAGGTGCACTAGGTTGGGTTGGCATGTCAGGCATTGCGGTCTTCTACTACTTCATTCCTCGACTGTGGAATAAAACTGAACTGTGGTCACCAAGGCTACTTAAATGGCATTTTTGGCTCGCGCATGCTGGGGTTGCTCTTTACGCCATTGCACTGTGGGTTGCAGGTATCGGCGAAGGCTACATGTGGCTAACACAAAACGACAACGGCGAATTAGTTTATAGCTTCGTACAAGCTATGGACTTCAAGGCTCCGTGGTTGTTCCTGCGTTTCTTTGGCGGTGCTCTGTTTGTGTTGGGTCTGCTATTGATGGCCGTCAACCTCTACAAAACTGTTCGCATGCCGAGCGCGCTTGTAGCAAAGGAGGCATAGATTATGAGCAAAGACTTCACTCAATCGGTTTGGATCCTGATTATCACAACGGTCGTCGTCGCCTCCTTCTCATTGTTGGTATGGGTCGTTCCCAACATAGTGCGTACCGCTGATATAGCCGAAGGAAGCTTAGCTAAGCCCCTCACTGCGCTGGAGTTAGCTGGCCGTGATATCTACATCAGCGAAGGGTGCCATGTATGTCATACACAGATGGTTCGCCCACTCGATCCCGAGGTAAAGCGCAACGGTCGCGCGAATCAAGAAGCTGACGACATCTATGAATTCCCGAACCTTTGGGGCTCAAAACGTACTGGGCCAGATCTTACTAACCTAGGTCGAAAATACTCTGACCAGTGGCACGTCATCCATCTCATCAACCCTAGACAAGTCGTACCCACTTCAATCATGCCCGCATACCCTTGGTTGTTTGAACAAACGCTTTCAGGTGATGACATTGGGGACAAAATGAAAACGCTGCGAACTCTCGGTGTGCCATACACAGATAGCGAGATCAGCGAAGCGAGGCTACAAGTAAGAGGCAAAACCAAAGCAGAAGCGCTCATTCGTTACTTACAAAGCCTCGGACAAGATACAGCACAGGAGGTGTCGCCATGAGTACATTCTGGAACTGGTGGGCGATCATTTGCACCCTAGTCTTCTTTGTTTTAATGGTTTCTGTGGTTGTTAAATATTGGCGCAGTAACCATAAAGCCGACCAAGACCATACCGTCGGTACTTTTGATAACATTGAAGAGAAAGACGCGCCTCCACCTAAGTTGTTATTTGTAAGCTACGCCATCGCTTTTGTTATTTCTGCTGGTTACCTCGTGCTGTACCCCGGTATGGGAGAATGGAGAGGTCTAGTTGATTGGCAACAGAGCGATGACAGATTGAGCTCCCCGTCTACCTCGCTGGACGAGCAAATAGCAATACAGACTCAAACCGATCTCAACACCTTAGCTTTGGTACCTGAAATTATTGCCAGTGGCCAAATTCTGTTTCAAACCCATTGTGCAGCATGCCACAGAGACAATGCTCAAGGTCAGAAACATTTCCCCAATCTCATTGATCAAGAGTGGTTATACGGTGGTGACGACGATGCCATTATCCACTCTATCGCCAAAGGCAGAAACGGCGCCATGCCGGGTTGGAGTGAGATTCTGAGACCTGATGAGATATCTAAAATGTCTTACTATCTCGCCTCTCTCAATCAGCGTCACACTGATGTGCCAGAGGTCAAAGTCGAATTGGGCAAGAGCCTTTTCATACAAAACTGCGCTTCATGTCATGCTGATGGCACTGTTGCTAACCCTGATATTGGTGTACCAGATCTCTCAGACAGTATTTGGCTGCACGGCGGCAGTATCGAAGAGATACAACACACAATCAATTACGGCCTCAACAACTTGATGCCAGCCTTTGAAGGGCAACTTACAGCAAACGAGATTCTTGCCCTTGGCGCTTACATCCGTCATTCAGAAGATACGGAAGTAGAAAGACTTGCTGCCTTAAAAGCGGACTCGGTTGAACGTGGTGAATACCTTGCTCATGCCGGAGATTGTGTCGCTTGTCATAGTGCAGAAGGTGGCGAACCCTTTGCAGGTGGTCTACCGTTTGTGACTCCGTTTGGTACTGTTTACTCGACCAATATCACTCCTCACGCCAGTGAAGGCATCGGTCGATATGATTTTGATGACTTTAGGGATGCATTGGTCAAGGGTAAAGGTAAAGAGGGCTACCTCTATCCAGCAATGCCCTACACTTCCTATCAATACCTCACTGACCAAGACATGATAGACCTTTGGGAATATATGCAGTCAATCCCTGCGGTTTCTCGTCGAAATGACGATAACAGCATGATATTCCCATCCAACATCAGACTGGGACTGTTAGGCTGGAACATTGTCTTTATGGACACCGACCCAATCGACTATCAAGTGCCACAAGAACTTAAAGAGAGTGTGGAAGATGTCGAGAAGTGGCAACAGGGCAAATACTGGGTGGCTGGGCTCGGACACTGCTCTGAGTGTCACACACCGAGAAATATCGCTCAGGCTTTGATACCTGAACGTATATTCCAAGGAAACTTAATCGATGGTTGGAACGCACCAGATATTACTGCCAACGAGCTCTATATCGATGGATG
This sequence comes from Vibrio sp. THAF190c, assembly GCF_009363355.1. NCBI lineage: Bacteria > Pseudomonadati > Pseudomonadota > Gammaproteobacteria > Vibrionales > Vibrionaceae > Vibrio > Vibrio sp. THAF190c. The sequence goes on along the minus strand of NZ_CP045339.1, from coordinate 1,465,767 downwards.
GGATGAAAAGACACTAACGGACTTCTTACACACAGGCCACTCAGACAAAGGCACCGCATTTGCTGGCATGGCTGACGTGGTAAAAAATAGCTTGAGCTTAATGACGCGGGAAGATATCGAATCAATGTCGTATTACCTGTTACAAGGCGATACCCATAACATGATTTCACCTGACGCAGTTCCTTTGCAGCCGAAAGGGTTCGATGAAGCAGCGTATCAGTCTGATATCTACACGACCTACCGTCAAACTTGTGGGGCTTGCCACGGTGATGATGGTAAAGGTCGAGACCCTATTGCCCCTACTCTGCTAAACAACGCGATCATCATGCACAGCGATCCGTTTAACACTGTTGCAGTAACGGTTCGAGGCCTACAACCAACCTATCTAGACAAAGATCGAAACTTTATGCCAATGGCCAGTTTTGAAGAGGTACTCTCAGACCAGAGTTTGGCAGAACTCATCACCTTTGTACGTAAAAACCTAGGAGACAGACACGACCCTGTTACACCGGAATACGTTCGAGAAGTGAGAGAGACCTTAGAAGCGGCGGGATACGCTGGCGGGTTGCACACAACCCCTGATATGTATGACCGGAGAGACAACAATATCCACATCAAATAACGATATTTGTTGGTTTAAAAGGACATGATCTAGCAAAAGAGACCTGCTCAAGGTCTCTTTTTTACATTACTGAGTCATTATTCATTAGAGATCAATCACTAAAGATAACGATTAATTAACACATATTGCGATCGGAATCCCAGAAACAATACTACACAGAGTGCATAATGCTTTCATTTTTAACAGATGTACTAAGGACAGTTTATGGATAAATCCACTCTCATTTACAACACCCTTGAAGGGCTATCGAATGCAGAGCCGCAAGAATTCGCTCAAATTCGTCAAGATCTTTACAACCAATTAGGTCTGACGTTCGAACAACAAACTGCACTTTATACTCGTGTTTTAGGCCCTGCTGGTGCCGGAAAATTAACTGACATCGACAACGCTGTACAGTCGGCTTGTCAGTTACTTGGCGAATAATCTATTTAAAATTAAGAACAACAAACGCCGACTTTCCCCAACCCCCTTTTCCCCCTAACGGAATTAAAAAAACGCTGCTAAATTTAGCAGCGTTTTTTCGTTGTCTGAGAAGAAATCTTTAAGCAACTAACAAGCCATTAAACAGCTGCAAGTTACTTTGGTAGGTTCTCGATCGACTCAACCATTGCCATTAACTTATCTAGAATGCGTTCACCGTCTGCTCTGATACCATTGTGTTCGTATTCATTGGTGATCCACGCTTTTGAATTTGGGATCTTAGCCAGAGTTTCGCGGCTGTAATCAAGCTCAACGTACATATCATCTGCATACACTGCACACGCCATCGGCACTCTGTTTTCGCTAAGCTGTTTCGGTTCATATAAGCGAACCCAGTCTGACTTGTCAGCTAATAGTTCAGCAGCTTGCTTTAACGGTTTGAGGGTCTCTAATTGGTCAAACATCCAAGGGTAAACCATTTCGCCTGTAAACCAGAACGCATCACCTGTTTTATAGTTAAAATGCGGATATTCATCGCGAACACGATGCGCTGACCATTGCGATGCCGTACCTTGGCAGTAGATCGACTCATGCAAAATCGCATAAATAGGATTAGTGAGATAAGCCTGCTCTTGTTGCATCTGATTTAAGAAGCTGTAGCTCAGTTGCTTTTCTCCAGCCACATCAACAAAGGCGTTTTCTAATGTGAAGTACATTGGCAGATTCGCTTCCCCGCCACCAAGGTTAATGCCAATTAACTGGAACTGCTCAACCGTGAAAATCTGACCATTCGGTAGACGCACTTCATGAGTCAATAGATGATCGGCAATCTCACGACACAGTGTTTGTGCTTGCGGGAACTGAGCGAAGAAGGCTCTATTCTTATCTTCTACGCGCTTGTAAGTCGCTCGATAAACATCGTCAGCCTCACGCTCGATTGATGGAATACCGCCCGTAACATAACAACGCAGTAAGCTTTGAGGAAACAGAGAAAGGTAAGTCAGCGTGCAAAAGCCGCCAAAGCTCTGACCGATTGTCGCCCACTGTTTGACACCAAATTGTTCACGAATCGCCTCAGCGTCACGCACAATGTTGTCAGCTCGGAAATGTGACAGGTAATCAGCTTGTTGTTCTGGATTAAGGTGAGCCAGTGTTTGATGGCTAATCACCGTGCTATTACCTGTGCCGCGCTGGTCTAGTAAGAGCACGCGGTACTGTTGTAGAGCGCGTTTTACCCAGCCCGATTCGCCACTCATTCTTGGGGAAGGAAAGCCCGGGCCACCTTGAAAGTAAACAAGCCAAGGTAGTTCTTGATTGTCTTTTGAAAGATCTACCAATTCACGCGCAAACACCTGAATTTGTTGACCTTGTGGGTTCTTGTAGTCGAGTGGAAGCTGAAAGTTATGTTGACGGTAGAGCGTCGTTCCATCAATGAATTGTGCCTGCACGCAAGTATCCTTTATCTGTGACTGATTAATTATCTGTAGCTAAGTATTTATCATTATATTTAAATTTGAGCCTAACCTAGCTCAAGACTTCAAGATACTCGCAAGTCACCCTATAGGAAACTGTAAATCATCAATATTCGTAAAAATCTTTTACAGCCAGCCTGTTAACTCATGAAAGTGACATCAACTCGCCAACCTTCAGGCGATTGCTGGGTTTGATAAGTCCACCCATATTGAGCGATAAGTCGCTGCGTCAGTTCCAACCCCAAGCCAAAACCGAGATCATCTCGCCCTATTTTGGGTTCTGTATTGCGGTTCACAATAGATAACGTATCACCTGCTTGGGTAATCTCAACAATGCCATTTTCTGTGTGCTGAAAAGCGTTACGAATCAGGTTTGAAATGACAATTCGACACAAACCTTCGGGCAATTCCAACGTGGTTTGGTCAACGGTGGTGGTCACTTCCACTGATTTACCTTGTAGCAAATAACCAAGCTCGCCGACTATCTGTTGGATACTCTTTCCTAACGAGACTGGGTAACTAGGCAACGACTTCCCTTCCTGACGATTCAACCAGAGTAGCGTTTCGGTAAGGTCAGTCATGGTAAAGCCCGCGCGTTCGATCCGGTCGAGCACTTCGAGTTGTTTCTCTGTAGGAAGCTGCTTAGTAATCATTTTGCGCAGCAGCTCAGAATTGGTTCGCGTAACCGCAATCGGTGTTCGCAGCTCATGACTGGCATACCCAAGAAAACGTTGTTCTCGCTCCAAGCTCTCTTGTACCGAGCTTAAGCTAGATTTGATCAACTCCCCGAGTGCATTCAATTCACTGTAGTGAAAATTCGGAACAGGTTGAGTGAGCTGCTCTTTATCCAGCGCTTTTGCCCAATCCTTTAACTCTTCCACTGGCGAGGCTATTTTTCGCTGAACCAAAATCAATGCGATGAAAAAGAAGACGATAGCGCCAAGCCCAATAAAAATAATATAGATAAACGGTGGCGGCTCATTTTCAAACTTATCGTTCATATCCATTTGTTTGAGCAGCAAAGAGATATAACGCGTTTCTCCATCCACGACCACTTTCATTGCGAAGTAACCGGCTTCAGGCTCAGATATGATGGGTACGCCATCTATCCGTTTCAGAAGTTCATTCGGGATCAACTCTTCTGGATTCAGGTTTTGCTGAATCTCTATCGGTAAGTCTTCCCACTTAGCCGCTAGCGTCACGTCATCAAACTGGACTGGTGTGTCATTTTCACCCAATGGAAGCTCCGTAGCTTGTGCACGCATGAATTCCGTCATAGCGGTATCTAAACCCGCAAAGAAGTAGTGAATGCCGGTGATAGTGAGCACACCAATGGTAGCACTGCCAACAAATAGCATCGCGACAAGAAAATAGAGCCTGATACTTGGGCGGATCTTCATCTAAACTTCCTCATTAAGCTTAAACGCAAAACCGTAGCCAGGAACGGTTTGGATAAGCTTGGTATCGCTTTTGCCATCAACTGCTTTTCGTAGATTAAACATGTGAACCTTTAAACTATTGCTGTCTGGCTGTTCATCTCCCCAAACAGCTTGCATCAGTTTTTCACGTGATACAGCATTTGGACTCTCTCGCATCAAGCATTCTAGAAGTTTGATTCCGGTTGGCGATACTTTAAGCGCCTTTCCTTGGCGAGTGGCGCTTTTATCTTGAAAATCCAACTCAACATCTTCGATGCGCAGCTTATTAACTTGCCCACTGCGACGACGAGATAAAACTTGAGTGCGTACGATTAACTCTTCCATAGCAAAAGGTTTTACGAGGTAGTCGTCTGCACCTTTAGAAAATCCTGTGAGTTTATCGTCGAGGGTGTCACGGGCGGTTAGCATTAGAATTGGAACATCTATACCTTGAGAACGTATCTTTTCGCACACCTCTAGCCCATTGAGTTTAGGCAGGTTGAGGTCAAGGATGACCGCATCGTAGCGGTTAGTTTCGATGAGATTGTAACCGGACAAACCATTGGCTGCGTGGTCACATGATATATCTTCAAGTTCAAGGTAATCGATGACCGCTTTTGCCAAGTCAAGATCATCTTCAACCAATAGAAGTTGTAAATTGTTCACCCATCCCTCCGTCATTCTAAGAATAGCCCCACAAGCTTAATCGCGGGGCTATACATGCATCATATCATTGTAACGTACTACGCCAACTCTAGCTGATTTTCACTCTTAAAGAGCTTTTGTTTTACCTTGCTAATCAGTGTATTGGCATCATTTTGAATCAACAGCAGTGACGGTGTTAAAACCAAAGTGATAACAGTCGCAAACAAAATACCGTAACCAAGAGCCGCTGCGGCTGGAATTAGAAACTGTGCCTGCATAGAAGTTTCACTCAACAGTGGCGCCAAACCTGCGAAAGTAGTCACCGAAGTCAGCAACACTGCTCGTAAACGCCCTGTGCAAGCCTGTTGGATCGCTTCTTTGACACTCAATGACTTATCTTTGATCAGTTCATTGAATCGTGAAACCAACAGTAAGCTGTCATTCACCACCACACCGCTCAATGCCAAGATACCATTCAGCGACAAGATACTCAGCGTCAGGTCGTTCAACCAGTGCCCTAAAATGGCACCAACAATACCAAATGGAATCGCGACCATGATGATCAACGGCTGCACGTACGATTTCAATGGAATAGCCAGTAATGCAAAGATCATAATAAGCGCCAAAACAAAGGTCGATTGCATAGAATCCGTCGACTCTTGTTGCTGCTCTGCTTCACCAGTAAAGTCAATTTTCACCGTCGGATAGTCTGCATTGAGTTCTTTCACTATGCTGTTTTTCAGCTGAGCGACAAGCTCGTTCGATGCGACCTGATCTTTGTCGACCACTGCCGTAATGTACACCGCACGCTGGTTATCAATACGGGTAATTTCAGATTGTTGGTAGTCCGAGTAGACCTTAGCAACCGTCGTCAATGGAACAACCGTACCATCTGGCGTTCTCACTTTTGACGCGCCAATATCAGCAAGAGTTTGACGATCTTCCTCTGGATAACGAACACGGACTTTCACTTCGTCTTTGCCGCGCTGAAAACGCTGAACAATATCGCCACCAAATGATTGCAACACTTGTTGCGCTAGCGTTGCGGTATCCATACCTAACGCTCGACCTTGATCCGTCAATTCAAAGCGATACTGAGGTTCACCCAAGTCCAAGTTATCGTCAATGCCACTAACTCCAGCCACTGTTTGTAACTCGGCTTTGAGTTTATTCGCTGCCTCTTTCAATAACTCTTCATCGTTGGCTTTTAGTTCAGCCTTGAAGGCATCTACCATCTCCATCATTGATAGGACTTTGAGCTTTTTAACGCCTTCCATATTTTCAGAGTTTGCCAACCACACGTCAGCAAATTCGTTAGAGTCATAGGTCGCCTCGCCGTCCAGTTCAATCGTCACTTTGCCCGACTTATCTTCCTCTGCGATCACTTGTACGCTTGAGATGCCCGACTCACCACCGTGAATAGATCGTAATTGTCTGTCCACTTCCAAAGCATTTGCTTCTAACTGCAGCAGGTTGATTTGCGTTTGACCAAAGCTACTATCGTTATACATGCTGATTTCAGCGGTAACAGTATCGCCAGCAATATCCGGGAAGAAGGCAACACGCACACTACCGGTAAATGGCATCCCAATAACCAGAATGAATAACGAAATAAAGCCCAGAACAACCGCATATCGGAAGTTCAATACTTGTTTAATCAATCGCTTGTAAACCTTGTTATTCACCCACTCTAAACCGTTATCAGCGCCTTGTTGAATTCGATTCCAAATCCCTTTTTTGTCTGAACGTTGAGTATTCACGTGCGCCAAGTGAGATGGCAAGATCAGTTTAGATTCGACCAAAGAGAGCATTAAACAGATGGCAACAACGGTTGCAAACTGAGCATAGATTTGCCCCATTTTGCCTTCAACCATGGCAATCGAAACAAACGCGACCACAGTAGTGAGTACACCAAATATGGTTGGCGCTGCCACTTTATGTGTACCTACAATTGTACTCTTTAATGAGTCCCCTTCTGCTCTGCGGGTCGAGTAAATGCTTTCTCCCACAACTACCGCATCATCGACCACAATTCCAAGTGCCATGATGAAGCCAAATGTGGTCATCTCATTAATTGTGAGCCCCATAAACGAATCGGTCATAAAAAACAGAGTGCCACAGAATACAAATGGCAGGCTCGCCGCTACCCAGAACGCAACTCGGATGTTAAGAAACAGAGCCAAGACAGTGAATACTAAGGCGATACCGGTTAGAGCATTTTTCGCTAGTAGAGACAGTCGTTCTTTAATCAGCGTGCTTTTGTCGTACCAACTCTCAATTTCAACGTTCTCTGGCAGTAAGTTACTCGATTTCCACGTTTCAACGACTTGTTCGGCCTGTTCAACGATGCTAATGACATCACTGTATTCATCCATTACAATCTGAATGCCAATCGAGTTCTGCTGGTTGTAACGAGACAGGCTGAAGGTATCCTCTTCAAACACATCACTGACCGTCGCAATATCGCCAAGTACGATCTGGCCACCATTGGCGGTGTTCAAAATAGGGATCGCTCTAAAATCTTGCAGCTCATACGCCTGATCTGACACTTTAAGACGAACCGTTTTATCGCCATTGCGTAAGCTCGTCGCTATGCTGGTTGATGACTCTGCGTTAATTGCGTTCGAAACATCCGTCAGCGCTAGATTATAAGCCTGCAGTTTTGCCTCATTAACCTCAACAGAGATCATCGGATCGATCTTAGCCTTAACCTCTAAATCACGAATCTGACTTTGACTCAGTAAATCCGCTTTTAGCTGCTCTGCAAGGTCCTGCAAGGTAGCGCGGTCTGTATCACCATAGAGCTGAACCCACAGCGCGTGTTCTTGCATTCGCGCTTTGTCGATAACTGGGTTGTCCGCTTCGGCTGGCAGGTTATTGATCGCATCAACCTTGGTTTTCACGTCATCGAGCAAGGTATCAAGATCGTAGTTAGTCTCTTTCTCGATAGAAACGTGACTGCCTGAGGAGTCAGAAGTCGAGGTAATGTGCTTAATGCCTGATACCGTCTCAAGTGCCTCTTCGATCTTCATAGCAATCCCCTCTTCCGCTTGAACGGGGTCACCACTGTCGTAGGTCACAGACACCGTGACGATGTCAGGTTCTAAGCTTGGGAATGCCTCTTTACGTAAACTATTAACCGAGAATAAGCCAACCATGATAACGCCCAGCATCAGTAGATTTGCCGCTACTGAGTTTTGGGCAAACCACGCGATGATCCCTTTAGGCTTATACGCTGATTGCTGGTCGGTTAAAGGTAACGAACTCATATTAGCCCTCCTCTGACGTCGTGCGATCTGAGGCTGAATCTAACTTGCGTTCAACCATTTGAATGCCACTGTTCTCTTCAGCAACCGTTGGATTGACCTTCATACCTACTTTAAAATTGCTTAATGGACGCATAACCACTTGCACTGCGGTTTCACTATTAACGGGTTCAACATAGATATGTTCATTGCGCTCAAACAACGTGGCGGCTGGTGACTTAGTTAACATACCTTGTGAATCAACAGTCCAAATGTCACCTTGCTGCGACAATGCAGAGGCAGGCAGTTGCCATAAGTTATCTACTTCAGCACCCGAAATGGTCGCAGTAACAAAGGTACCTGGGAAAAGTGGCTGAGTTTGTTCAAGCGGCTTATCGACAACCAATACAACTGAACGCTGACGTGTGTTCTGAGCAACATATTGATAGCTACGCTCAACCTCGGCTTGCCATTCAAAAGCGCCAGTGCTGTCGGTAATGGTCGCGTTCCAAGTGACATTGCCTTGTTGGTTGCCTTCTTTCGCTGCTTTTGGCAGGTTCGCCCACTGTTGTTCTGATAAAGGAATTTCGATTTCAATGCGGTCGGTGCTGTATAGCGTCGCAACGCTGCTGCCCGCATTTAAATAACTGCCTGGCTGAATATCGCGGCTGACGACAACGCTATCGAATGGCGATCGAACTTCGGTATTCGATAAGTCTTGCTGCGCTTTGACCAAGGCTTGCTTAGCATTCGCTAGTTTAGCTTGCGCACTCGCTAGCTGTGGTTCGCGAAGCACAAGTGGAGAGCTCGGTTCTCCAGTTAAACCAGATCGCTCCCATTCAGAGCGAGCTTGTTCGCCTTGTCTCTGCTCTTCCAATAACTCCTGAGTAGCAGTAGCAACATCTGACTTCGCTTGCGTCAGGGCTTGCTGATAGCTTGTTGTGTCGATCTTAGCCAATAGCTCACCTTCTTTCACGGTAGAGCCTGCTTCAAAACTACCAGACAACCACTCAACACGACCGCTCACTTCACTGGCAAAGGCAAGCTCGTAGCGGGGTTTTGTTTCGCCATAACCCACCACTTCAGCGCGATAGCTGGCTGCTTCCGTTAGCTGAACCGCAACCTGTGGAAGTGAACGTGTATCCAACGGTTGTTCACCAGCAATATCAAGTTTAGTTTGTGGTTGCGCTTGAGCGGCCTGAGCCATTTGGCTGCCGTTGTACGCAACTACAGCAAAAATAGAGCCCGCAGCCACGACTGTGATAGCGAACGTAATTGCATTCTTTTTTAATGTGCTTTTCATGCTTTGTTTCCTAGATTTTCGACACCTAGGCCCAGTGCTAAGCCTAAATCAATTCGGTTAAGTAGACGTTGGTATGTGGTATTGGTGAGCTGAGACTCGACGTCATAGGCTTGCTGCTGAACAGTCAATAAATCGAAGATATCCACCAGCCCTTGACGGTATTTCTCTTCGTAGCTCACCACACTTCGTTTAGCACTCGATAGCGACGCTTGGAGGTGCTGTTGTTGTTCCGCCAATGAGCCTTCTTGCCCAATTGCGTTTTCCACCTCGTTAACAGCGGTTAACAAGGTTTCTTGGTAAGCCCAGTAACTTTGCTCTGTTGTAAGTTCAGCAATCTCGGCATTGGTTTTCAGACGACCACCTTGGAATAGCGGCGCAGATACCTGTCCTAACGCACTCCACAAAGGGTTGGCAAACAAGGCTTCACTTGGTGTTTCAGCCATGTCTTTTAAGCTCGCAGAAAGACTGAACGATGGGAGAATCGCTTTATAGGCAGCATCAGTTCTCAAACTCTCGGCTTCAATATTGAAGAAGGCTTGTTGAAGATCTGGACGACCTGCTAGGTTTTGAACCGACATGTTTTCAAGTGGATTGAGAACATCAGGAAACGCTTGCGCGACATTGACGTCAGTAACCTTAGTATTCAACTCACCTGTTAACAGCAATAAGCTCCGCTTGCTTTTCGCTAGGCTCTCTTGATATTGAGCCACAGTTGCACGGGTGGAAGCTGTGCTGGTTTTAGCGTTGTCGAGCTCCTCAAGTGTCCCTAAGCCGACTTGATAGCGGTCTAATACCAATGTTTCGTTATTTTCAAGAATCGCTAAACGGCGCTGCTCAATATCCAGCAACTGTTGGTTAACACTGATCTCTAGCCAGCCACGCATAATGTTTGCAGCAAGAAGATTGGTCGCGTTTTGTAAGCTAGCCTGAGATGCTGCAACATCTTTTCTAGATGCCGCGCTCACATCAGCAAGGCGTTGCCATAGATCTAGTTCCCAACTTACAGTGACATCAGCGTTGTAGCTCTCGTCATTACCTTCTGTTTTCTCACCTGAAAAATTGGCATTAACCGTTGGCAATTGGTCAGCAAAACTCAACCCCTCTTGGGCATAGGCGATCTTGAGAGCTACAATGCTCTGCTGAAGGCTTGGGTTCGCGCTAAACGCAGTCGTCAGATACTGCTCTAGCTCAGGTACATTAACGAGATCGGTAATTAAGTTCGTTGTTTGTTGTGTCTGCTCTTCACCAGCTGTTTCTACTCGATCAAGTAACTGTTGAATGGACTCATTTTGTTGCTCTGTGGCCTGCGTTAAAAAGTCGGCTTCACTGGTTGTCGCACAACCCATAAGACCGGATAACATTATCGCAAGCACTGAATATCGAAACGTCATTGGTGCTGTCTCCCACTTAGATGCGGCTAAGATAGAGTAAGCAGGGTTAAGGAGGGGTTAACGCCTCAATACATTCATCAGAAAAATGTTTAGCTGAAAGGTTTAATACTGTTAGAAAAGAAAAAGAGCCTAATGCTGAGAGGGGACATTAAGCTCTTTGATTATAAATTGCGCCCATATGAGTGACAGCGTCACTAAGTTTCCAATTGGTTCCTAGAAAACAATGGAAGTAGCTTGCGGTTTTAAATGGTTTCGGGCTCCAACTCTCCAGCACCTTGTACAGATCGTTGGCTGTTTTCAACTAGTATCGCTGTAGCCGTTTCTTTCAACATGCCCCACTCTTTTTCATCAATCTCGATACCATTCTGCCATGCATTACTCTGACTTTCTGCGAGAGAAGAAGACGTTACATGTTGCTCAAACCCTTGAGATAACTCATCCACATCAAAGTCATGAATCGACAGCTCAATGGCCATATTGTGATAATCATCGGCATGAGGTGAGACTTCGTCTGACAGGAACAGCTCCGGTGCAACACAACCTCGATTTAGAACATATAAGGTACGCTTCGGATTCGATCCATTTGCCCAACTCGCAGTACAAGCGATACCCTTTGAAGCGAGTTTTACAAGCTCGCTATATGCCAACCATCGATTGTGACAGTTTAGAAGCTCAATTTTGAGCGCCTTTTTACCGACCATTTTTTCAATCGCGTAATCCATGATCACAGGTAAATGGCATGCAACGCTGCTTTTTTGCAGGTCAACCTCTACCGTATTATCACTGGTCACCGAAATAGCCACTGGCGTGTCAGACTCAAGCCCTATGTAATTACTGGCGTTGTTGAAGTGACGCACGCCGTCTAAACCCACCATCTGCAAATCAGCCACCATGTTGGCAACCACATCCGCTTCACCGCAACAGCGGCGCATACCAAGAAAGGCTTTGTTCACAGCCGCGACAAGTTCATTATGAGAAACGATCATCATTACTTATCCCCTTCAAAGTCAGTATGGTTAGCGGCGTCAACATTGTGCTGAATTGATGAAGATACTTGCTCTGGTAACAGTGGGAATAACCACTCATCTTCATGGATTTCATCTAATAGTGGGGCGCCTTGGAAGAAGGTCACGCGAACCCATCGGTCTGAGCGAGGGTCGAATTTAGTCGCGCCAAAAATCGCTAACTTACAGCGTAATAAGTGCATCGGCAGTGACGATTTGTGGAGTACGTTCATTTGAATGTCACCCATCGCACTCTGCCCTAGTGACCAAACTCGTCTTGAAATCGCTCGATATTGCGGGTTCTGTACTAGGAACTCAGCTAGTGACAACTCCGGTGGGAATTGCAATAAAGCATGATACAGACGGTAGGCTTGACGACCGATATCCAATGGCAGTTCACGCTCCTCGCCCGGCTCTTCTCCACGTACACCGAGTCTTGGCTCCTCTTTGTCTTGTGAGCGATACCAGAACCAGTAGTTGTTTTCTGCTTTGATGAAATCTGTATTAATCGCCCAGCGGTATTTAGCCTCTAAAAGGACCAAAATATCCTGAACTTTTTTGCCGCTTGGGAGTGACAGCATCTCGTTACAGTTCATCTCATCTTGATGGGCATCCACTAAGTCTGGATAGAGCTCCATTAAGCAGGAAATGAGTATTTCTTGGGCTTCGAGACTCATACTTTGAGATTGAGCAACGAGCTGCTGCCATGTTCTGCATTTAGCAAGGCTTACACTCAACGACGCGTTAAACTCTTTTAGGTCAGTGACGGCCTGTTGGTTTAACCCTTGTTGATGATCATTGATGGTGATCACCTGCTCCAAATGGCAAATCCCCTTATTTATTAGTTGCGCAAGTGGATACAGTTTGTCTTGTGATACCGATTGTGCCAACACATCAGCCAGCGCATGTTCACGTGTGGTCATCCATTGATCAACAATGCATGGGTGATTAATCAAATACGGCGCCATACCTAAGCCGGTCGCGTTACCAACACCAAGATATCTCTGTAAGCCTCGGTCGAGCTTCACCGCAGCATCGCCACCAGTTTGCTGTGCTAGGTAATGTACCCAGTCCAAGCTAAACTCACGCAGTAAATACACCGCACACATTTGAGCGCTAAACGACTGATTAAAGTCTGGGTTGTTTTCTAATACTTTGAAGTCCGCAATGCCGAACTTGCCGTTGCCGTATACGGCCGTAGTTCTCAGTATGTAACCCACTTCTGCCAACTCAGCTGGTGTTGGCTGTTTGCCTTGAGCAAGGTGGTTCACAATATGCTCGAACACTCTAACACTCTTATTCGCACGCGCTAGAACCAAAACATTATTCGGGTTACGGCCCGCTTCCTGCAGTGGAACATTTGCTCGAAGGCGTTTAAGGAGTGCTTGGTCGACGTCACCGATAACCAGTGCGAACGTGACGTCCCACTTTTCAGCAATCACTCGGTCATTACGCTCTTCATCTGCGATCTCATCACAGAAGACAACCAAGTGATAAACATGCGTTGGCGTCGCCAATTTGTAAATCACATGACCAAAGCCTCTCGGACATAGTTGCCAATCGTGCTTAGTTACTTGCCATTGCTGTTGTGCCATTTTTCGAATCAGCGTTCTTACAAAGCTGATGCGAGTTTGGTGCATTGCGCCTAGCCTTTCTGGCGCCATAACACTCTCTGCGTTACGTAGTTCGGATTCAGTGTAGGTTGAACGATGTGCATCCATTTTGCTCACCACCTTTATAGTTATTTAGTATCACTAACCGTTCCCAGCCGAGGGTTAGTTTTCACGTTATTGAATGAATTGGAGCGAGCCTTTCGCCCCCAATTATTATTATTTTGTTTATAGACCTTGCTCTTTTGCCATCTTGATTGCGATTTGTGGCGCATTCCAAAGTGATGGTAAAAGAATCAACGAAACTGGTACTGCAGTAATGACAATGAAAGATTGCAGTGCAGATATTCCGCCAGAGCCTAATGAGATGAGGATCAATGCCGTCACACCCATAGCCACACCCCAGAATGTACGAATGATGGCATTTGGCTCCGTCTCACCACTGATCACAACACTGATGGTGTACGTCATAGAGTCACCCGTCGTCACGATGAAGATCGTGGTTAGAATTAGGAATAAGATTGACACCAACATTGGCATTGGTAGCTGTTGCGTTACAGCCAGCAGTGCTCCCGGTAAGTTAAATCCTTCGAATGCCTTACTCACGCTACCTGGGTCAGCAATCTCAAACGCTAGACCAGAGCCACCTACAATGGTGAACCAGAAGCAAGTTACCAATGGCGCTACAACACTAATCGTCGTCACAATTTGGCGGATGTTTCTACCGCGTGAAATACGGGCAATAAAGATTGCCATCATTGGACCATAGCCTAAGAACCAGCCCCAGAAGAACACCGTCCACCAGCTCAACCAGCCTTCATCACCACGGTAGGTCGCCATTGGAATGAAGTTGTCCAGCATGCTACCAACGCCTTGGATGTAGCCATTGAAGATAAAGTTAGTTGGACCAAACAGTAGGATGTAGACCATCAGTGCCATCGCAAGAATCACGTTGTAACGACTCAGCAATTGCATACCACGGTTTAGGCCACTCAGTGCAGACAGCGTATACAAAGCAATAGCAAACAGGATGATAATAAGTTGGGTTGTAAAGCCGTCAGGTATCTCGAACAAGGCATTCAACGCGTAGCTAACTTGTAGCCCTAAGAAGCCAATTGGACCGATGGTTCCCGCCGCAACCGCAACAATACAACAAGCGTCAATCAGTGCCCCTGTATGCCCTTTTAGTGCTCGCTCACCCAGCACCGGGTAAAGTAGGATGCGTGGTTTCAGTGGCAAACCTTTGTCATAATGAAGATGCATCACCACAATCGAGGTTAGACTGCCGACAATCGCCCATGCCAAGAAGCCCCAGTGCATAAAGGATTGCGATAGTGCATTAACCGCGCCTTGCTGTGCAGACTCTTGCGCGCCATACAAAGGCGGTGGACTTACATAGTGCGCGATAGGCTCTGCTGCTGCCCAGAACACGCCACCACCAGCAAGCAGTGTACAAAAGATGATTGCCATCCAGCGGAAGCCGTCCATCTCAGGCTTATCTGTTCCACCAAGAACTACCTTGCCTGTTCGCCCTGCCGCCAAGCCAAGACCAATAAGAAAAGTAAGCAGAAGGAGCAGCTGCCAATATGGGCCAAAGACTTTCACTGACCATGCAAAGCCGCTGTTTACGAGGCTAGATAAGAGTTCTCCATCATAAAGTGCTAGGGCAACAAACAATGCGATGAACCCGCCGCTGTACCATAGAGCGGGATTGCTCAATCCCAACTTGTCGTTGTTTACGTCCTTCGTATTGTTCGCTGTATTCGAATCTGACTTCTGTTTGTCTTTCTTCGACGAGGCGTTTATGCTCGCAGCTTCCAGACCATTCGGTTTCACGCTATTGGTTAAATCAGACATACTCTGACTCCAGAGGTTTCTTTGCAGCTCTCATAACAATGATGGCTGCAAGCGGTGTATTTAACACCTGCCCTGTTATTGTTGTCTTGGGCAGGCTAGTCCATGTTTAGGCCTATCTGGTATAAGGTTTCCTTTTGTTTCGTCCTACTCTTTAGCAAGCGGCTCTAAGCCGTCACTTAAGAAGTTAAACCAGTTTTCACCTAGTATTTTTCCAGCCTCGGCTTCACTAAAGCCGTGACTCATCAAACCGTTATAAATGTTTTCCATGCCAGTGCTTCCACAGAACCATGGCAGTGCGTCTGGCCAGCCAGAATTACTAGCAGAGCCCTCTCCGTAATCCATCGCCTTTGACCAGCGACCATTACGCATCCACTCCAGCACCGATTGAGGCTGGTTCAAACACAGGTCGCTACCGATACCTAAGTGCTCAACGCCTACCATGTCTGCTGTTTTCGCGATCATTTGACAAAAATCTTCAAGCGAACATTGGCTGCCGTTTGGTAAGTGGAATGGGTATAAGCTAAAGCCAATCAAGCCACCGCGTGCGGTTAGCGCTTTGATCACTTCATTGGATTTGTTTCGCAATGCATCGTGAGCAAACGTTGGATTAGCATGGCTAATACAGATTGGACGCGAAGAGAGGTCGATCGCTTCAAGCGTTGAGCGTTCAGCGCTGTGTGACATGTCGATGATCATGCCGACACGGTTCATCTCTTCGATCGCTTGCTTACCGAAACGAGTAACCCCTGTATCGTGCTGCTCATAACAACCGGTCGCTAATAGACTCTGGTTGTTGTAAGTGAGCTGCATGATTAAAAGTCCTTGCTGGCGCATCACTTCAATCAAACCGATCTCATCATCGATTGGTGAACAGTTCTGTGCGCCCATGAAGATGCCAACCTTGCCTAGCTGTTTGGCTTTTTCAACATCCGCCATTGAGTGGATTGGCATAATAAGGTCAGCGTTTTGTTCAAACCTTAGGTTCCATTCAGCAAAGCGAGTCAGAGTTTCACGCGCGTTCTCGTGATAGACAATCGTTGCGTGTACTGCAGTAATGCCGCTGGCTTTCAATGTTTGAAAATATTCTCGATCCCAATTGCAGTACTGTAATCCATCGATAACTATTCGTTGCTGGTACATAACCACTCCTGTTGAATAACTCAAAATCGAACGTTTGACTCAGCCCGAGCCACACTCGGGCTTCGTCCTTGTTCAGTGACAAAGGCGTTAGTAAGGGCGCTGATACGCAGTTTTAACCACGGTGTAAAACTCTTTCGCATACTGCCCCTGCTCACGAGGACCAAAGCTAGACTCTTTGCGTCCGCCAAATGGCACGTGGTAATCCGTGCCGGCTGTTGGTAGGTTCACCATCACACACCCGGTTTGTGCTTGCTCTTTGAACATCGCACTTGTGCGTAGACTTTGAGTAATGATGCCGCCAGTTAGGCCAAAGCGCGTGTCGTTGGTCGTAGCGATCGCTTCTTCTAAATCTGCTACGCGAATAACGCTAGCCATCGGAGCAAACACCTCTTCCTGGTTTACCTCCCAGCTGTTTTGCGTGTTCAAGAAAAGCGTTGGCGACATGTAGTAACCTTCGTGCTCTAGGTTTAAGCGCTCTCCACCGAAGGCCAACTCCGCGCCACTTTGACATGCCTTTTCAATCCACTCGAAGTTCGCTTCCAGCTGTTTTCCATCAACCACTGGGCCCATGAAAATGCCATCTTTAAGTGCGTGGCCTACTTTGAGTTCGCTCATGCGTTTAATTAGTGCTTCGACGTATTGATCGTGGATGCTATCCATCACCACAAGACGAGAAGAAGCCGTACATTTCTGACCTGCACCTGAGAATGAACCAGCAATGGTTGCTTCAACCGCCGTCTGGATATCGGCATCGTCTGCGATAACCAGCGCATTCTTTGAGCCCATTTCCAATTGGCAACGGACGAAGTTTGGCGCTGTCGCGGCAGCAACTTTACGGCCTGTATCCACTGAACCGGTGAAGCTCACACCGTTTACATCTTTCGAATGAATCAGTGCGTCGCCTACTGTTGAACCGCTGCCCAATACAAGGTTGAACGTACCCGCTGGAATGCCTTGGCGGTGGATGATCTCAGTTAATGCAACCGCACTCGCTGGCGTTAAATTCGCTGGCTTCCAAATAACGCTGTTACCAAAAGCCAGTGCTGGGGCAATTTTCCAAGCTGCGGTCGCAGTCGGGAAATTCCAAGGAGAGATAATGGCGATAACGCCTACTGCTTCACGAGTCACTTCAACGGAGACCCCTGGACGGACGGAAGCTGCGTTATCACCAATTTGACGAAGTACTTCAGCAGCGAAGTACTGGAAGAACTGACCTGCACGATAGATTTCGCCACGACCTTCAGCGAACGGCTTACCCTCTTCACGAGAAAGTAGCGTTCCAAGTTCATCACAGCGCGCAATCAGCTCATCACCGATCGCCTGTAGAACAGCTTGCTTACGCTCAATTGGTGTTTTTTCCCACTCAGGTTGAGCGTGTTTTGCTGCTGAGATAGCCTGTTGTACTTGTTCAGAGCTTGCTTGCGCGAAATTTCCAAGGTTTTCTGAAATATCGGAAGGGTTGATGTTCGAAACAGTACTCACGCCTGCTTGCCATTCACCACCAATATAGAGTGCATTTTCTGCTTGAACATTGTTTAGTTGAGTCATCATTCTATCCTTGTTACGTCTTTGCGACTGTTGAGTCTGGTCGCTCTGTATTGATTCGATAATTAAGTTGTGTTCGTTTCATTTACCCAGGGCTATTCCTTATGCCTGTGGCGAAGCAGACACATACACGACAAATTCCACTAGCATCTCTTCTCTTGCGAGACCTGCCACAACCATCGCTGCTCGGTTTGGGTATGGCGCTTCAAAATGCTCCGCATAGATTGCGTTAACTGTTTTTAGGTATTCACGGTCGGTCACGTAGATCAGCACCTGAAGCACTGAGTCCAATGATTCTCCTGCGCACTCCAGTGTGTGTTTTAGATTGTTAAAAGTTTGTCGCGTTTGAGCTTCAATACCACCTTCAACGACCGCACCCGTATCATCAATTGGGATTTGAGCGGTATAAAGAGTACCGTTGTTAACAATTGCCCACTCTAGAGGCGCTTTAGAGGCAAATAGTTCCGTTTTTACTGGCTGCTTTTTAGTTTGTGCGTTCACTTTTCAATCCAACTTTGTAACAACTTTGTTTCAAGATGGTTAAATATTGCACCTTGACGCCTGATAAATCTAACGGTAAATTTCGTGCATTTGATAAATAAAACTTATCACCATGCGCTAAGTAAGGTGAAACAAGGGATTGAGGAGGATTCAAACGGATGAGTATCAAACTGCAGCAGTTAAAACATTTCGTTTTTGTGGTCGAGGAAGGGGGTTTTAGAGCCGCAGCGAACCGTGCCAACCGCTCTCAAGCAGCACTATCAACATCGATTAAAGAGTTAGAGAAGATACTCGGACAACCCCTGTTTGAAACAGGCAACAAGTCAACTCTGACGCCATTTGGCGAAATATGTCTACCTAAAATTATTCAGTTTTTGAATGTTTATAAAGCACTAGATAATGACTTACGCGCCGCGGCGGCAGGTCAACAAGGAAGAGTAAGGATTGCAAGCGTTCCCTCTGTAGCCGCAAAATTAATCCCGAGTGTTCTAGGCGCCTTCTGTGAGCAATACCCGAATGTAGAAGTGAGTTTAATTGACGATAATGCGGCTGGCGTAGAAGCAAGACTATTGTCTGGGGAGGTTGATGTCGCGCTAGGCAACAGCTCAAGCCTCGATGAAGACACTATCGATTTTACTCCATTGATCTCAGACCCGATCGGTGTCGTTTGTTTGAAAGACAATCCAATCGCTAATCAGCCAGAAGGGATAGAGTGGCAGACGTTGCTTCAACAACCCTTTATCAGAAATGGTACATGTACCCTACTCGACCCGACTCCAGCGCGAACGCTCAGTGAACAAGCACTCTACTCGGTAGAGAACATCACATCCTTATTTTCGGTACTTGAGCTTGGGATTGGGGTCACAACGCTGCCAAAACTCGCTTTCCCAACGAACGAGACTCGTCTAACTTGGATTCCGTTGATCGATCCGCCGTTAAAACGCCAAATTGGTATTTTCAGACTGTCAGATAGGACGATTTCTCCGCAAGCACAAGCCTTTCATGACTTGTGCGTGCAGTATTTGAAGATCAATCAATAACGGTTTGCTTATTGGAAGGGTTGATGGGTTAAAACTAGTGGCTTAATCGCGATTCAACCAATCGCCTGAAATCGAAATAGAGTGCTGTTCGAAATCTATCGTACAATTCGCTCCTAATGGCAGAGTGAACATTGGATGGGTATGACAGCAATCGAAGCCCGATAAGATCGGCACTGCTTGACCATTTAGCACCTCTAACAATACGTCTAGTGGTGTGCGGCCTGTTCCTCTGTCATTAAACAGCTCATGCTTGCCGAGCACAATTGCAGACACACGGTCGAAAATGCCACATGCCTTAAGTAGCGAGAAAGAGCGCTCTACCGTTTCAATTCCAAGCATGCAATCTTCAACTAGCAAAATATCGCCCTGCTTAATCTCTGGCATGTATTCACTGCCCCAAATGGCCCCCATGGTATTGAGGTTGCCACCGATAATGCGCCCTTCAACAACGCCCGAGCCTAAAAATTGCCATTCGTTCTGATAGACAGGTTTTGCTTTATCTTGGGTTTCCCATTCTGCTCTAAAATCTGTCCAAACCGCCGGCATTTTATAAGTATGCTGATCAAGGTCTTGGCATAGAATTTCGAGGAACGATGCGAAGGTTTCCTCAACCAATGGCGCAAATTCTCCAAACGAAGCCACCAAAGCTGGACCGTAAAAGGTCGGTATGCCTGTTTTGGCGTGAATCCCGAGTAGTAGCGCAGTGACATCGGAGTAACCGATGATCACCTTAGGATCATTTTTCAACGCTTCATAATCAATATAAGGAAGCAATGCATTACTGTTGTTGCCGCCAATGGTAGACATAATGCAGCGAACACTTGGATCTCGAATCAGCGCGTTTAACTCCTCTACACGCTCCTGAATTAACCCAGAGCGATACCCATCAGACTTGCCCGTGAGCTGACCTGCCACTAATTCAAATCCCTTGCTTTCAAGAAACTGTTTGGCTCTTTCAAAACGTTTCGGTGCAAACACCGTTGCTGGAGATGACGGAGAGAAAAACGCGATCTTGTCGCCTCGCTTTAAAGGTTTTGGTAGCAACATTTCGATTTCCTTATTCTTTTTATTCAATAGCCATCAACTAAGCTATTGAAATATAGAGAAGATTTCAACATATAAAACGAAATTCAGTTTAACGTTTGAGATGTAAACTCAAACAGACACATAAAGGGTAGAACGTAAAAGCCGCACTACGAACCATGAAAGGAAAAAGCCACTAATTATCGCTTAAATTTAACGCACAGATATACGTATGTACTACAATGTATATACATCAATAATACATAGTGAAGAGGTAGGTATGAAACAATTAAAACTGTTGACTAAAAACCATGAACAACCCGTATTTGGTCTGTTAGAGCGTATCAGTATCGTTGCACTAGTGATCGTCGCCACGCTTTTCACCATGGCATAACCAAGCTCTGAGTACCTAAAGGGAAAAGAATGTTTATGGAAGCTTGTTTTAGAGGTTGCGAGTCAATATCTAGATTCTGACTTATCAGGAGGAACGCCTAGATAGTGGGATTGAGATAAACCGCGGTTGAGCATCACGCTTGACCTGAGTAAGCGGCGAAAACTACTGTGGCTTTTCATTTTCTGATTCATGCTCCGCTACAAAACGTTTGATGAACTGCCTAATCTCGCGTGCAGCAGAGGTATCCATGTCATCACACAGTGAAATAAAGTTATCTTTTAACTCACTGTTAATTCTGATGATCAACTGGCTATCTTTAGCGTTCGCTTTGTTCTTCTTAGTGGCCATCACTGCGCACCCTAGATACTCGATTTGATTAGTTCGATTCTAAGACACACAAGAGCAGAGAGCCAATGCGAATCGTATATTCGATGTATATACATGATCCGGCTCTACAATTTGTTACAAGTGGAAAGTCACAGCGTGACAAGATAACAGCGCTAAGTCACAGAAAACCTTAGCTTATCCGTACATGTAGCGCGACATAAAGAAGTTTACATTCTCAATAACAGCATCATACTCATCTTCTGTTTTCTCCACATCCCAAAACAGCAATTTGTCGTACGTTGGCATCGGCGAAACCATTTGGATGGCATTCAAGCTCACTGTGATTAATAGGTCGTAGTGACCAGCGCTAAAATCACCCTCTACTTTTTCAAGGCCCCCAAAAGTCTGCACGCTTGCCCTTTCTCCAACGGCAGAGGTTGGAATCGAATAGCAGACAATATCAAAATGCCCATAGCACTTGATATCCAGCTGCTGAGCTGCAAAAAGAGCAAGGTCATTACTGGTATCCCCCAACACAAAAATTCTTTTACGTTTCAGAGGTGCCGTTGTTCGGCCCGATAAGGCAGAGCGTTTTACTCTGCCATCCAGTTTGTTACTTCGTCCAATCGTATTACCCAAAGCGGCCACTGATATAGTCCCTAGTCAAACGGTGTTGTGGATTATGAAACACTTCCTTGGTCTCATTCACTTCAATTAAGTCACCCAAGTGGAAGTAAGCGGTGCGGTCAGAAACGCGCAAAGCCTGCTGCATAGAGTGCGTAACAATCACGATACTGAACTGTTTTTTGAGATCATGTATCAGCTCTTCAATGACTTCTGTCGCAATCGGGTCAAGCGCCGAACACGGCTCATCCATTAAGATGACTTCAGGACTAATCGCTATCGTACGAGCAATACACAAGCGTTGTTGCTGTCCGCCAGAAAGCCCCGTCGCTGGGTGGTCAAGACGGTCTTTCACTTCATCCCATAAACCCGCTTTGGTTAGCGATTCTTCAACCACTAAGTCCATATCAGATTTCTTCTCTACCAAACCATGTAAACGAGGACCGTAGATAATGTTGTCGTAGATGGATTTAGGGAATGGATTTGGTCTTTGAAACACCATACCCACTTGAGAACGAAGTTCTACAATCTCTTGCTCTTTACCGTAGATATCTTGGTTATCTAAAGTGATACTGCCGTTAATCACGCAACCTTCTACGGTATCATTCATGCGATTGAGACAGCGAAGAAAGGTCGACTTGCCACAGCCCGACGGGCCAATCATAGATAAGACTTCGCGTTCGCCAATGTCTAAGCTGACATTTTTGATCGCTTGCTTTTGTCCATGGTCGTAAAACACATCAACATTGCGCGCTGACATACGCGCTTGGTCAATAAAAGGCAAACCGACAGTCTCTCTCGATTCATCTACACGATGATGAACCGAATTTGCTGCTTGGACTTCAACTTGCAGTTGGCCAGATAAAGTTTGAATATTTTCAGTCATTTGAGAAGCACTCCTACCAACGGCGTTCTAAACGTTTACGCAGTAGTACCGCGCATGAATTCATAAAGGCTAAGAAGAAAAGTAAAACCATGATTGCGCCAGAGGTGTTCTCCGCGAAGCCTTTTTCTGGGTTTTCAGCCCACAGATAGATTTGTACAGGCAAAGCACTGGCGGCATCGAACGGCCCTTGTGGCACATCGACAATAAAAGCGACCATTCCAATCATAATTAGAGGCGCCGTCTCACCCAGAGCTTGTGCCATACCGATAATTGTCCCCGTCAGCATCCCAGGCATCGCCAATGGCAAAACATGATGTGTTACCGATTGCATCTTCGACGCCCCTACTCCTAGCGCAGCGTCCTTAATCGATGGAGGCACCGCTTTAATGGCAGCGCGACTAGAGATGATGATAGTGGGCAGTGTCATCAACGACAAAACTAAGCCACCAACAATTGGCGCCGAGCGAGGCAGTTCCGCGACATTTAAGAAAATCGCCAAACCAAGTAAACCGAACACGATCGATGGAACAGCCGCTAGGTTGTTGATGTTAATCTCGATCATGTCAGTGATTTTGTTCTTAGGTGCGAACTCTTCTAAGTAAGTAGCGGCTGCAACCCCAATTGGGAAACTGATACAAAAACAAACAAGTAAGGTATAAAACGACCCAACCATGGCTCCCCAAATCCCCGCCAGTTCGGCATCTCGACTGTCACCGTTAGTGAAGAAGTTCTTGTTAAAAACCGTTCTAACTTTGCCTTGGCTTTCAAGTTGCTCAAACCAAGCAATCTGGTTGTCTTTAAACTTTCGCGAATCTTCTGGGATGGAGGAATCGACATTGCCTTTGTTGTACTGATTCGACAGATCGCCTGCCAATGCCCAGTAGGTAATTTCACTACCTACCAAAGAGGGATTTTCTACAACCCGATCACGCAGATCATACTCTGCCCCTCTAGAAATGAAGGAATACAGAGCTTTACGCTCTTTTCGACCGTTGACTTCAATTTCCTCTCTGAGCGCGTTACGCAGAGCTTTCATGTAGTTAGCGCTGAACAGCTCCGTTTCGTCTGGTGATTCATTGATAAGCCCCAGAGTGTCATGATCTAAACTGACCTGCAGCTTGATCTCCGTGGTGTAGAAAGCGGTGTAACCCTGAGAGGTGATAGACGAAATTAAGACTACAAGGAACATGATCGCGCTGATGATAGAAACAATACCATACCAACGAAAGCGCCCTTCTTTCGATTTCCTTTTCGCTAAGCTTGCCTTTACTTTGGCTTTCTTAGTCTTTGATATTTCATTTAAGACACTAGTCATATTGTTCTCGATATTTCTTAACGATGCGTAACGCAACAAAGTTCAGCACCAGCGTCACCACAAACAGAGACAGTCCCAGTGCAAATGCAGCTAGAGTTTTCGGGCTGTCAAACTCCTGGTCACCAACCAGTAAGGTGACAATCTGAACGGTTATGGTGGTTACAGATTCGAGTGGATTTGCCGTGAGGTTTGCAGACAAGCCCGCAGCCATCACTACAATCATGGTTTCACCAATGGCGCGTGATACGGCCAACAACAAGCCACCTACAATGCCCGGAAGCGCAGCTGGAAGAACGACATTTCTAATGGTTTCAGATTCTGTTGCCCCAAGGCTTAAAGAACCATCACGTAGCGATTGCGGTACGGCAGTGATCACGTCATCAGAAAGAGAAGATACAAACGGAATGATCATAATGCCCATAATTAAGCCTGCGGCTAATGCACTTTCAGACGACGCTGAAGTCAAACCCATAGCGTGGGCTGTGTCGCGTATCATTGGTGCGACGACTAAAGCAGCGAAGAAGCCATAAACAACGGTTGGAATGCCCGCTAGGACTTCAAGAATAGGCTTAGCAACGCTTCGTACTTTTGGTGAAGCATATTCCGCAAGATAGATTGCACTCATCAAACCAACAGGCGCGGCTATACACATAGCGATAGCGGAGATCATAAGTGTGCCGACAAACAGCGGGATGAAGCCAAAAGCGCCACTTGCACCTTGTTGGTCTTCACGGAGTGCCACTTGTGGCGACCACTCCAACCCAAAAATAAAATCCGTCACGGGTACGATATTGAAAAAACGGATCGCCTCAAACAATACCGACAGCACGATGCCCAAAGTGGTAAGAATCGCGATGATCGAACAAATAATCAGAAACAGCTGAAGAATATTTTCAACATAAACACGCGCTTTCACTTTTGGTCGAACGAGTTTTAGACCTAGTACTAACCCTGCAAAAGCGATCGCAATCAGCGTTGCAAAGCGAATATTGTTACCCGACTCCATCACGTAGGTGTAGTAACGAGACGCTTCAATTAACCATCTCTTGTCAGTATCTGTAATACCATCCGCGACGTGCTTTATCTGGCTAAACAGTAGAGATGGCTCTGTACCACCAGTAAGTACACTGCGTGGTAGGTTTGACATCACCATAGACTCAACAATCGCTGGGTAGAATGCACTCCAAACCGCGAAAATGATCAGTGCAGGAATGGCTGACATCATTGCCGCTAATGTCGCATAGTATGAGGGTCTAGAGTGAAGGTATCTTAATCCACCGTTTGAATGAGCCAATTGTCTGGAGCGACTCTTAGTTGCCACATAGGCAAGCGTTGAGATACCGAACAACAAGATCACAAGCAAAGAATTCATAGGACCTCTGAAAATAAAAACGGGGTAACCTATTGGCTAGGCACCCCGTGATTTCGACAAGAATTATAGGTTTGGTGTTAGCTCAGTACCTGCTGCACGAACCAATTTCCAATCTCTTGCAGATAGAGGAATTAGACCGCGGTCAGCTAGGTAGCCTTCATCACCAATAGCTTGTTCAGAAGTAAACGCCGCTACGTACTCTTTTAGACCTGGAATTGTGTCTTTGTGCGCTTCTTTCACGTAAAAGTACAGTGAACGAGATACTGGGTATTCACCAGAGCCAATCGCATCAAATGTCGGTTCTACGCCATTTACAATAGACGCTTGAACTTTGTCTGCGTTCTCTTCAAGGAAAGAGTAACCAAACACACCCAGAGCGTTCGGGTTAGAAGCCAGTTTCTGAACGATTAGGTTATCGTTCTCGCCTGCTTCAATGTAAGCGCCGTCTTCACGTACAGAGTGACATACCGCTTTGTATTTCTTTTTGTCAGTCTTTTTAAGTGCTTTGATTTGTGGGAAAGTCTTACAGCCACCTTCTAGAGCAAGCTCTGCAAAAGCGTCACGTGTTCCTGATGTTGGTGGAGGACCAAGTACTTCGATCTTGATGTTTGGAAGTGTTGGGTTCACTTCTTTCCATGTTTTGTATGGGTTTTCTACAAGATTCCCGTTCGCGTCTGGCACCATTTTCGCTACGCCTTTGTAAACGTCTTGTAGAGACAATTCAAATTGTTGAGCTTTTTTAGAGTTCGCTAGCACGATGCCGTCAAAGCCAATTTTAATTTCAACGATATCCTTAACACCATTTTTGGCACACAACTCAACTTCCGAAGCTTTAATTTTACGAGAAGCATTTGTGATATCTGGTGTATTTTCACCGATACCCGCACAAAATAGTTTTAAACCGCCACCTGAACCTGTTGATTCAATTTTAGGTACGGAAAAAGAAGATGTACGGCCAAATCGCTCTGCAACAACAGTCGCGAATGGAAATACAGTTGATGAACCAACAATACTAATGTAGTCGCGTGAAGCAGCATTAGCAACGCCGCCTGTAGCCATAGTTAGAGCAACTGTTGTAGTAGCAATAAGCGCTTTAATTTTCACATCAACCTCCAAGTTGATAAATGAATTAATGGAGTTAAACATCTGTAATCATTAAGATGCTGAATAATCAGTTCGATTTATGTTTTGAACTCCAATAATTCAAACAGAGGCTTGTGACGATTTTATTGCACAAAAATTAATCATAAGTTACATATCTATAATCCACACTTCACATTCACGAAGCATAGTATCCCCGAGAAGAGACCTAATAATAAATCTTTGATAAATAAACATTTACAAAAGAGGCCACAACTTTGGGAATGTAAACTATTAGCTTTAAACAGTGCGCTTGACGACCGTTCACCACCAATAACTCATCTTCACCAAGTTCGCTTGTCACATGAAAAACAGTATCAGATCGATGTTCTTAAAATAACCAATAAATGGATGTTAAATGCAGCCCCTGCATTCATTAAATTTTCATATATATCAACTAACCTCCTGAAAAAACAAGCGAGTCAATAATAACCCTATGATTGGTTATATTGTCTCTACCTTCAATTTCAAGTTAAATGGAAATAACTGTTGAGGTTTCAATGCAATTGTCCATTATTCAGCGAATCATTATCGGCTTTGGTATCGTTATTACTTTCGTTGTCGCCATCAGTATTTTTGCCTATTTCAATCAGAGTAAAATGGCACAACAGTTAGAGCTAACATCGGTAAAGATGACGAATCTCCTCGCAGATTCGAATTTGTTGGGTCAAAACTTACAAAATATCAACCGAGCGGTTTTGGTTCACGCCAATACAGATTCTGTTGCTAACCGAAATAAACTAGAACAAGAGTTTTACGAAGAGAAGCAGCGCTATTTAACCAATTACCAAGAGTTGCTCAACGACTTCAATAATTTCCCTGCACTACAAACGCATATCGCCGAGTTAAACACCACTGCCCAGCGTATTTTCATTAATGCTGAACAGCAGTTAGAAACAAAGAACCGGCGCATGAGTGCGCGACACAAAACATCTCAAGAGCTAAATCAGTTTGATGAAAAATGGAAATTCTTCGAGCAAGACATCAGCGACCTAGCAGCTGTAGCAAAAGCCAACAGACAACGCACCAATAACCGCAACCTCAACTACTTAGTCGCACAAGGAACAGGCGCTGACCGTTATCTGCAGAAGATCTACGCAATGGAAGATGTCGATGACGCTGAGGTAGTCAAGAAGGAATTAATCGCTCACATTGAAAGGTTTAAGGATAAAGCAAAGCGAGTCCCTATCTCGATGCCAGAGAGTAAAGAGAGCATCAGCTTCTATTTGAATCAGTTGATACGTGCCATTGAGCAGCCGCAAGGAGTACTACAACAGCACCTTACCTATATTCAGCTAACGGCCACCAGCGAACAACTTCTGCGCCAGCTTGCTGCAGACATGGACAGTGCCATAAACAGCTTTGAGCTTATGGGAAATGACATCGGTTCTTTGGTAAGTCAAACCGCTAATGAAGCACAGCAAGATTCAAACAGAGCACTACTCCTTAACGCTTCACTTGCGGTGATTTCTACTCTTATTGCCCTCGCCATCTCCTCGACGATTGTATTATCGATCAAGAGACCACTGCGCAAGATTGTTGAGGCACTCGACAAGCTGACTTCCGGTAATCTTACTCATCGTATTGAAACGGGTTTTCGATCTGAACTGGGTGCCATCGCCCTCAATATCAATGCGTTAGGCTCTCAGCTAAGTAACGTTATCACTCAAGTTCAGCAGTCTGCAGACACATTGAGTGATGTCGCCAATGAAAGCCATATCTTAAGCAATAAAACAAACATTGACGTCGCTAAGCAGCAGAAACAGACCGACACAATTCGTCAATCGGTAACGGAAATGAAGATCGCCATCGACAGTGTCTCCAGCTCAGCCAAAGAGACCAGTGATGAAGTCGATAAGATCACAGTGTTAGCTCACAACAACATGGACAGCATGCAGCAAAATCTGACCTTTGTTAGCCAGCTGCAGAGCTCGCTAGTCGAAGCAACCGATGTGATTCATCAACTCTCAAATGAATCTCGCCAAATTGGAGATATTCTCACTGTGATTCAGTCAATCTCTGAGCAAACCAACCTATTGGCACTCAATGCCGCAATTGAAGCGGCTCGCGCCGGAGAACAAGGACGAGGATTCGCCGTAGTCGCAGATGAAGTACGCTCGCTAGCAACTCGAACGCAAAGCTCTGCTAATGACATTGATACAATGATCACCAACCTTCAGTCTCAAGCCGAAAAAGCGGTAATGCTAGTAGAGAACAATCTAGAAAAAGCTGCCGCATCAGTCAATCAAACCAATCTCAGCAACCAATCGTTGGATATTATGGTCACAAGGCTCTCAACCATTAATGAAATGAGCCGCCACATAGCTGATGAATCAATAAAACAGAGCAATGTTGCACAGGAAGTCATGAGTAACATCGCTTATATATCCAAAAAAGCCGTCAGTATTGCAGAAGAAGTCAATCAGTCAGCGCGCAACAGTGAGTCCTTAAATGAGTTATCTAGTCGCCAGAGTGAATTAATTTCGCACTTCGTCATTCGTTGAGCCTAGCTCTATTCACCTTAATGACTCAACCAAAACAAAAAGCGGGCTATTCATCGATAGCCCGCTTTTTACTTTGCATTTGCTAACCATATCAGCACGACGCTCTATAAACCTGTAAACGAAACGCGACAATAACGTCACAAATCTGTCATCTCTCGCCTGTAGATTACCCTGCGAAGTTTAACTAAAGCTCTGATTAAAAAGATATGTCACAGGCAAAACACCCTTTAGACAACAAAATCATCGCCCTATTACAGCAGCGCGGCATGATCAAAAGTGAAGCGAAAACACGCCTGAAGAAACAAGTTTATAAGTTGCAGGCTTCAGAAGTGAATCAGATCAACAACTATTCCAATCACTTTGGCTTGAACGCAAAACAGAAACTGATTGATGAGATATTGGATATCAGACGCGAGGCGATGATTTCTAGCCTCACATCTGAAAAAGGTAGGATCTAACTTAAAGTCACTTGATTAGAAGAAGTCGATAGAGTTACGACCACTCTTCTCATCACGTTGTGGCTTTGACTTCTCGTTTTGAGCCTTAGGCTTATTGGTAGATTTGTTCTTCTGTTTACGTGGCTCAGCGGAAGCACTCAAATTTTGGCCTTGATTAGCGCTCTTATTTTTCTGCTTAGAAGAACGCTTAGATTTATGCTGCTGTTTAGGCTCTTCTTTTTTCTTTGGTTTCTCAACCACTTCTTGAACAGGCTGATCACAACAAACCACGTAGTACTCTTGGTTGAACTCAAAGAAGTCACCATCGTACATTTTGCGACGCTTACGAGTTTCTAGCTCACCATTTACCGCAACGTAACCTTCAGAAATCACGTGCTTGGCCTCACCGCCACCGCCAACTAGGTTAGCGATCTTAAAGACTTTATATAGCTCGATAGGTTGTGATGAGACATCAACGCCAATCGCTTCAATCTCAATCTCTTCGCCTTCTTCGCCATACTGATCCACTTCATCGTAATCAGCGTCTTCGTAGTATTCTTGGTCCATGATGAACTTACCTAAAACATGTTCTTTATCGTATGCAGCGCAGTGTAATGGGAAACCAACAAAATAACCATCTTCTATTTACGCCCCAACACGAGGAAAAGAGAGCGCAAAGCAAGCACCATCAAGATAACTCTCTCCCACGGTAACTTGAGCCTGGTGACGTTCACACACCTGCTTTACAATAGCGAGGCCTAGTCCATGCCCTGTCTTACCTTTATTCCTTGCTGCATTTGCGCTGTAGAAAGGATCAAACAAGAATGGCCAGTGCTCCGACTCAACACCTTTGCCATCATCATGCACTTCAACCACAACTTCCCCATCGTTATACCAAAGCTCAATCACAATCTTCGAATCAGCGAACTTAAATGCGTTACGTACGATGTTGTCTACGGCGCGATTAAACAACTTAAGATCAACGTGTAAGGGCACAGACTCTTTAAGAGGTACCTTAACGAGATCAAGCGTGGTCTCTTTTTCCCATATAGCACATCGCTCATCCAGCCAGTTATTCATATCGACAGGCTGCAACTGAAGTTCAGAGCCCCCTCGCTCCAGTCGCGAGTAGTAAAGCAGCTCATCGACCATGTCTTCCATCTCTTCAGTGTCAGCAAGTATCCGTGCGATTGCCTTCGACTGTTTGTTCGTAGGGTCCAAATCACTCAATAGCTCTGCTTGCCATTGAATACGAAAAATCGGCGTTCTCAGCTCATGAGCAACAGCATTGGTCAGTGATTTATTACTGTTGATTAGATCGCGAATCTTATCCGCCATCACATTAAAACTGCGGTTAAGCGTACCGAGTTTAATGCTATTTTTCTCGGAAGCACGCTGCATCAATTCGCCATTAGAAAACGCAACCGTAACCAATTCTAAATTCTTCAAACGACGTTTGATTCGCCACACCAAGAAAAGACCACTGAAGGCAAAGCCTGTGATGGCAAACACCCAAATGAATCGGTTCTCGGTCTTTATCTTTTTCCTTAGGAAAGAGTCTTTGTTGTCCGATAATTCGTACACGCTTTGACTGCCAGGTAAACGCAGCCAAAGAAAGTCTTCTTCATGGTAGTACACGTTTACATCTGGATTACCAAACGCTTTTTGAACCATTTTAGGTGCGGCTTCAAAATCCACAATACGAAGATTTTGGCGCGTTTTTTCCGCATAGTTTGTCAAAATGGTTTCGGTTTCGACTATTCCCTTCTCGCTCGCAATCGTGCTAATCAGCTCTTGGTAAGCTTCTGCTTGATGATCGCGCAGGATGTATTCATAGTCGGTACCCAGCTTATAAACGACAAAAGCGTACGAATAGATACTGATGAGGAAGATTAGCGTCAGGCCCACCAAGTATTCAAAATAGATTCTTCTCATTAAGAAAAGTCGCCTTTACCAGCGTTCAGGAACAAATAGATAGCCTTTACCGCGAACAGTAATGATCTTTTTCGGTGGCATAGTGATGTCATTCAGCTTCTTACGAAGAATCACGATTTTGTTATCGATAAAGCGATCGACACCATCGTATTCAATCCCTCGAATCTCCTGAGTCAGATAATTGCGTGACAAGACCTGTTCAGGCGAAGACGCCAATAACCAAAGCAGCTCAAATTCACTCTCGGCAATCGGAATATCTTGGCCAGCATGAACACATGATTTGGTCGCCTTATTGAGGGAAAGCTTGCCAAAGCTCAGCTCATTGCCATTACCCGTAGTATTTGGTTGTAGATCTTGAGTTCGACGAAGCAGCATACGCACCCTTGCCAGCAATACACGTTGTCGTACAGGTTTGCTAATAAAGTCGTCTGCACCCGTTTCCAACGCCGCAACATGGTCAAAATCGTCGTCACTGGCCGTTAAGATCAGAATTTTGCCATTGAATTGGCTACGTATTTCACGACAAATGGTCAGCCCATCAACCTCTGGCAACATTAGATCCAGAAGTACAATGTCAGGTTGAATTGTTAAAATTTGCTCACAGGCAGTTGCCCCATCAGATATGGTAGCAACATCAAATGATTGGCTCTCGAAATACTCTTGCAGCATTTCTCTTAGGACTGGATCGTCTTCCACGATCACTAATTTAGGGTTGGTCATAAATCCTTCTTACCGTGTTTCTTGCTACCCTTGTGAACCGCTTCCTTGATTTTGAATTCAGCACATTCGTCTTACATAGCTGTGATTTTTTAAAATTAATTTGGTTTCATAAAATGATAGATATATCTATATAACACATAAATAACAGATAATGCAGCTAAAAATTCAATGCAATTCATTAAATTGATGAATAAAAAAGCCGGTTAGACTAGAAAGAATAACCGGCTCCAATTAACGACTTAGTTTATTACTTCCTAATTACTTTGTGTAACGAGGAAACTGTTCGAAAGCACGGCGGTATGTCACATACTCGTTCGAACTCCAAAGTCTTAGCTCTTCTGGGTCGTAGTCGTACACTTCTTTGCGAGCAGCATTGAAAGAGCTTTTATTGTTCTCAACAATTTGGTCACCAAAAATCTGCGCTACATTAAACATATTGTCTAGCTCGTCATCCTCAAACTTACCAATCGCACTGTTTTGAGCGGTTTGTAGGCGAGATAAAGAGTTACACTTGCGCTTCATGTGGTCTTCATCAGACTCACCATCGACCTTAAAGCGCAGACACTTGTTGCCATCTTCTTCGTACTCTTCAAACATTCTGTCGAACATTGTCCAACGTGCGAAACCAGTCGTATCGCGAAGCGCAATCAATGCGTCTTTGTCGCCTATCGCAATAATACGAGCTTCATTACGGTCACGCGTGTTTCTAAATACTGACAGCGCATTTCGAACTGGATATGGCGCGCTATTTAGCTTCTCGACACGAGCTTTTTGTTCATCTTGATACAAAGCACGTGAAGCGACAGCATTCGCAAGCGAGTTACGTGAGTTCAGCGAGTAGTTCACCCCTTTCCAAGTAAAGTTAATACCGTCTGGGTCAGCGGTTGAACTGTTAGCTAAGTTAATCGCGATTGAATCACTCAGTCCACGAACAGAGTCACCAAGGCCATATTCATTCGCACGGTTATACTTAGATAAATTCGCTAACAGCGTACCAAAATAAGGAACCACAGTGTCTTGTGTAGCACCTTCAGTCCAATATTCAAAGGCATCTTGTCCGCCCAACACAAAGTAACGCTTCATTGGCCATAGGTATGAAGGTACTGCTTCAATCGTTTGAGTCATACTCGGTTGGTAACGAAGTACGGTTTCAACATAATCACCATTGCCATCAACGAAGATCGCTTGACGCGCTTCAGGTCGGCCAGCTAGGTCTGACAGATGTGTGTACAACTTGGTTATCTTATCTGACAGATCAATCAACGCTAGACTTGAGTTCTCAGTTGAAATATATGGTGAATCGCGACGAACCAACATTTGCGCAGCAAGTAGTTTATCCGGCCACACACCCAGCAGATCAACTGAATTAGACGCAGTTTGGTACGGGTTGTTTGCCTTCAAGCTTGACCAAATATGACCGTCACGCGTCTCAGAGCGCATCACAATTTCGTTTGCTTGATTTTTAAGTAGTCGAACAAGCTCCTCATCGAAACAGCTCGTCGGAACGTCGCGGTTCAGTGACATGCCACCCTGGTACGTTAACCAAAGATCAGATAGTGTTGCAAAGCGATAACGGTTCGGCACCCCCTCAACACCACTTAGCTCTTCCAACTCACACACTTTGTCTGGTGCTGTGAGTACATCTAAGAAGAAGTCAGCCGCCAGATTTGCTGCATTGTACGTGTCACAAATAGGACGTAAACCTGCAGACATATTATCTAGTGATACTGGATTTCCGCGAAAATCTAAACAGTTGTTCTCTGCGATCTCTTCAAACACCTGCCCTTTGTTATTGGTAGTATCAGCGCCAATGTAACGTGCGAACATAAAATCGATTTCGCCCACGTTTTCTACAATGTCACGTATCTTCTGGAATTCATACATACGTTGCCAGAAGTATTCGTATTGGTGATATTGAGAGAACCAATCACGACCATTTCGGCGGTTCGCCGTTTCATAACTATCATAGTAACGCTGAATACGGAACTCCGTAATCTCGGTTAGCGATGTACCTTCATCAAAACGATCACACGTTAAACTTGTTGTTGTGTGTTCATCGGTACAGAAGCGGTAGCTCGCTAATTCTGGGATACCATCAGTACCTGCGTTAGCACGCAAGTGAGCAATAACACCGGTAGGATACGCATTGTAATCCTCGGTCATCTGGCGGTCGTACTCTGCCAATGAGTATGTCTTACGAACTTGAGCGCCGGTCTTATCACGAACTGATTCACCAACAAACTCGTTGGTTTCAATCTCACGAGCGTAAGCAAATTTAAGCGCTGCCTTGTCGTATTTACCAAAGACCAACAGCTCATCAAAAATCGATGCACCGTAATCCATGATCGAGCTGTATGCTGCAGGTTTACCTTGGTGACCAAGGCTACTTTGTGCTAACTCTTCGGTAGTGTAGAAGTGCGTCTTATCGACAGAGCCCATGAAGTTATGGCGTAAACCTAAGTTATGGCCTAGCTCATGAATCAAAGTCGACTTAAACATGTGCTCAGAGATCGCTTCACTTGCGAACTTCTGCTGCTCTAAGCTCAACTCATTCCATTTTTTCATGGTGTTTTGTTCAGCATCAGCAAAATAACCACCATCAGCGTAGTCAATACCAGCGATCAGACCTTTTGCATTAGTACTTAGCCACATTGCGTCTTCACTGTAGACATTCTGCTCAGAGAAACGTTTCAGCATATCTTGACGTTTATAAAACGCTTTTAGCGCTGCATCTTGGTTGGTTACATCAAATTGTTGGTTTAAGTCAGCTTTTGGTAGTTCATTAATGAACTTACCTTGACCAACAAATTCCATCTCACCTTCGGTCACTTGTGGAACGAATTGGTCTGGGCCTCGGTCAGCGGCGATCATGTCGTTAAACACATCAACATCAGTACGCTCAGCAACCACAGGTGCTGCGTCACCATCAGCCTCACCACTATCAGATTCACTCTCCACTTTCGGTACAAGCTTAGCGATTTCTTGACGGTTATAGCGCATCGCCAAGTCATCCCAATAACGACGAGTGGTAGTACGAATAACGCCTAAGTACTGGTTAACATGAGCATGAATGATCTCGCCCGTTAGTGGGTTAGTTGCCGATGGGCCATAACCCAACAAGCCATTATCTACCGGCTCATCAATCAGATTGAAAACGTTATAACGTAAGTCTCCAGATTGAATTCCCGCTTTTTCATCGGGGTTAACAATCTTAATTGGCGGCACTCCAGTGCCTTCAAGAGACTCGTTGACCTCATTCATCGTATCGATAGTCAGTTGACGGTAGACTTCGTTACCCTCTTTAAAGTAGCTATCGCTCAGGTAGTAATCGATCGACTCTAGATTTGGGTTAAAACGGTTGATGTAAGCGAAGCGCGAGCCTTGAACATCACTTTCGCCTGTGTGAGTTTTCACCGCCTTACTATCATTAAAAAAGCCGTAGTACGCACTGTCTTGGCCCTGATAATAAACGGGCTCGTAATTTGAGCTCGCTAGCTTATCTAACTTGACTAAAGAGTAGAAAAAGCGAGTTTTGAAAGACAACTGTTCTAAGCCACCAAACTCATACTGATCGTCGGGGTCAGCAGTGAATGTACGCTCTAGCTCAACGTTAATCACGCCTTCTTCCGGGTTATATTCGTATGAGATAACGCGAGCGTCAGCACTCTCTGTTACGTTACTCGCCGTATACCAGGTAGTAAGCGCATCTTCTGCTAGCGACTCCATATTTTCATATTTAGGAACAAAGTGTGTCGCTGCTGTCCAGTCGACATTCTCATCCGTGTTGATCTCTTCTTTGTTGGTACATTCACCGTAACCATTTTCAGCACAACGATACTGTCTGAATTCACCCGGAATTTTCAGTACAGGTTTACGGTTGATTTCATTGTCCCAACGACTAGGATCCAGAGAATTTACTTTATCGCTATCTAGCGCTTCAACGTATATACCATTGGTTTCGTCAAAACGCAGCTTGACCAACTTTGGGTCGCCTTGGAAGAAACCACGCTGCGTTAACGCGTAACGTGGAGCCTCACCAGTTGAAGGCATGTACATCCACAATGATTCTGTATCTAGAGATTGAACGGTCATCTCTTTTGCGGATCTTTCGACTGTATCATAGGCACGATCCTCGGCCCCACACCCACTGAGTACAGCAGCGATACTCGCTGCAATTATTGCTTTTCTAAACATAATATCCCTGTATTTATAGTTATATCGTTTGTTAAATTACGATGTCTTTTTATTAGTTAACTTTCTCGCTAAAACTGATAATTAACCACGGCGTAATAGGTCATCTTTTTTAAATCAATCAGATCATTAAGCGGGTTTTGCCCTTTATCTGGATTGTAATAACCTACACTGTTTGTCATACCAACTGACATCGAAATACTCTCTGTCATTTGGTAACCAATTTCTTCTCCATGTAAAATGGTTGGATCCAGTGAGTTACCGTGATAATTCCAGGACTGCCTTGGCATTAAGAAAATATTGAAATAAAAGTCGTCTGCAAATGCATAATCCACGGAAAATTGGTTGCTCAATCGGTATTCAATCAGTTGATTTCCACCAGCGGTTTTATATTCATGAAAGTTCTTTCTTAGCAATAGTGTATTGCTCAACGTTAAACCTTCTAACCACTCATCAAATGCCGCACTCCAACGAAGTTTCACGCGTGTTCCAAACTGCAGGTCATTTCTTCTAGAAGACTCTGACGTCGGAAATATCGCCCTAATTTCACCACTTACCGAGGACCCTTCAGTCGGATTAAATAGTCCGTTACGAGCCCATGACAAAGAAGTGTCATTCCAAAACTGGCCACGAGTACCATAAACATCGCCATCTTGCTGGTGATAGCCAGATACCACGAGTTGTAATCGAGATTTATCAGAAACGGCATAGCGCAAAACGCCCGTTGCTGAAGCTGAACGATTAGCTAAGTAGGCACTGTCTTCATAACCATTACGCGAGTAATCGACACTCACATATCCTGACCATGCGCTTTTTTCGTCGCTCTCGACCCACTCATCCTGCAAGTTATTTGCAAGTACAAGCGTGGGCGATGCCAACAATAGAATTGGCAATACTTTTGTTCTATTCATACTATCCTTCTGCTATTTATATCCGTCTCTCTTTTTAATAGTTATTCGCCGCCTGAGTTGTTTTGTTTGTTATTCTTTGTGAAGGGTGCGTAATAGGAATCGCGGATAATAACTCCTTGGTATATTCATTCTTTGGTGATGAATACACCTCTTTTGCGGTTCCCATTTCGACAATTTTCCCTTTTTTCATTACCGCTACGTGGTCTGAAATATGTTTAACCACCGATAAATCGTGTGAGATAAATATGATGGATAGATTCATCTCCTTTTGTATCTTGAGGAGTAAATTCAATATTTGAGCTTGTACTGATACATCCAACGCCGATACTGACTCATCACAAATAAGTAGTTTCGGTTTCAACGCAATCGCTCTAGCAATGCCAATGCGCTGCCTTTGACCACCGGAAAACTCATGGGGATAGCGGTTTACCGCCGTGTGAGGCAAACCTATCTTGTCGAGTAGTTCCAATACCCACTGTTTTCGCTCTGCTGGTGTACCAATACCATGAATCTTATAAGGCTCTTCCAGGATGCCACCGACTGTATGTCTCTGATTCAAAGACTCTAATGGATCTTGAAAGACAATCTGCATTTCACGGCGAAGCGGTCTCATCTGCTTTGAGTTCAAAGACGTGATCTCTTTACCCTCGAAGAAGATCTTGCCTTCCGTCGGTTCATACAACTTGAGAATGGTACGCCCAAGAGTGCTTTTACCGCATCCAGACTCGCCCACTAGCCCTAAGGTTTGACCTTGTTCTAAGCTGAACGAAACGCCATCGACGGCTTTGATTACATAACCTTTTTTGAAGACACCCTTACCCGTTAGGTAATACTGTTTTAAACCTTCGATTCTAAGTATTTCTGCCATTACGATGCCCCTTGGTATTCAGGAAAAAGTGACAGATCAAGAGGGTCAATCTGTATTGCTTGCTTGGGTTCTGAATCTAAGCCGGGAATCAGGCCAAGCAACCTCTTCGTATAAGGGTGTTTCGGGTAATCAAAAAGCTCAAAAACATCTGCGTTTTCAACAATTCGTCCGTCATACATCACCGCAACGTCATCACAGATCTCAGCAACCACACCTAAGTCATGAGTAATGAAAATCATCGCCATGCCCGTCTCTTCCTGAAGCTCTTTCATGAGCTTGAGGATCGAGGCTTGCACTGTCACATCCAACGCAGTGGTTGGTTCATCACAGATAAGCACATCCGGCTTACAAGCCAGTGCCATTGCGATCATCACTCGCTGCCTCATACCACCAGAAAGGTTGTGTGGGTACTCTTGAAATCTAAGCTCAGGCATCGGAATTTTTACTTTTTCTAGCAAGCCGATTGCGTAGTCCACCTTTTCAACCTTAGACATCTGGCGGTGGTGTAGATCAAGTACTTCTACTAATTGATTGCCAACGGTTTGAACTGGATTCAGCGCCGTCATTGGATCCTGGAAGATGATTGAGATGCGGTTGCCACGCATTTGGTACAAATCCTGCTCCGCCATCTTGGTCAGATCCGTCTCGCGATACCAAATCTCACCCGCTGTTACCTGCCCGTATGGTTTAGGTAACAGCCCCATGATCGACATTGATGTTACGCTTTTACCGCTGCCCGATTCACCCACTAAGCCCAAGGTTCTACCTGCTTTAACGTCAAATGAGACACCTTTTAGGATCTTGACTGCGCCTTCATCGGTGCTGAATTCCACCTCTAAATCGCGTACTTTTAGTACTGTTTGTTGCTTCATTTAATATTGCGCCCTATAGCCTGTAACGGTCGTCAATCACAGTGACAGGTTCGAACGTCTCGCCCTCTTTGTAAGCCAACTGAGTTTGTTGTTTTAATTCGGTATCAATCCAGAAATTACTGGTGCCTAGAATGTTGAACATCGCACCGGTTTTCTTCGTCATTGGGTTATTTGGAAACTTAACCCAACGCCAGTGTGCATCGCGTGTATAAGGCACCATGTAGCCTGGTACAATCACGTAAGCATTTGAGATTGCTTTTTGAATCTCTTTAGAAAGTTGGTGTTTTTTGTAAGCATCAAATTCAGATTTGAATGCTTCAATCTTGCGGTCCAACTCTGGCGAACTGTAGTTAGTGTGATTGTTGGTCTGTACTCGGTTTGCATTACTAGAGTGGAAGTACTCTTTGTATGCCGGAAGCTCACCTCCCCCCATATTCAAAAATGCAAGTTGATGCTTTTTCTCTAGGATGTATTTAAATGCCGCTGAGCCATCTACAAGGTTCAGGTTAAGCTCTAAACCCGCTAGCTTGGCTTGCTCTTTGAGATACGCAATACGAGGAGTCCAGATGTTGTAACCATAAGTAATCTTAAAGCTGAGACGCTCACCGCTTTTATTGAATCGAATACCATCAGGGCCAATGTTGGTAAAGCCAGCCGCTTCGAAATAACCAATAGCCAGCTCTGGTTCAAACGCAGGCGCTTTCGCATCTGGCAGGTCGTAATCACCATGACCGAAACCCATAGCGTGAGGCTTACGTGAGTAGTCACCGCGAAGTATGTTCTTGATCATGCCGTCGAAGTCGGTGGCGAAAGTGATCCCTTTACGGACGTTGATGTCATTTAGTAACGGCATTGAGGTATTCATCCACAAGCCACCCGCACCTTGTGGTGTTTGATTAAAGCCCCAAAACTTTTGAATGTAGCCTTTTGTAAAGGGTTCTGAATCCGTCTTCTCATGCCACATTTGCGGAAGAACCATAGCAAAAGTGTCTAATTTACCCTTCTCAAAGTGTTTACGTGCAATATCCGAATCGCGAATTACTTTGATACGTAATTTGTCGACATTAAAACGGTTCTGGTAATACTTGTTGTCGTATCCCCACCAATCGTCACCAACGTGTTTAAAGGTGATACTGCGACCTTTGTTGATCTTAGATATGTAGTAAGGCGACGTCGTTGGTTCAGCTTTGAAGTTATATTTACGAACAAAGTTGTCATCCATACCATCGCCGTTTTGATCATTAATATTGGCAAAATAGTGTTGCGGACGTGGCTGCAAGCCGTGACTTGGTGTATTGAGTAGCACCATCAGCTCATCATTACTCTTTGGCTCAGAGACAGTGATAGAGATTGTGTAGTCATCGAACTTCTCGACACTTTCGATACTGTTTCTGAAGAAATCGTTGTACCAAGGGTCAATAATGTCCTTAGAACGGTAGTACGTCAGCATGAACAGGTAATCATCTGCCGTCACCGCTTCACCGTCAGACCATTTGGCTTTTGGATTCAACTTAAAGTAAGCCGTTTTGTAGTCATCCGAAAACGCCCACTCATCAGCAAGTTGAGGGATCCACTTGCCCGTATTTGGGTGACGCTGAGCAAGCTTTGGCGTGCCATCCATAATGTAAAAGCGAATACCCGAGTTCGCGTCAGGGCCGACAGAGCGAAGAGTTTGTGGAAAGCTCAACATGTAACTACGCAGAGTTCCGCCACGTTTAGCCTCGTCCGACGCAAAAACAGGGTCTTGCCAGTTGCTCTGCCATTGCAGGTCGCTCGGTAGTGTGGCTGCCTGAGTCAAACCACTGAACAGCAGTGAAATAAGTGCAAATCTATACATGATTACTTCCTTGTTTCTATCTATATAGAGTGTATTTTTTCGGGTCGAAGGCAGTTCGAATGGCCTCGCCAATGAAGGTCACCATGACCAACACAGAAACAATCGCTGTTACCACAGACACAACAATCCATGGTGAATCCAAGTTCGACTTCCCTTGCTGCAACAGCTCGCCCCAGCTAGGAGTCGGTGGAACAAGGCCAAGGCCTAGATAATCCAACGCCGTAAGCGCAGTAATGTTCGCTGCAATAGTGAAAGGTGCTAGCGTCACTATCATCACCATGGTATTGGGCAAGATATGGTGGAAAATGATCCTTGCAGTGGAAGCACCTAAAGCTTTGGCAGCTAATACATATTCTCGCGCTGACTCCTTATATGTCATGGTTCGCATGTACCAGGTAATACCCATCCAACTGAATGCCACGTTGATCAGGACGAACAGCATAAAGGTGGGTTGCGCTATGGAAACCAAAATCATAATTACGTAGAGGAACGGCACCATTGACCACGTTTCAATCAGCCTTTGCACGACTAAATCGAATTTCCCACCAAAGAACCCCATTGCACAGCCAACCGTGACACCAATGACGTAGGCGATGCTCATTGTCAGCAAAGCAAAGCCCATCGCAGTTCGAAAGCCGTAGACCAAACGGGCAAGGATATCGCGACCAATAACGTCGGTGCCTAAGTAGTGTTGCGATTCAAAATCTGGAGCATTAGGCGGAAAGTTGCCTGAAAAGTCCTGTTCAAATGCATTCCAAGGAACCAATGGCAATAACACGAAGTCGCCATTGTTCTCATATTCAAAGTTTTGTTGCAGGTCGCGATAGTTAGTTTCTGCCGCATAGTCCAAACCAAATGTGCTACCTGAGTACACATCGGAAAAAATTGGGAAGAAGTACTCACCCTGGTAACGTACAACCAGCGCTTTGCTATTGATCAGCACTTCTGCACACAGAGACAAAATCAATAGTGTCGACAACAACATAAGTGACCAGTAGCCACGCTTGATCTCTTTGAAGCGCTTGATTTGTTTTCTGGTTAACGGGTTAATAGTGAACATATTTAATCCAGACATGATTACGCTCCAAACTTCACACGAGGATCGACAAGCGCAACGCACACATCAGATAAAATATTGCCAAGTAGCAGTACCAATGCGTTAATCGCAACAATACCCATCACCACCGGATAATCTCGCTCTACAATAGATTCGTAACCTAGCAGACCGATGCCATTGATATCGAAGATCACTTCAATCAAGAATGAGCCAGTCATGAAAAACAGTAGTGAGTTACCAAAATGGCTCGCAATCGGAATCAAGCTATTGCGAAGCGCATGCTTACGAATGGCTTGTCTAAATGGCAGACCTTTAGCAATCGCCGTTCGAATGTAATCCGATGAAAGGTTCTCCATCAGGTTATTTTTCATGGTCATGGTTAATGTGGCGAAATCACCAATTAAGTAACAAATTAGAGGCAGCACTGCATGCCAGAGGATGTCTGTCACCTGCTCTGAGAGTGTGGTGAAATCATCAAAATCATCATCGACAAACCCACCCATAGGGAACCACTCTAAGTGGTAGCTAAACAAAGTGATAAGCAGAACACCCACTACGTAGCCTGGTAATGCGTATCCAACAAAAATC
This sequence comes from Vibrio sp. THAF190c, assembly GCF_009363355.1. Lineage (NCBI taxonomy): Bacteria > Pseudomonadati > Pseudomonadota > Gammaproteobacteria > Vibrionales > Vibrionaceae > Vibrio > Vibrio sp. THAF190c. Next base: position 1,423,553 of record NZ_CP045339.1, on the reverse strand, counting down.
ATGATTGACGAAGCGGAGTCAAAAACGCTGCCGTGTTTCAATGCCTTGTAATAGCCAAGTGGGATCGAAATGAAGTAACTGATAAAGAAAGTGATGCCGCCATACATCGCAGACACTGGCAGTCGCTCAAAGATCATCTCAGTAACTGGTTCGTAGTAACGAGTCGATTCACCTAAGTCGAATTGAACCAAACGTGACAGCCAATCTAGGTAAGCTTCGGTTACAGGTTTATCTAACCCGTAAAACTTATTTAGATCTGCCAACTGTTCTTCTGAGAGTGCGGAGTTTTGGCCCACTACAGCGCTCGCCGAAGCGCCATCACCTTGTGGCTGCATATTAGCTAGCATGCGCTCCACCGGACCACCCGGCACAAAGCGGGTAATCGCGAAGATGAGTATTGTGATCCCTAGAAACGTCGGTACAACTAACGCGAAACGCTTCAATAAATATGCAACCATTTTATTTAGCCAAACTCCATTTATAACAACTGAGCATCAATATAATTAATGATAAAAAGTAGTCAAATGGTTACATTCGTGTACAAAAGGTTACAAACGGCGCAATGAAAACAGGAATAAAAATACATAAGATCAAACACTTATACTAGATTAAAAACTCAAACCAAACGTTTGCATTTTGTTTAGCTACAAACAGAGAATTTGAGAATTGCGCAGTCAGCTACAAAACTAACTTATGTATCAGTTAGCTTGATTGGTTTTCAGTTAGTGAGTCGGTGACCTAAGTAATTGAAAGTGTTGGAAATGAAGAAACGAAAAAGCCCGATATCTTAAATATCGGGCTTAATGGACAAAAGCGACAAATGAGTTGTGTTTACGAGCCTACATTAGACAAAGAAACCAATTGCTGGGTGTATTCATGTCGAGGGTTAGAAAAAAGCCGTTCCGTCTCGCCCTTTTCAATCACCTCCCCGGCCTTCATCACAATGGTATAGTGACAAAGTGATTTGACTACGTTCAAATCATGACTGATGAAAAGATAAGTCAGCTGATACTTTTCCTGTAGCGATTTCAGAAGCTCCAATACTTGCGCTTGAACTGTTCTATCCAAAGAGGACGTCGGCTCATCCAGTAAAATAAACTCTGGCTTGAGTACCAAGGCTCGTGCGATCGCGATCCGCTGCCTCTGCCCTCCTGAAAATTCATTCGGGTAGCGATGGCGCGTTTCAGGGTCTAAATCGACTTCCTTCATTACGTCACAAATGCGCTGGTCAAGTTCAGCTTCATCCAGTTCTTGATGCACTCGTAAGCCCTCACCTATTACTTGCGCGACCGACATACGCGGGTTCAGTGCTGAGAACGGATCTTGAAACACTACCTGCATTCGACTTCGATACGGCAGCATATCTTGACGATTCAACCCTTGGATTTGATTGCCATCGTATTGAATTGAACCCTCACTTTCGACCAGCTTCAGAATCGCCATACCTGTCGTCGATTTGCCCGAGCCACTCTCTCCAACCAACCCAATTGAGTGCCCCTGCTTTAGGTCAAACTGCATATCGGTTACCGCCTTCACGTGCGAGATGGTGCGTTTAAACAAACCACCTGTGATTGGGAACCACACTTTGAGCTGTTCAACATTAAGTAGTGAACTTGCATCAGCTGTAACAGGGACAGGCAAACCTTTAGGATCAGAATCTATCAGCTTTTTGGTATACGGATGCTTTGGTGTACTAAACAGCGAAACGCATTCACCTTCTTCAACTAACTCACCATCTTTCATAACAGCAACACGGTCAGCAATTTTGCGTACGATACTCAAATCGTGAGTAATAAACAGCATCGCCATACCAAGCTCTTGTTGAAGGTCTTTGAGCAAGTCCAGTATCTGGGCTTGTACCGACACGTCCAATGCCGTCGTTGGTTCGTCAGCAATTAGTAACTCAGGCTCATTAATCAGAGCCATCGCGATCATTACCCTTTGACGTTCCCCGCCTGAGAGTTCATGAGGGTATGCGTTTATCTTCTGCTCTGGGTTACGAATACCAACCTTAGAAAGCCATTCAACAGCTAAGGCTTGCGCTTTATTGGTTCGCATTCCACGGTGAATCGCTAGAGTCTCCACCAGCTGTTTACCCACTTTATGCAGTGGGTTCAGTGACACCATAGGCTCTTGGAAGATCATGCCAATGCGACCACCACGAATACCTCTCAGCTGACGTTCAGAACAGCTAAGGATATCGGTGCCAGAAAAGTTCACACGCCCAGTTAGATAGTGAGATGAACCTTTTGGTAGTAGCTTCAATACTGAGTTAGCAGTCACCGACTTTCCAGAACCACTTTCGCCCACCAAGGCTAATGTTTCCCCTTTATTTATCGACAAGGAGACATTGTGAGTGACTTGTTCAATGGTATTTTTACGACCGAAACCAACAGAGAGGTTTTCAATAGTCAGAACAGTATTATTCATTGTTATTGTTACCTCTGCTGATGTGGGTCAAATGCGTCGCGAACCGCTTCACCAACAAACACTAACAGTGTCAGCATCAGCGATAGTACAACAAACGCGGAAATACCAAGCCACGGTGCTTGGAGGTTAGCCTTGCCCTGAGCAAGTAACTCACCTAAAGAAGGTGACCCAGCAGGCAGACCAAAACCTAGGAAATCAAGTGACGTCAGCGTAGTCACTGATCCAGATAAAATGAATGGCATCATGGTTAACGATGCTACCATCGCATTGGGTAACATGTGACGCAGCATGATTCGCTTATCTTCAACGCCCATAGCTTGAGCTGCTCTAACATAATCAAAATTACGGCAACGTAAGAACTCCGCTCGCACAATCCCGACTAAACTCATCCAACTAAACAGCACCATAATGCCGAGCAACCACCAGAAGTTAGGCTCAATAAAGCTTGAAAGGATGATCAGTAAGAACAGTGTCGGCATCCCCGACCACACTTCAATAAAGCGCTGCCCAAACAGATCAACCCAACCACCGTAGTAACCCTGCGTAGCACCAACAGCCACACCGATAGCACTCGACACTATAGTAAGTACAAAACCAAACAACACCGAAATTCTAAAACCGTAAATGATCCGCGCTAATACGTCGCGCCCTTTATCATCCGTCCCCAACCAGTTAACTGAATCTGGCTGAGATGGGACCGCCCCAGAAATTTCAAAGTTAATAGTGTCGTAGCTAAAGCGAATCACAGGCCAGATCATGTAGCCTTTCTCTTCAATCAGTTCTATGACATAAGGGTCTTTGTAATCCGCTTCGGTTTCGAACTCACCACCGAACTCTGTTTCTGCATATTCAGTCGCAACCGGAAAGAACCATTGGTCGTCGTACGAAACTAATAGCGGTTTATCGTTAGCGATAATCTCAGCAAACAAGCTCAACACAAACAGAATGGAAAAGATCCACAAAGAGATAAAACCGCGTTTATTCGCTTTAAAGCGTAACCATCTTGCTTCTGCTAAAGGGTTTTTAAACTTCATTTAGAATTCACCATTAACGCGCTTCAAAGTCGATTCGAGGATCAACCCAGGTATAGGTAAGATCGGAGATAATGCTGAGAACGAGCCCAAGCAGAGTCATAATATAGAGAGAGCTAAATACCACAGGGTAATCTCGTTGAATTGTCGACTCGAAACCAAGCAGCCCTATCCCCTCTAGAGAAAACATTACCTCTATCAGCATTGAGCCAGTAAAGAAGATACTAATAAACGCACTCGGGAAACCAGCGATAATAATGAGCATCGCATTACGGAAAACATGTCGGTATAGGATACTGTTTTCGTCGAGTCCTTTGGCGCGAGCCGTGACAACGTATTGCTTGTTTATCTCATCAAGGAAAGAGTTCTTGGTCAGCATACTTAATGTTGCGAAGCCACCAATTACCATCGCAAAGATTGGTAACGCCAAGTGCCAGAAATAGTCGATGATTTGCTGATACCAATTGAGCTGGTCAAAATTGCTGGAGACTAACCCACGCAATGGGAACCAACTAAAGTAGTTACCGCTTGCGAACAGGATGATAAGAATGATCGCAAACAAGAAACCCGGAACCGCATAGCCGACAATCACCACCGCACTCGACCAGATATCAAACCGAGAGCCGTGATGGATGGCTTTCATAATACCCAGCGGAATCGATATGATGTAAATGATCAACGTACTCCACAACCCTAATGAGATAGAGACAGGCAAGCGCTCGACAATCAAATCGATAACATTGCCTCCTTTAAATAGGCTTTCACCAAAATTAAAGGTGGCGTAGTTTTTCAACATATCGAAATAGCGGACATGAATCGGCTTGTCGAAACCAAACTGCTTTTTGATCTCTTCAACGACTTCGGGGTCTAAACCGCGTGAGCCCTTGTAGCCACTCGAAGAAGCTTGTTCTGAATCGCTCAAGTCGACTTCTTGGCCACCGCCAGAGAAGCGCTCCATGATGCCAGAGTTGTGGCCTTCCAACTGAGCTACAGCTTGTTCTACAGGGCCACCGGGCGCGATCTGAATGATAAAAAAGTTGATGGTGATGATCGCCCACAATGTGGGGATCACCAGCAATAAACGTCTAAATATATACGCAGCCATGAGACTCCCTAACGACGTTTTTCAGGTAGTAACTTCGCTTTATCTTGCGAAATCCACCACGTATCAACACCAAGGTCATATTTTGGCAAGGTATCAGGACGCTCAAACTTATCCCACATCGCAACACGGTACTTACCTAAGTGCCACTGAGGAATGGTGTAGAAATTCCACTGTAGTACACGGTCAAGCGCTCGACCTAACGTAAGCAGTTTTTCAGGATCTTGTTGGCTCTTAGATATTTGTTCAGTCAAAGAGTCGATCACCGGATCGATAACACCAGCCGTGTTGTAAGTCGAGTCAATGTAGTTCGAGTTCCACGCAATCATCAAGTTCGGGCTTGGATAAGCGTTCGCTGAATATGCCGAAGAGACCATATCAAAATCACGATCACGTAAGCGCTTGATGTATTGGGTCGTATCAACCGTTCGGATCTTCATATCAATACCCATTCGTTTCAGGTTTTTCTGAAGTGGGATAGAAATACGCTCAGTGGTCGGGCTATAGATAAGCAATTCGAAAGAGAGTGTCTGCCCCGTTTTCTCGTTGGTCATCACTTTGTTTTTCAGCACCCAACCCGCCTCTTTAAGAAGCTTAAAGGCTGTTCTCATTTGGGTACGGATACGGCCGCTGCCATCAGTGACTGGTGGTTGGAACTCTTCAGTAAATACTCGTGGAGGAATTTGGTCTTTGAATTCAGAAAGTACCGCCACTTCTGCATCAGACGGCAAGCCTATTGCTTCATACTCTGTGTTTTGGAAGTAGCTTCGAGTGCGATCGTATTGGTTGTAGAACATGTTCTTGTTCATCCACTCAAAATCCATCGCATAAGTTAATGCCTCACGAACCTTAGGATCTTTAAACACATCTGATTGAGTGTTGAACACAAAGCCTTGTGCCGATTCTGGACGCTCGTGAGCGATCTCTTCTTTTACGATGTAGCCCTTATCAAAGTTGCTACCTGTGTAAGAGTTTGCCCAAAACTTAGCGGAGTTCTCCATACGGAAATCAAATTCACCCGCTTTAAAGGCTTCTAGCATTACCGTATCGTCACGATAGTAATCGTATTGGACACGCTCGAAGTTGTTGCGACCAACATTGACAGGTAAATCTGCAGCCCAGTAATTCTCGTCTAATCCGTAAGTGACACTTTGGCCAGACTTATAATTGATCACCTTATAAGGACCACTGCCTACAGGCGGTTCACTCAAAGGTTCAGAGAGCTTCTTGTCTTGCCAGTAATGCTTTGGCAACACACGAGTGCTTTGCGCAAAACTGAACAGCTTCTCACGATTTGGCGTTTCCATCTCAATTCGGACCACTAAATCAGAAACAGCGGTAACGGATTTAATGTCTTTGTAGTAAACGCGATATTGAGGGACACCCTCTTCTGAAAACTTATCGAAAGTAAACGCGACATCGTGCGCAGTGATTGGTTTACCGTCATGGAAACGCGCATTCGGATTAATGTCTATTTCTAGCCATGAAAAGTCACTAGCGTAGCGCACCTTTGAAGCGATAAGCGGGTAATACGCATCTATTTCATCCGATGGTGAAAACATCAAGGTATCGTAAAGTTCACCACTGTAACTTGCTGATACACCACGCGATCCAAAGCGGTTAAAACTGTCGAATGTACCGATAGCCCCATAGGTAATTTTACCTTGCTTAGGCGCATCTGGGTTTACATAATCGAAGTGTTTGAAATCAGCTGGATACTTGGCTTCACCAAACCCAACTAACTGGGTCGTTTCGATGACTTGAACGCCACCTTCAGAAGCAAATGAAGAGATAGGTAAGAGCGCCATGAGAGGCAGTGCTAGTGCGCGTGAGCGGTGGGTTAAGCGAAAAAATGTCGACCGTTTAATTGGATTAACTCGGCAATCTGTTCCCATTTGACTCTCCCTGCAAATGATAAAATAAATAGTGTGATTGAATACGCCACAAGTTGGACACACGATAATAAAAATAAGTATAGAGAAAAATCTAACGCCATGTAATAACTAATAAAACACTTAGTGCGTCGAAACAGACTTTTCTCGAGTAAAACCCTAAAGAACCCTACCCTAGTAAAAACGCTACCTGCGCTTACATTTCTTTTCTCTTAAAATGTAAGGAAGTTCAAATTATGTAAGTGATTGATTTTATTTCTCTGCGTATCCTTTACTCTTCCACCTCCGAATACTATGCTAATTTTACCGTACACAAATGCACTTAGAGGGTAATATGAACCTACAGCGGGAAGGAATGACAATCAATCAACGCAACATTGAGCGTTACTTTGAGTTAGTCAACCTAACCACCGAACAAGTTCAAACTCTCTCTCATCATCTAGCTCAACTGAGCATAAATCACTCAGAATTCTCAGATAGATACCTTCATCAATTGAGGACTAAAACCCGATTTTCCCATCCTGAAGTGCATAGCTGTCTGTCGCATGGTCCTCTTTGCAACGCTATTAAGCATCATATACAGACCTGGTTAACTTGCAGTTACACTCAAAAAAATTTCAATTATCATGTTCGGCTTGTTACTGAGTTAAACGCCCATCACGTTACGGTGGCCGAATTCCTGTTATGTGGCCTAGCGGTAAAAGCCAATTTACTGTCCCAACTCAAACACTCACTTCATACTCACCACATTGACTCAGCAAGGCTAATTAGAGATTTTGAAAAGTGGCTCACAGTAGACGAACACATCTTGAGAGACTTGGAACTCAACCATCAACTTGAAAAACTGCGCCAAGCCACCAGCTTTAAAGACGAACTGACCAACGTCTACAGTTACGCCGTCTTTTTAGAGGAGCTCGACCGAGCAATCGCATTGTGCGATCGAACCTGTCAGCCTTTAACTGTTGTTCATTTCGATATTAACCAACTCAATACCATTAACCACAAACATGGCTTTCAAGTTGGAGACGCTGTCTTACAACAATTCGCTTCTGTTTGCATAGAACAACTAAGAAAAACCGAAACTATTGCCCGTGACGATGATGAGTTTTTCATCCTCTTACCCAACACTTCCCTTAAGGAAGCACGTAATGTGTTTAGCCGACTGGTTGAGCTGTTTGATAATGCTTCTGAAATCCCAGTCACACTCACAGCGGGAGCAAGTAGTTACGTTCCTGATTCGGATCTCACTCTAGAACAAGTTTTAAAGCGAACTCGAGCCCAGCTCGCCAGAGCAAAAACTCGCTCGGCATCAAATGACACTCACCATTGCTGCCTCGATATCGATGGTAAAATGGATAACGTGCTGCATTTTGCTCGATAAAAATAATCCCACATATAGCAATACCTCAAAACGAGATGACGTATACTGAATAGAGTAATCACGCTTTGTTACAGCGTCTGACTTTCAGGAACCTGCTTTGAACACACCGAGTCACCTAACTATTACGACATTCAACCTTTTCAACTACCTTGAGCCACCCAACGCTTACTATGATTTTGAGAATATCTATAGCTTTGAGGAGTGGTCTAAGAAACAAGGGTGGATAAAGAATGCCATTAAAGAGGCCGACAGTGACATTATTGGCTTTCAAGAGGTGTTCAGCCCGGCTTCGCTTGAGGCACTAGTCAATGAGCTCGGATACCCTTTTTTTAGTGTTGTCGATAAACCCAATGTCGAGAGTGATTACCTGTTTAGAGATCCCGTTGTTGCCATTGCATCACGTTATCCGATCAAGGAAACTCGCGCAGTTTCCCTATCTTTGCAATTTCAAAAGCAGTTCAATATAGAGCTTTTAAAGGAATTTAGATTTAATCGCTTGCCTGTCCACGCAACGATTGAACTCCCTCATCTTGGCTTAACGGATTGTTATGTGGTCCATTTTAAATCTCAGCGCCCTATTCAGGCTGAGAGCTCAGATACAGAGCTACAAAACGCGTCCTTGAAAACACCAGTTCATAGCGAAACCTTGACTCAATTCCACCAAGAAGGACTTGGGTGGTGGCTTTCAAGCGTACAGAGAGGGCTAGAAGTACAAGTATTGCACGAATACATCACACGACAACGTCATCAATTCGAGCGTCCTGTTGTGTTAATGGGGGATTTCAATAAACCACTCACCAGCGATGAGTTTAAAGGGTTACTCAACGATTCACTCAACAGAAATGAAGAGAGCCAGCACTGGTTGAAATACTTTCGCTTGCGCGATAGCTGGGAGCTCTATCATCAGCTTCATCAAGAAGATCTATTGGTTCAGCGTCCACCGACTCACTATTATGGAGCGAGTGGTTCAGTGCTCGACTACATCCTGCTTTCTAATGAATTTGATTGCCAAAACTCTTCTAGCATCATGGAGATCACCAACTATCAGGTGCAAGACCAGCATCTGATTAACCCCAGCTTTGAAGTCGACCAATTTAGTACTGATCATGGTGTAGTGAGCGTGACTGCGCATATCCGATCGTTTTAATCGCTAAATACCAGATACGAAAAAGCCGCGATAAAAGTCGCGGCTAGCCTGTTCCCCAACGAGGCTTAACATAAGTTCAGCAATTAAAAGTGGTAGCTCACCGCTGCATAAAAAGAATTAATAGTGACTGTGTCCGCTTTTTGGGTTGTGCCGTTATTGTAACGATGCTGGATATCAAACGTATCTGACTCGTAAGCCACTCTAACCGACAAATCTTTTAACTGGCGAGGCATGAACTCAACACCTAAACCAAACCTAACTGCCTCACCTTTATCATCAAAATTCTGGATATTGCTATCTAGATCAATATAAGTTAATCCGATCAGACCGAATGGGCGAAGGCCATTATCAAATGTATATCCAATATTACCGGCAATAGATAAAGCTGTTGGCTCCATCTTAGTCTCGTTAGTTCCTTTGCCTTTAATTTCACCGTAATTCGTATATTGAAACTCGATAGATGAAACTCGGTTGAACTTAAATCCTGTTATAGCACGGACAGTCAAGTCTTCAGCGTCCAAAACGTCGGTTGCTTTTGTATCGGACGTTATATCGCTGTCTCCCAAACCGCCGCCTACATACCATCCCCTATCCATTGCTGCCATAGAATTAAAAGAAAGACCTGACATTAGAACTGCGCCAAGAACTAGTTTTTTGTTCATTGCTTTTTAACCTTGATTATCACTGCATATGTTTGGCTGCCTTTAAGGCAAGCACGAATTCATTTCGGGTAGTTCCGAATTGCAGAGAAGATTAATTGCGGCTGGTCAGGAAAAATAAACAAAACCATCATGACTTTATAACGATAAGAAACAAACACTATAACGCACTGATTTTTAGAGAAATAACATCTTCACACATCAATCACACACACGCCTAAACAAAAATAAAATCAAATCAACACCACTTACATCCGTTTACATTCGGTTTATCTTCGCAAGGCATAATTAGCGCCAAGAAAAAAGATTGGACACAAAACCACCTAACACAAATCGAAGCGCAAACACTATGAAGCACATACAAATCATCTCTAACTTGGTAATTAACACCAAAAACAAAACCATCGCCAATCAAGATGGAAAACAAGTCACGCTGCGCCCTCTTGCTTATGACGTGCTTCAAGTGCTAATTAAAAATGATGGGCTTGCAGTGTCTAGAGATGAACTGTTCGCACAATGTTGGACAGGTTGTATCGTTTCAGATCAAGCCTTAACAAATGTCATCTCAAACATCAGGCAAACACTGCTACGTTTGAGGGCGGAAGGTGTTGAAGTGCTAACTGTGAATAAAGTCGGTTACCGTTTTTGCATTACTGAACCCAAGCACCCCACTTTGTTAAAAAAATTCAATACAGAAGATACAAATACAAAGCATCAAAAAGAACTAATACAAGCACAGTGTGACATTGTCACTCATGGGAACCCACATCAGGTCTCTACGACTCAAAACGAATCCGTTCGTTTGCCTGTGCAAAACCAAAGTAACTTCACTCAGTTTTTGCTTGGGTTAATACGTTCTACACAAATAGGTTCAAAAATAGATAGCCACAATTGCTACCTAACTCATTCTCAAGGGCCTGGTTTTCTTCAGGTGCTAGGCTTGTTGATGGCATTCGGCTTACTCGCCGTTACTGCTTATTGTTCAATGATACACGCCAAGGACAGAAGTAATTTAGATCAGCAGCATTTTGAAAAGTTAACCAACAACAATAAGACGCTTTACGTCAATGATGAGTCGGAGTACCTCTTGGCTTTGCAGATTTTAAACAACGCTATTTACGCAAATGAGCTATTGCAGACGGAATGCCCAGTCTCTTTGTTGATTAAGTTTGATGAGTCGACAACGTACGCAAATCATTACAGCTTGAACGCGCAAATTTTTGACCTTGGTGATCTGGATGATTTGAAATATAGCCACTCGTCCTTGAGCCAAAATGAGCTAGTCCCTGCAATAAATACCATGATTAAGAACAGTATGTCATTGTGCGCCTATTAGAAGCTATCACGACAAACTCACCTCATAATGAAAAGTCACGCTGTCATCATCTCCAAATGAGACAGCCGCTTTTCCGTTTTTGCCGAGAAACAATTCGGGTAACAAATAATAATCACTATTATGCTCGCCATGCACACAGCTCAACCTTGCTTGTAAGAGATAGCCGCTAACAAACGTTTTATCTCGATCAGAGTAGTTTTCGGTTACTTTACTGTAATAAGTACAGTCGCTTTTTGCCGTAGCCTGCCAAGTATTCATTTGATGAACTTCGATGTTTAAATCCAACCTGTTCTCATCATTAATCAACTTAACGCTTAACGAGGAAGCAGATAGACCAAACGACAATAAACTTAATGCGCTAATCACAGATAAGCGCCACATCCTGTTGTTCATAGTATCAATATACTCTCTCAGAAGTTAAAGCTTGCGCCAAGGTAAGTACTCGCCACACTGTATGACTCAGTCACTCCACGGTATGTAATATCAAACTCATCCTTCTCATAAGCGAGTCTAAAAGTCACCTGGCGTAAAGCAGGGTGAGTGTATTCAACACCAGCACCTAATCTCATTAATGCTTCCTGTTCGTCATTCGAACCGCCGCCAGGTGACGTGGCTTGTAGGTCCACCATACCTAGACCTACAGTGACAAATGGTCGAATACCAATATTGAACTGATAACCTACATTAGCTGCCAATGAATAACTTGCGAGTGCAGCAGTTACCTTTCCTGCATGCTTTGGCGATCGGTAAACCGTATCAGCATAATTGGTATACTGCCCTTCAAAGCCGATATTTTGATTTAATTTAAAGCCGCCATACACTTTATATGTCTGACCGTCAGTCTCTGACCAAATTGGGTCCGACTCTTTTTCAGCCCACCCGCCATCATCGAAATCAGTCTCTCCCACACCAACGCCTAAGTAAAACGGTGAATCAGAAGCGTGAACATTGAGTGATAGTAAGCTTGCAGCAAGCAGGAATTGAGTTTTCATAAAGAGCTCCTAGTTGATTAAGTAAGCGCTGCAACCTACCAACAAAGCCTTCAAAAAAATAAACGACGAGCACACCGTTTTATAACCAACTCTATTTTTAATAAGAGATCGATCATAACCATATGAAGTTTAATCATTTATATTCTTTTAGACTTTTCTATACTGCTCTTTCAGCCCGACTCGAAATAAAGTGATTCAAACATATTAGGGCATGAGAATTGACCTAATCTTTCACCATCAACTAACCCTACCCCATACTGATACAACTATCACTTACGTGATCCAATTCAATCTTTTCGGCGCCATCGAAACGTTTCGATGATCGTTATCACACTCTTTCTGAATGATTCGTGCATTTCATCATTCAAACACTATTATTCTTATCGAAACGTTTCGATGGCGTTTTCTTGTCTCTGTTCCGACATCGAAAAATTGCCCAATAGGTAGTGTTATGAAAAAAAGTACTCTAATTAATTCCGATCTTTCTTATCTTGTGGCGACTCTAGGTCACACTGATGAAATCACTATCTGTGATGCGGGCCTGCCGATCCCCGATCACGTGCGCCGTATCGATTTAGCGCTTACACATGGCGTACCAAGCTTTGCACAAACCGTAAAAACCATGCTTGATGAATCTCAAATCGAAGGCGTGGTTATTGCCGAAGAGTTTGCGCAAGTAAGTCCAGAACATCACGCGGTGCTGATTGACCAACTCAAAACGGAAGAAGCACGTTGCGGCAAAACTATCGCGATTAACTACGTAAGCCATGAAGAATTCAAACAACGCACCAATGAGAGTCGCGCTGTAATACGCACGGGCGAATGTACGCCCTATGCAAATGTCATCTTTCAAGCTGGCGTAACTTTTTAAGCGAACCAAACAACCTGGCCCCGAGTAAAGGAAACCACATGACTCAAGCCATTTTAGAACTTAACTCAATTGAGAAAGCTTTCCCTGGTGTAAAAGCCTTGGATAAAGCGAGCCTCAACGTTTACCCAGGACGCGTTATGGCGCTAATGGGCGAAAACGGCGCAGGTAAATCGACCTTAATGAAAGTGTTGACGGGTATCTACCACCTTGATGGTGGCACCATTCACTACCAAGGTCAGCCAGCGGCATTTAAAGGCCCACGCGATTCTCAGCAAGCGGGTATAAGTATTATTCACCAAGAATTAAACCTGATTCCTGAACTGACGATTGCGGAAAACATCTTTCTAGGTCGTGAAATCACTGGAACGTTGGGTCGAATTCTATGGAACGAAATGTACCAAGAAGCCGACAAACTACTGAAACGCCTAAACGTAAAACACAGTTCTAAAACACCACTGGGCGAGCTAAGCCTTGGTGAGCAACAGATGGTAGAGATCGCGAAAGCCCTATCGTTTGAATCTAAGGTCATCATCATGGATGAACCAACTGATGCCCTTACTGATACGGAAACCGAATCTCTTTTCAAAGTGATTAACGAATTGCGTGATGAAGGCTGTGGCATTGTTTACATCTCTCACCGACTGAAAGAGATCTTCGAGATTTGTGATGACATTACCGTACTGCGTGATGGCAAATTCATTGGTCAATGTGAAGTGAAAGACACCAATGAAGATGGCCTTATCGAAATGATGGTAGGCCGTAAGCTAGACGAACAATACCCACGTATCGAACCAACTCACGGTGAGACTTGTTTAGAGGTTATTGGCTTAACAGGCTCTGGTGTACACGACGTTAGCTTCACGCTAAAACGCGGCGAAATCCTTGGCGTGTCTGGTTTGATGGGTGCAGGACGCACTGAACTAATGAAAGTCATCTACGGTGCCCTACCGAGCGAACGCGGCGTCATTAACCTAGATAACAAAACCATTAACCCAGCAAGTCCAAGAGACGGCTTGGCTAATGGCATCGCTTATATCTCTGAAGATCGTAAAGGTGATGGCCTAGTGCTTGGTCTGTCGGTGAAAGAGAACATGTCTCTTTGCTCTCTAGACATCCTAACCAAAGGCGCGCAAATCCAACACAAAGACGAAGTAATCGCAGTGGATGACTTCATCAAACTATTCAACATCAAGACCCCTACTCGCGAACAAATCATTGGCAACCTATCTGGTGGTAACCAGCAGAAAGTGGCCATCGCTAAAGGCTTGATGACCAAACCTAAAGTTCTGATTCTCGACGAGCCAACCCGTGGTGTCGATGTCGGTGCGAAAAAAGAGATTTACCAGCTTATCAACAAATTTAAGGCTGACGGAATGAGCATCATCCTTGTCTCTTCTGAAATGCCGGAAGTTTTGGGAATGAGTGACCGCATCATGGTGATGCATGAAGGCCGCGTGAGTGGCGAATTTGACGCTAAAGAAGCAAACCAAGAATTATTACTGGCATGTGCGGTCGGTAAAAAGATCAACGAGGACGCAGCATGAGTACTAATACCATGAGCAAAACAACTGAAACACCAGCAAAGAAGTCTCTACTGAGCAAAGAGTGGCTGATTGAACAAAAATCACTGATCGCTTTGATCTTTCTGATTGTCGTTGTTTCTTTCTTAAACCCAAACTTTTTTACAGTCGACAACATCCTCAACATCCTACGCCAAACATCGGTTAACGCCATCATCGCGGTAGGTATGACACTGGTTATTCTGACTGCCGGCATCGACCTGAGCGTCGGTTCGGTACTTGCACTTTGTGGTGCGTTCGCAGCCAGTATGATTGGCATGGAAGTTCCTGTGATGGTTGCAGTCCCAACGGCATTAGTAGCAGGTGCTGCGCTAGGTGCAATCAGTGGTGTGATCATCGCGAAAGGTAAGGTTCAAGCCTTCATCGCAACCCTAGTAACCATGACGCTTCTACGTGGTGTGACCATGGTTTACACCGATGGTCGTCCAATTTCTACTGGCTTTACTGACACAGCAGACGCGTTTGCTTGGTTTGGTACAGGCTACGCAATGGGCATCCCAGTTCCAGTATGGATCATGACAGTTGTATTCGCTGCTGTTTGGTACCTACTTAACCACACTCGCTTTGGTCGCTACGTTTACGCACTAGGTGGTAACGAATCAGCAACTCGCCTATCGGGTATCGACGTAGACAAAGTAAAAATCGGTGTGTACGCCATCTGTGGTCTACTTGCTGCCGTAGCAGGCATCATCGTTGCTTCTCGTCTCTCTTCAGCACAGCCAACTGCAGGTATGGGCTATGAACTAGACGCCATCGCAGCCGTTGTACTTGGTGGTACCAGCTTAGCCGGCGGTCGTGGTCGCATCATGGGCACATTGATTGGTGCTCTGATTATCGGCTTCCTGAACAACGCACTGAACCTATTAGACGTTTCTTCTTACTACCAGATGATTGCAAAAGCAGTGGTTATTCTTCTGGCGGTATTGGTTGATAACAAAAACAAGTGACACATTAAACGACTCTAGTTTGAGTCAACGTAACACCTTAATAAATTAATAATATAACAACGAGCTAGGACTCACCTTCTAGCTCACCCTACACAAAGGACTTACACCATGAAAAAATTAGCAACTCTAATTTCTGCTGCTCTACTTTCAACAACGGTTTCTGTGTCTGCTCAAGCGCAAGACACAATGGCTATCGTTCTGTCTACATTGAACAACCCGTTCTTCGTGACAATGAAAGATGGCGCGGAAGCGAAAGCAGAAGAGCTAGGCTACAAGCTTATCGTTCTTGATTCTCAAAACGACCCGAGCAAAGAGCTATCGAACATTGAAGATCTGACCATTCGTGGTGTTAAGGCTATCCTGATCAACCCAACAGATTCAGATGCTGTATCTAACGCGATTCGCATGGCTAACCGTTCAAGCATCCCTGTACTGACTCTAGACCGTGGTGCAAGCCGTGGTGATGTAGTGAGCCACATCGCTTCTGATAACGTAATCGGTGGTGAAATGGCGGGTCACTTCATCATGGAAAAAGTGGGCGAGAAAGCTAAAGTAATCCAACTTGAAGGTATTGCTGGTACATCTGCGGCACGTGAGCGTGGTGAAGGCTTCATGAACGCAGTAAACGGCAGCGGCCTTGAGCTTCTTGCAAGCCAACCTGCTGACTTCGACCGTACTAAAGGTCTGAACGTAATGGAAAACCTACTTGCAGCGAACCCAGACGTTGAAGCTGTATTCGCTCAGAACGATGAAATGGCTCTAGGTGCACTACGTGCTGTTCAAGCTTCAGGTAAAGACGTAATGATCGTTGGCTTTGACGGCACAGACGACGGTATTGCTGCCGTTAATCGTGGCCTGCTAGGTGCGACCGTTGCTCAACAACCTGACCTAATCGGTTCTCTTGGCATCGAAATGGCAGACAAAGTACTGAAAGGCGAGAAAGTTGACGAGTACGTACCAGTTCCTCTGAAAATTGTTGCTAAATAATCTCTCTTAATTAAGAACAGCGGGGGTCCCCCGACCCTCGCTTTCTTTCTATCACGACAGTGCATAGCTCTTTCCCATTGCGCGATCTCTCGATACCCGTTGACGGTGATGAGAAACAGCCATGCATTTTCAAATACGATATATCATAAGGCTCGTATCATGACTCAACTGATTGTTTTAGGTAGCGTAAATGCTGACCATGTACTGCAAGTTCCCTCTTTCCCCCGCCCAGGCGAAACACTGATTGGCGGAAACTACCAGGTCATTCCTGGCGGTAAAGGCGCAAACCAAGCGGTTGCCGCTGCTCGCTTGAATGCAGATATCGGTTTTATCGCCTGTGTTGGTGACGACCCATTTGGTATCAATATTCGCCAAGATTTCGAGAAAGACGGCATCAATATCGATGGTGTGATTGTTGCGGAAAGTACCCCAACGGGGATTGCCATGATCCAAGTATCCGCAACCGGTGAGAACAGTATCTGTTTATCAGCTGAAGCAAACAACAAATTAGACTGCGCGCAAATCGAACCACATCTTGATAAGATTCGCGGCGCAAAATACCTGTTGACGCAACTTGAAACGCCGATTGAAGGCATCGAGTACGCAGCAAAAGTGGCAAAAGAATCCGGCACTAAAGTGATTCTTAACCCAGCACCAGCTCGCCCTCTATCCAACGAACTGCTTGCATGCATCGACGTGATTACACCAAATGAAACGGAAGCAGAAGTCTTAACTGGCGTTACCGTGACCGATGACGTATCTGCTCACCAAGCAGCACTTGCTCTGCATGACAAAGGCATTGAAACCGTGATGATCACGCTTGGTGCGAAAGGTGTTTGGCTAAGCCATAGTGGTGAAGGTAATCAAGGAGAATTGATTCCAGGCTTCCGCGTTGAAGCTACGGATACAACAGCTGCAGGTGATACATTTAATGGCGCATTGGTCACTGGCTTACTTGAAGAGATGCCACTAGAGAAGGCGATTAAGTTCGCACATGCTGCAGCGGCTATTTCAGTGACACGTTTTGGTGCACAAACATCAATACCGTCACGTCAAGAAACAGATGCATTTTTGGCTGAGCAGTTAGGGTAATTACAAACTTCATAACGAAAAGTGTCTTAGCTAGTGCGTAATAAATTTTAAATAATTTGTTGCGCACAACCGTCTGTTTTAAGGCAGAATATCGCCCAAAGTGGAACGACCAGCACCACAAGGAATTATTATGGCAACAATGAAAGACATCGCTAAACTTGCCAAGGTTTCAACCTCTACCGTTAGCCATGTGATCAACAAATCTCGATTTGTTAGCGACGAAATCGCAGAGCGCGTCAACAAAGCGGCAAAAGAGCTTAACTATGCCCCCTCAGCCCTTGCTCGCAGTCTTAAAATGAAGCAGACAAAAACGATCGGTATGTTGGTGACTACCTCAACGAACCCATTCTTCGGTGAAGTTGTAAAGGGCGTAGAGCGACGTTGCTATGAGAAAGGCTACAATCTCATACTTTGTAATACAGAGGGCGACAGTGAACGTATGAAATCGTCTATCGACACACTGCTCCAGAAGCGTGTCGATGGTTTAATGTTGATGTGCTCAACACTAGAGGGTGAGCATTTAGACGTATTTGAACGCTACCCAGAGTTGCCTGTCGTTGTAATGGATTGGGGACCAATGCTGTTCGCAAGCGATAAGATCCAAGATAACTCCCACCAAGGGGGATATATGGCTACCCAACATCTTATTGATAACGGTCATACTGAGATTGGTTGTATTACAGGCCCTCTTCATCGTAATCAAGCATCTTCACGTTACGAAGGATTTAAACAGGCCATGAGTGAAGCCAACCTTAAAGTTCATGCAGACTGGATTGTTGAGTCTAACTTTGAGTGTGACGGCGGCTTTGATGCATTTCAGACGCTAAAAAACCGTGGAAGACTGCCAAGTGCCCTATTCGTTTGCAACGATATGATGGCTATGGGTGTGATTCACGCTGCTGCGCAAGATGGGTTACGTGTACCACAAGATCTTTCACTGATCGGTTACGATGATATCCACTTATCGAAATACATGACCCCAGCATTAACGACCATCCACCAGCCAAAACATCGGCTAGGTAAAGCGGCTGTTGATACTCTGTTGAGTCGTTTGGAGTCTCCAGAAGTTTATCCTCAAGTCGTAGAATTAGAGCCTACTCTCATCGAAAGAAGTAGTGTTTTAACTCTATAAATTAGTCAGTTAGATTTATTAAGAGCACATATTTGTGCTCTTTTTTTTGCTCCAAATTTCACCACCCAACCTTACGAAAAATAACCACTTTAATACCATGGTTAAATATCAGTTCAATTAATAACAACGCCCAACCAATGGAAGCAAGGTCACACTTAAAACGCAATTCATAATTCAAATGAATGATTTTATAAATTAATATCCGCGTGTAACAAATTATTAATAAAGAGCTTCAATAACAATGACTATAAACCAAGAAGTCCATGTACCTGTAGGTGCAGAACTTATCTCAACGACAGACTTAAACGGTCGAATTACATACGTCAATAATATATTTTGTGAAATAGCAGGCTTTACTAAAGAGGAGTTATTAGGACAGCATCATAATATCGTTCGACACAAAGATATGCCGAAAGCAGCATTCGCTGATTTGTGGTCACATTTAAAACAAGGTGAAGTTTGGCGCGGTGCTGTAAAAAACAGCACTAAAGATGGTGGTTATTATTGGGTAGATGCCTTTGTTTGTCCCATATATGAGAATGGTGATCATGTTGGTTACCAATCTGTACGTGTACATTTAGATAACCAATATAAAACGCGCGCTATTGAGGCTTACGAAAAACTCAACCAAAAACCATCGCTCAACGTTCAAGTAGGTCGATTTCAGAACCTAAAATTGGCATCTGGTTTGCTTGCTGGCGCAGCATTTACTTATCTTGCTTTTACCAGTTCCCCCCTATTCAATCTAGCGACACCGGCGTTTTTACTCTCGCTCTACTATCGTGAGTTAGTATCAAATCCATCAGAGCAGAAACAGCGCGCTAATGACTACGACAGCGTCTCTCGCCTTGTATTCAGCACTAACAGAAACAATGCCACCGATTACCACTTAAAGATTGAACAAGGGCGAGTTCGCACTATCTTAGGTCGCGTAACAGACCGAGGACTATCAATTCGTTCCAGTGCCGAAGAGGTCAATAAGTCCTCCGCACAATCTCAGTCTAATATCGCACGTGAAACACAAGAGCTAGAGGCAGTTTCAGTCGCAATCGAAGAGATGACTCAAACAATTCAAGATGTCGCTAAGAACTGCGTGCAAACATCTGAACAGGTTAAAATTGCCGAGTCTCACTGTCAGGAAGCATTGTCTTCCATTGGAATCACACGTCAGAAAGTAGAAACGATGACGCAAGAAGTAGAGCAATCGACACTGGTGGCTTCCAAGGTTGTTAGTGAATCTGAGCAGATAAATGCCATTATCTCTGAAGTTCAAGGCATTGCAGAACAAACCAACCTACTCGCGCTTAACGCAGCAATAGAAGCAGCCAGAGCTGGTAGTGCTGGTCGAGGCTTTGCTGTCGTTGCTGATGAAGTTCGAGCGTTAAGCATTCGTACTCACGATGCTACCGAACACATCCAAAAGACGATTGGACGCATACAGACCTCTTTACACGATCTTCAAGACAAAATGATTGAAAATCAAAACGTAAGCCAAATATGTGTGCAAGAGACTAAACACTCAGAGACGAAAGTAGTTGCGATGTCTAATTCATTAAGTGAGATCTCTGATATCGCGTTACAAACAGCAACTGCTGCCGAGCAACAAGGTGCCGTTGCCGAAGATATCAGCACCAACATCATGAGCATCAATGACGCATCTCGGAGCAATCTCGCCCAAGCTGAAGCACTGTCTACGCTTTCTCAAGAACTCACAGTATCTGCGGATAACCTAAATGGACTCGCGCTATCGTTTAGCAACCGAGAGTAATCAATACACTGTGAGATAGAAAAAGAGCGCTAATCGAATTAGCGCTCTTTTTGTTAAATATAGATCCGATTGTACATCGCTTGAACGTCATCAACTGTTGTATCGGTAATATTGGTGGGAAGTTCTTCCAGATATGTACCAGAACTTTCAAGTAATTCGACAAGGCTCAATACCTCACCTAGTTCACCTTTTCTGTGTTTGATCTGCTCGCGCACTCTAGGCTCCAAATTAATAGAGTCGATAATTCGCTGACCATTGTTATGAGTAATTTCATCAAGTATCGTTATTAAACCGATAAAAAATCCACACTGGGTCATTTCTCGATTATTCGACTTTCGACACAAGAACTCAAACATTTTTGCTCTGTTTATCGCTTTATCATAAAGATATTCATTACTGCATAATTCAGAAGATATAATAGTAGAAACTAAAACTTGTATCTTATACAGGCCTAAATAATTAATTGCATGTTTTATATTCACGATTGGCTTCGATATTTTTATGCTAATATCATTCGCCATTTTTATAATGCTAATATATGTGCTGACGTCTTTCTTTATTTCATTCTCTATCTGATGTTTATTGGCATTTTTACAATTAACTTTCTCAAGTATTTTAAAGAGCGTGGACTGCCTTGGTGACAAATTATCAGATTCTTGTAATTGAGGCCTCTCTAGATAATAACCCTGAAAGAGATCCATCCCTATATCAACACATTGCTTAAATTCTTCTTCTGTTTCTACTTTTTCTGCTAGATATAGACACGGGTGATCACACACACTCATCACGGTTTCAATATAGTCTAAGTCACTTTTAGTGAGATCAAACTTAATAATATCTGCCAACGGAAGGTACTTACGCCAAGGGTTCTCTGGTGAGAAATCATCAAACGCGATTCGATATCCTAATGCTTTTGCCGCCTTGATCTCTTGAACGAGAGCTTTTGATGGTACGGTAGTCTCTAACACCTCTAGGCATACCTTTTGTTTGGGAAGTATGCGATAAGTTCTGTTCAACATATCTTGTTCACAGAAGTTAAAAAACCAATACTTTTGAGTATCTATCCGAGTCACTGGGCTCAATGCTAAACTGCCACTTATTATTGAATCAGTTGCATTATCTGGAATAGACGTTAATGGCTCATTACCTGATTTTCTAAATAAAACTTCATAGCCGAAAACTGATCTGTCTTTCTTAAAAATTGCTTGCTTAGCGAAGAAATATGTATTCATTTTTGTGTTTTTATAATGTTGTGTTTTACGTTGAAAGCCATCACTAATTGTTACGGTTCCAATCTTTGCATAGTGAGTAGTTGTATAACGTACAAATGCTAACATGAATGATTACAATTTGTTACAAAGCATACGAATAATTTATAAAAAGACAGTGAATTATTAAATCATCGTACCAGTTGGAATTCATTACCTGTAGAAATACGCTCAGCTAAGCTCAATCTAAACTCTTTAGGTTTCATCATTATGACGATCTCTACCCATCTTCTCTTACACTAAAGGAGTATTTTTGAGGTTAAAGCTGATCTACCGCACCAATATGCACTTTAACACCTAACATTTTTACTTTTCTCTTCTACACTGATTCAATATAGCAAACGGTTTGAGGCAATATTCTTCATGTATGCTGCATGGTTCGACAACATATCCCTGCAAAAGAAACTATTTGTCAGTTTCTGTATTCCCATCATGTTTATGTTGCTTGTGTCTCTATCAGTTTATGAAAATACTCAATCCATGGTGAAAGATAACCACTGGGTCGTTCACACTCATAAAGCAATCGCACGAGCCCAAGAGTTACTGAGTTTAGTCGTTGACATGGAAACAGGACAACGAGGCTACCTACTCACCGGCGATACCGAATTCCTTGAGCCTTACCATCTTGCTTTGTCAGTATGGAAAGACAAAGTCACCACATTAGCCAAACAAGTCGACGATAACCCACCTCAAGTTGAACGCTTATATAGAATCGATGCCTTGTTAGAGAGATGGCTCAAAGAGTCTGGAGAAAAAGAGATCGCCCAACGCCAACTTGTCGACCAAGGCGAAGCTTCGATGCTCAGCGTGATCAAGTTTGCGCAAAAACAGACGGGAAAAACCATTGTCGACGAGATCCGAAAAGAGATCGCACAATTCATCGAAATCGAAAACGAGCTCATCGGTGTCCGCGTGGTTAAGTCTGACAACAGCGCGATTAAAACCACATATGTTCTGATTGGGGGAGCTATCTTCACTGTGTCTGTATCGCTGTTGGTCGCGGTTTGGTCCTCAAGCAGAATCAGAAAGCGCATTAAATGCCTGCTAGAAGCAACGCAGCAAGTCTCCGAAGGACATTTAAGTAAAGGGGCGAACACGCTCAACACTAGCCCTAACCTTCAAGGAAAGGATGAGGTTGCTCAACTCACACACAGTTTCAAACAAATGGCCCTTAGCTTGATCAAAAACGAGCAAGATATGCGCGATTCAAACGAAGCCTTAATCGAAGAGAGGAAGAAAGCAGAAGCCGCCGTTAAAGCCAAAAGTGAGTTTCTCTCTACGATGAGTCATGAGATCCGAACTCCAATGAATGGAGTACTTGGCATATCACAAATCATTGCTTCTCAGACTAAGGAACCAGCAACCAAAGAGAACATAGATATCATCTTAGACTCTGGGCAACACCTGATGACCATCCTCAACGACATCTTGGATTTTTCAAAGGTTGAAGAGAACAAACTGGAACTGGAGGTTGCACCATTTAGTTTTCATCAAGTGTTGCAACCGGTTTGCAGTGCGATACAGCCGATGGCAGATGAAAAAGGTATTCGCTTACTGACCGAAAACGAAATTCCCAACAATATCGAGCTTCTTGGTGATCGCGCTCGCTTACGTCAGATCTTGTTTAATCTCGGCGGTAATGCGACTAAATTCACCAACGAGGGGCACGTACTGATTCAGGCTACTCTGAACCAAGCAACGTCAGAACTTGTGTTTACTGTCACAGATTCCGGTATCGGTATCCCCAAAGAGAAGCACGCACATATCTTCAATTCCTTTGAACAAGCAGATACATCGACAACGAGAGAATTTGGTGGAACAGGGCTTGGTTTAGCCATTGTCAAAAATCTCGTTGACCTTATGTCAGGGGAGATAAAACTCAACAGTGCTCCTGGGCTCGGCACGCGTTTCAAAATTACTCTCCCAATCACTTGGCGAGAAAAAGAACTTGTTAAAGAATCAGACTTACCAAATTCATCAACCTCTGTTGAAACAACATCATTGAACATTCTGCTAGTCGAAGATAACCGCGTAAATGCGATTGTCGCCAAAGGCTTCTGCGAGAACTACGGCCACCATGTCTCACTGGCAGAAAACGGTGCTGTTGCAATAAACCGTCTCAGAGCCGAGCGTTTTGATCTTGTATTGATGGATAATCACATGCCGGAGATGAATGGGATTGAAGCAACACGCTATATCCGTGAAACCTTAGGGCTAAACATCCTAATCTTCGCCTACACTGCCGATGTATTTCGTGAGGCGCATGATAGTTTTATTGAGGCTGGTGCTGATCACGTCTTAACCAAACCGCTTCAACAAGAAAGTTTCTTAGACGCCCTTCACCATTTCTCTTCTCAATTGCCGAAACAATCAAATATGGCGAAAGAGGATATAGGCACGAGCAACAATGTCATCGCACTTCACCGAGAACCTATTGAGAAGTTAAGACTCACTGAAGAGGAGATCAGCCGTTCTGAAATCATTCAGATGTTGCAAGATGACCAAGAAGGACTCGCGACACTCATTGACTCTACAATTGTGGAATTCGAAGAATCCGTCGACGACCTGATTGAATTTTATATGTCCAAAGAGCTCAGTTCACTACAAAAGACACTTCACTCAATCAAAGGCATGTCTCTCAATTTAGGACTCGACACACTCTCGAAGCAAGCTTTAGATTTGGAAACTCAAGCCAAGAATCAGAAGCTGCCAGAAATTGAGCCGTTACAGAAGCTCATCAATCGCCTACTCGTTAACATCCACCAAGCGCAAAGAATTAAAGCGGCTTACCCAAGCTCAGATATGAGTCAGATAAACCGCTTAAAATAGGATTAAGTCATTCAGTTCTAAACTATTGAGCTAGCTAGGCTTCGCTGAAATCAACCCTCTTAGGTTTTGATAAATCGACAACCTTTGTCCCGGCTATCCTGTCATGCAGACAACGTCTTTCTTTTCCGAAAATAAACAGGTAGTTCAGGATTACAGAAATCATCGCTAGTAAAGAAAGAAACTTAAACAATTCATAGTTTGGCCAAAGCTCGTACAGCCTAGTAGGCAGGTACATAATAAAGTAGAACGGAGCCCATCTCATGAAGAAGATCTTCGCCAGACTTAAAGGCTGGTTGTTCATAGAAACAATAGAAATTTCAAAAATATTCTTACCGATTGTCTGACCATACTTATGCAGTAGGTATCCATTGCACAGCAGATAGACAAGAGCGGAAAAAACTAGAGAAAAAGCCTCTCCTGAAGCAGAGCCAACAATCATGATGGTCCTAGTCGAATCAAAATAAAAAAGTACGACCATTATGGCTGCAGCAACTAACCCATCAATGAAAAACGCCCAAAAGCGCGACCACCTAGATGCGATTTTCACTTCAGTCCCTTCGATTTGCCCTAGCATGGCTCGCCCTCAAAATGCCAAGTATCAATGTTCATTTACAAGACATTGGTGTCTAGAAGCAGTAGCAGATCTAAGGATTTGAACTGTACTTCTAAAGTACCCATGAAATGATTAATGATATGCAATTAATAACATTTATAAATTTACGAGCGTTATATAACTTTCTTAGTGTTAATTCAACTCCAACCACTAACAAATTGATATGTAAATACATTTACCCAATATCAATCGGTTTAACTTTAGAACTAGAATAGCTGAACAAACATCAGTGCAACGATAAACCCAAACGTAAAGCTCGATGGATGGAATGGACGTTTCTTAGATATGACGTACTCTCGTGTACGTTCTTCTTGGTAGGTTTTGACCGCTAGGGCTTTGATATAATCATTCTGCATAACATTCTCTCCTTGTATGTTTAAAGAGAGAATAAGACCTCAAGTTAACTTGAGGTCAATAGCTATCATAAAGAAAATTGCATGTTTGCTCGTGCTCTTCAAGCAAAGTGCTTTTCCCAACTTGGTGGTGTGCCGATGATCTCTTGAACGATCTCAATAAAGGCCAAAACAAGCGGCGACTGCTTTCGATGCATGTACATTGCGTAGATATCACCAAAAGATGGGATTTCGCGTTCTGGTAACAGTTGTACTAAGCCTTGCTCAGCTAACCCTTCACTCAGCATAAACTGGCCTATTTGAGCGAACCCAAGTGAAGCTTTTACACTTTCAACAATCAACTCGGGTTCATTCACTCGATAGTTACCTTTCAGTGCATAAGTTTCAAGCTCTCCGGTGTTATCCTCCGGATAGAACTGCACCTTGTCCGCGACAAAGCCCGCATGTGAGTAAATGATGCTCGGTAGCATCGTCAACTCTTCCGGGCAACGTGGCATACCGTGTTTGTCAATAAACGCTTCTGAGGCAACGATGACTGTTTTGTTTTCAGCAAGCTTCTTAGCAATCATCGATGAATCTCTCATTGGGCCAATACGGAAAACAATATCAAACCCCTCGCCCACCAAATCAACACGACTATCATCTAATATCAATTCAATCGACGCTCTTGGGTAACGAGTGAGAAACTCCTCAACCGCTTTTTGTAAAAACCGACGACCAAAGAGTGTGGTACTCGAAATGCGAAGGTTACCAATAGGTTCTTTATAGAAACACGCCGCTATCTTTTCCGTCTCTTCAAGCAGTTCACTCACTTTCACTGCTTGTTCGACGATCTGTTTTCCTACATGAGTCAACGAAAGTGAACGTGTTGTTCGATTGATCAACCTAACACCCAAGTGCTCTTCGAGTTGTTTAACCTGTTTTGATAAAACAGAACGATCAACGTTCAGCCTATCTGCCGCTTTGGCAAAAGAGCCAGCTTTAGAGACTTCAAGAAGCAGTTCCAATCGTGTTGCTAAATCCATTATTTTGTCCAATTTCGACACTTTGTACACGATGTTACCGCACATGAAGCATCACTTAAATTTATAAAATTATTAGGCAGAGCCTAATACAGTAATAAGTACTATGTGGCTAATCTTCAAGCCCAAGTCGTGAGACGATTGGTTAAGTTTTATGCATTGCAACGAAAACGTTGAATACGCAAGGAGGGTTGAATGCAGTCTACTAAACCCAAACAAGACCAGAAAAAAGAACGCCAGCAAGCCAAAGTAGAAAGAGACAAACAAAAAAACCTCAATCGAGTCAGCGAGCTAGCGCAGCAAACGATCAATGATATGCTTTACCGAGAAAGGTAGCCCCTTTATTCAGCGGCCAACAGATATCAAAAGCAAAGCCCCTTACGACAAACGTTAGGGGCTTTTTATTTAAGGTTTGGTTTTCGTCTTCAACTAGCTCGTGCTTAGCTGCTCTTTCTATTCACCAACATGTAAAACACTGGCGTGAGTAATAACCCAAATACGGTAACACCAAGCATGCCATAGAACACTGCGGTTCCCATCGCTTGACGCATTTCTGCACCAGCACCGGTTGCAAGCATCAATGGAATAACGCCCGCTGTGAAAGCAATAGAAGTCATTAAGATTGGACGTAAACGCAATCGGCACGCCTCTAAAATCGCATCTAGTGGACTTTGCCCCTGATCTTTAAGTTCTTTTGCGAACTCAACCATTAAGATCGCGTTCTTACTTGCCAATGCCACCAATACAATCAAGGCGATTTGAGTGAAGATGTTGTTGTCTCCCCCTACATACCAAACCCCAGCTAACGCCGATAAGATAGTCATTGGGACAATCAAAATGATTGAGAATGGTAGCGTTAAGCTCTCATACTGAGATGCCAGAACCATAAATACCAGTAGCACAACCAATGGGAAAATATAGACCATGGTATTTCCCGCAATGATCTGCTGGTACGTCACCTCTGTCCATTCATAGACCATACCTTCCGATAGAGTTTGCGCCAGAACTTCTTCAATCGCACTTTGGGCCTGATCAGAGCTGTAACCAAATGCTGGGCTACCGTTAAGCTCTGCGCTTGGATATCCGTTGTAGTGCATCACTCGATCTGGACCAATCGATGGAACGACTTCCAGTACAGCTCCTAACGGCACCATGTCACCACGTGCGTTTCTCACTTCATATTTCAAAATCTGGCTCGGATCGACCCTAAAATTCGCGTCCGCTTGCGCGTTAACCTGGTAAGTACGACCAAACATATTGAAATCATTGACATACAAAGAGCCAAGATACACCTGCAAAGCATCAAACACTTGCTCAAGCGGAATGCCTTGCAACATAGCCTGCTCACGATCAATGTTGATCTCCATTTGTGGAACTTGAATCCTGAAGGTTGAGTACAACCCCATAAGTTCAGGACGAGCACGAGCCTCCATGATCACTTGGTTCAGTTGATTGAACAGCTCTTCGAACCCTTTATTCGAACGGTCTTCGATTTGCAGTTTAAATCCACCCGTAGAACCCAACCCCTGAATTGGTGGTGGTGGGAAGATCCCAACAAACGCTTCATCGATGACAGAAAAACGCTTATTTAGCTCAGCAACAATTCCATTCGCGTAAAGCTCTGGCGTTATACGCTTATCAAACGACTCCAAAGTAACAAAAACAATGCCGCTGTTAGGGCTGTTAGTGAAACCGTTCACTGAAAGCCCAGGGAAAGAGATCGTCTGCGCCACCCCAGGTGTTTCGAGCGCCATTTGTTCCATTTCACGAATGACTGCGTCTGTTCTATCTAAGCTCGCCGCATCAGGCAACTGAGCAATCGCAACCAAGTATTGCTTATCTTGTTGCGGAATGAAGCCTCCCGGCACAGCATTAAACAAGGTCGCAGTGCTACCGAGTAAACCAAAGTAGATCACCACTACAATCGCGCTCATTCGAATCAGTTTTTTAACTAAGCTCTGATATTGATTTGAGCTTGCATCAAACAGTCTATTGAACGGCGCGAACAGAAAACGGCCAAAGATTGTATCCAATACACGCGTCAACCAATCTGGTTTGGCCCCCTTCTCTTTAAGCAGAAGTGCAGAAAGCGCTGGCGACAACGTCAAAGAGTTAAACGCCGAGATGATGGTCGAAATCGTGATCGTCAGTGCGAACTGTTTGTAAAACTGCCCAGACAAACCTGTAATGAAAGTCGTTGGTACAAATACAGCGCATAGAACCAAAGCAATCGCGATAATCGGACCCGTTACTTCGGACATGGCTTGCTTTGTTGCGTCCAATGGGGAAAGACCGTTATGAATATTACGCTCAACGTTCTCAACCACTACAATCGCATCATCGACAACAATACCGATTGCGAGTACTAAACCAAACAGAGACAAGGTATTGATGGAGACACCTAACCACTGCATAACGGCAAATGTTCCAACCAAAGATACTGGTACCGCAATGATTGGAATGATCGATGCTCGCCATGTTTGCAGGAACAGTATCACCACAATCACAACAAGAACGATCGCTTCCAATAACGTGTGAATTACCGCATCAATAGACTCTCGCACAAAAACGGTCGGGTCATATGCGATCTCATAGGAAACACCCTGTGGAAATTTCTCAGACAAACGAGCCATAACAGAGCGAACATCATCAGAGAGCTGAATCGCATTGGAACCCGGTCGCTGGAAAATCGGCATCGCGACTGCTGGTTTGCCATTCAACATCGCTCTCAACGCGTAGGTATTCTGACCTAACTCGACCTCTG
The DNA here is from genome assembly GCF_009363355.1 of Vibrio sp. THAF190c. Classification (NCBI taxonomy): domain Bacteria; kingdom Pseudomonadati; phylum Pseudomonadota; class Gammaproteobacteria; order Vibrionales; family Vibrionaceae; genus Vibrio; species Vibrio sp. THAF190c. The sequence continues at coordinate 1,394,357 of NZ_CP045339.1, read as the reverse complement.
CGACATCGCGAAGACGCGTTATGCCGCCGTTATCACCAACGCTGACAACAATATCGCGAAACTCATCAAGGTCTGCCAAACGACCTTTTACATTCAAAAGAATCTGAAACTGATTATCGATACTTGCAGGTTGCGCCCCCAACGAACCAGCTGCAACTTGCTGGTTTTGCGCTCGTACAGCATTAACCACATCCATTGCGGTTAGGTTGCGAGAAGCAAGCTCGTCCGGGTTCAACCATAGACGCATCGAGTACTCACCGCCGCCGAAGAGTTGAACGTCACCCACACCACCTAGTCTTGCCACTTCATCTTTGATGTAGAGGTTTGTATAGTTAGACAAGTAACTGATCTCTCTGCTCTCATCCGGAGAATAGATATGAACGACCATGGTTAAATCAGGTGAGGCTTTCTCTGCAATAACACCCAGACGTTGAACCGCTTGCGGTAGACGAGGAAGCGCACTGTTGACGCGGTTTTGTACTTGTACTTGAGCCTTATCCAAGTCGGTCCCCAACGCAAAAGTCACCGTTAGCGTCATGCGCCCGTCACTCGTTGCTTGAGAAAACATGTATAGCATGTTCTCAGTACCGGTGATCTCTTGCTCTAGAGGTGTAGCAACGGTTTCGGCAATCACTTTCGGGTTAGCACCTGGATAGTTCGCAGTTACTACCACAGTTGGAGGAACTACCTCTGGGTACTCACTAACCGGCAATTGAAACAGAGAGATACCACCAGCAATAAGAATGAGTAGAGAAAGCATGGATGCGAAAATGGGTCTCTGAATAAAGAAGTGTGCAAATTTCATACTTCTCGACTCCTATTGACCTTGAACCGAAGAGGCATTTTGCCCTTGCGTTTCTAGCTTCGCCAATGTCAATGGCGTACTTGAAAGGTCAAGATTCACAGGGCGTGGAGTAATCTTAGTGTTTGGCCCAACCTTTGCGGGACCATTTACCGCGATGTAATCACTGCTCTCTAAGCCATTAATAACCGCTCGATACTTGCCGTAACGTTCGCCCAACTCGATCGGTCGGTACTCCAAGACATTCGCCTCATTCATAGTGAGAACAAAACGGTTTTCTAGGTCTGTACCTATTGCACGCTCTGGAACCAATAAAACATCTTGCTCATCACTGGTTGTGATTTGCACTCGGCCGAATGAACCCACTAACAGAGGATGTTTGTTCGAATCGAAAACAGCGCGCACCGTTAATGTCCCGGTATTAACATCAATGGCGTTATCAACGAAATCAACTCGACCAGTTACCGATTTATTTGCTTGTCCAGAAAGAGTAAGACGAGCTGGCAGTGCAGACTCTACGGTCGTTTCAGAAAAGTATCGATTCCAAGTACGCTCATCCACATTAAAGTACGCATACACTTCTCCATTAGAAACAATGTCCGTAAGAATACTTTGGTTGGCATTAACGTTATTGCCTTCAGTGATAAAAGCATGAGAAATAGTGCCACTGATAGGCGCATAGATACGCGTAAAATCTAAGTTTAATTGAGCCGATTTCAATTGAGCCACAATCGCTGATAACTCCGCGGCACGTTGCTTCACCGCTGTCGAACGCGTTTCAGCCTGCTCTGCAGATATCGCTTTACGTTTAATCAGCTCATCCGCACGCTTACGTTCGCTCTTTGCTTGGGAAAGCGCAGCTAATGCACTCGCCTGCTGAGCTTTGAGCTGTTCCACACGAGCAGCAAAAGGGCGAGCATCGAGTGTCACTAACAGATCGCCTTTTTCTACTCGTTGACCATCCTGAAACTCAATCGTTTCGATCATTCCCGACACTCGTGGCATCAAAGCCACCTCTTTCGGCGCTTCTAAGCGTGTGGTGTAAGTGAACCACTGCTGCACGGGCTCTTGCGCCACTTGTGCAATATCGAGTTCAGGAAGAACTTTTAGCGGTGCTAAGGTCTGAGCCTCTTCATCACTGCATCCATTAAGCACTGCTAACAACACGCTAGCAGCAATCATCTTTTTATACATAAATAACCTCACCTATTTGCGGCGGCTATTCTAAGAAGATGCGGTGATGCGGAAAAATCCCCAATTCAGACATTTAGTAATGCCCAATTTGCACGATTAAGATGCCGGCTCAATCGCTCGGCCCACGGTCTAATGGCTCCAATACCCTTTTCAGCCTATTCACCAGCAAGCTATTACCGTTATTGTATTTTCATCTACAAAATAACCATTACGTCTAACTAGGGGGGCATTTGTGTACTCCTTGCACACTTTTAAGGTCTATCGGCAAAGTTATCGAATAAGCCCGGCATTGGTGCATAAAACACACTAGTGAAGTGCCAATAAAACCATAATTTTTGCGAATAGGTTTTGTAAAATGCGCTCTCCATCACATCTAATTACAAAAATATGACTAGGAGTGTGAGCATGGACTTAGCGACTCAACTGGAATTACTGCTCGACGTATCTGAACACGGCACCTTTGCAAAGGCGGCCGATAGGAACCACATTGACCGTTCTGCATTGTCTAAACAGATAAAAAAATTAGAGGACAGCCTAGGGTTAAGACTGCTCAACCGCTCTACCCGATCGCTATCACTCACCAATGCTGGCGAAGAGATGGTCCAACAGGCGAAAAAAGTGCGTGAGCTGCTGACTGAGACCAAAAAGCTTGCAGACACTTTTCACGCTGAGCCCCGTGGTCATTTGAAGATCTCGAGCTCATCGTTTTTTGGCCGTACATACCTCAAAAAGGCCGTCAAAAGCTTCATGCACAAGTACCCCCACATTACTGTCGAAGTCTTACTGTCTGATCATAAAGTTGACGTGATTAGCGAGGGTTACGACGTTGTATTCCGCATCGGCCCGATTCGCGAGTCGAACATGATTGTCCGCAAGCTAGCGACCAATAAGCTGGCCATCATTGCTTCAGAAGATTTCTTAGCAAGACACGGCAATCCACAAACCCCAGAAGAGTTAATAAAGCTACCAGCGGTCGTGTATTCAAGTGAATCTTTCCTATCAGACAAGATCAGAATTGTTGATGACAAGCAACCTGGTGAAATCAAAACATTCAACATGAATGCCAAATACAAGGTAAACGAAACTGATCTGATCATGGACGCGGTAAAGGACGGCCTTGGTTATGCAGTTATTGGCCAGTTCATGTTACAGGAAGACATAGAAAAACAAGGGCTTGTACAACTTCTGCCTGAGTACCAGCTGTCAACTCACAGCGATATCTTTGCTATGTACTCACATCGCAATCAGCAACCTTTGGCAAAACTGTTTATCGACTCAATACAGAGTGAAATTGGTACAACGCCAATTTGGGAAACCTACTTATAACAAGACTCTCGTTTACTCTATCGTTCTACCACTTTCTGGATTTACGCAATGCAATACATCAGCCCAATTTATGACGAGCGACGCAGCGACCGCGTCTTTGATACATTCATTATTTTACATAGCTTCTTACTCACACTAGTCGTCGCTTACATTAGTATTCACTTTGACTCTCACACCAAAGAGAGCTCTGTACTTGAGATCAGCCAAGTTGCTATCCTCTTAGGTACCGCGCTAATTAGTTACATTAAAGCCCAAGAAAGTCGTGCCTTTTCATCGATATTGAAAATTCATGCTCTGCTCATGCTACTACTCGTGTCGAGAGAGCTTGACCAAGTATTTGAGCTGTTCCTATTTCATGGCTTTTGGAAGGTTCCCGCTGGTGCCATAGTGGCAACAATTGCCTATCAAATGTTCTCTCACCGAAAAAGCGTAATTGTTGCAGCGAAACGATTTACAGCAACCGATAGTTTCCTTGTTTGGATAATCGGTGTTTTTATGTTCCTTATATTTTCTCGAATTGCTGGCTATAAAGGGTTCTGGATGGAGTTTTTAGGGGATGGCTACAACAGAGATATAAAAACACTGGTTGAAGAAGGACTGGAATTCTTCGGTTATTCTTTTCTTCTCTCTAGCATCATATTACTGAGAGAAAAAATATAATCACATCTATTGTAGCAAAGCACTTTCCGTTTGTTGTAACCGAACACGGATCACTTTGTATAATTGTTCGACAAATAACAAAATAGAATAGTTTATTCCAAATACTTGTGCTTATTATTTACCATAGTGAATTGATAATTACTCACTTTTAAATAATCCACGTGTATAGATAATTACTTCGACTTCAAACACAATGTAGTGGTAATTAAAATATGGATAAGAAAATCATTTCGCTGGCGATTGGTGCCGCAATCTTTGGCTCTGCAGTTAATGCAGCACAAGTTTACTCTGATTCAGAAACTGAACTGAATATTCACGGCAGAGCTCAAGGCGCTTACTATTTTTCTAGCGATAAAACAGAAGACGGAGATCAAAGCTACATCCGTGTTGGCCTAGACGGTAAATCTCAAATCAATGATGACCTTTACGCATTCGGTTTGTACGAGCTGCAATTCAAGTCTAATAGCGCAGATGATAACGGTGACGAGTTCGACGTACGTAAAGGTTACGTAGGTGTAGGCTCTGAATTCTGGGCTGTAAGCTACGGTCGCCAATTTGGTGCAGTAACACTAGTGTCTGATTACACAGATATTTTCCCAGAGTTTGGTAACGAAGCTGCAGGTGTAAGTGCTGATCTATTTGGTACTGGCCGTTCAGATTCTGTATTCAAGGCAACAGGTTCTTACGATGCGCTTAACGTACACGTAAGCTATCAAGGCGAAAACGATCAAGTTTCAACTGATGCCTCTTCATACGGCATTGCAGCAGACTACGCACTGCCATTCGGCGTAAAAGTGGCACTGGGCTACAACGAAGGTGAAGGCGCAGCCGCTGGTGCAGATTCTGAGCTTGTAACGGCAGCAGTTTCATACACTTATGAAAATCTGTACGCTGCAGTGCTGTTCAGCGATGGCGAGAACTGGGAAAAAGACGGTACAGATAACGGTGTTGATTACGAAGGTATTGAAGCAGTCGTTACTTATCAGGTAACTGAAGAGCTTAACGCTCTTATCGGTTACAACAACCTAGAGAAAGACGGCGTAGAGACAGTTGATTATTACTCGCTAGGTGGTGAATACAACCTAACTCCTAACTTCAAAACACTTGCTGAATACAAGATCACTGACGTAGATGGTGAAGATGATGTTTTAGCATTGGCACTTCGCTACTCGTTCTAATATAAAGCCGCTAGTCAAAAGCCCACATATTGTGGGCTTTTTTATATTTAAAGACAGTTTCATGCAATTATTACCACAATGTATGGCTATTTATTATCGAGACAAACCACTGTATTTAAACTATTATCTTCTTCGTTGACTTTCCCCACTGCCTTTGAAAGTTACTTATTAACTCCGAAAGATTCGAGCAGCAATTTATTGCTGCTCTTTTTTTATCCATTTATTTCCCATCCCCGCCAATCTTATACCTCCCATATAGAGAGTAAATAAATATTACGATTATAACGAGCTTATACCTGTAGCTTTATTATCACAAGATGATCTCACCATACAATCGTTGATATAAGATCTATAAAGTACATCAAGGCGCCCCTTCTACGTTCAAAACTCAGCCACATTTGGGGCAAAAAATGGAAAACCAAGTTTTTATTCGTGTATTTTTGGCATCAGTGAAAAGAACAATGTGATATTTATCACACTTATGTTTTGCATAATAATGGCGTTGTACCGAGGCAAAGCGCCTCAAGAAAACAGATTATTTGAGGATTACATTATGAAACGCATTATTACTCTTGCAGCAACTCTAGCATTCACTTCTGCTTCTTTCGCTTCATCTTCTTGGGTTCAAATTGAGCGTGAAGCCGACCTAAACGTGGGTGTTTTTGCAACTCAAGAACAAGCGCAAAGTGCTGCTGAAAAGTTTGCTTCTTCATTAAACACGATGAGCAACCAAGAACTTAAAGCAACATTACCAACAAATTTCCATCACATGGTGCGTAACGTACGTTTAGGCGATTCAAATGTACTAGTTGAACAAATCGAAAGTGGTGAATATCAAGCAAGCCTACACCAAGACTACGCTTTCACTGCGTTTGAACGTGACTAACCCAGAAACGAAAAGCGCCAGTTTAAAAGTAAACTGACGCCATCGATTCTGACATTGCCCTGTTATCGAAGATGCCCTAACCGGCTTCTTCGATGACAGAACCTAAAAAATCACAAACAGTACTTGTAGTACGCGGCCCTACGAAGCATTACTACTCCTTGGGGTTAAAGCGATATGTTTTGCTATTCCAATTAGACCAAATGCCAATATCGTAGCCATAGGAAAGAGTCACATTCAATACATCCTTTTCGACAGATTCTGGATAGCTAAAAACCACCTCTTGCGCAATTGCTTGAGCTATAGACTCATTGAGAACATCGTCTTCTACCAGAGTTACGCTCACATCTACGTACGTTGTAGTTCTAGAGCCTGTTTCTGAAGAGCTGAAATGACGCGTCCCAGACGCAACATAAGATGATGAAACAACATCAAAGTCATCCAAAATCTCTTGCGTAACAGTTAAACGATCCACAGTCTCCTCTTCAGAGAAAAATGCAGGGACCACTGTCAATAACGAAGCCAACGTAACAATAATGATTAAGTGTCCTTTCCACACTTTCGTCGGGGTTACGGCGGGTGCACTATTTAGATTAACTACGAATGACCCAACGATGACGTCATGCAAAGTCTGACGCGTCACTTTATTGAACATATAAAGGTAAACTGTCCCAAAGAACACAGCTATTACGAGAAACGAGACAATCGTATCAGTAAAAGGCAGCATCATCTCACTACTGGCCGTTACACTCCCAAGATAGTAAGGAATTGAGAAAATACAGTATCTCGCTAATGATCTTGGAAAGCTCAGTGTTTTGTTGTTGGCATCAACAACCTTTATGTTGGTAGCATTCTTACCTAAGGTTTGTCCGCCCATTAACGAACTGTTAAAAATACTGAAGTAAGAGATAGATACAAGCGCGCCAACAGCCCAAGCAAGATCGCCGAGTTGAATGAACTGTTGTTCAAAAAAACTACTTAGGACGAACCCTACTCCACCGAGAATTAACGAATCGATGATAAGTGCGAAGATTCGTATGCCAAAGTTGCAAACCCATGGTTTCCCGTCGATTATCCTGCTTTCTTGACTCATTTCCATTTTGTATAACTCAAGCCTGTTTTATAATTTCAAAGTTGCGATTACAACAACACCTCCCAGAAAGCGTCAATCTAAGTCTTTAAAATTAGTGACTTAAAGCAGAATTTATACTCTATTTAATAGTGTGTATTACTAAATATGTTGAAGACTATTCGTGTTTTAATCCTTAGCTAGAACCGTGCACGCATAATATGTTGCGGGCCCGCAGCGCCTCCGAGATACAGCTCATCGGTCTTTTCAAAACCACCCTTTTCATAACAAGCAATCGCACCAGGGTTCTTCAGGTTTACGGTTAAATAGATGAACTCAAATGAGGAATAGTGCTCTTTTAGATACGGAAACAGAGCCTTTACCGCGAGTGTACCAAGCCCTTTACCTTGTTGATTCTTATCTAACGCGAACGCTCTTAATCCTATACCAGACTCTGGGCAAAACTCGTAACTTTCGCAATAGGCAATATCTAACTTAAAAAATCCGACAACTTCATTATCTAGCTTAATAATATGTAGGTGAGTCGTCTCACTACCATCTTGTAAAAACTCTTCAGCCGTCGCTGCAAACTTAACCTGTTCTTCAGCTAATTTGACCTTCTTTACCGGCTCAATTTGAGCTTCAGTGAGTCGTTCGATAGTGACCATATATGCCTAATTCCTATGTCAATCGTGAATGTATGAGCTCTAATATCTGTTATTTCAGAACTGGACGGAAGAAGCTGCGTTCATAGCTGATGATGCAATCCGCCTTATCGGCAAAAGCAAAAGCCTCAATACACTCAGGATCGTTTAAAGATTTGATTCGATAATCTTCGTAAGCCGTCAAACTCTCAAAGGTGAATAGTGCCAACGCAATATTGTTCGCCCCCTCAGAAGGCAAGAAGTAACCATTATGTTGACCACCAAACTTCTCCACCAGCGGTATCCACATCTTGGCATACTCTTCGAACTCTTTTACTTTCTTTGGATCTATCACATAGCGAACATAACAAGTGATCATACGCATTCAGTTCTTTCGTTGCGTTTATTGAATAGCTCAGACTAACCCAAGTGGTATCAGAACTCTAATCCGAGTTAAAAAATGTCGGCTCACTGTCGGCCGCATACTCCCCACAGCATCAGCAATAGTTTTCTCTTAAGCGTGTCTCATCAAACCCATGAAATGCCTTGTTACACACACCATCAAAAATCCACGAAATAAAACTCGAAACCAGTAGGTCTGCTTTGGGGAGTAATTCATCGCATTGCACCGTAAAGTGCATTAAAAGGAAAATCATGGAAAAGAAACTTCAAACGAAATTGGCTACTAGTTTACTGCTTCTAAGAATTGGTATTTTTATCGTATTTCTGTTTTGGGGCTTGGATAAAATCCTTGTTCCTGAACACGCGGTAAAGGTGCTGTCTGGCTTTTATGGGATTGATATATCTGTTGGCATGATGATAATTCTCGGCATCGCACAGCTAGCATTTCTGGGCGCATTTATCGCAGGTCTGTGGAAGAAATACACTTATGGTGCCATTTTAGTCCTTCATGCAGGGTCAACGTTCTCATCTTTTGGTAAGTATATGGACCCGTTCAATAACTTACTGTTTTTCGCTTCATGGCCTATGCTCGCAGCTTGTATCGCACTATTTTTGCTGCGTGATTACGACACGTTTAGTGTTTCTAAATAACACAAAGGGCGTCACTACGACGCCCTACTTTTAATCGCTAGTTTATCGAACTAAAACCATTTGCGGGAAACCACTTTTGGCAATTTCGTAAACTTCGAAACCGAACTTCTCATACAAAGCAATGGCTGAAGTATTCATAGGGTGAACACCAAGCCTCAAACCGCAATCCGTAGAATCTAACAACTTACGCACTAAAGCTGAAGCGACACCTTGACCACGATACTGAGGATGAACAGCAATTGCGATTTCTGGATAATCTGCGTACTTCTTGGTCTGACTGGATTTGTAGCGAAGCTGAATAATACCCATTGGTTGATTTGTTGATGATATTGCAAAGAAACCTAGATCCCCTCTCTTCCCCCAGTCTTCATAGTACTCTTTGATGTGAGGAAGCTCTAAGACCTCTGGTTTATGAACGGGCTCCTCATCGGGTGTCCATAACGCGACTAGAAGAAGCTCTTTCTGGAGAGCAATATCTATACCTTTAACAATTTCAAAGTGCAAAATTCACCTCCTTTGTCATTCCTCACATCGATATACAGTGCGACTATTTAACCTAAACCATTAGCCCCAAAACAACAAACCCACACCGACAAAAAATGCCAAGTATTGTGCATCAGTTATCTATTAATCGATTATTAGAACGTTCGGTTAGAACCTCTTTAAACGCAAACATGCCATTCAAAGCCGCTGGGAAACCGGCGTACACTGACATCTGAAGGATAACCTCTTTGATCTCTTCTTCACTGCACCCCACATTGAGTGCCGCATTCAAATGTACTTTTAACTGGGGAGCGCAATTACCTAGGGCTGTTAATGCAGCAACTGTCGCGATTTCGCGGGATTTCAGATCAAGTCTTTCACGTGCGTATATATCACCAAATGGGTACTCAATCGTATATTTGGCTAAGTCAGGGCAAATATCTTGCAAGCTTTCGATAACATTCTGCCCCGCTTCTCCATCAATCTTGGTCAGTAGCTCTAGACCTTTATCAAAACGTGATGTTTCCATGGTTGTTCTCCTATTGGTTCTAATAAGAGAAAAGCTTACAAGTTAGAGTTGACTCTAAGTCAACCAACTTTGTTGTTTTTATAAAGGTCGATTTTGTTTTCTAGTGCAGTAAGGTGTGACTGTTGTTGCTCAATATGAGCCTTGAGATTCTGCTGATGTTTCTCCAGCAAAGCTTGGCGCTGCTGCAGCGTACTTGCTCCTTGTTCTCTCAAACTCGCGTATTCCAGAATCTCTTCAAGTGGCATAGCGGTCTCTTTTAGACGCACCACAAACTCGATCCACTTTTGATCCTTCGATGTATAAGCACGATGCCCACTAGAGGTTCGTTGAACATTTTTCAGCAAACCGATTTTCTCGTAGTACCGTAACGTATGAGCAGACAAACCCACCAAGTTAGAAAACTCTTTAATATTCATCGTACTTCTTCCTAGCAGGCTTAACTCTTTGAACGTAAATCACACAGGTTTAACGTAAATCACACGGGTTCGATGACGAGGTTTACATCTGGACTAGTCGAGGAAAACACCACATCAGCTCCTTCACTTGATTCCAGTGTGAATTCAGCGCCAGACTCTACATGAAAGCTCAATTTAGCTTGGTCCAATTGAACCGTGATTTCGCCTGATTCAGGACTTACATTCTTAAATGTCTTTTTCATTTCAAACTCCTTGTGAATAGTAGATAGATTATTGGCGACTGATTAACAGATTTGCTCCCGACAGTGCCAAAAACGAAGCACATGCCTTGTTAAATCGTTTGGCCATTTTCGGCTTGGTGAACCACTGTCTCAGATAAATACCGAATATGGCGTAAAGAGATATTGCGCCTAATTCCAAGATTAGGAATGTGAGCCCAAGAATCAAAAACTGCTCGTTTACATTGGTCGACACATCGACAAACTGAGGAAGAAATGCAGTAAAGATAAGAATTGCTTTCGGGTTACCGGCTGCCAGTAAAAACTCTTGTTTGGCTAAACCTAAACGGCTCTGCACAGTATCGATATCGGATATAGGGCTTGCTTCAGAACGCCAGAGATTAAAGGCAATCCACAACAGGTAGCCAGCACCTACAACTTTAATGGTGAGAAACAGCGTTTGAGATGCATACAAAACCACAGCTAACCCTGAAGCCGCCAACCCAATCATGACGGCAAACGCCGCAATTCGACCGAGACCAGCCATAAAGGCAGACTTAAAGCCATAACAACGCGCATTATTCATCGACAGCAAATTATTCGGGCCAGGCGTCATATTCAGAGCAAAACACGTAGGGATAAAAAATAGTAACTTCCAGATTTCCACTACTTTTCCTTAATGATCTTCACGCCTGTTAAAGCGATCGCTGAAAACAATTCAATCAAAAACAAAGAGTAACAAGTTTCATAAGACACGCATTAGCCATTGTTCGTATTTGTTGGTTTCTTCAAATTTATAAAATCAAATAATGAATAAATAGAATGAGACCTTGACCTTTATAGTCTTAGAACTTGAACAAAGATTGACCGAAAAAAGTCGATTGATTAACAACTTAACCGCACAAGTAGTTCAATTTCACCTCCAATTTACTTCTCACACGTTATATCTACCCCATTGATACCGGAGTTAGATACGATGTTAATAAAAATGAGCCCTCTTGGATTGACGACACTTTGCAGTCTGGCTTTCATGTCAGGCTGTTCCTCGTTAAACCCACCTAGCCACTCTGAGGGTAACCTAAACCCTCTTGTTCCCACTCAATGGGACAACGCCCAACCTTATGTTAACTCCGACTTTTCAACCCAGCTTTTAGAGCTGGTGAATAACGATGAGTTATCAGCGCTAGTGCTCGAGACGTTAGAGAGCAACTACGACCTAAGACAAACAGCCTTGCGATTGCAGCAGGCTGACTTACTCGCTTCACAAAGCAGTAATTACCTTCAACCTAGTCTGTCCACCAGCTACCAAGCGTCACATGACAAAAGCCCGACAATCAATAACAACCATAAACTCTCCTTGGATTTAAGCTGGGAATTGGACGTTTGGGGTAGGCTTGCCGACAAGTCTAGCGCAGCATCATCAAGAGCACAGAACGCGCAGCTAGATTATCTTTATGCTAGGAACTCTCTTGCAGCAAGAGTGATTCAGGCCTGGCTTGATATTCAATACCGAGCCGAAATCATTAATGTTGAAAAACAATGGATAGTAAGCCTTTTAGATACCGAAGAGGTAATTACATCTCAAGTGCTCGACGGCTCTAAAGAACACGCAGACCTTGATACAGCAAGAGCAGCAACTGAAAGAGTGAAAGCAGGGTTAGTTTCTCGACAGCAGCAACAGCTTGCCGCGATCCGAGATCTAAACGCACTGCGAGGTAATATCAGTAAAGACCATCAAATTTCATCCCATTCTTTACCAACCGTCCCTACACCGATATTGAAATTACCGGGTGAGATGGTGGGCTCTCGACCAGATTTACTGGCTGCCTATCAGACCTTGTTGGCCGCAGATGCAGAGACATCGGTAGCTTACAAAGAACTGTTACCCAAAATCACCTTAAGCGCTTCATTGTATCGCTCAGGGGAGTCACCGAACGCGTTAAGCCAGAACCCATCACTTTGGAATTTAGTGGGAGGGATTACGGCTCCCATTTTTAATCAAAATTCAATCGAAACTAACGCCAAAGTCACAGCACTAAAGGCACAAGAGTCCTTCATCAATTACGAAAAAAAGCTTGTCTCTGCGATCACTGAGGTGAGTACCGCACTCGATAAGGAGTACTACTTAACACTCCAAGAGCAGCACTATAAAGATGCCAAAGAATATTCGAATTCCAGTATGAAAAATTACGAAAGCCTATATCAAGAAGGGGCCAGTGACATCATTGCGTTACTGGTTGCTAAGCAATCGGTCTATCAGTCAACCATCCAGCTTTTGCAAACTCAACAAGCTCGTTTCTCGAATAGAGTCTCGTTGGGTCTGGCACTTGGTATGGGAGTGTAAAGATGAAATTCGCAAAGAAAAGTACCCTCTGGATCTCCCTTTGTGGCGTTCTCTCATTGCCTTTAAGCGTTTACTACGTGTTGGGGTCGCAGCCTGACGACTTTAGCGATACACTCGTTCAACAGATAGAAAATGAGGTGAAAGTCACCACAGTCACCCTCACGGCCGGCACTCACACTCCCACCATAAGAACCTTTGGCAACGTCACCTCTGACGAACAGCTGTCGCTAATTGGACAGGTCTCTGGCGAAGTGACCTGGAAGTCTCCAAACTTTAAAGTTGGGCACCTTGTGAAACAAGGGGATGTATTACTAAAGATTGAAGACACAACATATCGAGTTGCACTTGCAAACGCTAAGAAGGTGCTCGCTGAAGCACATCTCGCGCTACTTCAAGAGCAAAGAAAACAGAGCCGCGCTCTAAAAGAGTGGAAGAAATCTGGTATTAACCAAGAGCCGAACCCTCTTGTGTTACGCGAACCTCAACTTGAGATCGCGAGAGCAAATCACATCGCAGCAAAAGAAGCCGTCGAAGAAGCTAGCGTTAACTTAGCGCGCACCCAAGTCATCACGCCATTTGATGCAGTTGTCAGCGAAGCCGCGATAACAAAAGGAAGCTATATTTCGACCGGTTCAACGCTAGGCCGGATACAATCAACGGAGTTTGCGGAAATCCAAGTTTCCTTATCAGAGAACGAATGGACTCAACTACCTTCTGAGCTGGAATCAACCAAGGTTCTGATGCGATCTCAAAGCAACCATGCTCATACTTGGTCGGCTCGAGCAATGCAACTGTCAGAGCTTGTCGATCCGATAACAAGAATGAGAACACTGACACTTAGGGTTAAGTCTCCGCTAACACAATCCCCCGCACTGCTTTTCGGCAGCTTTGTTGCCGTCGAAATCAAAGGGAAACCGTACCAAAACAGCTTTGTAATCTCATCATCGTCACTCACTGCCGACGGTGCGCTCTGGTATGTGAAAAATGGCGAGCTCAAGCACTTTCAACCCAATCTTATTTTCAGTTCAACCGACAGCATTGGCATAGAAAAAGGCTCAATGGAAACAGACATAGCGCTGGTTTTAAAACCTCTATCTCAGTTTGTAGACGGAATGAAAGTCGCGTCAGTGGTACACCTGCCGGAGCCAAACAATGAATAATAATACTCAAGCCAAAGGCGTGATCGCTTGGTTTGCTTGTAACCCCGTCGCTGCCAACCTATTAATGATCTTAATCCTTGTCGCCGGTGCCTTTTCGGTTTACCACGCGAGGATCGAGAGTTTCCCGAGCATTCCACCAACATCTATCACCGTTAGTGTAAGTTATGACAGTGGCTCTGCCAGTTCAGCGGAAGAAGGAATCGCTCTGAAAATCGAAAACGCCCTGCAAGGCGTGGAAGGTATCAAGAGCCTATCGAGCACCTCTACGGGTGATGATGTGACCGTCACCATAACAAAACTGAGTAATTATACACTGGATGCTCTCTATCAAGACGTGAAAACAAAGGTTGATTCGATCAGTGATCTCCCCTCTAGCGCGAAAAAACCGGTAATAACCCGCCAACTCGAGCTTGAAGATGTTATTTCAATCAACCTGTATGGCGATATCGACCAAGGCACCATCCAAAACTACACCGATGACCTAAGGTTGAAACTTCTGGCTTCACCCAAAATACAGAAGGTTGACTATATAGGTAGAAGAGATGAAGAAATCGTCATCGAAGTTGATGAAGGTAAACTAATCGAGCACCAGTTAACCTTAGAAGCAATCGCCAATCATATTGCTGCAGAGTCGCTAAACCAAACCGGAGGCCAGCTCAAAAGCACTCAAGGCACACTCATCTTGAAAGCGGAGCAGCAAAAATACAGCGCTCACCAATACGCCAACCTGCCAATCAAACACATGACCAATGGTCGTGTGTTACTGCTATCAGACATAGCAGAAGTGAAAGAACAGTATGCAGATAATAATGCGCGTACATACTATGAAGGCCACGCTTCTACAGGTTTGACGGTTAAAATGTATGGCAAGTCAAACATCAATGATGTTGCACGTACCGTACGTGATATAACGAATACCTACCAAGCCACACTTCCACCCGATATCCAAATCACCCTTTGGAACGATCAAAGTGAGCCGATCAAAAGTCGCCTATCGCTGCTGCTTGATAACAGCTTACAAGGCATCTTTTTAGTGATTCTGCTGCTTGCACTGTTTCTCAACATTCGCGTCGCATTTTGGGTTGGAATTGGCCTACCTGTTACCTTTAGCGGAGCCATGGTGCTCATGGGAGATTCGTTTTGGGGACTCACACTCAATGAACTCACCACCTTCGGTTTTATTATGGCACTTGGCATTGTGGTCGATGATGCAGTAGTCATTGGCGAAAGTATCTACGAACATAGAGAGAAACATGGCCCAAGCTTGCAATCGACAATTGCTGGCGCACAAAAAGTCGCCACACCCACGACGTTTGGTGTGTTAACGACAATGGTGGCATTTATGTCGATGAGCCTGATTGAGGGAGAACTCGGTAAGATATTCGCACAATTTGCCCTTGCTGCGGCTTTCTGTCTCTTCTTCTCATTAGTAGAGTCAAAGCTGATACTGCCAGCCCACCTAGCACATGTACGTATGGATTCACGAGCTAAATCCGGACTGCCTCTGCTGTGGAATAAGCTTCAGCAACGAGTGCTTTCAATGCTGAGATATTTCACTTTTCATATCTACAAACCTTGTTTGAAAAAGGTCTTAGATTATCGATATGCCGTGGTGTGCGTTTTCCTTTCGCTATTTGTTCTGATTGCAGGCACTTTGGTAACAGGCAAACTGAAAACCGTATTTTTCCCCGAAATATCAACCGACAACATTACGATCGATCTGGCTTTTCAAGAAGATACTGGCTTCGGCCTAGTGCTATCAGAAACAGCTAAAGTCGAATCGATTGCCAATCAATTAAGCCAACAATTAACGGAAGAGTTTGGGTTGTTAAACGCCCCAATCCAAAGTGTACTCACCGATGTATCGGAGCAAAGTGCGCAGCTTATCATCGGGCTTTCTAGCAACGATGAAAGACCCTTTTCAGGAGCTTATGTTGCTAAAGAATGGCAATCCTTAGTTCCAACGCTCGAAGGGATCGAGAGCGCGATCTTCGCAGCGGATATGATTACAGACAAAGCAATAAGCATTGAATTACGCAGCAAAGATAAAGAGACAATAGAGCAAGCAGGACGCACTCTCACCAACTATCTGAGCAACATAGATGGAGTATTTAGCATTAAAGGAACACTTTCACAAGCGCAGACTCAAATAGATATCAATGTAAACCCATTGGGGCAGTCTCTTGGTTTAACCACATCGAACCTACTTCAACAGCTAAATTTCGCTTATCAAGGATATGAAGTACAGAGCTTTCAAAAAGGTGAACATGAGGTAAAAGTTAAAATTCAATACCCAGAAGAGAGGCGCAAATCCATCGCGGACCTTAACTACGCAAAAATCCGACTGAGCGATGGTAAGGTTGTCCCTCTTACTTCTGTGGCAGATATCTCCACCCGTTATGTTTCCAAAAATATTAAGCGTATCGATGGCGAGCGAGTGAATGTGATCACTGCTGACGTAGATAAAGAAACAACGTCTCCTGATCTAGTATTCTCGAGGCTTGAGAACACTGTGTTTAAAGAGCTGGAAGACAACTATCGCAACCTTCAGATAGTCATCTCAGGCCAGCAGAAAGAGCAGGAGGAGATTTCCAACTCTTTTTACAGCGTGTTCACCATTGCTCTCATCGGGATCTATGCACTGCTTGCCATCCCATTGAAGTCATACTTTCAGCCCGTTTTGATCATGTGTACCATTCCATTTGGTATTATCGGCGCGCTGCTTGGACATTTGATTCAAGGAATACCAATGAGTATTTTGTCGCTGTTTGGAATGCTCGCACTGACAGGAGTTGTGGTTAACGACAGCCTGCTACTAATTTCTCGTTTCAATACAATGCGAGCGGAAAACTTTGATAGTCGCCAAGCCATCATTGAAGCAGGAACCGGCAGACTAAGAGCTATCATACTTACCTCTGCAACCACTTATTTTGGCTTGGTTCCCCTACTCTCTGAGACCTCTCCTCAGTCTCAGTTCCTTATTCCCGCAGCAACGTCTATGGGTTACGGGATATTATTTGCGACGGCCATAACCCTTATTTTGGTACCTGCACTAGTCATGATCCAAGAAGACGCGAAACAAATTGGAAGTAAACTGATGATTTATCTATTTAACAATGGCCAAGAGGCGCAACAACATGAAATCTGAACCTTTGATTAGTGTTCTATTAGTTGAAGACGATAAAGACCTAGCCGCCTCGGTCGCTGAGTATTTACAGTATGAGAACATACACTGCGATCATGCCTACAACGGATTAGGTGGTTACACGCTCGCGAATCAAAACTATTACGATGTGATACTGCTTGATCTAATGCTGCCTAAAATTGATGGCCTAACCGTATGTCAAAAGCTCCGAGAAGAAGGTTCAGACACGCCAATCCTGATGCTAACGGCAAAAGACACCTTGGAAGATAAAGAAGCTGGCTTTCATTCCGGTACCGATGACTATCTGGTTAAACCCTTTGCCATGAAAGAGCTCGCCTTGAGAATTAAAGCCCTTTCCAAACGCAGAAGTGCGCAATCCAAGAAGCTAGTCGTGGGTGACCTCATCTACGACTTGCAGACCCAACAAGTAACTCGCGAATCACAGCATATTGAGCTCAACCGACTGAACCTAAAACTGTTACAGCTTCTCATGCGCCGCAGCCCGAATATCGTATCCCGCGAAGAGATAGAACAATATCTGTGGCCAGACGATAGCCCAGAAAGTAACAACCTAAAAGTCCAGCTATACCAACTGAGACAGAAGATAGACAAGCCCTACTCGTTCAACATGATAGAAACCAAAATCGGTCAAGGCATACGAATTAAGAGCGAAGTATGAAATTAAAACGCGCGATCTCTTTAAGAAGACACTTAACTTATTTTTTCCTGACGATTTCAATCATCAGTGCTTTCCTATTTGGTGAGCTTCTTATTCGATACTTTGAGTATGGAATCGAAGACTCGGTGAAAATGAGAATGCTGACCGAATGGCGAGCTTATTCCGAAGCCTACGAAAAGGACAACACACTACCTCTTCCAAGTTCGTATGTGGTGTCGTTCCACTATGACAACTTACCTCCAATGATCGTCAACGACTTCAATGTTTTTGAGAACATAGAGATGGAAAATGAAGAGTTCAAAGTGATCGATGTCGATGAAGTCTTGGATAATAATATCGAAGATGACATCACGGTTGGCATCTATAAATTTGAGAAGCCCAATGGCCGCGCAGTCTATGCAGTCGTAAAATACGACTATCGACTCATTAGCGATACAATCGATGTTTGGTTCGACAGTCGCTTCAACATTATCTTGCTCATAGCTTCTGCCTACGTTTTTATCATTCTTGCAGCACTCTCTTTTTTCAGCTACAAAATAGGCAAAAGAACAGAACAACTGGTCGACTGGGCAGGCAAGGTATCAAACGATCTCACTTCAAACCCAGTACCCAACTTCAAGTTCGATGAATACAATCGTGTCGCGTTGTTTCTAGAAAAGGCATTGCGACGAAATGCAAGGCTAGCTGAAAGGGAAAAGCGTTTCTTATCTCATGCCAGCCATGAACTTCGCACACCCATTGCCATTGTTCGAGCCAATATGGAGATCCTGGAACGCGTTGATTTACCCAGTAACTCGATGAGATCGATCCAACGAATTGATAGAGCAAGCAAAAACATGCAGCAAATCGTAGAGACAATGCTATGGCTAGCTCGAAAGAGCAACATGGCGCCTGCAGTAAAAAAGGTATCCATCCCATCTATGCTAGATAACGTGATAGAGAGTTCGATGTACTTAATCAACGCCGACGACGTCTCTATTACTCAAGATTACGCGCATGCCCCAACCGTTCCCTTGCCTAAAGGCCCTTTTGAAATCGTTATTGGAAATTTGGTTCGGAATGCCTTTCAGTACACCTACATCGGGCAGATAAGCATTCGATACGAGGACAACTGTATTGTCGTTGAGAACTATAATTCACAAGAGATTGGTAGCCAATTTGATGACGGCTTTGGCCTTGGACAAGACCTGAATGGAAAAATATGCACCAAACTTGGCTGGCAGCTAGAGACAGATGAGTCACAAGGTCGTTTCATCGCGAAATTACACTTGCCCCTAGTAGATATGCAATAAAATTAAGGATTGGAACGAACCAATCCTTAAAGCGCATGTTAAAAATGATAGCTTAAACCGACACCGACAAAGTAGCCGCTCGTGTCATAAAACGAGATGTTGGAATCATTATTTGAGTAGCCAGCTAAAGCATTAAAGCCCCAATCTTCCCAACCTGGAATGCCTTGGTATTCATAACCAAGGTTAAAGCTATAGCCATTATCTTCTCGCGTCTTTCCAAATACAGGGTTCGACGCGTCATATGAAGTCACGGAATAGTCGCCATTCAGCGATAAGCCATGGTCACCAAATCTTTTAAGATAGGTTAGCGACCCAGAATAACGCGAAAAGGAAACAGCTTTACCATCAGCTAAATGTCTTTGATAAGAAAACGAGGGCTCAATAAAAGTGGAACTGCTAAGAGGTATGCCCATACCGAAACTCGCATAGTAACCTTTTGCGTCTCGATTAAGTTCTTTTGTAGGAACAGCTAAGAATTCACCCGACTTTTCATTCTTAATATCCTGCTGATAGTAAGCAAAATCACCAGTCAAAGGTAGGTTCAAAAAACCGTCAAGCTGAATTCGGAAAGTATCACCTGAGATATCCGTCTTCTTTCGTGGAGAGTTGGCAATGAATGGGTCTTCCCAAACTTCTCCATTCGCAATCGTAGGTAAATATGAGAAAGCCACCGAGGATTCATCGCCATATTCAACCATATATCCAACTTCCAATGCGAAAATACCTTCAATGATATCTCCTCTGGAAGTACCAAGGAAAACTTGCTGATCGTTCTCTTGGCCAAATGTGTATCTTAATTGCCCTAAAGGCGCAAACACTGCACTCGACTCCGTTTCACCCTTGCTATTAAGGCTACCTTTCCTCGTCTTGTCTGAGTCGCTCGTTTCACTTCCGTAACCAACCAGTAGGCTCACTTCCCCTTCAAACCCACCTCGGCCAAGTTCAGCGAAGGCGTTAGTGCTCAAAAGAAGCCCGAGAGGCAATAACATACGATAATTCATTGATGTATCTCCTTTTTAATACTCAGACTATTCTCCATACCTATAGGTAAACCAGAGGTGAAATCGACAGGGGAGCTTGATGAATAAAGGAGATAACAATAAAAGGTTGAACGAACATCGATAGACATAGACATGTGATGCTCGCAAAGCAATTTTCAAAAGTTGATATAGAATTATTTACAGAGTCATCATTAATGGTGTGGTATGAAAAACAAGCGATTACTGATGGGCTGCTTTTACTTCACAAGTTTACGCTCAAGTCGTACTTCTATGGCTTTTTCGCCTGAAGTATTCGTCAATTCAAAGTCGTCGGACTCTATTCTCTCTACCACTTTAAAGCCAAGTGACTCAAAAACATTAACGTTACCGGTTTGTTCAACGCACCAAACCGATATTTGATTAGCATGAGGGAACATTTGCTGAACTTCCGAGATCAGATGTCGAGCAACTCCTTTTCGGCGCGAAGTGGATGATACGGCAAGTGCGCTCAAATGGAGAGTATCCCCACTGAGCTTAACGCTTACAACCGCAACCAATCGCTGTTCCAAATAATAGCCGAAGTAGGTCCAATCACCCGTTGACGCCATTTTGTTCTGTTGAGCCAGCATCGTTGGGCGATAGATACTTCGTAATTCGGCAAACACCGTCTTCGAGAATGCTATGAGGGACGGATCAGTACTCGGCAGTCGCTCTATCATTGGGTGACATCTACTTTAGTATTTTGCCAAACACCCAGTTGATCATTGAGAGAAACAGCACAGGCACTATAAACCATAGAATTATTGGCACAGCGACTACCAATATCAACCCGATGACTCCAGACACAAAAACACCAATTAGTGGAAGAAACACAAACAAAAACAACGCAACGACTCCACCAATCGCTGACAATACAAACAGCATAACCAATGCAATTGCGAAAGGGTTTTCTATTTTTCGTCCGTTAATAATGACCTGCATTGATAATTTCCTTATCTATCTATAAACAAAGTAGACCCTCTAGCCTCTATGTTATTTCTCAACCCTATGTTGGGTTAGCTTTAAAATCGAAACGAATTTGTTGAGGAACTGATTCTACACTTTCGAAGGGCTCATATTTCCATTAGGTTAGAGCTCGGACAGCTACTTCGTCGAACAGCCCTTTAGGGAAAGATTTTACAACGACTACATTCCTTACATCCCCTTGGCTGGTTACGTTAAATGTCATCTCAACATAGCCCGATAGCCCATTCTCGACCGCGACTTTAGGGTACCTAGGGTTGGTTTGCTCTCTCACCTTAAGGTCTTCATAAGCGGTGAAGTCGATTCCTTCCATCAATCCAGCGCAGCCAGACAACAATACCGCCATAAACAGTGATATAAATTTCACATCCACCTCAGATTTTACAGCGCCAGAATTCAGCAACTGACGCAGTGGTTTTATATCAGCTCAACTCGCCTTTCACTTCGACATCTTTGATACCGAGGTACGATTCAATCTCGTGTTCAAGAAACAACGCTTGTTCACTTAATTCCAATCCAGATACCAAACGTATATTTTTACGATCTTTTAATATGACTCGTACCTCGAACGTTACACTTGAGCCGTCTTATGACTTCTTGACAACCTCTTTACAGTAAACTTGTTCGATCGATGATGAAGGTATGAGTTTTTTAAAACCAAATGGTACTGGTGATATCTTAGACTCAACAAAACTATGGCTGACAGAAACAGTGGTTTTATTTAGATAACAAGCAATAACGTAGTAAGTCAGAAATATTCCTATTGCAAGATGTATTAGCGGGAACGCTAATGTCACAGCATTCTCTTTCGTAAACCCGCCCGAACTTAGAGCATTGCTATACCAGTAAAAAAGAAAACTATCCCAGACAACAACAAACACCGTCATAAACAACGTTTGATTTGAAAACCATCTACGTTCAATTTTCATCCCATCAAAGCTTGAGTTAATAGTCATGCCCTCAGGAATACCAACGTCCATTTTTAATTTATCCACTTATTTGACCTAATGTTTTTGAATATGGTGAGCAAACGAATGACATTGATTTTCCACAACGAGCGTCTGCAAAGGTTGCGTTTAATTCCGCTCAGTGGAGGCACAATGTCTATTTGTCTATATTTTTTTGGGTATTAACTTAGCCGAAAGCCTGTTTAGCTTAATGCTGTAAAGTAAATGTAATGCCATACGTTATACGTTAACCACACGCAATAAATTCACAGAAACAATAATAGGAATGACCATCATGCGTATAGATGATGAAATGTGTAACTGTGCACACTATTAGACTCTATAAGTTTCAAAGTTGTTTATAAAAATCCAATTACAACAGGGAGATAGGAAAAGTATCAATGACTTCCGGATTGAGAGGGTTGGTTTTAACTGAATTAGACAACAAAAAAGAAGTAATACGGGGCGAAGGTGGCGCCAACATTCAACTGTGGACGCCACAGACTCTTACTATCTAAATTTAGGCTTCGTGCGCCAGCCACTTACATGGTTCTAGAGAGAAATCAGTGAATTTCGCAGTGAACGATGATTTAAGCGGGCTGCACGCATAGACACCAAAGCTCACTGTATTCTTAGCTGGCATTGGTGGGTTGCATTTGCCCATTTCCGCTGTTGTTTCACCGAGCTTATGCAGGTGGAAAATTCGCATTTGCTTAAAGTGGATTCCATCAAACGATGACTCGATTAAGAAATCTGGACCACGGCGGCTAAGACGATACCAAATTGAATCTGGCAATGGGATGTCCGATGTCGCCCAGTCTGAATACCCTAGGTTGGTCACTACGCTTCCTAGCCTTGAAAACTCTTCATTCTCATACTCAATCGAGGCTTTGAACCAGTTATCACTGTCTAAATATATAATCAGGCCACATTGGTCAAACTGAGCTTGATACTCAAAACTAACCTTGGTTGTAAACGTGAAATTTTCCTCAGATTCAATCTGTAATGCAGGCGCATTATCATTTCGAAATCCATAGTATGAGCGCTGCCAAAAGTCGGTTTCCGGCTCGGTTGTTATCGAAACAAATTCATTTGTAACTTCGCTTACCTTAGGCTCGAAAAGCCATTGACCAACTGTAAAGTTCACCATGTTATAATCTCTCGTATCCTGTCGATTTGGGTATAGGTTCCAGCCTTAAACTATTGGCTCAAAACCTTTGCATACCAGTTTTAACGCACGAAATACTTTATCATGTCATATTGGTGCAATCCTTGACCGAAACCATCTTCCACTACTGCAACCGTTCTAAAACCATAGCGATTGAATAGATTTTCCATTAACTGAGTGGTCGAGATATGGATATCGAAGAGGTTCCCCTCTGCTTTAATGCGACGTTCAATCTCGTAATAAAACTTGTCTGCTGTTATTAGCAAGTTCCTATGCCCAAGAGAACCTTGTTCGAACATTACCCAAGCGATGCCATGTGCATTACCTTTGGTGTAGTGCCCTCCACAACCAATAACGCGGTCGGCCGCTTCAACAACCAGATAGTTTTCATCTGCGTAATTGTCTAGAAAATCGACCAAGTCCGACTGGTCACTTTCAATAAAGTACTTAGGACAGTTTGAGAGCAAGATATCAACGACGGCTTGCTTGTCACTTGGTTGATATGGTCTGAACTTCATAGCCAGGTATGTCTCCGATTAAATCACGCCCTAATAAGGCGAAAGAACCCATTGTTTATACCATGATGAGCTAACGTAAACATCAAACTACGCCACAGCTTAAATACCAAGCGTTGTGATTCAATCTTAATGAGGTGAATAAAGCGTTCTATTTGGTTCTGTCTTCAATTTCATCGAACGCTTCTACTGAAATGCGTTCGGCGATATCACGCATCTTTTGCATTTTTTCTGGGTTTCGGTTTCCCCAAAACAGCTCCCAATCTTCTCGGCTTCTCCACTTTGCAATGGTTAATACCTTGTCTAGCGTGTCCGACGATTGAAGCATAAAGCTACCGAATGCACCCTCTACCGATTCGTGAATGGATTCAGTCGCAGAGCGCCACACACTTTGAAATTCTTCCATTTTATCAAGTGGGACTCGCCACTCGTAGATTACTCTAAACATAAACGCTCCTTGTTGTTACTGAAGTTCAAATGCTTCACATGGAGTACCTTGATGATATTTCATCTGCCAGCATTGGCCGGTAAAAACCCAAATCGATGAACGCTTTGTATACGCGCTAATGCCTCCGGTCTTCGATACCCATGCAGATTTATAAAGGAGTAACTGAACAGATGCCTCCAAAGCAATACACTCAAACTCTTGGGAATGAATATGCCCGTCGGTTGGTTCCTCACTTTGAAGCATTTCTATAATGGCAGCATAATCAAAGCTACTCCCAGAACGGCCTACTTCTTTAAAACTCGAATGAAGTAATCTTTGCACTTCATTTAGGTTCTGCCTAATTTCATACTGATGCAAGGCGATTTCCTGTTCAATGAGAACTTCCATTGTTTCTCCTTTTAATCGAACTGTTCGCACACTAACCGTTCCCTTCTAAAAACTTCTTCAGTGTGTGCGAAGAAGCCTAATCTGAGATAGATTTTTACTCGATAGAACACCTATCAAAACTACTAACATAGTCAGCAGATTACCCGTGTATGAACGAATAGAATAACTAGGACATAGAAAAGAGTTTTTCAACACAGTATCAATAGTTTGGTGATCATAACTTTCGTATAGACATGGTAACTGTCCAAGCAACATGGCTATGCTGCAAGAGACTAAAATGGCTATTGATGAAAGGTAAATTAAAGGGACTTCTCGTTTAAAACTAACTTTCGAGTAGAACCCATAAACGCTAGCAACCAACAGAAGAACCATAAGGCACAAGTAGGCGGTATAAAAAGGAAATTTGAACGCTGTTAGTCCGACAAAGTCACTGTCGTCTAACGCGTTTGTTGCAGCCCTTACATAAAAAATGGGAAACGATAGTAAACCCATTATCACTGGGATTATCGTCTCGTATTTTAGTCTCATTAAATGTGTCCTTTATGCTTATAAACTAGATAGATTGAGCCTTCCGAGGCTCACTTATAGCTGATGGATTAAATGTACCGAGAACAAAAATAATCAGTGGCGCCGACGCTAACATGAATCATTCACAAGTTGCGAGGCGTATATCTTATTCAGAGACGACTTTTACCCACTTGGCTCGCCACTCCTGCGCTTCCATAGGGTCAGGCCAGAATTCCTTTTGCTTCACGATTAAACCATTTTCAACGGTATGAAAGGTAATGGCACGAGCTTTTTGTACACTATCTGTTATTGAAACATCCGTTACAACCGTTGTTCCATCACAGACCAGCGAATGAATTTCAAATTCCCAAACACCATTTGCAGGATAATAGGAATTAATCGCTGTGAAGTTTGCTCGACCAACTGTAAGTTCACCTGATTGCGGCCAAAAACCCTCAAAATCAGGACTAAGCCATTCGCTGGCTTTGGCAAAATCATTAGTTTTCATCGCATCCCAGAAAGCTAGGACGACTTCTTTTGAATTCATTGTATCTTCCATGAGTTGTCATGATGGAGGGTGTGTAAACGAACCACCGAACCGAATAGTTATAGCTCAAACACTTGTTAACTCATTGTCTTACAGAGCTCATAAACTTAGTGAAATCATCTGCATTTGGAACCGTCGTTTCACTAGTCGAATTGAAGTTAATGACTGCGACGGATTTCTCGTATGGACGGATCAAAAATGCGTTGAGTACATTTGTATTTTCGTAATTGAAAAGAAGCTCCAGGTATACCCATTGCACTCCGTTAATGTCTTTAACCGAACTTTCTTTCCAGTCGATATATGGCATCATAGAATCATAATATTCCTGATATGCCTCTCGTACCTCTTCAAGCTTGAAATTAGAAAGATCAATACTTTCCAACTTCATAGATATTGCCGAATTTGAATCTTTATTACCATAGGCCTTCATGATCCCATTCACAAAGCGCCAGTTCCGCTCTATTTCATTCTTGCTTAATAGAACATATCCATCCGGCAGTTCAAATTTTATGCCTGTACTTTCCAATTCCTGCGCATTTGTATAAACACTCAACACCAAAAGTAGTAAACCTAATAAAACTCTCTTCATTGAAAACCTTCCATGAGTTAGAGGCCCGTTAAGTAATGAGCAACGTAACACTTATATTCCCATGCGACCTTAACCTCTAAACAGGACACACATTAAAAATGCCACGCTTTATGAATCAACCTCAATCAGTTTGTTATGCATCTAGCTCAGGGTGAATACCAGCGCACTCAAGCTCTATGCCCCCGAAGATGCCAAGTGTTGAGAATCAACTTTAATACTTGCTATCTGACTTCTATTATTTGCGTCCCATAATTCTAAGTATTCTCAAGAACAGGTTAATGATATCCATGTATAGCGCTGCTGCGCTATCTACTGCATTGTCTATTGTTTTGGGAATTTGATTTGCTCGTCCCCAGTCATAACCAATGTAACCACAGAAAAGGATAACAACAGCCCAGTCTATCCATTCTTGATGGATTCCAAGTACAAATATTTGAAAGAGCTCGACCACTAGTACAACTACTAACGCAATAGTTAATGCACCAACGATTCTTTGAAAAAATGCAGGGAAAATTGTTCCCAGTAGCATCATCATGCCAGTCACTAGACCTGTAACCTTAATGGCACTTAGAACCAAAGATGGGTCATAGTGTGATACAACCAAGTTGATGATTAATCCAAAAGGGACAACTACAAAGTTGTAGCCAACAAAACTAACCAATGGGTTCGAAGATTTACTGAATAAGTAGACTCCAAAGAAGCAGCTCGCAAAATAGGCGATGAAAAAGACCCAAGGATTAATAGCTGTAATTGACTCAACCGGAATGTTCCCAACCATTAACCAATTAATCCAAAAACCCCAGCACAGCACAGCTCCAATAGTGAAATTATACAGTCGAGAGCTTACTTCTTGTTCTCCGTTGTTAGTGCGTTCAAAAACATTCGATTCCATCATACTTCGTACTCCTCTCCTTATTCACACAACACCAATCTATGAGGGAAAAATACAGTTGGCTAAACCGCGCGAAGCGCAAACCAACTGTATTTCCCTACTCGAGCGCCTTGTTAGCTTTTTTTAGCTATACAACCAACAAATTCTTCATCCTTAAGAGCTTCTTCAATATTAAGTTTCATAACTTCATTCAGCGTACCAAAAGGGTTCGCAAATTTTGCCGTATTTTTTGCTATTGTGTGTATTTTATTATAACAATCACTGCCATCAGATTTTTTCAAAACGTAATTGACTTCTAGAGTCCAATCAATGCTATAACCAAGATCATCAATTAAAAATTCAATGATCTCTCCTGTAAGTTGATTTTCGGACTCTTTGACATCGAGACCAACAAATCTAGATTCAGTAAAAAGTGCCGTTTCAAAGTACTCATCAACGTTTTTTTCTAATAAAATTGAACCCATTGCGGTATTTCTAATTTGATTAGGTTTTATGTTCTTGTTATTTTCTCCTGGCAAGTATTTGAAATCACCTACTTTAACCTCTCCCTCCACACTCATTGTACTACTAGGCGCGTAATTTAGAGTAATAGGTGCACTTGAACACCCTGTAAGTATTACCGCTACTCCAATTGCACTTAGTGTCCTAATTTTCATATTTTTGTTTCCTTAATTATGACCAGTGGTCGATTAAAATTCGTAAAAGCTAGTGCCCTGTTCAGGGGTGAGCAGCACTATAAAAAAGCCGCCACATAGCCGCCTTAAACGCTAAAACCAACGCATAGTAAAAATGCCACGCGTTGCTAATTACTTTTGAAAAATTTGTTTGCTGGTTACCTCTACAACACCGAAAGCGACCAAATTTAAACTTGTTGCCTGAATAAACCACTCATGCCAAGGCATCGTTTCCTTAAAGCAATTAAAGTGAAATATGCTTCCATCAAACTTCGCGTTCATGATTTCATCAATCGGGTACTCTGGTGTTTTGTGGCTGACTACTGCACCATTATTTAACCAAGTAATACTTTTTTCATTGGATAGGTTGTATAGAGTCATCACCCCATTTTGAACAATTAGAATGCTTCAATTTGTACTTGGGTGCTCTTTGCTAATAAAAATACCGCTAAGAACGATGACAATCTTGGATTTCGTTCTGTAAACATCTTCGATAGATACATCATGAAAGTTCATCTTCTCAAAGTCAGTATTAATTTCCATATGACCTCCTGCCAACTAACGGCCTGTTAAGGTGAGAGCAACGCAATACTAATGCCAATGTATACGATCTTGATCATCAAATTCGACGGGTAGTAAAAGTGCCACGCATTGCGAATCGATTTTCAAGCATTTATTATGCAGTTACGAGGTTGGCTTTGCCTCTTTATCTACTCCGGCGACAGTAACTTTAAAACCTTTCTGAGATAGATTTTCAAAAGTTTTCGTAAGATTGACTTTACTAAAGAATGGCAAGTTTTCTTTCAAACCACTAGAGTCTTCACCTAGGATTAAAAATACAACTTCAACACCTGAACTTTCTAATTTTTCCAAAGGTACTGTCTCAACAACTTTTGGAGAGACTTTATTCCGGATAACAGAACGAGCAGCTTTCCTGAACTCACGGTCCCCTAACATTATTTCTGCTGCAACATTGCCTTGTGCAAATAAATGACTTAAACCTGCGGAGCCGCCTTTTCGGTGTTTTACATGAATAAATTGGCTGTCTTCTGTGAGTAAGTCACATAGCTCAATCGAGGTAGTAGTTCTTCCACTTTTAACCAACTTCTTATCTAACACAAAATACCCTTTTTCACTTGCAGCCCGTTCATTGTAGTCACCCTCTGTCTCAATTTTTTCAACAACCTTACCTTTGTTCTTGCCTTTTGTAGGGGTTTCTTCCCAAGTATAAACTTTGGGAAAATCAAGAGATGTTGTTTTAATATTTGCAAGAGTCTTATCAATTGAATCTACAAAACTATCCGCGATTTCGTACCATACACCAGAAAATAATATATATGTTTTCTTCGAATCTTTGATTTCAAAATAAACACAATCATAAACTTTATATTCTGTATCTTCTTCTTTCGAGTCAAAGACAAATAATCGGTCTCTTTTTAGAGAGTCGATTGACAGGTTTACAGTATCTAAATTTTCGAAATAATTTCCACTCTCAATGGTTGGCTTAACATTTGCTTTACACCGAGTAAAGCTAAAACCACTAATTAAGTCCCAGTCCAACATTTCAGGTATCGAAATTACTACATTTGGACAAGGTTTCTTAAGCTCATCAATCAACTTTTGGTTCAAAGGCTCAATATCTTTTTTCTCTTCTAAGCGCCTAATGTTGTCCACCCAAGCAAATGAGTCTTTGTAGTCTGAGCTTTTGTAATAAGTATAAATTTTATTTACCAAAGAAGGCATATCTTTGATTTCAATTTCTTTGCCAAAAGAAAATGTGGTTCCACTCCCTGATATATTAAATAGTCCAACATTAACTTTAGGCGCCCCTGTAACACCTCTTAGTAAATCCTTGGAAATATCAATGCCAAACACATCGACACTAGTCGAACGTGAGGCTTGGGATTTCTTCTGAACGCCTTGCTCGTCAAGTGTAACGACATCAATACTGCGGAGCGTGTCGTGATTTAGTGTATTAAGAGCGGTTTTAATACCAAAATCTGTAACAAAGCATCCCATGTCTAATAAATGTCTACCATAACCAAAAGTGATTGCCATCGTTGCTTCACTTGCTCTGATCATTAAAACTGCAGAGCTAGACCTATTTTGTAGCTCATCAATAGATATTGTTGTTAAAGACTCAGCAAACTTAGCCCAGCTAGGTGGCTTAGCTTTCGGAGTCTTGACGTACAAAACTCCTGATATCTCTAGCGAAGGTTTTAGCTCATAAGTTTCATAGTCAGCATTAGCTTTCAATAGCTTATGAAATGATGAAGATTTATGATCTTCATGAACTAAGAACACATTCAAGTGTTGGTATTTAGCAGTGTCAGGCATTGGAAACCTTAATAAATTTGACTCGAAGTTGATTATTTTGAAAAGAACATAAATAGCGCTAACTTTCAGTATCGATGTAAATAAAGTTGTTCAATTCGTGAATTATTACTTAATTTCATTATCCACTATCGATCACAAGCTGATTTAGAGCGGGTGGCATAACACTCTGTTAAGGGGTGAGCAACGTAATTCCGGAACCGCCGCATAAAACGTTAATTACTCAAACCAATACATATTTAAAATGCCACGCGTTATGAATCAACCATGAACAGCTTGTTGAGTGTATTTTTCAGAGATCTGGTCAATAACACAGTTGTAGTAACCAAGTTTATCTAATTGACTATCATCTATTTCTACGATTTGAACACCAACACTTTGGAGCAAGTCTAATTTACTTTTCGAGCTCTCAACATAGGTTTTGGGGATATAATAATAAATTTGGTTAAATATCAGTAACCGCTTAGTGTGCTTAGATTTCTGCCTGAAAGTGAGCAACCACCATAGATCAGTCTCATTAAAATCCAAAGATAACCCAAGAATGTGAACGTCTTTAGTAAAGAACATATCTACCCACGATAAGTGCTCAACTTTATCGTCTTTGAACCGTTTAGTTAAAGGAGGGAAAGACCGACGCTTGTATGTGTCTTTAGTTCCCGTTACAACATAGCTACGCATATGCTGTAGGTATCCGCTATAGTGCTCATAGCCTAATGTTATAGATTGATAAGCATTGGCAGAACCATGAATATGCCAAACTTTCTTATGCCCAACTTCGTGGTAGCGAAACATACTATATAGCGATTCTTTTATGAAACCACTATTCTTGAGCGACTTAGTGTTTGAGGACTCTGTAGATTCAAGGGACAAGTCGTAGTTAGTCGTGAGGATATTCTCACAACCTAATGTCATCAAACGTTCATGGATGCTGCTATATTCGATATCACTAACATGGGTAGCAACAAATTTTTTGACTGCGCGTTCGTCAAATGAGCCGCTAGTATCTAAACCTTTGAAATAAATTTCTTCATAAGCCAAAGGAAAGGGCTTATCTTGAGGAAAATCTACTGAGATCGACAAATGACTTGTAAGTTCATTGAGCAAATCTTCCCAAGATTTTCCAGCGACAATGTTATTAATGTCATTGCCGACTAGTACAACATAATCTCTCATATTTCCTCTATACACTTAACAGCTCTTTTAAACAGAATAATTCTGTATTTTTGTCCTTGAAACAGTTCAAGCTCTGTCTAACTAACCTCTTTAATAACAGAACCTTACCTACTTCTCCCTGTCCCTAATGTGACGAAAATCAGAAATATTTCATATGGTTTCATAAAAATACAGAAAAATTATAAATATACCGGTTACTTATCATACTTTTGGCTTGTTTGCTCGCCACAACCTAGGCATTTAGGCTAGATACCAGTTGGTAAAATAGTGGTTTACGAATCAGTATTTGATACTTAAAAAGAAAAACGCCGACAGGATCGTCGGCGTTAATGTGTAGAAGGGTTTCAGCTCCGTTGTTAAGAGCTAGCTGGTTAAGAACGCTCTTGTTTGGCGAGTCTGCTGGCTTTCATTCGTTTGTAGCCATCCATCACTAGGGCGATTAAGGCGAACGAGATTAACAGGTAGGTTGGTACTTCGTGCAACGCAATGTTGTCGCCAATGAGTAGCCCGACAATAAAAATGAAGGTTGGCTCTACGTAACCCATTAAACCGAACAGAGACACTGGTAACTTTGAGTAGGCGAATAGGTAGAGAAGCATTGGTGTAACCGATACTACCGCTAGGCCAAGGTAATACAAGTATGACGTGGCTGGCAGGTTCATAAAATAATCGGCTGGGTAGAGATAGAACATTCCAAAGATAGCCAAAGGGAGCATCATAATGTGGTCTACGGTCAAACCGATATCAGTCGGCATTGGGTTGGTTTTACGAAACATAAAGTAGACCGGATAGCCGAGCGCAACTACCAGTACCACCCAAGACAGGCCCGATGCCAACACATAGGTATAAATAGTCCCTGCCAAAGCGAAGTAACACGCCACTTTTTGTAGCTTTGTGAGGCTGTCTTTGTAATAGAAGCAACCAATCAGCACCATCACGATAGGCATGGTGAAATAGCCTAGCGCTAGGTTGAGGGTTTCTCCATTGGCCGGAGCCCAGACGAATATCCAATACTGCGGCGCGACAAGCACAGCTGAAGTTATGTATTTTGGCCACTTACGCCACTGCTTCAATGCATTCCACAACAGCGGCAGTCGCTTGGTGAAGAACAGCAAGATAAAGAACAGCATCGTACTCCAAATAATACGCTGCGTAGCCAGCCAATGACTCTCGCCACCTGAAATTAAACTTGGCCCCATATCCGGTTGGATTTGTACATAGGCAGGAATGCAAGCAAACAGCATTGAACAAAGTATCGATGCTGCCACCCCTTTTGATTGATCAGACATCAAGTGGGTGTATTTATGGAATAAAGCCTTTAACTGACTCATGAACTCTACCTATCGTAACTGCGCTTACAAGCAGCAAGACAACAACAAAAAAAGCGCTGTCATGGTTCAACAGCGCTTCTCAGTATCCAATCAATATCAGTTTAGGATAAGTCTGATTCTTTAATTGGTTCAGCGCATTGAATATCACCGCTCATTAAAGAATGCAATCATTAGATATCTAACTGCCTAAGATTTAACAAAGGTTGTTCACAAGATCACTACAAATAGAAGATTCCTCTACTTTTCAACTCATTAGTAAGTTAATAATCAATATTTTCCGTTGTAAAAGCTCACTAATCATTGATTTATCAGGCCAATATTACGTGCTAGAGATCATTCATCGCATCGACTATTTGGCTAACGTACTCAAGAACTCTGCTTCAAATTCTTCATCAGCTTCACGAGTTAAGCACGCCACCAGCCAGTCGATACTGTCATGGTCGAGCTTGCTGTTGACCACAAAAGCCTGCTTCACGCCGAATTGATCCAACTTGGCAGAGCCATAGTTCTTGAATGATTTATTGCCGTGGTAGTGAAGCGACTTAATCGAATCGGCGTCAGGTTCTGGTAGTGCATCAAGGGTGTTAGCTAGCTGAATCACCAGCTCCATTGGGTTCTTAGATGAAGATATGCGATACAAAAAGCCGCCCTCCACTCTTTGTCTTACCCAGTAATCAAACCCGCTGCAATCCATTACCTTGTCACTCACCAAGGCAGCTTCACTGCGATAGCCACACGCTTCTACCATGACTGGCGTATGTTTGAATTCCGGCTGACCAGATGCGGCATCGGTATGAGGCAGAATCAGATCGCACGGCTTGCTGTCTTTGGCGGTTGGCGCGTTCCAGTGAATAGGCATAAACACTTGTTCGCGGCGCATCTCTTTGGTGACCACTAAACGCGCTTGACATTCTCCTTGTGCGCTACGTACTTTCACCACTGGATTGACGGTCGCGTGGTTGAAAGCATCTAAGCCAAACTCATCAAGGTTCAATTCAGCAACCGTGTCTGGGTGCATGGCAACAAACGGCTCTGGTGTGTGTTCGCCCAAGCCAGCAGCCAAACCCGTGCGGCTCATCGTGTGCCACTGGTCGCGGATACGGCCAGTGTTCATGATAAGAGGGAACTCGACACTGGTATCAGCAATGGGTTTGTCGTGCTCCACCGCGATAAACTGCGCTTTGCCCGATTCGGTAAAGAACTCGCCGTCGGTGAACATGCGTTGCTCGATGATCTCTGGTTGGTACTCAAGTACCGGCCACTGCTGCGGGGTGAGTTCGCCATAGCCCTTCTCATCGAGTTTGGTTAATCCAATTAAGCACAAGTCGCGCGCTTTGCCCGTTTCATTACCGAGTGCAGTCATCTCGCAATACTCTTTGAAGATCTCACCTTCGTGTCGGTAATCAAACTGGTCTTGGAATCCCATCTTTTGCGCCACTTCCTTTAGTATCCACCAGTCTGGCTTGGCTTCCCCTGGGCTTGGCAATATTCGGCGCTGGCGCGAAATTCTGCGTTCAGAGTTGGTTACGGTACCCGACTTTTCGCTCCAACCTTGGGCAGGCAACACCACATCAGCCAAGCGTGTAGTTTCTGTATCGGCAATGCAGTCCGACACCACAACAAATGGGCACTTCTCTAATGCGGTTTTGATTTTTTCGCTATCAGGCAGGCTCACCACAGGGTTGGTCGCCATGACCCATACCGCTTTGATCTTGCCGTCGTTCATTGCATCGAATAGGTCAATGGCCTTTAAACCCGC
Source organism: Vibrio sp. THAF190c (assembly GCF_009363355.1). Classification (NCBI taxonomy): domain Bacteria; kingdom Pseudomonadati; phylum Pseudomonadota; class Gammaproteobacteria; order Vibrionales; family Vibrionaceae; genus Vibrio; species Vibrio sp. THAF190c. The sequence goes on along the minus strand of NZ_CP045339.1, from coordinate 1,360,008 downwards.
ATGGGTTGCTAAGTTGTCGGTCTGCCAAAACTCGCTCACGGTTTGGTGTGATTGCGGATCGCCAAATTCAAAGTGCGCCGCTAAGGTATTGGCTAAGCCACCTACTTCACGACCACCCATGGCGTTCGGCTGGCCTGTTACCGAAAATGGCCCCATACCTGCCTTACCGATTTTGCCTGTCGCCAAATGGCAGTTGAGAATCGCGTTGACCTTGTCGCACCCTTGGGTAGATTGGTTTACACCTTGAGAATAGATGGTGAGCACCTTGTCGTTGGATGCAAACAGAGAGTAGAACTGCGTGAGCTGCACTTCAGTTAATCCTGTCAGCTCTGAAACGCTCTTGTCACCCCAACCATTTTCGGTATAGCGATATCGCGTCGCTGCTCGAATCGCTTCGGTAAAGCCTTGGGTGTGCTTATCAATGTAGTCTTGGTCGAGGTTATCGTGGTCATCGAGATAAGCTAACAAGCCATTAAACAGTGCAACGTCAGAGCCCGATTCTAATGCCAAGTGGATGTCGGCAATTTCACAGGTGTCGGTATAGCGCGGGTCAATCACGATCACTTTCATTGCTGGGTTAGCTTGCTTAGCCGCACGCAGGCGTTGAAAGAGAACAGGATGACACCAAGCGAGGTTTGAGCCGGTGATCACCACCACTTCCGCTTGTTCAAGATCTTCATAACAGACTGGAACGGTATCGCTGCCGAATGCACGTTTATGCCCTACCACACTCGAAGCCATACAAAGGCGTGAGTTACTGTCGATGTTGGCGCTACCAATAAAGCCTTTCATCAGTTTGTTGGCAACATAATAATCTTCAGTCAGAAGTTGGCCTGATACATAAAAGGCGACCGAGTCTGGGCCGTGCTCTTCTATGGCTTGTTTGAACTTGTCTGCCACCAGCTGCGACGCTTCGCCCCAGGGTAACAGCTGCTGTCCGCTTGCGACTCTTTTCATCGGTTGGGTTAAGCGGCCTATCGGCGTGACGGTATCGCCCAGTGCTGCGCCTTTAGTACATAGCTTGCCATAGTTCGATGGGTGCTCTTTGTCGCCACGCACTTCCAATTTACCTGAAGCAGTCGGCCTTACTTCAATGCCACAACCTACGCCACAGTAAGCACACGTTGATTTGATCCAATCCTTGTTTGAACTCATCACTCTTCCCTCGTGCAATGTTCTTTTTTATCTCTTCCACCAGAGTATTCAGAAAGCCATTTTCAGCTCTCTCTCAGTAGTGAAAATTTCTCTTTTTTAATAAAGCAATTTGCGCACCACTATTTAACCTAACGCAAGACAATAAAAAACTAATTAAATTACAACAACTTAAAATCAATACAATTACAAAGCTTGAGGTTAATTAAATCCAACCGAAGAAATATTGAGATATTTGCACCATGTTGATCAATTTTGCACCACAAAGGCTCATTTTCATAAATCTCTTACTTTTCAAACCTACCACTTTAGGGGTAATTGAGTCGTTTGTTATTTAGTTAAGCCATTGAATATATTAATTAATATTATTTTTTACGATCCCCTTTTTTATCTGGCACCCTACTTGCTGCCCTAAATACCAACAACCCAAAATTCACAGTTTTTAAGTTCATTGGAAGAACAGCAAATTACCCACCATTGAGAGTGGACTGTTTTTAGAAACGCTAGGAAGCCAGCAAAAAAGGAATTTACTATGAGCAAAAAGAAAATTGTCGTCGTTGGTAATGGCATGGTTGGCCACAAATTTATCGACAACATCATTCAAGCTGACTCAGACCAATATGAAGTCATCACCTTTAGTGAGGAATCGCGTCTTGCCTACGACCGTGTTCAGCTCACTGCTTACTTCAACGGCAAGTCAGCAGACGACTTAGCCCTCACCAGCGAAGCTTACTATCAAGAGAATGGCGTTAAGTACTTAGTGAATGCCAAGGTGACTGAGCTTGATACCGAAAACAAAGCAGTAGTCACCGACAGCGGACATCGTGAAAGCTACGACAAACTGATTCTTGCTACTGGCTCATTCCCATTCGTTCCACCAATCCCGGGTAACGACCAAGAACACTGTCACGTCTACCGCACCATTGAAGACTTAGATGCGATTGAGCTGTCGAGTAAGCAAAGTAAATCGGGCGTGGTAATCGGCGGTGGCCTGCTCGGTTTAGAAGCGGCTAACGCAGTGAAAAACCTTGGCTTAGAGACGCATGTGGTCGAGTTCGCGCCTCGCTTAATGGCGGTTCAACTCGATGAGGGCGGCGGTGCCCTACTACGCCGTAAGATTGAAGACTTAGGCGTACAGGTTCACACCGAGAAAGCGACCTCTGAGATTGTGGCAGGTGAAACCGCTCGCTACCGTATGAACTTTGCAGACGGCACACACCTTGAAACCGACATGATTGTATTCTCTGCCGGTATTCGCCCTCAAGACGCATTGGCTCGTAGTTCTGATATCGCGATTGGAGAGCGTGGCGGTATCGTGATTGATGATTACTGCCAAACCAACATCGATGATGTCTACGCGATTGGTGAGTGTGCACTGTGGGATAACAAGATCTTCGGCTTAGTGGCTCCGGGCTACTCTATGGCGAAGGTTGCGGCTAGCCACATCCTTTCTGATGGTGAAGATGAAAGCAGCTTCACCGGTGCAGACATGAGCACCAAACTTAAACTGCTAGGCGTGGATGTAGCCAGTATCGGTGAAGTACACGGTCAAACAGAAGGTGCGCAATCTTACACTTATAACGATGAAATCGAACAGGTTTACAAACGACTAATCATCTCAGCTGATGGTAAGAAGATCGTTGGTGCGGTGTTGGTGGGTGATGCCGAAGCTTACGGTTCACTGCTGCAAATCAAGCAAAACGATATGCCACTGCCAGAAAACCCATCGGTACTGATTCTCCCGAACCTCGCTGATGATTCTGGCAGCGCGATGGGTGTCGAAGCCCTTCCAGACAGCGCCGTGATCTGTTCATGTTTCGACGTAACCAAAGGCGATATCAAAGAAGCGGTTTCAGCTGGCTGTACAACAATGGCAGCACTGAAAGAGTCGACCAATGCTTCGACGGGTTGTGGTGGCTGTTCTGCTCTTGCCAAACAAGTATTAGACAGCGAACTAAGCAACCTAGGTGTTGAGGTTTCTAACGATATCTGTGAGCACTTTGCCTACTCTCGCCAAGAGCTGACCGACATTATCCGTGTCAACAAGATCAAGACCTTCGATGAACTGTTGGAGTCTCATGGCCAAGGCTTAGGTTGTACCGTGTGTAAGCCTGCGATTGGCTCTATTCTCGCCTCTTACTGGAACGACTACATCCTTGAAGATGAGCACATCGAGCTACAAGACACCAACGATATCTACCTTGGTAACATGCAAAAAGATGGCACCTACTCCGTCGTACCACGTATCGCAGGTGGAGAAATCACCCCAGACAGACTGATTGTGCTCGGTGAAGTGGCGAAAGAGTACAACCTCTACACCAAAATTACCGGCGGTCAGCGTGTCGACCTATTCGGGGCACAGCTAAACGAACTACCCGCTATTTGGAAAAGGCTGATTGATGCAGGCTTTGAAACCGGCCATGCCTACGGTAAATCGGTTCGTACAGTGAAGTCTTGTGTCGGCAGCACTTGGTGTCGCTACGGCGTTAACGACAGTGTCGGCCTCGCAATCAAACTCGAGAACCGCTACAAGGGCCTACGTTCACCTCATAAGATCAAATTCGCCGTATCTGGCTGTACTCGTGAGTGTGCCGAAGCACAATCAAAAGACATTGGCGTTATCGCTACCGACAAAGGCTGGAACCTATACGTGTGTGGTAACGGCGGTATGCGTCCACGTCACGCCGACCTATTCGCAACCGACCTCGATGAGAAAACACTGATTCAATACATCGACCGCGTATTGATGTTCTACACCCGTACTGCTGACCGCTTACAACGTACCTCTGTTTGGATGGAGAACCTAGAGGGCGGCTTGGACTACCTCAAAGAAGTGGTGATTGAAGACAAGCTCAATGTCGCGGCTGAACTGGAAGCGGACATCGCGCTCAACATCGAGAAGTACCAATGTGAGTGGAAGACCACCATCGAGAATCCAGTGAAGATGAAACGCTTCCAACACTACATCAACAGTGACGAGATGGATAAGAGCCTGTCGTTCATTACCGAACGCGAACAGCGCTTCCCGAAACCAAGTATCAACACTGACCACGATGCCGAGCGCACTCAAGCATTGAATAGCTCTAAACAGATTGAAATTACGGAAGTCTCGTAGCCAGTTTGGTCGTTAGCAGGCCCTTCACTACGCAATACTCTGCTAGCGACCTTCTTTCTTTACGACCTTCATTTTTAGGAAATTGAACAAAATCTAAGACTCAACAAATTGACAAGGAGACTGTCATGGAAAACTGGACCACTGTTTGCTCCCAAGAGGATCTAACGCCCAACGCGGGTGTGTGTGCCAAAGTGGCTGATCATCAAGTCGCGATCTTTTACTGCAAGCGCAGTGACAAGATTTATGGCCTTTCAAATTTCGACCCAATTGGTAAAGCCAATGTCATGTCACGTGGTATTATTGGCTCGTTAAGTGGAGAGCCGTACGTCGCTTCTCCCCTTTACAAGCAGCATTACCATCTAGAGACAGGAGCTTGCTTGGAAGAGCCTGAACACGCTCTGACTCGCTTTGAAGTGCGCAGACAAGGTAACGATATTCAAGTACTGGCACCCGAAGCGTTAGCAAGCTAATCACGCATTAGGTCGTATTTCAGAATCACCCAAACTCATGCCTTAGCCGCCTATAATTAAGTATTTAGGCTCGCTACGGAGTTGGCATGTGAACGGCTAGAAGAACTCTAGACACTTTCCATATTTAAAGGATTTAATACATGGATAACTCAAAATTTTCGCTGCTCTCATTTACAGGTAAGATGAAAATCTTACACCTTAGCTGGATTGCCTTTTTCATCACCTTTGTAGTTTGGTTCAACTTTGCGCCACTACTGCAAATGGTAAAAACCTCTTTAGGCTTAACCACTGAAGAGATCAAAACTCTCTTAATCTTAAACGTTGCGTTGACCATTCCGGCGCGTGTCGCCATCGGTATGCTGACCGACCGCTATGGTCCAAGATTGGTCTACTCTGCTCTACTCGCAATCTGTTCGATTCCGTGTTTCATGTTCGCGCTCGCTGATTCGTTCATGCAAGCAGCTATCGCACGTTTCCTACTCGGCTTCATCGGTGCTGGTTTCGTAGTAGGTATTCGCTTGGTGTCTGAGTGGTTCCCACATAACGAGCTAGGTACAGCAGAAGGTATCTACGGTGGTTGGGGTAACTTTGGCTCAGCAGCTGCGGCATTTACACTTCCTACATTAGCACTAGTATTCGGTGGCGAAGATGGCTGGCGTTATGCAGTAGGTGTGACAGGTGCAATGAGCCTTCTGTTCTCAGTTATCTTTTACAAAAACGTATCGGATACACCAAAAGGCTCTACTTACTTCAAACCTGCACAAATTACAGCGATGGAAGTAACGTCTAAGGGTGACTTTTTCTTTCTACTCATCATGAAGATCCCTATGTACGCGGCTCTTGCGCTACTGGCTTGGAAACTGTCTCCATCAGGTATCGGCATGCTGTCAGACTCAGCAGTATACGGTGTGTATGCGGTACTAGCTGCACTATATGTGTATGAAGTATCTCAAGTTTGGAAAGTGAATAAGAACGTCTTCAAGGAAGAAGTGCCAGAGATTCACCAGTACAAATTTAAGCAGGTTGCGGTACTTAACGTTCTTTACTTCGCGACATTTGGTTCAGAGCTGGCTGTTGTTTCTATGCTGCCACTGTTCTTCTCTGAAACCTTCGAACTAACGCCGGTACTTGCAGGTATGGTGGCTTCGGCCTACGCCTTTATGAACCTAATGTCTCGCCCAGGTGGTGGTTGGATTTCAGATAAATTCGGCCGTAAACCAACGCTGCTTATCCTAACTGCAGGTCTAGCTGTGGGTTACTTCGCAATGGGTCAAGTCGACAGCACATGGCCAGTATGGCTAGCGGTTGTTGCAGCAATGGCGTGTTCTTTCTTCGTACAAGCAGGTGAAGGTGCTGTATTTGCGACAGTACCTCTGATTAAGCGTCGTATGACGGGTCAAATCGCGGGTATGACAGGTGCTTACGGTAACGTGGGTGCGGTAGTTTACCTAACAGTGCTTTCATTTGTGAGCTACCAAACGTTCTTCCTTGTGATTGCAGCAACGGCGGTACTTGGCTTCCTGACTCTGATGTTTATGGAAGAGCCAAATGGTCAAATTGCTGAAGTAAATGACGATGGTAGTGTGACGCTGATTAACGTATCGAGCTAACCACTCATTGAATGATATCGGGAGAAGTAACCGGGAATGCGACACTCGGTTACTTCGTTCAAAAGCTCTTGTTTATGACCGGAGCTTTTGTTCTTTCCCTTCCTTTTCAAACAATGAGTAGATAGGAGCAAGGACGTTATGACTCTCTCATTTAGCCAAAGCCAAACAGCAGCGCCGGACACGGGACAAGGCATTCACCCGCAGGCAAGCAACCAACTCAAGCTAAACTATGGTGGTTACTCACATCAAGGAGTAAGAAACGAAAATCAGGATGCGATTATCGTTAAGCACCCTAAAACCCGTGCCGAACAAGAGTTCAAGGGCAGCGTGGCATGTATTGCCGATGGTGTGAGTTGCAGTGAACAGGGGCAAAAAGCCAGTCACACCAGTGTGATGCAGTTTATCACTGACTACTACGCAACACCGGAGAGCTGGAGCATTCAACGCTCGGCCCAGAAGGTGCTGACGTCTCTGAACTCTTGGCTGTTCAACGCCTCCTTCTCTGAACTGGATGACGATAAGCAGCTCGCACACAACACCATGGTCTCGACATTCAGCGCGGTGATCATCAAATCTAATACGGCTCATATCTTCCATGTTGGTGACAGCCGTATCTACTTACTGCGTGATGGCAAAATTCAGCAGCTAACCCGCGATCATACTCGCAAAAACTTGGTGAATACCCACTACCTCACGCGCGCTCTCGGTATGGATAGCCAACTGAACGTTGATTACCAAGCCCTGCCTATTAAGGCAAAGGACCGTTTCATTCTGACAACCGATGGTGTGCATGAGTTTGTTGATGAAGAAGACCTGATCGAAGGAAGCAATAACCAGAATGACTTTGAACTGGCAACTCAGGCGATCTGCAACAAAGCCCTAGCAATGCACAGTAAGGATAACGTCAGCTGCTTGATGATAGAGGTAACGCAACTGCCTAAGCCCTCATTGATTGAGTTTCATGAAAAGCTCGCGACGCGTGTCATTCCTCCGGTATTAAAACTTGGGCAGATGATCGACCAGTTTCAGGTGTTGGAAGTGCTCTACTCTGGCACCCGCAGCCACGTATATCGTGTGATGCAAACCCAGACCCAAACTGAATTCGTGATTAAAGTACCTTCAATGCAATATCACGACGATCCAGCGCAGCTCAAAGCGTTTTACAACGAACAGTGGGCAGGCATGCTGCTTAACAACAAACGCATTATGAAGGTCTACCCGACTGATGAACGTTCGCAGTTTCTTTATCAAGTGTGTGAGATGGTTGAGGGCGTAACCTTAAGGCAGTGGATGTACGACAACCCCAAACCAAGCTTGCCAGAAGTGCGCACGATTCTAGAAAAGATCATTCAGGGCATTCGTGTACTTCAACGTGCTGACATGGTTCATCGCGATCTGAAGCCCGAAAACATCATGTTACTACCGAATGGCGATATTAAGCTCATCGACCTTGGCGCAGTATTGATTCGCGGCATCGAAGAAGGTTTACCCGTTGAAGAAGATGCGGTTCCGCTTGGCGCCGTCAACTACATCGCTCCGGAAACCATTAAGCAGAATATTGCGACCACGCGCTCTGATCTGTTCTCGGTAGCGGTAATTGGTTATGAAATGCTGACAGGACAACTCCCTTATCCTGAAATGACGCCGCGATCTTTGGCTCAATCTCGTCATCATCAATGGCACTATCAGCCTATTACGCGCCTTCGTTCAGACTTACCCGCTTGGTTTGACTTGGTGTTACAAAAGGCGTGTGCTGAGCAGCCAACTGAGCGTTACTCCGTGCTCGGTGACTTTATCTCTGATCTCTACACACCAAACTCTAAACTAGTGAAACGTAAAACCCAGCAACCACTACTCAATAGAAACCCAATCCAGTTTTGGAAGGTACTGGCCCTATTGTTAGGTATTGTCGCGCTGGTCGAATTCGGTTTGTTGATTCAATAAAAAAGCCTCAGCACTTTAATGGCGCTGAGGCTTGGATAAGAAATTAGAGCTTACACTAACGGCATTGGCTAGGTTAGCTACGCTTTACAAGGCTTCGCGGCACCAGTTCAATGCCTGACTGGTAGCGTTTTGCTGAAGCGTTCAATGCCAACGCGAATGCGCTGTCTGCAATAACCTCAAACTGTTGTGGCAGTGAATGGACTTTAAATGGTAGGAAATCCAACAAACGGTTGTCACCAAAAGTCGCTAGCTTAACTTGATTAACCAACTCAGGCTTTTCAACCATCACATCCAGTACCCCTTCTAACAAGGTGTAGGACATAGTGACGATCGCATCAGGTATCGTGCCTTTCACAATCCACTCTTCAAAGATTTCGCGTCCTGATTCTCTATCGAAGTGTTCACCATAACCGACAACCGTAAGTTTGTTCTCTTTCAGCCCGTTTTGTTGGGTATGCGCTTTATTGGCCGCTTCAAACCCCAACTGACGCTCACGCGAGATGTTTAGGTCAGGTAAGGCACCAATTAAGCCAATGCTTTGAATATTGTCATCAAGAATAGAGTGCGTCAGTTCAAACGCCGCTTCGAAATCTTCACTGATCACACAGGCAAAGTGCTCATCGTCTAACGGACGGTCAATGGCGATAACTGGCGTTCCTGACTTTTGAAGTTGCAGATAGAACTCGTTAGCGTCCGGCATCGAGCTTGCGACAAGCAAAGCATCAATACGGCGACTCACAAGGGCTTCCGCTACTTTTCGCTCGGTTTCAGCGTCGTCGTCCGAACAGCCAATTAAGATCTGATAACCCACTTTGCGAGAGTTTTGCTCAATCAACTTAGCTAAACGTGCATAACTGCTGTTCTCTAGGTCTGGAATAATCAAACCAAATGAACGGCTGTTACCTGCCCTCAATGACGATGCTGCGTGGTCTGGACGGTAGTTGTGCTCGTTCACCACGGCCATCACCTTCTGCTGCGTTTTCTCGCTGATGCGGTACTTCTGAGCTTTACCATTAATCACATAGCTTGCGGTGGTTTTAGATACACCCGCCAGTTTCGCTATTTCATCAAGTGTCATATCAAGGGCCTGTATTTTGTGCGTAGGATCATATAACCAAAGTTCTGATCCTCGGAATAGTTGAATTATATGCTGAATCGATTCAGTATGAAAGCTGAAAGGATTCAGCAAAATCCGAAAAGTGACTCCAATCATCTTTTTTTAGCGACTTTGAGATTGATGACTATCTTTTAAGACTATCTTTAAAAGGAAACGAGGCACGGTGAGCAGCAATATCAGTTTTATCAAGAGAACTGGGCTTTGCTGAATTTTTTTACTCTTTTTGCTGAACCGATTCAGCTTAACATTCAGCAAGGTGTTCAGCACTCAATAAGCAGAACCTGAATCGGGATAACAGCAACAATGAAGCGACACGCTCAAACAAAGCAATAAGCTAAAGAGGCAACATGCTTAAACTAACTAAATCTGACATTTCGCTTGGTCAATCTGCGCAAGATAAGTTCCAAGCTATTCGTAACATCGCTGGCAAACTGACTGAGAAAGGTCTGGTTGATAAAGGTTACGTAGAAGGAATGCTGAACCGTGAGAACCAAAACTCAACTTTCCTTGGTAACGGTATCGCTATCCCTCATGGCACAACAGACACTCGTGGTTTAGTAAAAGAGACTGGCGTTGCAGTACACCACTTCCCTGAAGGCATCGACTGGGCAGATGGCAACCGTGTTTACGTAGCAATCGGTATTGCAGCAAAATCAGACGAACACTTAGGTATTCTAAAGCAGCTAACCAAAGTTCTTTCTGCTGACGGCGTTGAGCAAAAGCTGCAACAAGCGAAAACAGAAGACGAAATCATCGCCCTACTTCACGGTGAAGTTCAGCTTGAATCAGACCTAGACGCTTCTTTGGTTCAACTTAAATTCCCAGCAAGCGACATGGTACAAATGTCTGCCGTTGCAGGTGGCCTACTGAAAAACACAGGTTGTGCAGATAATGCATTCGTTGCTGATCTAGTGACTAAAACACCAACTCACTTGGGCCAAGGTTTGTGGCTTATCGGTAGTGACAAAGGCGTGACTCGCACTGCGGTGTCATTCGTTTCAACAGCCAATGATTGTGAGTTTGAAGGCACTCAAGTGAAAGCGCTTGTCGCATTCGCAGCATGTAATAGCGCACACCAAAACATCCTAGCAAACCTAAGCCAACTGGTTTTTGAAGGTAAGCAAAACGCTCTGATCGATTCAGACATCGAAGGCGTGATTGCTCAACTAAAAGGTGAAGCACCAAGCACTGCTGCTGAAGGCTCAGACAACCAAGCAATCTTTAAGATCAAAAACGCACACGGCTTACACGCTCGCCCTGGCGCAATGCTGGTTGCAGAAGCGAAGAAATTCGATGCAGCAATTCGCGTATCCAACCTAGACGGCGACGGCAAAGAAGTGAACGCGAAAAGCCTAATGAAAGTTATCGCGCTTGGCGTGAAACATGGCCACCAGCTGCAATTCACGGCTGAAGGTGACGATGCAGCACAAGCTATTGAATCAATTGGTAAAGCTATCGCTTCTGGCCTTGGTGAAGGTTAAGGATTAGCAATGACTGAATTAAAGCAAATCAAAGCCGTTACGGTAACGCTGAACCCAGCATTAGACCTGACAGGTAGCGTTGATACGCTAAACGTAGGTTCAGTGAGCTTGGTAAACCAAGGTTCGCTACACGCCGCGGGCAAAGGCGTAAACGTAGCAAAAGTGCTGTCTGAGCTGGGCGCAAAAGTAACCGTTACAGGTTTCTTGGGTCGCAACAATGAAGAGGCATTTTGCCAACTGTTTGCAGAAATGGGTGCAACCGACCGCTTCATCCGTGTCGACGGCGCAACGCGCATCAACGTTAAGCTAGTGGAAACCTCCGGCCAAGTTAGTGACATTAACTTCCCAGGTGTACCAGTTGATCAAGATGCGATCAGCGCATTTGAAAAAACACTGCTAGAGCTTGCAGAAGACCACGAGTACTTCGTAATTGCAGGTAGCTTACCTCAAGGCGTATCTCCAGAACTTTGTGCTTCTTGGGTACAACGCCTACGCGACCTAGGTAAGAAGGTATTATTCGACAGCAGCCGCGATGCGCTAAAAGCCGGTATCAATGCTCAGCCTTGGCTTATCAAGCCGAACGACGAAGAGCTGTCTCAACTGTTCAACGCGGAGCTAACGAGCCGTGACCAATGCCAACTTGCAGGCCAAGCATTGAGCGAGAAAGGCATTGAGAACATTGTTGTTTCTCTGGGAGCAGATGGCGTGATGTGGCTAAACAATGGTGAGTGGATTCACTCACAACCACCACGTATGCAAGTCGTGAGCACAGTTGGTGCGGGCGACACCTTAGTCGCTGGCCTATGTTGGGGTCACATGCAACAGATGCCTAAACCAGAATTAATCAAATTTGCCACCGCCCTTTCGGCACTTGCTGTGTCTCAAGTCGGCGTGGGTTTAACTAGCCAAAAAGAGCTGGACTCAGTACTACAAAATATCCAATTACAGGCGCTTACCACTCCAACTGACCAGTTTGAGTCAAGCAAATAGGACAAAGGTTTACTATGAATATTACCATTATCACCGCATGCCCAAGTGGCGTTGCAAACAGCATCATCGCAGCAGGTCTGCTTGAGAAAGCCGCAAAAGAGCTAGGTTGGAGTGCCAATATTGAGTGCCAGTCAAGCGTTCTTCCAAGTGAAGCCGTTTCAAAAGAAACGATTGCAAACAGCGACGCTGTCGTTATTGCCGCAAACACGGACGTAGACACACAGCGCTTTGTTGGCAAGAAGGTTTACCAAGCGCCAATCTCTGAGTGTACTGCAGACGCAAAAGCATTTCTTGAAAGCGCAGTAGCAAACGCAACTGGGTTGGACGCTTCACAAGTAACGACCGCTGCAACTGAAGTAGTAGCAAGCGGCGCTAAGAAGATTGTTGCGATTACGGCATGTCCGACGGGTGTAGCTCACACTTTCATGGCGGCTGAAGCACTAGAGAACGAAGGCCAGCGTCTTGGTCACCAAATCAAGGTGGAAACTCGTGGCTCTGTAGGTGCTAAGAACCAACTGACGGATCAAGAGATTGCAGAGGCGGATCTTGTCATCATCGCTGCGGATATCGACGTCCCACTCGACCGTTTTGATGGTAAGCCACTGTACAAAACAACAACGGGTCCTGCGCTTAAAAAGACAACTCAAGAGTTTGAAAAAGCGTTCGCTGAAGCAAAACCATATCAACACACAGCTTCTTCTTCACAAGCAGCACCTGCTGACGAGAAGAAAGGCGTATACAAGCACCTAATGACAGGTGTATCTCACATGCTACCTGTTGTTGTAGCGGGTGGTTTGATCATCGCACTCTCTTTCGTATTCGGTATCGAAGCGTTTAAAGAAGAAGGTACGCTAGCTGCAGCACTGATGACTATCGGTGGTGGTTCAGCATTCGCACTGATGATCCCGGTTCTTGCTGGCTTCATTGCATTCTCAATTGCTGACCGTCCGGGTCTGGCTCCGGGTCTAATCGGCGGTATGCTGGCTAGCTCAACAGGCGCTGGCTTCCTAGGTGGTATCGCGGCAGGTTTCATTGCAGGTTACTCAGCGAAATTCATTGCTGACAAGGTTCAACTTCCACAATCTATGGAAGCACTGAAGCCAATTCTTATCATTCCATTTATCGCGAGCTTGTTCACTGGCCTTGTGATGGTGTACATCGTAGGTGGCCCTGTTTCTGGCGTAATGAGCGCGATGACAGACTTCCTAAACAACATGGGTACGTCTAACGCGATTCTTCTGGGTGTGATTCTAGGCGCAATGATGTGTTTCGACCTTGGTGGTCCAGTAAACAAAGCAGCTTACACATTCGGTGTTGGTCTACTGGCTTCTCAAACTTACGCACCAATGGCAGCTATCATGGCAGCAGGTATGGTTCCAGCTCTAGGTATGGGCCTTGCGACTTTCCTAGTGAAAGACAAGTTTGAAGCGGGCGAGCGTGAAGCAGGTAAAGCGTCATTCGTTCTTGGTCTATGTTTCATCTCTGAAGGTGCTATTCCATTCGCAGCGAAAGACCCAATGCGTGTTATCCCAGCATGTATGGCAGGTGGTGCTCTGACTGGTGCTCTATCAATGCTGTTTGGCGCACAACTGATGGCTCCACACGGTGGTCTATTCGTTCTACTGATTCCAGGTGCTATCTCTCCTGTACTTATGTACCTAGTGGCGATTGCAGCGGGTACAGCGGTAACTGGTTTCGGTTACGCAGCGCTTAAAAAGATGAGCGATTCAAAGGTAACTGCAGAAGCTTAACCCCCACTCCATTAAGCTCCTATAAAGCTGCTCGTTAGCAGAACAAAGGCTCCTCATTTGAGGAGCCTTTTTATTACTCATTATCTTGGGCGGTTAGATTGTGTTGACCTAAAACTGGTAGCTGGAAAGAAAAGGTCACCCCCTCCACTCCTGTCGTATCTATACCTAAGATCATTTCAACTAAGTGGCGCTCCGGATCTAGCTCTAGCCCTTGCTGCTCAACGCAGTCAAACAAAGATTCCAACGCGGCGCTGTAACCGACATCCGATACCAAATAGACCTCGCTACATAAGTAGTGCCCTTCAGGAATCACCACATCATAGAGCGCAGGAGCGACATCCCAATTCCCCACACACAAGTCGATTTCATCCCATGTTTTTCGCATTTGATGCAGCGGTGTAATGCTCATCAACTTGGTCGACTTCTTACCATACAGTTCAAATACCGTGTCCCAATCCGGATCATCCAGCTTGAGGTCTTTCATACCTCGCTCTGGAAACCACTTCAATTCAGTCGGAATCGTTTTAGCTAATTCGCTCTCCATTGACTCCTCGCCACTTGGGTGAGCAAGCTGCTTAAGGAAATCCGCCGTCTCTCGTGGCGTCGCTTCGTAGCCCATTTTTCGGATCTGTTTTGCCGTCACGCCAAGATCTCTTTTTAGCGCTTTGCCTAAAGCTTGGGACGATGAAAAGCCGCAATATTGCGCGATTTCCATGGTGCTCCAAGGTTCATCATTCAGCAGTAACCCTACCGCCGTTTGCAGGCGAATTCGCGCTAGATATTGCCCTGGCGTTTCATTGAACAGCTCAGAAAACTGGCGATGAAAATGGTAAGGCGAGATTGCGGATTCGGTCGCGATTTCTTCCCACGAGCGTCGCTCTGCCCACTCTTCATGCATCATGGTTAGTGCTTGCGTAAAGCGCTTTTGCAAGTGCTCAGGAAGCGACTTCAACAAAGCTACCTCCGGCACTAACTGAAATGCTGGCTGCCTTGTCGAATTGTCTAACTCATTCTCTTCCTTACGACTCATATCTTTCCCGTTGCGGCGTATGTGGTTCTTTAAGTTATATTGCTTTGTTTGCGCTTCAACTTTCATGAAGCCCCCTCCAATACCAACTCAGTTCGCTCGACTTTAGGTGCTTTGCGGCAAAACCGCCCCAGTAACACCGGAATCAGAATCAAAGTGACAGCTGTCGCGAACAATTCACCAAACACCAAGGATACCGCCGCAGGCTTCAAGTACTGGGCTTGCTCAGCAGTTTCACTTAGTAGCGGCAACAAACCACAAACTGTCGTAATTGTGGTTAGGAATATCGCCCTTAAACGACTCGTTCCTGCCGTCACCAAAGCTTGCTGCAGAGGAACGCCACTTCGGTACTCACTATTGAAGCGCGTGATCAATACCAGTGAGTCATTAATTACAATGCCTGTCATCGCCATCATACCGAACATCGAGAGCAAGCTGATTGGCAAACCCATAATGTAGTGACCGAAGATCGCACCAGCAAACCCAAACGGTATCACCGCCATAATGATAAAGGGTTGCCAGTAAGATTTAAGAGGTACTGCCAACAAAATATAGATCAGTAGCAGGGTCAGAATCATTGCGGTTTTGAAGCCAGATGATACCTCGCCAATCTCTTCAAACTCGCCACCAGCTTTTATCGTCACCTCTGGGTATTGAACCTCCAACGCCGCAATAGCTTCATCTAACTGCTTCAACGTCTGCTCTGGCGACTGAATATCTCGGTTTTGCTTCCAGTATAGGTTAAGCACCTGTTCACGGTTACGGCGATAAACCACTTCTGGTTCTTGCTCATATTGCAGGGCCGCCACATCACCTAGCAATACCGAGCCTCCATCGGGTAAGCGAATCAAGGCTTGTTCAAGTTGAGACAGAGTCTGACGCTGCTCTCGAGCATATTGCAGTAGTACTTTGGTTTCCTGCCCTTTCTCAAGTAGGCGATGGACTTCACGTTCACCGTAAGCCTGCCCCACAAGTTTAGCGAGCTTCTCCTGAGTCAGGCCTAACTGCTCACCAAATTGGTTTACTACAATTCGAACCTGAGGCGATCCAGCTTGCCCATCATCATACACATCTGAAACACCATTTAAGTTCACCAGCGTTTGTGCGAGCTGGTTGCTCACCAACTTAGCCAGTGCTCTATCATCAGCGGACACCGTAATGAAGGTTCCACCAGCAGGCTCTTCGGCTGCGCTAAATTGGGTTGAGTAAGCGCCTTCAATCACACCCGTCGTTTCTCGCCAACGGTTGATCAGCAAATTGCTCGGTAAAACGGTCAGTGATTCGGTGGTAAGCTCCGCCGTTACCTCAACCTCACCATACCCGTCCGACCATGCAAGCAAGTTAACGACAGGTGATTCACTCAATGGGTAGTCTTCGAGTAGGCTTTTCTCTACCTTTTCCATCGCAGACTCAACTTGAGACAAAGCCTGTTGTTGCAATGGAATTGGCGCGCCATCTTCCAATTCGATTTTGGCGGTGATGTAGCGCCCTGGAATTTCAGGAAACAGTGAGCTGCGTATCGCGCCATTCGACCACATGCCGTAAGCCAAGGTGATCATCGCGACGAAACCCATCAGTGAAGCCAGTTTATACTTCAACGCATGCTCTAGAATTGGCTTGTACACTTTGAGGTTGAACGCTTGTAAGCCATTCTGAGCCATACCCTGAATTCGACTTATCCAGTTCTCTTTTGGCTTAGCCGAGATATGCGCCAGATGCGATGGCAATATGAATTTACTCTCTACCAATGAGAAAAGCAGAGCAAAGATCACCACCGCAGAGAAACCCGCCAGCACTTTAGCTAACTCATTATTAATCCAAAGCATCGGTGAGAACGCTGCTATAGTCGTCAGCACACCAAACACCGTTGCAATCGAAACAGAATGTACGCCTTGCCAAGCGGCGAGCTTAGGGTCGATAGGTTTCCCCGCTGGTGTTGACGCGCGTTTTTCATGTATTGCTTCCCCCACAACCACAGCGTCATCCACTAAGATCCCGAGTACTAAGATAAAACCAAACAAGGTAATGTCATTGACGCTGTAGTTGGCAAGTTGCATCGCGACCAAAGTTCCGGCTAATGCCACTGGAATCCCAACAGCAACCCAGAATGCAAGCTTAAGCTCCAAAAATAAGCCGAGCAAGACGATAACAATCAGCAAGCCCTGCCAAGCATTATCACCTAGACGAAATAGCTGATCTTCAATGTAGGGTGCCATGTCCGCCATGGTGTCGAGCGTAATGTCTGAAGGTAGCACTGCTCGCTGTTCATCGAGTACCGATTGTACGGCTTCGCTTACCTTTAATAGGTTGTCGCTTTGACTGGTACTGATCAGCAAGGCAATCGCGTTGGAACCGTTGTTACGCACGATCGATCCGCTCTGCTCATAGCCTCGGCTAAGCGTTGCAATATCGCCCAATCGCACCTTGCCGTTCGCATTGGCGATTACAACCAAATCATTAAGCTTCTGTAAGTCATCGGCGTAGCCGTCACCACGAATGATCACTCGCCCTTTACTGCTCAACAGCTCCCCAGTGCGGGACTCAAATGAGCGCTGCTCAATCATCCCGGCGAGATCTTCTAGGGTAATCCCTAAGTTCTCTAGCTCTTGTGGCTTAGGCTCAATAATCAATTGAGGACTACGAGATCCCCAGTTCGATACTTTTGAGATCTGTGGATGCTTTTTTAATGCCTGCTCGACTTGCCTAGCAATAGGCTGAAGTTCAGCGTCCGACCTTGGTCCAGACACAATCACAAACGCTGCTAGGTTGGTAAATTCATTGCGCACGACTTGCGGTTTTTCAGCCTGAACTGGAAAACCGTTGATGGCATTCACTTGGTTACGCACATCATCCAACAACTTATCAAGATCGGTCGAACTGGTCTTACGCACCACAACTTGAGACTCACCAGCGCTGGATTGACTGGTGATCTGCTTAATACCCGCAATCCCACTTATCGATTCTTCGATTCGCTGCGTAACACTCTCATCAATCTGCTTCGCTGTACCGCCCGGATACGCGACGTTGATGACCACAGAAGAAGGAGCGACCTGCGGAAAAGACTCTACTCTTAAGTGCCCAAATGAGAGCACTCCGCTCACCACAATCGCCATCATGAGCAGGTTGGCGGCAACAGGGTTATGAATAAACCACTTGGTTAACCAACTCATGGGGTTACCTCCACTTGTTGAGGTGCTTTAGAAGCAATAGCCGTGTTACTTTCAAAGCTATCTACCGCACGAATCGGCGCAACTTGCTTACCTGCTAACATTGAAGACAGCGGATACTTAACTACAGAACGAGTTTTGTTTTGGTGGTGAGCAAACTTCACGTGCACTTGATCTTGAGTCTCTTCTACCAAGGTCACTCGCTCTTTTTGTAGTTGGTCATGACTATCTAGCGTCCAGACATAACCATCACGCGTTAAACTGCTCATAGGAAGCGAGCTAACATTGCTCTGCTCACCTAGATTCACTTTCACCTCAACCTGTTGATTAGGGAACAAACGAGGCACCTGATACGGATTTTGAACCGAGAGCACCACTTGTCTTTGGCGAGTAACGCTATCAACGTTTGGAGACACGTAACGCACTTCTGCAGACCATTGCTGCCCAGAGCGACCAACCACGGTAATCTCTGATTGAGAAGCTTCTTGCCCAGTAATCACCGCTTGCTGCACTCTTGCCCAATGCAATTCCGACACAGGAAGAGCAACATCAATCGAATCACTAGCTGCTAAGTCAAAGGTAGCTTGCCCCGCTTCTATCCATTCACCAGGGCTCACATGACGGCTCATAATCACTGCATCAAAGGGAGCAACAATGGTCGACTCTTCCAATAGTTTTGTTGCACTTTGGTAAGCCTGTTTTGCTTGTGTTAACTCTGCTTTAGCCGCGGCTACTTGCGGCTCTTTGCGCGCAAACGCTGAGCTTTTACTAGGGTTGAGCATTTTGAGTGCCACAGTTTGTTCATGCTCTATCTGCTTAAGATTCAGCTCAGCTTGTTTGACCTGACTCAGTGTCATCGCCACATTGGAACGCAAAGCGCTATTATCTAATTTGGCTAGCACATCGCCCTTTTTCACTAAAGTACCGGGTTCCCTTTCCAAATTAACCCAAGCTAATTGAGCACTGCTTGACGCTTTCAACTGTATTGGCCAGCGCGATTGAGTCACAGCCAACAAGGTCAGAGACGCCTCGTAGGATTTCGGTTCAACTTCAATAATGGATACAGGCGCAAGAACAACCTCTTTGGACTCTGGGAGCACCGGATCGGGTTCTAACTCGTCCACGAGAATTAAAGCCGCGAGTATCGCCACGCAGCCGAGGACAATGGAAAGCGACTTTTTAAACTTCATAAGGCTTCTCCTTGATAACCTGTCGATTATTTTTCTGATTTAGACGTTGGCTTATTTCGCCAAGTCGAGAGAGGGTTTGTAGGGTGATAGGTAGCAGAACCGCAGTCTCAACGAACTCCAATGAATAGGTCACGATAGAGAACACCTGCCCCGGCGTTGGTGAATCCATGTAGCTCACCAACCATAGATTTCCGAGCACTGCTGAAAACAGCAACGCAAAGATCAGCCCGTAGACGATGGCTTCGGTGTCAGAAAGCTTTACTTCACAGCGCTTTAAACGTTCGAAGTGACGTCTGATCGCTGAAAGCTTCGCAGCGCCAAGCAGCGAGACTTGTTGCTCGATTTGATCGTTAAACTCACCGTTTAAACGAGTGAAAGTGCGATGGAACAGGCCGTAGATAATGAGCATGCCGACACCTGCCCCCAACATAGAAAGCGCCAGTGTTTGATCGAACGTCGCCAAAATCACCACAGTCGCAATCAACTGCACCACGGCAGTCATCAATGACGGTAAATCTTCTTCTAGAAAGTCCACCAGCTCACGAGACATGGTTAAGCGCGCATCTTTAGCCGACAGCTCTAACCCACGCAGGTTGCGCTCAACTAAATTAGCGAGTTTTACTCGAATAGCTCCATAAACACGGGTGTCGTAGAAGCGTCGAACCACACTGACGATCACTAACGCGAAGAGACATAAAGCCAACATCAAAAGCGGTTGAAGATCTTGTTCAAGCACACCGTCGATAGCGAAACCAATAAACAGTGGCAATAAGATCAGCATGACGTTTTCGACAAGTACCATCAGCCAAGTCAGCAGAACCTTCCACAAATTCAATTGGATAATGGTGATTAAGGATATGGGTTGTTTGAGACTCATTATTGACCCCACGAATAATTATGGCGCCAGTATTACCAATTCGACGTTGAAAAAAGTGTCCCAGATTGCTGTATTGACGTTTTTCTCCTTGGTTACCTTTTGATTACCTCCCCTTGGTTATCTTCTGTTTCAACACAGGAACGCACCCAAATTTGCACTGGTGCTTAACCAATTCCCATGGCCAATTTGTCCATGGTTTACCATCTACAGGGAGAGAAATTATGAAATTGCTCGCTTCGTTACTCACTACAACCGCTATCACGGCTTCGATTTGGGGAGCCTTGCAAGTGCAACCTGCAATCGCAAAGATTGGACCATTAGCCTCGAAAACAGATACATCTTCAGCTGAAGCTTCCTTAGCCAGAGATTCCTCCTCAGATGCAGGATTCGATATGACCCAACCGGGTGCCGTGATTGGCGTTACCCAAGCCGTCACATTGCAGTCCGTCCCGCAAGTTTGGGCGAGCTTTTATGAACAAGTAGAATTAGGGAAAAACAAGAATCTCAGTTCCGAGAATGTGGTTAGCGACGAAGTGATCGTTCTCTACCAAGAGATAGCACGTGATTTCAGTGAAGCAAAAGTTACGGTTGGTTTCCGACAAAAGGCAAGCTCAGATGTTAAACCCAGCGCTCGCTTCTCAAGCCTTAATAAAGCGGTCACATTGCTCAACAAAGGAAAACATGACGATACGGAGCTAACCAGCGCTTGGGAGATGATCGATTATCGACGTGACGTAGAGGCTGTACTCGAACGCCACTACCTCAATCAGCATGGATTGCCCGATTCCAGCGAACTTTATGTCTACTATAAATAGAACCGATAAGGATAATCGTCATGGAATTTCTGTCTCAGGTCTTCAGTGAAGGCCAAATCATATTCAGCGAAACATGGGTGGACGACAATTTCGTCCTCGTTGCTTTAGCTCTGTTTATCATTGAACTCGTCCGCTACGCATTCAAGAAGAAGTTATCTTGGAACATGTTAGGAGATAGCCTGACCAACTTTGTTACGCTGTTTTTCCTGTTGGTGACCGTGTTTTTTGTTGGTCTCGCATATGTCGGTGCGTTTGTCTTCGCGTACGACAACTTTAGCCTGACTCAACTGCCAATCACTGGATGGACAATTATCGGCTGTCTGATATTGGCGGACCTCGCTTACTACTGGGAGCACCGCTTCCTTCACAGCAATGGGTTTGCATGGGGTACACACTCTGTTCACCACAGTTCGCCGTATTTCAACATTTCCGTTGCGTACCGATTCGGGCCGTTAGATTGGTTTTTCCCATTCTTCTTCCACCTGCCGTTGATCCTTCTTGGGTTCAATCCGTTCGTGGTATTGATGTGTGAGACTTTTGTTCAGCTGTATCAAACGCTGCTACATACTGAAACGGTGAAGAAATTTCCGCGCCCTATCGAAGCGGTGTTCAATACACCATCACATCATAGGGTTCACCATGCGACCAATAAGCAGTATCTCGACAAGAACTACGCAGGCATTTTGATCATTTGGGATCGCATGTTTGGAACCTTCGCCAGAGAAGAAGAGACCGTGCGATATGGTGTATTCCCTAGAATCAACTCTGTGAATCCACTTAAAGTATACTTCCACGGATATGCTAAGCTCTTGAGCCAACTATGGAATGCACCCAACTGGCCGTATCGATTTCAACTCTTAGTACAACCGCCAATATGGGCTTGGAGAAGGGAACGAGAATCAAAAAAGGAGACCCATGAGCATTCACGCACTTTTAATTGAAGATGACAGTGATCTCGCTGAAGCCATCGCCGACTATATGGAACTCGATGGCTTCGAGTTTGATTTTGCTTATAACGGTGCGGCGGGGTTAAACCTCGCCCTCGATGGCAATTATGATTTGATCCTGACCGACATTAACATGCCGAAAATGGATGGACTTGATGTATGCCAATCGCTACGAGCCCAAGGCATTACAACGCCAATCCTCATGCTTACTGCGCGTGATACGCTCGAAGACAAAATCGCAGGGTTTGATGTAGGGTCAGATGACTATCTCGTCAAACCTTTTGCGATGGAAGAGCTTAAAGTACGTTTGATGGCACTCATACGTCGTGCGCAAGGCGGAGTTTCTACCCTTGCTGCTAACGGCATTTCCGTTGACCTCAATACACACCAAGCAACTCGCGACGGCAAACCATTAAAGCTCTCTCCTGTCTGCTGGCGCATGTTGGTGACACTCGTTAGAACTAGCCCCAACGTGGTTACGCGAGCGAAGTTAGAGGAAGCATGGGAAGACGAATTTCCAACATCTGATAGCTTTAAAGCTCAACTGTTCAAGCTGAGAAAAGTGGTCGATGCACCATTTGACTCCAAACTTATCCATACCGTTCACGGCGTTGGTGTAGCATTGCGAAAGGAAGAGTCATGAAGCGAGTCAGCATCAGAAGAGACATCTACCTCTATCTATTTGGGCTATTGTTGCTACTCACCGGGGCCTACGCGCTGATGGTCTCGCAAAGCTACCATATCGGGATCAATGAGAGTGCTAAATACGGTTTCCTCTATGAACTAAAAGCAGCTGAGCAACACTTCGTGACGACAGGAGAAGCACCTCGCAGTGACAACCCTACCTTTCAGGTGTTCTTAGAGCCTTCACAAATCCCACTTAAATTCCAACAAGCCTTTGTTTGGCGAGATTTCCAAGCGGATGAAATATATGAGGCGTATTTACCGTCTAATTCCGAACAAGGTTACGGCAAATATCTGTATGCCGCGAAGCACCCTGTTCCCGGCAGTTCCGAGATCTTATATATCGTGTCGGAATACGATGAAGCGCTTTACCTGACTCTGTTTGAGTTGAGTCCTCCAGAGTCTGTCACCCAGTTCAACTCCGCTTTCTTGGTGATTGGCGCACTCCTTCTATTGGTGTTCTTGGTAATAAGGTTGCTGGTCTACCGATTAACCAAACCCATTATGGCACTCTCCAGTTGGTCACAGACTCTCGACCTTGAAGATGTCAGTAAACTAAAGAACGTTCGTTACAACGAGATCCATACACTATCCGAACAACTCATTCGCAGTGTTGAGGGAGAGCGAAGTGCGAACGACCGAGAAAGGTTTTTCCTTCGTGCGGCCAGCCATGAACTGCGTACACCGATCACCACTATCTCAGCCAGTGGTGACATGTTGGAACGTTTATCTGAACAAATTCCAGGAAGTGCGCAACGAGCCGTGGCGCGCATCCAACGCTCTGTGCAAAGTATGCAAAGCCTGGTTATCACTCTTTTATGGATGAGCCGCAACAACAATCTAGACACTCAATATGAATCAATAGAGACAGAGGCTTTACTCGATAAAATCGTCGATGGGCAGCGATATTTGCTTTCCCAAAAACAGGTCGAGGTAGAAACAAACGTCAGTTGTGGCGAAATTTACCAACCTAAAGAGCTCGTCGAAGTGGTGCTCACCAATCTGGTCCGCAATGCATTTCAACATGGTGGTCAAGGTAATGTGGCTATGTTGCTGGGTAAAGAAGGGTTTGAAATCAGTAACACCACACCAGATCCTAATATGTCAGGTAAAGGATCCCGCGATACATCCTTTGGTATTGGTCTAGAACTGGTTGAACGCGTCTGTCACAGTCAAGGTTGGCAGCTTAGTCATCAACAACATCAAGATAAATTTACAGTTTGCGTCCAATTCACTGACAGCAAGGAATAACGACCACTGCATTCGTTTTCGAAACCCGGTTACCAAGTGGTTACCTTCTCGCTGATATCCTAAATCTATATCGAAATAGAGGAGTCAACAAATGGGCACTTGGATACTAGAAACCTTATTATGGGCAATCGTGACTGTCGCGGTTTGTGTTGCGATTTGGGGATTGAATATGACCAACATACTCATTGCATTGGGCGCCTCAGTTGCTGTGTCTTTGTTGTTGGGTAATAGCTGGCGTAGTTAGCTTAATCATTTGTATTACCTTGATTGCTTTAGCAAACTCGGAACAGACAAAAGCAAACCATGAACGCATAAAAGAAAAACCCGACGCTCAATGAGTATCGGGGTTTTGTGTTTTTCAAGCTAGATTGGCATACGCACTAGCTGGATAATGTCTCTTCAAAGACACCCAGCTCTCGACCAAGCCAAATAGCACGAACCGTATGATCCAGTGTTTCTTCACCGCCAGTCACAGGGTGGATAAGCACTGACATATCGCCGCGCTCCTGTTCAAGCCATTCAACAATGCCTGAATCTTTATTAGCAAAATGCATCTCGAACATAGGCATTTTATGTGGGCCTACAAGACGTTGAACCAACGGGAAAACTTCAAGAACATCTTTTCGCTCTGTAATGATCTTCTGACGAAGCGCTTCAGCTTGTTCAGCGTTTCGCAGAGCAAAATACACATGACCGTGGTACATAAAACCATCCTTAAACAATATGATGGCGGTAGTTTACATAAGTTTGAGTGACTGAACAAAGAAGCTTACCGCTTGATAGTTCGACTTTTCGAAGATAATCCACCAAAAGCTTTCATCCTCAATAAGCTTCTCTGCGATCACAAAGCCAGCATTACTCAGGCTTTAGTCTCAAAACTTTATCGATATCTTCCGCCGAGTGACGCTCTGGTACTTGTTCCCACTCTTCGCCCCATGAACGATTGATAATACGACCGCGTTGGAAGCCTTCACGCGTTTCAAGCTGCTTCGCCCAGCGCACAACATTAGTGTACGACTCCACTTGTAGGAACTCTGCCGCATCGTACAGGTTGCCAAGCACTAGATTGCCGTACCATGGCCAAATCGCGATGTCAGCAATGGTCAGTTCGTCACCAGAGACAAACTCGTTGTTTGCTAGCTGTTTATCTAGTACATCCAACTGACGTTTTGCTTCCATCGCAAAGCGGTTGATTGGGTACTCTTGCTTTTCGTCAGCGTAAGCGTAGAAGTGACCAAAACCGCCACCTAAGAATGGGGCTGAGCCTTGTGCCCAGAACAACCAGTTGATCGCTTGAGTACGCGCAGCACCCTCTTTTGGTAAGAAGTGACCAAATTTCTCTGCTAAATGCATCAGAATCGAAGCCGACTCAAAAATATTAACCGCTTCGTCGCCAGACTTATCAACTAATGCTGGAATCTTAGAGTTCGGGTTCACACCCACAAAACCAGAAGAGAATTGATCCGACTCACCGATGTTGATCAGATAAGCATCGTACTCGGCTTCTTTCACGCCTTGTGCCAATAGCTCTTCAAGCATAATCGTAACTTTTTGACCGTTCGGAGTGCCTAGCGAGTAAAGCTGAAATGCGTGTTCGCCAACTGGCAGTTCGCGTTCGAATCTCGCGCCAGATTCAGGGCTGTTGATGTTTGCCCATTTATTTCCGCCGTCGGTATTGTTTACCCAAACTTTCGGTGGAGTGTATTGTTCTGACATAGTATTTCCTTATTGATATAGGGTCTCACAAACTGATATTAGGTCACATACTCTCGGTTAAAACCCCCGAATACGATTTATTTTCAAACTGTTAAGCATGGCTTATTCCAGAAAGAAATAACCGAGTTCACCAAATCTAGAGAAGCCGGTTGCTACACCAATGAACTAGTAGTTACAACAGTGAACATAGAGCTACACCAGTGAACTTGAAACACATCGTTGAAAATTGAAAGATGATTTGCGGTGACTCAACAACGACTTGAAGATAGCTGTGATAAAATCACGCCAATACAATAACTAGGAATTTAGCAATGTCGTCTGATTACAATGGTTCAAGTGCCGCGTATGCACGAAAAGAGAGTGGCTACCGTGAAAAAGCACTGAAACTCTACCCTTGGGTTTGTGGAAAGTGCGCACGAGAGTTTGTTTATTCAAACCTGCGTGAGTTAACGGTCCACCACGTTGATCACGACCATACCAATAACCCCGAAGACGGCAGTAATTGGGAACTGTTATGCCTGTACTGTCATGATCACGAACATTCTAAGTACACTGACCATGAACGTTATGGCGTGGATGCGAAAGCAGAACTCGATAACCACCAGCATGCGACGCATAACCCATTTGCTGATCTTGCAAAGATGATGAAGAAATAGCCTAATCTTCAAATACCTCGGATAAGCAAATACCCCCAACAGACTCTCATCTCTTGGGGGTATTTTCATTTATTCCAGACGTAAAAAAGCCTTCCGAAGAAGGCTTTTTAGAATCTGTTTTGAATTATGCCGCTTGCTTGCGAGCCTCTTCAATCTGCTTCTCACGTTTCTTTAGCGTTAGCTTATCGCGGTAAGAGAACCATACGTAAGACACAACCACTAGGAAGAACAAGTAAGACAACGAGAAGATAAACGGTGACTGGATAATATCATTCGAAATACCCCAAGAAACACCGATAACCGTAACCGCAATTTTTGCGAAGAAGCCACACAACAGTAGCACTAGAGCCAATTGTGGGAAACGCGTGCTGCGAAATGCCAGCCAGTAGCAACTACCTACAGCCAAAGCCGCAATATAGAAGCCGAACAAGAAAGAATGAATATGATCAGCAGCTGCAACACCACCCGTAATCGACATCAATAGAATTAAAAATAGTTTCATAATACTCGCCTCATGTAGACTAGAAACGCATCCTTTCAAATTTGGAATCTCAGTTTGCGTACTATTTTCCCACTTTTTTCGCACAAAACAAGCCCAAGAATTGAACAAATTGTAACCGAGACAGTCATAGAAATTAGCCGTTAACAATAACTTAACATTATGGTTTTTAAGAAACTAAGTCCCCTCTGGCTTTGTGGCGAATATTGGCCAAATTGATTTATTTTGTTACACAAAATTAACCATCGAAATAATTTAAAATTAATTGCAATGATGTGATGATCGCACGCTTTGTAGGGGTGCTACCGAGAAGGCTTAGCTCAAGGCTATGAATAGTGAGGAATGAATGACCATTTTGTACAAAAAAGAAAGGTGTTAACAACAACTACAACACCTATAAAAAACAGTTCTTTAACAACTCAAGTTTTATTTTGATAAAAAGGTAAAAAGAGATTCCAATCACATTTTTATTGGTTATAATCCGCGCTCTTTTGCGCTATCTGTTGATAAACGCAAACTAATTTTGAATAAACCATCACAATAACCCGTTTTCTTTTGAGTGCTTCACTCAATGGATGACAGAAACGAGAATAAAAATGAGCAAGATTGATAAAGCTACACGTATCCTGCTAGCAGGCTTCTGTATCAACCTTTGTCTTGGCATCCTGTATGCTTGGAGTGTATTTAACAAAGCCCTGCAAGGTGAAGGATGGTCTGCAGCTGAAGCATCAGCACCATACGCGACTGCAACAATCACATTCTCTATCTGTCTTCTAGTTGCTGGTATCCTGCAAGACCGCATGGGTCCACGTAAGATCCTTATCCTTGGTACTGCACTAACTGGTCTTGGTATGATCGCGTCTGGCTTCGCGACATCTCCACTGATGCTAAACATCACATTTGGTGTTGTAGCAGGTGCTGGTATCGGCTTCGGTTACGCTTGTCTTTCTCCTTCTGCAATGAAGTGGTTCCACCCTTCTAAGAAAGGTATGGTTAACGGTCTAATCGCAGCAGGCTTCGGTCTAGCAGCAATTTACCTTGCTCCAGTAACAGCGGCTCTTATCGAGAGCATGGGCATCCAAACAAGCTTTAAGATTCTTGGTGCTGGTGTACTAGCGATTGCAGTACCTCTAGCAGCAACTATCAACAACCCACCAGCGGGTTACTCACCAGCTGAACCAAAAGTAAAAGCTGGCCAAGCCCCAAAAGCTGTTAAGAAGAGCGAAGACCTATCTTGGAAAGTAATGCTGAAGACTCCTCAGTTCTACTCTCTATGGATCATGTACGCATTCGCAGCTTCTGTTGGTCTAATGATCATCGGTAACATCACAAGTATCGCAAGCGCACAAGCTAACCTACCAAACGCGGTTTACCTTGCTTCTATCCTTGCTGTATTCAACTCAGGCGGTCGTGTTGCTGCTGGTATGCTTGCTGACAAGATCGGTGGCGTTCGTACTCTTCTACTTGCATTCATCCTGCAAGGCGCAAACATGGCTCTATTCGCTACGTTTAACACTGAGTTCACGCTAATCATCGGTACAGCGGTTGCAGCGGTTGGTTACGGTACTCTACTTGCTGTATTCCCAACTCTAACTGCAGAGTTCTACGGCCTTAAGAACTACGGTACAAACTACGGCGTGCTATACACGGCATGGGGTATCGGTGGTGCAATCGGTACAGCGGTTGTTGGTTACTCAATGACTAACGGCGACAGCTACGGCCTTGCTTACACTATCTCTGCAGCAATGATGGCAGTATGTATTGTTCTTGCAATCATCACTAAGCCAATGTCTGAAGCAAAAGTTGCTGAGCTAAAAGCATCTCAAGCTTAATCTGATAAAAGATTGAATTTGAAAAGAAAGAGCTTAACCTTAGGGTTAGGCTCTTTTTGTATCTGCGTCCTATCAACTGGTTGAGTTAGAAGGAAGCCTTTTCAAATAACGGATTGATGAGAGAAAGACTTGCTAGAAAACACACCAGTACTACCACCGACTTATTACCTCGATAACTTTCAACGCCTTATCGAACACGCTCAACAGTGGTACCTAGACCTACTTCATCCCCATGAGCAAGAATGGCTTCAACGCTTTATGGCTCTCCCTTTCCCCGCTCGCTGCGCACTTGTCAGATTGTTCAGCCGCAAAGGGCATTGGTTTCGAAGCGATAAACTCAACTATCAAGAAATCGATGATTTTCCTCTGCAGATAGAACGCCTCTCTGAACAAGGCTTTATTCGTTCAAGCAATGGGGCTAACGAAACGCGACCTAGCATCTCCTGCTCAGAGCTAGCTCGAGATCTACTAACGAAGCCTGAGCTGTTTCAAGTATTCCCTGATCTCGTATCAAATCGTTCCGCTCGCAAGGATGTTTTGTTGCAACAGTTGCCAGACGAGATGTTCTACGATTTTAAGCAACTTCCGTTTGTCTGTATTGAACTGCTGCAACCTGAACTGATCGATCTACTGCTCGTACTTTTTTTTGGTAATACTCACCAAGATCTAAGCCAGTTTGTCTTAAGTGATTTAGGGCTGAACACCTTCGAACCTGTGAAAATTTCTCTCGAGACACGATTCTTTCAAAGCCGCGAACAGGTGAATGAGCTGCTGTCATTGCATAAGATCCAGCATCAATATTATGAGCTCACGACCAAAGACTCGGAATCTCTCACGACTCTACTGAGTAGCATACCAACCAATAGCGACCACACCGCGTTAGTTCGTCGCCGATCGAAACTGATCAACTTAATTGCCAGAGATCTTGAACGATTAGAAGAGTATCAACTCGCCCTACACTATTTTGCTCAATCGCACCTACCGCCTAGTCGTGAACGACAAGCGCGTATTCATGATAAGTTAAACCAAGTTGAGATAATGAGTGACGTTGTCACCGAAATAATTCAACATCCGATTGACATTGCAGAGTTAGAAGTGGCGTACAAGCTAGAGCAGAGAGTACAAAGGCTTCAAGGTCATAAAGTACCACGCCCCAAAAAGCCGACCTGCGAGAATGAACATCTTGAATTAGACCTGAGTAAAGTACGTGTTGAAGAGGCCGTACGCGCACATATGGAAACACAAGGTTGGCATTGCTACTTCAGTGAGAATACTTTCCTGAATGGTTTGTTTGGATTGGCGTTTTGGAAGGTAATATTTGCGGAAGTTGACGGTGCCTTTATCAACCAATATCAATATCGCCCTCTTGACCTTTACCATGACGACTTTGTCGGCAAGAGACAAGAGTTGATCGACCAAACCTTTAATGACCTCAACGACAAAGGCATGAGAATCTTATTGGATACATTTAAGGCTAAACAAGGTGTCGCCAACCCGTTTGTTCAATGGGCCTACTTTTCCAAAGATCTGTTAGAGCAAGCGATAGAACATATTCCCCTGCCCGTGCTTTGTGATCTGTTTAGAGTGTTACTTAAAGATCTCAAAATTTATCGAACTGGCATGCCCGATCTTATTGCCTTCAATGAGAACGGCTTTCGTTGGATAGAAGTGAAAGGACCAGGCGATAAACTCCAAGACAATCAGTGGCGCTGGATTAAAGAGTTCGAGAAGTTAAACATACCTTTCTCTGTCTGCTGGGTGAATCATTAACACTCATCAAAGCTAACAACACTAGCGATTTTAAAGCGATACCCAAATGAAAACTCGTAGTGCGTCCAATTTGATGCATTTGGTTACAAAGGCATCATTATGCTCGTTGCATTCATCACACCAATTATTGATAATAGTTTTCATTATCAATAATTGGTGTGTCTTATGTTGTCTTTCGATTACTCTTCTACCCCCACTAAAGCAAAAGCTCCGACGTTAGGGCGCCTACTCGTCGTTGAGGACGACATCACGCTTAATGAACACCTGACCGATCTGCTGAGTAATCGTGGTTATCAAGTGTCTAACACGGCTTGTGGCGAAAAAGCACTAGAGCTTCTAAGACTGGAAAACTTCGACTTGGTATTACTGGATGTTGATTTACCTAAGGTGGATGGTTTCAGCATTCTCAAATTTGTTCATGAAAACTCGCAAACACCGGTAATCATGCTGACCGCCTATGGTGCAGAGGAGCATCGTATTCGAGGCTTTAAATCGGGCGCCGATGACTATATCTCTAAGCCATGTAGCTTTACAGAAATCAGCTTACGGGTAGAGGCTGTCTTAAGACGTACCAAGCCTGAACCCATTAGCCACACGCCATCACATCGTCTTCAGCATCACGAGCTCACCCTAGATAGACTCGCTCACACCGCAAGTGTAACGATCGATAGCCAACAACAAACGACTGAATTGACTCCGACTCAATTCAAGCTTCTTTGGGTATTGGTTCAAAACGCTGGTACGGTGCAGACCAAGCCATTTTTGTATCAAGCGGTTCTCGAACGGGAGTTTAGCCAATATGACCGCAGCTTAGATATGCACCTTTCCAGAGTCAGAAAAAAGCTACTCTCATTTGGTATGTCCAACGACCGCATTCAAACCGTCCATGGCAAGGGTTACATCGTAAAATGAGTCGATTACTGTTTTGGCGTTTGTTTATCGTGCTGTCGTGTGGGGTTGTGATCTTCTTCTCTCTGCTGCACAGTGCCGCGATACTCTCAAATGAGAAAATGAGTTACATCAAGAAGAACCATCAACAGGAGATCCTCGCTTGGGGACAGACTGCTCAAAACTTCCTAGCCAATCAGCAGTTTTCAGAACTTGATATCTGGCTTGATCAACTCTCTGAAACGGAAAGCACTTGGGTAACAGTGGTTCAGTCTAGAATTGATGTTGTCGCAGGTAATGAACTCAATCAGCGCTTCTGGGAGGGCTACGGAATTGGCCGCAATGTTGCGTGGAAAATACATCTAGACTTTCCTGACAACCCAATCATGGAGGTCGCGCTCAGCCCTTCTAACTATCATTTTTTGGTTCTTCTTCCTGATAGAATGCGTCCTGGAACCTATATGTCCCACGCATTCTGGCTATTTCGCTTTATCATCCCGTTTGCCATGCTTCTCGCATTGACTATCTATTTGTATCGTTACGTAATGCGCCCGTTGCAACAGTTTCATCGCGCTACCCAAGAGTTCAGTAAGGGCAAATATTCTGCGCGCATTCCGACAAAACTCACGCGAGGTAACGACGAATTTAGCCAGATTGCACGTACGTTCAACGCGATGGCTGAGAAAACGTCGGACGTCATCACTCACAATCGAAACCTAATCTCAGACATGTCTCATGAGATCAGAACCCCCATTGCACGTGTCGAAACCGCGATTGATTGTATGGAACAGAACATCAAGCCTGACGCCATGATGCAGCGAATCAAAGGCGAAACCAAAAACATGCGTGAGTTGGCTGAAGATACTTTGACCTTAGCTTGGTTAGAGAACGAGAACCCCGACCTTCGCCAAGAATCTTTCGATCTGATTGAACTGGTTGAAACAATCGTCGAGGATGCTCGATTTGAATTCACGGACAAACAGATAGTACTTAACTCTCCAGAGACATTATCGCTCGACAATTCTAATCAGAGAGCTTTGGGGCATGCGATAGAGAACATCTTACGCAACGGTCTTCGTTATACGCCAGATGGTGAACCGCTTTTAATCGATATAAAGTGTGAAAAATCGAAAGTTTTCATCATACTCACCGACAGTGGACCGGGTATTGATCCGCAACTTTACGACAAGATGTTTACTCCCTTCTTCAAAGCACATAACCAAGTTGGCACTCGAAAAGGATTTGGGGTGGGACTAGCACTCGCCAAACGTCACATTGAAGCGGTTCAAGGCTCCGTGAGCGCTCGCAACGCTCCAGGCAAAGGTTTACGCATGAGTATCGAGCTCCCGATTTAGTTGGGCCGCTACCTGTACTTGTTATCAAGGTGAAGCGGCTCTTCTGCATACCAATTGTCGATATGTAACATTTGTAAAATTGATTTACTCAATACTCAAATCACACCAAAATCCAACTCGATAATAATTCTCATTAACATCGGAGGTTTCGGTGAATTTACCAGCCACTTTTAAATTAAGCCCCATTGCTTTATCTCTGCTTCTCACTTCTCATAGCGCCTTTTCTTCAGACGATACTGAAGTAATCGAAGTAACCGGTCATCAAATTCATACTGGCGATGTGACCATCACCGCAGACGACCTGGACAAACGTCAGGCTCAAGATCTCAACGACATTTTCCGTGGTGATGCTGAAGTAAGCGTGGGTGGCTCTTCAGGCATATCTCAAAAGATCTATGTGCGTGGTCTTGAAGACACTATGCTGAATATTTCTGTTGATGGTGCAGAGCAATCGGGCAGCCTTTTCCATCACCAAGGTCGACTTTCGATTGAGCCAGAGTTGCTCAAACAGGTCGATGTCAGTGCGGGTGCTGGTCGCGCGACTAATGGTCCTGGAGCACTAGGTGGTGCAATTCAATTTAAGACCAAAGACGCACATGATTTGCTCCATCCAAACGATAGCTTTGGCGCGCAAGTCAAAGGTGGCTATTACACCAACAACGATGGCTACAAAGTTTCTACGAGCTTGTACGGAGAGGTTACAGAAGGCTTAGGGTTACTTGCCTCATTTGGTTACGTTGATGGCCAAAATATCAAAGATGGAAACGGTGATAGTCAACCTTACACGGCTTTAGAACAAACTGTGGCGCTACTTAAACTCTCAGGTCAAGTTGCTGAGAGTCAGTACTTCTCCTTGAGCTACGACTTCCGCCAAGACGATGGCCGCCGTTTAAATCGACCACACTTTCAACCAAGCTTCAAAAACGACCCGCTAGACCAAGAGGCCGACCGCCATACAATCACTGCGTCTCATAAGTACACTGGCAGCGATATGCTGAATGTTGAGAGTACGCTCTACAATACGAGCAATCGCATCGCGCACAAGAATCATCCGACATGGGGCACCAGCGACGGATCAATTGATACCTATGGTGCGAAATTCAGTAACACCTCTAACTGGACAGAAAATACTGTCATCTATGGTATCGACTACAAAAATGATACTGCAGACTTTGACACAGGCTCTGGCGCGCAGAACAGCAAAGAGAAAGGCAAGGTTTATGGTTTATTTGTTCAAGACGACTGGCGTATTACCCAAGACTTAACACTCACTGCGGGTGCTCGTTATGACTGGTATGAACTGGAAGACAATAAAAACCAGAAATTTGATTCTAGCGGCTTTAGTCCAAACGCAGGTTTAGATTATAAGCTCAGCCCTTCTATCAATGTATTTGCAAGCTACGCGGAAGCGTTTCGCGGCCAACAGATCAAAGAGCTGTTTATTATTGATTACAAAGAAAACGATCCAAACCGCAAACCAGAGAAAGCGCAAAACACCGAGTTTGGTATGGCTTATCAAGCACAAGATCTCGCCATTGGTGCCACCTTTTTCTATAGCGAAATCGAAGATGTTGTCGGTGATAACGGCACCATTACCAATGTTGGTGACTTGAAAAACAAAGGCATTAACGCGTACATCAGTTATCAGTTCGAGCAACTACGCACTCGTCTAAGCTACAGTCAGTCACGACCGGAACTCAACGGTGAACCACTATCAGACGATAGCATGAACATTGGTACATCAGTTGGTGATACCTGGGTTCTTGATTTAGGTTACACAGCAACAGAAAGCTTAGAGCTTGGTTGGAATGCTCGTTTTGTAGAGCGCTTAACCGACGTTGCTGATCCAAGTGTTCATCCTGAAAAACCTGGCTACGGGGTTCACGATCTCTACGCACAATGGATTCCAATGTCGAGTGAAGAGCTAACATTAACTCTGTCAGTAAAAAACGTGTTTGATAAGTTCTACTTCGATCACGCCTCTTACATGGAGTACATTGGTAGCCCTGTCGCACAAGGTTACGCAAGTGCAGGCCGCGATTTCCGCTTCAACGCGAGCTACTCTTTTTAATCAATAGATACTTCTGGTTCTAATCGATTGATACTTCTGGTTCTAACTAATAGATACCTCTAGATATACTGTCGAGACCTAATCAAACCTAGCGAGTAGCGTCAAACTTCCCTTTACGCTACTCGCTTTTCTCGCCAACGCTATTCAGCAAATTACTAGAACATGAGCATTTTCAATCATTTTCGATATACTTAAGAAAAATGATAAAACTATAAGTCTCTATGAATCTAAAAAGAATATGGGTTGTCGCACTGGTCAGCCTCTTCTCAGGTTGTGCAATGTACGCTGGCTTAAACTTCGATGAGCTGTTTGGTGAACCCGAAGTTCGTGACCGCCAAGCACCAGTGGTTTCTGCACAAGCACAACATTTCATTAATGAAGTCAAACCGATTATCGATAACCGATGCGTGGTATGTCACGCCTGTTACGATGCGCCATGTCAGTTGAAGATGTCTTCAGTTGAAGGGATTGACCGAGGTGCAAGTAAAGCATTGGTTTATCAAGGCACACGCTTAACAGCATCAGCACCCACTCGCCTGTTTGAAGATGCGTTGACCACTCAAGAGTGGCGCGATGCGGACTTCCACCCTGTGCTGAACGAGCGTATGCAAAACTCGACCGCTAACTTAGATGCTGGTTTGGTTGCTCGTATGTTGATTCAAAAAGAGAACCACCCACTTCCCGATCAAAAACAGTTGGAAGGGTTTGATTTCGCTATTGACCGCGATCAGCAGTGCCCGACCATTGAAGAGTATGCCCAATACGAGAGAGATTACCCAACATGGGGAATGCCTTACGGGATGCCAAACCTAGATAAAGGTGAATACGCGACCTTGATGAGCTGGTTAGAGAACGGGGCAATCATGAACGCTCACATCCCTTTGACTGAAGATGAGCAGGAGCTGGTTGATACCTATGAGAGTTTCTTAAACAAAAGCGCGCGTAAGAGTCAGCTGTCTGCTCGGTACATCTACGAGCACTTATTCCTTTCTCACCTCTACTTTTCTGAATTAGAGGGACCAACTCGCTTCTTCACCTTGGTTCGCTCTGCAACTCCACCAGGTCAACCCGTGCAACGTATTACGACACGACGCCCATACGATGACCCTGAGGTGCCACGTGTCTATTACCGTATCATTCCTGAGCAAGGTACCATTGTCGACAAAACGCACATGCCGTTTGCTCTTAACGAGAAGCGCCTACAAGACTGGACAACTTGGTTTGTTAATACCCCATACATAGTTCGAGAGCTGCCAAGCTATGAGGTCGATGTTGCAGCCAACCCTATGACCGCATTTGAAGACCTGCCTGTAAACTCGCGCTTTAAATTCATGCTCGACAATGCCCAGAACACCATCATGGCTTACATCAAAGGCCCTGTGTGTCGTGGACAATTGGCGTTAAACGTTATTAATGACCGTTTTTGGGTGGTATTTGTCGATCCGGATAAAGCCGATCTTCCTGAGATCAATGATTTCTATGCTAGCCAAAAAGATAACCTCAAACTACCGGGCGAACTTGAAAGTAACACGCTACCTGTGACCAACTGGGTTAAATATTCGAAGCAGCAAGCTCGCTATCTAGAAGGCAAATCTGAGTTCACCAACAAATGGTTCAAAAACGGTGAGAACCTGACCATGAACGTGATTTGGGACGGTGGCGGTACCAATCCAAATGCAGCGCTAACGGTGTTTAGACACTTCGACAGTGCTTCTGTTGTGCAAGGCTTGGTCGGCACGCAACCAAAGACAGCATGGGTACTCGATTATGCTCTACTAGAGCGTATTCATTACCTGCTGGTCGCTGGCTTTGATGTCTACGGTAACTTTGGCCACCAGCTGATGACTCGCATGTTTATGGACTTCTTACGTTTAGAGGGTGAAAGTAACTTCCTAACCCTATTACCTAAAGATGTTCGTCATGAGGAGCACTCAAGCTGGTACCAAAACCAAAACACTCAGCTAAGTGACTTCTTGCAGCGTAACATCGCACCGTTCGATCAACCGTCTAGCGTCGTCTACAAAACCGACAATCCTAAGGCGGAGTTGTTCGATATGTTGGAAGAGAAACTAAAACCTATTCTTAACGACCGTTACAAGATCGTTGATACGGGGTTTGAACCGAAACATGAAGCTCTGCTGCAACAAGTCGACACGATTAAAGGCGCTGGTCTACAGCATGTGCCTCAACTCGTAATGATGATGATCAAGGCTCAGGACGGTGAAGAGCAGCTGTTTACGATGATTCACAACAACTCTCATACCAACATCTCAAGCCTATTTAACGAAGAGAGCAACCGAGATTACCAGAACGATGACCTGACTTTGGTAAGAGGCGTTGTGGGTAGTTACCCGGCCGCTTTCCTAGAACTTAATGAAGCTGAAATCCCTCAGCTTGTTTCTATGCTTCAAACCATTGAAACTGAGGAGGATTATGTCGCCTTACTCGATAAGTTTGCGGTACGCAGAAGCTCGAGCGACTTTTGGCCGTTCAGCGACCGTGTTCACCAGTGGTATCAGCAGAACCAACCTATTGAGTTTGGTCTACTGGATTACAATCGCTTTGAAAACCGTTAAAGCTCATGACGCAGTTTGAGTCATTGTTGCTTGATTGAGTTAAAACTAAAAATCCTCTGCCAATGCAGAGGATTTTTGTTATTGGTCACTTGAACATCGTTTCTAAAAGTAGGATTTCAGAGCCTGATTCGATGCATCGACTATTTCAATTAAAGCCTCTGCGGTATTGCCATATTCAGTCAAAGGTTCAGCTGCCGCTTCAATCGCTAAGCAAGCTTGATGCAGCTTACCTAGACCCAAGCTACCAGCTGAGCCTTTCAGTTTATGCGCAAGCGACTTCACTTCTCGCGAGTTCTTCGCCTCACTCGCCGCTTTTAGCTCATCGAGAATAACTTGCGAGCTCTCTTCGAACAGCCCCACAATCGACTGCATTTTCTCTTTACCTAGAATCGCTAAGTCACCCTCGATGACCTTAGGGTCAATGATCAACACATCCACCTCCTGCTGTTCTTTGATTGTGTCATCCACTTCGTTTACCGAATCAATTTCGCCTTTTTGAGCACTACACATACGATCGGATGGGTCAGGCTGCGGGAGTAACAGTCGACGACCTGTCAGCTGCGCGCTAATCAGCCTTGCCAACGCCTCTTTCTCCAACGGTTTTGGCAAGAACCCATCAAAACCAGAAGCTAAATACTCTTCCACTTCTTCATTGAACACGTGAGCAGAGACTGCAATCATTGGCGGCTCTGTTCGCTGTTGGTCAGAATGACTGTTGAGCACCTTAAGATCGCTTTTCAGGTCTCGAATAAGCTCTGTGCCATCACAGTCAGGCAGATTAATATCCACCAACGCAATATCGTAGTCTTGCTCTTTAAACAGCTCTCGAGCCTGTGCGCCTGTCGTCGCGATGGCAACTTGGTGTCCAAGATTATTCAAGAAACCCTCTGCGACAATACAGTTAACCGGGTTATCTTCAATCAAGAGTACTTTGGCTTTAACACATGCCTCTACCGTCTGAGTTTGAACTTCTACTTTTTCACCCAGCTCGAGCGGAACCGAGAACCAGAACTGACTACCCTCGCCCTCTTCTGAGTGTACGCCAATATCACCATTCATCGCGGTTAAAATACTCTTGCTGATCGCGAGGCCCAGTCCAGTGCCTCCTTTTTTGTTACGACCACTCTCTGTTTGGCTAAAGGCATCAAACAAGCATTGCTGCTCGTCGGCTTTAATGCCTGCGCCAGTGTCCGCGACTTCAAACATCACGCGATTTGGATCTTCAATATCCAAGCTGATGTAGATATCAACAGAGCCGCTATCGGTAAACTTAATCGCATTACCAACCAAGTTATTCAAGATCTGACTGAGGCGTGTTACATCGCCGCGCCAATAAGTTTGCACATCACTTTCGATATGGAAGCTGAAATCAATGTTCTTTTCGGAGGCTCTTCCCTCCATCAACTGATAGGTATCTTCAACCATTTGATGAAGGTTAAAAGAGGCAACGCGGATCTCTAAGTGGCCAGCTTCGATTTTTGAGTAATCCAGAACATCATTGAGTATCGCAAGTAAGTTCTTACCACTGCGGTTAATGATGTCTGCATAGCCAGATTGCAACGAGTTTAGTCCTGTATCCTTCAACAGCCTCGCCGTACCTAATACCCCATTCATTGGTGTACGAATCTCGTGGCTCATTGTGGCAAGAAACGCCGATTTAGCGCGGCTGGCCTGCTCTGCGGCACGTCGTGCTTTGGCGTGGTTCACCACCTCAATGTTGAGCTTTTCATTGGTTTGTTGCAGCTGATAAGTGCGTTCCGTGATCAGCTCTTCAAGGTGCTCTTTGTGTTCTTCTAGCTCACGCTTGGCTTTGGCCTCACCAACAGCCACCACTTGCAGCGCTTGAGCGGTATTTCGCGCGGTGATGATCGCTTGCCCCATGTGAGCAAGTTCATCGTTACCTTTAACTGATATATCGATATTCAAGCGACCTTGAGCTATCGACATCAAGGCGACGGAATACTCTGCAAGCCTTTTCACGACGGAAACGTACACCACACGCCACACAATAAAGGCTGCGATGAATAGACCGATCAACGAGATAACCGATAGTGTCCATTGAGCGTAATTCAAGGTGGTGGTCAGTTCGTCAACCGCCTCTTTGGTACTGCGGTTTGAATCATCCACTAGTACGTTGACTGTGGTATTTAGCTGAGAAAACAATTCCAATGTTTTCTGCATTAAGAATTCTGACTTTTTAGCGTTTTCTGACTTCTCTAGTGCAATCTCAAACACCACCTGACGGCGACGAAGCTCATCCAGAAGCTGCGACATCTGTTCTGAACGAGTTGGGTCTTCTACCGCTTTGACGCGACGAGCCATGATTTTTAGATTCGATTCAAACTCAGTCTGAATTTGGTGAATACGATCGACATCAGTAACCGTCGGCGTCTCTTCAATCTGATTGAGCATCTTAAAAGCCAAAAGATGCAGTTCGTGCAGTCGCTCAGAAAGATCCAGATCGACCTCGACTAGGGCATCCAGCGCTTTGTATGCTCGGTCAGTCTGCTTCTTTTCTAGTAGGTCATAGATGTGGGTTACGTTGGCAACGGCGATGGTTGCGGTATTCAATACTTGAGTACGGGTAAGTTGTTCAAGCTCTTCTGCCAACAAGCGCATCTCTTCTACGCGAGAGCCAAGCTCCTTGGTCAGCCAAAGTTTGCGCTCTACAGAAACTCCAAGTTCCGCTAAGGTATTGATAACGCTCTGAACGTTGTTTTCAAGATTGCTAAGTAGTTCTGAATCAAAACTATCAGAGCCCAGCTCTTTGATATGACGCAGCAAGGATTCAAGTAGCTCAAACAGTTCTGAGCCTGCTTCTTTTCGTTGTTCTTCATTACGCGCATTACTCAGAGTTTGCACCGATGCAATAATGCGGTTACTCAATTCCGAGACCTGACGCGCTTCAATCATTGCTGGCAGTGCGGAATCTACAACGTTTCGTTCTGTTTTTGCCACAAAGCTAAAACCTGACACACCAATTAGAGCTGACACGACAACCAATAAGGCCATCACCAAAAATGAGGCGAGCAGCTTTCTACCTATACTTGCTGTGGCTAACAACATAAACCCATAACCTTAAAACGTTCTTCTTTACCCATGCAGAATACGCTATATTTTGCAGTGTTTCTTATCCAAAGCCAATAAACTGACAATTCATGCTATCTAAACGTTTAGTTTCAACTCTAGTTTCATGCTCACTGAGTGCGGCCAGTTACTCTGCTATCGCAAACGACCTCACAGCGGACAATAAAGCAGTAGTCAAAGACCAGATTTCTTCTGTCACACAACAGAAAGAGAAGGTGTGCGCAATCTACCCACACTTGAAAGACTCTTACTGGTTGTCAGTCAATTACGGCATGATTTCAGAAGCGAAAGAGCAGAAGGTTGAGCTACGTGTACTTGAAGCTGGCGGTTACCCAAATATCGGTAAACAGGCTTCGCAACTTGAGTTATGTAATCAATGGGGAGCAGATGCCATTATCTTAGGAACCGTCTCTCCTGATGCCTTCTATGACAGCCTGACTAAATGGGTAGGCTCTACTCCTGTATTCGCCACCGTGAACGAGCTCAACCTTAGCGACACTCAAAAAGAGAAAGTGCTTAAAGGCACAGTGGGGGTTGATTGGTGGCAAATGGGTTATGAAGTCGGTGAGTTTCTCAAAGCAAGGCACCCGAAAGGCTCAGGAAAAACAGACATAGCTTTGCTCCTTGGCCCACAAGCAAGTGGTGGTACCAAGCCTGTTGCTATCGGCTTTTATGACGCGATTAAATCCAGTGATATTAATATTGCTGTAAGTTATTGGGCGGATAATGACAAAGAGCTACAGAGAAACCTGGTTCAACAGGTGATTGATTTACCAAATATCAAATACATCGTTGGTAGCGCGGTCGCAATTGAAGCGGCCATCAGTGAAGTAAGAGCGGCCAATAAAGAAAAAGAGATTGGATTGGTCTCAAGTTACTTGAGTCACGGTGTTTACCGTGGGTTACTTCGTGACAAGGTGCTATTCGCGCCGACAGATAAGATGGTCGAGCAAGGCCGCTTATCCGTGAACCAAGCGACACACTACCTACGAAAACAGCCTTATGAGTTTCATCAAGTGCCTAAAATTGAAGCATTAACGCCTTCATCTCTCAAAAAAGAGGTGATTGCCGATTCGTTGTCACCTTCTGAGTTTCGTCCGGTATTCAGTGTCACACCTTAGTGATATATTGCTAATTAGAAATTGAAAAAATCAAAAAATATAAGCCAATAATTTAGGAAACATTCATGCAAAAAACAACACGTACGATGCCTGCTCATAAGCACATCGCTTTAGTGGCTCATGATAACTTCAAGCCAGAATTACTGCGTTGGGTAAAAGAGCACAAAGAAAAACTACAAGGGCACTTTCTGTACGCGACAGGTACAACAGGACATCTACTGAGCAAAGAGACTGGCTTAGCGATCAAGAGCATGATCAGTGGCCCTATGGGTGGCGACCAACAACTTGGCGCGCTGATTTCTGAAGGTAAGATCGACATGATGATCTTCTTCTGGGATCCACTTAATGCTGTACCTCACGACCCAGATGTGAAAGCACTACTGCGTATTGCGAGTGTATGGAACATCCCAGTGGCAACTAACCGTGCAACGGCAAACTTCCTATTTAACTCTTCAATGCTTGAAGAAGAAGTGTCGATTGAGATCCCAGATTACGAAGCGTACTTAGCAGACCGCACTTAATTAAGCTTCACAACAAAAATACAAAAACAGCCTGCGCACTTGCAGGCTGTTTTATTTGGTAACGACGAATGTTTGGGCACGACTAGAAAACGCACTCAAACAGGTAGAGCTTACTTATCGCTCCACACCGCCATTTCATTCCCACTTGGTTCGCAGAAATGAAAACGTCGGCCGCCCGGAAAGGCAAATATATCTCGCTTAATCATGCCACCCGCTTCCACTATTTCTTGCTCAGTCTGTTCTAAACCTTGGCTGTAAAACACCATCAGAGCACCACCAGCGCTCGCGTCACAGGCTAACTCAGACTGATAAAAACCACCCATCAACCCTTTAGCGGTAAAAGCCGTGTACTCTGGTCCATAATCTTCAAACTGCCACTGAAATACGGATTCAAAGAACGCTTTGGTCTTGTCTAAATCTTTTGCTGCAAACTCAATATAATTGATCGAACCATGTTCCATTTCGGCCTCCTTACCAAAAATGTTGGCTTGGCTACGGTTTATTTTTTACGGACAACCGGATAATCCGATTGATGCAATTCTTGTACAAAGCCAGAACCATCACCACTGTGAGTAATCCAGACTTTTTCCTTTGCTCGTGTCATTGCGACGTAGAACAGTCTTCTCTCTTCAGCATAAGGGAAATTATCTGAAGACTCTGTCAATGCGCCATCAATATGAAGCTGTTTCTTCTTCGTTGGGAATTGCCCTTCATCTACACAAAGAATGATCACGAAGTCAGCTTCTTTACCTTTACTTGCGTGGCAGGTCATAAAACTCATGTCTAATGATGTGTAAATCTTCTGCCAATCCGCCAACAACTCAGGCTTATGATAATGGTTGCGCCCTAGTAGCAATACTGACTTGGTCGCATTTCCTTTTACTTGGCGGTTGAGCTGATCGAGGATCTTCTCAACATCTTTACTCGGTGCTGTATAAACCGCCTTCTGCTTCTGCTGCTTAAAGCTATTGAGCTCTTTCGGCAGTTGAATCGGATTCTCTTGCACAAATCGATTCGCAACCGCGCCTAATTGGTTATTAAAACGATAAGTTGTGTTTAAATGATGAATCGTCGAACTTTCAAATCGATCTTTAAACCCTGTGGTCAGATCGACATCCGCACCAGCAAACTGATAGATAGATTGCCAGTCATCACCCACCGCAAAAATAGACGCCTGGTGTTCCGCTTTGGTTTGATTACACAGTGCTTCTACTAGAGCCAAGCGGTCTGGAGAGATATCTTGGTACTCGTCGATCATGATGAACTTCCAAGGCGAGATAAATCGTCCTTTTTCCACGTATTGAGTGGCGCGGCTAATCATCATCGAGAAATCGATTTGATTCTGCTCTTTCAGATTCTTCTGCCAAGCGGTCACACACGGCCAGCAAAGCGCGAGCTCGCTATTCAACCGAGTATAATCTGGGTGATCGATAAGCTGTTGCTGAACCTCTTTTTTGGTTAAGCCTGAGCTATTTAACTGCTCTAATTGCTTCTCTAACCATCCGATTAGCTTAAGGTTGGAAACGTGACTACCCAGCTCTTCATCACCTTTCAGGTAAGCAATAGGCCATTTGGCGAGGTGTTTTTGCCAACGCTTGAAGTTAGTCGGAGTCATCCAGTGCTTTTTCAGCCAGTCGATACACCACGCTTGACGTTGATTACTGTCCAGTGCCAATGGAGAAATGGTCACGGGTTCATTTTCAACGTGGTTAAGGATCTTGAGTCCTAACTGGTGGAATGTCTTCACCTGCACTTTTTCAGCTGAGAGACCAATCTTGCTATCTAGGCGCTGTTTCATTTCGTCAGCGGCCTCACGACCAAACGCCAGCAATAGCATTTCCTCTGCCTGAGCTTGATGGCTCTGAAGCAGGTAAGCAACACGAGCAGTAAGAACACTGGTTTTACCCGAACCGGCACCCGCTAGAATCAAGTTATGATCGTCGTTCATCAACACCGCATATTGCTGAGAAAGGTTAAGTGGTGAAGACTCACACTGCGCAAATAACACTTCCCAGTTTTGACGCTCGCGATCAAGCCATAGTCGGTTGCGCTCAGCTTGCTGCTCTTCCGTATCGAGTAACCATGGAGAAAGGCGCGCGATTCGCTTAGGCATGCGCAGAGCAGCTTCATCAAGGGTCATAACCATCGACTCTAAGCCTTGATTGACTTTATTCACCCATTGATCGACTTGAGAGTGCGGCAAGAAAGCAGGCAGTTGCTCAAGACGTGTTAGCTCGGCTTCCCATTCAGGTACATGCTCTGCCAGTTGTTCACATTGAGTATCATGCCACTGTTGATATGCATTCACCGCGCTGCGAGCAAACTGGCGACACTCATCCCATGGCAAACCTTGAACCAACCAGCTGCGTTGTTTTCCTTCATGCGTATTGGCAAAGAACTGCAATGATCCCCAAAACAAACCGCGTTTTATCGCGACTTTACCACTCCATATCGTGAACGGGATACGCTCCTCGCTACCAACAGATGAGAGAAGTAAACGTGAGCCATCTAGCTCAACTTGATGATATTCATTTTGGATAAAAAACTGTGCAGTCTTATTTGCGCTTAGCTGCATTGGGCTTGCTCTTAATTGGGAGATAGTGAATTTATATCATGTTGCAATAAGAATTAATAATATCCCATTTCTTATCGCCGTTTTCATGACCACCTGGGGTTAATTATGAATTAGTATCAAATTCTTGTGCTTGATTTCTGTTAGGATTATGTTTTTAGCTTGAATAGCGAGCGACTGTGAACTTCTCCGATAATTTACGCCTCTACTGGGCGAACAAAACCATAAATTACAGCGTCCTCATTCTTATCACCTTATTGGGTGTTGTGGTGCCCGCTTGGTACTACGAACAAAATACGTTAATCACCCCTCTCATTCTTGGCGTTATTGCCGCCGCATTGGCTGAAAGTGACGATAGCTTTACTGGAAGGCTCAAAGCACTCACATTAACCTTTATCTGTTTTGCCATTGCTGCTTTTTCCATAGAACTGCTTTTCGAAACGCCATGGTTATTCGCGATTGGCTTGTTCATGTCGACATTCGCATTCATCATGCTTGGTGCCATTGGTCCTAAATACGCCAGTATCGCTTTTGGCTCGCTGCTTGTGGCCATTTACACCATGCTAGGTGCACACGAAAGCACCAATTTGTGGTTCCAGCCATTGCTACTGTTAACTGGTGCGGCTTGGTACTACTTTATGTCGATGATTTGGCAAATCGTTTGGCC
Organism: Vibrio sp. THAF190c; assembly: GCF_009363355.1. Classification (NCBI taxonomy): domain Bacteria; kingdom Pseudomonadati; phylum Pseudomonadota; class Gammaproteobacteria; order Vibrionales; family Vibrionaceae; genus Vibrio; species Vibrio sp. THAF190c. The sequence goes on along the minus strand of NZ_CP045339.1, from coordinate 1,315,089 downwards.
AATGCAGCCTGTACAACAAAACCTTGCGACCGTTTTTGACCAGATTGGCAACTACATGGAGTCGAAGGCAGAGCTATTCTATCCAGTGACTGACCTAGTCCCTCAACCACACCGCATTATTGAAGCGAAACTCAACGCAAGCACAGTTAATGCCCTCAATATGTGTAAAGCCACGCTGCTGAATCGCTCTAAGCGAGGTCACATTGATGGGCCAAGCGACCGCTTTCTTAATACCTATTTCATCGCCCAAGATATTCATGAGCGCGTCAGCTCTACCCACTATCGCTATCAAGAGCTGGCGAAACACTTTGAACGATCAGACGTACTGTTCCGCTTTAAATATCTACTAGAGGCACAAGCAAAAGCCTGTCATGAAATCGCGAGTTCTCTGAAAGTCGGGGAAGAATATCAACACAGTGATAAGTCAGTTCTGGCTTTAGATGAGTTGATGTCTTCTTTAAACCACCTTCATCAACAAAACCGTCCGGAATGGAAACCACTGCTTAGTCAGCTCGATTTCCTATTTAACAACTTAGCGACGGTAGAAAAGCAGCTATCAAACATCAATAACCCAGATGCCGAGAAGCTTGAAGAAGATGTGTTGGATGACACCAACCCTCACACTCTAAAGGCTATGTGGCATAGAATACGTGCCAACCTTAACAAAGATTCAATGCTATTTCGTCATGCTATACGTATGGCGGTGACGCTAACGTTGGGTTATGGAATCATTCAGGGCTTCGAGATTGAGAGAGGTTACTGGATCCTGCTAACGACTCTTTTTGTGTGTCAGCCAAACTACAGTGCGACTCGTCAAAAGCTTACTGCGCGTGTGATTGGTACCGTGGCCGGCCTGTTGATTGGTGTCCCACTTCTAACTTTCTTCCCATCTCAAGAGAGCCAACTGGTGTTTATCGTGGTCAGCGGTGTGATGTTCTTTGCTTTCCGTATTAATAACTACGGGTTTGCCACCGGCTTCATCACGCTATTGGTGCTGTTCTGCTTCAATCAACTCGGTGAAGGCTATGCCGTGGTTCTACCTCGACTTGCAGATACATTTATTGGCTGTGCGTTAGCCGTACTTGCGGTGGTTTACCTGTTCCCGGATTGGCAGTCGAAGCGTTTGCATAAAGTGATGGCCGATGCGCTAGACGCCAACAAGTCCTATCTGGCGCAGATCATTGGGCAATATCGTATCGGTAAGAAAGACAGTCTCAGCTATCGTATCGCTCGTCGTAGCGCGCACAACAATGATGCCAACTTAACCGTGGCAATCAGTAGCATGTTGGTAGAGCCCGGCAAATATCGAACCTCAGTCGATGAGAGTTTTCGTTTCCTGACTCTCAATCATGCTCTACTTAGCTACATCTCCGCATTAGGCGCGCACAGAACGCGTATTGATGATGAAGCGACTCACAAGCTAGTGCTAGATGCACATCGCGTAATTCACGAGCACTTAGATGCTCTGTACTCTCAGCTTCATAGCCATAGCGAGCAATGTGAAATCAAAAATAGCTACGACCCTGAATTGGATAATCGTTTGAGTGAGTGGCGAGAAGAAGACGAAAGTTCTGTCCGAATGGTGTTGCAACAACTCCACCTTATCTACCGAATGCTGCCTGAATTGCATACCTTGGCAACTAAGTTTGCGGTTAAAGTAACGTTCAATAAATAGTTCAATAGAACGCTAAAAAACCATACAAAAACAAAGACTATAACAAACAAAAAGATAGCTCAAAATTCATTCATCTTGAGCTATCTTTTTAATCTCAATGCCATACCATATAAATCAACAACTTACGAACCCAACCCTACCAAGCCCCGCCACTGCTGGCACCATTGAAATTTACATTACTAAAATCCTCTGACTTTGATTGACCGAGCACTAACTTTGCCTGACATTTCTCGGACAAAAATTGGTCACATAAACTTATAGTTGTCTTATAAATTGGAATCACAAAATATTTAGTGATTTTCCTATCATTTTACTGGATCTATGCTACTAGAGTACTATGCTTACAGTAGCGTAACAGATGTCGTAAGGCCGTATCATGAACGCACTACAATTTGAAGCTCTAAAACAGCAGATTCATCTATTGAGCAATCAACAACTTATCGCTCTTCAAGGTGAAATAGACGAGACAATCGACAGCAAAGTCGACAATAAGCAACAACCTTTGCTTACGGACGAAGAAATGAAAGCACTAAGCGAGCTGTTTAGTTAAGATAAAATCGGCTAAACAGCTCCCTTATCTTCCCGACTGATCTACTATCAAGCGTTTGCCTTCTTACCACGCCTGACAACTTATCAATATAGCAGTTCACTCACACTTCTCCACAAATCAGCCCTTTTATTATCTCTTCAATAGTTTGATGGATGGATTTCTTAGTACATTCCAACAAGCACAGAACTTCCTATATCTTTCCCCTAACGACCACTTAGTTACAATTAACCTACTCATAGATCACACATTTCCCTTGCGTTCAATATTTAGCCAACCTAAACTCAAGTTAGGAATTTAATGAGGTTAATGAATGTCCATTTCAGGTATACATTCTGGTTACGCAATCATGCAGCAGTCTGCCAACATGGCGGAAGAAGCGGCTGTGGAGCTGAATCAGCTTGCTCAGAATGAACCTCAGTTAGAGCAAGAAATGGCACCTAAAAGCGATCTCAGCTTTAATCAACTCCCTACTGCAGACCCACTTCAAAAAGAAACCGTGAGTGAACCAATGCCTTCTCACAGCGATGCGCTAGTAAAACTCACACAAAGCGCCAGTTACAATCGCGTGGGCGCTTCTGTCATCGAGCGCCAGAACGAAGCCATTGGAAGCCTGTTAGACATTCACATCTAATATGGCGATTAACAGCTTGCTCATAATCTCTGAACAAAGCCTCGCGTTTCTTTGTCGATTGCTGCACAAACTGTAACTCATTATATCTGACGCTTGTTTCTCCCTCATTACTCGGTAGAATCAGCGCAAAATATCTCTTGCTGTTCCAACTGTACCAATAATAATTATGCCAAAACTCAACCTGCACCGTCGCGACTATGTTTCAATCTTAGGTGGCGATATCACCGCAGAAGAATTAGAACAAAAGCTTCAACCCCATTTCGACAAGCCAAGTAAAAAGCTGACTCCAAGCCCTTACTTGACTGAGAAAAACCTTACTCGCCGTTGGACAGCCCTTGATAATGCAGAAAGCCAAGCTGAACTGCTTGATGCTCATACCCTTTCGCAATTTTCTGCCTACGAAAAGAACATTGAACACTTCATTGGCACCGTTAAAGTCCCTGTCGGTATTTCTGGCCCACTGCGTGTAAACGGTCTGTTTGCCGAAGGCGATTATTTGGTGCCATTGGCGACCACAGAAGCTGCGCTCGTCGCTTCGTATAACCGTGGTTCTAAGCTCATTTCTGCTTGTGGTGGTGCAAGCGCGATGCTGCTCAACGAAGGTGTAACTCGCACTCCTGGTTTTGCCTTCGAGAACTTAGCGCAAGCTGGTCAATTCGTCGCATGGGTCGTGACGCAATACGATCACTTTAAAGCGCTTGCAGAATCTACGACATCGCACGGCAAACTCACTGACATCAGTTGCAACATCGAAGGCAACCACGTTTACCTTGTGTTTGAGTTTTTGACAGGCGACGCTTCTGGTCAAAACATGGTGACGATTGCTACCAATGCCGTGTTCGAGTACATCATTGAACATACACCCGTGAAACCTGACCATGCGTTTCTTGATGGCAATCTATCGGGCGACAAGAAAGCCAATACACAGACGCTGCGCAGCGTGCGCGGTAAAAAAGTGACGGCAGAAGTGAATATTCCTGCGGAGTTGGTCGAGAAGTATCTCCATACAACCCCTGAGAAAATGGTTCAGTTTGGACAAATGACCACTGTTGGCGGCGCACTCAGCGGTACCATTGGTATCAATGCCCATTATGCGAATGCCCTGGCTGCGCTCTATATCGCTTGCGGCCAAGACGCAGCATGTGTGGCTGAGTCGGCTATTGGTATGACTCGTATGGAACTCAACAAAGAAGGCGGCTTATACGCTAGCGTAACCCTCCCGAACTTGATGCTCGGCACTGTAGGCGGTGGTACGGGTTTGCCAAGCCAAAAAGCGTGTCTGGACTTGTTAGGGCTTCACGGCAACGGTAAATCACAAGCGTTGGCTGAAGTGTGTGCAGCGCTCTGTTTGGCAGGCGAACTTTCTATTGTCGGTGCTTTCTGCGCAGGTCACTTTTCGCGTGCTCATCACAAGCTAGCGCGTTAGAATCCAGACTCATTCTTTGATTCTGGAGTAGAGATGGATTATCTCCACCTATCGCGCGTTAGCCTTAAACACCTTACTGTTCTTCACGTTATGCTCAATACTCATAGCGTGACCCAAACTGCGGAACAGTTGTATGTAACGCCATCCAGCGTCAGTAAGACACTCTCTCAGCTTAGAGAGATTATTGATGATGAGCTTTTCTACCGCGATGGTACCAAGCTCATCCCTACTCCGTTTGCACACCAGATCGCACCAACCGTACATGCCATTTTATCGAGCATGAATGGCCTTCTGCATCAAAAGAGCTTCGTTCCCGAGACTTACCAAGGCAGCTTCACCTTATCGATGCGTGAGAGTACCTTTGAAGTGTTTTCTCCAACCATCAGTCAGATAACCACTCAGTTAGCTCCTAACGCAGCGCTAAAGGTGTACTCGAAGCAGCAATTCGGTTTTGACTCGCTTTTGAGCGGTAAAGTGAATGCTATTTTACTGCCTCACGATATTTCACAACCTCCAACAGAAAACAAAGAGTTGGTATGGAAGACCATCCTATCAGATGAAATGGTATGCTTGATGGGAGCTGATCATCCACTCGCCAATACAACGCTGACTATCGAAGACTACCTCAGCTATAAACACATCGGCATCTTCGATAACGAGCTTTCACAGCCCTTCTTTGAACAAAATTTGGTGCAGTGCCACAAACCTCGTGACGTCGCTATTTCGGTAGCTGACTTTGGCTCAGCCGCCGTGCTTTGCCATCAAACGCCATACTTGTTTACCTGTTCAAAGCTATGGTCGCAGAAAGCCCTACAAGCCAAAGGGCTCATCGCGAAGCCGCTGCCTTTCGATTATGGAAAAGTCGCGTACAGCTTGGTATGGAATCGTCCAAACATGAATGATCAAGCAATGAAATGGCTATGTGATCAGTTCATCACGCCAGAGAAACGGCTTTAAACGTCGGTAGACCACTAAGATCGAGACTTTTGGAAAGTAAGTACTGCTCCTGATGAAACAGGTTTTTGGATAGAAACGCGTTAGAGTTCGAGATCTAACGCGCTCGATATCGATTAGACAAAGTATCTTGAAACCTTAAATGCTTGTATGGAAAATAAGCACTCCAATCGGGTAAGGTGAGACCCAGACTTTAGCTGCAACTAAAGTTCTTCTATCTGGTAGTTCGATTAAATGATGGCTCCTCTAATGAGAGACCGATAACAAGTACGAACGCTAGATAGAACTCCAAGCACCACACTCGAATAGTCTTCTGGGTCTCGAGCCCGCATTTGCAAGCAAGAGTTAGCTTATTATGAATACAAACACACTTCAAAATATTAATGTCGGCGTTGATACGGGTAAGTCACAATTAGATATCTATATCCGCCCACTCGACATTTACTTCACCGTTCCAAACAACGAAAAAGGCATCAATGATGCCATCAAAACCATTAAGAAACACAAACCTCAACGCGTTGTTATCGAAGCGACAGGCCGATTAGAAATGCCCTTTATACTTGCCTGCGATAAAGCGAAGTTACCTTACGTTGTTGCTAACCCGCTACGCATTAAAAAGTTCGCTGGTGCCATTGGTCAGCGCGCTAAGAACGACCGCTTAGACGCCGCTCTTATCGCATATTATGCCGAACGAGTTCAGCCAGAACTCACTCAACTAAGGAGCGAAAATATACGCCTTATGAGTGACTTAGTGACACGACGTAACCAACTACTCACCATGCAGACCATGGAAAGAAATCGACTACAAATATTACCAAAGAATATCGCATCCACAATTTCTCCCATTCTTACTGCACTAAAAAACCAGATAGAAAAAGTCGAAGCAAAGATAACGAAACTAATTGATAGCTGCCCTGAGTATCAATCCAAAAATACCATTCTCCAAAGCATGCCAGGCGTTGGTAAAGTCCTTGCTGCCTCCTTAATCAGTAATGTACCGGAGTTGGGCCTTATCACTAACAAACAAGCTTCTTCTCTCATTGGTGTAGCACCAATAACAAGAGAAAGTGGACGCTTTAAAGGAAAACGGGTGATACAAGGAGGACGAGCTCAAGTTAGAACTGTTATGTACATGGCGATGATGTCGGCCATGCAATGTAACCCTGTTTTTAGGACGACTTATGAACGATTACTTGCGGCATGAAAACCCAAAAAGGTAGCTATAGTTGCCTGTATGAGAAAGATGGTTGTGATCTTAAATTCGATGTTAAGAGACGGTGTTATGTGGGATAAGGATAGCGCCAAAAATTAACTATTGACGCCATAGTCTCTTGTTATGTGTTAACTTGAAGCTCCATAATGAACTTGTTCTGCTCTAAACAAACAACATTAAAACCATGAGACTCATATAGCTTAACGTTATGCTCCTCACAGCGTAGATACAAAGCTGGCACCTGCAACTCAAGAGCTTTAGATTTTGCAAACTCAATCAACATTGTTGAGATACCTTTTCCTCTATGCTCAACAGGAACATAGACTCCATCAAGCCAATAATGAAATCCCTGGTACTCTGGTAATTCTCGATATTTGATTTCACCAGCGCCCGCTAATTCACTTCCAAAATGCACAACAAAAGCCATTGGTATTTCACTTCTATTGGCACCTAATGCCACTTTTTGAGTCACACTTTCTAATGTTGCTGCTGGGTCATTATGTGCCCACTCTTGTAGATACCAATTGGCAATGTTCGATGCTTCATTAGGACAATCCGCTAATAATGAAATTTTCATATTTCCTCGATTACACATAACGCTTTGCAAAGCTGCGTGAAGCAGTTGGCTAAAATTAGCGAGGAACGAGCGTGAGCCAACTGTTTTCACGTCCGTTTGAGCAACTTGTTAAATTGCGGATCATTCCAACTTAAGGCTTGATACATCAGAAAAATAAGAGCTTGTATTTTTGAATTCTTTAACTATTGGTGATACGTAAAAGTGAGAACCATCAGAAGCAATATTTCCTTGAGTATTAGTAAACAAGAGGATACTTGTTAAGTGCTGCTGTTTAAAAATATTCTTTATTTTATTTTCAAATCTAGGGCTGTCTTTTAGAGCATTAAACACTTCATAATTAGAAATTTCCACCGAAATGCATGATGGCTTTGTATTAGGGAGTTGCTCTTTAGCTGATCTTTTGCAGATCCCCTCAAATTCACGCAGTATCGCAGCTTTGACATTAGTGGTGATAATTAAACAAAACCTACCTTTACAGTCATTTGGTGGAGAAGCTATTCGACCAACTTCAACGCCGTTTTTTTGGATCGGTAAATCTAAATGGCTATCTACTTCATCTATATTCGCAACATCACTATACACTTCATGGTGAATCTTTACTTTACTATCTGCAGGTGCGTGAGGATTATTTAAACGACTGATTATCTCAGCAACGAGCAGATCTCTAGTTTTCTTATTTTTTGGTATTGTTCGCTCAAGCTCGATAGTATATACGTTGATTTGGTTGTCAATATTACATTCTAAGCCATGTGACTGGCTCAATATCGCACTATATAACTCACTCGCATCTTCGCCCGAAACATACAGCCCCTTGTCGTAGGCAAAAGACTTACATTCTACTTGGATGTACTCATCAGCTTTCGTTCTGACTAGGTAGTCATAAGTATCACCGCTAGTATCATCATCTTTTACTTCAACCTCGTGCTCTTGGCTAACTAAGTAAAAATACATAAATAACTCATAGTAAATGGCGCGCATATCATTTGGCTGAAAAAATGATGATTGGAACCTTTTCAGGAGTTTACTTTGATTATCTTTCTCTAAAGAGTGATATATACCCAAAAAAGCATTACACGTTGACATTGATTCAGCCACAATTCCCTTTTCATAATGATCTTTCAGGAAGTGCGCTTTTGTTTCGTATAGGTGTAAGCCATAGACAAGCATATTGCTCATAAGCTTTGGCAACGATGGTACTTTTCCTCCATTCATTAGGTTGGAGTATGCCTTTATCCAAGGCTTGTTAGGTAGAACTTTAACTAATTTTTCATATATATACTGGTATTTGTTCTGCATATGAATCCCGATAATTCCTTGAGCAATTTAACGCCTAACATAAGGTGCGCCCCACTGAACTAGCCAAGTGCAGCGAACTCCATACCAAAACCGCCGAGTGTAACGCGTCACCTTGATGTTTTTGTTATGACGATACTCCAAATAGACCAAGGTTATAATCGCCATTTGTACTTTTATAGTCTTGTCCTAATTGTTTGAATTTCGTTCTCTTAAATATCTCATGCATACCCAAATTGTGCGCTCGAGTAGTGGCATAGCAACCCTGACCTTCAAGTTCTGACGCTATAGCTTGGAGTATTTTAGTTGAAAACCCCTTGCGACGATGACGTTCGGATACAAAAATCCAGCCAGCCTCGAAAGGAAATTGATTAGTCAATTCTGGAACGGATGCCTTGCGAAACACACGATTTCTGTACGTCTCTCTTGGTGTTTTTATCGCACCTGTCGCTGCCAACTCATCATCTACATACAGTAGAACCAAACGATGTGCAGCACCCAGTAGCTCCCTAAAACCCGCAGCCTGAACTTCTCCAGCATCGACTACGATTTTTTCAAACTCATCAAGTTCTTGCTTAGAAAAAGAACTTGGAGGATTAATTTCAATTCTCATAACTTACCTAATCGTCATAACGAATGACATGGATTCCCCCTACCGAGGATCTGCCACACTTATGTGGCCCTTAAATGCATCGGAGGCACCATGTCTGATTATTCTTATTTTTGCGGTATCGACCTAGCTAAAAACCACTTTAGCCTTCATGCCGTAGACCAAAATGGTAAAGTCATACTTCATAAGTCAGTAACACGCTCTAAACTATTGACTACAATAGCAAATATGCCACTCATGCGTATAGGCGTTGAAGCGTGTGGTAGTGCACATTATTGGGCCAGAACACTCAATAAACTGGGTCATGACGTCCGCATTATGGCTGTTAAATACGTAATTCCTTATCGAACTAAGGGAAAGAACGACCTTAATGATGCTGTTGCTATTTGTGAAGCTGTTCAGCGACCTTCAACTCGCTTTGTGCCCATAAAATCCCCCGAACAACAAGCCATCCTATCTGTACATAGAATGAGAGAACATTGGGTTCGTGAACGCACCGCGCTTATGAATCGCATGCGTGCTCTGCTTTCGGAATTCGGATTAATCATTCCTGTTGGTCGTTCTTCATTGATGCAACAGGTTCCCTTAATGCTCGAAGATGCAGAAAATGAACTGCCACTCCTTGCAAGAACATTGATAGCTGATGCTTATCATCACCTTGGCGGACTCAACCAACGTATCGCCGATACTGAACAAGTCTTCGATTCCTTTGCCAAGGTCAGCACTAATGTCCAGCGAGTGATGAAGGTTCGAGGTATTGGGCCACAAACCGCAACAGCGATACTCGCTTCGATAGGTAATGGCTCTCAATTTGACAAAAGTCGCGACTTCTCTGCTTGGTTAGGCTTAGTTCCAAAGCAATATTCCACAGGAGGAAAGCCTCGCTTAGGTCGGATAACCAAACACGGCGATAAATACTTACGAACACTATTGGTTCACGGCGCAAGGACCGTGATTGCCAACCTTGGCGACAAGCAAGATAAGCTAAGTCAATGGTGTCGAGGCGTTCTAGAGCGCAGAGGAATGAATCGAGCGATAGTGGCACTTGCCGCGAAGAACGCGCGAATTATATGGTCGCTTTTACACAATCAAACTGAATATGAAAACTATGCTGCTTAAGTAGAACCTTAAGCAGCATAAAGAGTTAAACCCACCGGGTCATTGCAGACGCTAATGATGGAGATAGGTTAAGACCACTTGCGGAGAGCCTGTTAATGCGGCGGACACACGAGATGTCATCTAACGAATAAGGCGCCGCAGTCGCGCAAAGTCATCAGGGCCACGACGTATGCGAATCATCGATAAGTAGGCCGAATGTAGAGCGGCAGTCCAAGACCCATCAACATAAGTTTAGCGGATGTTTGACAACCGGGGGAATCCATGTAGCCGCATTAAGGTGATGAGATGGTCTCCCCCTACCACTTCACATGGCCGTAAGCCATGCTTGGAGTGTTCAGGTCCGGAGTAAAAGGAGAAGACCATGACTCATGCATAAAATCATCGGCATCGATTTAGCAAAAAATATCTTCTTTCTTTTTGAAATCAATCATAAAGGAAAGAACCTTTCTCGTAAAAAACTTCAACGAAGTAAGCTAATTAGCTACATCGCCAATAAAGAGCCTTGTACCATTGCTATGGATGCATGCTCTGGTGCCCATTACTGGGCTCGTGAATTCTCTAAGCTCGGACATCTAGTCCTACTTTATGCACCGCAGCATGTAAAAACTCAAAGGCGTAAACAGAAAAACGACTATAACGACGCCGAAGCCATTGCCGAAGTCGCGCTCTACAAAAGACCTCACCCTATGCCTCATAAATCCATCGAGCAACAAGACATCCAATCTCTTATTCGAATGAGACGTCTGCTCGTCACTGAAAGAACTCGTGTCGTTAATCAAGTGCGTGGCCTCATATCTGAATACGGTATTATCATGCCCAAAGGAGCCACAGCCTTCAGAAAAGCCATTCCCGAAATACTCGAGAACGATGAAAACCAACTGTCTTGTATATTAAGAGAGCTATTATCCCATCAGTACGAGCGATATTTATACATCGACGAACAAGTAAAATGGTTCGACGATAAACTTAACCAAACCGCCAAGCAGTTCGAAAACGCAAAGCGACTCATGTCTATTCCAGGCTTTGGGCCACTCACTAGCCAAGCCGTTGCGGTATGGCTTGGCTCCGGACAACAGTTCAAAACCGGTAGAAATGCCTCCGCCGCAATGGGCCTTGTGCCGAAGCAAGATACCAGCGGTGACAACGCCATTCTTCTTGGGATAACCAAAAGAGGCAACACGTATATCCGCTCCCTACTCGTTCATAGAGCAAGAGCAGCGCTAAGGCGCGCCAAATTTAAATCCGATAATCTCAGTAAGTGGATGCTTGAACTCCAAGAGCGACGAGGACCAAACAGAGCCGCTGTCGCTTTAGCAAACAAACTCATGCGTATAGCGTGGGCTGTTATAACTAAAAATGAAGAGTATCAACCAACACAAAGCTAATGAGAATCACCACCCCTTTGCAAAGTACGTAGTAAGATGAATAACAGGATAAATCCTACACGTTGAAAACCTTATGCTCACACTGTCTTATAAAGTCGATAAGGTGATTAGGACTTCGTGTTCGACTTCCTCATCTTGGCCAAGGCAATAGCCGTTAAACAGGCCGTATATATGGAAGTTAACCTGCGCTTTTAATCATACTGCTGGCTTGCAAAACTGGGGGAGACCATATATGTGAGCGACGCAATACCGATGCCGCCGCATACCACCTTAAACACAAAACGCAACGCATAGTAAAAATGCCACGCGTTGCGAATCACTCTTAAACAGATTGTTATGTTCGTTTAGAGGCGATCAAAGATCGAACCAGAAGAAGGCGTAAAAATCTTATGATACAACCGAGTTGCGTAGTCATCAGTTGTACCAGCAATATAATCACTAATAACTCTTAGGTTGTCGTTCTGAGCTTTATACATTTCGTAATATTTCTTAGGCAGCAATCGCTTAGGGTTATTCGAAATTACATCAAACAGCTGAACTATCATTTGTTGCCCTTTGTACTCAAGTGTTTGTACTTCAGGAGTGAAAATTACGTTATTTACAACAAACTCTTGGAAAATATCGAGTTCTTCACGAGCCTTTTTATCTAGTTCACCTTGATAATCAAACAATCTATGTGTGAATTTGCCTAATACCACTACTTCTGTCTTGTTAATGAAATAGTTTACCAATTGTCCAACCGCGCGCTTCCTTGTCTTGTTTTCGCCAGAAAACAATAATTGGGTAAGTTCTTCGATCTTGCTGGCCAATGGGTAGGTATTTAGTGGGTCGGTAAGTTTATCAACAACCTCTCTACGCCACATTGATTGATCAACCAACCGAAGTGCTATTGCATCTTCCAAATCATGGACACCATAGGCGATGTCATCAGCTAATTCCATGATACTCGAATCGAACGACTTATATTTAGGTTTAGCATGCTTGCCTACTTTAGGCTCTGATGACATGAATTTGGCACGATCATTTGTGAAAGGCTGCAAGATCCAATCCACTTGGTCTTTGTCGCAGTCATAAATACATTTAGGCGGCTTAAAGCCATCTAAATTGATGCCACCATTTTCAGTATAAAGCTCCCTGTTAACTACATCATTGTGGTATGCAGGATACTTGATTAGACCTAGTAATGTACGTCTGGTTAGGTTTAGCCCTTCTTCTTCAGAATATTCACCGAGCTTCGTACAAATACGAAGCGTTTGAGCATTCCCTTCAAAACCAGCGTCATTGCGCATAGAATAATTCAATGCAACTTCACCACCATGACCAAAAGGTGGATGACCGATATCATGTGCTAAACCAATAGACTCAATTAAATTTTGCTCTGGGATTAGCTCGAAGATTTCTGGATTTTCATTTTCAGGGTATTTAGTTTTTAGAAACTCAGCAATACCGCTACCAAGTTGAGCTACTTCTAATGAGTGAGTTAGACGGGTGCGGTAAAAGTCGCTTTCCCCTAACCCGAGAACTTGCGTCTTTCCCTGCAAACGGCGAAATGAAGCCGAATGAATAATCCTTGCGCGATCTCGAGAAAATTCATTGCGTTTAAAGCCACTATCAATGGCTGGTTTGAAGCGTTTATCCCACATTATAAACCCCAATATTTAGATGGATATAGCCACTTATATGGGGGCAGTTTCACTGCAATCAAGAGGAAAAGAACATAACGCCCAATTAAGTTGTGAGCAACGCTGCCACCTTACTAAAACACCGCACCTTAATCACCAAACAAATTGAAACCAAAAGCGCCGAGCGTTGCGAATCAGTCTTAAATACTTGTATGGAAAATAAGCACTCCAATCGGGTAAGCTGAGACCCAGACTTTAGCTGCAACTAAAGTTCTTCTATCTGGTAGTTCGATTAAATGATGGCTCCTCTAATGAGAGACCGATAACAAGTACGAACGCTAGATAGAACTCCAAGCACCACACTCGAATAGTCTTCTGGGTCTCGAGCCCGCATTTGCAAGCAAGAGTTAGCTTATTATGAATACAAACACACTTCAAAATATTAATGTCGGCGTTGATACGGGTAAGTCACAATTAGATATCTATATCCGCCCACTCAACATTTACTTCACCGTTCCAAACAACGAAAAAGGCATCAATGATGCCATCAAAACCATTAAGAAACACAAACCTCAACGCGTTGTTATCGAAGCGACAGACCGATTAGAAATGCCCTTTATACTTGCCTGCGATAAAGCGAAGTTACCTTACGTTGTTGCTAACCCGCTACGCATTAAAAAGTTCGCTGGTGCCATTGGTCAGCGCGCTAAGAACGACCGCTTAGACGCCGCTCTTATCGCATATTATGCCGAACGAGTTCAGCCAGAACTCACTCAACTAAAGAGCGAAAATATACGTCTTATGAGTGACTTAGTGACACGACGTAACCAACTACTCACCATGCAGACCATGGAAAGAAATCGACTACAAATATTACCAAAGAATATCGCATCCACAATTTCTCCCATTCTTACTGCACTAAAAAACCAGATAGAAAAAGTCGAAGCAAAGATAACGAAACTAATTGATAGCTGCCCTGAGTATCAATCCAAAAATACCATTCTCCAAAGCATGCCAGGCGTTGGTAAAGTCCTTGCTGCCTCCTTAATCAGTAATGTACCGGAGTTGGAATTTATCACTAACAAACAAGCTTCTTCTCTCATTGGTGTAGCACCAATAACAAGAGAAAGTGGACGCTTTAAAGGAAAACGGGTGATACAAGGAGGACGAGCTCAAGTTAGAACCGTTATGTACATGGCGATGATGTCGGCCATGCAATGTAACCCTGTTTTTAAGACGACTTATGAACGATTACTTGCGGCAGGAAAACCCAAAAAGGTAGCTATAGTTGCCTGTATGAGAAAGATGGTTGTGATCTTAAATTCGATGTTAAGAGACGGTGTTATGTAGGATAAGGATAGCGCCAAAAATTAACTATTGACGCCATAGTCTCTTGTTAGGTGCTTTGGCTCCAATACCCCGCACTTCCTTTTGCTACGCCCTCTTTTACCAAGAAATTCAGCACTCGCAAGATATCGGCTTTATCATGTCCAGGAAGCTCTTTCATTACACTGTCTAGAGTAAATGAAGTTCCGCCAGACAACAAGCCTCCTATGGCGGTGGTTAAACCTTCATACTTTTTTAATTGTTCTGACTTTTCATCAAGCTGACTTTTATTTGTCTCGCATTCACTACAGCTTTGATTATGTTCGGCATCACTCCCAATTGTTTTGTTTTGGAGCTCTTTCACTTGTTCTTGGAGTTCTTTGTTCTTCTTTTCTAAATCCTTTACTTGACGTTTTCTATCTTCGAATAGTTCTTTTCCTTCACCCTTAAGTAGTGTAAACACCACTACACCACTTTGAATGAGCAAACTACCAACAAGCGGTACCAAATAATCCTTATCTATGGCAATTACATTGACCAAACCAAGCAAAGCGACTATCGATGTAGCAATGAATACTATAACAACAGTATAAAACAGAAAATCTCTCTTTGACACAACGTCTCCCATCTATAAAAAACTCAGGACTAAATTACATATGTAACGGTATTATAAGCAAATTTTTTCTTCAGCTAAAAGTTGGTTTTGATAATTGATCAAAACTCTCTACACATAAACGGTTACTTCTTCGAGCATCCTAACTTCCGTTCAACTTACCATAAGCTGTTAAAAATTAAAGAAAAGATATCGATATATGTACTCTAACCTCACATTAAAACGCGCCTGCGTGTTATCACTTTTTAACAATGCGTGTTATCCAAGGTATGAAAGCCACAAAACCATTAAGAAACCACAACTTACAGAGCTAGCCATCGACAAAACGAGACCAAAGACTCAATAAATCATGCCACTTTCCATATTCAAACAACCTTCAAATTTAATAAACTGTTTAGATATACAGAAAAGAGAGTAAAGATAATAAGCAAATCAGCCATGAACTTGGTATTAGGCTTTGTAGGGGCAAAAGTGAGTTTAGGTGTAGACTTGCGGTGTCAGCATTGGTCGCTGGACGTAAGCGAATAACTGGTCATGAAACTCATTCATTTGTTGCTTAGTGCATTTTGACCAGTTTAAGGCTTCCCCTATCACACCATGATGCTGAAACGCATTGAGTCGAATCACTACGTTTTCTGGCAACGAACTAAGGTAACGCCCTACCTGTTCGACTTCTGTATCTAAGTCGCTTTTTCCGGGGATATGCAGCAAGCGAACTTCATGCAGCTTTTGATGTTCCGCTAAGAAGTTGATTGAAGAGAGTACGCGGTGGTTCTCGCGTCCAACTAACCATTGGTGCGTTTCATTTTGCCATGATTTTAGGTCGATCATTGCGCCATCAAGGTACGGTAGAACTCTATTCCAGCCTTCCGGTGAAAGTGAACCATTACTATCAATAAAACAGGTTAAATGAGAGAGCTGAGGATCCGTTTTGATTGCTTTAAAGAGTTCGATAATAAACGGCAACTGCATTGTTGCTTCACCGCCTGAGATAGTAACCCCACTCAGAAAGAACTGATTTTCTCTCGCGATTTCAAGAACATCGGAAACGGTCATCAATGATATTTTCGGACTCGACTTATGACTGCACACATCAATGCACCTGTCACAATGTGTACATTTTTCCGGATGCCAAGTAACCGTTCCAGAATCGCTATTTTGAGTTAGCGCTTCACTTGGGCATTCAGGAACACAATCACCACAATGGTTGCAGTGATTGATGGTGTGAGGGTTGTGACAAGTGATGCAATCAAAGTTGCACCCTTGTAGAAACAACACTAAGCGATTTCCCGGCCCGTCAACACAAGAAAAGGTCAGCACACGGCTGACCTTCGCTTGTTTTTCTGCCTTTGTATTTTTAGTAACCCTAGCCATGTGAGTCGTTAGATCAGAAAATTTATTGTTCGTAGGTTGGCGACATTTCTAGGCTCGCCACACGTGGTTTACGCTCCAAAATGCCGGTATTTTTTGCCGCCTCTGCGCCCAAGAAAGTGGTATTGGTACGAGAACCCTCATCATCATATTTTGCGATATCAGAGAGCTTAATCATGTACCCTGTCACACGCACCAAGTCATTCGACGCCACGTTTGCAGTAAACTCACGATAACCGGCTTGAATCGCACCTTTACATAGGTTGAACATCGCCTCAGGGTTCGATTTTACAGTCTCATCAATCGTTAGAATGTCACTGATGCCTGATGTGTAGAACTTATGATGACCTGCGGTTGCTCGTACGTAAGAGACCGGATCCGGCTCAGTTCCGTAAGGAATACGAACACCTGGGGTTACATCTTTATCAAGACTAATACCGCCTTGTGCATGCAACAGTGCTTTGCCATTTAATCCATACTGAACTGGTGAGGATTCAACGATCTCTGCAAGTTTTTCAGAGATGGTGTGGCCAAGTGTGTTGGCTGCCTCGTCGTGTCCGTACTTAGCTTCAACACCCTCTTTCTCCATCAGGATGTTGACGGCTTCCGCCATGCCGTAGATACCAAACATAGGCGCGAATCGCGCTTCCTCGATCAAGCCCTCTTTCGTTAAGAAGCCTTCAAAGAAATTCGACTCTTCATGAAGGAAACGACTGCGAGCATCCATCAGCTCAACCATGATGTTGGCGTATGTCGGCAGTACCTGCTGTAGAAAATCAGCGCCGCCTTTAGACTTTAGCGCGACCTCTTTTAGATTCATACGAACCAAGGTATTTGAACCACCCGCAAGCGGCAGGGAGTTATAGCAACTCACGATTCCAAAGCGCTTATCACCGTAAGTACTCGCGTGTGCTGGATAATTGGCGATGTGAGGTTTACTGCATTCACAGATGTTGCTCGCCGCTTGACGTAAAAGATCGTCAGGTGTCACTGCAGGATCGTACATAAAGGTTAAGTTAGGTGCGATCTGCTTAAGTTCAGCGTCTACTCGCAAAATAGTGCGACAAATGATGTTATCTGCAGGGCCGATATTCACATGCATGAACGCATCAGGGAGTGTGCGGTCCAGCATAATCCAGAACAGTTTTAGTTTTTGATAGATTTGCTCGTCTGTCAGATCGCCAACAAATGGCATTAACACATCATCTAGTTGACCAAGGTATACAGGAATAGAGGTCACTGATGGCACATGGTGATAGATGATCGTCAACATGTTGAGCGCTTCATCTAAATTGGTCGCCGCGCTGAGTTCTAAATACTCTGAGCCTTGATGTAAGTATTTAGAGTAGTCTGGCAAGACGTAGCGCGGCTTAAACGGCGCATGGCCTTCAAACATGTCACACAGCACCCCGTCTTTGAGTGCTTGTTCAGCTTCTTGGCTGATTGGCATATACGGTAGGCTTGCTTCCGCTTCTAGCGCTAAATAGCTCGACTTCTGCTTAGGTGAAAGGTTGGCATCCGAAATAATATTGTGGAAACGTTGCTGAAGTTCAGGCATTGGTGATGACGTTGTTTGGTGGCTCATGATAAAACCCTTTATATTTATATGGTCTTATTTTAATAGAGTAATTACTTTTCCACTATTGATATTTAATCAATTAAACATTTCCATTATGGAAAACGACCGTTTAATGTAACGCCCAAAAGAAAACCCACACTGCAAAACAGCATGGGTTTATTCTATCTATTTAGTATCAATACGTTAGCGTGATTTAGTACGGATGGTAAGACTGCTTACGACCTACACCCATTAGCACTTTTAACTCACCCTGAGGGGTATCAATCGAGAATGGTACGGACACTTCTACGTTTGAGAAGCCTGCCGCCATTAACACGTTCTCTGAGCGACTCAGTGTTAAACCAGACGCTTCGTCATCGCTCTCTACACACCAATCCCAGTGAACAAACAGTCCATCTTCTTCTAGAAGTGTGTAAATCAAACTCACCGTATCTTGCAGATTCGGAATAAAGCCACACACAGACGAAGCGACTACGACATCAAATTGCTTTCGAAATGCAGGGTGTTGAGCTGCTAAACCACGAGAAAGAATATCAACAACGGGCTCTACGTTGGGTAGCTCTTTTTTGTCGAGTTCTTCAATCATGGCTTCAGAGAAATCTAAAGCAATAATCTCTTTTGCAAAAGGGGACACTTTTTGGCTAAGCAGACCTGTGCCACAACCAAAATCAAGGACACGGGTTCCGTCTAGATCAACGAGCTGGCTCAACTGGTCAAATACGGCTTTTGCGAATTCAGCCGTTGCAGGTTCTTTATCCCAGTCTTTTGCGTACTCGTCCCATTGTTTCGCCATCATGGCCTCCATCTTTACTTCTTGTACGTTCGGAACCCTCTCAGATTAAACTAAATTGACCCGTTCGTCATAGAGTTATCATGCAATGATGGACTATTTCTAAGAGAATCAGCACAATATTCACATATAAATCTTACGATTCTCGCTCATTCCGGAAAATCTATGAACTTGTCTCAAATCCAAGCGTTTTGTTCCGTGGCAGACCTCGGCTCAGTGTCAGAGGCTGCACGCCAGCTCGAATGCAACCGTACTAAGCTCAGCATGTCGATCAAAGCACTTGAGAAAGAGCTGGATGTTGAACTGTTCATTCGCAGTGGCAACCACGTTGAATTGTCTGAAGCGGGAAAAGCTATCTACAAGGATTGCGAAGGCATGTTGGTCACGGCTGCTCGCATAAAGCAGACTTGTTTGCATGTTTCTGGTGAGTTTAACGCCGAGATTTGGATAGCACGTGACGACTCACTTCCCGATGAGATGTGGCAAGACCTATCGCATAAGCTGAACAACCGCTACCCTTCGACCTCATTCAATATTGTTCTGGCTTCGAGTGGTGATTTGGCCAACCTTGTTGAAACCCAACAGGTCGACTTTGCCTTTGGTGTCGATTACGAACGTGTTGATGACCCGAGGATCCTCTACAACCCGCTGGGTAAGATTCGAATGATGTCGGTTTGCCAGAAAGGACACGCACTAAGTCAAATGCGCCGAGTCTCTGATGAAGTGCTACGTAACTCAATGCAGGCGACCATGGTTTACCTCAACGAGAAAGACAACCCAGTGCTAGACCCATTCTCGCGTCGCTACATAGGGTTTTCGAGCTTCGATTACATGCTCGATACCATCATGCGTGAAGACGCGTGGGGCGTAATGCCAGAGCCGTTAATTCGTCATCTACTCCGCGAACAAAAACTATCTGTGATTAAACACACTTACGGTTTAACTCAAGAAGATTACTGTATGTTTACTGCGGCAGGTATGGCGGAACACCCAGGTATGAACTGGTTGGCGGACAAGATCAGCGACTATCTGTTTGATTTTTAAATGTCAGGCTATATCTCGGTCTTCTCCAGACACTTCGTTTAATCTCTTTTCGATTTCGATGAGCATTAATCACGCTTAGTGCTCATCAACACCATCAATGTCGGTGCAATAGCTATTGACTGCGTTTGTTATTTAAGACTCACATCCCTTTAGTACTCCTCAAACTATCCTTATCGATATCAGTCAGCGTCAAAAAATGTGACAGGTAAAATTTCACTTAACCTTATGATTTAATTTAATAATTGATAAACACTACATTTTCTTCTCTGTGTGAAGGCAGATTGAGTTTGTAAAACTCGCTCAGTATTAGAACAATGAAGATATCGAAGACACTAGGAAATCATTATGTGTGACAGGACAAACCAAAACGAAAATCGAGTATTAATGTTCTCAGCCCTTCTTGCATCTGGCTTTGCATTGGGAGGCTTGGCACTAGGCTTAATTGTTGGTTCCCTCGTCATCGTATTCGACGGTGTTTATTCGCTGATCAGTTTACTGTTAACTTTATTGTCACTAGCTGCATCTAAGTACATTAATCGCCCATCAGACTCTAACTTCCCTTTTGGTCGTGCGATTATTGAGCCTATCGTTATCGCTTTTAAAGCCGCGGTAATTCTTATCGTCGTAGGTTATTCACTTTACTCTGCCGTTGGCGCGCTAATGACTGGCGGTCGTGAAGTCGACGCTTCAATCGCGACCATCTTTGGTGCATTGAACGTACTGGGTTGTGGTTACGCATGGTGGTACATCGCCAACAAAAGTAAGTCATTCTCTTCAGGTTTGATTGAAGCAGAATCGAAACAGTGGCAGATGGATACATTATTGAGTGTGGCGGTTACTGCAGGTTTCGTTGCAGCGTGGTTAATCACCTTGTCACCTTACGCCGAGTTTGCTGTGTACGCTGACCCGATGATGATGGTTCTGATGTCGTTCTACTTCATCAAAGTACCATTCGATATGCTTAAGCAAGCAATGCGTGAACTACTGATGATGTCGGCGAACAAAGAGATTTGTGAAAAGGTTGATGAGAACGTTATCGCTGTTGATAAGGAAGCGGAACAAGACCTAGAGCTGAAAGGCGTAACGAAAGTAGGTCAAGAGCTGCGAATCAACGTTGATATTCACACCAATAACCAAGAAACCATAGCGGTCAATGATATTGAAAAGACGCGCCGCTTACTGAAGCGACGCCTATCAAAAATGCCTTATGAGCTGAAACTCAACTTGAGCATTGCTAGTTAGAATAAGAAGGAATTCACAACTAAGTTTTCGCTTGTTCGATATCACTACTCTCTGATTTAGCCGATGCTTTCTGTATCGGCTTTTCTCTTGTTACCCACCAACACGCCAATGAACCAATGGTCACCATGCACACGCCTTGCAAGAAAGTGACTGTGAGTGACAGACCAAGCAGCATTGAAGAGAATAGCGTCGAGAAGATTGGCGTAAAGTAAGACATGGTTGCAAGAAACACCATGTTTCCGCCGAGTATCGCCGTGTTCCACAACGCATAACCCGCTCCCATTGCCGCGCCCGCCAAAACAAGATCGATAGCAGCGCTCGTTGTCATCACCATTGCTGGTTCGTCACTCAGCGCATATTTAATCCATAGCGTTACAGCCGTTGCGATAAAGAACAACACGATCGCATTCTGACCTTTCGCCACGCGCTGCGTGTAGTTGCAATACACCGCCCAAATAATCGCGCCAAAGAACGCCATGGAATACGTCAGCGGGTTCGTCGCGACGTTAGCGGCAATCTGTTGTACCGAGAGGCCTTGATCACCACTGATACTCCAAGCCACACCAAAGAAAGCAAGGACGATACTTGGATATACCAATAAGTTAGTTTTCTTCTTACTGAGTAAAACGGCAAACAGTACTGTTAACGCAGGCCATAAGTAGTTAATGACGGCCATTTCGATGGCTTGGTGACGGCTGTTCGCCATACCCAGTGCAAGCGCCAAAAATATCTCGTAGCAGACGAAAAGCGAGCCTCCAATCAGCAAATACGATTTAGAGAAGCGCGAAATTTTCGGTAACCCCATGGTAAAGACCAACAGGATCGAACTCACGGTATAAAGGCTGGCTGCCCCTCCAATCGGTCCTAACTGTTCAGATACACTGCGTGAGAGCGCGATTAAGCAGCTCCACAATAGAATGGCCATCACGCCATAACAACTGTAACGATGAGTCTTTAACACTTGATTACCTTTTTACAAAGCGAACTTAAGCCATTTCCCAAATGGCGAGCATAAACCAGAAACTTAGCTAATTGATAGAAAAAACAAAATAAGACTTCCTAAAATAAACAACACTTCGTACAATATAATCATATTTATTCCATCACTATTACTTTAATGAACTATACCGATAGCTTTACTCACTACCTAGACCTGCAATTAAAAGAAGTCATTGCTTCTCAAGGCGCAGAGGCTATCGGCCAAGTCAAAAAAGCGATGGATGCCGAAGCAGTTCGACAAGATAAAACCATCCCAAGCTCTATAAAACTGTTTGTAGACGGTTTTTGTGTACTGAGAAAAGGCAAGGTTAAACAGGCGCTTGTCTATCTTAGTCAAGCTCTGAATAAAGCCGATGCTTCACCCTCTTTGATCCTGAAATATTACATCGAATATGGTTTGGGTATCGCCATGATTCGTTCGGGAAATTTCACCGAAGCCATTGTTGAATTGACTAAGGCTTCTGAGTGCAAACACATTGATAGCCCCTACTTGCTTGCGCGAATCTACGCGAACTTAGGCTATATCTTTCTCGAAGCAGAGGATTTTCATAAAGCGCACTACTACTGTGAATTAGCTTGGGAAACGAGCGCACAAACCCCAGAACAGATGGTGATCTCGCCGGTATTAACCAACCTTGCGTTCACCAATAGCAAACTGGGTCGGTTTGATGTGGCTATCAAACAGTTTGAGCAGTACAGCGAAACGTTATCGCGACACGCAAGTCCACTCGGTGAATTCTTTTATCACAACGCCTTCGGTGCCCATTTAGAGCTCTTAGGAGAGCCACAACACGCGCTTAAGCACTTTTGCGAGGCGATTCAATGCGCAGAGCAACTATCAGATGATTTCTACTTATTAGATGCGCTGCTTGAATATTGTCGTTGTGCTATCGAGAACCAGCATATTGATCATCTCGACACGCATATCCAAAAAGCACTGCCTCTCGTTGAAGCATTCGGAAGCGCTAAGATGTTGGAGGCGTTTGCCTCAATCCTGCATCAAGAGTCGAAGTTTAACCGTGACGCAGCGGTGAAGAGTGAACGACTAGAGCAAGCCTTCAATTTACAGTCAAAGGCGCTCAAGCTGCACGGTGAAAGTAACAGCGAATCGATCTCTCAGCTTTATCAGCTCCACTCTGAGCGTCCCCAGTTAGAGAACGCACAGTCACTGGCTAAAAACTTAGAATTGATCTCTTCATTTGGCGAGTACCTTGGCTCACACAATGACCTTACCGACATGGTATTTCGTCTGTACAACGACCTTTCAAAGCTGATGTCTGTCGATTGTCTCGCTTTGGGTCTGTACGACGAGGCGACTGAGCAGCTCCATTACGAGCAGTTTATTGACCTTGGTAATCTGCTACCACCGTTCACTATCGATTGTCGTGGTGAGTCGACTTTAAGCACCTATTGTATTAAGAACAATCTGCCTTTCGTACACGGCAGTTTTTCCCCTGAAGTGCTCCAAAAACTTGTCAATAACGATCCGACTGCCCATGCATTTGTCGGTACAACACAAGAGGATTACCCGTCTGTTATCATGATCCCATTAACGCTCGATCATAAGACGTTGGGAGTACTCACGATACAGACCCACCAACCACATGCTTACCAGGACTATCATATGTCTTTGATTAAGCACCTTGGCTCCTACATCGCGGTCGACTTGCAGAATAAACAGCACAAGAAGCAACTCGAGGCGCAGAAAAAAGAGCTTAATCGCTTGGCGAACCTAGATCCCCTAACAGGTCTCTTTAACCGAGTCTCGCTCGGTTCATCGATTCAGAGGCTACAAAAATGCCCACAAGCGGCGAATAAGATCGCTGTTCTATTGTGCGATGTGGATTTCTACAAGCAGTACAACGACAGTTATGGCCACGTAAAAGGTGATGACGTATTAAAGGAGATCGCTAACCTACTTCGAATCCACTTCACCAAAGAGCACTGTAAGGTATTCCGATTTGGAGGTGCTGAGTTTCTTATTCTTACGGAATGCATAATGAAGCCAGAACTTGAGAAGAAAGTACGCAGCTTCATGGCAGACCTGTATCAAAGAAACATTGAGCACAGCGCTTCACCATGCAGTGACAGGATCACCGTATCCATCGGAGGAGCTGTATTCGATCACAGTACCAAGAGCTTGCTGCTCGACTCTGAACTCATCCAAAAAGCCGATGAAGCTTTGTATTCCATCAAGGATAAAGGTCGAAATGGGTCGCTGATCATTGATGCTGAAGAATTCGCAGTACCAGAACCTAGTGATGCTTTCCCGCTACCGTTTATGTAGTGGTATTCAAGCCCAACTCACAACTCACCAAACAACCCCAATAAAAAGGTACCCAATTTAAAAATTAGGTACCTTCAACATCTGCCATCTTTTGTTGAGATTAAGCGAGCAATAGAGCCTTTAATTCACTCAGTGATGCAACTTGGTAGTGCGGCTCAATTCCACTTGGTCGTGGCTTACAGTCAACGTTCAACCAACAAGTTTCAATACCAAAATCGATGCCACCTAGAATATCTGAATGAGGGTTATCACCCACCATCAGCATGCGTTCTTTGGCAGGTGCACCACTAATGCGATGCGCATGGTCAAAGATGGCGAAATCGGGCTTAGCGACGCCAACTTCTTCTGAAATCACCACATGGTCAAAATAGTCCGTCATCCCCATTCGCTCTAAACGAATGGCTTGCAGCTCAGTAAAGCCGTTGGTAATGATGCCCATTTTAACTTTGCCTTGCAGCGCATCCATCAGCTCTTTCGCCCCCGGTAGCAAGGTACAAATATCGGCCATTGCATTTAAGAAAGCACTGTTAAGTACTGCTGTTGTTGTATCTAGCTGTTTCGCCCACGACTCAAAGCGCGTGTGCTTAAGCTGATCTGCAGTAATTTTGCCGTCTTGGTAATCAACCCATAGCGGTAAGTTCACTTTTTGGTACGCCGCGTAATCTTGTTCGTCAAAATCGACGCCAAAACGAGAGAACATCAGCTTCATTCCTTTAAAAGAGTCAAAGTGAAAGAGCGTTTCATCCGCATCAAAAAATATCCAGTCGTACTTCATTACCTATCCTACTTGGGTTTGATCATTCTTAAGAGGCGATGCCTCATCTTGCACACTTTCAACACAACTGTGAGCTTGTAGAAAGTTCTGACTTTTTATAGAAGTCACGCATCAACTTATGATGTATCGCAAATTTTGCCACATATTAAACTAATAACATACAAGAAACACATCTCAATACCGGAGGTATTATGAAGCACTTCTTACCATCGTCAGTCATGCTCACACCATTTCTTGTCAAAAACTACGATGCTTTCGTCGGTGAAAACTCCGCACAAGATACCGATAAAGAAATCGTAAACAGTGAAAAAACTACTGATGAAACCATCGATACTGAGAAAACAAAAAGTTAATCATATTAGAACTTTATGTGTATTTCTTGCATCAACAATATTCATTCTCATATAGATGGCGTACTGTTGGCGCCACCTATTATTATTCAAATTATCATTAGAAACTAGCTAACCGTTTGCTTCATGAAGCACGTCACAATCCCTAACTACAAAGTGGTAGTTAGGCGCGAAAATTGTCTCAGATCAATTGTTCCACAGGTCTTTATCGCCAACATAGAACTCAAGCAAAAATCATAATTTAACTGGAGCAATTCATGGCTAGTGCATTTTTTATCCCTACAATCAACTTCATGGGCACAGGCTGTTTAAAAGACGCAGCGGACAGCATTCAATCACAAGGTTTTAAGAAAGGTCTGATCGTTACAGACAAAATCTTGAACCAAATCGGTGTTGTTAAACAAGTACAAGATCTACTTGAAGAGCGTGGCGTTAACACAGTTGTGTTCGATGGTACTCAACCAAACCCAACAACGGCTAACGTAACAGACGGCCTAGAGCTACTAACAAACAACGAGTGTGACTTCGTCGTTTCTTTAGGTGGTGGTTCTCCACACGATTGTGCGAAAGGTATTGCACTAGTTGCGGCTAACGGTGGCAAGATTGCTGACTACGAAGGCGTAGACCAATCTGAAAAACCAATGATGCCACTGATAGCTATCAACACAACAGCTGGTACGGCTTCTGAGATGACTCGCTTCTGTATCATCACTGATGAAGCTCGCCACATCAAAATGGCAATCGTAGATAAGCACACTACGCCACTGATCTCTGTAAACGATCCTGAGCTAATGCTTGCTAAGCCTGCATCACTAACTGCAGCTACAGGTATGGATGCACTGACTCACGCAATCGAAGCGTACGTATCTATCGCGGCAACGCCAATTACAGATGCTGTAGCAATCAAAGCGATTGAGCTTATCCAAGCGCACCTACGCACAGCAGTAAGCAACGGTGACGACATCGAAGCTCGTGAGCAAATGGCTTACGCACAATTCATGGCTGGTATGGCGTTTAACAACGCATCTCTAGGTTATGTACACGCAATGGCGCACCAACTGGGTGGTTTCTACGACCTTCCACACGGTGTATGTAACGCGATTCTTCTTCCACACGTTCAACGCTACAACGCGCAAGTATGTCCTGAGCGTCTACGTGACGTGGCTAAAGCGATGGGCGTAAATGTTGAAGAAATGACGGCAGAGCAAGGTGCTGAAGCAGCTATCGCTTCTATCGTAACTCTAGCGGCTGATGTTGGCATTCCTGCTGGTATCGCTCAACTGGGTGCGAAACTAGAAGACATCCCAACACTGTCTGACAACGCACTGAAAGACGCTTGTGGTTTCACTAACCCGAAACAAGCAACGCACGAAGAAATTTCAGCGATTTTTGAAGCGGCAATGTAGCCCTTCAATTTATAAAATACCAAACTTTATATGTTAGTTTGAAAGTGGGCTTGCCATCGGTGAGCCCATTTTTTTATCGAGCAAAGTCACAATAATTGACAGGATAAGCCACAAACACGCAGTGAAATAGATCACATATTAAAACAATGGTTATTGTTATTTTCACACTCCAAACTCGTAGTTACTAATCACCACATTCCCCCATCAGAGCCACCATTCGGTAAATTACTTGTTATTTGTCTTAGTGTTATTAACAACAAGATCAATAAACCCTGCCAATACATACCAAGCCTTATTATTCATATAACGAAACTGAGCATTTTAGTCACCTTGCACAACTGAATTTCGTTTCCTAGCTTTCTTATGCGACAACTCAATATAACGTCAGTTTAGGATGAACTAATGAAAAAGAACCCACTCACTATTGTGTTAGGGCTAACTGCTAGTGTGGGTCTGGTTGGGTGTTTTGACGACTCCGATTCAGACTCATCTAGCAGTGCTAGTTCTTATAGTGTGACAGCCATTGATGGATATCTGCGTAATGCCACCGTCTGGCTCGATCTCAATAGGAATTACGTTTTAGATAACGGAGAGCCCACAGCCACCTCTGGAGAAGGCGGTGTTGCTGAATTAGATGTCAGCGGTATCGAAAACCCCTCCCAATATCCAGTTGTTGTTCAAGCTATAGCTGGACAAACCGTCGATGAAACCCAAGGCCAAGTCACCGAAAGCTATGTCATGTCTGCCCCGGCAGGCGAGACAGCCATTACTCCCCTTTCAACACTCGTTCACAACACGTTAGAGCAGGACGAGAACCTTTCAAAAGAAGATGCAATTCAACAAGTCGCAACTCAATTAGGCATAGATACCGACGATGTGCTTGGTGATTTCTTGGAAGGTGATGGCGCACCAAAAGCCGCCTATGCCGCAGAAAAAATCGTTGAACTAGGCGCCCTCCCAGAAGAGCCAGAAGATTTACAAAAAGCAACGGAAGAAGGTTCTTCAGAAGCAGGAAAATTCACCATCGTTGTGGCTGGTATCAACGAAGAGATCAAAGCCATTCTCGATACCATTGACGATGAGAAGACCCCAGATCAGATAAAGGATGACTTGAGCAACGCCGCAGACATCGTTATCGCCGATGAAGATGGCGATGGCGTTAAAGATTCCGTCGACGAGTTCTTAAACAACCCTAACGAGTGGGTCGATGCTGACGAAGATGGATTAGGCGACAACTTGGAAGACAAGTATCCAAATGATAGCGATAACGACAGCTACAACAATGATGTCGACCTATTCCCTAACGATGCGACTAAAGCTGGAGATCTAGATAACGACAATATTGATGAAATCGATGATCCGTATCCTAACGACAGTGACAATGATGGCTACAACAATAGCGTAGATGAATTCCCGAATGACAATACGCGATCAGGCGATGATGACGAAGATGGTTACGACAACCTAGATGACGAATATCCAGAGGATCCTACCCGTTCCGGTGATTTGGATAATGATGGTATCGACAATAACGATGACCAATATCCTAACGACACGGATAACGATGGTTACGACAACGATGTCGATGAGTTTCCGAATGATAACACCCGTGCTGGTGATGACGACGAAGATGGTTACGACAACCTAGATGATGATTATCCGAATGACAGCACTCGTTCGGGTGACTTAGATAATGATGGCGTCGATAACCTCGATGACAACTGTATGAATACTGCGAACGCTGACCAAGCCGATTCAGATAATGACGGTATCGGTGATGCCTGTGAAACAAGCACAGCATTAACTTGGGATAGTACTAATTGGGATGACAGTAACTGGCAATAATCGCCTGTTCGAAGAATACGGATATATAAGGAATTTAACATGAACACCACGATGAAACTTGTGTTGGCCACCGCAGTTAGCAGCGCGTTTACCTCTGTTACTTTGGCTGACGTACCAAATGTCTTTACCGCAAATACTCCAGCAAAAGCGAGTGAAGTGAATGCCAACTTCACAGCTCTCGACAACGATATCACCGCGTTGGGAGCCGACTTAGATGGAATAGACGATAACGTCGACGCTATCGATGCAAGGGTGACCAGCTTAGAAGCAAATGGGACTACATCAGACCCATACACTACCGTCGCTATCAATTGCGGTGAAGATGCCGATGCGTTAAAAGACGCACTAGATGATTCAAGAAATACCACCACTAGAACAACCTACAATGTCACAGGCGCCTGTAATGCAGTATTCATTGTTCGTAATGACGTAAAAATAGTTGGCTCCGATGGTGCGAGTATCCTTGCTGGTACTACTGAAGATGAACCAGAAGCAGTTTTCATTGATGGCCAATCCAGTGTCAGACTTCAAGACATCACCCTTGGGGGGGCCCTTTTTGCGAGAAACAGTTCATCTGTGCGCTTTGATAACGTCACCTTACCAACTGCGGTACAAGATGGTGATGAGTATCAAACCAACGTAACAATTCGCACCGCTTATCTTCGAGTCAATTCTGGTTCAGTGAACAACCTCGCGTTACACCTTAATCGAAACGCCAGTGTCGATATTCGTAGCAGTATTACCGGTGCAGCTGCTCAAGCTATCGCCGATGCGAACTCCAGTTTGGTGGTAGACAGTGAAAATGTCACCTTCACGACCCTTGAAGCCATTGGCAGTTCTTTTATATACGTGGCTAATTTGGTTGCTGAAGATGTCATTGTTGAATCCGGATCGGTACTCGAAGCGGATGCATTGTCCGTAAGTAATGAAATGGAAGCTTGGGGTAATTCGCGAATCTCAGTTTGGGGTGATGCAACCATCACCAATGAAACTCAAATCGCTCAAGCGAGCTCTTTTGTATCGGATGGTGACGTTTCAAGTGGCGTATTTGAGTGTGAATCTAACTCGATGTTCCAGATCTTAGGTAATTTAACCGTGACTGACACCTTTGAGTGGGATGAGTCCAATACTAATGGCTTGAGCCTACAACGTGGTTGCCACGGTCAATACGGTGTCGATGAAGAGAATGGCGGTACCCTCACTGGCTCATTCATCAAAGATAACTACTCTGGATTACTTGATGGCCAGTATATGGAAGTCACTCAGGAATAAAACAAAATAAAACAACGTCAGTTAAAACCAAAAGAGCATGCCCAATCGCATGCTCTTTTCCTTTTAAAACTCAGTGAAGCCTTAGCCTTTGTAATTTCTAACACGAGCGGCTTCAGCTTCGCGCTTGTCGACGACCGTTTTACCGATAGGTGCCAGTGAAATCACAGCAAGCTTTAAGTGCTGAATGGCAAATGGAATACCGATGATGGTTACAAAGCATGCTACTGCAGATAGCACATGACCGATCGCCAACCACACGCCCGCAAATACGAACCAGATGATGTTACCTATCATGCCAAGTGGGCTGGTGCCAATATCGCCCTCGTTAGTCAGCTCATCACGTGCGATAGCTTCCTGGCCAAATGGGAAGAACGAGAAGTTACCCATCACAAAACACGCTCTACCCCAAGGGATACCGACAATAGTGATGAATGCCAATAATCCGAAGAACCACCACGCCAATCCCATAAATACACCGCCGAACAAAAACCAAATGATATTGCCGATTGTTTTCATTGAGTGCTCTCCATAAATCTAAGATGCGACATTACACGTTGTAAGCCGTTGTTAAGGTTATTATTTCAAAACAAAGATGAACCGCCAATGAACCTTTGAAAATAAAGATCATTTGATACTCACCACGATTCTCATACACAAATCCTAGCAAGTGTGAGCTTCTTTGTTACTATAGCTGCAAGTTAGTCAACGAATAGACTGTGTAGGTATAAAACCTAGTAAACAGCAAGAGTAAAGGTCGGGCTTTATGAGCAACAACGAGCAACCAAAAAAGAAGATGAAAAACTGGGTACCTATCGTTTTTTTCGCCGTACTCAGCACCATTCCAGTGTTTATGTTTTTAGTTGATGTCTACATCAATCAATACATGTAGACAAACGACAGAACGAGAAAGGCAGTGGCGCATAACCACTGCCTTTTTGTTTGGAACTAAGTGCTCAATCAGCTTAACTCAGCAACTAACATATCAAGAACATCGATAAATTCATGATCAGGAAGATTCAATAGATTGTCGCCCACATACCATTCAATCTTACATTGGTGCGGTAACTCACAAGGGCTCGGATTCCCAATCCAAATTTTGTCTCGCGTTGCAATTTTATCTCTTAACTCAATGCCCTCTTCCACACTCACCGGCAAGTAAAGATGCAGCATATTACTTTGGGGCTGTTTAGGGTTCACAATGAACTGCGGGTAGTCTTGAAGAATTTGATAAACCTGTTTGGTGCGTTCAAACAATGCTGGCATCTGCGCCAAACGCTCATCAAACTGCATGGCAGCCGAAACAATAAATGGAGTTCTGTGGTAAACATTACCACCTTGTCGCTTCATCCATAGTGATGCTTTCTCAATGAATGCCTTACTACCGAGTAACAAAGAGCCACCTAACCCATTGATGCCCTTATATAGAGAGACATAGGCAGAGTTGAATCCATTAGCAATCTCTTTATAAGTTTTTTGGTAATAGGCACCACACTCCCACAAGCGTGCGCCATCCATATGGAGATGAACATCATTGGTTTGACAGTAATCTTTGATGGCTTCTAGCTCTTCCCAATCAGGGAGCTGACCACCAATTTCACGCATAGGTAATTCATAGAGCGCAGCAGCGATTTCATCAGGCCACGCTCTCAAATCGTCCACATTCCAAGTGCGATGCACATTACCTAAAGGCAGGACATTGAAACGATTCTGAACCTGATAGCCTTGGCTCTCATGACGGATAATGTGACTCGATTCATGCATAGCAACGTTCTGGCAACGCTTCTCATCACATACGATTTGTAGAGCAGTCGGTTGGTTCATTGTTCCGGTGATCACAAATACCGCAGCTTCAAAACCAAGAAGCTCGGCAACTTTCTGTTCGAACTCTTGAATAAACGCGCCATCACCATAGGTATCATGCGTTATTTCATGCTTTTCAGACCATTGAGCCATCTGTGAAAAGAGTTGTGCCGGTGTCGGATCGAAATGACCGGAGAGAAAAAGTTTGCACTGCTGACGTAGGTCCTTAGCCATAGGGTATTTCCTTTATTCGATGTTCAATTGATGTCGTCTTTGCGACTCTGATTTCTGACTCAAGGTAACACGAAACAAGACGCTATTTTGCCACTTAATACTGCATATTTAGATTTCTATTTCACAAGTCTTGTCGCAAAAAGCCCCAAAATCGCAAACGTTTCCACTTCTATCAAATAGTCGTACGTTATCTCGATCAAATCCAAGCTAATTCATTGTTCTTCAACTACTCTTCTATTATTGTAACGAGTAGATATTGTTCGAATTATATAAAGAGGGCCATATGTCGAAGAATCGAGTTCTGGTGTTGTTTGCACACCCATCTCAACACCGCTCTGAAGCGAACAAACCACTGTTTGACCAAGCAAAGAAAATTGAAAACGTCACGTGTGTCGATCTTTACGCTGAGTATCCAACCTTCAAGATCAATATTGACCGTGAGCAGAAGCGTCTTCTTGACCACGACATCATTATCTTTCAGTTCCCACTCTACTGGTACTCGACTCCAGCCATTCTAAAAGAGTGGCAAGATTTAGTTTTAGAGTACGGCTTTGCTTACGGTACCGATGGCCATGAGCTAGAAGGCAAGAAGTTCCTGTGTAGCATTACTGCGGGCGGTAAAGAAGATGCCTACCAAACAGACGGCTACAACCACTTTACGATTCGAGAATTGCTCCACCCTCTTGAACAAACTGCGTCTCTGTGTGGTATGGAGTATTTAGCGCCTTATGCTCTGTTTGGCTCACGAACCGCATTAGAAGAGAATCGTATCGCTGGGCACGTTGAGCGCTACAAATTCTTATTGGAGTCATTAGTTGCCGGCGATATCGATTATAAGAAAGCGAAAAAAGCCGCCAAACTAAACCACTACCTCGATGAAATCATGAACAAGGACTAAAGAATGACGGGATATTTTTTACAAGCCTTTATCTACTTAGTCGCCGCTGTTATCGCGGTACCTATTGCTAAGCGCCTTGGTTTAGGCTCTGTTCTGGGTTACCTAATTGCAGGTGTGGTTATCGGCCCTATCATTGGCCTTGTGGGCGAAGAAACAACAACCATCCAACACTTTGCCGAATTTGGTGTGGTGATGATGCTGTTCTTAGTCGGCTTAGAGCTAGAGCCTAAAATGCTGTGGGCAATGCGTAATCGTCTAATGGGTTTGGGTGGCCTACAAGTTGGCGGTACAGCGGCAATTGTCATGGGCATCGCGCTGGTATTTGAACAACCTTGGACAATCGCACTAACCATCGGTCTCATCTTTGCGCTCTCTTCTACTGCGATTGTTCTTCAAACCTTTAATGAGAAAGGATTGTCGAAAACAGAAGGCGGGCAAAATGCTTTCTCTGTTCTTCTATTCCAAGATATCGCCGTGATTCCAATGTTGGCATTCATCCCACTATTGGCGCTACCGGAATTAGTTGAAGCTGCACAAAATGCAGTATCGGCCGCGGCAGATCATCATGACGAGCTAAGTTTGGTTGCTGGACTACCGGGCTGGGCGTACGGCCTTGTGATTACCGCTTCGATTGCGTTAGTTGTTGTGGGTGGTCACTTCTTAAGCCGTCCACTTTTCCGCTTTGTAGCAAGCTCTGGATTGCGTGAAATCTTCACAGCAACGGCACTCATGCTTGTCATTGGTATCGCAGCATTAATGAGCCTAGTTGGCCTATCTCCAGCGCTAGGTACTTTCCTCGCAGGCGTGGTACTTGCCAACAGTGAATTCCGCCATGAGCTGGAATCCAACATCGACCCGTTCAAAGGACTACTGCTTGGTCTGTTCTTTATTACGGTAGGTGCGGGAATCAACTTCGATGTACTGTTCAATGATTTCATCCTAATCATCGGACTGACTCTAGGTGTCATGCTACTAAAGGCAGCTGTGCTATTTACCTTGGCACTAATCTTCAAGATCAAGAACAGCGACCGCTGGCTATTTACACTGAGCTTGGCGCAAGCTGGTGAGTTCGGCTTTGTACTATTGAGCTTCTCTGCTCAAAACCATGTATTGCCATCTGATATCGTTCAAACTCTGTCTCTTGTTGTCGCCTTGTCGATGTTCCTAACTCCGGGTCTCTTCATCTTGTTCGATAAAGTGATCCTTCCTCGTTATGAACAGAAATCTAACGATAGAGAAGAAGACACTATCGAAGAGAAAGGCACTGTGATCATCGCGGGTATTGGTCGTTTCGGCCAAATCGTTAACCGTCTATTGGTATCTAACGGCGTAAACACGGTGGTGCTCGATCACCAAGCCAACCAAGTCGATGTACTTCGCTCAATCAACATCAAATCATACTTTGGTGATGCGACTCGACCAGATCTACTGCACACAGCAGGTATCGAAGATGCGGCACTATTCGTTGTAGCCATCGATAATCAAGATGCGAGTGTCGAGCTGGTGAAATACGTGAAACACACTTACCCGAAAGTGAAAATATTGGCTCGTGCCTTCGACCGTGGACACAGCTACCGTTTAAGAGAAGTAGGTGCCGACTTTATTGAGTCAGAGACGTACCATTCAGCATTGGAAATGGGTGCAGAGGCGCTTCGCTCTCTGGGTCACCATCCATTCTTTGTTGAACAGCAAAAGTCGACTTATATGCGTGTTGAAAATCGTAAGTCAGAGAAGCTATATAAAGCTTGGGCTGCGGCTGAAGATAACCCTCGTTACGACAACAACTATCGTCAAATCTTCATTCATCTAGAAGAAGCGATGAAAGAAGACATGAAGAAAGACCGTTCAGACAAGCATACCCGCTCGGAGCGTGGTTGGACGCCACCACCGAAAGGTTACGCTGACGATTTCGAGGAAGAAGAAGCGTAAGTCATCACGACCTCACACCCAAACGCGGCTAAATCAGCCGCGTTTTTTCGTTTAAGCGCAGGGAAGACTCTCAGTTGCGTCAACATGGCGGATAAAATCGTATCTATTTCCGCTATCACAGCTGCATTTATGTGATCTATATTTGATTTTCCATTTCGAACGAAATTCGTATTTTTATGCACCCGTTTACATTTATGAAACATATCGCAGGACATTCTCTTTAGATATTTTATACGTACCCTTCTCAACCCTACCGAACACAATCCGAATACATCACACTTAAACGTCCATTTCACTGGCTTTGAATAACATTGCATACACCTTTATGCATAAATAATTAACCACCAATAAATATTCACCCAGCCAATTATTTAACCAGCAAAGTCACACGTAAAGCCCATTAAATTTAACAAAAACATTTCAAACTATTTCTATTGTTACAATTTGTAACGAATACGGCTTATGGGTATAGTCCTGCACTTCAAAAAGTGAGGCGTTTGCCATCACCTAAAGGAGGAAAATAATAATGATTACTAATGATGCAGTAATAATGGGCCTGTTAGCCGTTATTCTTGGCGGTGTATTTATCACGGAAAGTAGCCAAAATAGCGCACTTAAAAAATTCTACTCGTTCGTTCCGGGTTTATTGCTCTGTTACTTCGTACCTTCACTACTTAACAGTTTTGGCATCATCGACGCTTCTAACTCAAAGCTATACTTTGTTGCTAGCCGATACTTACTTCCAAGCGCACTGGTGCTTCTGATTATCTCAGCAGACCTTCGTAAGATCTTCGGTCTTGGCTCAAAAGCTGTGATCATGTTCCTTACTGGTACGCTCGGCATCATCATTGGTGGCCCTGCTGCAATTCTTATCATCGATCAGGTTAACCCTGACCTTGTATCTGGTGACGTTTGGCGTGGCCTCACAACAGTAGCCGGCTCTTGGATTGGTGGTGGTGCTAACCAAGCAGCAATGAAAGAAGTATTTGATGTAGACGACCAGCTGTTCTCTGCGATGATTACCGTTGATGTTATCTGTGCCAACATCTGGATGGCAGTACTTCTGATTATGGCTGGTCGTCAGAAGAAAATTGACGCATGGTTGAAAGCCGACACATCATCTATCGAAGAGCTAAAAGAGACGGTATCTAAATACCAAGAAGAGAACGCTCGTCCTACAACAACGACCGATCTGATGAAAATCGTTGCGATTGCCTTTGGTTTAACTGGTCTTGCGCACTTCTTCAGCGACATCATTGCACCATGGATCTCAACCAATGCACCTGAGCTTGCAAAATACAGCCTAACTTCTGGCTTCTTCTGGCTTATCGTAATGGTGACAACATTTGCACTGATTGCTTCGTGCTTTAAATCGACACGTAGCCTAGAGCACACTGGCGCATCTAAAATCGGTTCTGCATTTATCTACATTCTGGTTGCAACCATCGGTATGCAAATGGACGTAACTGCAATCTTCGATAACCCAGGTTACTTCTTCATTGGTATTACTTGGTTGTCTATCCACGCAATTCTTATGATTGTGATGGCAAAACTGATTCGTGCACCACTGTTCTTCATGGCGGTCGGTTCTCAAGCAAACGTTGGTGGTGCAGCCTCTGCTCCAGTGGTTGCTGCAGCCTTCCATCCTGCTCTAGCACCTGTGGGCATCCTTATGGCCGTTCTAGGTTACGCACTGGGTACTTACGGCGCATACATCTGCGGTCTTATCATGCAGGCGGCTGCGGGTTAATCCACCCCACCTACGCATCTAAAAATCCGATATTGGGCGACCAGTGTCGGATTTTTTGTTTTCTGCTAGTTAGAGCTGTCTGAATGTGTTTACATTTTATTCACATACTCAAGCGTAGTATTGATGCTACTGGTACAAATAGACATGACTTGCATTAGAAGTCTCATTCTAAAACCAACAAGAGAGACCATTACGCATCGTTGATGAGTCATACACTCCGTACTAGGTTTAAAGCACAAAGCATGTTTAGTTAATGGAGAGACCTATGAAGAATTTCGCTATATGCGCAGCCATTACAGCACTCTGCATAGCAAGCATTCCGAGTTATGCAGCGTCTGACGCGAATATCATCAGTAAAGCAGAAGCCATTGAAGCTGCTCTAGAATCTGTAGGCGTAGAAGTGTTGGGAATTCGACACGATGAACCCGATACCCAGTGGGATGTTTTCATTAGGCACGGGAATAAAGCTTATGAAGTTGAAGTCGATGCGATAACAGGAAAGATCGTAGCTTCAGAAGAGGAAAGCCTTGCTGAGATACAAGCCGAACTATCAGGTGACCTGTCCCACGAAGGTGTACTCGGGGATGTTGATAAGTAATCTGAACGACACATATAAAAATGCCCCAAATTTCTTTGGGGCATTTTCATTGTAGAACTAGCTAAGGGGCTTCCCTATGGGCTTATTCCCAATCTAGGATTACTTTACCAGACATACCAGAGCGCATCATGTCGAAGCCAGCTTGGAAGTCGTCCACTTTGTAGTGGTGAGTAATGATTGGAGATAGATCTAGGCCAGACTGGATTAATGAAGCCATCTTGTACCAAGTTTCGAACATCTCACGACCGTAGATACCTTTGATAACCAAGCCTTTAAAGATTACTTGGTTCCAGTCTACTGCCATGTCTGATGGTGGAATACCTAGTAGAGAGATCTTACCGCCGTGGTTCATGTTGGTTAGCATGCTGTTGAACGCAGATGGTACGCCAGACATTTCTAGGCCTACATCGAAGCCTTCAGTCATGCCTAGATCCGCCATCACGTCTTCTAGCTTCTCTTCCATCACGTTAACTGCGCGCGTTACACCCATCTTCTTCGCAAGGTCTAGACGGTATTCGTTTACGTCAGTGATCACTACGTGACGAGCACCTACGTGCTTAGCAACTGCTGCAGCCATGATACCGATTGGACCAGCACCAGTGATTAGCACGTCTTCACCTACTAGGTCGAAAGAAAGCGCGGTGTGTACTGCGTTACCGAACGGGTCGAAGATAGATGCTAGATCATCAGAGATCTCTGCAGGGATCTTAAATGCGTTAAACGCTGGAATCACAAGGTATTCAGAGAATGCACCAGTGCGGTTTACACCAACACCTGTTGTGTTACGACAAAGGTGAGTACGGCCGCCACGACAGTTACGACAATGACCACATGTGATGTGACCTTCGCCAGATACACGATCGCCGATTTCAAAACCACGAACTTCTTGGCCGATGCCAACAACTTCACCCACGTATTCGTGACCTACAACCATAGGTACTGGAATTGTGTTTTGTGACCACTCATCCCAGTTGTAGATGTGTACGTCTGTACCACAGATGGCGGTTTTCTTAATACGGATAAGAAGATCATTATGACCCATTTCAGGTTTTTCAACCTCGGTCATCCAAATGCCTTCTTCAGGCTTAAGCTTAGAAAGTGCTTTAATTTTCATAATGTTACCTAGTTCATCTCGTCTAACTGTAAGGCGAGAATCAAAAAACTTTTTATCTATATTCTGAGTAAAGCCTCGGAATTAGATGATTTCCATCTCTTTACCTACTTCGATGAATGCATCGATAGCACGGTCTAGTTGTTCACGAGAGTGTGCAGCAGACATTTGAGTACGGATACGCGCTTGGCCTTTTGGTACTACAGGGAAAGAGAAACCTACAACGTAGATGCCTTTCTCTAGAGCACGCTCAGCGAACTCAGCCGCTACCTTTGCATCACCTAGCATGAT
Organism: Vibrio sp. THAF190c; assembly: GCF_009363355.1. Taxonomy (NCBI): domain Bacteria; kingdom Pseudomonadati; phylum Pseudomonadota; class Gammaproteobacteria; order Vibrionales; family Vibrionaceae; genus Vibrio; species Vibrio sp. THAF190c. Next base: position 1,276,524 of record NZ_CP045339.1, on the reverse strand, counting down.
TGGGATGATTGCGTGGTCAGCACCACCCATTGTGAAGCCTGCGTCTTCCATGCGAGTACGGAAGTGTGCTGCGTTTTCCCATAGACGGTCGCGAAGCTCGCCACTCTCTTTTAGAAGATCAAGAACACGGATAGACGCGTTAACGATCGCAGGAGCAACTGAGTTAGAGAATAGGTATGGACGAGAACGCTGACGTAGCCAGTCGATCACTTCTTTCTTACCAGACGTGTAACCGCCTGAAGCACCGCCCATTGCTTTACCTAGCGTACCTGTGATGATGTCGATACGGTCAACAACGTTGTGGAACTCGTGAGTACCAGCGCCGTTTTCGCCCATGAAGCCCACAGCGTGAGAATCATCAACCATTACTAGTGCGTTGTATTTGTCTGCTAGGTCACAGATAGCTGGAAGGTTTGCTACTACGCCGTCCATAGAGAATACGCCGTCAGTCACGATTAGCGTGTGACGAGCGCCTGCTTCTTTAGCAGCGATAAGTTGCTGCTCTAACTCTTCCATGTTGTTGTTCGCGTAACGGAAGCGCATTGCTTTACATAGGCGAACACCATCAATGATTGAAGCGTGGTTTAGAGCATCAGAGATGATTGCATCTTCTTTGCCTAGGATAGTTTCGAAAAGACCTGCGTTCGCATCGAAACAAGATGTGTAAAGAATCGTGTCTTCTTTACCAAGGAATGTAGATAGTTTGTCTTCAAGCTCTTTGTGGATGTCTTGAGTACCACAGATGAAACGTACAGACGCCATACCAAAGCCGTGTTGATCCATACCCGCTTTACCAGCTTCGATAAGTTCAGGGTGGTTAGCTAGACCTAAGTAGTTGTTTGCACAGAAGTTAAGTACTTCTTCGCCTGTTGAAATTTTAACAGCCGCTTGCTGCTGAGAAGTGATTACACGCTCAGACTTGTAAAGACCTTCAGCCTTTACTTCTTCAATTTGTTTTTCAATCTGTTGGTAGAATGCAGAAGACATTGTCTAATTCCTTCCTAGTTATTATTCACAGCGCATTCGCTGCTTATTTATAGGGGGAGTATAAACGGTGACGTGAGCGCCATTTACACTGTAAAACTTATGCCTACATTCTAGTAGAACATCTCGATCTCGATTATCCCTCTAGTTGGAAAAACATTAATGAACCTGAGGCACGAATCAAATACCTTAACTATGAAGAGAGTCACAATTCACCGCCCAACCTGATTAGAAAAAGAACTCACAAACACTAATAGTTCGATTTATGTCGAATTAAAAAATTTTCCCGCAAAACGATATAGTGACTAAACGCATATGCCCCCACAATGCGCCTCCCTTAACAAATGAGCGCACTGACCAATGAACTTATCTGACCAATTGATCAAGGAAGCTTTCGCCAATGAGTGGCACACATGCTTTTACCAGCCAAAAGTAAAAACTGACTCTAGCGACGGCTCTGACAATACAGATGTAATTGGAGTAGAAGCGCTTTTCCGATTGGATATCCCTGAACACGGTATCTTCGCACCAGGTACATTCATTGATCGCGCGTTTGCGCTTGGTTATGAAGAGACCATCTTCTTTAATGTATTAGAGCAAGCGCTCACTGAGATACGTACTGTTTCTCCGTCGTTAAACTTGGCAGTAAACATCAGTAAACAAGTGTTAGCGAACTCAGATAATGTGGCGAGAGTCAGAGAAATGCTTTGGAACAGCTCTTTTCCAGCTAAGCAGCTCACTTTTGAGTTGAGTGAGAATGATGAGCTTTGTTCTTCGTTGGCATCTCAAATGGAGAGCTACAAGGCGCTTGGTGTAAAGTTTAGTGTAGATGATTTTGGTATCGGCTATTCAGACATCGACAAAATTCAAAAACTCAGTATTGATGAAGTGAAATTCGATCGCTCTTTGATTAACAAACCTTTAAGCGAAGCATCACAGCTGATCGAAACGGTGATTGAGTACTGCCGAAAAAGAGGGATTTCGACAGTAGCAGAAGGTGTAGAAGACCACACGACTCGAAATCGAGTGCAGCAACTGGGTTTTGATAGTTACCAAGGCTTCTTATACAGCAAGCCTGTCGCTCTACCGGACCTAATGCTTTTAATGTAATTAGGCTTAACTTAAGACAAACTCGACGCTTTTCTTCTTTTGCTTAAGATCTTGATACCTCAAGTATTTGAAATAGATATCGTGTTTGTTTTGAATGGTCTGCGAAAACGGGTTACTCACTACTTTGGTGATCTCAGCCTTGAAGAACACCATGCCCATTTTTGTGGTGTAGGGTTCAAAATAGAGGTCATAGAGAAACTGGCACATTGCCGGATCTATCGTTGGGAATCGAAACTCGGTACCTTTAAAACGATTAGCGAGATCATCGAAGATTTTGCGTCGGATAGTGACACTGACCGCAGCCAAACTACATAACATTTTAGAAGCACCATCATAGATAACGTGCCCAATGATGACACCGTTATATAGGAAACAGAGTGCTTTCATGTTGGCAAGTTCAATCCCAAGCTGACTCGAAACCTTGATAAAGTCTTGCCCGTACAGCTTTTGATGCATGTTCTTAATCGAACTCAAACGCTCGTCAGACAACGCGCTGACATCTGTCGATTCAACGCTAGTGATGTGATAATCGTAGCCAATATCAATATTAAAACGTGTGTCCATCAGCTTAGAGGCACCTTTCACATGCCCCATCTCATCTACCGAGAATTCATACTCTCGCTGAAAGAAGCTGGCGATGCCCAAGCGACGTACAAAGCTAGGGAGCGTTTTGCCACGCTCCCACTGACTAACCATCACCTGGTTAATACCGGAAAATGCTCGATGAGAGGCCGATAAAATATCGGCCAGCTCTTCCTGAGATAAAGCTTTCTCTTCACGCAGGCACTTTAACTCTTGTGCAAAATTCGATTTATCCATAACTCACGTTGCCTTAGTTATTATCGGTCTCTTAACACCCAAGGCTTATCTCGCTAGCTCTGGGTAATCGGCTCTCTTTCGACACTGTCTTCGGTATGCTCAGCCAACCAGTACAACCAAATCATCACCAAACATAGGATGAAACAGAGCACAAATAGCCAGTAGGCGCTCAACATCTCTATCACCACACCACCAAGCAGTGGCGCAATAGCAAAGCCAAGAGAGTAAAGTGCAGCCGCACCGAAGTAAGAACCTCTTAGATGTGGCGGAGCCATTCTATCGATTTGTACATTAAGGGTTGGGAAAGCAATCACTTCTCCTAAACTTAATATAAAACAAGCAATTCCCCAACCTAGTGGCCAATCATTTGGTGTAAAAAGAAAACCAATTTGTGCAATCGCCATCAAAATCATGCCGATTCGAGTTCGTACAAACAGCGGCACATGCTCAAGCCATTTAAGCATTGGGAATTGGAAGACAATAATCGTCAGCGTATTCACCAACACTAACCCAGCAATGAGTTGCGCGGCATCAGTGATTGATGAACGTACGATGACCTGAGGAATAGACGACTCCACCTGCGCGTAGACAAACATCATGATGAAGTTGGCGACCATCAGTTTTACAAAAATATTGTCTTTGCGAATCACATTAAGCGTCGCGGCAAAATTAGGCAGTTGAGAGGGGTCTGGCTTGGTAAAAGTACCTTTGCGCTCAATTCCTAACAGCAGCCAGAAACCATAAACGACATAAGTACCACCAGCAACAAAGAACAGGTTTTGTGGCTGGGCAAGCGCCAAAGTGATACCAATCAGTGGACCAAGTGCGCCACCCAAATTAAGTAAGAAGTAACGAATGTTCAGTGCTAATTCACGATCTTTCAAATCGCTGAGATTATCACCTATTACTGCTTTGGCTGGCGCTTCAATCATTGGACGCATCAAACCTGTCATCATGATCAGCACATAGAACTGCCACACTTCACTCGCTAATGCGATACCGGTGTAGGATATCGAGGCAATCCAACTGCCTAGCACCATTACCCATTTGCGCCCTAGCTTATCCGAAAGGTAGCCCGAGTAGAGACCAGTTCCAGCCCCAACGACGGCGGATACCGCTAGCATGGTGCCGACTTCAATCGCAGACGCACCGTAATCTTCATAGAGAAAGACGATCAGAAAAGGCCATGCCATAAAGTAGCTTGTTCGGGCGAGTAACGTTCCAGTCAGAACTGTCCATACTGAAAAATTAAACCGTTTTATACGCTGCTTTTGAAATAAGCTCTCCGATCTATCCATAAATATCCTTTCCCTTAACCAACTGATTTAATTATGACTATTTAGCCAGTATATGTATTTGATTGAATAAATACATAGGCGGTAATTGTTTTTATAAAACACGGAATCTTCTGCTTAATCCGCCACCAAAACGTGATACAAGCCACACAAAACACTGCGCTTAATATTGAATGGAGTTTGACGTATGATGCTGATTGTCGATTTCTAAAAAATCAGCCCACTGGCCGAGTACCTAACTTTATGATCAACCCAAAACTGATAACCCTACTTCCTGACCTTGCCTCCTTTATTTTGGTGGTTAATGAGGGCAGCTTTACCGCCGCAGCCAAACAACTTGGTGTGACGCCATCGGCGCTGAGCAAGCTAATAACACGTTTGGAAAAAGCACTGTCAGTAAAGCTGTTTGAACGCACTACTCGTAGTCTTATCATTACCCAGGCAGGTCAACTGGTGTACGACCAGAGCGTAGTGATGATTAACGCGGCACAACAAGCGGTTGAGCTCTCCACCTCTGATCACACTGAGCCCTCTGGTTCTCTGATCGTGGCAGCGCCCGAGGCTTTCTTAAACTCTGTGTTGCAACCCTTCGTTGTCCCTTTCCTTAATCAATACCCAGAGATTCAACTAAAGCTGCGCGCTGCCGATGGGGACATCGACATTCTGCGTCAGGGAATTGATATCGCGTTTCGCCTTACAGATAAACCCGATGAGAGTTTGGTGCTTAAGGAGCTCGGCAAAACCAACCTCGTATTGTGTGCAAGCCCAGATTACCTTGCGAATAAAGGAACCCCTTCACATCCGACAGATCTTAGCCAACATGACTGTCTGTACCTTGCGGAGACCGACAAAGACCATATTTGGGATTTCCTTAAAGATGATGAGTTCCACACGGTATCGGTCAGTGGACGCTACGCAGTAAACCACTCACAAATGCGTTTAAAAGGGGTACAAGAAGGATTGGGAATCGGTATCTTCCACGACTTCGTGATTCAGGATGCGCTCGCTGAAGGAAGCGTCGTTCAAGTCCTCAATGACTGGACAATCAAAAGCAACTACCACGGCGCTATCGCAATGCAGTTTGCTCAAACGAAATACATGCCAGCGCGTCTGCGCGTTTTCATTGATTACGCCATGGAACACTTAAGCGACAAACTGGCAGGAGAAACAAAATAATGCTGAAAGGAATTCATCACGCGGCGATTATCTGCTCAGATTATCAAGTCTCAAAGCGCTTCTATACCGAGATTCTAGAACTGGAAATTGTTGCCGAGAACTATCGAGAAGCATGCCAATCTTACAAGCTCGACCTAGCGTTACCGAGTGGTGCTCAAATTGAACTGTTCAGCTTCCCAAATGCACCCGAAAGGCCGAGTTTTCCAGAAGCTCAAGGGTTAAGACATTTAGCTTTCTGTGTCGATGATGTTCAACAAATGAAAGGCTACCTAGAAAGTAAAGGCGTGGAAGTCGAACCCATTCGAGTAGATGAGTTCACTGGTCGAGAGTTTACCTTTTTCGCAGACCCTGATGGATTGCCTCTGGAGCTTTATCAGGCGTAAAGAACGATCGAATACATAGCATTAGCCGTTTAAATCAATATACCGCCCCTCGATGAGTAATGCGCATCGAGGGCCGGCGTTCCATCTAGCTTAAAGCTATCTAGCTCAGAGCCATCCTCAACCTTTCAACACGTGAGAATAGGAGCCAGTCAAGTAACATCGCGATGACTATCGCTGCTCCGGCTAATGGGAACAGTACAGAGATAAGAACCACAGTCACCAAGCCTGCTTTCCAAATACCTGCGTCTTCAAACTTAGGCGGCACTCCCAACTTTCCTTTACCCACAGGGCGACGCATCCACCACATGACTGCGCCAGTGATCGACACTGCAATAAAGGCCAAGCAGAACAGAACGTTTAGGATTTTGTTCACGATACTGATGTCCCCTTGGTGAAGAGAGATACCAACAGCGAGCGTCTTTGCCATCACGTTGTAATCGTTCCACGTCACCTCTCCGAGAATACGACCTGAGTATTGGTCTAGGTGAGTTGTTCGGTCTTTTCTCGGATCCACAATATCGCCACCCATGGTATTGGCGGTGATGGTATACACTCCTGTTTCAGAGCGCGGGAAATTGACGCGATAATAGGTAAAGCCCAATCTAGACGCAGTTTGCATGACCACCTCAAGGGAGATGCTCTCTGTGGAGACATCATGGTGACTATGCTCGTCTGTCATTGCGGAGTGGTCGTGCGATTCCGGGAGTGGTGTTTGCTCTAAATTCCAAGGTAATTCTTCTTCGGAACCATGATTCAGAGAAGCATGTGTTTTATCGGACAGTGGTACATCATCCCACATTTGCGCGGGAAAACTGCTCCAAGCCTGAACCATTTTACCGCCCCAGAACCCAGCCCAAGCAAGACCGGAGAGAAGGAACAGCAACAGAACCAGAGACAGAATGCCACCAAGATTCGCGTGTAGATCACGCATCAGAATACGAGTTCCAGATGAGAAACGGATCTTTAAGAATCCAGCTTTAGTTGCATTGTCACGTGGTAGCCATAAATAGATACCCGAGACTAAAAGAAGGATAGAGAGACTCGTTGCCACCTCGATCAAATAGTCACCCCAATCCCCTACTAGCAAGGTGCCATGTATTTCATTTGCCAGCTGATACCAACTCTCGCTGCGCGGGATCTCACCGATGACGTCTCCAGAGTATGGATCGACAGTGGCAAAAACCGAGCGGCCGTCAGACAAGTTGACTGAGAAACGATTTGGTAAGCTTTCAGACTTTGCGGTAATGAACTGAGTGATTGTGCCATCAGGGTATTGCGCTTTAACCGCATTTAACTGGTCGCCAATCGGTACCATAGCGTCAGTGGCACTGCTTTGAACGATAAGTGCTTCTGGATACAGTACACTTTCAAGCTCGTCATCAAGTAGCATCACCAGTCCGGTTATACTCAGCATCAACATAAACGGGATAACGAACAGGCCTGCGTAGAAGTGCCACCGCCAAGTGAGAAAATAGAGGGTTTTACTTCGAGCCGAAGCAACAGGTTGAGATTCAATTCTCGACATTGATATTTCCTTTTGCACGCACCAAAACACCTTCTGAGGTCATCAGAAAGTGAGGAAAGGTGTGAGCAGATTAACTTTACTGTATGTTGTTTTATTTGTTGTTTAAGTTAGGAAATAGCGAGAGGTGGGCCTCTGGGAGAGTGCCTCTTAAAAGCCTCGCTTAGAGCCAAAAAAGCGTAGCTGTCTGAGACAATCAAACTCAGTCGAGTTGTCAGTAGTGCAGTTGGAATTTCATCATGATGGAAGCTAGAAAAGTGGCTAAAGGGGCACGGCTTACCATTGTGTGTTTGCGGCTCACCTTCTTCAACTTGTACTAGCTCAAACCCATTTACCGTACATAACGTCGCCCACACGCCCGCGCTGTTACCATGAGCATTGATAACAGGCATCAGTGTAATGAGCGTCCAGCTTAAAGCGGTAGCCCATAGCATGGAGTAATTGAACGACGTTTGACGCATCTAGTACGAATCTATAAATAGGGTTTATAAATTTCTAACATTATGAATCAGCTAAATAGGCGTTTAAACGGATTAATTAACATTATGTTAAAAACCTAAGCTAACGCACATTATTGATATCATTCACATAGTCATTTAGCTCGAAATAAAAACGCCACACCAACGAAAGCTGGTGTGGCGTTTAAAATTCTGTATGACCTAAGGGATACTCTCAGAGCGGAGCATCAAAAGGTTAGCCGAATAGCTTGCTCCAGATGCTTGGGTTACGCTTCTCGTGGTATTGCTCACGTAGGCCATCAATTGTGCGTAGCTCTTGCTTCGCTTCTTCGAATTGGCCTTGTTCTAGTTTCTGCTCAATTGAGTCAATTGATGCTTGGATCTTAGAGAAACCTTCCATAAAGTTTTGCTCTTTCTCCGCTGGGTAAGAACCCGTTTTCAACTCAGCAACCAAAGTATCTAGACGTACCATTGGTTTTTGCATCTCTTCAATGCTTTGAGCTTCTGCTGCTTGTTTGAATGCAAGCTTCATTTCTTGCATGTTTTTCTTGAGGTCTACGCTTGCAAACGCTGATGCCGACATCACCGAGGCCGCAATCAGGCCAGATAAAAGAATTGAGCGAGTTTTCATTGTTTCTCCAGTTGAAGATACACCTTTTTGTTTACGGTGCTTATGACTTTATTTGTGAGCGCTAGTTTATACAAAAATGCCGCACACACAAAAAATGATTGTGACGAAATGCAAACCCGCCGACATTCTCTTAAACAAGATCTGAATATTCTGGGATCTCATTACGGCCACGCAGTGCTAAAAAGCGCAGAAACTGGCTAGGCGAATGCGTAATCACTTGCTCTGACGGCATACCGACTTCATCAAGCAGTTGAGAAACGAGGTTTAGGCCCCCGACATCCGCGCAAAAGTGAGCATCACTTCCTGTTGTAATGTATGCCCCTTTTGCCTTGGCAATTTTGGCGATTTCATAACAACGCTCAACACTACCAATACGGCTATTGCCTTTCAGCGTAGTGTTATTGATCTCGATAGCGACATTATGCTCAACCGCACAATCAATCACGGCTTCAAAATCAAAGTCAAAGTTTGGATTACCTAAGTGCCCAAGCGCATCAATACGGCCAGCCTTGATCACGTTAATCAGCGCCAAAGTATGAGCCGCTTTATCTGCAGGGCGGAAAACAGGTTCATGAAAGCTTGCGATAGCCCAATCGAGGTTCTTATCTACACTCGGGTGTACGTCAATCTCACCATCCGTATTCATGATATTCGATTCAACGCCGCGGATAATGGCGACACCTTCAATAAAGCGAGGAAGAATACGTTGGTTGCTGAAAAACCAGTAGTGAGGCGCGCCCGGCATAGATTCTGAGTGATCCGTCGTACAAAACATCGCAAGACCTCGCTCACTGGCTGCTTTAGCATTCTCAATTAAAGTGCTGTATGCGTGGCCACTGGCGTAGGTATGGGTGTGGGTATCAACTTGTAATTTCATCTTTGCGCTTCACTCCGAACTCTTATCTTGATGCTGTAATCAGTCTATCAGCTCAAAGTGACAATTAGCATACCGATGACGCTTTAGTTAGGTCATTTTTTTGCAACCTTTTCAGCTTCAACAATACTTAAACCAGTCACTTGATTGGTAATTGCGAATGAGAAAAAAACGCTACCCCTTAAGCATTCACATCACGACGCTGTTTTTGGTCATGACCAGTATTGTCGGAACGGTATTAATCACAATGAGTTACAAGCACTCTCAACAACTGCTTCTTGGAACCATTGAAGAGGTCAGCCAAGAACACAGCAACAAGCTTGAGTTAGTGTTTAAACAATCGGTCGCACCCGTGGTCACAGCGCTCAACGTATTGGCCGTCAGCCCCTTTATCACCCATGACACGACTCAAAATGAGTACCATGCTTGGCTCTCATCTCTGGACCTTATCTTTCAGCAGAGCCCAAGCTTAGTTGCTCTGTTTTACGGCTCAGAAAATGGTGACTTCAAACTGTTCCGCCCGATAAAAACCAACAAACAACGTCAAGAGCATAGTGCGCCTTCCAAAGCGACTATGATGGTGACCGAAACCGCCACCAATGGACTCACTCGAATCACTTTTCTAGACGGCGCACACCAAGTCATTAGCCAACAAGAGACAGGACAAGACCTCTTCGACCCAAGAACCAGACCTTGGTTTATCAATGCAAAGCGAGACGGTTCTATCCAGCTATCTGAACCATATCAGTTCTTTTTCCTCAAGACGCCGGGGATTACTCTATCTCGCAGATCGAGCGACCAGCAGTATGTGATTGGTGCAGATTTTACCCTCAATTCCTTATCCGCTCAGATTGGAGACCTCGCCTTCTCGGAACAAAGCCGCTTAGCACTGTTTGACCGTCATCTGAACTTACTCGGGCATCACCAACTCGATCTCAATGCTGTTGCGCCAATCACCAGTCCAATGCGATTTAATTCTCGCGAAGCGAATAATGTCCTTAAAGAGACAGTACTTGCACCACTTTTAAGCGATAACAGAGCTACCAAACAGAGCATTCAGAGTGTGGAATACAACCTCAATGCCTGGGCATTAACGCTAACGCCTGTAGAGCTCACCGCTAATGTCACTCTGTTTCTCGCCGAGGCGACACCTCACACCGATTTACTTGCCGACTTAATATCGATGAGGGATAGGCAGGTCACCGTTGCCATTATTCTTCTGTTCATCTGTTTTGGGTTAGTATGGGTTGTCGCAAATCGCCTCTCTATGCCAATCAAAAAGCTAATGGAGTTGACGCATAACATCGCGCGCTTCGATTTTAAGCGCACCCACTACCCTAAGAGCATGATCAACGAAGTCGCGAATTTAGCCCATTCCATAGAACTGATGGAGCACACGCTGCATGATCTAATTGCCCTGCTGCGTGATACCGCAGGTAATCAAGACTTCTCGGTTTTGGCTAAGACCATTGCCCACCAGAGCTACCTTATCACTAAAGCCGAAACCATCTTGTTGTATGCCTACGACAACAAGAAAAAGCAGTTTGAGATTGCGGCCAATCACGCCATCATCCCATTCAAGGCTGACCTCAACGAGTTTGTTAAGGATACGCCTTGGCTACTCGCGAAACTCAAAATGGGTGAAGTGGTCCATCTCGATAGAAGCGAAAATGCACTTAACCAGTATCACGCGACCATTTTCAACTCAGATCTGTACTTCTTCCCGCTTCTTAATCGAGAGAAGCAACTCGTCGGCATTGTGATCATCGGTTACGAACGTGCGATATCAGAAATGCAGTCGGATAAACACGCCTTTCTTCGCGAGCTGTTGAGCTTTGCTGAAATTGCCAAAGACAACATTGACCAAATGCAGCAACAAAAAGAGATGCTCAACGCCTTCATCGAGCTGATTGCTTCGGCTATCGATACCAAGTCGCCATACACAGGTGGGCATTGTCAGCGTGTTCCTGAGCTCACTCAATGGTTAACCGAAGCGGCAATCAAAGATGATCGCTACTACCCACTGTTTGCGCTGGACAAAAAACAGTGGGAAGCATTGAGTTTAGCGTCATGGCTGCATGACTGCGGTAAGGTAACAACGCCAGAGTATGTGGTCGATAAAGCCACCAAACTCGAAACCCTTTATGACCGAATTCACGAGATCAGAATGCGTTTTGAGCTTCTTAAACAGCAAGCAGAAACCGACTACTGGAAAGCCGTCGCCAATGGTTCACTTCCAGAAAAAGAGCTAGAGAAACTGAAAAGTAAACATCAACAACTCGATGAAGATTTCGCGTTTGTCGCTCAATGTAACATCGGGTCCGAGAGAATGGAGGAAGAGAATCAAGCTCGACTCGATGAAATCGCTAAGCACAAGTGGAAACGCACACTCAGTGATCAAGTTGGTATCGCATGGACAGAAAAGATTCGTTATGAGGACGAACCCGAATTACCTGTAATGGAACCACTGCTCGCAGACAAACCCCAGCACTGTGTGCCGTGGGAGAAAGGTCTAAGCCCACAAGACCTATGGCAAGAAGACTATGTACTCAAACCTGGAGAGTTAAAATACAACCGAGGAGAGCTTTATAACCTTAAGGTGTGCAGCGGAACCTTAACCCCAGAAGAGCGCTTTATGATTAACGATCATATTATTCAAACGTCGGTGATGCTCAATAAGCTCCCCTACCCTGAGCACCTTAAAGAGATTCCAAAAATCGCCAGTTATCACCATGAACGAATCGATGGCAAAGGCTACCCATTTGGATTGGACGATGACGAACTCTCTATCCAAGCCAAAGTGGTCGCGATTGCCGATGTGTTCGAGGCATTGACCTCAAGCGATCGCCCTTATAAACATGGTAAAACGCTAGAAGAGTCGTTAAAAATTATGACTCGTATGGCGACCACTGGGCATATTGACCCTAAGCTCTATTTGCTGTTCTTGGAGAAAGACATCTACAAACGTTATGCCGATGCCTTTCTTGAACCAGAGCAACACAGTGACGTTGATACGCCAGAACATATAGAGAAAGTTAGGGCCTACATTCGTTCACTGTTTTAGGACTTTCGGTGCCTAACTTGAGAGCAAGCTTGTTTTTTCGATGAGACAAGAAGGTATTGACCATGCTGGCAAAAATAATCAGCCCGATACCAAATAGCTTCTGATTCGAAAATGTGTCGTCGAACAACAGAGCTTGCCAAATCGCACTGAACAAAAGTGTAGTGAAAATCAGCGGAGCCAGTTGAGAGCCACTGCTCACCAGTCGGTAGGCTTTGGCACGACATATTTGCGTATTAATGGTAAACACCGCAAACATTGCCAACACAAACCCTACCCAATAATAATTCGATAACGTAAACCCTTCTCCCACATTGGTAATGAGTGCCTGATCGAGCGACACAATATCATGCAAGCTGTAAATCATGATTGGTGACGCTAGTAGAGCAGCGATCAAGAAGGTCCAAGCGTTCATCTCTGCTGGCGACAATTCACCCTTTGATGCTCTATATAAACTCACTTGTGAGCCTGAATTAAAGAAACCAGCCATTAAGCCAACTAAGATCGCGGGTTTAAAATCAAACTCAGAAAGATTGCCTGCCATTAGCACGACACCGGTAAACGTCATCCCTAAGCAAACCAAAATCCTTGGGTTAAATTTCACACCAAATATTAATTTTTCTAACACTGGGATAAACAATGGACCGGTACTAAACAAAACGATACTTTCAACTAAGGTTAAGCTCTGTAGCGATGATAAAAAACAGAGCTGACAAGCCGTCATGCATAAAGCTCGCGATACAATCGGTTTGAGTAATGCGCGACTAGGTTTACGCAATCGAACGAAAACTAAGATCGACAGTAAAATCAGTCCAGGAAAGAAGAATCTAGAAAAAACGAGCAAGGTTACTGGCATGATTTCAGCGAGGTATTTCGCTGCAAGCCCGCCGACTGACAGGCTAAATGTAGACACCACCATAAACAGGGTGGCCTTGGTAATATCAGACATAATTATCACCTCCTATGTGCTTTATTCTAGAAGGCTGACACGACAAAAAATAGCGAGTAATATTAACCAGAACTGTAAGGAAAACTTACTTATGAAGAAACTCGTTCCATTAAAGTCAATCTACGCTTTTGTTGCTGTTGCTGAGACAGGGAGCATGACCGAAGCCGCTAAGGCGCTGTTTGTTAGCCACTCCGCAGTGAGCCAAGCGATCAAATCTTTAGAGCAGCAAGTCAATAAACCCCTGTTCCAACGTGTCGGGCGACGTGTCGTTCTTAATGCTGATGGTAAGCGCTACTATCGAAAAGTCGCACCTGCTCTCGAGCAGATTGTCGATGCAACAGATCAATTAGCCAATACACCGAAGGAGAACCGATTAACCGTCAATATGGTCAACTCGCTGGCGCTACACTGGTGGATACCTAGAGTTCCTATGCTGCAACAGGACTCACCAAGCTTAGATATTCGACTCTCTAACCGCATCGGTTACTTCGACCTCGATCAAGAGGGTGTCGATATTGCGTTAGTACATGGAAAACCGCGAGAGTGGCAAGATTACTACTGTGAAAAGCTTGGTGACGATGAGCTAGTGCTAGTCGCGAGCCCCAACTTAGTCAGTGAACAAGGTTCGCTATCAATGGAAGAGCTGCTCAAGACCTACCCCGTTATCGGTGTTTTTAACCCACGCAGGGAGCACGACTGGCAGGTGTGGTGTGATGCACACCAATTACCTATGCCCTTCTTCAGCACCAACCTCTCCTTTGATGTCTCCATTCAGGCGGTACAAGCAGCGACACGCTCTCTTGGCATACTTGTCACTCATCGACTGTTTGTTCGTGACGACATAAAACACGGAGCTTTGGTTGAAATCAGCGAGCCTGTTTCAAACCCGCATCAAGACTATTACTTTGTCTGTTCAGATAACAAACTCAAAAATGAAAGTGTGCTAAAACTAAGAGCATGGCTACGGGCACAATTTACCTCGAACCATCCAGATTAAACCAATAAGGGAATAGCATTATGATCGTGACAACAACCCCGTCGATTGAAGGCAAACGTATCGTCGCTTACAAGGGTGTGATTGCCGGAGAAGCCATCCTCGGCGTAAACGTGTTTAAAGATATGTTTTCTGGCATTCGAGACTTCGTTGGCGGCCGTTCTGGTACTTATGAAAAAGAGCTCGAAAAAGCACGTTCTTATGCGTTTCAAGAATTAGAACTAAAAGCTCAAGAGCTGGGTGCCAATGCAGTTGTTGGTGTCGACATTGATTACGAAGTACTAGGTCAAGGCAACGGCATGCTGATGGTTTCAGCCAGTGGCACAGCGGTGGTCGTCGATTAATACAACAAAGCCCTTTGGTAATATCACCAAAGGTCTTTGCTCTTGTCTATTCGTGGTTCTGGGGTTCTAAAGGTTAGCTAGCTTGGTCTTGATGACCTTGTACCAATTTGTCGAACTCAGAAATACGTGCATAAAAGGCACCCTTTTCTTCTTTAGAGATCGAGCTTGCCATCGGTAGGTTTGCTTTCATTGGATCAACAGCGCGATCGCGAACCAGCACTTCAAAGTGCAAGTGTGGGCCTGTAATGCGACCCGTTGCTCCGGCAAGGGCGATCTTCTGACCTCGTTTCACTTGCTGGCCTTTCTTCACCAAGAATCGGTGTAAATGCAAGTAACGCGTTTTGTAAACGCTGTTGTGTTCAATGACTAAGTACTTACCCGCATATGGGTGGTTTCGCACTGCGACAACTCTACCGTCACCCGTTGAATAGATAGGCGCTCCAACCGGAGTCGCGAAGTCTGTTCCGTTATGCGGAGTAATACGCCCTGTCACCGGGTGTTTTCGTCTAGGGTTAAATGCTGAAGTGATTCTGCGATACTGGCGATCCACCGGGTAGCGATCGAACGCTTGTTCCAAACTGTTGCCTTCTCGATCGTAAAAACGACCATCGTCAGCAAGAAACGCAGCAACTTCTCGACCGCGAAGCTGAATAGAGATCCCTTGGACTTCTGTTTTTCCCGTTAAGTGGTCATCCGCATACTGTTCACTGACTAACACGCTAAAACGATCGCCAGCTCGTAAATCACGGGCGAAATTGATCTTATCTCTTAACGTTCGAGTGATATTGGCGATTTGGCGGCTCGATAAGCCAATTTTATGTGCAGATAGCGAGAAGCTGCCATTCACTTCGCCGGCGTACATCTTCTCTTTCCATTCACCCGGCATTTCGATGAACTGATAGTCAAAGCTGCCATCGTCATTAAGTGAATAGACTGAACGCTCAATCAAGCTTTCATGATACGTGAGCTCGACAAGACGGCGGGTGTCCTTGTCGACAAGCAGCTCTAAATGCTCCCCAGGCTTGATGGTATCTAACTTTAGCGATTCCAGATCAGCTTCTAAGATCTTGTGCGCGGTTTCGTATGGCAGTTGCCACGAAGCAAACACATTACTCAAAGTATCCCCGACTTTAACGAAGTAATGCACTCTCACGAGGTTACTATTCGACTCCGAAGCTTCGACAGACTGAGGGGTAATAACCTCACTCTCTACCAACTCTTGATAAGGTGTGACTTTGATTTCGATTTCTTGAGGCGGTTCAGGCTCAATAGAAAGGACGGCAGCTAGCGAAAAGGCAACAATAGCGATAGTCACTAGTCCTAGGCGAATAAACTTCATAGGTCGAATAGAGCTTGCAGAGGTAAAAAACTCCAATTGTTATAACATAACAATTGGAGTTGATAAACCGGTGTTTGTAACAATCTATCGAGCTATTCCTCAGCTCTATCTGTTACTGTCTGGCCTATATTGCAGACCTATTGCTCCTCACGTAACGCTTCAAAGCCTTCTAAACCTCTTAACATTTCGAAGTCGGTTTCATCAGAGATAAGGTCTCTCATTGAGGCACTTGCTTCTATTGAGCGTTTCAGATCTTCAATCGCTTGAGATTCAGAGCCTAAACGTGCGTAGGCACAAGCACGTTGGTAAAGGGCGTGCGCATTTTGGTCATCCACTTCTAATACACGGTTACATAGGCTCATTGCCCAGTGGAACTCTTGCATCTCCATGGCTGCATCCGCTTTGTAAGTCAGTGCTTCCAAGTCACCCGGACGAATCTTAAGGATCTCGTCATAGATCTCTAACTTCTGCTCTGGAGTCTGTTGGTTCTGAGCTCTCAGCCAAAGGTTATGTACTTCGTTAATGATCTCAATCTCGCGATTGTTTTCCGAGATGATGCGAGTTTTACGTTTTAAATCCCGCTCTAAGGCAACAAACTTCTTCTCGTACTCTTGAGCGATCTTATTCAACCGTTGGTCAGCCATCTCTTTGGTATTGTGTTTGATTTCTTTGAGCGATTGCCAACCAATCAACGCGATCAAAGAAGCCACACCAGCGATAATGTAGAAGAAGTACGTGACCGTAACATTCGCATAGTTCAGTGACTTGTCCGCGACTTCTAGCTCACGGTCGGTGATTTGAATGGTCATTCTACGCTCAAGGTCTTGCTGTTCAATTCGCAGAGACTTGAGTTCATCCAAGATGTAACGCTCCATCAATGGCCTATCAAGGTACTCCTTCTCAGAATATCGAGTCTCTTCAGACGCAACCCCCATCATAGGTAACACTGCCATTATTACTAACCAAACCACTCTTAGCATCGTATATTCCTTATACATCTTGATATTAGGTCACTCTATATTGAAATTGTGCAATTCGCTAGTCGAGAAACCAAGTCAAAGTAATTTTGAAGTGTGCCTTAAAGTAGTCGTAAAAATAACCCTCCCCAGAAACAAAAAAACCACGGCGAGCACCGTGGTTTTCTTTAATTTGAATTAGCTTAAATGGGCTTTAAAGCAAAATTAAGAAAGCTTTTGCAACCAAGCTTCACACTTAGCCGTGAACTCGGATAAATAGAGCTCTGGATTACCTAGCTTTTCCCCACCTTTTACATCCGCGCCAGTAGCACGCCAATAGTTACGAGAAATGAGATTACGATTGAAAACTAAATCGCTCACTTCTGCCTTAGTTAGCGGAATTTTGCTACCAAATACTTGGTAGTAAAGATCTAGAACCAATGACAGATCGCTGCTGTTACCTTTCAGAAAAGTATCGGCATTTAGCTCTATCGCTTGGCGCTCATGTTCATTGCTGTCAGTGGTAACCAACTGAGCAATGACCGTATAAAGTGAGAACTCAACCTTTTGTGCTGCAAGCAGTGCTGCGCCCAATAGCGCATGTTCGTTAGACAGTTTTTCTGTTGATGAAGCGGTAGCTGTTGTCACTGTGTTAACCTCAAATAATGATAAAAGTCGTGCTTAGTCGCTCAAAAAGACTTAAGCACTCTTACTCCAATTTACTGCACCTTCTGACTCGGCACGTTCAGCATCAAACACGATATAATCAGATGCACCTTCTGCTTTCACAATTTCAACTTTACCTTTAAAGCCGATTTGGGAGAGCTTCTTGGTCAGGTGTTCAGGAGCGGTTTCAAATACCACCTTCATAAACGGCAGTTGCTCAGCATGAACAAAGCCATGCTCATTAAACAGGTCCATTGCTTGAACTAAATGGTCTGAATCGGTTAACTCAATAATTTCTACAACTTCTTCCAACAACATTTTCTATTCCATACTCGCCAGAAAGTGACTGACACGAGCATCGTGCTGTTGCTCGTATACATTTCAATGCTTAAAAAAGCACCCCTTTAGTAGTACCGAGAGGATAACATATTTCCCGAAGTAAAATATGTTTATTTTGACCATTCTCTTGATACGAAACCGCGTACTTTTTTCTTGTTTATCAATGACAACTTTATCGGTTAACAGCCATCAACTCCGCGATTTAACCATAATTTATACCCTGTAGTCCTCTAGGTTAATTGCATTTTGTTACTTTCTTCTCAACCAAATTCAGAACAACGAGAGGACTCGACCTTGACTACCTTCACCAAATCCGTACTTGCAATGAGCGCCCTAACTGTCGCTCAAGGTGTTGCGGCAGCAGAGCAACCCAATATTCTTGCTATCTGGGCAGATGATCTAGGCTACTACAATACCAGCGCTTACAACCGTGGCATGATGGGCTACGAGACTCCAAACATCGATCGTATCGCCCACGACGGCGCTATCTTCACAGACATGTACGCACAGCAATCGTGTACTGCAGGCCGAGCGGCATTCATCACTGGTCAGCACCCTTTCCGTACCGGCCTTTTGACCATTGGTATGCCGGGCTCTGACCACGGTATTCCTGACTGGGCACCAACCATCGGTGATGCACTTAAACAAGAGGGTTACGCGACAGCACAGTTTGGTAAGAACCACTTAGGCGATCAAGACAAACACCTACCTACTAACCACGGCTTCGATGAATTCTTCGGTAACCTTTATCACCTAAATGCTGAAGAAGAACCAGAAACCTATTTCTATCCAAAAGACCCTGAGTTCAGAAAGCAATACGGCCCACGTGGTGTTATCAAAGCCACTGCAGATGGCAAGATTGAAGACACTGGCCCACTGACTCGCGCTCGTATGGAAACCATCGATGAAGATTTCACTGAAGCGGCAATCACCTTCATGGAGAAATCAGTGAAGGCAGACAAGCCATTCTTCGTTTGGTACAACTCAACTCGCATGCACGTATGGACTCGTCTCAACGATCATTACGATGGCATCACAGGTCAAGGTATCTACGCAGATGGTATGCGCCAGTTAGATGACAACGTCGGTGCATTATTAGATACGCTAGAGCGTCTAGAGGTTGCGGACAACACCATCGTTATTCTTTCTACCGATAACGGCGCTGAGAAGTTCACTTGGCCAGATGGCGGTACGTCTCCTTTCCACGGTGAAAAAGGCACAACTTACGAAGGTGGTATGCGCGTGCCACAAATAGTGAAGTGGCCGGGCGTTATCGAACCGGGCTCTGCGGTGAACGCGCTAATGTCTCAAGAAGACTGGCTACCGACACTGGCAGCAGCGGCGGGTAACGACAACATTATCGACGAACTGAAGGAAGGCGTAACACTGAATGATAAAGAGTGGCGTGTTCACCTAGACGGTTCTAACTTCAAACCATTCTTCGAAGGTAAAACGGAAAAAGGCCCTCGCGAAACAATTCTGTATTTCTCGGCGAACGGTGAGCTAAATGCACTGCGTTGGAATGATTGGAAAGCGAGCTTTGCGATGATGGAAGGCGACATGCAATCAGCCGTGCGTCAGGCTCCAGCTTGGGCATCAATTACTAACCTACGTATGGACCCATTTGAAACAGCAGCGAAAGAGTCTGGCATGTACACGCGCTGGATGATCGACAACATGTGGCTGTTTGTGCCAATGTCTCAAGAAGTGGCGAAGTTTATGGGGTCTCTAGAGGGCTACCCAATGCAAGCCGGCCAAGGCTTTAGTGCTGCAAACATCAACTACAACACGTTGAAGCTTCAGAAACTTGTGCAGAAAATGCAACAACAAGGCGCGAATTAATCCAACTTCAAACGCCTTGCTAAAACAGACTCTAATTAAAGCCCCACTGGGGCTTTTTTTGTGAGGCATCAATTATCTTTTTTCTAAACCACGAGTGCGCCATGTCTGAATTGCGGCTCTTATGCCATACCAGATATTCAATGCCTAAGTCAGATTCAAATGGCAACGGTGACACTTGAAAGTCTTGTGACAATCCAAACTTCTCTATCACTGACTCTTGGCTAATACAGACCAAGTCAGTACCTTTCACCATGTCGAGCATTTCGAACGGCCCCGGCGCTTTGCGCGCGACTTTTCTTTTTTGAGCATACTTACTGTTTTTCATCAGTGGCGAATCTTCAGTATTCCACATGCTGTGCACCACGTGCTTCTCTGACAAGTACTCTTGCAGCGTAATACTCTCCCCTAGTCGCGGATGGTGCTTGTCGTAAACCACCACCATGCGTTCGCTAGCTAGCGGTACACATTCCAGTGCAGGGTCACTGGTTGGCACATGTGCGATACAGAGGTCATAACGATGTTGGCGTAAGTCCAATGCGATATCACCAGTGTACAGAGGGTCAATGTTGATTCCAATATCAGGCGTCTCTTTGTAAAGCATGTCTGAGACTCGCTTCATGACCGAGTAAATCGCACCGCTAATGCACGCGACATTAAACGATCGGTCAATTTTGCTTGGGTCGAATTTACGCTTGCTTGGAAATGTCGATTCAAAGGCATCGTATGCTTGCTTGATTTGTGGATAGATGTCGTAACAGAAACGGCTTGGTCGATAGCCCTCTTTGGTTTTCACAAATAAGGGATCATCGTAGGTTTCTTTGAGTCGACCTAGTGCTTTACTGACAGCAGGCTGGGAAACGCCAAAGCGCTTGGCTGTATTGGAGATAGAAAGCTCTTCCATCATCACAACAAAATAGGGAATTAAGCTAAAGTCTGTATTTTTCATGTTCTGTTCCGCATGCTCTGTTTCAAGAACGTTGGGGTTACCTGATACCTCACACCTCGATAGTCCGTTACTGAGATTGAAAGCACTCACAAATATTCTCTAACGTTAACAACGTAGAATTCCCATCACCCCTATCAATATCAAACAATGGCTAAGTTATATCGAGTATAACTCGCGGTTATGCCCCAGCTTCTTCCCCTGCCTGCAAACTAGAAAAGCAATATAAGAGCCAATCAGAGTCAGTTCAAAATGAAAAAGCCCCAGCTTAATTAACTGAGGCTTTGGACATGCATTTTTACGATTTTTAAGGCTTATTACGCTTCAACCGCTTGTGGTTCGCTGGTTTCAACAATGGACTCATTGAGTAGCCCTGCATATACACCGTTGTGGTCAACCAATTGTCTGTGATTACCGCGTTCAACGATTTCACCCTTCTCCAGCACCAAAATCATGTCGGAGTGACGAACGGTGCTCAAGCGATGGGCAATAGCAATCACAGTCTTCTCTTTGAACAGTTTCTGCATCGCTTTTTGGATCAGATCTTCGGTAATTGAATCGACTGAACTGGTCGCCTCATCTAGCATCATTACCTGACCACCTTGCGCCACAGCGCGAGCGAACGAGAGCAGCTGAGTTTGACCCACTGACAAGTTCGAGCCGTTCTTATCAAGATGGAAGTCATACCCATTAGGTAATTGCTTAACGAATTGGTCCGCATATACATAACGCGCGGCTTGCTCAACGTGTTCACGAGAAACATGTCCTTTTCCGAGTGCGATATTAAAGTGAACACTCTCTTCGAATAGATGTACGTCTTGCATCATCAATGAAAACAGGTGCGCTGAGTCTTCCATTGAAATATCTGACAACTCGATGCCGTTAAGTAGAATACTGCCTTCATAATTCTGATAGGTTTTCGAAATCAAACGCATGATCGTCGACTTACCAGAGCCTGTCGAGCCCACCAGTGCAATCTGATGGCCTTTCTCTAAAACGAAAGAGACATCCTTTAGCACATAAGGCGCGTCTGGCTTATAGCGGAAGCTAACATTCTTGAATTCCAAACTCACGAAATCACGTAGTTGCTCTTCAACTTGGAGTGACGGCAGCAGTTTTCTCCCCTGCTCCTCTGTCGGCTCAACAAATAGCTCTTCAATATGGTCAAAGGCTGCAAACGAGCTCTGAATAGAAGCGATCTGCGAGGTAAAGTCACGAATCGGAACAAACACTTTCTCTAAAGTATTAATGAAAGCGATCAATACACCCAGAGTTAAGCTACCCTGCAGAACCTGTTCTGAACCAAACCAAATCATCAATGCGATGGTTATCGAGGTGACACCGGAGATCACCGAAAACAGAATCGCATCGTACTTATTGATCTTCTTCTGTGCTCTTAAAAACTCATCGGTATAGCCTTTGAATCTTTTCTCGACGGCTTCTTCGGCACGGTACAACTGAACGGTTTTCATGCCTAACAAGGCTTCTTGTAAAAAGCCAATTCCGCGAGCCAATGACGAACGAGTAATAAGATGCATCTGACGAAGCTTATTACGGACAAACACAGTCAAATACGTCACTGGTGGCATCACCACTAATACAATCAAAGTGAGCTTCCAATCGATGTAAAACATCATTCCAATCAAAGCGAGCGTATTGAGCGTATCTTTTACTAAACCGACCACAGATTGAATGAAGGTCTCACCAATGGTTTCTAGATCGCTGGTTAGACGTGACAGCGTGATGCCAATCGGTGTGTTATCAAAGTAGCTACGTGGCAGTTTAAGAACACGAGCAAACAGCACCGAGCGCATATCTGTGATGGTCCGCTGCCCTGTCTTTCTGAGGTTGTAAGAGTAAGTCGTATCGACCACATAGCTGACAATCAGTACCGCGACCAGGTAAAACACGTATTCCAGCAAGCCATCGATATTGCCATTACTCAATTGAACGTCGATGACTTGAATGATCAGCCACGGAAACAACAAACTCGTGATAATGGTGAGCGGCAACATCGCAATACCAATAAATGCGGTGCGTTTGTACTTCTTCGCAAACTGCAGGAAGTGTTTGAGATATTGAATATCAACGCCTTTTAACATGCCGCTGCCTCCGCTTCATTTTGCTGTAATTGCCACGTCTCATAGTAGTAAGGACATGTTTTTAGCAGAGTTGTATGATCGCCTTTAGCGATCACTTTTCCTTGATTCAAGACGATGATCTCGTCCATATACTCTAGTGCGTTGACGCGATGTGAAACCACCAGCACCGATTGATTTTCTAAGCGTTTAAACAGCCCTTCTAGAATCTTTCTTTCGGTTTCATAATCGACAGCTGAGAGGACGTTATCCATGATGATCAGGTCAGCAGGCTCTAATAGTGCTCGCGCAATACTCAAGCGTTGCTTTTGCCCGCCAGATAACATGATGCCCTTCTCTCCCACCAAGGTTTGGTCACCCATTTCAAGACGTGCTACATCATTTGCCAGCTGGCTAAGGTTCAACACTTCATCCACTTGTTCTTTAGCAATGTCAGTTTTAGTACTACCAAATCGAATATTCTCTTCAACCGAAGCTGAAAACAGGTATGGGTCTTGAGTCACGGTTTTAACGTAGCGGCGCAAATCGTTACGCGAAAACTCAGTGATGTCTTTATCACCCAGAAACACACTCCCTGTTGCCACATCTAAATGATGATTCAAGCAGTTAACCAGTGTCGTTTTACCAGAGCCAATACTACCGAGTACCCCTACTTTTTTACCTGCCGGAATATCAAAGCTAATGTCATCCAACACCAAGCGCTCTTCACCTTCGTATTGATAACTGAGGTGTCTTACTGACAGCGTTTGACCTTTCAGTGCTACAACTTCATCGGTAGTTAACGTCATTTCATCCCGTTCAGGCACCTTCGCATTCAAAATGGTTTGTGCACTCGTGATGCCCACAATGCCACGCTGGTAAATGGTCGCAATACGCCCGAGCTGCATCAGTGGCATGGCTAACAGTACCGAATAAGTTAAGAAAGCAGTGATTTCACCAAGCGTAAGCTCTTGATTAACAAGCATGTAGCCACCTAAACCAAGAATCAGGATCTTCATTAGGTCATTGGCATAATCTAAAACAGGCATAAAGAACACTTGAATACGTGTGATCTTGATTCTGCATTGCAACAACATCTGGTTAAGCTTCTCAGTCTCTGCTCTCACCCACGGTGACATTTGTTGGCTCTTTATCAAATCGATGCCCGATAGGTAACTCATCAACTGTGCAGACAAGTTCTGTAATCGCTTCATATGCTCCATATGCAGTGATTTCATTCTCACAAAACCCACGCGGAAGATAACGAATGCAATCATGATCGGAATCACGGAGTACATGGTAAGTTCGGGCGAAATTCGCCACATCCACAACGGCGTTAAAGACAGCGCTAACAACGCGTTGAAAAACTGCAAAAATCCAACACCAAACAACAAGCGTACACCTTGCAAGTCATTGTTAATGATTGAAATTAAACGTCCAGACGCAAACTGAGAGTGGAAACTATTTGGTAACCGATTGAGCTTTTCTAACAGTGTATTTTTGAGAGAGGCTTCGGTTATACGCCCCGGATTAAGCGCATAAATACGCGACCAAATCCGCACAATGATCATCGACACCGACATCACCACGATGATCGCAATATACGTTTTCAGCTGATCATGACCTGCTACCGATGCATCATCGATAAGATCAATCGCCAACTGGATGTAGCGAGGGATTTCAACCTGCAGCCAGTTAACAAGAAATATGAAAACAATCGCAAGCAGGTAAGACTTACGATTCAAACGCAGGTAGTGCGCGAAAAACTGAGACTTAGTCATATAGGTCTTTCTTTGAGCCTTTTGGGGAGCGTTATCAACCAGTGTCGATGAGGGTTAACGTTTACAGTACAAAGGTAACCCAAAAGTAACTAGTTGACAAGGTCAACTATAATTAAAATCCCAAATAGGCTGAAGATGATCCAAGTTCTGCTTTTCCTCGCTACATATTCAGCAATGACGTTAAGCAGCTGCCAACAAACGTTGAACTCATACAAAAGACTTAATTGTTATGATATAACATTGCCAAATATTATTATCCACAGTGCTGGCTATACTGGTCAATACTGTTTTCAAACGCAGTAACATTTGGAACATCACGCTCATGGACAAACTAAATCGCGTTCTACTGGTTGCGGGTACACATGGCAACGAGTTAACAGGAATCTATCTACAAAAGCTCATCAAAGACCGTTTATATAACGCAGATCGCGCGACATTTTCGGTGCTATCGATGACAGGAAACCCAGAAGCCGTTAAAAAGAACGTGCGTTTCATCGACGACGATCTCAATCGTCAGTTTGCAGTAAGGAACAGCGATGACAGCGAAGCGAATGCTGAACAAACACTTGCGCAAAAAATCGCTTCGATGCATTCAGACAACAATAAACAACTGATTGTTGACCTTCACAACACCACCAGCAATATGGGAGCAACCTTAATTTTGCTCTCAAACGACCCTTTCTATGAAAAGATGGGCGCGTATGTGAAACAACGTATGCCAGAATCTAATATTCTGTTTGAAGATCGCAAACCCTGGCAGGATCAACCATACCTTTGCACTACCGGTCAGCATGGCATCATGATTGAAGTTGGTGCTCAAGCACATGGTTCGTTAACCTACAACTCATTGGAGCTAATGAAACAGATGCTGACCCTGGTACTAGACTATGTTGAAAAACATAATTTAGATCAGGTTGGAGAAGTAGAAAACTACGACGCCTATTACTACCTCGAAGAAGTTAAAATCCCACTCGATCACGACGGCATGCGCGCAGCAACGGTGCACCCAACAATATGCGGGCGTGACTTTGAAGTGGTTAAGCAAGGTGATCCGATACTGGCTACCTTCTTCGGATACGATGTACTTTGGGAGAGCGAGAAAGAGGTTTACCCGCACTTTATTAACGAAAGTGCCTATAGCGCAGCGAACATCGCGATGGCATTGGCGGAAAAGAAAAAGGTCATTGTGGCCTAATAATTTGTACCAACCACACGATACTCTGACGAATACTGTTGCTAGCTAGCCTCAGAACCTTCTAAAGACAAAAGCCCCTAAAACACTATGAAGCGTTTAAGGGGCTCATTTTTAACCACCTCACAATAGACAATTTGGCAAACCGTTGGCTCTAAGCAGTCAAGCAGCTCAGCAATTTGCTCTCTAGTTCTGCATCCATTTCTGTCGCTATCACCTCTATACGGCTTTCGCTACAATCATCCAGCTCGGTCTCCGTCAGGCCATCTGCTGTTTGGTTGTAACCAAAAATGCCATCTTGGGTGATAAACACGGCTTTCATACGCTCTGAATCGATCGTCAACAACAGTTTAACTACGGCTTCGCGCTCAAATACCTTATCTGCAGAGAAACGCCACCCCTCACTGTGAAAACCTTCACCACTGTTGCTGGCTTTAATAACACCCTCTTCTGGCATTGGTAGTTCCGATGCTAATGGCTTACTGTGGCCGTGATGATGATGGTGATGTTCATGAGCGTGTGCTTGGGTATCGCCATCAAACTCATGCTGAGCAATCTCACCGTGCTCCGCAAAAACGACTCTGGTGTTAGGTTTTGCCACCTTAGCGACGTATGCCTCTAGCTTCTCTTTATCGCCGTCTTGGTAGAGGTCAATTTTATTACCGACAACGGTATCAGCGATGGCAATTTGCTGATTGAAGGTATCGTGCTCAGTGTAACGAGGATCTGCAAGTTTACGTGCATCAACCAAGGTAATGTTCTTTTGAAGCGATAGTACCGTGCGATAGTGCTCAGATGATAAAACCTGCAATACTTCTTTTGGATGACCCAAACCAGTCGGTTCAATCAACAGACGATCAGGCTTCGCTTCAGTGAGCAGTTGATTAAGCGCGATCTGCATAGGTAAACCAGCCGCACAGCACATACAGCCTCCTGGTACCTCACGAATAAACACCGATTGAGTGTCTGACTTCTGTCCCTTTATCAGGCTGCCATCCACACCTATCTCACCAAACTCATTAACCAGCACAGCCCATTTCTCGCCTTCCGGTTTGTGCTTCATTAAGTTAAGAATGGCAGAGGTTTTTCCCACCCCAAGGAAGCCAGTAATAATATTGGTGGGCACTCCTGAAATAGAAGCTTGTTTAGAGCTCATTGGCGATTCTCCTATAACCTTGAACAAGGGTGTGATTCGCTGAGACAACCGATTCAGAAAACGCCGAATACTCTGGCGGTACTTTAGAGATACTATTTAAGTCAAATTCAGCACCAATATTGCTCATCGGCGGCACATGGAAATTCTCTGGAAGGTCTCTTCCATCAACCACACAGTTATGGCGGATCACACAGCCTTTACCAATAACAGTATTGAACACCACTGAGTTGAAGCCAATAAAAACGTCGTCGCTCACTTCACAAGGTCCGTGAATAATTGAGCGGTGGGCAATAGAAGAGCGTTCGCCAATGGTGACCGCCGCTCCAGCTTTCGAATGAATCACAACCCCATCTTGGATATTGGTATCGCGCTTGATGACAATCGCTTCCATATCACCTTCTTCATTCACCTCGTCAGCACGAATCACAGCGTATGGGCCAATAAATACATTCTCTTCGATAATAACCTTACCGCAGATGATGGCTGTAGGGTCGATAAATGCCTTTTCAGAGACTTGCGGCATATGACCGCTTGGATTTCTTCTTAACATACTACTTACTCACAACAACAGGTTTTGAAACTTAAATTATCTCTCAAATGCTAGGCGCATCGCTTTAACTGGTTGGTCAGTCACGGTTTGGTTCTCATACACAAGTTGACCGTTGACCCAAGTGCCATCAATACGTGAAGAGAAAGTGTGTCCAGCGAAAGGCGTCCAACCACAATGATATAAGCTGTTTTCGTGGGTCACTTCTGTTGAAGATTCAATATCGACAAGCACCAAGTCAGCAAAGTACCCCTCTCGGATGAATCCACGATCTTTAATGCCGTAACGAATAGATGGGTTGTGAGCCGTTTTTTGAACGACCTGCGCAATCGTCATACGCTCGCTATTGACGTGATCGAACAGGGTCAACAATGCATGCTGTACAAGCGGTAAACCCGCTGGTGCTTGCTCATAAGGAACCTGTTTTTCTTCCCAAGTGTGAGGCGCGTGATCAGTCGCAATAATATCGATTTGGCCCGTCTGAAGAGCCGCTACGATCGCATCTCGATCGCTAGGGTATTTCACAGCAGGATTACATTTAATCTGGTTGCCTAACGTGGCGTAGTCTTCGTTGCTGAACCAAAGGTGGTGCACACACGCTTCAGCGGTGATGTTTTTGCCCTCAATCGGTCCTTTGTCAAACAGAGCGAGCTCTTTCTCAGTCGTAATGTGTAAAACATGCAGCTGACTGTTGTGCTTCTTAGCTAAATCAACCGCGTAAGAAGAAGACGCATAACACGCCTCGTCATCTCTTAGCACTGGATGATCATCTATTTCTAATGTCGCTTTTGACTGCTTAAGTTTATCTAGATTTTTCTGGATTAACGGACCACTCTCACAGTGGGTAACAATAAGCACAGGGGAATCACGGAATATCGCTTCTAAAGCATCCGGAGCCTCTACCAGTAAGTTGCCCGTCGATGCACCCATAAACACTTTCACGCCACAGTGAATCGCTGGGTCTAGTCGCTTGATCTGCTCTAAGTTGTCCTCCGTTGCACCCAAGTAGAAGGAGTAGTTTGCTAACGAGCGCTCTTCTGCGATAGCGAACTTTTTCTCCAGCGCTTCAATTGTCGTCGTTGCAGGATTTACGTTTGGCATCTCCATATAACTGGTAATGCCGCCAGCGACAGCTGCTCGAGATTCAGTGGCGATTGAGCCCTTATTCGTTAAACCCGGCTCTCTAAAATGCACTTGGTCATCAATCATTCCCGGAATAAGGTAGCGACCTTTGGCATCAATAATTGAGTCATCAGGATGTGCCTCAATCCCCTTTGCGATCCTATCAATGCGTTGACCAACAATTCTCACGTCAGTCTCAATAACCACCCCTTCATTCACCACTTGGGCATTTTTGATCAGCGTTGCAGACATAGTATTTAACAAGCTCCTTGTCATTGTTAAAGGTTAGGTTGCAATGACCACTAGACTATTGGTGCCCCTCTTCAAGACAACAAAGGTGCTAACGCTCAATTTAATGTTACGTTATAACATAGCTAATATGGAGTTGTAACTCTTTGCATGGTTTATTGATTAGCTTGTTAGTGAGCTTTAATAGTCATTGCTATCGAGAGTATGGACAGTCAGACAGCCCTCACAGTGACCTCATTAAATCCCAAGAAAATGTGATCTTATTTACACATAGGGCGATCAAGCCTTTCTCTTGTTTCAATGACAACTATTATGTATGACAATATTACATAATAAGAGTGCCAATAATGAACAAAAGAACCCTAATTGCTGCATCTGTACTGTTGTCTATGCCTTTAGCTGCTATGGCTGAAGTGATTAACAATGGCGTATCCCACGCCGTCCCTGCCGATAAGTTTGACATGCGAAACTGGAAGATCACGATTCCTTCTGACATCAATGAAGATGGGCGCATCGACGAGATCGAAGGCGTCGCAATGATGAGCTACTCTCATGAAGACTTTTTCTTCCTGAACGAGGATGGTCACCTTGTGTTTGAGGTGCACAACAAGGCGATCACAACCAAGAACTCAAAGAACGCTCGTTCAGAACTACGCCAAATGCCGCGTGGCGCTAACTTTGACAACATTCTTACTGACGACAAACTCAATCAATGGGCACTCTCTAGCCACCCAGAAGCAGACAAATACAGTGCTGTTGGCGGAACACTCGAGGCGACTCTCAAAGTTGATCATGTATCCATCAATGCTAAACACCCAGAAAAGTACCCTGCCCACTCTGTGGTAGTGGGTCAGATCCACGCCAAGAAACACAATGAACTCATCAAAGCAAAAACAGGCTATGGGCACGGTAACGAACCATTAAAAATCTTCTATAAAAAATTTCCGGGCCACGAGTACGGCTCTGTATTCTGGAACTACGAGCGTAACCTAGCGAAGAAAGATCCAAACCGTACTGATATCGCTTATCCAGTTTGGGGGAACACTTGGGAGAACCAACAAGAGCCGGGCAAGGCAGGCATCAAGTTAGGTGAAGAGTTTAGCTACCGCGTCGAAGTGAAAGAGGCCATGATGTATCTAACCTTTGAAACCGCACGTCATGACACGGTGAAATACGAAATTGACCTAAGTAAAGGGATTGATGAGAAAGACTTCCCTACAGGTTACGCTGAAGATGACTTCTACTTTAAAGCCGGCGCATATGGCCAATGTAGCGTGAACGACACTCACCCAATTTGGGGACCGGGTTGTGCGGGTACAGGTGACTTCGCAACAGATAAGAAAAACGGTGACTACAACAGCGTGACCTTCTCAGCGTTGAAATTAAACGGAAAATAACGATCTTTTTAATGTCATAGAACAGAAATGACCTTCAAACACGATGGCTTGAAGGTCATTATCAATGCGACTATATGAGTTGATGATGAAGGAGTTAGTCAGTACTTTTCTAATCGAACAACCCAGTCACAGGTTGCATCGAGTAGTAACAGGCTCGCTCTAAACCTCTCTCAGAGACCAACTGTAGATCATCAATGAAGAAACGACTGGTCATAGTATGTCTACCGCCATTGATGAAAATCTCCATCACCGAATTATCAATATAGACATCAATCACTTGTCTTTTGCTCAACCTCGGCGCTTTTCGCACATCTCCAAACTCTTGAGCATAGTTCTGAGACATTTGGCTGCGATCGAGAGCAAATTCATTTTCATCGGCACTAAAGGTCACCTTGTCGCCACGCTCATTTCTTAACTCCAACACAAACTCATCACTTTCGAGTTCCAAACGAAGCATGAAACTTGTTTGATTCAGCACGTTTGTTCCAGAGAAGACTTCTTTCTTCCCTTTCAACTTATCGATCTCAGCGACAGGTGATTGAATTAAGTAGCCCTCTTCCAAACGTAGTTCACGTGGTAATGACAGCATACCTGCCCACTGATTCTTAACCGATGGCGCGTCGATGTCAGGTAACCCAATCCAAGCAATCAAAATACGGCGACCTTGTTCATCTAAATAGGTCTGAGGCGCATAGAAATCAAAGCCATAGTCAGGTTGAATAATATCTTGGTGTCCTTCAAGTTCCATTGACTCAAGGTTCAATCTGTCACCAACAATATAGGCGACCGAGTAAATATTTTTAAAATCGTAAGCATTGCTGGATGACACACCTTGTGGAGAAAACAGCATGGTTGACTTGCCATCAATTTCAAAAAAATCAGGACATTCCCACATGTAACCGAAGTCTTGGTAACGAGTTTTTATCGGCCCTTTATGCTGCCAAGTTTTTAAATCTGGACTTTGATAAAGCACCATTGAACCACGTTCAGTTGGAGTTTGGGCGCCCACGACCATGAAGTACTGGTCATCCTTTTTCCATACCTTAGGGTCTCGAAAATGCTCAGTGTAGTGATCATTTTCAATAATCACGCCCTGCTTATCGATCGTACCTTCTGCCGTCATGGTTGCGAAACACTGCGTAGGCTCTCGGATCCAATCTTGGTCGCGTTTATTACCTGTGAAGAAAAGCAAGGCTTGCTCGTTATCGACAAGCGCTCCGCCCGAATAGACACCGTGTGAGTCGTAATCATCACCAGGCTCTAGGCCTACTCCGTGATCGGTAAAATGGACAAAATCTTTGGTTGATACGTGGTACCAATATTTCATGCCATGAACAGGGCCAACCGGAGTCCATTGATAGAAGATGTGGTGTTCGCCGTTGAAATAACAAAGGCCATTTGGATCGTTAAGTAAGCCAAATTTTGGGGCAATGTGATAACTAGGAAAACCAGCATCCGTAACGCGAGCTCTCTCCATTTCAGCCACTTCTTGCGATGTAATCTGTTCTAAACGGCGATACCTTTGTTCCACAGTCCAATTACTATTTGCATTCATGCATTGTTCTCTAGTCTCGTTGACTACGACTGCGCGCAGTGGATGAACTGAATAAGTTCTTCTTGGGTAGGGAGTGCAGTCATGGCACCTTTTTGCGTTGTTGCAAGTGCACCGCAGCCATTTGCCCACTCGATCGCTTGATCGATCGTGGCGAGATTATCCCAATGTTGCTGTTGAGAAAGTCTTGCGAGCAGGCCACCGACGAAGGCGTCACCAGCACCAGTCGTATCAACTGGCTGTACGACTTGACCTGTTACTCGCTTTCCTGAACCTTCAAAGATTCGCCACACTCCCTTGGCACCTTGCGTAACCAAAATGAGCGTGCTGTCAAAATCAGCGATAGCATTTAGACCTTGTTCAACCGATTGAGAACCAGTCAAAAGCACTAATTCCTCTTCAGAGAACTTGACGACATCAGCCAGTGCCACAGCTTTCATTACAGTACTTTTTATTTCAGACGGATTCGCCCATACCTCTTCGCGCAAGTTTGGGTCGAAACTCACATAGCCACCGACTCGTTTGATTCTATCAATTGCTTCAAATGTGCTGCTTCTGCTTGGTTCATTAGCCAGAGAAATAGAGCAGACATGTAACCAATCACCTTGCTGAAAGCTTGGAATATCATCGTTGACCATAAACTGATCGGCACTTGGCTTAACCATAAAGGTAAAGCTGCGCTCACCATCATCATCCAAGTCAACCACTACCGTTGATGTTCTGTGTGTCGGATCTTGAACCAGAAAATCGGCATTTACATTTTCTTTGGTCAGTGTCGTCTTCATAAAACGACCAAACGGATCATCTCCAACTCGCCCAAAGAAAGCACTTTTGCCCGAGAGGCGAGAAACGGCAACTGCGACATTAGCAGGAGCCCCACCAGGGCATTTCAGTAGCGTCGAGTCCGAGTCGGGAATTAAGTCAACAACAGCATCACCTGTTACCCATACTTGATTCATCATACTTACCTTAAACAAACATATTGATAAATAAGCGGCGACGTCTCGTTGCCTCTATCAATGAAAAAACAAAAAGGCTAGCCAAGATAAGATACTTGGCTAGCGCCCCAACAATTTAGGAAAAGAAGTGGAATTGGGGGAACCCCACCCTTAAGGAGTTCAAATCTAAGCCGTAGCCTTACGGTTTTGCTTTACCTGTTCACGCATACCAAGAACAACAGTCAGTGCAAACGCGGTAATAAACGCGATGATCATACCAACAATGTAGTAACCAATATGCTCAGGAGAAATTGAGATAATACCCGGTAAGCCCGCTGCACCTAGTGCCTGCGCTTTCACATTGAACATTGTAATAAAGGCACTCGATAGAGCTGCTGCACACACAGCGGCGATGAACGGGTAACGCAGTTTTAGGTTTACACCGAACATAGCAGGTTCGGTAATACCTAGTAGACCGGTGACACCAGATGGAATCGCAATCCCTTTCATCTTTTTGTCTTTGCTCATGACGCCAACTGCAAGTGCTGCAGCACCTTGAGATACGTTAGACATTGCTGCAATTGGGAAGATAAATGTACCGCCAGTGATTGCAATATCAGCAAGCAGCTGTGTTTCAATTGCGATAAAGCTGTGATGCATACCGGTAATAACAAACGGCGCATAAATAAAGCCAAATACCGCACCACCAACAAAGCCAGCAGAGTTGTAAAGCCAGTTTAGGCCATCACCTAGTAGGAAGCCGATATCACGTGTAAACGGACCAACAACGGTGAACGTCAATAGACCCGTGATAAAAATGGCCAATAGCGGTGTTAAAAGGTTATCCAGTACTGACGGAATCACTTTACGTAGGCCAAGTTCAACCTTAGCTAAAATGAACGCTGAAACAAGAACCGGAAGTACTGAACCTTGATATCCAACCTTCTGGATTTCAAAACCCATGATGTTCCAAACAGGAATGTTGCCTGAAACAGCAGCACCGCCGAAGCCCCAGCCATTGAGCAGTTCTGGGTGAACCATCAGCATACCCAATGCTGCACCTAGATATGGATTACCGCCAAACTTCTTACTTGCAGAGAACGCTAATAAAATAGGTAAGTAAACAAAAGGAGCATTAGCGAAGGTATTGATCATATTCGCAAGGTCAGTTAACCCTGGATTGGCGTCAATTAGAGATTGGCCATCAATAAACAAACCTTGTGCAGTCAATAAGTTATAAATGCCCATCAACAAACCACCAGCAACGATTGCTGGAATAATCGGAACGAAAATGTCAGAGAGTCCCTTTACCGTTCTTTGCACAATATTCTGTTTGTTGGCACCTGCAGATGCGACGTCATTGGTCGACATCTCACTCATGCCAGTTAACTTCGCCAGCTCGGCGTAAACTTGGTTAACGATTCCCGAACCAAAAATGATTTGGTATTGACCCGCTACTTTGAACTGACCTTTGACCCCATCAAGATTATCGATGGCTTGCTCGTCAATTTTTGATTCATCGGCTATGGCAAGGCGCAAGCGCGTTGCACAGTGTGCGAGAGCGGTAATATTGCTCTTGCCACCTAATAGAGTTAACAGCTCTTTGGCTACTGCTGGATAATTCATTTCATACCCCATTGGATTATTAATTTGAGCCTTTCGAAATTTTCGGGAACGTTTGCAAAAAGAATTTTTGCTGATTACTAACAAATGATCAAAGATATCTGCTCAAGAGTGTGAGAAAGATCTTTAAATTATCTCCCTAAATGATTCCGACAGGGTTAAAATTCCCATTAACTTAAGCAACGAGTCTCATCTCTTTGCAAACAATCCCAAAAATAAATGAATGGATAGTGTGAATGGCAAGTCTGCATGATGTTGCACTTCTAGCTGGCGTCTCAAAGTCGACAGTTTCACGTGTTATTAATGATGAATATGGCGTCAAAGAGGCCACTAAGATCAAGGTTCGCAAGGCCGTAGAAGAGTGTGGCTATGTTCCTAACCAAGTCGCAAAGGACCTTAAATCTCGTAAAACAAACCTTGTTGGTGTGATTGTCCCACGCGTCTCCTCTCACGCTACGTCACAAGGCGTTGACGGCTTAACGGCAGTGCTTGAGCAGGCAGGCAAGCACGTATTGTTAGCCAGTACCCATCAAGCGCATCAAAAAGAGTTGGAATACATCCATATCTTTAATCAGAAGCGAGTGGAAGGGATTATTCTCTACGCCACCCACCTAGACAAAACGCTCGTAAAGGCAATTCAAAGCTCTGCTGTTCCAGTGGTGTTGGTCGGTCAAGATGGTTCGATGTTCAACATACCTAGCATCATTCATGACGATACTCGTGTTGGCTTTGAAGCTGGAAATCGTCTGGTTAGTAAAGGATGTCAAACACTTGGCTTTATTGGCGTTCAAGGCGACGACATCGCCGTTGATAAGCAAAGATCTCAAGGCTTTGAAGATGCCCTCAAACACTATGACCTAGAATTAAAATTCCATGCTCGAGGCGATTTTACGATTGAGTCGGGCTACGAACTGGCCAAAGAACACCTCGAGAAGTTCCCGAAATTAGACGGCCTATTCTGTGCGACAGACCGTATAGCGATTGGTGCTATGAGGGCCATTCAAGAAGCCAAACTTGAGCCTGGGAAAGATATTTTCGTACTTGGTGTTGGTGACGATGAACTCGCTTCAGTCTGTACTCCTACCCTATCAACGTTCAACTATGCGTTTGATAAAGCGGGAGAAAATGGAGCAAAATTACTGTTAGATAGAATTGCGAATAAAGGGTTTGAGATGAGTAAGATGGTACTCACCTTTCAAAACATTGACAGGCAGTCTTGTTAATCGCTTCAACAAAGGCAAGAACAAGGAAAGAGCTACTCTTCTTTTCTCATTCTCAATAAATACTCAATAAAAATGCCAACCTCTGCAGTTGGCATTTTTGTCTTAGTGATTAATATTATCTTAGTAACTAACTTTTTCTTAGTAACTAACTGTACCTTAAGTAATTAAAAGTTAATGTTAGAACCAAGTTTCCATCTGAAGCGCGAACAGAACTTCTCCACCATCCCCCATCGTAGATGCATCCGGTTCTTGGCTGATAGCATAACCATTCAGCTCATCGCTCCAATCTACGTAGCTCACAGCAAAACGTAGTTCAGGACGATCAAAGAAGCCTGTACTGGTTGAAAGCTTCAGAGTCGGAGCAACGGTCGCTTTGTAAAAACCGCCACTCGCTTGTTCGACAGAGTTATCAAGGTCCATATATTGGTATGAACCCTCATACACCATCTCAAAGTTTTCATTGAACTCTTGAGCTAATCGAACATTGAGCGATGCCCATGTGTATTCATCATTCTTCTTTAGGCGATCTTGACTGCGTTCAGCCATAAACGCTGGAGCAATACGCCAATTATCAGCGAAACGTGTGACACCATAACTGAATAGACGTAGTGCTTTCGCGTCATCTAACAGATCGCCGTTTGACCCTATGCCTTTCAACTCAGCACCCAAACCACTACCAACAATGAATCCAGTTTTTGAGAAGCCTTCGCTCATTCCGTAGAAGCTCTCTGCGTGGAAAGCGAGCATCGCGTGCTCACCGTGATCAGCGGCGCCATCAGTACGATCACTATTGTCTGCTGACGTCATCGCACTCAACATAAATTGCCACTGCCCAATGCGGTTATTCATCGTCGCAATGTAGTTTTCAACATCAGTTGATGAGCTATCAATTTCGCCAAAGTCGCGACCGTAAATCGAGAAGTTAGCCTTCCAGCTTTCATTTAGTTGAACATCGTAAACACCCGCACCAGTACCCGACAAGAATACGATATCAGAGTCAAAGAAGTGGATATCAAAGTTATCTCTGTCAAATCGCTTACCCGCCCAGAACGTTGCCTCAGAAAATGCTTCTGAGTCTGAGAACATTGCTAAGTTTTTCAATTCGGAATAAACCTGACGTACGTTCAATTGGCTTTCACTTGCCGTCCATTCATTGTTTGTTTCAGTGCTGTCTGCAAGCATGATTCTAAACAACGCACTTGAACCATCATCCGCAAAGCGCTTATGAATCAAGTTCGCTTCTACGTAGTGGTCGTCCTCAACTCCCAAGCGACCTATTGGTGCACCAATAGCTCCCGCTGCTGTCATGTATGGCCCTGTACCCGTCGCGCCATTTAAGTCATCATTAATTAATAACCCAGATCGTGCATAGCCGTGAAACTCAAATGTCGATGCCTTCTCATCGGCTGCCACTGCGACCTGTTCAGTTTGTTCGATTCTTTTCTCTAACTCGTTGATTCGCTGTTCTAATTCAGAGACCTCTGTTGATGCCATTGCTGATAAAGCTACCAAACTCATTGCTACAGCCATTGCTAAATTATGTCGTTTCATGTCCTTTGTCCCACGTAATGATATTAAGAATTATTGCAAACGTTCCCAATAAAATTTATAGGCGATTTAAGAATAGAAAACAGATGATAAGCCGATATTTTGATGCATATTCATACTTATAAAAACATCTGACTTGTAACCTTGGAATGGATAATATCGATAAATTTCGGGAACGTTACCGAATTTATTAAATTCTGTTATGCGCATCACGATAAAGATAAGAAAGGGAAATATGATTGGTAGCAAGCGCACATAAACCACAGCACAGAAATTCGACACAAACGAAGAAGATTTGCCTTCGTTGATACGCTGGGTGATGTCAGATAATGAAACAAATAGGCCGTTACAGCCCATTTGCTTCATTGAAAATTGATAGAGATTTAACTTACTAGAGGCGTCACCAAGTACTCATGAATCGTTACCTTGCCTTGATCATCTAGAGACAACTGCCATGTTTCATTGACCGAAAGCTCTAATGACTCGCCTTTTAATAACGAGTTTGAGTACGTATCTGCCTTTAGTCGAATTCGTAAATCCAACTGATAGCCCTGTTCTACCTTCTTAATCGCAAGCTGCTCTACATCGTGATCACAATTTGGTTTGAATGTAGCGCGAGCCATCGCGTACCAATCTTCGAACCCTGAGTGACCGATAAACTTACCTTCCGGCATCGTCATCTCAACTTTTTCACTAAGATGCTCCAAGAAGTAATCGCTTTGCTCTGGGAGTTGATCAAATTGACCAAACCACTCTGATACGAAGCGGTGCAGGCGAGCTTCGTCAGACTCTGTTACTTGGCGAATTGAGGCAATCAGTCGCTCTGCATGGTCATTCGCTCGCGCTTGTACCTCTTCTAACTCGTTGTATACATTTGGAATGTATACCATTCGGTGAGTGTATACTGGCTTATTGTATTTCACGCCAGCAAGGTACGCTGTTTGCTGCAGAGGGAACACGAGCTGCTCGATAGTGAAATGGTTATAACCCAGTGGATCATAAGACTCAGACGGACCACCAACAGTGAAAGATAAGAAAAATTCTTTACCTTTTAACTTGTCACCTTCAGGGCCGTAGGCAAAGTTAAACGCCATAACATCGTCCAGCCACTTTTTCATCAGAGCTGGTACAGAGTACCAGTAGAATGGAAACTGAAGGACGATCACATCCGCTTCAATAAGCGCCTGCTGTTCAGCTTCTACATCGATCTTGTAGTCCGGATAAAGCGTATCTAAACGACGTACAGACACGTCATCCAGGCCATTTTGCAAAGCATCAAGAATAACTGTGTTTGTGTACGACTCTTCTAAATTCGGGTGACCCGAAATAACAACTGTTTTGCTCATATTCATTTTCTTCATCGTCATTGGTGGATGAGCAAATCATACGTGTCGCTATTGTTTATTTTTAGAGGCTTAATGTTTAATTAACTATTAGGTAGAAACTAACAAACAACTAAAATAGAATAGATCTGATATGAATGTAGGAGACAACTAATGAAGGGAACAACGTATAATCAACTACTTATGTTTCATGCGATTGCGCGAGAGGGGTCAATCTCGGGCGCAGCAAGGCAGTTAGAGGTTGCTCCCCCCTCGGTTAGCCAAGCACTCAAGTCTCTTGAGAGTGAGCTAGGATTGCCACTATTCACCCGTACCACGCGTCGTGTCGAACTCACAGAGGCAGGCCATGCACTTTATGAAAGAACTTTGGATGCCATCAGCGATCTCTCGTTTGCTGTCGAAAGCGTTGCAGATCTAAGTAGAACTCCGTCAGGGCGTGTCTCAATCACCGTTCCCAGATTCGTCTATCAGTACTTGCTTGAGCCAATATACGCGGAATTTTGCCAGCGCTTTCCTGAAATACAGTTGGAAATCTCTATCTTTGATGGAACGGTCGATATTCTCAAAGAGGGTATGGATCTGGGAATTCGTTTTGGTGACAAGGTCGAAGAAGGTATGATCGCCAAGCCACTAACTCCAAACTTTAAAGAAGCCGTGTTCGCTTCCCCTGCTTATATCGCTGCTTTCGGAATGCCGAAGAGCATCAGTGAGCTGTCACAACATAGACAAATCCAGTATCGCTTTATTACTTCAAAGAAAGTGGCGCCTCTGCCCATGATCGACAATGGTAATACTGTCCATGTGAAAATCCCGACAGCTCTTACCGTGAACGACACTGACCTCATGGTTGACGCGGCCAAAAAAGGATTGGGGATTGGGCGTATTATCTCACCAATGGTTGAGCCTCTGTTCAAGTCAGGCGAGTTAATTCCTGTCTTAGAAGAGCATTGGGGAGATACTGCAGGACTCTATCTCTATTTCCATAGAAACACACAAAAAGCCCGCCGAGTACGCGTATTGATCGACTTCTTGTATGAAAAGATCACCCAATAGGCCGCTTAATCGAGCCTTGTTGGCTCCGCGTTTGCAATGCGTTCGATACCTCTCAAATTATTCAAATGAGAGTCATAAAAAGAGATAGGCGCAGAGCCGTGTTGTAGCGCCTTTTTATAGATAGAAGCGATGAAAATATCCGCCAGAGTGAATTGACGGCCAATCGCAAACCTTGAGTCTAAGCAGATCGACGGTCTCAGCTTATCAAGACTTCGAGTGATCCATTCTCCGCGCAGTGCTCGTTTCGAATCTTCCTCAAGTTCGGCCCTCAAGAAACGCAACACCGTGCGATTTTGTGGAGAGTGTATGGTCGAGTTAACGAACTCACACACCCGACGCACGTCAGCTCTAACCAAAGGCTCGTTTCCCAGCAAAGTACGGCCGTCAAATGCCTCTTCGACGTACTCGATAATGGCCATTGATTCGGAGAGCACCACCCCATCGACAGAAAGTGAAGGCACATATCCAAACGGATTGATCGCCAAGTAGCTCGTTTGTAACTCTTGTGAGGTCACTTCTACCCTATTGTATGGAATACCTTTGTAGTTCAGTGCCCACTCCACTCGTTCAGAGCTGTTCGACCCAGCGGCACTGTAGAGAACCAAATCCATATGACCTCCTAGCTATTTCCGGCGTAGTTTCGATACCTACCAAAAGTTTCACTCTCTTGGCGATCAATTCAATGCAGAAGTTATTATTGAGTCTGCTTTTCTTGCTTGCGGTGCTCTTTCAGGTTTTTGTGAAACTCTTCCGTAAGCGCTTGAATTTTTGGCATCACTCGCTGTGCTAATGCTTGACTTGTTACCATCGACTCTTGCATCACAACAGGCATTTTACTCAGGATGCTTTGACCCGTTTCTGAACGATAAAACTCTAACATTGCGGTGATCTCTTCTTCAGAAAAATGTTTGTTGTAGATGTTGACCATCATCGGTTCAAACTGCTCCCAGCTCAACTCGGCTTGCATAATCGCAAGCACCTCTTGATGATATTCTTCAAAGAGAGGACGTTCAGACTCAGAGACCTCCAACTGTGTGTGCATACTACCGATCATATTATTTATCTGGATGTTCATCGAATCTAGCATCTCATCTAAATTCATAACCTCAACTAACGCATCCACTTTTTCTGCCTTGGAAAGATCACTCGCTGATAAATGCAACGGCAATAACAACATTAACGCAATAACGACTTTTTTCATTTTATTCTCTCTCAATATGCAATAACGCATAACCCTAACGGTACTAACCAAAATTTCTTGACGAAAAACATCCCTTTGTTACCGGATGATTTTCACTTAATTCATTGACATAAAAGGCAATATTGAGAACTTATATCATTTGACGTTATAAAATCGAGCAAATATCGCTAAACATTACAAATATGCGACATGAGGAGTAAGAGAACAGAGATTGGAGGAGTTCAGGAGATAGACTGGAAGACAATAAGAAGGGTTGGGACACAATAAAAAAGGTAGTAATGTGTGGGGCAGCACTGATACTGCTACCCCAAGTAAGCTTGTGAATTACAGCATCTCTTTAGCAACCAAATGCAATAGAAAGGTCTCGCGCTCAATGCTCATGCCTTTCTTAGGGCTTTCTGCCATGGTTTTTTCGTTATGGGCGATAGCGTCATGGATGTTGATCCACACCGGCTTCATTCCGTTCTTAACTTCATAATCTTCGTACGCTGTATCACCCAATTCACTATCTATTTTACAGGTGTAACAGTAGGAGATCATGTGCATGATATCGGCATCATCTTTATACCAAGGACGAAACTCCTCAAAAATACCAAATGGTTTAATGCCATGAATATTCTGAGCTCCCGTCTCTTCTTGCAGCTCACGAACCATACCCGCAATAACGTCCTCACCTTCATCTAAGCCGCCCCCAGGAATGGTGTAGTCGTGGTAACGCTCTGTATATAGCATCAGAATGTTCTCACCATCCAACACAATTGCACGAGCGGCGTTACGCTTGTACACAGTTTGGTTATCTAAGTGCTCAATGTCAGGGTGAATCGTTGTTTTTAGGTGTCTCATTGTCGTTATAGCTCTGCAAAATTTGGCGGCATCATATCACAATCACCAATAGATTGAATTCGAGCATATGATTCGATGCTTAACAATGCCAAAGCTTATAAACATTAAAGTCTCTCAAATGAAAAAAGCCTTACATGTTTACCCTTGTCGAGTTCCATGTAAGGCTTTCACAATCAGCGTACTGCTTTCACACAGACTTAACCGTCTGCAGTAATCACTTCAATCAGAGCTTGTTGAACCTGAGCCGCTTCATCAATCGCAATCTGGCAGGTACCAGCTGCGATATGACCGCCACCACCATATTGCAGCATCAATTCACCTACATTGGTTTTAGAACTGCGATCGAAGATAGATTTACCAGTCGCAAATACAATATTCTGCTTCTGGAAACCCCACATCTTATGAATCGAGATATTGCACTCTGGGAACAGCGCATAAATCATAAAACGGTTACCCGCGTAAATGGTTTCTTCTTCAGTAAGATCGAGGAACACCAGATTTTGATGGACCTGCGCACAGCGGGT
Organism: Vibrio sp. THAF190c; assembly: GCF_009363355.1. Lineage (NCBI taxonomy): Bacteria > Pseudomonadati > Pseudomonadota > Gammaproteobacteria > Vibrionales > Vibrionaceae > Vibrio > Vibrio sp. THAF190c. The sequence goes on along the minus strand of NZ_CP045339.1, from coordinate 1,234,469 downwards.
CACCTGTTCCTTAAACTTCTGCTCATGTTCACGATATAGGTCGATACGCTCCTTCACGTCAGGCAGTTCGAGGATCTGGTCAATCGTATGGTTCTTACAGTAATCAATCAGGTCCATCATCAAGGCGTAGTTGGAAATTCGAAACTCACGGAAACGACCAAGACCAGTACGCGCGTCCATCAGGAAGTTGAGTAAGTTCCAACCTTGCGCATCTAACACTTCATCTTTGTTGAACTGTGCTGAATCGCCTTTATCAACCGCTTCCATCATCTCTTGCCACTCTTCAGGGAAGGTCGCAAGACCACCATAATGATCCCAAACAACACGCGCAGCTGAAGGCGCATCAGGGTCGATAATATGGTTAGTACGCTCACCCGTATTACGAATGGTTTCAGAAAGATGGTGGTCAAAAGTCAGATATGACGAAGGAACGTAAGGCAAGTTGGTGACAATATCGTTCTCAGTGATCTCAATGATGCCGTCTTGCATATCTTTTGGATGAACAAATTTGATGTCATCAATGAGGTCTTGTTGCTTTAAAAGTACGGCACACACAAGGCCATCAAAGTCACTACGGGTAACGAGTCGGTATTTTTGGTCTGACATTTTCATTCCTTTGTCATCAAACATATTAAGTTAAGATAACCGCACAGAATATCTATAATCAAGCCATTCACTTAACCCATATGCAAGCAATATAAGTAAGCTTGATCCAACACTCAAAATAGCTCTAAATCTGTCGGATTATCATACTAATTCAACCTGTTGCTTAAATAATCACGGATTTTTCCTGATTCTAAAATATACTCATTAAAAGAGCTTCCTAACCTTGCTAAGGAGATAGCATGAAAACAATTGGCTTGATGGCAATGTTCACTTTGGTTTTAGGGGGTTGTGCGAGCGAGTACGACCAATACAGTGAGTCAGAACGAGTTTCAGTGGCTAACCCTGCTGCCGTGTACTGTGTTCAACAGGGAGCAGAGCTTGACACCGTGACAGAAAATGAGCAGCGCACGACTTACTGTGTCTTTGAAAACGGCGACCGTGTTGAGCAATGGGAATATTATCGCCAAAACCACGAGCAAAAGGCTGAAAGCTAACACCTCTATCTCAAGTGGCCAGGATGCCACTTGAACACTCCCTCTTATCTTATTGATAAATAAAGACTACCTTATAAACAGATCTGTTTTATTTTTACTGTAAGCCTTTGCTTTTACAGTACGCACCGCAAATGAACAGTGTTTTATTTCTGACATTCCTCTGACATTGGCGCTCTTGCGACCTATAAAATGTGCTCTGTGTTACATTTATTTACAGATAGTTCATTATGAAAAGCCAAACCAAAAACAGCGACCAAAGCTCGATGTCTCTAGAGATCCCTGAATTCAATATCTCTCAATCGACGTCTCAAGTGATTTTCAAGCGCTGCCAAACCGCGCTTATCGTTCTTGCCATCGGTATCATCGTCAACCTAGCGCTACGTATTGATTACGTCTTAATCGGTGGTGAGTTGAGTGAACTGTCTGTCACTGAAGTCCTAGAACAGTTACTACTATTAACCTCTTCACTGTCATTCTTATATATGGCGAAGCACACCAGCCAAATTAAGCATGCCGCCTTGTTAATGAGCGCGTTTTTTGCCGTGATGTTGATACGCGAATTGGACTTTTGGTTTGATATGATTACTCACGGGGCATGGGTCTATCCAGCAATCTTGGTTGCCGGTAGCGCTATTTTTTACGCCATCAAAAATGGCAAACAAACGCTCGATCAAATTGCGTATATCCTAGCCTCGCCACACATGAACCTATTAATTACTGGTGTGATGCTACTGCTTGTGTTCTCTCGTCTGTTTGGCATGGGCAGCTTTTGGCACAACATTATGGGCGCTGACTATGTGCGTGAAGTCAAAATCATCGCTGAGGAAGGCACGGAGCTATTGGCTTACTGTTTGATTGCCTTTGCTAGCGTTAAAACCGTCAACGGTTTCAGAAACAAGGCAAAGCAATCGTCATAATCGATTAGCGCCACCAGCGAGTATCCAGATCTTGTTCTGGATCGAGATAACGGTTCAGTAAAGTCAGGTTGGTATCCAGCAATGCGAGGTACTCCCTGACTTTTTCTTTGTCCGTTCCTACAGGCGTCTCTTCGATACAATTGAGTAATAGAGGCAACAAAGAATTTAGCAAACTAAACTGACCGCTCTCTGAGAGTTGTGTCGCTTTGTCGATCGCTTCTAGCCCCAACTGAGCAGGTATTTTACGAGTCTGCTGTTCTTGCCCAACAAAACGCCCTGCTACTGTGCCTTCAAGGTAAACTCGGTAAGTCGTTAGACTGTCAGTCAATAGAAAGAGCTGACCTTGTACGGTCGTGTGTGGATAAGGCACCACAACATGCTGATCGATGTCTCGTCCAATATTGAGAGACACACCCAATTGCCCACAACGCTCTTCAAGCACCTTAAGCAATCCTTGCGCATCCATTAATGATTGGATTTCAAAAATGCGCTGCAAGTGGTAATCATTGGACACAAATATCACATTCAACTGCTGACCATTCTCAAACAGGCCGCTTTCGATAAGTTCCAACGCCAAATTTTGGATGTTCTCCATGGTATTGGTTGATTTTTTCTCTAATAGCCTCGCTTGAATGCTCAAAGGTGATTCAAGCTGACTCTCGAGTTGCAAGAAGTACTCATACATCACTTCGGCTTCAGACAGAGTTTGTCCCGGTGTTACACCACCACAAAACGCGACCGCTACTTCGTCATTTGAGCGACTTACCAGATAATCGATGGCAGCTTCAACTCTCCCCTGTCCTTCTGCAGTCAATTCATTCTTATTTAGCCGTTTACCCAGAACAACTACAAGGTTTTTAATGCTCATTTAATGTACAAGTCTCGTTTTCGCAATTAGATAGAGTGAATTATGTATACAATAGTTGTTAACAAAAGTATTTTTAAATTCTCATGAGTTGCTCGCAATAACGCTCTCTATTGATGGCAACTTTATAGGTAGTCAACCGTGTAGCAGTGAGAAGAGGAAATTATCACCTTTTCCCTGACACATGGAACAAATGCCCATGAGTATAAAACATAACAATATCATTCATACACTATGCTCATAAGAAGCGAGGTATGTAAAAACAGTTACATCAGAGTTCGCACGAAGCGAACCCTTCACAGGAAGTTATTATGCTGTCTATTTTTGATATCTATAAGATTGGCGTTGGTCCATCCAGCTCGCATACCAATGGACCAATGATCGCAGGGTTTCAGTTTACTCAAAAAATCGCCTCTAAACTGGAAGAAGTGGCGAGAGTGCAAATTGACCTTTATGGTTCTCTTTCCCTAACAGGTAAAGGGCACCACACCGACCGCGCTACGATTTTGGGTCTATTGGGTAATAAGCCTGACACGATTAAAATCAGCAGTGCCAATCAAGCGATGCAAAAAGCCATTGAAGATAAGAGCCTTGCCGTTAGTGGTCACCATAACGTTCATTTCGACGTTGAGACCGATATGCTGTTTCACACCACCAACCTACCCCTACATGAAAATGGCATGACCATCTCTGCATTTAACGCAGATGGCACACTGCTCGATATGGAAACCTATTACTCGATTGGTGGCGGCTTCATTGCCACAGAAGACGAGCTCCAAAACGGTAAGCAAGAGCAAGAAACACAGGTTGAATTTCCCTTTAGCTCTGCAGATGAATTGCTTGCTCTAGCTGACCAAAATGGTCTGAGCCTAGGCGGTTTGGTGTTGCGTAACGAAACCTCATTCCAAGACATGGAAGCGATCAATCAGCGCACAGAGCAGATTTGGAAAGTGATGTCACTCTGTATGGAGCGTGGCTTTGAAACTGAGGGGATTCTTGACGGTGGCCTTGAGGTAACTCGACGCGCTCCTGCCCTACTGAAAAAGCTGGAAGCCAATGCCGCGATTGAAAACGATCCGATGGAGATCATGGATTGGATTAACCTGTTTGCTTTCGCAGTAAGCGAAGAGAACGCTGCTGGTGGCCAAGTAGTTACCTCACCAACAAATGGTGCTGCAGGCGTTATCCCAGCCGTTCTGATGTACTACCATCGCTTTATCAAAGAGCTCGATACTAAACAGCTTAAGGACTTCCTTGCAGTATCTGGTGCGATTGGCATCTTATACAAAACCAACGCTTCCATTTCTGGCGCTGAAGTAGGCTGCCAAGGTGAAGTTGGTGTTTCTTCTTCAATGGCGGCTGCAGGCCTTACTGCACTACGTGGTGGTAGCAACGAGCAAATCTGTATTGCCGCTGAAATCGCCATGGAGCACTCGCTAGGCATGACCTGTGACCCAATTGGTGGCTTGGTGCAAGTTCCGTGTATCGAGCGTAATGCAATGGGTGCAATGAAAGCGATCAACGCCTCTCGAATGGCATTGAAGCGTACCAGCAAGTGTTTAATATCTTTGGACAAGGTGATCGAAACCATGTACCAAACCGGCAAAGACATGAACAAAAAGTATCGCGAAACGTCTTTAGGTGGTCTAGCTGTGATTCATATGGCGCCACCGTGTGAATAAATAACTTTGATGGTCAGCCTCATTAACCTGAATTGAAGCGACACCTCACAACGGTAAACTAAGTTTCCAAATTTAAAACAAAGCCAGCCTCCGAGCTGGCTTTTTGTTCACTTGGAAACACCTTTTTATAAATCACTACCACTCTTTGTGAAATGCATACGGTTAATCCATAACCAAATTCCCTTTATTAACTGGGGACTTAGATTGAAACCGCTTTCAAGTAGTGAGACACCGCCCTGCGCAATCTTACCTTGCAATTTTCATTCATGAAAAATATCAATGCCAACATAAGAAAAGGTACGGCGAGTTAAAGCTCTAATGAGACAAATGTTTCATTTTATGTCTTGCTAGTAATGATATTATAATTAGGTGATTACACTATATCTAAATATAAATGCGAGAAGAAAATAATGTGGAATAGATTAAATAAATCAATGATGTTCTGCCAAATGATGTTTGGATTATCATTCTATGGCGTACTCGTTAGCTTAACCCGTTTCTTCCTTGAAGACCTAAACTACAACGAAGCAGATACGATGATGATCGTGGGTGCCTTTTCCGCGATCGGTCCTCTATTTGCTATCGCTGGTGGCTTCATTGCCGATAAATTCCTTGGTGCTTACCGCTCTCTTACCATCAGTTTCTTAGCATTCGCGTCTGGTTACGTACTTTTAGTTCTAGGCGCTTCGGCAACCAACGTTCCTCTTTCTATGTGCGGTATCGCACTAGCAAGTTACGGTCGTGGTTTGATGTCACCATCTTACCCAAGCCTATACAAGCGTACGTTCAACTCTCAAGAAGACTTTGAGAAAGGCTACCCGATCAACTACTCAATCAACAACGTGGGTGCTTTCCTAGGTCAATACCTATTCCCAATGATCGTGCTGGTTATTGGCTTCCACGGTGGCTTCGCTATCTCGGGCATTATGGCTGCAGCTGCACTTGGTATGCTTCTCATGAGTCGCAAAGGCCTTGTTGAAGTCGGTGCAGAGTTAGACCAAAAGCCAGTTCCAGCAAAAAACTGGGCAATGTTTGGTGCCCTTTCAATTGCGATGATCGGTCTTGTATTCTTCATGTTCTCTAACATGGACGTTGGCCAAAACATCGTTTACGCAATCGGCGGTGCGGCTATCCTTTACTTCGTTTCTCTGATGTTCAAAGCGAGCAAGGCAGAGTCTCTGAAGATGGGTACTATCCTAATCATCACGTTCTTAACCACATGTTTCTTCGTGTACTACGGTCAAATGATGACTTCGATGAACATGGTTGCGATCAACACGCTTAAAGGTTCTCTATTCGGTTTCATTCCACTTGAGCCTGAAGCGGCAATGGCGATGAACCCTCTATGGTGTATGGTTGGTGGCCCTATCGTTGCTGGTTTCTTCGGTATGCTAGAAAAGCGCGATATTCACCTATCTACAGCGACTAAAGTGGCACTGGCTTTCGTACTAACAGCGATTGCATTTGGTATCCTAACATTCGCTGTAACAACAGTTGGTGAAGACGTAATTATCCGCCCAGAGATTTTCCTAGCGATTCACTTCTTCCAAGCAATTGCAGAAGTTATCGTAGGTTCTATGGTTGTTGCCTTCATCCTATCTGTAGCACCTAAGCACATCGAAAACTTCTCTGTAAGTCTATTCTCTGTTGCTATCGCCCTATCTGGTATCGTTGGTGCCGTATTCTCTACGTCAATCGCGTTAGAGAAAGGCCAAGAGATCACTCAAGAGATCGTTCAAACGGTTTACGGTGACTACTTCCAGCTTCTAACAGTACTAGCGGTTGTGATGGTTGCCATCGCAATGGCGGCGTCGTTTGTTATTCGTAAGATGCTAGACGCAGCTAAAAATGCAGAGCAAGCGGTTAAGCTAGAAGAAGCAAATAGCTAATTCCACTCACCAGCCTGCACAGTAATTACTTTATGTAATTACGCCACTAACGCCCTAATACCTGATTAGGGCGTTTTTTATTTCCCCTCATTACTCACGCCTTTCTCTTGCAAATAAGTTTATGCTAAAAATGCATGACGTAAATTCATGTAAATGATAACCATTACTATTGAGTCGTTTAGTGAAGGCTACTATGATAGTTAGCTTATAGAGAAAGAGAGTCCATTATGAGTAAGCCAAGTCCTATCCAAGTTACTGTTACAAGTACCAAAACCATCACACCAAACATGCAACGCATCACCTTAAGCGGTGACGGTCTAAGTCGCTTTCCTAATGATTGTGAAGGTGGTTACATCAAGTTGATGTTTAATGAGTTGGGTGGAACAGATTTGACGACTCTTGAGCAGGGCAAACGCCCAACCATGCGAACTTACACGATTCGCGAGTTCAACCCAGACGTGCCTTCAATTGAAGTCGACTTTGTTCGCCACAACACCGTTGACCTACAGTGTGGCTTCGCAGCTCGTTGGGCAATGAACGTGCAAGAAGGTGAAACGATCACCATTGGTGGTCCGGGCCTTATTCAAGGCTTAAACAAAGACGCTGATTGGTTTTTCTTGGCCGCTGATATGACTTCACTACCTGCTCTTTCTGCAAAAGTGAAAAGCCTACCGCGTGATGCAAAAGGTTATGCTGTTATTCAAATCAAATCAGATCAGGACAAGCAGCCATTGGACGCACCAAGTCAGCTTGAGATCATCTGGTTGATAGAATCAGAACAAGCATCATCACTGTCCGATAAGGTTCAAGAGCTCACTTGGCTTGAAGGTACTGCAGCAGTATGGACAGCGTGTGAATTCGAGAACATGCGTGCACTACGTCAATACTTCCGTAATGAGAAGGAAGTGGCTAAAGAGAACATCTACATCAGCAGCTACTGGAAACGTGGTGTGAGTGAAGATGGCCATAAAGTGTTAAAGCAAGAAGACGCGAAAGCGCAAGCCGAGGCTTAAATTCCGATTTTCGATTTTGGTGACTAGCAGCCTGAACATAAAAAACGCCCTTAACCGAGAACGGTAAGGGCGTTTTTTTAATGATTAGAATAAGCAGTTAGATACTTTCGCCAAGCTCAATGGCGTAACCTAAGTCCAGCTTAGCCGTCCAATCAGTTCTGCCTTGCAAACGCGAAACGATTTGCTCAGCAGCGACCTTCCCTATCTGCTCCCTTGGAGTTATCACCGTTGCTAAACGCGGTGTCATGGTCATCGTAATATCATGGCCATGAAAGCCCGCAATCGCCATCTGTTCAGGTACTTGAATACCACGGCGAACACATTCGTAAAAGGCACCGATTGCCAAGTCATCGTTGGTACAGAAGATGCCGTTAGCCTCAGGGTGCGTTTCTAGCAGCTCGCCAAGCAGCTTTGCACCTAAAGTAAATGAGGAAGCGTCTTCGGTTTGAATCGTCAGTGGCGTGAGTGCGTGTTCTTCCATTGCATGCTCATAACCCGCCATCTTCAAGCGAGTACGCTCGTCCATTCGAGCCGCAAGATACGCGATATTTTGACGGCCTCGGGTAATCATCACTTTGGTCATTTCTCTCGCGGCGTCAAAGTTATCAAAACCGACAGCTTGCTCGATGCGCGGTGACACCGAGTCCATAATCTCAATAACTGGAATTGATGCAGTTTGCAGCATCTTACGAGCTCGTTCTGTATGAACATTTTCAGAGAGGATGATCGCATCTATATTGTAAGACAGCAGTGATGCGATACTCTGCTCTTCAAGTTCCTCGCTATAACCATAGTGAGCAATCATAGTTTGATAGCCCGCGGGCGCTGTGACTTGTTCTATCCCACGAATGACCTCGGCAAAAACTTGGTTTGTTAACGACGGGACTAACACACCGATGGCATTACTTTTTGCGTTTGAGAGGATATCTGGGGCGCGGTTTGGGATGTAACCCAGCTCTTCAACCGCTGAATTGATTTTGTCTCGTAGTGCTTCAGAAACCTGTGAAGGGTCTCGTAAACAGCGACTTACGGTCATCTTGGTGACGCCAACTAGATTGGCAACATCTTGTAACGTAGGGCGTTTTTTCTTATTTGACATAGTAAATTAGTTATTATTTTTATTGATTATGTTACTGGTAACAGTGTATCCAACTGACTTAGGATTTGAAGCCTTATCTAACGAAATGTTGATGTAGTACCACAAACAAAAACGTCCCCATAATGAGGACGTTTAAATGGTGAGAACTAAGCTTCAACTTCTACGCGTGGTGTTTCACTCCAAGTTATATGAAACTTATTTTGCTCATCGCTATCAACGCGCGAATAGGTGTGAGATCCAAAGTAGTCGCGTTGTGCTTGAAGCAGATTAGCCGGTAGTACTTCACAGCGAAGTGAATCGAAATAGCCCAAAGCAGAGCTAATAGCCGGCATAGGAACACCGGTTAATGCCGAGTTTGCAACGACTGCACGCCAACCACAAGAACGTTCATGAACCTCTTCAACAAAACGATTTGCGAATAGCAAGTTGCTCAGCTCAGCATCGCTTTGGTATGCCTTAGTGATGTCTTGTAAGAACACTGCTCGAATAATACAACCTGCACGCCAAATCTTAGCAATATGAGCAAAATCGAGGTCCCAACCCTCTTTGATTGAGGTTGCTTTCATTAAGTCAAAGCCTTGCGCATAAACCGAAAGCTTAGCGCAGTACAGTGCATCATGTAGCTCTTCGATAGTCTCTTGTTTGGCCTTGCCGCAGTTTGGTTGGACGTGCGTTCGCAACACCTTCGCACCCTGTACTCGTACCGCTTTCTGGCTACTTTGAGCGCGAGCGAATACCGCTTGAGCAATGGTTGGTGCTGGCGCCCCTTCCTGAAGACTATTCACTGCCGTCCAAAGCCCCGTGCCTTTCTGTCCTGCTTTATCAAGCACCACTTCAACAAACGGCTTCTGTGTTGTTGGATCTAACGTCTGTAAAATATCAGCACTGATCTCCATCAGATAGCTGTTCAGTACGCCTTGGTTCCACTTGGCAAAGACTTCACCAATTTCTTGTGCTGACATAGCCAACACATCAGACATAAAGTGGTAGACCTCACAAATGAGCTGCATGTCCGCATACTCAATGCCGTTATGCACCATTTTCACATAGTGACCAGCACCGGCGGGGCCTAGGTAAGCCGCACAAGGCTCACCCTTCTCGAATTGACCAACAGGCAAACCATTTTCGTCAACCTTAGCTGAGATAGCTTCCCACATTGGTTGAACGTAATTCCAAGCCTCTTTGTCACCGCTAGCCATCAATGCAGGGCCTGTACGCGCCCCGACTTCGCCACCAGATACCGCCGTTGAGAAGAATCGTAGTTTGCCACGATATTGCAACTCACGAGCTTCTGTATCGGTCCAAAGGCTGTTACCCGTATCAATAACAATATCGTCTTGCTCAAGGCCAGCTGCTAACAGATCGTCAATCACTGCCTCAACAATGCTGCCAGCAGGGACAGACAAGGCAATCACGCGCGGCTTAACCAGAGAGTCGAGAACTTGGTTCAGGTCAGCGGCTTTAAAGAAGCTACCTTTATCGACTTTTTGCGCGAGTTCTTTTGCTTCTGATTCAGCACGCTCACGATGTGCTTCACTTATATCAAAGCCAGTCACGTTGAAGCCTTGGTCGAGTAGATTCAGCGCAAGGCTTTTGCCCATAACACCGAGGCCAATCATCGCAATGTTGGATTGAGACATACTTGACTGAGAAAGATCTGAAGTACTCACTAGTTATTCTCCTCAAGCTGCTTAATTGCTCGTAGCGCATCAGCAACCACACCTTGGACGTCTTGTGAAATATCGATAAACAGCGCCTCACTTTGTTGTGGCTCAACCAATGCTTCAAACTGACTCTTTAACATCGCTTCGCCGTTGAAATAGTGATTTTCACGCGACTTATGACGATTCCAAATAGTGTCAAATGAGCCTTGTAAGTAAACGATCACTAACTCTTGATTGTTGTTTCGCAGAATGTCACGGTACGCTGGTTTTAGCGCTGAGCAAGCAATCACTGCAGCTTCATTCTCTACGTAAACCTTGTTTAGAGTTTCCAACCAACCTTGGCGGTCATCGTCGTTTAAAGGAATGCCTTCTGCCATCTTGTCCACATTTGATTGTGGGTGGTAATCATCACCATCATGAAAAGGCAGATTTAGAGCGTTAGCAATTTCGCTACCAATCAAGCTTTTACCGCAGCCTGAAACGCCCATTACTAAGATTTTTTTCGCTTTCATTGGACAATACTATCCTTAGCCTCCAACTCACACTGGAGGCTGTCTATATAATCTGGGGATTCTTTAGGTCTTTAAAAGAGGTGGATTATTTCCACCACATCGCGAGCTCTGGGAATGCAATCACCATCCCGAGTACCAGAACCTGTAGGCCGATGAATGGCAGTAGTGAACTGAAGATCTCGCCCAAGCTGATGTCTTTCGGTGCCACCGATTTCAGGTAGAAGGCTGCTGGGCCAAACGGAGGTGATAGGAATGACACCTGCATGTTTAGACAGAACACCACACCGAACCATACTGGGTCGTAACCAAGACTTGTGATGATTGGTACGAATATAGGCATCGTTAGAAGCGCTACACCAACCCAGTCAAGGAACATACCTAGAACCAATAGAATAACCATCATGATAAGCAGTGTTGCAAGCGGACTACCGCCACTTAGGCTTAGAATCACCTCTTCAACAAAGTCGATACCGCCCATTAGGTTGTAGATACCAACCAGCGCGCTTGCACCGATACCGATCCACATGATCATGCCGCAGGTACGCATCGTTGCGATGGCACTCTCTTTGAGCATATTGAAGTTAAGCTCACCACGAATCGCAGCGGAAATCATGATACCCACAACACCCAAAGCCGACGCTTCTGTTACTGACGCGATACCTGTATAGATACTGCCCAGAACGGTTGCTACTGATAATAGTGGGAAGAACAGCGCCTTGAAGTAGCTCGGTTGATTTGCCATGTCTTCTTCGATCTCTTCATCACTTGGAATTGGAGCCAAAGAAGGGTTTAACTTACAACGAATTAGAACATAACCGATGTAGCAGCCAGCTAGGATAAATGCCGGAAGGAATGACGCTTTAAACAGGTCACCAATTGATACACTTGCTGTCATACCGTAAATGATAAGTACGATAGATGGTGGCAGCATGGTACCGAGTGCGCCACCCGCACAAGTTGTACCGATAGCTAACTTACGGTCATAACCAAGACGCAGCATCTGTGGCAGTGCCAAAATACCCAGCAGTACTGTCTCACCACCGATAACACCTGACATTGAAGCAAGCAATACCGCAACCAAGAGAGTCTGTACGGCAACGCCACCACGAACTCTGCGGCCTACCGACTTCATTGCGTCAAACAGGTCGCGAGCAATGCCTGAACGGTCAAGCAGAGCAGCCATCAATACAAACATCGGAACCGCGAGGAATACATAACCTGATGCAAAGCTGTAAGTACGGCTAGCAATTAAAGGCAGTGCGTCTGGACCAAACCAAAACAGTGTGAAAAAGATGGCAACGAAACCTGTTACGAATGCCAGTTGCATACCCGTAAGTAGCAAGCCGATCATCATAACCAGCATGAGGATACTGCCCCATGCGATGCCAATAGAAGATAAATCAAACATCGTCTTTCTTCCCTAGCCCTACAATCTCTTGGATTAGGTGCAATACAAACTGGACAACAAGAATACAAAGACAAACAAAGATGATGCCTTTAAGAAGCGCTGGGTACGGAGCATTCAGTACCGAGCCTGATGTTTCAAGACGAAGGTCACCCCAGGGTGTAAACCAAGACTCTTGAACCATAAAATAAGAGGCGTAAGCCAACATACCAGCAAACGCTAAGCCCACTAAGTGGTGAACTAGGTTTAGGTATTTTCGAGTTTGAGAAGAAACTGAATCATAAATAAGAACAACTCGAACATGTTTGTTAGCAGCAAAGGCGTAAATACCGCCCACGATAAATAGCGAGCCACCAACAAAAGAAGCGGTTTCGTGCACCCAAGTAGTTGGGGCATCGAACGCATAACGCATCACCACTTCGTAAAAAGAGATCAATACAGTGAAGATGAACAAACCGCTTAGAACATTGCTGACCTTGATTATTGCGCGGTCGAGAATGTTTCTTGGTTGCTCTTCTTGCTCTTGGGGCGCATGAGGCGTTTTATCTGTCATAACGTACTACTCAAAAAAAACGGAGGGCAATTGCCCTCCAAAAGAGAAGCTAAAATAGGTATTTAGCCTGGATAATCGTTGTGAATTAAAGTAGACCGTTTGTCTCTAGGAAGCCAGTTACAGAGTCGTATACTTTCTGTGCATTTGGAGAACGTTCAGCAAATACTTTCCATTGACCTTTTGCGATTTCACGGAACTTCTTACGTTCTTCGTCAGACCAATTGTGAATCGTGATTTCTGGGTTTGCTTGCGCTTCTTTCACTGCTGCTTGGTCAGCCATTTTCAACTGAGTTGTCATGTCGTAAGAGAAGTCACGAACAGACGTTTGCAGAATAGTTTGTAGATCCGCAGGCATTTTGTCCCACTTCTTCTGAGAGATAGAGATGTCGATCAGAGGAAGAGAGTGGAAACCCGGTTGAACTGGGTGTGTTGCGATGTCGTTCATGCCCGCTTTTTGGTTAGTAGAGAATACTGTGTAGTCAGCCGCATCAATAACGCCTTTGCTTAAGCCAGTAAATACTTCAGAACCTGGTAAGTTAACTGGTGTCGCACCTGCCGCTGCAAATACTTGTTGCACTAGACCTTCAGGAGCTCGCAGTTTAAGACCTTTAAGATCATCAACACCGTCTACTGGTACTTTCGAGATGAACGACTCAACACCCGTAGTCGAAGCACCAACAAACTTAACGCCGTAAGGAGCGTAAAGCTCAGTCATTAGCTCGTTACCACCGCCGTAGTTCATGTATTGCAGCAGTTGTGTTGTATCAGACCAAGCACCAACCATGTTACCAATAAGACCGAATGCTGGATCTTTACCAGAGAAGTAACCTGTTGCAGTTACTTGGCCATCAAGGATACCCATTTTGATCGCGCCTAGTGTCTCTGTGTGCTTAACCACAGCACCTACTGGTAGAAGATCGATGTCGATACGACCATTAGACATAGTCTCAACACGCTCAGCCCAGTTCTGTTGAACTTTGAAGTTCAGATCACCAGATGGATCTGAAGATTGAATTTTCAGTTTGAAGTCTGCAGCCATTGCAGAAGTCGCGAATAGACCTGTTAGGGAAGCAGCAATCAGCGTTTTAGTCATAGCTTTCATTCGGGGTATCCTTATGGGTTTCACTTTAATCCGGTTTGTTATTTTATGTTACCGGTAACATTGAGTGCGATGTTACCGGTAACTTTACCAGACTGTCTATGAGAGAGATCACATCTTTAACAACAGTAAAACGTTTGCTATCAATAAGGGAATTGCGTGCGAAAAGTCACACTTTAAGAATGATTGACCATATAATAGTTATTCTAAAACAATGAGATAACCAAACCTGACAGAATAAATAGAACACCTACACCACGAGTTATGTGCCACTTTTCCTTCAAAAAGTAGATCCCCATCACAACACCAAAGATGATACTCACCTGTCTTAGCGCTACCACCAAGCTGACATTTTCAGTCATGGTCATTGCGAACAGAACCAGTCCATAAGTCGCGGCCATCATTACTCCAGCAGTTGCGGCTTTTTTGCGAATTCGCCATGCGTTTACAAACTCGGTACTCTGCTTTGAAAGCAATAACCAAGCACTGAGCGGCAAAGCTATCGCCCAGAACTGCATGCCCAAATAAAAGATAGATGCATCTCTATTTGTTACGCTGTTGGATTCGATGCTGCCGAGCAGCAATAAGGCTTCTTTATCGATGATTGAATAGCCAGTTGTACCAATCGCAGCGATTAGCGCCCAAAGTACACCTAGGTTCAAATAGGCTCGTGGCTTTAGATCTTTGAAGCTCTTAAGGGGCACCACTAAACAACCTAGGGTTATCAGCGCAAACCCAAGCCATTGGTTGTACGTCAATGAATATCCCAACAGCAAAGTACCGAATCCCACCATCAATACCGGCAGTGCACGAGCCATTGGATATATCACGCCGATATCAGCTTGCTTATAAGCAACACCCAACCCCACTAAGTAAATCACTTGGCAGATTCCACTCAGCAGTAACAATTGCCAAAACGGTAAGCCGATATTAGAGAAGCCGACAGTGTTGACGTACCAAATAAGATAAGGGGTGAGCAAAGTGGCAGCAGCAAAGCTCGACGCCAAGAAAAAGGCCGAGCCAGAACTCTGGTTTGATTTGCCCAGTACATTCCAGCCAGCATGAAGTAAAGCTGAAATTATCACTATGACAATGGCGGACAGTTCCATGTTCTTTCCAATTTTAAGGATAAAAAAGGCCTCTATCGTAGAGACCTAAATAAAAGGTTAGCGTAACTAACCTAGAAGCATCGACTCGCTATGCTAGTCTTCTACCGCTCTAGGTGAGCAACAGATTCAATACTGATGGCATCATGTCGCCAATATTCAATATCGCAATCAATCAATTCACCATCTTGGTTGTAATTGATCCTTTCAACTACCATCGCCGGTGAGCCTGATGTCGCTCGAAGTGCCTGAGCCGTCTCTCCAAGCAATGACGTAGTACTCACTCGATAACGGATCGTCTGGTAGACAACACCAAAGTGCTCTCGATAGATATCGGTAAGTGACTTAGAGAGATCATGCTCTAGCAGGTTTGGGAACAACTCGGGACGAATGTAGTTAGTCACATACACCACTGGCCTGTCTTCTAAATAGCGAACTCGGTCGACTCGGTAAACATCAGAGAAAGGCGCCAACTTTAACAATCGAGTCGCCTCTTTCGTCGCCAGTATTCCTTTAGCTGCGATCAACTCCGTCTTAGGTTGACGGTTCTGAGACAATGCCATGTTGGTAAAGTTAAGCGTTTGAGTAGGATCGTAACGCAATGGCTCCGGTGAAATAAACCAACCTCTGCGATCTTCACGATAAATGCGTCCTTCCGCTTCTAATGAAGACAAGGCTTCACGCAACGTAACGCGAGTCGTATCGAAAGACTCTGCTAACTTACGCTCTGCAGGCAGTTTCTGTCTTGGAGAAAGCATCCCCGACTCTATCTGCTCAACAATGACATCTTTAATTTTTACGTACTGCACCAATTTTCCTTTTAATTATTCTTTCTGGTAGCCGCTCCATGGCCACACATATTAATTCTTACTCGCCAAACCACGAATTATCGCTTACGCCAAGCCTGTGTACGCTTCTCAAACAGCTTATTGATAACCAAGTGCACCACTTTCGCACTCGCTGCCGACAGCATAATCATGACCGCCATCGCCGCAGCTGCGCCAGTTTGCCCAGCATCATCCATATTGAGTACCGAGACTGAGGCTGGAATGGTATCCGTTGAATATAGGAATACTACCGCAGAAGTCGTGGTCAATGCATTAATAAACAAGTAAGTCGCGATATCTAATATGGCGGGCAAACATACCGGCACCGTCACTTTAAAGAACAACTTGTATTGAGGAAGGTTGACCGAGGCAGCTGTCGCTTCAATCTCTGCAGGGAGTTGTTTTAGTGCGGTGAGGGCTGTCATATGACCAACCGTGTAATAGTGCACCACGGTATTGATAACAAGGAATGTCATCGTGCCATACAGGAAGTTCAGTGGATTGTTCAGGTCGTTGAAGTAAAAGATATAACCTAAACCTAGAACCATGCCTGGAACTGCCATAGGTACTACGCTCAGCATCTGCATGACTTGGCGAATTGGTGCAAATGCGCGGCCTTTCTCTATGCCGTATGCACCCAGGAAAATCAGTACGGTACCAATAATCGCCGCCCAAGCACCCAGTGTTAGGGAGTTGAAAAATGGCGTCCAACCATAAGTACTCATTTCAACGAAGTTGTAGTTGTTAAGCGTCAGCGCTTTGTTCCAAGGCCAAAACGTCACCATAGAGCCGTAGATCGCCATCCCTAAAACAACCACAACAGCAGCAGAAATCATCAAACAATAGATAAAGCAGACACTGTCTCGAACCATACTAGGTTGTGGCTGATAGGCGACAGAACGAGTATCGAACAAGCTTTTCTGTTTCTTTTGCACCCAGCGATCTACGCCGAATGCTAAAGCCGCTGGTAGTAGTAACAAAATACTGGTAACCGCACCCATTGAGAAGTTCTGCTGGCCAACCACCTGCTTAAAGATGTCAGTGGAAAGAACGTTGTAGCTGCCACCAATTACTTTCGGCACACCGAAATCACACACCACCAGCGTAAACACAACGATGAGTGTACTGATCAAACCGTATTTGGCTGCTGGCAGAGTCACGATGAAAAAAGTTTTGAGAGGTGAAGTATTAAGAGCTCTTGCTGCTTCGTACAAACGAGCATCTGACGTGCGCAATGAGGTTGTCAGGATCATCAGGGCATGTGGGAAGGTCCAAAAAATCAAACCTAATGAGATTCCAATCAAGCCATAAACGGAGTGTCCACCGAGCACTTCTTTAGCGATGCCCTGATTACCGAACAGAAAAATTAAGCTTATCGCAGGGAGCAAAGAAGGCGCTAATATCGGTGCAGAACCGAGTACTTGGAATAACCCTTTCATCGGCATGCAAGAGCGTGTCAAAGCATAAGCATAACCAAATGCCAGCAAGCCTACGACAACTGTCACCAGTAACCCAAGAGTAAATGTGTTACCCACCGATTGCCAAAGACTTGCTGAAGAGAAATAAGTCGCAAAATTTTGTAGGCCAACAAACTCCCCTTCGCCATTCTGAACACTCTTCTTAAGCATCGCCCACAATGGCATCAAGATGAACAGTACCATCACTACAGATAAGAACGCCAACAAGCTGAACAGGATGACATTGTCTTTACTCAGTCGAGCGAGAAGTGGTGTTACGCGCTGCTGAATTCGTCGCTTAGATTGCATCATTTGTGTCGATTCCATGACAATTACGCCGCCTCATCTTTAGATATAAGACGCTCATTGCTTGAGTATGCGCGCAGCCCATCCTGATCGAGCGCCACATAACGAATGTCTCCACGGCGCAGCTTCATTTCATTAAAGGTTTTGACTGGCACATCAACCACAATCTGCTTTGCTCTTGGGTCATGCTGAAGTTCACACTCAACACGATAGAATGCGCCTAGAAACTCGCTCGACACAATACGAACAGGAAGAGATTCACTAAAACGTTCAACGAACTGAAGCTGCTCAGGTCGTATCGCAATATCAAATCGGTCGCCGACGTTCGTATCCAGGTTATCTAACTTTGGCAAGGTTAGAATGGATTCAGCTATACGCATCTTAGAATCCGCAATCACTGATGTTTCAATGAAGTTCATACATCCAACAAACTCAGCGACAAATCGAGTCGCGGGCTTTTGGTAGATCTCTTGTGGCGCCCCAACTTGCTCAATAACACCATGATTCATCACGACAATGCGGTCAGCCATAGTTAACGCTTCGTCTTGATCGTGCGTCACCATGATAGTAGTAATACCGAGTTTTCTTTGTAACTGGCAAATCTCATCTCGTAGATGCGTTCTTACTTTGGCATCCAACGCAGAAAGCGGTTCATCAAGCAGTAGAAGACCTGGAGAAAGTGCTAACGCACGAGCAAGAGCAACTCGCTGCTGCTGACCACCTGATAATTGATTTGGGTATTTCTGCCCAGATCCAGGCAGACCAATAGTCTCAAGCCAGCTTTCAACCGCTTCCAGCGCCTCTTTGTTCGACATACCTTGGTTTTTTAAGCCAATCGCAATGTTCTCTTCTACGGTCAGATTAGGAAAAAGCGCATAAGACTGGAATACGATGCCAAAATCACGTTTCTCAGGTGGAAGAAAGGTTGTATCAACTTGGTTCTGTTCAATACGTCCAGAGGTTGGAAGGTCTAAGCCTGCAATTGCACGTAAAAGGGTCGTTTTTCCGCAGCCAGACGGCCCCAGGAAACAGACAAACTCTCCTTTCTCGATCGACAGAGAGATGTTTTTTAACGCTGTAAATTGACCAAACTGTTTTACAACGTTTTCTATATTCAGATAGGTTGAATTGCTCATTTTCTGCAGCACTCTTTAAATGGTATATACCAAATCTAAGCTCTGAATATTTCAGTTGAGTGACAAATTTATAGAAGCTAAATGACAGTTATATTGCGTTTGTATAACAGTTCGGTTTCGTGATTCTAAAACAAGAGAAACAAGCCAATTTGGTCGTGATAATTCATTTCGAAAATACCAAATCAACCATCGAAACAAATATTCAATACATAATCTTAAACTCGAAAAAGGTAACCATGGTTTTCATCCTTAGTTACCTATCCAACTATAAAATCAATGTGGCTAACCAGTAATTTTATCCGCTTTGCCTGCAGCACCAGCCAACTTGGCCAGTTGCTTGTCTATCCACATCGGCTTTTGACCTACATCTTCTGCGTGTTCTTTTCGACGCACCGCATCGCGCACCATCATCGCTCCTAACCAGCGAAAAGGTTCTGGTGGAAAGTGACCTAGTGGGCCTTTTGTCATGCCACTTCTTGTCCATTCGTTGTCTAACCCCAAAGCCATCGATGAGAGAATTTTTCCACCCATTCGGGTTTGTGCAACGCCGTTGCCTGAGTAGCCGAGACCATAAAAGATGTTCGATTGATTCTCAATGTTACCGAAGAAAGGTAGCCCGGTAACGGAACGATCAGAACCTCCAGACCAACTGTAAGCAAAGTCTTGCTGTTCTAGCTTTGGAAACAAGGTTTGAAATGAGTTTTTAAGCAATGGCAGGTACTGCGTCTGCTGGTTAAACATGTTATCGACTTGATTCAAAAACGAAAACTTATTGCCTCCCTTGCCAAGCATCAACCGGCCATCTCGTGTATCTCGGTAATAATGAACAAAGATCCTCGAATCAACCACAGCTGCACCTTGATCTGGACCATATTCCAAGAGCTTTTCTGGAATCGAGTCAGTAATCACCATATCCGACGAAACAACCACAATACTTCTTTTGAAAGCTTTAAAGTGGTCGAGCATCCATGCATTAAGTGCCAGCACCACTTTATCGGCCGTAACGGTTGCTGAAGGTGTTACGATCTCAGCGGGCTTACCGTAATTCAGCTCAAGCATCGGGGTATTTTCGTAAACCTCGACACCTAACTTAATAGCAACCTGGCGGAGACCTCGTGCTAACAATGCCGGTTGAACACTACCGGCCGCTTCGGAATAGTAACCTTCGATGTGACGCTCTGATCCCGCCTGACGACTTAGGTTATCACCACACTCCTGCCAGCTGTTGATTCCCTGCTTTTTCAGTTCACTAACAACAGGGGCCATGCCGCCTCTCTGTGCTTGGTTCGTCGCCGTATAATAGGCACCACTGCGATAAAGGTGAGCGTCAATATCATGCTCTTTACAAAACAATTCTATTTCAAAAATCACCTTTTCAGACTGCTCCACCAGCCATTTTGCTTGTTGCTCTCCGTAAAGGCGTTTTAAAGTTGGGAACTTAGTGGACCAAGTGAGCATACACCCACCATTAGCACCCGATGCGCCACTGCCGCACAAACCTTTTTCAATAACTACAACTCGCGCTTCTGGCTGTTGCTGTTTAATTAAAATAGCGGTCCATAACCCAGTGTACCCACCACCAACAATAGCGATGTCTGTTTCGATATCTTGTGTCAGTGGTTGACCAGCATCACTTGGCGGAGTGTCCTGACCAAACTCCTGTTGCAAGGCTTGTTTGAACCAGTATGAGTAGTGTTTTGACATAAAAGAGTTACCTAGCGAAATCGACACCAAAATACGCGGTGTGATTAATATTGAGGATTATTAGAGAGCGAGCATTAAAGGACTGCTCTGATTGATCAAAAAAGGAAGACCTAAGCCTTCCTTTGATTTAGAGGGGTAAGATTAAGATTTAGGTTCAGACTTCGCGTCAAACTTATCAGACCAAGTTTTCAATACGTCTGCACGCTCATTACCCATACGAGCAAAATCCATCTTCGCCATGTTTTTTTCAACATTTGGGAAGTTTTTCACTGTTGCTGTTACGTCTTTATGACCAACGACTGGGTACATCTCAATGTAGAGTTCATTTGCTGCTTTAGAAATCGACCAGTCCACAACACGTTTTGCTGCTTCTGATGATTTAACAAGACCAACCGCTTCAGATTCCCAACCAATACCTGCAGGAGTGATTACCGCCAATGGAGCACCCTGCGTTTTCAACTTAGCACCACGACTTGCCATAGAAATACCGATGGCAACTTCACCCATACCAGCTTGTACACAAGGTTTAGAACCAGAGTGTGTGTAGTGTGCAATGTTCTTATCTAACTTTTGCATGTAATTCCATGCTTGGTCTTCGCCCATGTTTTGCAGCCATGCTGAAACTTGCATGTAACCAGTACCGGAAGATGCCGGGTTTGGCATTGCAATGTGGCCTTTATAGATAGGCTTGGTGAGGTCTTCCCAAGATTGAGGTGCAGGCAAGTTCAACTGTTTTGCAACGGCTTCGTTAAAACAAACTGCATTGAAAAATGCGTCATTACCGTACCAAGCTTGAGAAGATTGTGGATCATTCAGATTTGAGCGAAGTGCATCAACACCATGAGGCGTATATGGTTGAAGAATACCCTCTTCTTTCAACAGAGCCATTGATGAGCCCGCAAGCCCCCAAACAACTTCGGCTCTTGGGTTGTTTTTTTCAGCCAATAGCTTAGCCGTCATAATGCCCGTTGAGTCACGTACCCATTTGATGCGAATGTCCGGGTTTTCGCTCTCAAATGCATTCTTGTACTTCGCCAAAATATCTGTTTCAAACGCTGTATAAACCGTCACTTCCTTGGCCGCAAATGCGTTGGTAGCCAGTAGTGACACAAGTGCAGCAAGTGATCCTTTCATAAAACGGTTTTTCATCATGTTCTCCAGTTGAACTGTCTAGCAAGAGTGGATGCAGCCAAGTCGACATACATTCTTTCATTTCCATTAATGAGCACACACCTTATTGGTATGTACCAGATGACAAATATTAACCTATTCGAGTTTTGTGACGATTAAATGAACAAAAAATGGCATTTTGAAGATCTCTACTGACGAGATGACCACCAAGAATTTTGAATATGAAGCTTTTGTGAATCTGGTGATTTTACTCTTTACCTCCATCAGATTCGATTGATAGAGTAATTGCAAATATTGGTATAGTCCAAATGGAAATCAAGATGAAAAACGAATACTTGCTCTTAACCCCTGGCCCTCTTTCCACTTCTGAATCAGTTCGCCAAGCGATGCTAAAAGACTGGTGTACATGGGACGATGAATACAACAAAGACATCGTACAGGTCATCCGCCACAAGCTGGTTCAGTTTGCAACGCAACAAACAGGCTATACAAGTGTATTAATGCAAGGTAGTGGCACTGCTTCTGTTGAAGCGACGATTGGCAGTGTAATCGGCACAGGAGGCAAATTACTGGTGGTCGATAACGGTGCTTATGGCGCTCGCATCGCACAAATTGCGCAGTATTTAAATATTCCATGCCATGTCGTTTCACCAGGCGAAACATCACAACCTGACTTGAACGAAATGGAAACGGCACTGGCCATGGATCCAAGCATTACCCATGTTGCAATTGTTCATTGTGAAACCACAACAGGCATGTTGAATCCTATTAAAGAGATTGCTCAATTGGCTAAACAACAAGGCAAAATCGTAATTCTCGACGCCATGTCGAGCTTTGGTGGTATCCCAATGGACATCGCTGACTTGGGTATCGACTTTATGATCAGCTCAGCGAATAAATGTATTCAAGGTGTACCGGGGTTTGGTTTTATTATTGCCAAACAAGATGAACTTGAGAAATGTAAGGGGCAAGCTCGCTCACTGAGTTTAGACCTTTACGACCAATGGCACTGTATGGAAGCGAACCATGGTAAATGGCGTTTTACTTCACCAACGCATACCGTGCGCGCGTTTTATCAAGCACTCATCGAGCTTGAGCAAGAAGGTGGAGTTGCCGCGCGATTCCAACGTTATTCAACCAACCAGAAAACACTGGTGGCAGGAATGCGTTCTCTGGGTTTCGAACCGTTACTGAGCGACGATCTTCACTCTCCTATTATCACCTCTTTCTATTCTCCAACTCATAGCGACTACCAATTTAAAGAGTTCTATGAGCGCCTTAAAGAGCAAGGCTTCGTTATCTATCCGGGTAAAGTGTCCAACGCAGACTGTTTCCGCATTGGCAACATTGGTGAGGTTTACCCTGCTGACATTGAGCGTCTAATCGGTGCTATCAGCAAGGCAAAGTACTGGGAAGTGAACGCATGATGCAGTGTGAATCAAAAGAGAACCTCTCTTACACTCACTTTCGAAGTGAAGGAGACGTCAACACAACACCAGCGCGACAGGAGTGGAACGCATCTTTAGACGATAAAGCCACTCAAGCGCTTTTGAAGAGAGATTCAGGTGTGTTTCTTCACCAAGCTATGTCCACGCCGTGCTTAGATACGTTGCAACATGCCGAAGGTATCTACATAGAGGATACAACGGGCAAAAAATACATGGACTTCCATGGGAATAATGTCCATCAACTGGGATACGGGCATCCAGAAGTCATCAGGAGAGTAACCGAACAAATGGCTTCGCTGCCGTTTTCTCCGCGACGCTTTACTAACGAGACGGCCATCGAGTGCGCGGAAAAGCTAACGCAAATCTGTGGTGGCGAACTCAACCGTGTGTTGTTCGCACCCGGTGGCACCTCTGTGATTGGAATGGCACTGAAGCTGGCAAGGCACGTAACTAACAACTTTAAAGTCGTTTCGCTGTGGGACTCTTTTCATGGAGCCTCTCTAGATGCCATCTCTGTCGGTGGTGAAGCATGTTTTCGTGAAGGTATGGGGCCATTAATGGCTGGAGTAGAGCGTATTCCACCAGCGGTGTCGTACAGAGGTGCTTTCCCAATGCGCGATGGCGACCCAAACTCAGATGTTCATTACGCCGACTACCTTGAGTATGTTATTGAGAAAGAGGGAGGCATTGGCGCATTCATTGCTGAAGCTGTTCGAAACACTGATGTCCAAGTGCCAAGCAAAGCCTATTGGAAACGAATCCGAGAGATCTGCGACAAGCACAACTTGCTGCTAATCATTGATGATATTCCTAATGGTATGGGACGCAGTGGCGAATGGTTTACTCATCAAGCTTATGACATCGAGCCAGATATTCTCTGTATTGGAAAAGGCTTTGGCGGTGGTTTGGTTCCGATGGCAGCAATGGTAACCAAAGACAAATATAACACGGCAGCACAAGTCTCACTCGGTCATTACACCCACGAGAAAAGCCCGATCGGTTGCGCTGCAGCACTGGCAACCATGCAAGTCATCGAGCAGCACAACCTTTTACAAAAAGTGAAAGACGACAGTGAGTTCGTCAAAGAACGCTTGCTCGATATGAAAGCACGCTACCCCGTTATCGGCGATGTGCGCGGAATTGGCCTTTTATGGGGAGTCGAATTGGTAACAGACCCTATAACCAAGACTCGTGCATACGATGAAGCTGAAGCGCTGCTTTACCAGTGTTTAAACCAAGGTCTGAGCTTTAAAGTGTCACAAGGCAATGTCGCACAACTTAGCCCTCCGTTGATCATCGAACGCAGCGATCTCAATGCAGCTCTAGATATCTTTGAAGCGGCTATCGATAAAGTATGTCGAGACTTTGGATACCAGATTTAACCTCATTAAACATTAATCACCACCAAATTAGTGACAGCCTTGACGTTGATATCAAGGTTTATAAAGGACAAACAATCATGACGAAATCATCCACAATCCAAGCGGTAATTTTTGACTGGGCGGGTACCATCGTAGACTTCGGTTCGTTCGCTCCAACCAGCATTTTTGTAGAAGCGTTCAAACAAGGATTTGATTTTCATATTTCTCTTGAAGAAGCTCGCGAACCTATGGGGCTCGGTAAATGGGACCACATTCAAGCTGTGGGCCAATTACCTTCTGTAAAGGCTCGCTGGAATGAACAGTTCGGTAGAGACATGAACTCTGAAGATATCGATGCGATATACGCGGCATTCATGCCATTACAGAAAGCGAAAGTAGCTGACCACGCCGCACCTATCTTAAATTCCATCGAAGTGGTGAATAACTTGAAATCGCAAGGCGTAAAGATTGGCTCATGTTCAGGTTACCCGCGCCAAGTAATGGATGTGCTTGTTCCAGTCGCTGCGGACTACGGATATCATCCAGATTGCGTGGTTGCTACAGATGATCTTCCGCAAGGTGGGCGCCCTGCGCCATTCATGGCATTAAAGAACGTCATCGACCTTGGTGTTACCAATGTCGCTTCATGTATTAAGGTTGATGATGCTGCTCCGGGGATCGATGAAGGCCACAATGCAGGCATGTGGACAGTTGGTCTTCTTTTATCTGGAAATGAAGCGGGCTTAACCTTCGAGGAGTACCAACAAGCGGATGAAGCAACGCTTGCCGCAGCTCGTAACAAAGCAAAGCAAAAACTCGGCAAGTCTAAACCCCACTATCTAGTTGATACTATTGCTGATCTACCGAACGTTATCGAGCAGATCGAAGCTCGTATCTTACGTGGTGAGCGTCCTTAACTCGGTCTCTGAAAAATTATAATCTGACACTCACTAATTCATTCCCGATGTCAATTTTTTGGCTTCGGGTTTGTTCATTTTATAAGCATGAAGTAGCGCAAGCTTTTGAACTCTTTTATTGAATAAAATTTGTAAAATCAAAACCTTGAGCTATAGCTTTATATATAGCCAAGCATTATTGATAACTTAGCAAGTACAAATTAGTTAAATGCATAATTTTTAACAATTTTGTTGACTCTCATGTGCAATAGGATTAACAATAGATTTACCGCTCATATAGATAGATTCCAACTGGGTCAACGCCTCCAGTTATCGTCTGCAAGCAGTGTGTTACAAACAGTCGATGACCATCTAATGGCAGATCCAGATAGAATAAAAATTAATCACAAGGATAAGATTATGAAAAGACTGTCAAAAATCATGTGTGCACTTATCGCGACCTCTGGTCTTGCAGCTGCGCCTTCAGTATTGGCGAACACTACATATGTGGGCGCTAAGATTGGTTCTGGTTGGCTAGATAACGCGTGTGTCTCAGGTGCTCAATGTGATGATAGTGTTGTAGGCTGGGGTATCTACTCTGGTTATAAATTTTCTGAGCAATGGGGTGTTGAGCTAGACTCAAACATGATTGGTGATTTTAAAACAAGCTTCCAAGGTCCCGGCTCTACAGCAGTAGAATTCAGCGACCCAATGATTGCTATCGCACTATCGCCAACCTACCGTTTCCCAATTCAACAATCGTTCGATATCTTTGCTAAAGCAGGTCCTGCTTACATCTCTCACGGCGGTGAAACTGACTTCGTACTTTCAGCTGGTATTGGTATTGAGAAAGAATTTGTTAACGACCTCGCACTTCGTCTTGAGTATCAGTACTTCGATGGCTTTGACGACAAATACATCCAAGACGTCAACGCTAACCTATTAACTGTGGGCTTAAGCTATAACTTTGGTACAGGTAACACAACAGCAGCAGGTCTGCCAGTTGTGGCTGCAGCAGCTGTAACTCAAGCTCCTTCAGAGCCAATTACAGAAGTAAAAGAAGTGGTGATGGAAGAGAAAACAACGGTTGTAGTAACTAAAGAGCAAACCGAAAGTTTCTCTCAAGAGATGTTCGCTACCAACAGTACAGAGCTATCAGCAGACGGTAAAGCGGCACTTGGTCCTCTAATTGCAGTGCTACAAGCGCACCCAGAATCTAGCGTAGAAGTTGTTGGCCACACTGATTCTACAGGCGCGGCAGAATACAACATGATGGTGTCGAAAAAACGTGCTGCATCTGTTGCTGCGTACATCGAAGAGCAAGGTATCGATGCTAGTCGTATTACTGCAACAGGGGAAGGTGAAGAGAACCCTGTAGCATCAAACGATACGGCTGAAGGCCGTGCGATGAACCGACGCGTAGAAGCGACTATTCCAGGCTTTGAATACACTGAAGAAGTTCAGGTTGAAAAAGTAATGGTTGAAGAGTCAGCTCAGTAATTAGTTGTTATCGCGCATACACGCTCTAACGTAATTACAAACTAAATTGAAGGCCATGTATCTCAGATACATGGCCTTTGTTTTGGTTAGACGATTTCCCAGCTATGGGTCATTTCAACGCCTGCGCCCAACATCAAACAAACTGAGCAGTATTTTTCTAATGAATCAGCGCATACTTTCGCAACCAGCTCTTCATCTAAGTTATCACCTGACACTTCGAAGTGAATATTGATTGCAGTGAAAATCTTTGGCGCAGTTTCACGGCGTTCTGTCGAGAGCTTTGCATTACAACCTGTAATCGCCTGTCCTGCTTCTTTTAAGCCATCAACCACGTCAACAGAGCTACAACCACCAGCAGCCATCAATACCATCTCCATTGGGCTTGGAGCCGTTGCACCGCCGCTACCGTCCATTACGATAGAGTGACCTGATTGAGATTGGCCTAAAAATTTAAAGCCTTCTACCCATTTAACTTCTGCTTTCATGCTATTCCTTAGTCGAGTGACACACACTCATCATGGTTATACAACTACTTAAACGCCACCCTACTACTGGTCGTTTCGGAGAGCAAGTCGTCCCGTTTAAACACGCACAATTTAATTTCAAAATATTTTTTTAGTGAATAGTGTAATTTTTTCCATCAAAGTCCTGTCTCTATTCGTACATTCAGCATCGAATGAGTAAACGTCAAGATGAGGTATCTATGAAGAAATTATCTAAAATATTGGTTTCACTCGTGGTCGCATTACCACTGGTTTCACTATTTGTTAGCCAAACAGGCACAGCCAATACAATGGATAAAGAGGCACACTCTGGTAAAACTGCAGTTGCAACTTTAGCTGGTGGTTGTTTTTGGTGTACCGAGTCCGATCTTGAAAAACTCGATGGCGTAATCGATGTTGTTTCGGGTTACTCAGGTGGAAAGCTGGAGAACCCAACATACAAACAAGTAGCATCAGGAAAAACGGAGCACATCGAAGTAATCAAGGTTGTTTATGACCCTAGCGTGGTTAACTACGAGCAAGTTCTTGACCAGTTCTTTCGTCATATTGACCCAACCGACGACAAAGGTTCGTTTGTCGATCGTGGCCCTCAATATCGTCCAGCGGTTTTCTATCATAACGCTGAGCAAAAAGAGATTGCTCAAAACTTCATGAATGAAATCGAAGAGGCAAACCTATTTGGTGCTCCTTTAAAAACTGAGCTGATTGAGTTTAAAAAATTCTGGCCAGCAGAAGACTACCATCAAGACTACTACAAAAAGAGTAAGGTTCGTTACAACTACTACCGTTATGCGTCAGGTCGAGATCAGTACCTAGATAAAATCTTTGGTGATGATCGCCAAGAAAACCCACAAACGATTCGCCAGATATTAGATGGCAAAAACCAAGCTGCAAACGTGAAAGTTTACACTAAGCCTTCACAGTCCGAGATCAAGCAGAAGCTGACATCGCTTCAGTATAACGTGACTCAAAAAGACGCGACAGAACGCCCTTTCGATAATGAGTACTGGGATAACAAAGAAGAAGGCATCTATGTTGATATCGTAACCGGTGAACCGCTTTTTTCATCAAAAGACAAGTACAAGTCAGGTACGGGTTGGCCGAGTTTCACTCAACCAATCAATGACAACTACATTGTGACGACAACCGATTACAAGCTGATTTATCCACGTACCGAAGTACGCAGCCGCTTTGGTGATTCACACCTTGGTCACGTGTTTAAAGATGGACCAAAGCCGACAGGACTGCGTTACTGCATGAACTCAGCGGCTATGCGATTCATTCCAGTCGAGAAGCTAGCTGAAGAGGGATACGGAGATTATCTAGAGATGTTTGAAGGTTAATCGCCATTCGAGAACTAGAAGACAAAAGCCAGCATTGACGCTGGCTTTTTCAATTCAATCCAATGAAGAATTATCCCGTTAGCACAGTATCTTCTGGATACTTCACCAGCGAGGGCTCTGGTCTTGCTAACATATAAGCCAAAGTTAACGGCCCTATTCGGCCAATAACCATAACGACTACCATAATGTATTTGCCCGGCTCTGATAAGTTTGCAGTTAGCCCTGCAGTCAAACCAACGGTTGCAAAGGCTGATATTACTTCAAACATGACACGATCAAATGCTGCTTTCTCCGTTAACATCAACAAAAACATCGCTGTCGTTAGCATGGCTCCACTGACCACAATAATAGCTAAGGATTTAGTAACAGCTTGCCATGAGACAGTACGCTTAAACATCACGACGTGCTTTTTCTGGCGTAAAAAACTCCACGTAGCCACAAAAGCCACTGCGAACGTTGACACTTTGATCCCTCCCCCCGTAGAAGTTGAGCCGGCACCAATTAACATCAAGACGATCATGACGAGTAGAGCGGGCTGAGTATAGTGAGTAAGGTCGACACTATTAAACCCTGCGGTACGAGCACTGGCTGATTGAAAGAAAGCTGCCAGCCACTGACCGTTCGTTGTGAGGCCTTGCATCGTTTCACTATTATTTCGCTCTAACAACCAGAACAATACGGTTCCAACTAAAAGCAGTGTCGGAGTCGCTGTTAACATGATTTTGGTGTGTAGATGTAGGTGATTGAAGCCACGGCGCCAATTTGATGCTAAATCACCGACGACAGTGAACCCCAAACCTCCAAAGATGAACAACCCCGCTAGAGTGAAGATCACTAGAGGATCATCTACAAACTTCATCATGCTATCTGAAAAGAGCGCAAAGCCTGCGTTGTTAAAAGCCGAAATAGCGTGAAACAGAGCATAAAAGCTCCCGGTTTCCCATCCATATTCTGGTACCCAACGAAAACAGAGCAGAATAAAACCAATGACTTCCGCGATAAGCGCAAACGCGATGATCTTTTTGACCAAACTTCTCAAGTTGACGCGCTTATCTTGTCCTAATGCCTCTTTAGCGAGCGCTTGCTGCTTCAAACTAAGCCTCACCCCAAACATATATAGGAGCACCGCAGACAAAGTCATTTGGCCGAGCCCACCTACCTGCATTAGGAACATCAATAGGACTTTACCCGCCAGAGTAAAATGGGTTCCAGTATCCACGACACCTAAACCAGTTACGCTTATCGCTGAGGTCGCAGTAAACAGGGCGTCAGTGAATGAAAGGCCCGTAACCGAAAAGACGGGCAAAGTAAGAAGAATCGCGGACGGAATAAGAACACCAAGAAAACTGGTGAGGATGATCTTTGGTTCAGACCCTTTCTTCGGCTTATTGTCTGGCTTTAAGGTGTAGAACAGCCCTCTTCTTTGAACTGAATGCATAGACCGCCTTATGACAATGATTTAAGTCGATTAGCCAATAACTCTTTAGGGCCCGCAATGATGACCACGTCCCCAATCTCCAAACTAATATCCAACTCAGGTGCTTTGACCAAGTTGGGGCCACGTTTGAAACCCAATACATGCACATCACTTTGTTGACACAGTTTAAGGTCGGAGAGCGGTCGCCCAAGTAGATTATGTCCTATTACAATTTCAGTCAGAGCGAGTTCACTACCCAAATCAATAAACTCTAACACGCGTCTGTCGAGCATCTTTCTTGCGACTCGGATACCCATATCTCGCTCGGGAAGTATGACATGGTCTGCTCCAATCTTAGTCAGAATCTTAGCGTGAAACTTATCGTTCGCCTTCACCCATACCGTTTTAGCCCCCGCCTCTTTCACAACAAGTGTGGTCAGAATACTGGCGTTCACATCAGAGCCAATTGAAACCATGATCATATCGTACTCATCTAATCGCAATTCCTTCACGGTTTGTTCGTTGGTACAGTTTGCGACAATACCTTGCGATACAAAGCTAGCCGCTTCTTTAACTCGCTCTTCGTTAATATCTACCGCTAGCACCTGCGCCCCTGAATCTTGAAGCTCTTTGCATACCGCGAGCCCAAAACGGCCTAACCCAATCACGGCAAACTGTTTATCTGTCATAATTTCCTCTATCCTCATTGGTTGAGGTTAAACAACAAGTCTTCAACAGCAGCGTTGAGTGAATAAGATTATTCATCATTACGCTGATAAAATTTCCTAATCTCTTGATTTTAAAGGTAGAGAACAAATTGGATTTCTGCTAATTTCGGGCCACTTATTTTTCTGTCATAGCACACAATTGCATAAAGCTACCTAGACGCAGCTATTCTATTTCTTTTGGGGACAACACTTGCTATGACATCCGCGTTATCACTGAGTGAATTCAAAATATGAACGAATTAATTCAACAAGTTCAGACTTACGTAAATGCAAACCATCATGAATGGAGTAGCAGTGTTTTATTCATCACTGTTGCTAGTTTCTTCGCATGGGTTGCATGGCGAATCCTTCATAGTCGCTTGGAAATATTAGCCAAGAAAACCGCATTCCATTGGGATGATTTGCTGCTCGATGCGCTCAAAACGCCAGTCAGTACCGTACTTTGGTGCTGGCCAGGCACTGTCTCTCTGGGATTGATTTTACAAGGGGAATTTGGGGGCGAAATCAACTGGCTTCGTACCCTCAAGCACATCTTAATTATCTGTACCTTCGTGTGGTTCACGCTCAGAATGATCACCAACAGTGAAGAGTACATCCTAGCGCAGAAGAAACGTGATGAGACAACGGTTCAGGCCATAGCCAAAGTATTCCGTCTGTTCTTTATGGTGATGGGAGCACTCACCATCATGCAGACCTTTGGTTTAAGTCTATCTGGCCTTCTGACCTTTGGTGGTGTGGGTGGCTTAATCGTCGGTTTGGCAGCGAAAGACCTGCTATCTAACTTCTTTGGCGGCATGATGATCTATTTCGATCGCCCATTCAAAGTTGGAGACTGGATTCGATCTCCAGATCGTCAGATTGAAGGTACAGTAGAACGCATCGGCTGGCGCATGACTATCATCAGAACGTTCGACAAAAGACCGATTTACGTACCGAACTCGGTGTTCAGTAATATCGTAGTGGAGAACCCATCACGCATGCTTAATCGTCGTATCAATGAGACCATAGGCCTTCGTTACGAAGATGCTGACAAGATGCAAGCGATTGTGGATGAAGTAAAGACGATGCTAGAAAACCATCCGGATATTGATGCCAAGCAAACACTAATCGTGAACTTTGATAAGTTTGGTCCTTCATCCCTCAACTTCTTCATTTACACCTTCACAAAAACGGTCAACTGGATTCGTTTTCACGAGGTAAAACAGGATGTGTTGCTTAAAGTGCTAGAGATTGTGCACGCCCATCAAGCTGATGTCGCGTTCCCAACACAAACCCTTCATTTGCAGCAAGGTGTCGCCCCTACCTCAGAGCACGCAGCACCAATCACACCAGAAAGCAGCCTTTAAAAACAAAGAGAGCCATACCTAATGTATGGCTCTTTACTTCTCTGGGGCTCTTCACAGCTCACGAATCTATGGCTTACAGGTTCCTCTACTAATTCACTGTAAAACTATTTCAGTTGAATACTAGTAAACGTTTCGTTGATCAAACCACTACCTGTACGTTTCTTCATCGTCACTTTAACTGAACGCTTTGCATCGGCGACGTCATAACGTATCGCTTGACCTAGAAACTTATCATTTCGCTTGAGTTCACGCGCTTCCAATTTTACTGTTTTGTTGCCACGGTTAACCTTACAGCGGTAATCCCATTCGTTCTTACCGTCTTTCAGGCTAAGTAGAATACGTTGATTACTTGCACTTGAAGTCGCTTTAATACCACGAGGTTTCTTATCGATTGCTAAAGCAAGACCAGCTTTACATAGTTGCTCTGCAGTAAACCCTTGCGCAGCTTCTACCGTAAGAGTGTTGAACACCGCTAGTACCACTAAAGCAACGCTCGGAAGCACGAATTTTGTTTTCATGAATGAAACCCTTCAAGTTATCGAACATCATTCAATTTAACCATCAGCAATACGGTAAGTCAATGTTTTATGGTATCTATATCCCTATAAAGAGAGTGGCTCGAAGTTCTTGTAATAGAAAACAAAAAAACCTTGCTGCAGCACAACAAGGTTTTTATTCAATGAGTTAGGTAACGTTACTTGTTACGACGACTCTCAACTGCATCAGCCAATTGGCGTAATACTGTTTCTGTGTCTTCCCAACCAATACATGCATCAGTGATTGATTGACCGTAAGTCTCTACCTTTCCATCAACAAGATCTTGACGACCTTCAACTAGGTGTGACTCAATCATTACACCGAAGACAGCAGCATCGCCGCCAGCAATTTGTGCACTAACGTCGTCTGAAACGTTCAGTTGACGTTTAAACTGCTTAGAGCTGTTTGCGTGGCTGAAATCGATCATTACCTTTTGAGGCAAGCCTGATGCTTCAAGTTCTTGTTTGATCTTAGCAACGTGCTCTGCACTGTAGTTTGGCTCTTTACCACCACGTAGAATGATGTGACAGTCAGGGTTACCTGCCGTTTCTACGATCGCAGAATGACCGTACTTAGTTACAGACAAGAAGTGGTGAGACGAGCTTGCAGAACGAATTGCATCTGTCGCGATCTTAATGTTGCCATCCGTGCCATTCTTAAAACCAACTGGGCAAGACAGACCAGACGCCAGCTCACGGTGTACTTGAGATTCAGTAGTACGAGCGCCAATTGCGCCCCAGCTGATCAAATCCGCTACATATTGTGGCGTGATCATATCTAGGAACTCACTTGCTGTTGGCATACCCATATCAGTTAGGTCTAGCAGCAGCTTACGTCCCATACGTAGGCCATCGTTTAGCTTAAACGTATCATCCATGTACGGGTCGTTGATTAGACCTTTCCAACCTACGGTAGTACGTGGCTTCTCAAAGTAAACACGCATTACGATTTCTAGACGATCACCCAGTTCATCACGCAGTACTTTCAAACGCTTACCATACTCAAGCGCAGCTTCTGGATCATGAATAGAACATGGACCAACGATCACAAGTAGGCGATCATCTTTGTCTTCTAAAATATTGTGAATCGCTTTACGGCTTTCAAAAGTTGTAGAAGAAGCAACTTCTGTCGCAGGGAACTTTTCTAGTACCGCAACAGGGGGTAATAACTCTTTTACTTTATTAATTCGTACATCATCTGTTTGAAACATTGCTTACTTCTTCCTATTTCTATCCTTGAGCTGAGTATGCATATTGTTTGCACAATTTTCACATCAGCGCTTATCGTCTTGTTCCCTGTAACTTATCTAGGAAAAACGAGAGTTTCAATCACTAATTTAAAAAAAACGCAATT
The DNA here is from genome assembly GCF_009363355.1 of Vibrio sp. THAF190c. NCBI lineage: Bacteria > Pseudomonadati > Pseudomonadota > Gammaproteobacteria > Vibrionales > Vibrionaceae > Vibrio > Vibrio sp. THAF190c. The sequence continues at coordinate 1,200,572 of NZ_CP045339.1, read as the reverse complement.
TTTTTTATGTTTTACATTAAAAACACTTTGTATATAAAAATTTACACTCAATAAAATCGTCAATTTTACAAACAGTTAGCACAAAGTTAGCTTCATTTTTTCGCGATTCGAATAAAAAAACAGCTGACATTTTGCCAGCTGTTTTACGCTTTACATTCTTTTCAGAGGCTTAACAACACTGTCCAGCCCCTCAATTTTCAATGCCAGGCAGAGCTTCAACAGGTCTCCAAGCTCTCCATTGGGGAACCCTTTCTTGTCAAACCACAGCAAATACTCTTCAGGTAGGTCAATGAGTACTCGTCCTGCGTACTTCCCAAATGGCATCTGTACCCGTGCCAGCTTCATCAAGTTCTCTTTGTCTAACATGGTTTCATCTTTCTTAGAGTTGATTCTTATTCGTCAGGGTAACACCTAAACGCTCAACCCAGTAGTTGATCGCGTCTTTCGCGTCATCAAGCGAGTCAATCATGGTCGAAAAGTCTTTGTTTCCTGCTTGACGGTCTATCGCAGCAAACAGCGGTGTTCCATCTTGGGCATCACTGACCAACAGCTCAATACTCGCACTGCCTACGTTGGTATGCTCACCCGTGGTTACCTTGGAAATCGTCGACATCGCGAGGCCAAACGGCAGTACGCTACTCGTTACGGCTAAAATAGGATTCGGCGTTTCCACATTGCTTAATGCGATACTCAGTCTCAAGCTGCTGCCATTGGGCTCACTCACTACTTTCTTGTATTGAGAAATACGCTCGGTAAGCCGTTCATTCATGTGGTCGGTTAACTCTTGAATATCGCCAGAATCAATCGAGCCTTCTTCCGCGAGCACGAAGATCTGGTCAATAACGACTGAATCATACTCTTCTAATTTATTCTGTAGGCGCTCTGCGTCCCGCAGGCCAATACGAGCCCACACCAAATCGACACCACCATCAGGGCCTGGAGTAAAATCGTCGTAAGAGGTAAATTTAGTGGCTTTTTGGATCGGCCCACCAGCACATCCGACAAGGATGACACTGATGGCAGCCAGAAGGGAATATTTTAGAAAGGTCATGTTAGCACTCATCATTAACTGAATAACATAAGTATGCTATACCATATATAAAAAATATGTCGAAAAGTTTGTTGTTGATATACGACCAATTTCTAAAGCTAATTTGGCTTTACCGTATGTGCGTACTCTACTACGACTTGATTACCTTCTATATAAGCGTTTTGGATCTCACCATCAACACTCATTCTACTTTGTAAATAGACGACTTTTGGCCCTTCACTACCCTCTTTTAAAGATGGCAAAACATTCTTTGGCTCGAGGTGCAACAAACGACAAAACTGGCTGACAAAAGACATCGTTAATGGGGTTTCACCTCTTAGGACTCTTGAGAAGGCGAGTTGATTCATACCCAGCTTCTTTGAAAATTCCATTTGAGTCAGACGCATACGCGACTTCTGTGACATCCAAGTTTGATATAGTGCATCTCTATCTAGGTCGGTAAATTCCATGAGGTTCCCTTTGTATAATTCAGACCTATTAATTGTGCTTTTTTCTATAGAAATTATGTCAACGTAAGGTTAGTGAAAACCAAAGGTTTGGTTGTGTTATGAACCCAATTTTGTACTAATTTAGCCACCTAAATGAGTCTTACGCCCAAACAAAAGTGTCAAGCATGCCCACTGTATATGCATACCTGATTTATTAGTTTGATTGATGCGTGAGAAGTGATTAAGGCAAGTAATCTTCATACCTGCTGGCACTTACAACAAATAATGGTCAAGCAACAACGCAGCAAACAACACCATAAGGTGATAGATAGAGAACTTGAAGGCTTGCATTGCGCTTGCAGCATTGCTGCGATACTTCAGAACCCAAGCGTGGTAAACAAAACCGCCATTGAGTACTAAAGATGCACTGAGGTATATCCAACTGCTCATACCAACCAACACAGGTAAAATACACACCACACTAAGTAAAAGCGTATAGAGAAGAATTGATGTCTTGGTGTACTCAATGCCATGAGTAACCGGCAACATAGGGATATTCACCTTAGCGTACTCATCTCTACGGTGAATCGCCAACGCCCAGAAATGAGGCGGTGTCCAAATAAAGATAATCATCACCAACAGCCAAGCATGAGAGTGCAACTCGTTAGTGACAGCCGTCCAACCGAGCAAAGGTGGCATAGCACCAGCAATACCTGCTATGACGATATTTTGAGGCGTCGCCCGTTTGAGATACATGGTATAAACCACTGCGTAACCCAACAAACTTGCGAAAGTTAACCATGCTGTGAGCGCGTTCACCCACACAACTAAAGCAACAAAGCCAATAACACCGATCGATGCTGCAAAGATAAATACACGAGCACTACTTAACTCTCCTGAAGGTAATGGTCTTCGACTCGTCCTGCTCATCTGCCCATCAATTCTTCTATCAATCAAGTGATTGAATGCCGCAGCGGATCCAGCCATCAACCCAATACCGAGCATCCCGAACACAGTTTGTTGAATCGGTAGACCGTTAGGTACGGCAAGGCACATCCCAACTAGCGCCGTGAGTAGCATTAATGCGACAACCTTAGGCTTGGTCAGAGTTAGGTAGACTCTCCACACTGCTTTCTCTCGTACAGCAGTATTAGACGATGGTACAAATTGATTATGAGTATCCGTTCTACTAGCCATGTTTACCTCCGCCTAATGCGCTTCCCTTCAATAAAAAGTCCCTTGTCTGACGCTGCCATACCAAAAAGTTGGTAACGACCAATGTGACCAGCAACAGTGCCGCCACTAGGTTGTGCATTACGGCAACTGAGATAGGCAAATGGAACCAGACGTTACTGATACCGAGTCCAACCTGACACAACAGTACAAATGCTAAGATGGCACCGAGCTTTCTTTGCCCATGCCCAGCTTGTGACCAGAGCTGATAAACCGTAATTAACACCACCAACACCGCAGCCATGGCTCCGAACCTATGCATAACATGAATGGTCAAGCGAGCAGGATATTCCAACACACCAAACTCGTAGTTGTCGTGCCCGCTTTGCCAAAGATCAAACGCCTTATCAAAGTCCAGATAAGCGAACCAGTTACCTTCACAAATTGGCAGTTGGGTACAGACTAATGCTGCATAGTTCGATGACGTCCAGCCTCCCAACAAGATCTGCCCGACCACAACCACGAGGCTGATGCTCGCCCAAAACCTTAACCACAATGATTTAAATGGCGCAAAACCCTGCCCTATCTTGTTTAAACGGCAGTACAGCAAGCTCAGCAATGACAGAAGCGTGAAGCCTCCCATCAAATGTGCCATTACGACGGCTGGCATCAATTTCAGTGTTACCGTCCACATCCCAAGCAGCGCCTGAAAGATAACGGTGGCTGCGATGAGTAACGGCAACCCTATTGGCGTCACACGTTTCGAGACACTCCAAGCAGCGATCGCAAAAATAAGTAGACCAAGCGAGCCAGCGAAGTAGCGATGCACCATCTCTATCCAAGCCTTATCCGCTTCTAGAGCTCTCTCTGGATACTCTAAATTTGCATTTGCGACAGCCGACTCACCCGAGGGCACTACGAGCTTGCCATAACAGCCAGGCCAATCAGGGCAACCTAGTCCTGCATCAGACAAGCGAGTATATGCGCCCAACACAATCACGATGAGCGTCAGAATCAAGCTCACTTTAACTAGTAACAGCAATGATCTAGGGGTTGAATTCATCATCAATACCGATCTCCCTATCTGTTGTGAAACAACTCGCTACTCTTTTAGAAACTCACCCGACTCGAGACAACTTCAGTAACTTCCTCAAATCATGGATTAAGCCTTTTGATTGAGGTACTAGCTCTTCTGACTCCGCAACACTCTCATACACCATCACTAGCTGCCCTAGAGGGTCGATGACAACAATAGAGGCTTCACCGAGTTTATTGGTAAGCTGTTGATTACCCATTACTTGTGTGAAAGCCTCTTGGTCAACAGCACTGTTGCCTTCAGCGCTAGTAGCAAAGATCACTGGCGTCACACGTTCGCGATTTTTACCCAAGGCCAAATAGCTCTGTTTAATATAATGAAGCTGCTGCTTGCATAGTTGGTTACAGCCTTCAGGGGCAACATAACCAATAAGCCACCCTTGATTTGGATCTTCAAAATCTATAGAGAGATCATTAAGCGTCACCCTTGGTTCAATAAGTAAACCAGTGTTGGTTGCCCCTTCGTTGTACCAGTGTTGATCTAAAACGGTTTTCGCGATTATGGCTGGCAAAGCAAAAATAATAACAAGCCCGACAAGTAGCCATCGCCCTTTGCGGCGTCTTTTCTCAAATGCCATTTGCTCATCACTTTTCATCGTGATTCTCCCTTTTGTCGCGCTTGCTGAAAAAACGGTAGCCCAAGAGCAACATCAATCCCGACAATACCGCTGCCATCGCAAACCACTGCACTGAATAGCCAAAGTGTTTTTCTGACTTCATCGCTGTTGGCCGCCATAGCAATTCATAAGGCCACATCTCATCCTGAATCGGTTGAAACAAAACAGGTAGAATATCTGTAGCGGTATAATCGGATATCGCTGCGATATTTAAATTTTGAATACGCTTCGGCGTGGTCTCTTCTAAAGCCAAATCAGAACTTAATGGGTTAGTGGAACGAACATATAAACGACCCGAAACTTGTTGAGGCATTAAAGGCAATTCAATCACCGGAAGCTCACTACGCTTTTTGCTGGCTTTGACAAAACCTAAATCCACTAAGATGTACTTCGGCTCAGAGAATCCAATTACAGGCATTAACTGATACAAGATGTACCCAACACTGCCTTGGTGAGTTTGATTATCCAGTAAGAACATCAACCCGTTATCTTCAGCAAAGTTCACCGTTACTTTGGTTCCATTCAACATCTTTAAGTATTCGCTGCCTGCAGCGCTATTGCTCTGGTCCGTTATAGAGAGAGCCTTACTTTCGATACTATTTGCCCAAATTTCCCAATCAGTTAGCACAGTCACCAATGGCTTACTTGGTTGAGTTGCTCTCATCGCCAGATGTTGTTCAAGCTGCTGCTTCTCAAACCCACGCTCTCTTTGCCATAAGCCCAACTTGATTAATAAGCTGACAGAAACCAAAGTTAAAAGAGCAACCACCCAAACGCCGACATTTCGACGTTGATTGTTTTGATGATTTGCTTCATTAGGGGTTAACACCATGGTTTCATCGACATCCGTAATCTTGTTTAAAGTTCTTCTTGTCGCCCTTCTGTTTGTTATTGCCTTCAACCTCATGAAAGCGTTATTTCAGTTCTCATCGGGCAAACACAATGGCAAACAGCTAAGTCATTTCCTAGGGCGACGCGTCTTCTTCTCTGCCGTTGTGGTGATCCTATTGCTGCTTGCGATGGCGACAGGCTTTATCACACCTAATCCACGCCCTTACTAACTGTTCAAACCCAATGGCTAGAGGAATCACAGCACGTAAACGAAGATAAATAGACCCAGCCAGACCACATCAACAAAGTGCCAATACCAGCTACCTGCTTGGAAGGCAAAATGGTCTTTAGGCGTAAAGTGGTCTTTGGCTACACGCCCTAACAACACGATCAAAAAGATAGTCCCTAAGCAGACATGCAAGCCATGAAAACCAGTTAGTAAAAAGAAAGTGTTACCGTAGATGCCTGACTGTAAAGTCAAATTCATCTCTTGGTAGGCATGGATATATTCTTCTGCTTGAAAGAAAAGAAAGAAGCCTGCGAGCACTATCGTAATTTCCAACCAAACCGTTAGCGCCATTCGTTGGTTCTTTTCAAGGCTGATATGAGCCATGTGCAGTGTCACGGACGAGAGCAGTAAGATAACAGTATTTTTCAGCGGTAACCCCTGCCAAGACATAGCTTGAGTAGTCACACCATCTGGCGTGGTTGTTAGCGGCCACATCGATTGAAACATCGGCCACAGCACTTCATGGGTCATCTCGTTGTTCCCTGCACCACCTAACCAAGGCACTGAGATCATTCGCGCGTAGAAAAGTGCGCCAAAAAAGGCACCGAAGAACATGATTTCAGAGAAAATAAACCAGCTCATACCTTGTCGGAAGGAGCGAGAAATCTGCTCAGAATAGAGGCCACTTAACGATTCGGTAATCACATTACTGAACCACCCAGCCAACATGTAGAGCAGCACCGCAAAACCCAGTACCAAAGTAACTTTGCCAAATACTCCACCCGCTGCGTCAGTCCCCATATTCTGCACAGTTAACCCTGAACCTAATGCGACAAGAAAGAGAGCGACAGCGCCAACTAGAGGCCAGTGACTCTGATGCGGAACAAAGTAGATTTCCTTTTTAGAACTCATTGCTCAACTCCTTTTGTTGATACAGGTTCTTGCGACGGCTCAGTTTTTCGCGACTACATTCTGCTCTGATGACGTCCCATTGGTAATGTTAAATAAGGTATAAGAGAGAGTCAGAGTGTGAATCGACTCTGGAATATTAGGCTCAATATAGAAGATCAAGCCCATCTCGGTACTCTGCTTGGCGTTCAACGGTTGTTGATTGAAGCAAAAGCACTCCATCTTATTGAAGTATGTTGCACCGTTGCCGGGAGATACCGACGGCACTGCTTGCCCAACTAGATTCAGCCCAGACATATTGGTAGCAATGTAGTTGGTCTGAATCACTTCTCCAGGGTGAACTTCAAGCACGCGCTTCTCTGGCTCAAATCGCCATGGCATGTCGGGCTTAATATGCGACATAAACTCAACTCGTACTGTGCGACTGTAATCGGGCTGCATACCCTGAGGCTGAACTGCAGACACGGTATTAGTCTTGCCATTGATACCCAAAGCTTCACACATCACGTCATACAGCGGCACCAAAGCAAACCCAAAGCCAAACATGCCAATCACACTCAATACCAAATAGGCCGTCAGTTTTTTGGTTGACCGCTTTGTGGTGTTATTTTGAGTTTGTGTATGTTCGTCTCGCGATTGCTTGTCCATAGCTCACCTCAGTCCACTTTGGGTGGGTGTGTAAAGGTGTGATGCGGAGCAGGACTTGGGACTGTCCACTCTAGCCCTTCCGCTCTCTCCCAAGGTTTACTCTCTGCTGGCTCTCCACCTTTAATGCATTTGATGACCAGCCATAGGAAGATCAATTGCGATAAACCGAAGGCAAAACCACCAATCGATACCACCTGATTCACATCAGCAAACTGAATCGCATAGTCAGGAATACGACGTGGCATCCCTGCTAAACCAAGGAAATGCATTGGGAAGAACAGAACATTCACGGAAATGACCGAAGTCCAGAAGTGCCACAAACTCAATTTGTGGTCATACATGTTGCCCGTCCATTTAGGCAGCCAATAGTAAGCTGCGGCCATGATAGAGAACACTGCCCCGGTAACCAGAACATAGTGGAAATGCGCGACCACAAAGTAGGTATCGTGATATTGGAAGTCGGCTGGAACAATCGCCAACATCAACCCAGAAAAGCCACCGATAGTAAACAGTACAATAAACGCGATCGCAAAGAGCATCGGAGTTTCGAAGGTCAGCGCCCCTCGCCACATGGTCGCAACCCAGTTAAACACCTTCACTCCTGTAGGCACCGCAATCAGCATCGTGCAATACATAAAGAACAGCTCGGCGAAGACTGGCATCCCGGTGGTGAACATATGGTGTGCCCATACCAAGAAAGACAAGATTGCAATACTGCACGTTGCATAAACCATTGAATGGTAACCAAACAAACGCTTACCACTGAAGGCTGGGATAATCGCTGAAACAATACCAAATGATGGCAAGATCATGATGTACACCTCTGGATGTCCAAAGAACCAGAAGATGTGTTGGAACATCACAGGGTCTCCCCCACCAGCCGCATCAAAGAAGCTCGTCCCAAAGTACTTATCGGTTAGCACCATAGTTACCGCGCCTGCGAGGACTGGCATCACCGCTATTAACAAAAACGCAGTAATCAACCATGTCCAAACGAACATCGGCAGCTTGAACCAAGTCATACCAGGAGCTCGCATATTGACGATGGTTACAATCACGTTGATCGCACCCATGATCGAACTAATACCCATGATATGAACAGAGAAAACGAACAGCGCCGTACTGTCAGGCCCATAAGTTGTCGATAGAGGCGCGTAGAAAGTCCAACCAAAGCTTGGGCCACCGCCTTCAGTAAACAGGGATCCGATTAAAATGAGGAACGCAAAAGGAAGGATCCAAAAACTGAGGTTGTTCATACGAGGCAGAGCCATATCTGGCGCTCCGATCATCATCGGAATCATCCAGTTGGCAAGGCCAGTAAACGCTGGCATGACTGCACCAAACACCATGATCAACCCATGAACGGTTGTCATCTGATTGAAGAAGTCTGGCTCAACCAGCTGTAGCCCTGGCTGAAATAGCTCGGCACGAATCACCATGGCCATCGCGCCACCCGTTAGGAACATGGCAAAACTGAACCACAGATAGAGCGTGCCTATATCTTTGTGGTTAGTGGAATAGAGCCAACGAGCCCACCCCTTCGGAGCTTCATGATGGTCATGCTCAGTTACATCGATTAAATCGTCAGCAGTGTGACTAGCCGCTAAATCTTCAGCCGGAGCAGATTTCACCGGCTTGTTAATTGGTGAACTCATATCGCCTCCTTGCTATTCGGCGTTGCATTCGAGTCGGTGGCTGCATCCTCACCTCCACCTTCAACTTGCTGCTTGTAGGCATTGATGTCTGACGCTTGAATAACATCACCAGTATCATTACCCCAAGCATTACGTTGGTAGGTAATTACTGCAGCGATCTCTTTTTCTGTAAGTTGGTTATCAAAGGCCTGCATCGCAGTTCCAGAGCGGCCATAGACGATGACATCAATATGCTCCGATACATTTCCAAGTGCCACTGGGCTACCCTTGATAGCAGGGAATGCTCCTGGAATACCCTCGCCGTTTGCTTGGTGACAAACAGCACAGCGAGATGCATAAACTTGCTCACCAATCGTATTCAGCTCTTCCAAAGAAAGTGACGCATCTAATGCTTCCTTAGCGGCTTGAGCCTCAGCAATCGCGAGCGCCTTCTGGTCAGCCAGCCAAACATCGAAATCTTCTTCTTCCATGGCTTGAACAACAATCGGCATGAAGCCGTGAGCACGACCACATAACTCAGCACATTGTCCACGATAAACGCCGGGCTCATCTATTTTTGTCCAAGCTTCATTAATAAAACCTGGAATTGTGTCTTTTTTCACAGCGAATGCAGGAACCCACCAAGAGTGAATCACATCGTCCGAGGTCATTAAGAAACGAACTTTACGATTAATCGGTAGCACAAGTGGTTTGTCTACCTCTAACAAGTAATGCGCGCCCTTCGCTTCGATACCTTCAATCTCTTTGTCACTGGTTGCCAGTAAACTGAAATACTCAACGTCTTCACCGAAGTAACTGTAATGCCACTTCCACTGTGAGCCTGTAATTTTAACTGTCAGTTCAGATTGAGAAGTATCTTCCATTGCAATCAAGGTTTTGGTTGCAGGGATTGCCATTGCGATAAGGATGATAATAGGAATGATGGTCCAGATGATTTCGACTTTGGTGCTTTCGTGAAAATGTGCGGCAACTGCTCCCTTCGATTTCCTGTGCCTTAGGATCGAATAGAACATGACACCAAACACAACAAACGCAATGGCGCAGCAAATGTAGAAGATCAGCATGTGCAGCTCGTAGACTTTGCCACTAATCTCCGTTACCCCTTGCGTCATGTTGTATTCACTCGTTGCTTGAACAAGTGGAGCCACTAACAGCGACATAACACTACTGATTAGTAGCGCATACCTCAGCAATAATCGTTTCAAAAGATCTCTCCTCTATCCATCCATATTGGATATGTGCGAGCTATCAAACGGCAAACGCCGTCTCAAAAATGAAAGACTTGGAATCAGACCGACAAGCAATCCTCAATGACAGATTGCCAACACTGCTACCTGTCTGTTAAAAGCTACGAGCAAACTCGATAAAAGGTTCAAAAACAGCGAAGTTGTTACTTTTTGTTATATTTATGTAAAAGGCTAGTTATCGATACTCAAATATTCAAGGTCGCATTAGTTACTAAATGCTCAATTATTTAATTTGTGCCTCAGCAAAAAAGTCGAACCTTTATCACTGTTTGCGCAAGTTTTACGATTGCCTTCAAGGTAATGCGAATGAATATCAATTACATTGATCGCAAAGCCGATTTATAACGAGAAGGTTAATGAATATGCAAGATGCCATGAACTGGTTGGCGAGAGACCCAGATCCAAGAACTCGCGAAGAACTTCAACTGCTGATTGATGAAAAGAACCACGATGAACTTCAACTGCTGATTGATGAAAAGAACCACGATGAAATTGGCGACCGATTCAGTCAAAGATTGGAGTTTGGTACAGCGGGTTTACGAGGCAAAGTGGGCTGTGGCCCTAATCGAATGAATCGTTTAGTGATTCAAGAAACAGCAACAGGTTTAGGCCACTACCTAGCTGACCATGTCCCGCAAGCACTGCAACGTGGTGTTGTTATTGGTTACGATGGACGACTGGATTCAAAGCAGTTTGCTACCGATACCGCATCTGTTTTGTGTGCACTTGGTTTTAAGGTTTACCTGACGAGTAAAGTAGCCGCAACGCCTATCGTCGCCTTTGGTATTGAACGTTTTGGAGCAGCCGCTGGCATTGTTGTTACAGCGAGTCACAATCCGCCAGAGTACAATGGCTTCAAGGTGTACTGGGAGAATGGTGCACAAATCATCCCACCACACGACAGTGGCATCGCGGCAGAGATCGATATCGCAGCGACCAAGCCCATCCCGCTAATGAGCTTAAGTGATGCGGAACAAGATGAGAAACTGGTTTGGCTAACGGAAGAGTACTATCAAGCTTACCGCCAAGCCGTGAATCAAGCGTCTTTTATCAGCAAACAAGGCTCCGAATTGGAAACGGTTATTGCATACACAGCGATGCATGGCGTCGGCGCGCAAATGGCTGAGGACCTACTCCACGACAATGGCTTCCATAAAGTATTCAGTGTTGCTGAACAACGAGAACCGGATGGGCATTTCCCGACAGTTAACTTCCCTAACCCGGAAGAGAAAGGAGCTATGGATCTGGTTGTTCAATTGGCAGAGAGTGTAGATGCCGATATCGCTTGTGCTAACGACCCGGATGCAGACAGATTTGCGGTTGCCGTCAAACTTCCAGAAGGCGGCTATAAGATGCTGACCGGTGACCAAGTTGGCGTGCTCTTCGCACAGTACTTGTCAGCCAAAGCGCACGCGAAAACGCAGCTTATCGGTAACAGTATCGTCTCTTCAACCCTGCTGGAAAAAGTCGCAAATTCGAATGGAGCAAAATACTTCCAAACCTTAACAGGCTTCAAATGGCTGACTAACGTTGGTATGCAGTTGGAAGATGAAAACAATGAGTTCCTGTTTGCCTATGAAGAAGCACTTGGTTACACCATGGGTACTCTAGTCCGCGATAAAGATGGTCTATCTGCTCTAGTGGTATTTGCTCAACTTGTTGAAGAGCTCAAATCACAAGGCAAGACAGTGTGGGACTTGCTGGCTGATATCTACATGCAACACGGCCTATACACTAACGCTCAGCGTAGCATTGCACTTGACCCAACAGCACCTTCTATTGGCTCCAAATTGAGAAGCCAACAGCCTACTGCCATCAATGGTATTGCGATAAAAGTCATTGAAGATTTGCAATCATCGCTACGTGTTACGGTCGGTGGAGCTACGGAAGCGATCAACCTTCCTGCAAGTGATGTACTTATTTACCATTTAGAAGACGGGTCACGCATTATCGTTCGACCTTCAGGTACAGAACCTAAAGTGAAGGTGTACTACGAAACGGTCACCTCTTACGAACAGGGTGAGAGCTACTCTGAAGCGATTCAACGAGGTGAGGCATACATGAATCTGCTCATCGAGCAGCATCAGAGCGAACTCAATCAATAGCAGCTTTAAACTGGCGTTTGAGAGTAAATCTAGACGCTCGGTAAAATAGCTCTTTCGATATAAAAATGGACGCTCAGGCGTCCATTTTTATTCAATTTAGTTTAGCTTAGATTAACCAAAAAACGAAGACAGCATCCAAAGCGACAAGATCACAAACACGCCACCCATTACTTTCTGTTGATACGTTCTAAACTTCGCGTTTTCCAATAATGGTTTGCCCAGAGTTCCTGCCAGTGCAACCAGCAAGAAATTAAAGGTCAAACCCAATAAGTTAAGCAGCAAGCCCAACACAAGCATTTGTTCACCCGAAGTGGCTTCAATGTTAGTTGAAACGAACTGAGGGAGAAACATCACAAAGAACACCAATGCTTTGGGATTAAGTAGATTACTGATCAGCGCTCTTTGGTAGTATGCTTTGGCCGCCGAATTATCACTAAGTTCAGGTGCATCACCTTGATCAGAGTGAAGGCAATCCCACCCCATTTTCAGCAGATATGCACCACCCAACAGATGAAGTGCTTTTAAAGCAAGCGGGCTCATTGCAATCAACGCCGATACACCCATAGCCGCTAAAACCGTCAGAATGATCCCAGACGTCGCATTACCTAAACTCGCAAACAAGCCTACTTTTCGCCCGTAACTCATACTAGAGCTTGCGATCAGTAACATGTCAGGACCAGGAAGAAGAAGCAGTGCAACGACGGCAGTTAAGTAAACAGGAAGAATAGCTAAATCGATCATTAGATTGTGCGTTGATACAAAAAAGACGGCGGATTTTATATCAACCAAACACTTTTCACTAGATGCAATCAGTTGAAACTTTGATTATTTAACGAATAAAAAACCAAAGCAGCACAACTCATCAACGTAATTCGTTAATCCAACTTAAAGATAACTATATTTGAGGGGTAATTGTTGTCCGTAGACTCAAAACAGCGGGGGAACTGAGTCGTCTGAATCGATAGTATGTTTAGCTATTTCGTTACTTAGCTACCCACTCTATCTCGACCAAAGTCTGCTCACCACACTTCAAGCGGCCCAAGAATAGGTCGCCTTGATGAACCTCACCCACACCTTTTGGTGTGCCCGTCATAACCACATCACCATCAAGCAGCGTGGTGTACGAACTCAGCTCCTCAAGGATAGTTTGCGGTGGGTAAAGCATCTGCGATACATGGCCTTTCTGAACTCGAACACAATTAATAAAGAGCTCTAAATGAAGGTCTGACAGATCAACTCCGTCGAGCTGTACAAAACGGCTGAGTACCGCAGAACCATCGAATGCTTTGGCACGCTCCCATGGTAAGCCCTTTCCTTTTAGGTAACTCTGGAGTTCACGCTTAGTAAGATCTAGACCTATGCCGACAGCAACATATTGCCCTTGCTCGACAATAAAACAGATCTCCGCTTCATAATGGAGTGCTTCTTGGTGGAAAGAGGTTAAGGTAGAGGTCACACAGGTACTAGGCTTATTAAAGACCACCATATGTTCAGGAATGGCATTGTTCAACTCTTCAATGTGATCAACATAGTTACGACCTACGCAAAGAACTTTGCTTGGTGTTGCGGTAATTTTGGAGTCCTGCCACTGCTGTTCTACATGCGTGTTGCTCATTGTCTTTCCCTGACCATTAATCGAGCAAAGAGTTTAACTGATCAATGATGAAGAATCTTTGACAACCTAACACCTTGTTTCAAATATCTGATCTTTAGCGCAGTCCGAATAGGATGAGTAAGGGGGAAGCTTTTGAGATGTAAAATAAAGCAGCCCCTTCAAACCTTTCGATTAGAAGGGGCCTAGCAAGTGTTTAGGACAGTATCCTAAGAGGGGTAATACTCTTGGGAGTAAACACTATGCTGAATTATGGTTGGCTTATAGGTAGTAACGAGCACCAAGTAGCCACTGGTCGTCAGCTTTGTCTTTGTAAACACCAGAGCCTTGTAGATCGAACTGGTAGCCAGCAAAACCTACGAACTGAGACGTGAAGTTGTATTCAGCTTGTACAGCAGTTGTGCTGAACACAGTTGCGTTTAGCTTCTCGTCTTCAACCGCTTCGTAGTTAACGCTTAGGTTTAAGCTGTTAGATAGCGCGTAAGCTGCAAGCAGTTCAACTGCTGTTGTCTCTTCTAAAGGACCTAAAGAAGTCTTGTTCATGTAGTTGTTCATTGCGTAAACACCAGCAAGGTATAGGCCTGAACCGTATGAACCGTAAGTAGCACTTACAACGTTAGAGTCTGCAGTTTTGGAACCAGAGATGCCTTCAAAGTTCACGTCACCAGTGTTGTATGCGTAGTTCACTGAGAAATCAGCGATGTTGTAGTTTATAGCGATTTGAGCGCGGTTGCCGTACTCGTTATCTAGAGTAACAGCGTCGCTGTATTTAACTGAATCAGCTTTACGACCTTGCCATGCAACACCAAGACCTAATGAACCAGCATCACCAAAATCTAGTGCGTTGGAATAGCTCACCATCTCTTCACCACGACCTGTACCTAGGTTACCGTGATCGTCGTAGATGAAGTCGTTTGCAAATGCGATTGGCATATCTGCAACACCCGCTACGCTGTAGTATGGTGCCCACTGAGTACCAACAGCTGCACGACCAAAGTCGTCATGAGTTAGACCAACATAACCAAGACGAGTAGAGAATGCATTGTCGCCACCGTCAAGCATGTTAAGCGCCCACTCACCTTTAGCATCAGCTGTAAAGCCGTTGCCTAGATCGTGAGTTGCGTTGAAGTTGATACGTGGAGATACAGTTTCAACACCAATGTCGTCATTGCTAATGCGATCGCCACTGTTTACGTCACCAACAGCAACTGATACGTGACCGCCAACAGAGAATGTTGTGCCATCTTCGTTGTAAAGTTCTACTGCAACTGCCTGTGTACCAAATACAGCGCCAGAAACAGCAAGCGCTAAAAGTTTCTTATTCATTGTCATATCCATTTGTAACTTGGGGTGTTTACTCACTAACAACCTCTAGTCGAAACCGAAGTTGTTACCTTCATTTAACAAGTGAGGCAACCGTAAGCGATGAATGACAAAAAAGTTGCATTAAAATATATAAAATAAAACAAATGGAACTATAGAAAACAAAATGCAAAATAAAAACAAATAGTTAAAATTAAAAATCACTCAAAAACCTAGAAAATATTTATAGTTATAAAAATATATATCTAACTAAAAACCCAACAAAAACGAATTAAAATTCAAAGTGAATTTTACCCTGTCAATCTCACTTTCCACCAAGAAACATTTCGCAACATTATGTAACATACCGAATTTTTTAGCGGCGTGTAATTTATTAGTTCACCATATCAATCGAAAGCAACTGCTGCGTTAGAATCTGAACCAGAAGCGATATGATGCAGATACAAAAAAAGCAACCTCTGGTAAAGGTTGCTTTTTCACTCTCAATCCGACTAGTTTTTTGTCGCTTATTTAAAGCAGGTCTCCGCCCAACGCGCTAGCCCAGCGGTAACAGAGCCAAAATAGTTACCACTAACAATTGGTACATTCGGCACAGCCTGCTCTACAGCTTGACGAAGAATTGGAGAGCGTGCAGAACCGCCTGTCATATAGATAACACCTGGCGTTTTTTGCCCTTGTTGTATCGCTTCTTTAACCAACTCAATCATCTTGGCTTTTGGCGTATCGATGGCTTCAACCATTTGTTCAACCGAGATATCCACTTCGACCAATTCGGACGCTACCTGAATTGCAGTTCGATACTCACTGCTGTCGGCAAGGGCAATCTTTGCTTCTTCGGCACGCCTTACAATGCTGTAGCCCAAGGTGTCGTGATATACGCGCATTAATCTATCAAGCTTTGCTGGTTCAGCCGCCTCTTTACGCAATAATTTCAAAGCAGAGAGATTTTCTCGAGAATAGAAGTTCTTCTGAGCCTCAACATTGTTAATAGCAATTGGGTTCCAAAACTGCGTCAATGGCATATCGATCCCAGAAATGCTTTTGCTCGTCATCCCAAATGGATGCATCAAACGTTTAAAGGCAAGATAGATATCCAAGTCATTACCGCCGACACGTTGACCACTATGAGCCAACAAGCTTGCACTTCGGTCCGCATTCCCTGCCCATGTAGGGCCCATTTCAAGCAGTGAACAGTCGGTAGTACCACCACCAATATCGACCACAAGAACGGTTTGGTTCTGAGTAAGCGTGCTCTCGTATTCAAGCCCGGCTGCTACGGGTTCAAACTGAAAGGCGATATCTGAGAAGCCCGCACGCGTAGCTGCTCGAGTTAGAATGCGTTCAGCTTGTTGGTTCGCCTCTTCTCCACCTCGGCCATGAAAATTGATTGGACGGCCGATAACCGCTTGTTCAATCGCACACTGCGTAGAGCGTTCAGCTTGCTGTTTAATGTTCGCCATCATGGCGCACACCAAGTCCTCAAAGAAACTCACTTGGACATCATGTAAGCCGCTAGCACCCAGGAATGACTTCGGGGACTTTACGTAATAAACGTCTCGTGGGTCTTCCAGATACAGATCCAAAGCTGCCTGACCAAATGCCATATCTTCTGGTACTAGATCGATGCTCTCTTCACGGTTCGCCGCAATTGCACGACGCAGTACTTGCTCGCCAATCGCATCACTTGGTTTGATGTTTAGGTGACGAAACAAGTGTTCAGAGACACTCTCCCGTGTTGGAGCAAAAACCGTCGAGGGGATATAGTGGTTATCACCTTCAAGAGGCAGAAGACGAGGAGCCCCTTCTATCATTGCTGCAACTGAGCAGTTTGCCGTTCCATAATCAAATCCGATGAACATCAATCATATCCCCCAAGCTAGAAAAGGGGCGAGATGCTACCTGAATTACCTATAAATCGCTAGGTCAAACAGAACTATTCTTAACATCTAGGCTCAGTATGTTACATTGCCACGCAAATGCTTCAGGAATCGAAAAATGAAAACACCTTGTATCGCGGCTTGTAAGAATAATGGCGGTATTTGCGGAGGCTGCCATCGCACAATGAATGAGATCATCGGTTGGAAGAATCTTTCCGATGAGCAAAGAGAGCAAGTGATGCAAAACCTTTCTGCTGAAGGGGCAACTCACGAATGTCCTCAGTGCAGCAAGCCCGCACAATGCGATATTAGTGCCGGTAAGGAAACGTGTTGGTGTTTTGAACTAGAGAAGAGAGATACTAGCAGTGTGCCGAAGCAAGGCTTATGTATGTGTCGCAAGTGCCTTTCTGCATTGCCTATCGAATAGCATCAAGCATTGTTTATAGATAACAAGAGGGCTCAAAGTGCCCTCTTGTTGTTTGTCTCAATAGAATAATAAGTTACTATTTTTTAGCCAATGCCGGCGCTGAGAAACGAACGCCCTGCCAACCGTGTTTGATGAAGTTACGAATGTTTTGGTGATCATCGTTTTCTGGAAACTCAAGAACATCGTGACGGTAGTATTGGCCAAAGCAGGTCAAAGTTTGCTGCTCAGATAGCCCTTCCAATTGGCCAAACGCAAAGATTTTGCACGATCCGTTGTTTTGCCCTGCTGCATTCACCACATCTCCGTTGGCAAATTCACTTTCGGTGAACACGTAGCCGTTTTCAATCACTTGCATTGTATCTTCAAACTGAACGCTTTCTGGCTCGTTGTCTAATTTATACAAAAAAGTTGATAGTTCCATTTCTCTTATCTCCGTTAATATCGTTCTGTAGCAGTGTATCGAGTTTGCGCGTGACTGCAAGGCTGTAACTCGTCCGCGAACAATAAAATCAACTCTATTTTCAAAAGCTTGCCTATTTACTCATCAGACCATAAAACGTGATTTGTTGGCTTCTATTTTCCATTAATTAGCGTAATGAAACTGATGACATAACACGATCAGGGCGTTATATTGTTTCAACACTTGTTTCACACTGCTTATACGGAAATATGCCAAAAGATAATAACCAAGAACTGTTTAGATATCTGAAACCAGGAACGCGTACAGCAGGTGTTCTTGAATTTGGCCCACAAGATTCTATCCAAGTGAGTACTCTCTATATTGGTCACAAGGAAGACCAATATTTGGTGCTTGAGTTGTCTCAAAAGTCGACCGAAGCTCTGACCCTCAGAAAGCTAAATAATGTCGATATTATTATTCGAGCTATCACCGACACCGAGTTAGGCCATATCGTCGCGTTTAAGACGAGTGTTCTTTCTCATATTACTCAGCCAGCCCACCTAGTTTTTCTAAGGCCACCATCTAATTTCGCGACTAAGCCTATTCGCGAACATGAGCGCTACAAAATAAACCTCAGCTGCGAAGCGTCATTCGACACGTTGACGCTCGATGCTACTCTGATCGATTTTTCAATTTCCGGTTGTGGCGTGTTCTTATCTCAGCAATCCGACATCGATGTTGGCATGAAGATTAAGGTGTCATCGATACTAGATGAACATCTGCCAAATGATCTGGCCTATAAAGTGGTGAGTAAAAAGCGGCATGGTCAAGGTTGGCTTCTTGGCATTCAATTCCCTGAGCACCTTGAGCTAGACGAAGAGCTGAAAAAGCTTCTGCTAGAACTGGCTTTTAACACGGGTAACCTCTAACACGATATCAATAAAAAAGGCGCATGATGCGCCTTTCTTATTACTGACTGATTTTATTCATTTCCAACGAGGCGTTCAGCCGGCTGATAATGCTCTTTGAAATGAATGAACGCGCGATGTAATGACTCTTCTTTTATCGGCTTCACAATCACGTAATTCGCCCCCGCCTGCATGAAGCGATCACGAGTCGAAATTTGCGCATCCGCCGTACAAGCATAGATTGGGGTTTGTAAATGCAACTCTTCTCTGAGCTTAATCGTAGTCTCTACCCCGCCCAAATTTGGAAGTTGGTTGTCCATTAAAATAAGGTCATACGGTTGAAGCTCGGCGTATGCCATGGCTTCCAAGCCATCTTTGGCCCACGTTACCGACATTCCATATTTTTTGCAGAAGGCTTGAGCGATGAAAGCATTAGTATGATTGTCTTCAACCAGCAATACCCTCAATGATTTATCAAACAGGTCTCTTGGCGCGATAGATTCATCCAACTTAGGCCCAGTTACTGGTTCAGTTCGATAGATGACTGGAATATCAATAACAAACTCAGATCCGGCATCTTTGCGACTTCTAACTCTGATATCGCCTTCAAGCATATCCACTAAGTTCTTAACAATCGCTAACCCTAGCCCAGTACCGCCATATTCACGTGTCGTGGTTTCCTCGGCTTGAACAAAAGGTTCAAACACCGCATCTAACTTCTCAGGCTCGATACCGATGCCACTGTCTTTGACGGTGACAATTAAGCCTGCTTGATTGGTATTAATGGTGGTTTCTAAGTCAAACGAGACCGACACTCCACCCGAGTGGGTGAACTTCAGAGCATTGCTCAGTAGATTAAACATGATCTGATTTAAGCGGATTTGATCGGTGTAGATCTCAAGCTCTTCAGGTAATCGACTGTCGATATCAAAGCTGATCGATTTCTCAACACAAAGTGGCTTGTAGATGCTATCTAACGTATTGATAAGCTCTGAAAGGCGGAACTCTTTTTTCTGGATATTAAACTGGCCCTGCTCGATCTTAGAAAAATCTAGAATGTCATTGAGCACAGCAAGAAGGTGTTCGGCGCTGTTAACCAAAACATCGACTTTCTCTCTATTGCCCTCACTGGTCATAGAGCGTTTTAGGAGTTGCGACACACCTAAAATACCATTCAGAGGAGTTCGAATTTCGTGACTCATTTTAGCTAGGAAATCCGCGCGCACGTTGGCTAAGTGCTCCGCTTCTTCGCGGGCGCGATCGGCTTGTTGCTCTGCCTCCACCAGCTTAGTAATGTCTTGGCCTTGTACAACCACACCGGTAATACCATGCTCGACGCGTATTGCAGACATATTCCAACGAAATACCTTGTCACCGATAGGCACGTTGATACCAGTTAGCTTAGCTCCTTGAAGAACCATCAATACATTAGGTTGCATCTTCTTCTCGAACTCTTTGGCTAGCACACCTTTGAAGTCGTCATCCGCAAACATCGCCATACGAGCAGCTGGGTTCATCTGAATCAAAGCACCATTTTCCGACCAAACCAAAATTGGAGAGTGCGCAAAATTGAAAAGGTCTTGGAATTTTTGGCTCTGCTCCGCAAGGCGTTCAAACGTATCTTCTAAGGTGCAACCAATATGGTGAAATTCATAGATATTCGAACCATCAAACTTATGAGCCTCATGGTTGTCACTCGCTGAACGAGTAAATTCCATCAGTTTGTTCAGCTCTTTAGACACACGCTTGTGGATCCAACCACGAGCGAAGAATGACATAGCAATAAGAACCACAATTACCGCTGCAATAGCACGTTCATAGTTCTCCTCGAGGGCGATAAAATTGCTGTTTTTCTGAACGGCACGAATCGTCAGAGGTGTATCGACCGAGTTGATCTTAATTCGAGCGATAGTAACGAAGTGCTCAGGAAGCTGTTCATGAACACGATAAGAGAGAACGTCTTCAAGAGAGTAAGTTTCGTCACCACTGAATGTCGAAGTGACAGGATCGCCATGCGCTTCAATGACGATATTCTCACAGTTACTGCCTTGCTGAATGGACTCAGCTAGCGAGAAGTTATTGTCCAATACAATAGTGATGTAGAGCTGTCCGAGCACTTCACCCGTTTTGTTATCGACGATAGGAGTTTTACGCGCCAGCAGGTGGCGCTTGCCAATTTCTGTATCTAATTCGAGGAAGTGCCAATTGCTACTGAACGCAACCTGGGTGGACATGTATTCTAAGCTGCTCTCATCAAAGCCATAGAATTGACCATTACCATCATCCCAAGACACACCATCATGCGTGGTGACAAAACGCATATCTGGTGCGTGGTTGGGCTCTCGTTGGTCAACACCAAAGAAGAAGTAGCTCAGTTCCTCTTTGTCCCCACTCGCGAAGTACTCTTTGAGCATAGTACTGTGTGAGCTGCTATCTTGATGGATCTGAAGTACCGACAAGCGGTAATCAAACATGTTCTGTATCAAACTCGATGTTTGTTGAACCGTTCGTTTGGTTTCTTGTTTTACGATGCTACTGCTGGTTTCATAGTTATGAATCAACACACCAATTGCCATCACACCAATCACCAGAATAATAATTCGAGTGATGAGTTTCGCGAGTGTATTACGTGGCGTGTTAGCGTAGCTTTTCTTCATTATTTTCCTGAGTATCTAAAGGCTCGCTGTTTCAGCGATTCTATATGTTCTGGGCTATCTTCTTTGGTGACTACCTCAAAGTCTCCAGAGTAGACGGTAGGTACAGCAAAGCCTTCCAAATCCCACTTAATGGCTTCTGCCATCGCTATACCAGTGTCGTCATTCATTCGCATCACAGTAACATCTAGCTCTCCACGAGCCAACGCTTCCAACTCAGCAGAACCACCACCCCATCCATTAAGTTTGATATCCAAACCGGACTCTTTAATGGCTTGGGCAGCACCTAATGCGACGTCGGTAGCGCATGCGTAAATGAAATCGAGATTCTGATTGCGCGCAATGCTGATCTTGGCCGCTTTATAGCCGCTATCCATGTCAGATTTGGTATAAAAAGAGGATTTAAGTTTGAAGTCTGTCTCTTCACTGATTTCGTGGATAAACGTGTCACCACGGGCATCGCTGATGTAGCCCTCTGAACGATAAAGAACTGAGTACTCACTCTCATCTCCAGAGTGCTTTTTAAAATAGTCTGCTAACTTAAGACTGCCCGTCGCATGATCAAACCCGACATACATAAATGGCTGTCGCTCTTGCCACGCTCGAACTGGCGTTGTGATATTTTGCAGAATCAGCTTGGTATCAGTTGAGCTCAAAACATGCTCAATGAATTTGCGATGGCGAGTTGTATCGAGTGTGAAAATTAGATAATCGGTTTTGTTTTCTATCGCTTCTTGAAGAGAGATACTTTGCTGCGTCAAATCAGCATTCACACGAGTAAACACTTGATTGATTTGATAGTTGATTCTTAGTTTATCCAAACGCTTTTCGAACGCTTGAATATTTCTCACCCAGTAATCTGAGATCTGTTGGCCAGGATAAACGACCGATATGGTGATAGGAGCTTGTTGTTTAACTTGTAGGGGAACAGGATGTTTTTGAACGGCTTGGTTCATCTGTTCAGTGAGGGCTTTTTGCGCTGGAAATTTATCCAAAAATTCTTGGTATTCCCAATAGCCATTAAGCACATGAGTACCGTGAGAAAGGGCCGGCCCTGACAATAGCGAAGCCCCTAGCAACATAAGTGAACGTTTCATTATTTTCTCATTTTTTATGAGCTACTTTGGCTCATTTTTTTACCTAGCCTGATGTCATATCGTTGTATGACTTTTTATATATTATGTAGGACAATCGTGAAAAATGATAGGCTCAAACAATAATTAGAACATCATTCCCATTAAAAATTATGAACTTGGTTTTAAAATGATAAAAGGGATTCAGAATCAACCAGAAACACATTCACCCAAGTAATAAAGAGAAAATAAAGCTGCTGTCAAAGGGAATCAACTAGGACTTGAACATTGGTTCAAAATAAACAACGTTATCATCCTGAATGTCTACGCATAGCTGTTCTTTAACAAGGGACTCTTTACGTGGTTTAGAGAGTTGTTTAATGGCATATTCAATTCGAAGTGCATGACTTTTCGAATCGACAATATGGCTCCATTCCAACAATAAAGGGCCTTTGCCTTTAAGAGCCTTCGCGCCTTTACCTTGCTGATGCTGTTCAAATCGTCGAGTGAGGTTGTTAGTGATACCGCAATAAAGGGCGTTGTGACGAGTGCGAATCAGGTACACAACCCAATCCGCATCTGTTTTTTGGTCTGTCATCTAAATCAGAGATTCAACCAGAGCTTTTAACTCTGCTAGCTCTTTTTTCAAGTTCTCTACTTCAGCTTCTAGTGCTTCGACACGCTCACTACTAGAACCCGATACCATCGCAGGCGCAGCGGATGCCAATGCTTCCACATCAACCTCACCGCTCAACAGGTGCTGATAGCGAGACTCACGCTTTCCAGCTTCACGAGGTAGCTTAACCACAAGAGCACCCTCTTCACGAGCTGCTAGCTTGTCTAAAACTGCTTCTACCTCTTTTACATCCGTGAAGTTAGCCAAACGACCTGTGCGTGTTCTTAATTCACCAGGAGTTTGTGCTCCGCGTAGCAACATACAACAGATAATCGCACGTTCTTGCTCGGTAAATTGCAGATCACCGAACTCGGTATTGCAGAAGCGATGTTGGTACTTACTCACACGGCTGTTAAAACCACTTTCATCGCTCACTAAACGGCGTGAAATAAGCCCATCAACGGCGTCAAGCACCTCTGACTCAGACAAGGATAAAACAGGCTCACGATTGCTCTTTTGGTTACACGCGGTTGTTAAGCTATTGAGAGTAAGAGGGTAATGGTCAGGGGTCGTTACCTCTTTTTCAATTAAACAACCAATAATACGAGCTTCTATTGCGGAAAGTTGCGTGTTCATTATTTTTCCTTTTTATTATTTTCAATTCCGTCTGTACACATTCAAGGCTAACCTAACAGGCTAGTGTTCAGACAGTATCGGGACTCTTCGTTTTCGGCCTTGTTCGTCAATCACCATGATCTTAGAACGATTTAGTTCAATTTCCACCACTTCTAGGTTGGTGCGCTCTTTTACATAAGCGGTTCGAAGCTTGTCTTGCTCACTACAAGCTTCCTGAGAAATCTCGTTCGATTCCTCATTATTCGATTCTGACTGGTTCATCTCACATTTCATATAATGCTTGCTTCTATACAAGATACTATCGTGAACTGTCTGAGAAAAACAATCAGCTGAGTAACAGAGTGCTGAATTATTAAACAACCTTACTTTTGCTTTGATCTAAAGACTGTTACAACCGCATTCGATGTGCTTTAATCAGAATCAGATAACGTATATGACGATTAGGAAAAGGAATCTATGAGTAGCGTATTTGAAATTGTTAACCAGGCACGTCGTAAGAACAAACTTAAGCGTGAACTTCTAGACAACGAAAAGAAAGTTCGTGATAACCGCAAACGTGTAGATCTTCTAGACAACCTACTAGATTACATCAAGCCAGAAATGTCTCACGATGAAATCTTAGGTATCATCAAAAACATGAAAGCGGACTACGAAGACCGTGTTGATGACCACATCATCAAGAGTGCAGAAATCTCTAAAGCTCGTCGTGACATCAGCCGTCGCATCCGTGAGCTAACGGAAGAAGACAAGCAGACTCAAGGCAAGAAATAATCCCTTGTTGTCCAACGCATGATATTAACCCACTTTATTAAGTGGGTTTTTTTGACCCTAGATTTAGCGACTATACTCAAATGACTGCCACCGTTGGAGTCGCCTCATGTATACCGCTCTGTTGATTGCCGCCCTTTTATCTACCACGGAACCACACACCGACGAACTTGAAAAGTTGTACACAACCGAACGAGAGATCAGCTATGACGACCTTGTTGTAGATGTTCGGGGTTACAAAGTACCCACTAAAGCCGCTTTCCAAGGCTGGGTACTGCTTAACAATGCAGAGAAGAAAGTTGCCAACATTGGTCAGCAACTTAGAGATGCGGGTATTAAAGAAACCATGCCTCTTCACCTTATCTTGCTTCAGGGCACGGATTGGGTTTTGAGTGACACCACGCTCTTCAGCCTACCAAATGTTCAACACATGCCCAAAATGATCAAAACGCTGAAGTTTATACAGACCTACATTGAGCCTGAAATCGGTATCGTTATTCCTGTCTCTGGTGAGCGAACCAGTAGCTACAATCAACAAGCGGGAGGCGCTCCTCGCAGTAAGCACCTTGAGTTTTGTGCTCTCGACATGGTGCCATCAGAAGACATTTCACGCGAAGAGTTGCACGTGAAGTTGAAGAAAATCCACTCTCAGTATGGCAAAGAGCACTTTGTCGGATTAGGGCTCTATGATGGCGTACGCTTTCACATAGACACATGTGGTTTCAGGCAGTGGTAGCAACATCAAACAGACACCATGATGTCATAATGACAACAATCAGCATAGAGTCAATATGACTCAAAACAAACCCAAAACTAAAATAAACCATTGATTTAAAATAAACAAAATAGTTGGAACACCTTTTGCTCTATTCATAGTAAACCAAGACTATGAGGACGCATTATGAAACCAACTCAAACAACTTTTAAGACGCTTCTGTCTGTCTCCAATGCTGGGTTGATCATCACCACACTACTTATGATCATCAGCATTATTATCGCCTACCCTCTTGCTGACACCTTTTCCCTTGCGGCACAAATAGCTGCACATATCGGAACTATTGTGATCGCTGCATTCTTGAAAGTGAGTTATGTCGGACGCTGCCTTGCTCAATACAATCTAGGAATGGAAGTGCGTTAATTAAACTTGAGTCTTACCGGGTAACCCTGCTTGTTCCTTTTAGACAATGCCCAAGTTATCGAAGAGCTCGTACAATTGATGTGATTTGTATGGCTTGGGCAAGTAGGCATTCATACCCGCTTCGAAGCAATCTTTGATGTCTTCATCAAGCACGCTTGCCGTCAAAGCGATAATTGGCAGAGGTGAGATACCTTGCTCTTTCTCCCAGGCACGAATCGTCTGAGTCGCCGTGATACCGTCCATTACTGGCATCATACAATCCATAAGTATTGCATCGAATCGTTCACCTTGAGTAACCACATCAACCGCCTCTTGGCCGTTACTGGTGATGGTGTATTCATAACCCGCCTTCTCTAAGAAGAAGCTCGCAATTTTCTGATTCATCAAATTATCTTCAACGATCAATATCCGACGATTTAGTTCGTGAACATCTTCTGATTTCGTCGGTTTTTCTAATACTTGGCTGGCCCCAGTATCAAGAGCCAACAGGCTATTCGAAAAGCGCTTACCTAAGAAAGGAACAGTATGTGTCGAGTGAACAGATTCTGTAATTTGATTGGTTTTAAATAGATGATGCTGACAAACGATAACCTTAGATAACGGATAACGCTGTTTCAAAGACGCGAGGTCGTGTTCCATTGATTTGTGTAGCGTATGACAATAGAGCATGACATCACAATCGAGCTGAACATTTGAGATATCGTCAATTGAGGGAACAACCTCAGATTGAATACCAAAGCGCTCACACTCTTTACTTAATTGAGCCACATAGTTAAACCCATTAGAAACGATCACAGCATCCTTTAAGTTCTCGAACGTTTTGGGCTTGCTCTCTACGATATCGACGTAAAAACTAAAGCTAAATATAGACCCTTCGCCCTTAACAGAGTGCGCGGTGATACGCCCATCCATCAAATCGATCAATTGTCGACAGATCGCTAAGCCGAGTCCGGTACCTCCAAACTGACGCGTTATGCTGCCATCCTCTTGTGTGAAAGGCTCAAAGATTGAATCGATTTTACTCTCTTCAATGCCTATCCCTGTATCTGCTACGTGACACTCGATCATACCTCTGCTCATTGAGCCCGGTGTGTAGGTTACTTTGGTACTTATCGCGCCTGAATCGGTAAATTTGATCGCATTCGACAGCAAGTTAGTTAGGACTTGGCGCAACCTATGCTCATCAAACAGCAACTGATGTGGAGTATTGGCATCAATGTTGATATCGAGTTCAACATTCTTACTGATCGCTTTAGATAATATGACGCTAACGGAGTCATAAACCACCTCACGCAGGTCCGCTGCCTGAGGTGAAAGCAACAAGTTACCCGATTCAATCTTAGAGAGGTCGAGGATATCGTTAAGAAGTACCAATAGGGTATGAGAAGACGATTCTATATCTGCCAATACCTCTTGTTGATTAGCATTGAGTTGGCTTTGCGAGAGAATCTCCGCCATACCAATAATGCCATTAAGCGGTGTTCGGATCTCATGAGACATATTTGCCAAAAATGCACTCTTAGCTCGGTTTGCAGAGATTGCGTCCTCTTTAGCTTCAATCAAATCCTGGTAGTGCTGCTGATTAGCACTCATAATCTCGTTAACTTTGTCAGCAAACTGCGTCAACTCATCATGGCCTTCTGTGACTATCGGCTTGTGCTCATCAGTATTTCGATTTTGATCTGACATGCCATCTAGAATGTGAGATAGATTTCGATTCAATCTTAATGACGTGGTTGAAGTCAGCCAAAAAACTAAAGTCGCAAATGTAATTACAAACACGGTTGTTAAGGTCGTTCTGATCTTTTGCGCTTTAATCCGTGCAGCCAGTTGACCTTGAAGCTCATTGGTGTAGCTATCGACCACTTGTAATGTCACGATATGGCGCTGCTCTAACCCAGAGACATACTGTTTGATCTCTTGTGAGTCGAACTGCCTTTTGAAGATTCGCTCACGAAAATCCACGCTGTCTTGATATTCTTGACTCGTGAACACATCAAGAAGCTGCCCCAATCGAGTCGAGGAGTCATTACTTCTCAAGAAGGCATTCAGATATTGTGATTGTCGGTGAATGGTACTCAAATAATGGTCGAGGTTGTCTTCTCTCAAATCAGGGTACAAGTAAAGCTTATAACCAACCCATGCCTCTTTCTGTGTCCAGAACACAAAGTTGTTAAGGTCGCTAAAGATCTTACCCGCCGTATTGATGTTGTCGTCGGTAAGAAAGATATCAACATCGTTTAGCTCGACCAGAATTTCTTGTAAAACATCAAAAGCCCAGACACCAAGAAACGGTCTTTGCTCTACCGACGGATTCGATAACTCTTGCAGAATCTGGTCAAGATCGTCGAGTTCATCAATGATATCCCATTGCGCTGAAAGCCCTTCAAGTTGCTTGTTATACTGGAGGATGCTCCCAAACTGCTTAGCGGCTGATGCGTATGCACTTTTTCTGATAGGAGAAGAGTTAGGCAATCGTAACAAACGATAAATATCACCAGATAACGCACTAAAGGATTGTAACGCCTCGATCTTCACTCGAGTCGCCTCCAAGTTTGTTACCTGCTTTCTGTTGTTCAATGCTTCATTAATAGTAAAACCGAGCATAAACAGAATCGAAATAGATGACAGCAGAATCAACCGCCACCTAATTGATATATTTATCATTTTTATCTAGTCACTCCCTTCCTTAAAAGTCATCGGGTGCCTCGTACTAATAATAGGACACTCACGGCGTTTAACTTATCAAATATGCAACTTGTACTCGCTCACTCCTTACGCATCATTTATAAATCATCCCAAATTCATAGATTTCATCGCAATTACTCGCCCTTATGGTTGCTATTGTGAATATTATTAGTATCGAATTTGAGAGTGGTAAGGCCCGACAAACTGATTTATATGGGAAAATAGTCGAATGTTTTTCTCTCTGAATTCCCAAGATTCATTAGAAATAGGCTGATTAAGAGAGGCAATAGACTTAGGTGGATACTTTTTCATCAAGGTGTTAACTCATTTCATTTATTTACATACTTAGATCACATTTTAAAATCACAAAAAGCAACCGTTTGCATTTTGTTTTTGATCTGAGTATTTTTCGACGAAAAATAAGTGCTACAAATCGATAAAGTCAATAGTGTTGCATATCACAAAACTCGACGTTATAACCAATAATTCTAGGTGTATCAGCCAATATAGCTGGATTTAATTTTACTAGCAGAATAACAGACCGTACCTTACAATCCCGCCACATAAAAATTACAACTTAAATACAAGCCTATTCGTGCCACTAAAAGTGACAATTTAAGATCACAGCACAACGGTTTATCCCCCAAGCAGGTAAGCACCCTACACTCGCCAAGCCTGCAAAACTTAACGTGAAAGGTCCCAAGTAAAGATGAGCCCTGAAAAGCACCTCCTAGACTGGCAAACTAGTCAAACTATTGCTGAATCTATCGCCCCAACTCTTGGTCAGCTATACCGTCAAAAAGGCGTTGAAGTCATTCTTTTCGGAAAGACTCTAGTTAACGCAACAACTATTGACATCATCAAAGCTCACCGACTTTCAAAGCACTACACAGGCTCCCCGCTTACCCCTTCACAAACACAACCAATCATTCAACACCTACTATCAATGCGCTTGTCTCCATGCCGTGTTGATGTTGGTCGCCTAGCGCATCAATACTGGGAAAACCACGATGATGTAACAGCAATGGATGACTTCCTTCAAACGGCTCTTATTGAGTCTCTAGAAGGCGAAGCGATGACTAAGCCTCGTGATGTTGTGTTGTACGGTTTCGGTCGTATCGGTCGACTACTTACTCGTATTCTTGTTGAGAAAAGTGGTCCAGGTTACCCACTTCGTCTACGTGCTATCGTGGTTCGTGGCGGTAAAGATGGTGATCTAGAGAAGCGTGCAAGCCTATTGCGTCGTGACTCAGTACACGGTCAATTCAACGGCAGCATCGTTATTGATAACGAGCGCAAAGCGATCATTGTTAACGGTAACTTCATTCAAGTTATCTACGCGAACAAGCCAGAAGACGTTGATTACACAGCTTACGGTATTGATAACGCACTGGTTGTTGATAACACTGGTGTATGGCGTGACGCTGAAGGCCTAGGTCAGCACGTTGCTTGTAACGGTGCGAGCAAAGTACTTCTTACTGCTCCAGGTAAAGGCGACATCAAGAACGTTGTATTTGGTGTTAACGAAGACGTTATCAAGCCAGAAGATACCATTATCTCTGCAGCAAGCTGTACGACTAACGCAATCACTCCTGTACTTAAAGCAGTACACGACAAGTTTGGCGTAACATCGGGTCACATCGAAACTGTTCACTCATTCACAAACGACCAGAACCTGATTGATAACTTCCACTCAGGCGATCGTCGTGGCCGTGCGGCTTCACTAAACATGGTTCTGACATCAACTGGTGCAGCGAAAGCAGTAGCGAAAGCAATGCCAGAGATGGCAGGTAAGCTAACAGGCAACGCAATTCGCGTACCGACACCAAACGTGTCAATGGCAGTAGCAAACCTAAACCTTGAGACGGGTACTACAAAAGAAGAGCTAAACACGTACCTACGTGAAATGGCGCTATCTTCTCCACTTTCAGCGCAGATCGACTACACAGACTCAACGGAAGTTGTTTCTACTGACCTAGTCGGCTCTCGCCACCCAGGCGTTGTTGACGGTGTTGCAACTATTGCGCAAGACAACCGCGCTGTTCTATACATTTGGTACGACAATGAGTTCGGATACAGCTGCCAAGTGGTTCACTGTATGGAACAGATGATGGGCGTACGCTACAAAACTTACCCAGCGGTTTAATCCTCTAGGTACTACAAGCTCCACAACATAATAATCATATAGGCGAAGTTCGTATGAGCTTCGCTCCCCCCTTTCCTTGAGTACTTTACGGTCAATTCTTGGAAAGTTGCCACTTGGTTCTGCTCTCTCTAACCGAACTAAGTGGCCTTTTTCGTTCTAGTAATTCATCTCATTGAATGCATAAAGCAGATAAAACAGCCAACTACCCAAGTTCGACTTCAAGCTCACTATCAATGGTGCTTGAACAGGCCAGCACATAACCTTGCTCAATCTCTTCTGGCGTGAGAGTTTCTTGGCTACTGGAACTGACGCTGCCTTTGGTCACTTTGCATTTACATGAACCACAAATACCACTGCGACATGCAATGATGATCGGAACGCCCGCTTTCTCTAGTGAGTCAGCTAACGGAGTTCCCAGTTCTGCTTCAACTTTCGCACCAAACGCAGGCACAAATACTTCAACAGATCCGCTCGCTTCAACGCCTTCTGCTTGATTATCTGTATCCATTTTTGAAGTTGGAGTGAAGCTCTCTTGGTAGAAGTTGGCCATATTAAATTCCAGCTCAGTCAGATAACGCTCAACATCTTCCATAAAGCCAACTGGACCGCATAAGTACACGGTTCTTTCTAGAATGTCAGGAGACAGACGAACCAACCAACTCTTATCTAAACGCCCTTGAGGTGCTGTGGTCCCTTGGTTATCTTTCAATAATAGCTTTAGATTAAAATTCGAATGCATTTCATCCAGCTGATTAAGCTCTTCAAAATAGATGGTTTCTTGCTTACTGCGTGCCATGTGGATGAAATCAATTTCAATCGCAGGATCATGTTTTAACCAGTACTTCACCATCGAGATAACTGGTGTAATACCGCAGCCTGCGCTCACCAAAGTAACCTTCTTAGTAGTGCTAGGCTTGCAATCAATGCAGTTAAACTCACCCGCAGGCTTGAGTACCGTGACTTCATCACCTTCGTCCAGTTCATCCACAATAAAGTTTGACACTAACCCGCCATCGACACGTTTTACTGTCAGCTTCAAACGGTTGTCATCCGTATCTGAGGCAATCGAATAAGCTCGATAATCCATTTTCTGTGGCATGTTCAAGCCTAGAGTGATGAATTGACCCGGCTTGAAGTTGAAATGGAGATCTTGTGGAATTGAGCCCAGCTCAAAGCTAACCGTATCAGGCGTTTCATGCCATTTTTTAAGACAAACCAAAGAGATTGAATCGCTATCAGACCACGCGTACATAGTAATACTCACTTTTTATAATTTGGGATGAACGACAAAAGCCTCGGGCCTTAAATAGATTCAGTCTATTAGGCACGAGGCTTGGTTAGCGAGATTAAGCCGCTAGGATTGTTTTAAGATCTTGCTCAGGCGTAGAAATAGCACGCATGTCAAACTCGTCTTGAATGATCTTCAGTAGATTCTCAGTTAGGAACGCAGGTGCAGTTGGACCTGTATAAATACCTTTCACACCCAGTGCGAATAGAGTCAATAAAATAACAATCGCTTTTTGCTCAAACCAAGAAAGGACTAGAGTCAATGGAAGCTCGTTGATCCCACAATCAAACTCTTGAGACAATGCTAGGGCAAGCTGGATTGCAGAGTATGCGTCATTACATTGACCAACATCGAGAAGACGTGGAATACCGTTAATGTCACCAAATTGGTTCTTGTTGAAACGGAACTTACCACAAGCCAAAGTCAGGATAACTGAGTCGTCAGGCGCTTGAGCAGTAAAGTCTGTGTAGTAGCTACGCTCAGCTTTATCACCATCACAGCCACCCACTAAGAAGAAGTGTTTGATGTTACCTTCTTTTACTTGCTCAACCACTGCTGGAGCCGCTTCCATAAGTGCATTACGACCAAAGCCTACAGTGATCATCTGTTCGATCTCGTCGTGTTTGAAGCCCTCTTGTGCTAGTGCACAATCGATAACAGCGCTGAAGTCATCACCTTCAAGATGAGCAACACCCGGCCAGCCTACGATACTACGCGTAAATAGACGATCAGCGTACGCGCCAACATCTGGGTTAAGTAGACAGTTAGACGTCATCACGATCGCACCAGGGAAGTTAGCAAACTCTTTTTGCTGATTTTGCCATGCGCTACCGTAGTTACCTGCTAAGTGTGGGTATTTGCTTAGTTCAGGGTAACCATGAGCTGGAAGCATTTCGCCGTTAGTGTAGACATTAATACCCTTACCTTCTGTCTGTTGCAGGATCTTTTCTAGGTCATGTAGGTCGTGACCAGAAACAAGAATACAGTGACCTTTCTTCGTTTTAACATTCACAGCCGTTGGTTGTGGGTGACCAAAGGTATCCGTCTCGCCTTTGTCCAGCATCTCCATGACTTTGTAGTTCATCAGGCCGATCTGCATTGATGTATCAAGCAGCTGTTTCAGATCCGTAGGATCAGTACCCAAGAACGCCATGATTTGGTGGTATTCAGCGTGAATATCTTGGTTTGTTTGACCAAGAACACGTGCGTGCTCCATGTATGCTGCTGCACCCTTCAAGCCATATAGACAAAGCAGACGTAGACCAATTACGTCTTCGTGTTGAGAATCGTGTCCACGGTTAACAGCAGCTTGTGGTGCAAGAGCAAGCAACTGAGTGCTATCTGTCGGAAGATCAAATTGAGCTGCTGGTGACAGTGCTGGAATTTCAAAACCAACCACCAGCGCAGCGGCACGAACTTGTTGCTCTAAACGCTGCTTGTATTCGTGTGACTGTTGAGCAAATTCAATGATTCGCTCAGGGTCAAAGTTTACGTTAGTTAATGTTGCGAAAAACGCTTTTGGTGCCCACTCATCGATTTCCGTATCAATGACGTTGCAAGCGCGGCCCAAGTTGGCCCAAAAAGAAACCCCTTGCAGTGAGTACACCAACACGTCTTGTAAATCAGAAACTTCAGAAGTTTTACCACACATACCTTGTGCGAATGAGCAGCCTTTAACGGTTGGCGTTTGAATAGTTTGTTCACATTGAATACAGAACATATTGGGCTCCAGTAATAGTCGTTTGTTGTAAGTTCTTGGCTCACAATGATTTATTTTTCCTACTCCCTAGAGCACCTTCCATGCCAACTTTTAACTCATTGTTTTATAATAGAAAAGCTACATAGCCATATTTTTAGTGCGTATTTATGACTACAAAAGACGACTAAAATTGAACACACCTAGGTCAATATGACTTTCAAAGATTTTTTTGAACACCATTCATGTTTCGTTCAGAAAAGCTTTGTTAAAGTGACAACATAGAAAAAGAGGAAATGAATT
Source organism: Vibrio sp. THAF190c (assembly GCF_009363355.1). NCBI lineage: Bacteria > Pseudomonadati > Pseudomonadota > Gammaproteobacteria > Vibrionales > Vibrionaceae > Vibrio > Vibrio sp. THAF190c. Next base: position 1,167,031 of record NZ_CP045339.1, on the reverse strand, counting down.
ATGAAAAATATCTTAGTTACTGTTGCAGCACTCTTCACTGGTCTTATCGCACTATTTACCAGCTTGCTGCTTGCTATCCCTCTAACGATTGCGGCCCTAATCACAGGGAAAAAAATTCAGAAGCAAATGAGCCAACAAGGCTTTACATCACGTATGAATAATCACTACTCAGCGAACCGAGATGCTGGTGTGATTGAAGGCGAATACGAAGACTTGTCGAACAAACGATAAGCCACAGACGAGTTAGCACTAGCACAACACAGTGGGCACAGCGCCCACTGTTCAACAAGCACCATAAAAGAATTAGATTAGTAAACCCAACATGAAGAAAATCATCACATTAAGCTTGCTTACGCTAACATTAATGGGCACGTATGGTTGCTCCCATGAACCTGTTATTCCCGCATATCAAGCGTCTGGTGAGCTCCCTACTTATCAGCAAGATAGCTTTGATCGCTACCAAGAAGAAACACAGCAATGGCTAGCTTCTCACCGTATCTTTGTCTCAGAAGACCACCAAAAAGAGATTGAGCTAAACTCTCCAACCGAATATCAACCAGATCAGCCAAATGGCGAAGCAGTCCTCCTTGTGCATGGGCTTGGCGATTCTCCATACTCATTCCACGACGTCGCGACTTACCTTGCTCAACAAGGCTATTTGGTGCGAACTGTACTGCTACCAGGTCACGGCAGCCGTGTTGCAGATTTAATGTTGCCTAGTTTAGAGGACTGGCAAGGCGTTGTGGCTCATCACACCAAGCTGCTTCAACAGGAGTATGATTCGGTGTGGCTAGGAGGTTACTCAACAGGTGCCAACCTAGTGACCTCACAAGCGATGAAAGACGATACAATTTCCGGCCTACTGCTGTTCTCTCCAGCGTTCCAACCGAACTCTTCAGCCGTGCAGTTTGCAGAGCTCGCAAGCTACTTTGTCACATGGGCCGATCAAGATCCTGAAGACAATATGCTACGCTACAACTCGTTACCAATGAACGGAGCATCGGTTTACTACCAAACCTCTGAGATTGTGCGCAACGATCTACAGAAAGGACAATACGACAAGCCTGTATTTGTATTGATGAGCGAAGGCGACAGCGTGATTGATACGCAATATGTGGAAAATGCCTTTAGCCAGTCGATGTCAAATCCAAGCAACGTGATGATCTGGCAAGGGGAGCAAGAGTTAAGTGACCCAAGAGCGGTGCGTTACAGTATGAAGCTACCAGAGCAACGCATCTCTAATGGCTCTCATATGGGGCTACTGTTCTCTCCACAGAACCCATATTACGGGGTAAACGGTAGTGAGAAGATCTGCTCTAATGGTCAAGCAGAAGGACTAGAAGAAGCGTGCCAAGCCGGTGAAGAGACGTGGTATTCCGCATGGGGTTATCAAGAGCCCAACAAGAATCACGCTCGCTTAACCTTCAACCCATACTTTGAAGATAACATGCACAAACTTAGTGAGATGATGGCGTCTGGCACTGTTATGGCAAACTCAAAGTAAGCTCATAGCCAGCTATCGTATTCAAAAAACAAAAAGGCTCACCACAATACATGGTGAGCCTTTTGCTTTCTAAAGCGTCTTTTCTAGATTGTCCATACCACACGTGCAGCCAATAGAATCAATACCACACCCGATAGCCTATCTATCAATTGGGCTTGAGAGCGGATGCGATCAACAATCAGCGGGCTCGACAATACCAATGTAATGAAGGTGTACCATAGGCCATCCACAATCAACGGTGTTGATACGATAATGACCTTGTTCATCAGTTCATTACCTAAAGCGACAAACTGGCTGAACAAAGCGATAAAGAACAACGCGATCTTTGGGCTAAGAATTGAGATAAGAAAGGCTTCACGAGCAGACTGCATGTACGTGACAGGCTCACCACCTTCTAATTTTGCTGCAACTCCACCTTTTGAACGCAGCGCGTTAACACCTAGATACGCCAAGTATGCAGCACCCGCCAAGCTAATGCCTTTAAATAGCATTGGCGACTGTTCTAATACAACCGCCAAACCAATAATAGTGGCGAACGCATAGATACCGATCCCTGCCGCATGTGCCCAAGCTGCGATAAGACCATTCATTCGTCCACCAGCTAGGCTGTGTTTTGCAATCATTGCTAAGCTTGGCCCCGGTGACATCGCACCCAACAAGCAGATTGCTAATAAAGAAAACCAAATCGTTATTGTCATTATTCCATTCCTACACTCAATTACTGCGAGCAGACTATCCTCGCTGACTATGTTGTCACCTTAATTTGAACAAGCTATAAATTGAAATCAAAGATAATCATCATTGCTATGATTTGAAATCATACTGATATTGTAACTGGATTTCTGCATAGCAAGATACGCCTTCTCACGTACCCACTTGTGAGCAGAATCATTATCAAACTTAGGATGCCACATCAGCCAGTAGGTATGGCTATCAGTTTCAAAGGGCAATGAGCGGTAGGTCAATGATTGATGACGAGCTAAGTTGTAAGCAATATGCTCGGGCACAATCATCAGGTAGTCATCTTGGTTTAGCACGTTACACGCCGCAGAGAAAAACGGTACTTTCAAAGCCACTCTTCGGGAGTACCCTAGCTGCTTTAAAGCGATGTCAGCCTGAGTGTCTTTATCTCCGCCTCCCGTCACTTTAATATGCGCAAAATTAACGAGATCATCGATGCTCAATGTTTCTTGTTGTGCTAAAGGGTGTGAGCTTCGCATCAAGCATACCGATTTGTCTTCACCCAACTTCATGCTTGATACATGCTCTGGTTTAGTTGGAAACATGCTAGATGCCAAGTGAATCCCCATATCATGAAGGCATTCAAGGTAACTGGGATCCCACAGCCGATAGGCGAGATTAATATGCGGCGCGACCTCAGAAACGTCGGCAACAATGTTGGGCAAGATGTACTGGGCAACATAATCACTCGACGCCAGTACTAACTCCCCTTTCCACTCTTTAGGATCAAAAGGCTGATCATCAAGAAGGTGGTCAAATTCCCCGAGCAGCGCGTCCAATTTATCTTTCAGTAGCAAAGCACGTGAAGTCGGAATGAGTTTATTGCCGTCTCTTACCAATAAGGGATCATTACACAGGTCTCTCAATTGAGAGAGCTGGCGACTGACCGCCGATTGAGTGATATGCAGTCGCTCCGCTGCACGACTAACATGGCACTCTTCAAGCAACACATGCAGTGAACGCAGCAGATTAAGATTAATATTGCCTAACATGAGAGCCTTACTGAGTTTGCTTATTGAAAAATTCAGTGAGCACTGTATGCGTCATCAACTGGCGCAGGTCCGCATAGTTGTGCAGCTGATCTCTGATTCGATTGAGATGTTCCATACTTTCAACTTCTACATAGAGCATCATGTCTGTCTCACCACTAATAGAATGACACCACTGAACGCCATCAATTCGATAGATTGACTGTGCATAAGATTCGCAGCTGTGGTCACTACTGGAGAGATCGAACTTTAACGAGATATAAGCGCATACATTCTTCGAAGCATTCGAATCTGCGACTCGCGCATAATAGCCTTGAATGACTTGGTCATTCTCAAGTTTCTTCATTCTCGCATTGACCGCCGAGCGCGATAGATTAACTTCTCTGGCAATATCACTGACCGAGCAGCGCCCATCATTTTTTAGAATATCGACGATTTGACGATCAAATTTATCCATTGTGCTCACGACTTCCATTGTTCTAGTTATTTCAACTTCCTAATTTGACACAAATTTCAACGTTAGAACAGCCGACACTTTCACTTCTAAAAAACAAAACACCGTTAAAATGACACCAAGTTACGACGTTTCGCTAGCTGCAATCTACGCAATGACGGAGTATGCTTTTGCAATAAAACATAGCGCTGGCGAATTCCTTACAACACTCCAGCCACGATAAAATCTTCAAGGACGGCGAATGACACAACTCAAGCAAGAAATTACCCTGCTTTCCGGTATAGGGCAGCTTTCCACCACCCTACTAGGGACTGGGTTATTTATGATTCCCGCAATAGCCGCAGGTATCGCAGGACAATTATCGTTATTAGCTTGGTTGCTGCTGTTCATTGCCATTTGTCCCATTGCTCTCACTTTCGCAGCACTTGGAAAGCGCTACCCCAATGCCGGCGGTACAGCCTATTTTGTGCGCCAAGCATTTGGGCAACGTATGGAGACGGCAGTAGCTTGGCTATTTGTAAGTGTGATTCCTGTTGGCATCCCTGCGGCGATCGCTCTAGCTGGCGGATTTGCTCAGCAGTTACTTCCGGCGCCTCTAAACGCACCACTCAGTGCCCAGTTTTTAACTGTCGTACTGCTGATCATTGTGAATCTTTTAGGCAGCAAGTCTTCAGGTCGACTGCAAACTGTCATTGCACTCTCTATTCTCGCGCTCGTCGGCGCTTTTATTTGGAAAGCCGATATCGGAATGGCTGACGTCGCGATTCCAAACGTCGATTCAAGTTCAATGTGGGCAATCGGCTCTGCCTTGGCTGTGATGTTTTGGTGTTTTGTCGGTATTGAAGCATTTGCACACATGGGGGAAGAATTTAAGAACCCGCAACGAGACTTTCCCATCGCCATCATCGCAGGTTGCTTTGTAGCGGGATTGGTTTACTGGGCTTGCTCAGTGGTGATTTTAAAATTGGGCGCGTATGGTTCCGCTGAATTTGATGCGACAGCAATTCCGTGGGTCACAGAACAACTGTTTGGTGCAGGCTTCAAAACCGTAATCAGCATACTCGGCTTCTTTGCCTGCTTTGCAAGTCTCAACCTATACACGCAGAGCCTATCACGCATGATTTGGGCTCAAGCTCGTCAACACAATCCAAGTGGTAAAATGGCTCAGCTCAATACACGCGGCGCACCACTTTATCCAACGATTACTATCGGTGTTGTAGCACTACTATCTTGCGTGATTGGTGAACTATCTTCATTAGACCTTGAGTTTTTCCTCAAGCTGGCCAACGGAATTTTTGTGTTGGTGTACCTATTGGCGATGCTCGCAGCCTGTCGCTTGCTGTCAGGTTCAGGCCAATACATAGCAATGTTGTCGCTGCTATTATGTACCTTAGTCTTCATCTGCCTAAGTTGGTCAATGCTCTATGCATGCATCGTGTTTGCTGCCTTACTGCTACCTTGGCGTCGTTGGCTAGGTCGACCTCGCGTTTCATTGGAATAATCACCTACGCCTCACAATGAGATACTTTATGCGCCATTACTCACGATAAAAAACTTGAGCAATGGCGCGCATTTTCTGAGGTATTTGTTCCAAAGGAATGTTTCCAAAGCCCAGAACTACGGCCCGCCAATTACGGCTACTGTTTTTCGTGTATTCGTAAAAACTAAACGGACGCACGACAATGTTTTCTCGCTCTGCCCTTTCACTCCAATCTTGTTCTGAAATCCCGCCATACCACTTCACCGTAACATGCAACCCGGCCGCTTGGCTTATCACTTCAAGGTCCTGGCCGAACTCACGCTCTAATGCTGTTAGCATCGCTTCATGCTTCTGCTTGTATAGGCGTCGCATTTTTCTAATGTGCCTTAACAGGTCACCTTCATTAATAAAGTCCGCCAACGCTTCCTGAGCATGCGTGGGTGAGTCTCCAGTAATAGCGTCTTTGATTTCTAAACAACGAGCTACCAACTGTTTAGGTACTACCATGTAGCCAATTCTCAAACCATTGAACATCACCTTACTGAGTGAGCCTACGTAGATGACCCGCTCGTCTTGCTCTAGCTTACCCGCTAACCCTTGCATACTGGTGTATGGGCGATGAGCAAACTGAAATTCACTATCATAGTCATCCTCAATGATCCAAGCCTGTTTCTGTTTTGCCCATTCAATGATCTTGAGCCTCTGCTCCGTAGTTAGTGTGGTGCCCATTGGATATTGATTACTTGGCGTGACATAGAGCGCGTGAGCTTGACTCGCCAGTACTTTAGCTAAACACAGCCCTTGCTTCTCACGCACCGGAACAGGCTGCATTTGGAGTTGTAAAAGGTCGATGATCTTATGAACTTGACGGTACCCGGGCTCCTCCATCAAGACTTCATCTCCCGCCTTAAGCGTCGCCATCAACGCGATTGAGAGCGCCTGTTGTGCACCAACCGTAATGATGATTCGACTGGAATCACAATGAACAGAGCGGCTACTCGCCAAGTAATGACTCAAAGCTTCTCGAAGTGCAATGGAACCTTGAACCTGCTGGTTTCCTGCAAGGTTTAACCGCGTCACATGCCGCTGCAGTAAGCGCTGCCATTTAGCGAATGGGAAAGATTGAAGATCGGGAACTCCAGGCGCAAAGCCCTGATTCACATCAAAAGGCGCTTTTCCATTCACATCATTAGGTTCTTTGCCTACCGTTTCCGATTGAGCTTCTGAAGTCCCTAAATAGTATTCGGGCTGTTCTATCGAAACAAAATAGCCCGCTCCTTTTCGGCTTTCTATGTAACCTTCACTCACTAACTGTTCGTAAGCGAAAATCACTGTATTACGGCTTACATCAAGCTCCAGAGCTAGCTTGCGAGTAGAAGGAAGCTTATTCCCTTTACGCCAAAACCCACGCACGATCTTTTCTCTGATGGCGTGAAACAAGGCGTTCTGACGTGTTGTTTTACTGAGATCTAATAACAGGTCTCCGATATCAATTGGCTGCATAACTGGATCCAAACACTCTTCAAAAGTGGCTCTATTTATGTATCCAGTTAACCGTTAGATTGAGTAAAAAGCAATCATGGAGATGTCATTATGTTATCGAGAACCAACAGAACAACGATTAAGAAAGGAACCCACAAAGCAGAGTTTGAACAGCAAAAGCTATACGACATCATTGATGAAAGCCTTATTGCCCATATCGCCTTAGAAGGGGAGCAAGGTCCGGTGGTCATCCCTATGCTAGCGTGGCGTGTTGATAACTATGTTTATATCCACGGCGCTAAAAACAGTCGTCTACTTAAAGGATTAAAGAAAGGTGCTCAGACTTGCCTCACGTTCACTTTGTTTGACGGTTGGGTGCTAGCACGGTCGGCTTTTCACCACAGTGCTCACTATCGTTCTGCAGTGGTGTTTGGTTCATTTGAGATCGTTGACGATGCAGGCGAGAAAGACCGACTACTCAATCATTTCATTGAGCAGATAGCACCAGGTAGAACAAAAGAAGTGCGTCTGAGTAGCCCAAGAGAGTTAGCAGCCACAGAACTGCTGGCCATTCCGTTAAGCGAGGCCTCCGTTAAAGTTGGCAAACACGGTGTTAACGACGATGAGGCTGACCTCGAGATTCCTGTTTGGGCGGGAGTGCTATCTTACAGAACGGTCGTAGGCCCACTCGAAACCGTGCCTGAATTAGAAGGTAAGATTGACATACCGGACTATTCTGCCGCCTACGGCTCTCGTTGGAGTAATACGCCAAACAGTAACAACAATGCTTAGCATTGAAGCCGCTTAGAAGTGAGCCTGAAAACGATCGCGATACTGCTTAGGTGTTAAACCTCTATGTTTTTTAAACATGCGGTTGAAGCTCGCCGTATTGGTATAACCAAGGCGTGTCGCGATCTCATCGATAGGCGTGGAATAACGCAATAACTCAACCGCCACGTTACTCAACGCGTAACCCGTAATGGTTGAGAATGTAACTCCAAGACGATGCAGTCGCCTCTGAAATTGTTGTTCCGATAACCCAAGCAAAGAAGAAACTTTGGCAAGCGTTGGCAAACCAAAATGTCGGCTGTAATTGATCATCTCGTAGATCACCTTATGCTCATCTTCTGCGTCGGGCATATTTAGGTAATTGTCCAAATCGTGGTAATTCATTGCTAGGTTGGCACGCCCAGCAGATCGAACTTGGTTAACGGATAGCCTCAAATTACTCGGCAACCACACCTCAGTTCTCGGTTGCCCCCATTGAATTGGACAGTCAAAGTACGCTTGGTAAACCTCAACATTTTTACGATGGCCCGCAATACACACTGCAGCAGGTTTGAAATCTTCACCAAGATACATTCGCAATATCTTAGTCATGAAAATAGCGACCCGAATGGAGTCGTGAACCTTACCTTTCGCGCTGTACGCCGGGTTCTCATAACACCATTTAATCAGAGGCCCCACTTCCGCACCATAGAGATAGGCACCAGACTGCAAGCAATGGAGGCTTAAGTTTACTCTGCGAATGGTAGAAGCGAGATCATGCCCGGAGAAGAACCAATTCGCTAATGGTCCCGCTTTCTCAAGATCAACTTTTTGCCCTATCTGCAAAATGATGTCTGGGTTGTGTGTCTGCTGCTCTAAGTTCTGATACCACTCGTCAACTTCTGTCACAGGTATCAAGTTCATCGGGTTATCAAACACCGACCTTGGAATACCCAAACTCTCAATGTTTGCCATCTCACTAGCCGCGACTTGCTGATAAATACTGAAAATACCCAGAGCCCGCAAAAAGTTAACGTTATGCACAAAACCACCCATTCATCATAGAAACGAAACAATTTTAATATCACAAATAACAGATCACATCAAAATTGACCTAATTTAGAAATAATCTGTACCTTTGCAACCATAACATCTGACATAGCTCACAATTGCGTTTCTTAGTTAACGTAGGGTTTATCAATGAGTCTTCTTAGTGTCCCGTTTGTTGGAACCGGTGCCGATACAGCACTTCACGTCGTAGCAGGAATTGTGCTTGTCGCGACTATTGCTGCTGCAGGTTACGGTTTCTGGCGAGTTCATGAATTGCCAATTAATAAAGCACATAGCAAAGAGCACCACCAATTGGGGCTGATCACCGCGCTCACCTGGATAGGGTTTATCTGGCACTGGGTATGGGTACTGGCTGTGATTCTCGCGTTTGTCGATATGGAAAAGGCAATTATCAATCTCAGGGATACTTGGCGTGCACCTTCGCCAGAGAAAACTACAACTACTGCAATTCAAGAGAGTGATAACAACGAGGAGAAGCCAGCATGTTAGAAGGTTTAGCTATTTGGGCTCTTTTCATTTATCTGCTTAGATTAGTCGGTATGCCTTGGAACAAAGGAACCAAAGCGTTCGCTTACCTAGGTGGTACATCGTGGTTGCTGTTCGTATGGGTTGGATTGATTAACTATACCCCGATGGATCTGTCAGGTGGCTCAGTAGTCCAATCACCGCATATTCAGCTACGACCAGATTCAACAGCAGTGTCAGGTAAAACAACTAAGGTTCACATCACACCGAACCAAGATGTAGAAGAAGGCCAGCTGATCTATGAAATTGATGACACCAAATATGTCATTGCTCGTGACAAGGCAAAGATCCAGCTGGATTCAGCACAAGTGGCTCTAGAAACAGCGCGTCAAGAAGTCGATATCGCGAAGATTTCGTATAAGTCATCACTCGAAGACATCAATTCGACAGAAGCAAAAATTGAGTCCGCGAAAACAGATCTTGTACTGCAAGAGAAAACACTTAAACGCTATTTGCGTCAAAACAGCGTGGTAGAGCATACGATTACGGAATCGGACATCGATCAGCAAACAGCTACTGTCGATTTGGCGCAACACAGCCTGACGACACTAAAGTCCGAACTGAGCAAGAAAAAGGTAGATGCCGAAAACGCTAAACTAAACATTCAAAAAGCGGAAACCAATGTCACTAAAAAGCAGACTGACGTAGACACTGCAATCTCTACATTGGCTCAAGCGGAATGGGATTTAAAGAGCACTAAGGTAACCGCACCAACAGATGGCTTTGTTACCAACTTCATTCTTCGTGAAGGCCAACGTGTATCGATGATGCCACGTATTCAGATGTACACCGAAGAGAAGTACGTACTGATGCGTGTGAATCACCAAGCGATTCGTAACATTAAAGTGGGCCAACCAGCGGAGTTCGCAACAGCGGTGTATCCGGGTAAGATCTTCTCTGCAACGGTGGAAGGCATTGTTGAGGCAACAGGTGAAGCGCAAGCAACGCTACTGGGTATCGATGAATCAGTTCGAGCAACGACAGGCAAGAACTTACAGAATAAACACCACTTCGTTCGTTTGAAGATTGAAGAAACCGAAGGCTATGACATTCCCGTCGGCTCAGTTGGTCTTGCATGGGTAAGTGGTGAGAAGCCGATCAGCTTTATGGCATTCTTAGATGTAATTCGTGGCATCATTATTCGAATGAAATCTCAGCTGTACTTCTTCTACTCGATATAACGGATACGCTCCAACAAACTAAGAAACAACAAGGTCAGCGTTTTGCTGGCCTTTTTTATTATTCAATACATTGCATTTATGTGCTATTCGCAATTTGGAATTGCAAATTGCAAAAAAACGGTCAAATACGCATCAAATTGATATAAAACAGCCGAAAATGGGCCTATAAAAGTTGGCACACTACCTGCAATACTACTAATGACCCTTCTTAAGCCGAGGGTCACCTAGCCAACTGACGTTGTTAGTGAACCTACATTGTTCACACTATATATAAGCCAATTGCCATTTTGCAGTTGGCTATTTTTTTGTCTAAATTTCCGCAACAATTTACAGACACCTATTCATATGAGCAATAACCAATTTTCATAGCCAAGCCTCACCAAAAGAAACATAACCTCTATTAGTAAACGTTTTCCTTGTAAAAAATTAAAAAAATGGCAAACACTAAGTAATTGCTTTTATTAAAAATAAGGGTTACACACTGACTTTTAGGCAAGCTAATGACAAAAATAACATTGACTATGTGATTTATATCACCATAATGCGCACGTTTGTCTGAAATATGACGGGCGTAATTAATTTAATTTATCAATTGCGGAGGTAAAAGATGGCTGCGGATAATAACTACAGTCTAGGGCCGGTTCCAACATCGGCTAGGAAAGGAGTCGCTTCATTAACAATGGTAATGTTAGGTTTGACTTTTTTCTCCGCAAGTATGTGGACAGGCGGTTCACTCGGTACTGGTCTCTCCTTCAATGATTTCTTCCTCGCCGTTCTCATCGGTAACCTAATCCTTGGTATTTACACTTCTTTTCTTGGCTACATCGGCTCTTCTACTGGCCTCTCAACCCACCTTCTCGCTCGATTCTCTTTTGGTACTAAAGGCTCTTGGCTTCCTTCTGCTCTCCTTGGCGGCACACAAGTTGGCTGGTTCGGCGTTGGCGTAGCAATGTTCGCAATTCCTGTGCAAAAAGCGACCGGCATTGATACCAACACCCTAATTATTGTTTCTGGCTTATTGATGACAGCTACAGTGTACTTCGGTATCAAAGCTTTGATGGTCTTATCGGCGATTGCTGTTCCTGCAATTGCAATCTTAGGTGGCTACTCAGTGATGACGGCTGTAGACAGCGTTGGCGGCTTGGAACAACTGCAGCTTATCAAACCAGAAACCCCAATGGATTTCTCAATGGCGTTAGCTATGGTTGTAGGCTCTTTCGTTAGTGCAGGTACGCTCACTGCCGATTTTGTTCGCTTTGGTAAAAAACCAGCGAGCGCAGTTTTAGTTACCATGGTCGCTTTCTTCATCGGTAACTCGCTAATGTTCATCTTTGGCGCAGCAGGCGCAGCGGCGACAGGCCAATCAGACATCTCTGATGTGATGATCGCTCAAGGTCTACTGCTTCCTGCTATTATCGTATTAGGTCTGAACATTTGGACAACCAACGAAAACGCACTGTACGCATCGGGCCTAGGTTTCTCAAACATTACAGGTCGCTCAAGTACACTAATGTCGATCATGAACGGCATCATTGGTACGATTTTCGCGCTATGGTTGTACAACAACTTTGTAGGTTGGCTAACGTTCCTATCGCTTGCGATTCCACCGATCGGTGGCGTTATCATCGCCGATTTCTTTGCTAACCGTAAACGCTACAAAGATTTTGCAAAAGCAGAGTTCCAAACCGTGAATTGGGCTGGCATTATCGCGGTTGCAATTGGTGTTGCTGCAGGTCACTTCCTACCAGGTGTTGTTCCTATCAACGCCGTATTAGGAGGTGCTATCAGCTACTTAGTGCTCAACCCTCTTATGAATAAAAACGCTCTGAAATCTCAGACGGCTTAAGGAAAAACTATGACTACCTTATTGATCAAGAACGCGAAGCTTCAAGACCAAGATGGCTTGAAACAAATTCTGATTGAAAATGGTCAATTCAGTCGCATTCTAGACAATGATGATCAGATTGATCATCAAGGTGACACTCTTGATGCTCAAGGCGGCATTGCGGTTACTCCTTTCTGTGAGCCGCACATCCACCTAGATACAACTCAAACAGCAGGTGAACCAAACTGGAATATCTCAGGTACGCTTTTTGAGGGTATTGAACGCTGGGCGGAGCGCAAAGAGTTACTGTCAATTGAAGACGTAAAGACGCGAGCGAAACAAACACTGAAATGGCAGATTGCTAACGGTGTTCAACACGTTCGTACTCACGTTGACGTTTCTGATCCGACACTTATTGCACTGAAAGCGATGGTGGAAGTTCGTGAAGAGATGAAAGAGTGGGTAGATATCCAGATCGTTGCGTTCCCTCAGGAAGGCATTCTTTCTTACCCGAATGGTAAAGAGCTGCTTGAAGAAGCGGTTCAGCTCGGTGCCGATGTCATCGGTGCGATTCCCCATTTCGAATTCACTCGTGAATATGGCGTTGAATCTCTTCACTATGTATTTGAACTTGCACGTAAATACGACCGCTTAATCGACGTTCACTGTGACGAAATCGATGATGAACAGTCTCGTTTCGTTGAAACCTTAGCCGCTCTTGCGCATAAGTTTGAGATGGGTGACAAGGTTACAGCGAGCCACGCGACCGCAATGGGCTCTTACAATGGTGCTTACGCGTCTCGTCTGTTCCGTTTGTTACGCATGTCAGGCATCAACTTCGTTGCAAACCCATTGGTAAACATTCACCTGCAAGGCCGCTTCGACGACTATCCGAAACGCCGAGGTGTAACTCGAGTGAAAGAGATGCTCGCATCAAACATCAACGTATGTTTTGGCCATGATGATGTTTTCGACCCTTGGTATCCACTTGGTACAGCAAACATGCTGCAAGTCCTGCACATGGGTCTGCACGTCACGCAAGTGATGGGTTACGATCAAATCAACCAATCATTAGATTTGATCAGCAAAAACTCTGCTCGCACACTGAATATCCAAGACAAGTTTGGCATTGAAGTGGGTAAACCGGGCAGCTTGTTGATTCTTCCTGCTGAAAATGGTTTTGATGCTGTGCGTCGACAAGTACCCGTTCAGTACTCTGTGCGACATGGTAAGGTGATCGCAGAAACACAGCCTGCGCAAACCAAAATTAACCTAGATAAATCAGAAGCAATTAACTTTAAACGTTAGTATCGTCTACACTGAGAGAAAAGGAAGCGAGTTAGCTTCCTTTTTTGTTTGTCGATTAGAGTGAAAACGTAACCGCTGCAAAATCAGCAAGCCCTTATTTTTTCTGCCCTAAGCGGCAAAAAAGTCGCCAAATTCGTAATGAATGTGTGTACAAAGATGCAGACTGTGTTAACATGCTCTTGCTCTGTTAGCCGGAGTTATTTAAGTTAGAACCAAAGTAAAATTGACAAGTAAAATCGTTACCCGTTTTTGTAAGTAGTTTTTCCTTATTTCTTAGCAATATTAAATAATTCAATTATCAGCGCATTGCATTAATGCAATCAACAATTTAGTAATTTTTTGAATAAGGGACAAATTATGTCTAACACAAATACTGGTACTGTAAAATGGTTTAACGAAGAGAAAGGTTTCGGCTTCATTTCTCAAGATAACGGCGGTGCTGACGTATTCGTTCACTTCCGTGCTATCGTTTCTGAAGGTTTCAAAACTCTGAAAGAAGGCCAAAAGGTTTCTTTCGAAGTTGAAAACGGTCAAAAAGGCCTACAAGCAGCTAACGTTGTTGCTCAATAATAGCTTCTAGCTAAAAAGATTTTAAAGCGCTGGTTTCGACCGGCGCTTTTTTGTTTCTGCTCGTCAAATACTCCCTATCACTCTCACCCTATTTCATTCACCAAACCAATAGCTCATAAAGTCTCTTTTGGTGATATCTTGCCCAATAAATACTTAGTAACACAAAAACCCTAAGAAAATGGGGTAATTTATATAACCCGCATCCATTAATCGTATAATTTTTAAAGCAAATAGAGCGAAAATCCGCTAGTCTTGAGTTCACGTTAGATTTAGCTGGTTTATATATCTGCAAGTAAGATAATGAAGAAAGACGAATTTCAGAAATCCACCGCAAATTTAAAGAAAGCGGTGCCACTTATGATGAAAAATAGAGTGTCCACCACACCTGCAAACTACGCCTTGTGGTACACCTACGTAGACAACGCCATTCCACAACTCAATAAAGATATGGACGGCGTGCTAGAACATTATGGTATCTGTCCACCAGCGCTTGGGGAGCAGCTGTATAACGACTACGTTGCAAGTAAGTCAGAAACCACCATTAATGATTTGCGTGCCAATCTAGAACTGCTGGTTTCTGAAGTATCGAGCTCGATGAACGACACTCTGACCGATACATCGGCGTTCTCTGAAATGATCGACAAGAGCTTCGAAGACTTATCTCAAGTCGATAACAACAGCATGTCGATTGATGAAGTAATGTCTCTTGTTCGTCAGTTAGTTTCTGAATCACAAAACATTCGTCACTCTACCCAATTCCTTAACTCTCAATTAAATGCTGCAACTACTGAGATCAGTAAACTTAAAAGTCAGTTGGTTGAGGTTCAGAAAGATGCACTCTTTGACAGTCTAACCACTCTTTACAATCGTCGCTCTTTCAATAAAGACCTGCAGATGTTGTGCGAATCTGATCAGGCACTGTGTTTGGTACTGTTGGACATCGACCACTTCAAAACCTTCAACGATACCTACGGTCACCTGTTTGGCGATACGGTCTTAAAAGGCATTGCGCGTAAACTCAAGATGACTTGTCGTGATGGTATCTCAGCCTATCGTTTTGGTGGCGAAGAGTTCGCGATGATCATTCCTAATAAGTCATTGCGTATCGCACGTCAGATCGCTGATACGAGTCGCCGCTCTCTAGAAAAGCTTTCGATTAAAGATCGTCGCAGTGGCGAGCAAGTGGGTAACATCACCGCTTCATTCGGTGTTGCCGAGCTGCAGCCAAACGAGACGGCCGATTCATTGATCGAACGGGCTGATAAGCTTCTATACGAAGCTAAGTCTCTAGGGCGAAATCGAGTTATGCCATTATAGGCCGTTTATTATTGCTCGAATGACCGTCGTTCTAATGACTATCACTCTCAAGCTATAAGTGAAAAGCTGTTGTATACAACCAAAGCGATGTAAGCTTGCATCAATAATCAACAAAGCCCCGTCAATATAGACGGGGCTTTGTTTTTCTTAAAAGCACATTGGCCATTTAACGTTGTCAGTGTCCCTTATAAGCACTTAAATGTTGTAGCAGTAATTTAAGCAGTAATCTTCGCCACTTTTTGCACGAAATTCTTTGTCTTCACTGCACGCCTTAGGCTTACCCTTCTCATCACCTTGAACCAGACTGATCCAGTGACGTAAGGCAGCGGTTTCGCGCTGTTCAGATTGGGTCGCTTCCATTGGTGATTGACCGAAAGTCGTACAAGTCTCCAACTGGATATCATCAATATCAACCAGTTCGATACGCCCTGTACCTTTGTGGCAACCAAACATTACTTCAAGGTGACTACCGCTTCCATCACGGAACAAAATTGAATCTGGGTCGCACTTCTCGCCCATGTAGGCAACAAACTGCTTAGGATGTTTAAGTCCGCTGTGTTGACCATCTTTGAAATATGCCATGATATGACGGTAATCGATTACATAGCTAGTTACGTCTTGATGTGAACCATTCTCTAGTGGAAACAGACGGTCTAGCAGCTGTTTTGCTTTAATCTGTTTTTCAGTTTGTTGGTTTGCACTGATGGTCTCTACGGCAAAGACAGCTTCAGCGATAAATGGCTTAGATTGTTTTTGGATTTCTGTTTTATCGAATGTCAGCATATTCATAGTCTTTCCCTCTTGACCAGTCCGATGAAAAATCATCGATTTTCATAGCAAATGTGTGTCCTAGAGCAATTATTCCAAACAAACGTTTAATTTCTTCGTCATTTTGTGAATTGCTTAGTTTGTAGACTAGCGCTTTTTTGCCTACAATTTCACAACAAAAATTTTACAATGTGAATTTTACAAATATGGCCTTGTCAAAAAGTTTAGTTCGTCAGTCTCATTTCTTGGGTACGAAGATACGTAACCTACGGAAACGCAACCATTTAACTATGGAAGATCTCTCTGCTCGTTGCATTAGAGTGAATCCTGAGTACGCCCCTTCAGTCTCTTATCTCTCTATGATTGAGCGAGGGAAGCGCGTCCCGAGTATTGATATGCTCGAAGTGATCGCTGAAGTATTTCAGAAAAATCCCACTTGGTTTTTGGACGATGAGCCAGAACAACAAGCGATAACCCCCGACAAGGGCAATCGTGGTGGGATAAGCGGAATGGCGTTGGAGCCAAGTTTCCTATTCTCGAATGACATTCTTCAGATTGCCATTCCAGAAATGCTCTCACAAACGGGCATTTCTGGACGGCAATTTGCCCACCTACTCATTCGAGCGCATCAAGAAAGCAACCAAAACCACTTTCCAGATTTGGAGCGTGCAGCCGAAGAGGTAGGACTGAAACGGCTCAACTTAAGCGTTGAAGACCTTATCGATATAGCCCGTGGGTTAGGAATACAGATTCGCTGGGTAACACGCACTCCGCAAGATGTGGTGGATGAACTAGGGATAAACGCAAAACAGCTAGTTACGTCATTCTTTGAGCCTCCTGGTACCATCTATCTCAATGAGATCCTCAAGGAGTACCCAACCCGTCTCAAGTATGACCTTGCTGTTTACATTGGCCATTGTATTTTGCACAGCAAAGAGGGGCTAAAGAGTGTGCTGTCTGTGGGCAATAACAACACTTGGGACGATGCCCAAAGCAAAACGTCTTCACAGCTTAACTCTCAAGACATCCTACAAGCGTGGCGAGACTTTGAGTCTAGCTTCTTTGCTGGCGCCCTACTCTGCCCTAAAGTGCCGTTCAGACAACTACTGGACAGAACTGGTTATGAAATCGACGTACACAAAAGAGCGGGGGTTTCCCCCTCTGTTGCGATGCGAAGAATGACTGTAGTATCGCCCTACCCTCACTGGCACTACTTTGATGCTTACGGTCCAGGGAAGCTCAAGGCGGTATATCGAGGCAACGGGATCCCACTTCCATGGGGTAACATGCGAACGGTAGCCGACCCATGTCAGCACTGGGCAGTTTTCCGTCGATTATCAGAACCTAGAGATGGCAACTCTGCTCAGATTTCAATTTTGAATGTGGGTGACGAGCCTCGAATCTACTGTTGCGAATCCATCAATATGACGGACCCAGCGGGTAACAACCGCGTATTGTGTGCAGGCATCGACCTCAACCCAGCAATTGATGCGCAAGGTGGTAATTCACGAGAAATAGCAGAGCAGCTAAAAGCTTCCTGTGTAAACAATGGCGGGTCAGTCGCTATTCCACGCAATATCAAGAAGGATCTTACGACCATCGCGAAGATTCTAAACATTAACTGGATTGAACGTGGGATAGAAACAGAGGCAAGACTTATTTGTTCCCGAGGTGGAGAGTGTCCACGTCAGCCAAGCTGTTACTCAAAATGTGGTGAGAGTTAATCAACGCCAAAGCATCAACTTAGAAATTGCAGGCAAAAAAAAACCAACCACAATAAACGTGATTGGCTATATATTTTGTGTGAACAATAAAGGTTCACTAACAACGTCAGTTGGCTAGGTGACCCTCGGCTTAAGAAGGGTCATTTATATTAATGCACTATGCGTGCCAACTTTTAAAACCCCACTTTACTACGCATCAGCACACTTATTGGTCGTTTATGAGTTCATGATTTGCAATGTGAAATTGCATTTTGCAATCAATACTAATAACGCTAGTGATTATGTTGTTATTACTGAGAGTAAATAAGCGCTCTTCAAACGGCTTTTCAACGTCCAACAACCCCAATAAAGCATAAGTAATACGTAATATATTGAAAACAAAAGCCTATTTTCTTAGGACCAAAAAAACGCAAACATGATTAAATCAGTTTGCGTTCTTGTTTGTTAGGTTAGCACTAAGTCGTCTGAGAGTTTATTACTTGTTGTTTGCCCCAGTTTTTGGCTTGCTGCGACTACCTGTATTCGATTTACTTGCAGATCCCTTAGGACCATAGCTTGAGCCATAACCCGATTTACTTTGACCTGCTTGGTTAGATTTGCCACCGCTGCGTTTCGCTGATGATGGCTTCTTTCCACTACCTACAGGCTTCGAGTTTGAACCCGTACCATTCACCGGCTTCTTGCCTTTGCCACGCTTAAAGTTACTCCCATTGTTCTTAACAGAAGCATCATCACCACCTTGCGCTCTATGAGCTGCATCCGGCTGACGTTTAGGTGCAGGGCCTGTGCCAGGCGCATGGCGTTTGTTCTTACCCACGGGCTTATGACCACGAGCATTATCTGATGAACGTTGGCCATCCGAATGCTCTGTCTTTGGCTTCTTAGGCTTTTTCGGTTTCTTAGGCTTAATCGGACGCGTATCCAACTTAGATTCTGGCAATTTGTTTACTGGGCTAAAACCTTCTAACTCACGACGCTCTAGAACTTGCTGGATAAGACGCTCGATACCAAATAGCTCTGAAGCTTCATCTGCACACACTAAAGAAATAGCCTTACCCACCTCACCAGCACGGCCTGTACGTCCTATACGGTGTACATAGTCCTCAGAGACATGAGGAAGGTCGAAGTTAACCACTTGAGGTAGTTGAGGAATATCAATACCACGTGCAGCAATATCCGTTGCAACCAAGACTCTCACCTGACCGGTCTTAAAGTTTTCTAGTGCTTTTGTACGCGCGCCTTGGCTCTTGTTGCCGTGGATTGGCGCAGCAGTAATACCTTGGTCACCAAGAAAACGAGCCAGTTTGTTTGCTCCATGTTTTGTTTTGCTAAACACCAGAACCTGCTGCCAATCATTATCTTTAATAAGCTTGGCCAACATTGGCGCTTTCTTTTTCTTGTCAGCAGGATAAATACTCTGCTCTACCGTTTTCGCCGTAGAGTTTGCTGGATTCACTGAGATCTCAACAGGATTGTTCACTAACCCTTTTGCTAGGCTGCGAATTTCATCTGAGAATGTTGCTGAGAACAGTAGGTTTTGACGCTTTTTAGGTAGGAAAGCTAAGATCTTGCGAATATCACGGATGAAACCCATGTCTAGCATTCGGTCAGCTTCGTCTAACACCAAGATTTCTAGCTGATCAAAACGCACTGCATTTTGGTTGTAAAGATCAAGCAAGCGACCCGGTGTTGCAACCAATACATCGCTTCCTTTGCGCAGCTTCTGCATTTGCGGGTTAATCTTCACACCACCAAATACCACCGATGAATTCAAAGGCAGATTGATACCATATTTCACAACACTTCCGTTGACCTGTGCAGCCAATTCGCGAGTCGGTGTCAAGACCAAAGCTCGTACTTGATTGGCACGCACGCGTGGGCCTTTAGAAAGAAGCTCAAGGATAGGGAGCGTGAAGCCAGCAGTTTTACCTGTACCAGTTTGAGCGGCGGCCATCACATCCTTTCCCTTCAAAACGGCTGGAATCGCTTTTTCTTGGATAGGTGATGGCTTGTCATAACCTTGTGCTTCAATCGCTTTTAGAATAGGAGCAGAAAGGCCTAGGGAGGTAAAACTCATAGAATAATGTCTCAGTTAACGAAAAGGTAAGCTCAGTGCGAGGTTCGCATGGGCTGTGTAACGCTAAATCTTGACCAACATCGCGTTACGAAGCGCGGTATTCTGAGGCTTTTAACCCAATTCAGCAACTAAATTCTAATTCGACTTGTATTAACTTGCGCGCTTTCTCTGGTACATTTTTTCATCTGCAGCTTTTAGTAGCTCATCGACATCATTAAACGCTTCTGTATAAGCTACCCAGCCGATACTGGCATTTAGAGCAATCTCCTGCCCATCGAACTCTACGGGTCTTAGACAGATATCTCGTTCTAGCTTGCTGCGGATTGAAAGTAGGTTCTGATCATCATGCACTCGTGGCAGTAAAATCAGGAACTCATCGCCCCCCATTCGCGCCACGATATCCGAGCTTCGTAGTACAGCACGAATACGCTTTGAAACCTCAACCAGTACCTTATCGCCTGCCGCATGCCCGTATGTATCATTAATTGATTTAAAGCCATCGAGGTCAATATTCATTACCGCAAAACGTTCTGAGCCACTACTCTTAGCATCTCTGAAAGCCATTTTAAGGCTGTACATGAAATAACGTCTGTTCGGCAACATCGTCAGCTCATCGTGCATTGCACGCCCGTGAGCGACAGTATAGAGGCGATAGATAGTAAAAAAGGCTAGAGAGAGCAAAAACAGTACGGAATAGCCGATAATACGCATAATGTTTATGCGTATCCATGACACATCCATCAACACCTTATCTTCGCCTGACAGAGCTAAAAACCAGCCGCCATATGGGAAGCTCGCCATTTCTGTAGCAAATGCGGATTCAAAAACACTCTCATCACCATAGAAAACATCACCGTCTTTTCCCGTACTGTTGAAACCTCGGATGGCAAAATGATAACGGCTCTCCAATTGCTCGGCACCTGCGTCTTTTAACAAGGATTCTAAACTGATAACCGCGCTTGATACTCCCCAATACTCTCGATTAAAGGGAGGGTCCATAAAGATTGGAGTTCGAGTGATCAGTGCCCAACCACCCTGAAAGAGTTCTACGGGGCCAGAGATGAAAGTTTTTCCAAGTTGGCGAGCCAAAACAATCGAAAGCCACTGTTCTGGATGATCTCGGTAGTCGATACCCAAAATGCTTTCATTGCCTTTTCTTGGGTAGACAAAGCTCAGCACATCATTTTGTGCCAAACCAATCAATTGGATATGCGAACCGTCTTGAATAATACTGTCTGCGATCTTGTTCCACTCTTCAACACTGCCTCGCGGGGCAATGGCAACTTGTGTGGACATACCGTTGAGAAGATACATATCTGTCACAATCACCGCTTCAATACGTGATCGTACGACAGCTAGCTGTTTCTGAGCCTCAGCAAAGGCTTCGTTCTTTAAGAAAGTTATCTGCTTTTGGTGAAAAAATTCAACCGCACTGATGGTCGTTAGCAAAAATAAACAAGATAATATCCTAGCAGACCACTGCTTACTTGAACGATTCGTCATAATTCGTTCCCCCTGCTTTGTCTATTTTTGTATGTTTACTGCTATAAAATGAGGCTCAATAAACATCAATCACTACTTTTTGCTTTAGTTTATCTCATAGTATGCAGTTAACAGGCCAAAAATCTATAACTTGTAAAAACGACATGCGAATAGTGAGCTTTTCATCACCAATAAACATTTATTGGAGTTATCACTTTGCTTTAAATGGTTTTCTTGGGCTATAAAAATAACAACAAGCTGACCAAACACTTACATTCATTATATAGCTCAGTGCTATTTTTGAGCTCTCTCCCTCTGCTCGGTACCTTTGATATGAAGCTAAAAACAATAACACTCTGTATTTTGCTATCGACCTCCGCTATTGCTGGCGCCTATGCGCAGTCTAATGCAAAAGCTGAGAATACAACGCAACAAAATACTACCCAAAGCAAACTCAACCCATCGCAACAACAAAGCTTCAAAACTTCTGCTGATATCATTCGAAATACTTACGAAAGTCAACTTTACACGCTCCCTGCGTTTAAAGAGGGACACTATGGCGTTCGTATGTTCCGACAAACCCAAGATGAAAAGTACGCTGCTGCAGTTTGGAGTGACATGGCACGCGTTGCCAGTAAGCTGAGCAGACTTTCTAATGAGGTTTACACCCAAGAACAAATTGTTCTCTACTCAGAAAAGCGCATTGCGTCGTATGTTGATGAAGAAGATGAGCGCAGTGTTCGTCGCTACAACATCACTAAGCACATGCCAGAGTATCTGTTCTTAGGGGTTGATCTACTCGGCTCAATGGCTCGCGCTAACGAGTACGGGTTAGAACATAAAAACGATGCCAAACTAAGAGAAGTCATCCGCCGCTACGATTTTTCTAAGTACGCAACCAACGAAGAGATGGTAAAAGCTTGGGCTGCACAGCTAGCAAATCAAGTGTACTGGTTACGACAACTAGGTGAACAAGATGTGGTTGATGAGTTCGTCGAGACATTCAAATCCGCTTACCCTGACGATCAGGACAAAAAGCTCTCTACACAACAGTTTGGTAATAAAATCTACGGGATGACACACATCATTTTTGGTGATTCAGAATACTACCAACATCAAGTCAGTGAAAAAGAGCACCAATGGATCTACGATTACTTCCGTGAAAACATCGATACAATACTGTTACGTGCCAAGGAAGATGTGATTGCCGAGGTTGGTTTAACCTTCTTATTAGCAGGCTTAGAAGATGATCCAGTTGTAGAGAAGACTCGTTTGGCAATACAAGCATCTATCGATAAGCAGCAAGGTATGATCCCATCCATTACGGGCGATTTTGATTTAGAGTATGGTGAGCATCGAAATGTACTGGCGATTATGCTGCTCGATTGGCAACAAGTGAATGAAGCACCAAACTTCCAAAAGCATCCGGAAGTATTCAAAAGTCTGCCTTACGGTTTAGTGGAGAACAAGCCGTATTAAGGACTCGACTTACAGTTGCTCAGCACTCAAGTCTATACAACAAACCCAAGTATCTTCTGCTTGGGTTTGTTTCATTGGGTGATTACTTTTCCGTTATTTGCGCTTGCTCTTCACTTCGCTTTGTTCATTACAATCGTAAAATCACCATCGCAATAACCGTCGATCAGCGTGACATCTTCACAGAGCGTTTTGCAAAATCGATAAACCCCTTGCGGGTGATAACTGACGAGCAGTTGGCGAGCTGGATAGTAATGTTTGTCTAACAAATTAAACACCACCGTTTTGTTCGCCAACGTATACATTCTTGTGATCATTGAAGTCAGATAGTGTTCGTTTTTAGATGCGTAATTCAACGAGCCGCTCGCCACAACCACATCATATGGCTTCAAAGAAATCGTGCTGATATCGCCACGTGTAAAGGCACAGGTTGCATTTTGATATCGCTCTTTCGCCTGCTGATAAAACGCCGCATGCTGCTCAATCCCAAGATAAGAAGGTATTGAGTATTGTGCCGTCAAGAACGGATACAAATCGCCATAACCGCAACCAAGGTCAAGTACCGTTTTTCCATCAAACTCGACATTATTCGCAATCGCAGAAAAACGAGCGTGCTGTGAATCTCGGTCAGTCCACCCAAGAGAACGCGCGCCGTCTTTAGGCCAGCGCTTCGATTGCTTTCGGTGATACCAATATATTCGGAGTCTATCGAACCAGTGCATTATTTCGCATCGCTAGAAGTCGGTAAGTAACTGCCAATCTTGTAACCAATGGCATAACCCACCACGGCTACCGTGACAAAAACCATCGCGGAGAAAACGTAAGCAACACTCGCCATCACGCCGCCACCCCAAACAATACTAAATACCAAACCTAGATACGCTTCTTTCGGCCATTGCGTCACTGGAAAGTGGCTATCACCTGCCAACAAAAAAATCAGAGCGGAGACTAATGAAATAGCAACCAGCAAACCAACACATACTCTTGTTTTCATAAAAAGCCTTTCTTAAATAACGCGATAAAACAATGCTTTGGGGATGACGCACCTTAGAAGTATATACGAGATAGATTCACCCCACTATTCCCCTAACGAGCGATACTGAGTTTCCAGAACAATCAACACGAAAACAAAAAACGGGCACTTAGGGAGAAAAGCCCCAAGTGCCCGTTAAATACATATATGGTTCTACTCTACTGCTCTCGCATTGTCATAAAGGCGTCAACTGAGAGAAAGAGTAACCGCAGGTTAAAGCAAGATAAAGATACCCGCCAAGCATGCGCTCATTAGGTTAGCCAATGTGCCTGCTGCAACCGCTTTAAGACCAAGGTTTGCCACCTCAGCACGACGCTCAGGAGCGATAACACCGACAGAACCTAACTGAATCGCAATAGAACCGATGTTCGCAAAGCCGCACAATGCAAAAGTGATGATCACTTGGCTGTGTTCTGAAAGTAACGCTTTGTTCTCGACGAAATCGATGAAAGCAACAAACTCATTCATAATGATCTTCTGACCAATGTAAGAACCTGCCATTAGCACTTCATCGCTTGGAATGCCGATAACCCAAGCCAATGGTGAGAATAGGTAACCAAATACAGCTTGTAGCGTGATACCAGTAAAACCAACCGTTTCACCTAGGCTCTCAAGGCCTGTATTGACCATTGCGATAACACTGACGAAAGCAATCAGCATAGTACCAACAGCAACGGCGACCTTCATGCCGTTCATTGCACCACTTGCTAACGCGTCAATGACGTTACTTTGATCAGCCTTGTCCAGCTCAATATTATCGTAGTCACTCGGTGTGCCCAGCTCTGGCACAATGATTTTAGCCATTAAAAGACTACCCGGCGCGGCCATGAAGCTTGCTGCAATAAGGTACTTAAGTTCAACACCAAGTCCAGCATAACCCCCTAACACGCTACCAGCGACCGATGCCATACCACCAGCCATCACTGCGAATAGCTCTGAACGAGTCATTGATTTTAAGAAAGGACGAATAAGAAGTGGCGACTCGCCTTGAGAAAGGAAGATGTTACCTGTTGCAACCAAAGACTCTGCTTTACTGGTACCCAATAGTTTTTGAACGGCACCACCCAGAACTTGAATCACTTTCTGCATCACACCCAGATAGTAAAGTGCAGAAATCAGCGCGCTAAAGAAGATAATGATAGGAAGTACACGCACTGCGAAAATAAACCCTTCAGTAGCAAGGCCACCAAACAGGAATGAGATACCCGCATCTGCAAAACCAAGCAAGCTTGATACACCGCTACTTAAGCTAGTTAATGCCATTTGCCCCCAAGGGAAATACAGCACTAGTGCAGCAAAGCTAATTTGAAGTAGAAAAGCACGGATTACCGTTTTCCAGTTGATCGCCGAACGGCTCTCAGATAGCAGGTACGCGCAAGCAATTAGTGCGAAAACACCAACAAAACCAAATAAAATATTCATAAAATTGTCCTAGAAATCCTTAAAGAGTGAACATGAGCCAAGCGAATGACATCAAAGGAAAAGGACAAAGAATCGCAAGCAATACGCTACGCGAAGAGGGCGTTAACAACGTTAACGGATGTAACAACGAATTGTTCATGTAAGATCACCTTATACAAGCAGTGGAACGCAGCTGGTCCGGTCCGTGGGGTCATTCACATATCCATGTGACGGCTTGTATTGGCTAAGCACCGGCTTAAAACCGGAAGAGAAGTATAAACAACTTAATGAGACTTTCATCACATTTTTAAAAGCAAACGATCGCGCGGTCAAAGATGCATCAATTCGCTCAAATTTGATGGGATTTATCGGAAAACAGAAATAAAAAAAGCGACAATTTGCACTGTCGCTTCTCTTAGGAATACGTATTAGGGCACATAGGTCCAACGAATTAAAACAATCCCAATAACTATAATTAAGTAGCAGAACGTGACTTTATAACGTCCACGTTGTGTTTTTACGCGATTTGTTCCAACTTTCATGTTCCATCATTTAACCAGTTAGGTCCGCTATTTAACCAATTTGGCTCTTTACTTAACCAACTTAATTTACTTAACCAACTTAATTCACTTAACCAACTCAAAGTCATAGCGGCCATCGTTTTCAGCTCTTTCTTCGAACAACAACACATCCTCATGAAAGGTCAGAGCGATAAGTTGATCACTGTATTCATACAGATAGGAGACCGAATACTCTTTATTGAGCTTTTGTTTCGGTTCACCCAACAACTCAATCACTTCCTGTCGGGTCGTTTTCTTCTCTACAAGCTGTTCAAGTTTTGTGTAATCGACATTCTTTGGGCGATCGACGAGTTGCCCCAGCTCGTCAGAGAATGAAACCCATACCGCACTCATCAATAGAGCCAACAACACAAGCAATGTTTTATTCAACACAACACCTCTCCTAAACTGAATAGTAAAGATTACCATCAAAGAGCAACAATAGCTGTAAGCCGCTGTAAGAACAGACTTTTATATGTAAGGCGTGCGGAAAAACATCGTCGCGCTAGACTAATATTCAGCTGCGGTGGCCTGTGCATCACTGCACTTGTCAGTCGACAACTCAAAGCAGTATTGCGCGTGTTTTTTCAAGCAGCTGAATACTTCAGCGTCGAGTTTGTGGTTCTGCACATGATCATCCAATATCGCCAACGTTTGTTCTAAGCTCATTCCTGGACGATAAGGACGAGACTGAGTCAACGCTTGAAATACATCAACAACTGCAACAATCCGACTTGGTTTATCGAGCTGCTCTGCCGTTTTCCCCATGGGATAGCCCGAACCATCTAGGCGCTCATGGTGGTTAGACGCCCACTCGCAGATTTGTGGTGAACTAAATAGCTCATGCAGAGCAAAGCGCGAATCTGTCGCATGGCGTTTAATACAGCAGTATTCCTCAGGAGTGAGTGCTCCTGGCTTATGCAGGATCTCTCGTGGCGTTTGCAACTTGCCGATATCGTGAACAAGTCCAGCCAAATAGAGCTTTCTCTGTGTTGTATAGGAGTAACCTAACTGCTTACCCAAATACTCTGATAACTGCCCTACTTTCAATGAGTGCTTAAACGTAAAAGAGCTCTTGGCATCAACTACGTTAGCGATGAACTCCGCGAAAGCGACCGTCTCATCTAGTGACATCTGCTGAGAAAAGAACGGGACTGGTTTAAACCTATCGCTCATGATCTGGATGTATGACACATCCATAGAGAACCAGAAATCATCGGTATCGACCAACTCACACATATGTTGAACAAGGTTAGTTTCGAACAGAAGGTCTGCTTGTTCAGTTAAGCGTTCAATAATGTACGCCTTGCCGGCAGGAGTGAGGTTACCGAAGCGGTCAGCCGATGCGACACCACATAGGTAGTCAACTCGATCCGCAAGCATGACAACAGCTGCTAGCTCTTTCTCTAGCTGACTAACAGGTAAATCTTTCAGTTCATTCCACGGTGTATGGTGATACAACACAGGTTTAGCAAAGATAGAGAGTACCGGACACTCTTTGAGTATCTGATAACCCTTCTTGCAATGGTGATGCGTAGAGTCAGGGATGAAACCAGCGATAAGGCTGAGCTGTTCATCTATCTGAGACACACCACAATCGTGGATCAGTCCAAGTGAAAATGCGAGTTGGGCTTGCTCTTCTTCCCAGCCTACACTCAGTGCACATCGATACGCGATGTACCCGACTCTTTGTCCATGGTGCTTGCTCTCGAAACCGACATTATCCAGAGCCTTAGCAATACCAAATAGCGCTTTGCGCAAATCTACCGTCACGTTCTGGCAGTACAAATTCATCAATTAAGCCTAGTTTTTATCGTTTTTATATTTATTGGAGGCCAATACTAATCGATTACTTGAGTATATAGTCACAAATTATGTAAGGTTTATTGAGTTTCGTGACATGAATAACGTATAACGAACTTTGCGTGCCACAGTTTGCATAAAAATTAGACAGATAACGATATAAAGAGCAAACTAGTACCAAAGTATAATGACCTTAATGCTGTTAATGAGGACACGATGTTTAAAGTAAAAATCAACGACGATATTTCTATTGCACTAGTACAAGAAAGCTTTGCTTCACATTATGCAGAGCTGGTATCAGCACAAACTGATTATTTAAGCCAATGGCTCGCTTGGCCACCTCATTGTAAAACTGAACAAGACTTTCGTATATTTATCCAGCGCTCGCTCCACGACTATGCCGAGGGAAAAAGCATGACTTGCGCGATTGTTTATCAAGATAACATCGTCGGAAATTGTAGCTTCAACACGATCTGCCACAATCTAAAAAAGGTAACGATAGGTTATTGGCTATCAGAGCCTCAACAAGGGAAAGGCATTGTCACGCAAGTCGTCCGTAAGCTTACTCAGATAGCGTTTGACGAGTTAGATATGGAGAAAGTGGAGATCTCAGCGGCGGTCGAGAACACCGCGAGTCGAGCGGTTTGCGAACGACTTGGCTGTAAGCTTGAAGGAATCATTACTCGAGGCGAAAACTTAAATGGACGGATTATCGACCATGCTATTTACGGTTTAACGCGCAAATAACAAACAGGCTTGCATAATTAGAGTACAAGGAGGGGAAATATTTACCCCTCCTTTTTTGTTATTGAGATTGAATTATTAATTCCGAACGCAAAAACTGGCATTTAAACGTATAAAATAAACTCAAAAAACACTTACGAGAACATTTATTTTGAATATTAACTCTAAATCAGGAATTACTGTCTGCCTTACGTTTAGGAACAATAATAATAAACTTTGCTCCGCCATAAACGCTGTCCTCTAATTTAAGCTGCCATCGCATTTTTTTCGCCGCAGCATTGGCTATTGCCAATCCTAGACCAAAACCTCCCGTTTTTGCGGTTCGACTTTGGTCAAGACGCGCAAAAGGCAACAAGACTTCATCGCGCTTATCTTCTGGAATTCCGTCACCATTATCTTCGATTTGTATCAGCCAGCTCTCGGAGTTCTCATCCAGCGTCACCCAAACTTTATCACGCGTATAATTCCCTGCATTTTTGAGGATATTGTCCAGCACCAATCGCGCCATAGTGCAGTCGCACTTGGTTGCAAAGCTATTGATAACCAACGACTCAAACTCAACATTCTCGATCTTTGAATAGCGAATGCGATCCAAGCAGTGATCAACTAAGTCACAGCTTGTAGTTATCAAATCGAAGTATGCGCTGTCGATAACGTTCAACTTAGAGAGCATAATAATTTCAGAAGTAAGCTGGTCGATATCGCCAATGTAGCCGTCGATATCATCGAACAGAACTTGCTG
The DNA here is from genome assembly GCF_009363355.1 of Vibrio sp. THAF190c. Lineage (NCBI taxonomy): Bacteria > Pseudomonadati > Pseudomonadota > Gammaproteobacteria > Vibrionales > Vibrionaceae > Vibrio > Vibrio sp. THAF190c. The sequence goes on along the minus strand of NZ_CP045339.1, from coordinate 1,138,006 downwards.
TTCAGCCGGCGCTCCCCTGCGTAATAGATCGGTCGCGAGTTGAATCCGACTCAATGGCGTTCGAACTTCATGAGGAATGGCTTGAGCAAATATATGATTCTGCTTTACCTTACTCTCGATCTCCTCCGCCATCAGATTAAAACTGTTAGCTAATTCCGATACAGGATGAATATCATCCATATCAGAGCGGGTGCTGAGTCTACCTCGGCCAAATTGCTGCTGCTTTTCAACCAACAGCTCTATCCGTTCTTGAAAGCGGCGCACTGGTAGATAGATGCTCGCCCCAATCGCGATAATGACGGCGATGAGCAATGCAATCAGGAAGTGTCTCTCTGAATCTTCATACCACTCAATAGTCGGAGAAAAGAAATCACCTACCTCACTAAACACAAAACTGTACTTAGAGTTAGGAAGCTGAAATACCGCAGAGTAGAGATTGCGATCACTGAGGTAGATCGGCACACCATTTAGTGTCGTGAAGTGAGTACAATTCGAACATGGAGCTTGGCTATCCCAGTTTTCAATAAGACGAAGATTAAAAATGTAGAACTGCTGATAGCCGGTTTTGTCTAGCTCTCTGTATAGTGACGTCGGATGGTTGCGTTGGTGAATATACTGCTCAACAAAATAGGTTCCATCATTGAGAAACGTTTCAATCTCTGTGCGACGCATGTGCCCTTCACCTAAACTGAGAAACAGATAGATCGTTGCGATCATCCCCGTCACAATCCCAATATAGAGCCGCGCAAACATCGAGATGTTTCTTAGCTTGCGTATTACATCTTTACGAAACAAGCATGTACCCCTTGTTTCTTACCGTCCTAATCAGTTGTTTGTCTTTTGCGTGGTTACGAAGTTTACGGCGTAAACCAGAGATTCGCATATCGATCGAGCGATCGTTGAACGCATAGTCAATACCACGGAAAAGCTGGCAACATTGATCTCGCGTGACCACTTCACCAAGGTTATTCACTAATAAATTTAAGATTTCGAACTCAGCAGAAGTAAGCTGCAAGTCCTGACCATAAAGAGTCGCACTTTGAATTGTTGTATTGACCACAATATCGCATGTCTTCTCTTCATTGCTCTCTAATGGAGAACTAGACGACGCACGGCGCAATAACGCTTCGATTCTAGCCAACAAAGCATGGCCTCGAATCGGCTTTGTAACGTAGTCATCGGCTCCAAACTTAAACAAGCTTACCTCGCTCATCTCATCAGCCGATGCTGTCAATACGAGGATAATACCATTGTAAAACTCACGAGCCTGTCGACAAATTTGTGCACCACTTAGTCCTGGTAGCATCAAATCTAAAAGCACTAAATCTGGCTCGACATCTCGAATAGCTTGTACCGCCAAGTTACCTTGATCAACAACCTCTACCTCATAGCCTTCAGCTTCCAGATAAAGTGTAGTTAGACGCGCAATCTCTTGGTCATCTTCGATTATGAGCACTTTCGCTTTTGACATTCCTATCACCAGTATTTATAAATGCGCGGGCAGTATATAGACTGAGAATACATCATCAATACTGTAACCGAACTCATTATTTTACAGTATGCAAAACAATGTATTCATCTCTGTACACCTATATTTACGATTTCGCGTTCTGAATGCACCCTGTTGCGCCTTTACCAATATCCTTTAAATGTTATTCATAAAACTGACATCATAGTAACGTGCTCGCCTTACATCTCCTTTATTTTCTTACCCTCTCTTACATAACGATCATTTACAACAAGCCAAAAGTTCATTCATTCTACCAAGGGCATTTATGCCCTATATATTACTAACATAAATGTAATTAGCAGTTGTAATAACTACTGAGTTAACTTAGCAATGTAACGAAAACGATTACCCACAAGCCTTGGCAGTGGAATCAACCTCACAACTCGATTCGCCCTATGTTTTTAATCTCATTGATTGAGTAGTATTGGCGCCAGTTACCTATTCACCAAAACCATAAATGGAATGATATTTCCTATGAACAAAAAATACTTTGCTGCGTTGCTTGTTACTAGCTCACTCTCTCTCGGTTCAGCGATGGCTGCACAAACGGATGAGACAGCTCAAATGGTTGAGAAACAAGTGTTATCTTGGATGAACGTAGAGGTTGTAAAGCAGAGCAGCATTATTCAGAAGATGGTTTTTGACTGCCAGTTTTACAGTGCAACGCCGGTACTCAAATCACCGGATGGCAGCGAAAGCAGTTTTGGACGTTATCAATTTTACTCCCATGACGGTGTGTTGGGCTCAATGACCGAACCTTACACCACACAACCTCTCCCTGAGTTACAACTGTGTATCAAAAGCGGCTTCCAGGTGACTAACCAAGACCAGGCTCAACTTCTGTTTGAAGCGATCGAAACCGTTTATCCAAACGATTCCATGTTCGACCAAAACTACGCGAAAGAGATCATTAAAAAAGAGAAGGAATGGCACCTTATTGATGGAGAGATTTTTGATGACAAGAAGGGCTACGTTATCAAGGTCAATGACAAGGGCCACGTTACCAAAGTGATTCGTTCACTAAACCTATAAAGCAGTACTGAACCCGTGTAGCAATCCCATACGATTGCTACAGCCACTTCACTTCATCCATTAAGCCTTGATATATGCAAAGTTATTTACCATTCGAGCATCTAAAATGCCCTATTTGGGTGTACGACATTGACAATAAATTGATCGTTTGGGCGAATAGCAGCGCACTGCCACTTTGGGAAGCCGATTCAATTCAAGAGCTCACTTCACGCGATCTTGGAAAAGAGATGTCTGAGGCTATTGAGGCAACACTCGAAGAGTACCAACGACAATTCCATCTCAATCAGACCATCAAAACCTGGTGGAACTTTACTCCCAAGCACATCGCTAAACGGGCACTATGTCAATTTTCAGGAATTCCTCTGCCAGATGGACGCACTGGTATGCTGGTTCAGGTAGTGGCTGAAGAAAACAGCTTAAAGCATGACTTGGCTTGCTCAGACGGGTCGAACCTTTCTTTATTGTTCGATAAAACCGGCGAGATATTAAGTGTTAATACGGCTTTCTACCAAAGCTATGGCAAACCATTTACTCAGTTGATCGACTTTCTCGGAGACGAGGAGACTGTCGACCTATGGCTTTTCTCCGCCATGCGTGGGCAAGAGATCCTAGAAGAAGTGAGTTGTCAGATTGGCGATAAAACCCATTACTTTGATGTACAAGGTAAATGGTTGTTCGACAAGAATCAGCTGCTACTCAATCTAACCTGTATCACACGCCAAAAAGAGCGTCTGTTATTAGCCAAATACAACGCTGAGCATGATTGCCTGACAGAACTCCATAACCGCCGAGGTATCACAAACCTATTGCAGACGAGTATTGAATACCGCTCCCCATTTGAATTGATGTTTGTCGACCTAGACGGCTTTAAGCTAGTTAACGACACCTATGGGCACAATGTTGGTGACCAACTCCTTAAACAAGTAGGGATAAGACTAAAAGAGTTGGTTGATGATACGTGTATGATTGGCCGCTTTGGTGGTGACGAGTTCATCGTCATTGCTCACACTTGTCGAAATCAAAATATCCCACTACTTTGTTCTCGTATCATCAACGCGCTTAACAAGAGCTTTCACATCGCGGGTATCGGTTCCCTATCGGTCGGATGTAGTATTGGTACGGCACACTTTCCCGACAACGCCATGGATCAAGAGTCATTACTTAAACAGGCTGGAATGGCAATGCACATGGCAAAGGCGAATGGCCGAAATCGCTTCCAAACCTTCACTCCAGATCTTGCCAAAGCACTACATCGAAAGGTCAATATTCGACATCGACTTGCAGGAGCAATCGAGAACGACGATTTAAAACTGCATTACCAGCCGATCATTCACAGTGATAGCAATAAAATAAAAGGCTTTGAGGCGTTACTTCGTTGGAAAGACCATAAACTGGGAGAAATCGCTCCGCGAGAATTTATCAGCTTAGCCGAAGAGACGGGTCAAATCGTTCCGCTTGGGCGGTGGGTATTGAATGCAGCTCTTAAACAACTGGCGACGTGGCACAAAAAGTACGGCCCTGAGCTCACTTTGAGCATCAATATTTCTGGCAAACAGATCCATTCAGCATTTGCCGACCAACTGTCTGCAATGCTCAAGTTCTATCAGCTACCTGCAAACAAAGTCGCACTTGAGATCACCGAGTCTTCGATGATCTTCAAACATGGAGAAGTCGAACAAGCGCTTTACGACATTGCGGCCCTTGGGGTCGAGTTACACCTCGATGACTTTGGTACTGGCTACTCCTCTCTGTCGATGTTGCATGATTTGCCCATCAGTACCGTAAAGCTAGATAAGAGTTTTGTTCACGGCTCACATCAAGGAAGCAAAGCCATTGTAAAAGCGACACATGCCATTTGTGAGAAGCTAGAGCTCAAAGTGGTGGCGGAGGGTGTGGAAACAGAAAGCCAAAAACAGTTTCTTATGAATTGCGGCTATCAATACTTTCAGGGATTTCTATTTAGCAAACCAATTCACCCAGATGAAGTCGAAGAGTACTTTTTAAGTCCGACTTACCATTAATGATTTAATCAACAATATCAGATAGTTAACAAAACCACTCGCTTACACGGGCTTACATTGTACAAGCTTACAAGCCAGTTGATTAACTTACTGTTTTTATTACTTTTTGTTGGCATGAAGGGAGGCTTCATCATCCAGCTCTTCATCAGGTATCTATTCTGTCTATGCCGCTTGGTTTAACCTCGGACTTTAAAGGGGCTTTCGTACATTAAAGCCAGTTCTGCTACCACATCATACAGAGATACTATGCCTAAAAAATCCGGTTTCACTGTCCTCGAACTTATCGTCTGTTTGGTCATCATCTCAGTCATCGCAACAACAGCTATGGTGAGGTTTATGGAGATCCAAGCAGATGCTCGTGCTAACAAAATCCATGACATTGCAGCTAACCTACGTAATGGCATTGACGTTATCTATGCGAAATCTGTTCTTGCAGGTGTAGAAAAAGAGTGTAATTACACAATCAAAACAGAAGTAGAATCCTATTTTGTTTGTCATGGGTACCCAATTGCTTATATGGATTCATTACGAAGGTTAATGAATATCGACTCTAGCGAGTTAAAAGTGATCAATAAAGATAATTTCCCAGGAAAGCCTGAAGAAGAGAGGCGTGCCGCCATTACTTTTCATATGTATGAACACACTTATGAACCCCAAGGTAATTATTGCCAAGTACTCTACCAACCAGAGGAAGAGCCTCAAGTCGTTGTTTTAGATAGCGCTTGTTAAACTTTGACTAGACAACAATTGATGATGGCACGTAATAATATTAATTGATTTAATCCTATGATGTGCCATCAATCCTCTAGCATAATTAGTTCATTGTCGATTAGCATTCAGTGCCAATATTAATCCTTAAAAATACCAAACACTTCGACTCATATCCAAAACTGGATGTAAATTTATAACCAAGTCATAATGTATTCATAACCATAACGATGATTATTAGTAGATACAAAACTATGTATCTTTATATTCTATTTTCGTTAAATATTTAGGTATTCTCCACTACCTAATTTTTAGACGTGTATTAATAAGCGTTTTATTTATAGATTATATTATTACTCGTGCAACCTAGCAGTCGCTAAACTCAGCCATCACCTATATAACACACCAAACCAATAAACATTTATTATATTAGCAACCACTAAACAAGAAGCAACTAACTGGGACAAAATTACCCACATTTTGCCAATATCAATTGGATAAATACCAAAACAAATGGATTTATCCCCTTTCTAACTTGTAAAACTTCTTGATTGATTTATAAATTCCACTTTTGAATGAACATCTCGAGAATCCCTCATTGCCGCCCAAATTCTGCGATTAATATCAAAGTATTGAGAGAAATGGTGACGTTTTGTCGACGTTATTTACAGAGAAGTATGGGCTAAATGAGTAGGAACAATTGATTATTAACACAATAATTATAACAACTATCATTTAGGAGTTAAGCTATGCACTGTTCTCTGAATATATATAGCGAAAGGGAAATATTACAGCTAATTTATAACGAAGAAAAAATATATATCAAAAAAAGCAACTGCAAGATATCTGAGGAAACGCTAAATAGTAAAGAGAGCTTTGTAATAAAGTACTTAATTGATAATTCTTCAATATCAAATCCAAAGTCAGCAAGAGAGGTTGAAGAATCATTCAAATCAAATTTTAATGAAGAGTTTAGCCTCTATGCGCTAAAAAACACCATTGCATCAGTAAGAAAGAAATATCGTAACCTGTTAAAAAAGGCAGGTATCGATTCTCAAAGCGAACTCATTTCTAACCTTTATAAAGTGGGATATTTTATTGACCTTGATAAAGCTCCCATTAATCAAGAACAATCAAGGCTAGATATCAACCAATTCAAACCTAGTTATATCACCGTGCTAAAAATGTTGGCTCGCACCTATTATAAAGAGTGGTTTAAAGGCACTGTTATCGTTCTCTCTGCGTCATCGTTAATCTTGTTCGTTGTCTACTTTTTCCAAATCCTTTACACAACCAAGATTGCCGATCAGTTTAGTGAAAACACTAAGATTGTGACCGAAGAGCTCAAGAATTATGGGTGCAACAACGATGATGCCGTCTATGCGTTGAGACACTCACTCAATCTCGATTCAGCGGTGATGACAACCCCTGATGGCTCCTGCTACATATCAACGACTCGCTCTAAATCAGTGAACCCTGATAACATCGGCGAGTTTTATGACAGCTTAGATTTTACCTATTCAGGGTTTACCTATCCCAAAGAGAACATATTCCTCACGGTACGTATTCCAAAGCGATCGATTGAAGCACGATACCGAAACTCATTAATGCCACTGTTCGTCGATTCAGTATCCATTCAAAAGCATGGCAATATTATCCTTCACAACAATGAGAACCATCCACCTCTTTACGACCACTCGCTCGCAACGGGCGCAACCATTAGCTTCTATAGCCATAACATCACTTGGATTTGGTTAACGCTGACGCTCTTGTTTACGGTGTTGCTTTACCATCGATACATTGTAGGCGTGGTTGTATACATGTTGCGTTGGAGAAGGATCTCATTCGAGGAAGAGCCCATCATAAACACTGAGGATAATAGCGTCCTTTATTACGAGCTCCTCTCTAGAGTACGTGATGTTGGCGTTTTGGATTTCATCAACGCAATGCGCCGCTCAAATCTACTGACCTTTCACACGATTCTAATGATTGAGGCAGTTAGAGTCGCGAAGAGCAACAATAGTCATGACAAATATGGCGTGAACATTTGTCCAAGTACGTTAGTAGGCGCTAACTTCGATAAAATTGAGCCCCACTTAGCAGCCATGGAAGCCAACGAATTTGTCGCTGAAATCACCGAGTATTCTAACATTGGTTATGGTGGCGAAGTGATAGACAACATCAAGGCGATCAAAAAGCTCGGGATCACTATTGCGTTAGATGACTTCGGAACAGGAAACAACAATATCGAGATCATCAGTGCAATCTCACCAACCTATCTCAAGCTGGATCGCTGTTTTGTAAAAGACATTGAGTCTGGGGAGTACCATCAAGGTGTGTTACTTAACATCTCAGAGATCGGGCGTCTCTCCAAAATGACGATGATTTACGAAGGTGTTGAGACGCGGAGGCAGCAATACATCCTGTGTCAACTCGGCTATAACTTGCATCAAGGTTACCTATACAGCCGGCCTCAACGTGCTGCCGATTAGCCTTGCGAATTGCTACACATAAGCTTCAGCGTGCTCACTATCATAGTGAGTACGCTCAGCTATGTTAGGAAAATAAGTCGCAATTAAACCTGCTACAGAGAGTGGCTTATCGAAATAAAATCCCTGTAACAGATCGCATTCATACTGCTGAAGTTTCGTCATTTGCTCATCAGTCTCAACCCCTTCAGCAACGACTTTCATCTGGCATGAATTGCCAATATCGATAATTGCTCTAACCAAAGTTGCGCTGTGTTGACTGGTATTCAGTTTACGGATGAAGGAACGGTCTATTTTAATCTCACTGACTGGTAACGAATTAAGATAATTTAGGGAAGAGAAGCCCGTACCAAAATCGTCCAGAGAAATACCAAAACCAATGTCTCTAAGCTGTCTCAGTACAGGCTCCACGACATGCAGATCTTTAATCAAGATATTCTCCGTGATCTCCAGTGTCACGCGACTGGCACAAAGCCCGGTTTCATTCACTAAGTGCTTAACTCGGTCTGCGAACCCACTATCGAGAATCTGTTTAGGAGAAACGTTAACAGAAACACCGATCGCGTCTCTTCCATTTGGCATAAACGTGAGTGTGTCCTCACACGCCTGTTTTAGAACATATTCTCCCAACTCTTGAATCAAACCAAGACGTTCAGCAGCGGGAATAAAGTCCATTGGTGATACAAACCCAAGTTCTGCGTTGTTCCAACGACACAGCGCTTCGATGCCTTTGACTTTTTGAGTTTGGGAATCAACTTGAGGCTGATACACCACACTTATCTCTCGGTTATCTAACGCGAGCTTAAGCTGCTCCTCTACTTGAAAGTCATAGATGACCTTTTTGTTGATGGCCTCGTCATAGAATACCGATTCACCTTTTCGACTCTCTTTGGCTTTGTAGAGCACGATATCTGCTTTGGTTAGCAATTCATCCACTTCAAGTCCGTCATAGGGGTACATGGCGACACCTGCAGAACACTGGGTCGTCACAGAAACGCCGTGCAGATTAAACGCTTTATCAAACACGCTCTGTATCTGTTTCACTTTTGCTTGAGCTTGTGCCAGCTTATCGAGCTCTGGAAGGCAGAAAACAAACTCATCTCCACCAAATCGAGATACGATGTCGTATTCATCGAGACACAACTCAAAGCGCTCGCTGATCTGCTTGAGGAGTTCATCACCGTAGCCATGCCCGTATTGATCATTGATACGCTTGAAGTCATCGAGATCAACGAACACCACCGCAACTAACTTGCCCTGGAGTTTGGACTTAGCGATTGCCCGATTCACTTGTCGCTCCAACTCAGTGCGGTTTGGTAATGCGGTCAAAGAATCGTGCCTCGCCATATGCTGCAGTCGACGCCGGCTGTTTTTCAGTCGATTGAAATCTTCCGCGATGCGCTGTTCCATCTGCTTGAAGCGCAGTGAAATTTTGCGACTCACCAAAGCACTCAAGAAGATACATGCCAACGTTGCCAGTACACTGAACACCAATACCAAACCGAACTCGTTTCTCGATTCAATCAATAGCTCTTCTTTTCGTTTCTCAATCGACGTTTGGACTTTATTAAGATAAATACCGGTACCTATGATCCAATCCCAACCGTCAATTCGCTTAACAAAGCTGGTTTTAGGCCCAAGTACCCCATCACTGTCTTTGGTGATGTAATCAACAAAGCCACCTGACGCAGGCTGACTCAAAACTTGGTTTTTAAAGCTCTCACCAATCTCTTGGTATAGATTCTGTCCACTACCGACTTGTATCTGATTGTGACGCAGCAGTGTGTCTCCGTTCTCCTCGAATACGAACAGATAGCCATTGTCACCGATGGTCACATTGGAAAGAATATCCAAAATGCGTTGGTAACTGGTTGCTTTAACTTGATCTAAATAAACCCCTGTCCCAAAGAACCAGCCATAAGGCTCAAATCGGCGAATATGACTCAGTTTTTCAAACTCTTCATCACCATATCCAGGTCGATTAAATTTATAGCGCATATATGCACTGGAGTTCTCTCTCATCAAGGCCACTTGCTCAGCGACCACATACTGCCCTTCACCGTTACTGACATTGAGCCTGTTAGTACTTTCAAATTCAGGCATAAGAGGGTGAACAAGAGCCGTCCCTCGCATGTCATAGACGTAGATGTAGCTCTGCTTGTTCGCAAAGCTCATGCGTCGTATCTCATTGAGAATCATCACCTTGAGCTCAGGATTAGAGAGATGCTGATTCGATGAGTAGATATTCTGAGCGACCGTATAAGCACGATCGATGCGCCTTTTTAACGCTTTCATCGATTCAGCTTCGGCCACGTGTTGCGTCTTCTCTATCTGTTGTGACACTTGCTTAACTTGAGCTTCAATCAATCGTTTCTGCGCAGCTATGTAATCCATACGCACTAAATCCACCAATGCTCGAACCTTATGATCGACACCAGTCATCATGATCAAGTTAAGTATTATCGCAGAAGAGATAATGACCACGATCGGCAAATACTTGGTAAACCAAACCAGCTTTTTGTCATTGATGTGCAGCATTCAGAGACTTACAAAGTTATTAGTACGAGATACCATATAGTCTCATTGTTTTTACTGAACATCCACCCCTAAAAATAAAAAATAGATATGATTTATAAAAAACAGTTGATTATTTTGATAACAAGTTTAGTGTTATACACATGTATATCACCATGCAGAAAGCGATATGACAGATTGGAAAGATGACCAACCTATCTTCCGACAACTGGCTAGCAAAATCACAGAGCAGATCATGCAGGGAGTATGGAGAGATCAACAAGCACTACCGTCAGTAAGAACGATAGCGGCCGATCTCAAAATCAACCACCTTACTGTGATGAAGAGCTATCAGTTATTGGTGGACGACGGATTAGTCGAAAAGAGACGCGGACAAGGAATGTTTGTCGCACTGGGAGCGGAGGCAAAATTAAAGCAGAACGCATACAGCGACTTTGTCGCCCACACAGTGCCCAAGATTGCAAACACACTAAAGAATATAGACATGAGCATCGATGAGCTTGTCTCTTTGTTAGAACAACACACAAAGGAAAAGTCATGAAGACATTACTTTCCGCTAAGAACGTCACCAAACGCTATGCCAATAACACTGGGATAGAAGAAATTAGTTTTGAGCTCAAAGCCGGACAAGTCTTAGGACTGTTGGGCCACAACGGTGCTGGTAAGTCGACCTTAATCAAATCGCTGCTCGGCGGACACCGCTACCAAGGTGAGATTGAGATCAATGGTTGCCACCCTATCGAACAGCATGCCGAGCTGATGCAGCACCTCTCTTACATCTCTGATGTTAACGTGCTCCCAGAATGGATGAGCGTTAAACAGTTACTCAAGTACACTGCTGGCGTTCACCCAAGCTTCGATCGTTCACGCGCCGAGCGACTGCTGAGTAGCACCGACATCAAACTCACATCTAAGATCAAACAGCTGTCTAAAGGAATGAAGGTACAACTTCACCTTTCTATCATTATCGCCACCGACACTAAGGTGCTGATCCTCGATGAACCGACACTAGGGCTTGATCTTATCTATCGAGATACCTTCTACCGCCATCTACTAGAGTGGTTCCATGATGGTGAGCGAGCCCTAATTATTGCCAGTCACGAAGTCTCTGAGATTGAACACCTGCTGACCGATGTATTGATCATTAAGCAGGGCAAACCTGTTCTGTACAAAAGTATGGAACAAGTTGAGAGCGACTACTTCATTCTTGATGCGTCAAATGAACACAGCTCAACCATTGCACAATTCAAGCCTCTTAGCTCGCAAGCTAGCCTTGGTAGCACCAAGTGGCTTCTAGAGAGCCAATACAAACCTCAAACTGAAGAGTTTGGCAAAAGATTCAATGTCGGTTTATCAGACCTTTTCCTTGCAACACAGAAGGAGGCTATTTAAATGCACCCTAGCGTTTACATGATCGAAAAAGAGCTCATCGAACATAAGGTGATCATTCGCCTCCCTTTGTTCATTGCTCTTTGTGGCTTAGTGCTTGGCGTAGGCTTAATGTTCAATAACCAAGCTCAACATAATTTCTTCTTTCAAATGGAGGTCAGCGGCGATATTAGCGAAATCCATCAAGAGATCGCGCGCGACCTTAACTCTCTGATCTTCGCTATTGCAGGAACAGTGTCTCTGCTCTTAACAACACTGTTTCTACCTAAAACACTGCGAAAAGAGCGCCAAGAAGGCAGTTCGATGTTTTGGCGTAGCATGCCTGTATCAAACCACCTGACTCATGCAGTAAAACTCGCTGTAGGTTTGGTCATTATTCCGCTGATTTGTGCCCTATTGGTCTTGTTTACTGATGTAATGCTGTGGTTGATTCAAACATTCAGTGATAAACAGTTAGCGCTCTTGGTCGAACAGCAATCTATCTTCTATGTACTGACTAACTGGCTAGCTTTCCTAGCAAGAATGCTATTGGTGTCGATTGTTCTACTGCCCTTAGCTATGGTCGCATTAGCGATTTCACAAATCGTAAACTCGCCATTACTGGTTATGTTTATTGGTAGCTATGCAATCAAGTGGTTGTCACTGAGCCTATTTGCTAGCGATTGGATCAGCAAGTTCTTAGCGCTCGTTGCCTCCCTACCGATCTATGTGTTGTTTGAGCCGAACCCGTTCCGCGCGATCGTAGAAGCACCGGCACTATCCTTGGTAGTTTATGTTGCAATCGGGATTATCGCGTACCTAACCAGCGTTAGACTGAACAGGACGGAAGATGTGACGTGGAGAAATCTCTTTCAACGCTAAATCGTCTTTAACCGATAACGTAGAGCCTCTGAAATTCAGGGGCTTTTTCTTGCTTACGATTAAACTGATAGGTTCGGTTAATTAGACCTTTAGGATGGGTAAGTAAGATGATCGTTAAGGGAGATAATTGAGCTGGCAGTGTTGAATCTTTATTGAGATTTACCAGCTCTGGGTTGGTTATGTGCTTAGGTCACGAGTCGCCTATCTGCGCACAAGGGGGAAATGCCAATAAGGCTAATTTAAGCTGTCATTAACAAGCTTATTTTTTTGAAGCTTCTTTCGCTGTGTCTTTCCAGTACTGAATACGAACGCGATGAAGCTGTGCTCTTCTCATTTTTTTCATAAGGGTTATATCCTTTCCGTTTGACTGCTCTTCATGAGCCTTTTTATTTGCCAACTATTCGAATCTAACTGTGTTTCATGGCCAGATCAACGATACACATCACAAAATATAAAGAGTAGCGAGTACCTGTTGCACCAAAACATGACATTGTTATCAACTATAGCTCAGTTCATTCCTTTGAGCTAAGTTTCATATCTAACACTAAATTCGCTGAGTGACAAATATATTTCAAACTCAATACGATTTAATGAAACCAGAATTGACCTTGATCTCCTTTTTGTTCCGAATTCGCAAGGCAAGTCGCATAACTCAGCTATATCATTGCTATGTAAGGGATTTATCGGCTTAATCACCTATCAACATCAAATTTAGTAAGTTTCCTAAGTTTTCGAATACCCTAGGATCTGCCGATGAAAAAGCCTCTATTGTTAACCTCAACCGCTGGTTTTATTCTATTTGTCGTTGTAGGACAGCAAGTAGGTTGGTTCAAATCCGGAAATTCAGAGTCCTTCCCGAAGTTCCCAGAGACACCAAGTTACAGCGTCACTAATAACTTCGACGGAGAATGGGCTGGCAGACGAATAAACACCACCAACAACAACCTTTGCGAGCGCACTACCATCACTGGTCGTATTGAGAATGGCAAAGCCACATTGCGCCTCACCTACAATGGCACTTCACTTAAAGGCTGGGTTGCCGAAGATACGCACATACTCACCTTGTACGCTAATAACAAGCAATGGGACTATCGCTTTTCAGGAAAAGTCTCTGCTGATAAGGTGACAGGTGATTGGTATCTCACTAACGGCCCGTGTCGAGGCCATTGGTATTTAGAACGCGTAACAGGGAAGAGTTAAGTGAATTATGTCTAAGATCGTTTTAACAGGGCACATTGAGGTTCCACCGGAAGACCTTGAAGCCGTGCTCACTGCACTACCAATTCATAAAGCTCTGACTCACCAAGAACCAGGCTGCTTGGTCTTCAAGGTCACTCAAGATCCACATATCCCAAATAGATTCAGTGTTTACGAAGAGTTTGTTGATCAACAAGCTTTTGACACACACCAACAACGCGTTAAAAGCTCTGGTTGGGGAAAAATCACTCACGGGGTTGAACGCCACTATCAAATCATTGGTAGCAGCTCATCGTGAGTGGGGTTGAGGTAAGTACTTTTTGATATTTAAGCTAACTTAACGCGATACAGCGGATTAGGCGCTTTGTTAACGAAATACTCCCAGATATGATCATAGACTGCATGTTGATTTGGGAATGGCGCTAACTCTTTCGCTTCTTCCAGCGTGCACCAACGAAACTCTGTATGTTCTTCATTCAACTGCACATTTTGATTTGGTGGACATACTACAGCGAATACCGGAATCAGCTCGATAACGTTAACATGGTGCTCATAGAACTGCTCTAAGAACTGAGCGTTATACAAAGCTTGTACGTCAATTTCTGTCTCTTCTTTGAACTCGCGTACAATCGCCTGCCAGCCCTTCTCACCGCTCTCAATAGAACCTGCCACATGACACCAAAAGCCCCCCTTCACGCGCTTCATTAATAGCATTTTCATCTGGCCATCGATTTCAGAAAGGGCCACACCGGAAACAATCGAAGTATTTAGCGGAATCATAAGCTTACCTGTTCATATAAAACGCAGCAGCATATCACGTTCATTCCAACTTGTGACTAGGGCGTGTTGATCTTTCGAGCTGATTTTTGCAGCGAGTTGCTGGGTATTTCTACAAGGCAGAGGTTTTGATGTGTAGCTAGCCTACATGAAAAGCCGATAACGCAGTAGAAATGACCAGCAAACGTTGCCCAAAGGGTTCGGCTAAAAGCGTTTTACTCTTTGTTGAGGAGGATTTGCTTAGAATGATTAGGCTACTTCCCCCTCGCCGCGATTAAAACGCTTTTATCTCGAACAAAACTTAACCACGAAAGGTCAACACGCCCTACTTAAACAGCCACAGCAACAAAAATAACAGTGTTCTCATTGAACAAGTTTGAGGCGTGTATCGATAAGGAGTAGAATCTGCCGCCTAACATCGAACTCCCTGCGATTTCATCCATTAGATAAAAAGACACGCTATGCACTCATCGACTTCTTCGCACGCTTCAGAATTTCTACATACACCTGAAAACTGCTTTACCCGATTCAACCAATCGATTGAGTCATACACGCTTCCAGAACGTTTTACGTTTCCTTTTTACTACGAGCCCCACCCTCTTTGTGAGCTGGCCTCTGAGCAGCTCCAGGCTCATCTAGAAACACAGACCGATTGGCACCACGATTTCGGTCTAGAATCGGAAGAAGGCCGTGGCAAAATGTTTGGGGTACTTATCGTTCGCAGCCCACAAGGTGAAATCGGCTACTTTTCTGCATTCTCTGGCAAGATCGCTGACCAAAATCTATTGCCTCACTTCGTACCACCTGTATTTGATATGTTGAACAGCGAGAGTTTCTTCCATCAAGATACAGCCGACATGATGGCGGTGAATGCAAAGTACAAAGCACTGAAATCAGATGAGACCTACTTAGTACTGTGTGAGCAAATGGCGCAAAACAAAGCGCAAGCGGAACAAGAGAACGAAGCCCAGCGCCAACAGGTCATCGAAGGTCGTAAGATCCGTAAACAACAGCGCGAACAAGGTAAGCTAGAGCTTGATGAAACCGAATTTGAACAGCTAAGTGTTGAACTTGGTAAAGCGAGTGTTGCAGACAAGAACCAACAGAAGCACCTTAAGCTCGCTTGGGAAAAACGTCTGGCTGAATTGCAATCGAAAATTGATGTCTATACCGAGCAACTGGATCAACTAAAAGAGCAACGCGCAACTATCTCTCATCAGCTGCAGCATAAGCTTTTCGCTCAATACGCGTTTCTAAATGCTGAAGGAAAAACGGAAGATCTAAACCATATCTTCGCGCCATTGACTAACCCTGTACCACCAGCGGGCTCTGGGGAGTGTGCCGCGCCTAAGATGCTGCAATACGCCTACTTGCACGGATATACACCATTGGCTATGGCCGAGTTTTGGTGGGGTCGCTCACCGAAATCAGAGGTGCGTAAACACAAGAAATACTACGCGTCTTGTCAAAGCAAATGTGTACCGATCTTGGGTCACATGATGAAAGGGCTAGAAGTCGATCCAAATCCGTTACTCGAGAACCCAGCAGAGGGCAAAGAGCTAGATATTCTATTTCAAGATGAACACATCGTTGTGGTGCACAAGCCATCTGGATTCTTGTCAGTACCGGGGAAAACCATTAAAGACTCCGCCTATACTCGCGTGCAGGAAATGCATCCTGATGTTGAAGGACCTTTCGTTATTCACCGATTAGACATGGCAACGTCAGGAATATTGGTCTTTGCGTTAACTCGTCGAGCAAATAAGAGCTTACAGAAGCAGTTCATTACTCGCGAAGTTGAGAAGCGTTACGTCGCTCTGATTGAAGGCAATCTAGAACAAGATGAAGGCTACATCCGTTTGCCGTTGCGCGGTGACCTTTATGACCGTCCACGTCAGATCGTCTGCTATGAGCATGGCAAGCCTGCAGAAACCAAATGGGAAGTGATTGAGCGTCGTGATGGCAAAACCAAGGTTTATCTCCATCCGAAAACAGGCCGTACTCATCAGTTGAGAGTGCACTGTTCTCATGAGGAAGGATTGAATATGCCGATCGTCGGAGATGTTCTTTATGGGCATAAGGCGGACAGACTTCACCTTCACGCTGAGAAGCTGTGTTTGAGTCACCCAATTACCAATGAATGGATGACGTTCCAATTCGATGCCGAATTCTAAGGGCTATCTCGAGTAAGTTGCGATCGCTTGCTTCACTACTCTAAACAAGGAGTCACAACACCGTGACTCCTTTTTTCGAGCCTCCCATTAACCTTTTCTCCTCTGTTTTATCTACCCCTTTGGGATATATCGCTAAGCTTATTGCACTACATCAAGATTCGTTTTTTCATTATCCGTAGCATGCCCACCTTCTTCTTTCCCAGAGGCCTTTGATATGCCATCAACTGCTTTGAATTTGCACCCAAATACACCGACGCCCTCTTTGATCACCGCGCGAGCACCGACAAACGCAAAGCCAATAAAGACCAAGAAACCGGACCTCAATTCGGCCATGTTGAATTTGATTGAAGAAGTGAAAAACGAACTCCCTTTGTATGAGCCAGAAACATTTATCTGCGGGCCAAAAGGGAATTGCACGGGTTGTTCTAAGAAATTACTCGAAATGGTCGACATGGAGATAATGTACTGGGAGCACAAAATTTCAATGGGACAAGGGCCCAACTTCGAAGAACTGCGTCGTTTTGGCAAGTTGTGTAGTAGCGTAAGACGTGGCTTGGAGAGAAACGGATTGGTAGAGAAGCGCCCAAAAAGAAGACAAGCATAGCCTAATCGCCAAATTCTGTAATCAAACACAATTTAGGGCGTCCTCGATCGTGTTTGAGGTCGCGTGATACCTAGCCTCACCGCATATTAACTCCAATCACCTCAATTGGAGTTAATACCATGAAATGGACACATTTACTGTTCACATCCCTACTTTTCCTTTGCAATTCAGCCGTCGCGTTTGATGTCGGATTCACTCAAGTCACCTTAACTGACGACCCTAATCGCCCGCTAAACACTGCCATTTGGTATCCGACACAAGATGTATCAGACACAACCTTGATTGGCGATAACCCCGCCTTCATTGGCACGCAAGTCATTAAGGATGGGGAAATTCAATCAGGCACTTTTCCTTTGGTGCTGTTATCACACGGCTATCGAGGAAATTGGCGGAACCAAAACTGGTTGGCGACCAAACTTGCGAGTCGTGGCTACATCGTGGCGGCCGTTGATCATCCGGGAACCACTTCTTTCGACCAATCCCCAAAACAAGCAGCGAAATGGTGGGAAAGACCTCGAGATGTATCACGTATTCTGGACTACGTGTTATCCGAAACCCCGTGGAAGCAATCAGCTAACGTCGACAATATTACCGCAATCGGGCATTCATTAGGTGGTTGGACCGTGATGCAATTGGCGGGAGCGAAAATAGATAGAGCAACTTTTGAGGCCAATTGTCAGGCATACCCCAACCCACGAACTTGTGGGCTTGCGGAAGAACTAGGGCTAGACAAAATACAGGATAAGGAGCCAAGCAAAAAAGACCTTTCAGACCCTCGTATTCAACGTGTCGTTAGCCTTGATTTAGGGCTTGCGCGTAGCTTCTCAATCGGAAGCTTAAAAGACATCAAAGTGCCAACCTTGATACTGGCAGCTGGGGTCGACATTGGAGATCTTCCTCAAGCATTAGAGTCTGGCTACATTGCTGAGCACATTCCTCTGAATGTAAGACGGTACAAAGTCTACGAAAAAGCGACCCATTTTAGTTTCATTCAAGGCTGTAAACCCGGTGCCATACCACTACTGAATGAAGAAGTGCCAGGCGATGGCATTATTTGTAAAGATGGCGTTGGGACATCACGCGACCAGTTACATCAACTGTTCTTCAATGACATCGCTCGCTTTCTAAATTGATAAACAAAAAGCAAACACACTCAATCGAACACTTGTGGTGAACTTCGAAACTCACTCGGAGTTTGCCCAGTTATCCTAGAAAACTCCCTATTAAAATTAGACTTGGTCTGAAAACCTGAGTTTAGGAAGATCTCAGTTATCGCGTCATCAGTTTGTCTAAGAAGAGTCTTAGCATGCTCAATTCGATAAGCGTTAATCACCTTTGAGATGTTCTGTTGGTGAGTTTGATTAACCGCAGACGATATCTTGCGAGCAGGAATGCCTAACTTTCGTGCCAAGCGATTGAGAGACAGATCAGGATCCTTGAATACTTGGTGATCTCTCATTAATGCATCGAACTTAGCGATAATCTGCGCGGTTTCTTCAGCTTGGTCGTCATTTATACAACTCACTGATGTGGTTGATGTATCAACCTCTTCAGAAATGCGTTGTGACATGGAAGTTGAGGTCTGAGCGCGCTTGTTATTTGCTTCAGCAGGTGTACTTATGCTAACCACCATCACGGCGGCAACAACGGCTGGAATAAGAACAAGGTAACTAATCGATAAGATCAGATTGGTGTGCTGCGCATTCAACAGCAAGATGTCGTAAGAAAGCGCACTATCAACCAAAGCCGAGAATAGCAGCATTACACCTGCAACTCGTTCAGCAACCAACACTTTCGGTACATCGGTTAACCGAACTTGTTCTGGCACGCACAACGACGACTTCAACAGCAAACTGCCATATCCGGTGTAGAGCAAGATCAACAATACATCAAGAGTTCCCGTCCAGACATACTCATAAAAGAGTGAGCCAACTAAAACAGCAACTGGGCCTAGCCAATGCAAATGTGTACTAGATTGACTTCGATGAGCTCCCGCAAAACAGAGCCAAGCTGCCACGGGAACACTCGCACCAAGAATAGGTTGCAAGAAGCGAAACAGCGCAATGTCTACCGTCCATCGCAGTCCCACCACCGTCACCATTAACGCGCACAGAATGATAAACCAAAATGGCTTTTGACTGGTTTGTGGGTAACGGTATCGAAGCAACACGCCTGTCATCAATAACAACAGGGCTGCGACAAATGGTAAGGGAATGGCGAGCATCAAAATTCCAGTGTTAATAACAAATTACGAAGTTTTGACCACGACTAGATGGCGTTGACAACTTAATCTCATGGTAATCCATTCACCATATGTAATAAAGGCTCCATCAAGGAGCCTTCGTTTGAATTCAATTGTCACTTAATTTGAGTAACTGCCATTAGATTGAGCAGCTTGGCGCGCCGGATGTTTGATAAGCACAGCAATCACCGCCACGATAGCCAAAGCAAAACAGTAAAAAGAGTGCGATACGATCTCTAGTGGCGAAAGGTTAAAAACAGACCCCAGCAGTAAAACCTGAGCGCCATATGGCAGAACACCCTGAATCACACATGAGAAAATATCCAACAAGCTCGCCGCACGACGAGGTGAAACGTCATTCTCTTCCGCCAATTGGCGAGCGACACTGCCCGATACAATGATTGCCACTGTGTTGTTTGCAGTACACGAATTCACCATTGAAACCAAGCCGGCAATGCCCAGCTCACTAGCACGCCCATTCGCTTGCTTTGAGTGTTTAGAGCCAAAGGCACGAATCACACTGCTCACTAGGTTAGTTAGGTAAGCCAAACCACCCTGACGACGCATCAGCTCACTTAGGCCACCAATCAGCATCGACAACAAGAAGATCTCTTGCATGTTACCAAAGCCTGAATAGATATCTTGTGCGTAGTCAGTCAAGCTGTAGCTATCGACACCCACTAGGCTCACACAGCCTGCTAACAGGATACCGATGGTCAACACCACGAATACATTCATCCCAGAGACAGCGAATACCAAAATTGCCATGTAAGGCATTACTTTAAGCCACTCGATATCACCCGTGTCCGGCACTTGCGTTGCTGTGCTGTTCATCGCAAAAATAACGATTGCAATTAACGCTGCGGGTAGAGCGATACGGATGTTTTCTTTGAACTTATCACGCATCTCACAGCCCTGAGAACGCGTCGCCGCGATTGTGGTATCAGAGATAATCGACAAGTTATCGCCGAACATTGCGCCACTCAGTACCACGCCAGCCGTCAGTGGAAGGCTCATTCCAGAAGAGTCGGCAATACCAAGAGCAACTGGCGCAACCGCCGCAATCGTCCCCATTGACGTACCCATCGCAGTTGCAATGAATGCTGAGATCAAAAAGATCCCCGGCAGAATCATACTTGTTGGAATCGCAGATAAGCCAAGGTTAACCGTCGCGTCTACACCACCCGATGCTTTAGCCACCGCTGCGAATGCGCCTGCTAGTAGGTAGATCATACACATAGCGACGATATCTGGGTGTCCTACACCACGCATAAAATGCTCGATGCCTCGGTTGATCTTCTCTTTGCTGATCAGCAAAGCAACCATAATCGCCGGCAGCGTCGCGATAGGCGCTGGCAGCTGATAGAACGCAAAATCAACGCCTTGATAAGAGAGATAACTCCCGACTCCGATGAACAGAGCAAGAAAGATAATGAGCGGGATCAGCGCAACCGCACTCGGAGCGATTTGCGCATTTGAGTGTTTAGAATTAGACATGGAACAAACTACTATAGAACAGGAGGGCGAAGACTAATCCCACCCTTGAGACTTGTCAACGTCTAGACGTCTAAATGTCCAATTTTAAGTAGATTTACGCTATAGCTGGGGCTCAACGATAACAAATTGTTTACTTCCAGCAATCGGAGCATACCAATCACCGCCCTTCACATAAAAGGTCGCGTCATCAATGGTTACGGTTGTAGTACCTGAGGGCAGCTTATCAACCAAGCTACCAACATCCGAGTTTGAGGATGAGGACGTGGTTGTGGTCGTTGTAGTAATCGACGTCGACGATGAAGTCACGGGTGGGTTTTCAATATAAATGTATTGATCGCCACTGCGTTTGTAATAGACATTATCAATCACCGCATAGCTGATGCCAGCCAACACAATATAACTCGTTTGCTTTGGCATTTTGTAATAGTAGTAACTGCGATGTTTCGGCACTTTTTTGATTGGTCGATAAACAGGTTTAACCACCACAATCTTCTTAGACGGCTTGTAAACCGGGTGAGGTTTCGCGGTTGCAGACAAAGGGAAAATAAGACCTGCCGTTACCAGAATTAGGGTTGCGCCTCTTACAGCTTGAGCTTTAAACATAATGATCACCAAGAACTAAATCATCTGTTCATTTTATCAATCCGAATATCAGCCTACGTAAAGCAAACGTAAAGGTGCGTAAAGAGACGCGCTATGACTCTCGATACAAAAAAGCCACCGACTGAGTCCAATCGGTGGCTTAAATACTTAATAATCACTTGCAGCGGTTTTCTTACTGCCCGTCATTTTAGACGCAGTTACAGCTTCCACCACGCTTTGGTTTCTGCCGTCCCCGCTAGTTGTAGACGCTCACCAATGATCGGTGTGGTGATCTCTACACCTCGTTCTTTACTGATAGTAGATGCTTGCTCAAGCGGGTCTTGCCAATCATGCATGGATAAATCAAAGGTACTGTTGTGAATTGGCATCATCACCTTACCTTTTAGGTCGATGTGAGCCTGAACACTCTGCTCTGGGAACATGTGAATATCCGCCCACAGTGAGTTATAAGCACCGGTTTCAATCATAGTGAGATCGAAAGGGCCAAATCGTTCACCGATCTCTTTAAAGCCATTAAAGTAACCAGAGTCACCACTAAAGAAAACTTTCTTATCACTACCCTCTATCACCCAGCTGCCCCAAAGGGTTTGGTCGCGATCGAGTAAACCACGGCCAGAGAAGTGTTGAGTCGGTGTCAAAGTAAAATCGATACCTGCTGCAGTTGCAGACTCCCACCAATTCAGCTCAACGATTTTCTCTTTCTCGACACCCCATTTTTCCAAGATTGCACCTACTCGTAACGGCACGAGGAAAGTTTCCACTTTTTGCGCTAGCGCGGTTACTGCTGCTTTGTCCAAATGGTCATAATGGTCGTGGCTAATCACTACCACATCGACATCAGGCAGTTCCTCGATTGAAATTGGTGTTGGGTGGAAACGCTTTGGCCCCATCCATTTCACTGGAGACGCGCGATCGCTAAAGACTGGGTCCATCATGACCAATTTTCCATCCAGCTTCATCGCAATACTTGAATGACCTAAACGGTAGACAACGTCTTCTTGCTCTTCAACCAGTTGCGCTTTGGTCATCGGCATCAAAGGTAATGCCGTTTTTGGCACCGGTTCTTTGCGCTCTACAGTGACGTAAGCTTTAAGGATAGAGAAGATATCTGACATACCTGATTTATATTCAAGCTCGCTGTTAGCAAACTTCTTAGGCAAGTTATCAAGCTTCTCACTTGAATTTGAATATGCGGTTACAGTCGCTGCCACGGCAAGTACTCCTACAATCGGTAATAGATATTTTTTCATTCAACTCTCAGTTTGTTTTTGCTCTGGGTCGTCGACCCAAAAGTAAACTACACCGATGAGTTTACCTTTAAATCGCCAAAAGTAAACCAATGAGTGTAACTTTATTGGTGTTATTTTCATCAAACAACTAAAATTCAAATTAAATCATATGGTTAAAATTACCACTCAGATCATCTATGTAGTTCAAGGCAGAGGCCTATCTGTATAAATATCGCTCAACTCTCACTTCGAGGATTGATTTATTGACCTAAAGGTCAAGTTTTAATTAACATTTACTTTACAAATGATGAGCCGAGAGTTTTGGAAAGGAGTCTAAATTGAATCTCACTATACGAATGAAAGCGATCTTAGCGACGATCATCGCAGCGCTTTCCATTATCAGCCTGATGGGCATTTACTCGTTTCAATCAAGTCGCTCGATTTTGATCGACAGAACATTCGATAGAGAGCTCCCGGCATTGTTAGGCGAAGTTGGTAATGAAATCAGCCTCAAGTTAGAGACACCAATTCTTGCGTCTAAAATGATGACTCTGTCTCCGTTAATCACCTCTAGGTCTACATCGACAGGAGACCTAAGTAACTATCTCACAACGATCAAAAATGAGTTCAATGCCATCAGTGCGTACTTTGTGTCATTAGAAACGGGGGCGTACCATACTCACAATGGCGTTTTAAAAACAGTGTCGCAAAGCGAAAGTAAAGATCAGTGGTTCTATCAATTTATTCAGTCAAACCAGCCGTTTGAGCTTTCTCTTGATATTGATGGGGCAACGGGCACCCCTACCCTATTTGTTAACTATGCAGTCATTAAAGAGGGCAAACGTGTTGGTGTGGCAGGCATTGGACTAACACTGGAGAGTATTACTCAATTAATCAGTCACTATAGTGTTGGTAAAGGAGGTATTGTTTATCTCGTTGATCAACAGGGGGTGATTAAGGTTCACCCCACTCCAAACTTAGTCGGGACATCACTTGAAGAGTTAGGTGTTAACGCAACACAGTTACTTGCCCAAACAAACACAGTTGTAACCGAAAGTACCATCAACAACAAAGCGCAAATATTAGGTTCGAGAACAATGCCTGGAACAGGATGGACGCTGATCACTCAGATCCCTAAAGCCGATGTTTTAGAAGAGCTTAACGGCTTCAGCCAAACCATCATTTTCATGGCGCTGTTGATTGCGGTTATCTATACCCCTATCGCCGCTTGGGCAACCAACAAATTACTACTTCCTTTCGTCGAGGTTGCCGAGCTTCTTCAACAAATTGGTAAAGGGGGTGGCGATCTTACGCGCCGCTTAGACGATTCACGTCATGATGAAATCGGTCAAATTGCCAGTGGCTACAACCAGTTTGTCGAGTATTTGAGTCACCTACTAACCGATGTATCCAATACTGGCAAACAGATATCAGAATCGATTCAAAGTGTTGACCGGATGGCTCAATCGATGGAGCAAGACCTGAAACAACAAACCAGCCAGATAGAACAAGTCGCGACCGCTATTCATGAGATGGGCGCAAGCTCGGATGAGATCGCACAGAATGCCAATGTTGCAGCCGACAGTGCCACGAGCGCATCCAACGTGATCAACATAGGTCAAGAGTCCGTAACGGTGACTTCCGAAAGCATCGAGCAGATGAATCAACAACTGAGCGATACCACTTCAATCATCAACCAACTCGCTGACGATGCCAACTCAATAGATACCGTGCTTGATGTCATCAATGGAGTATCGGAACAGAC
This sequence comes from Vibrio sp. THAF190c, assembly GCF_009363355.1. NCBI lineage: Bacteria > Pseudomonadati > Pseudomonadota > Gammaproteobacteria > Vibrionales > Vibrionaceae > Vibrio > Vibrio sp. THAF190c. Next base: position 1,113,373 of record NZ_CP045339.1, on the reverse strand, counting down.
TAACCTACTTGCATTGAATGCGGCGATTGAGGCGGCGCGAGCGGGAGAACAAGGTCGAGGCTTTGCAGTGGTTGCTGATGAGGTCAGAACGCTCGCCTCACGCAGCCAAGCTTCTACCGAAGAGATACGCGGGATTATCGACCAGCTCCAACAGCGCACTCAACAAGCCGTGGACGCGATTGAAGCCAGTACTCAGCTAGGTGTGAAGTGCCAAAGCGAAGCCTCAAATTCAGAACAACAGCTGTCGACTATTTCTCTGAGTGTGGATGAGATGAATGCGATGAATATCCAGATAGCTTCAGCAACGGGAGAGCAATCGAATGTGATCAACGAAATATCACCTCATATTTCAGGTATCTCAGAGATTGCTCGCGAGAACGATATGATGGTTGAGAAGACCGCGCAAGAGTGCACTCACTTACGAGATAAAGCGATGCACCTTACCAGTTTGGTCTCTCAATTTAAGTGCTAGCTAATCGACCGACCATACATCCTTAAACTCTGGCCACCCCCAGTTGGTGATGGCTACGTTCTTGAGAATACCTTGGAACCTCACCGTTTGAAGGTGATGGAACAGCGGCAACAGCCAGTAGTCTGTGACCAGGCTAGTCGCAATCGGCTCAAGACGCTCTAGGTAATCTTCCAGCTCGACCGATGCTTTGTGTTGATCGAGCTGCAACTTCAGCCATGCGCTGCTCTGTTGTCCGAGAGCTGAATGCAGAACAGGATCATTCATCAGCCATGAAAATAGAGACGACGGCGCGTTGTCATCGAGATTAAGGTTACACAGAATTAGGTCTTCATTGAGCTGATTCGCCTGAGAACGCTGGGTCAAATCGCGGAAACTATAAGTATTAACCTCAACTTCGACACCTTGAAATCTCAGTAGGTCAGCGATACTCACAGCACAGCGATACAGAGCGTAGTAATCATAAACTGCGATGGTGAGTTTACGTGGCAAAGCACAAGGCGAGTTCGGCATGCGATACACAGGGCTCCAACTAGGTAAAATGTTCTTAGCATGCTGCAAACCGAACATACCGCGATTCAACTCTAACTGTTCGTGTACCAAGCTCGGCTTGAAGCAGTCAGCGAGAAACTTTCTTTGTTCAATGGTCAACATTTGCAGTGATGCATTGTGGTTGAACAACACGAATAAACAGCCATCTTCAACACGACTGTATTGTTCGTCTGTTTCGGTTGCATTCACATCTCGACCAAGCTGATGGAAGCACGAAGCATCCTCCTCTGGGGCCACCTGAATTTCACTCTGGTCGAAGTTAGTGACTTTGGCGAGCTCTTCTTCAAATTGCCAAATCGTCACTTCATCCGTAAGCGAACGCGTACTGAAAAAGTGTTCAAACGCTTTCAACTTAATACGCTCTGCATCATGCTCCGCAATCATAAATGGCCCACTGCCTACGATATTTGGAGCAATCAGCCCTTGCAGTTGCGCTGCGGGTTGAATGGAGTATTTAACACCAGCTAATAAGCCCGCAAAACCAGTGTCCGCTTTGGAGAGCTTAAAGCAAAGACGAAGCGGTTGGTCACTGTAGACTTGTTCAACATGCTCTAGCTCTGATTGATAGAACGAGTGCGCTTTCAGTTGCTCAAACAACAGCACCAGTTGCTCACCATCAATAAGCTGCCCGTTATGGAAGGTTAAACCGGGACGAAGATAGAAGGTCCAAGTTTGCGTCTCCCCGTTATAACCCCAGTGATGCGCTAGCTCGGGTTTGAGTACCCCATCACTGCTGCAACTGACCAAACAGCTGAATACTTGCCTTAGCAAAAAACGTTCACTGCTACGGTGAACATGGTGAGGGAAGAGCGCTTCAAATCGACGCTTATAAGTCAGTTGAACGTGCAGTAACCCTTGACGTAAGGTTGCACCGGATGTCTCTTGCAACAAGGAACCAAACACGGTGCGGTCGTCGTCAAGTACCGTCAGCGCTTTTTCATACTTACCTTCCGCTATCAATTTACTCGCAATATGACGATTAAGCCCTTGCACATCGTAGCGCAGAGTTAGATTAGAACGCTGGTTTCTACCGGCTTTGGGCTCCCACACTACCCATTGCGCCTGATGCATTCGCCCTAGCAAGGTTCGCGCATGTCTAACACTAGTAAACATCAAATCGGCCAATTCAGCCAAGGTGACCGCATGAGGGGTATTGGCATCAAATGAGGTCAGCCTTGCGTAGTAACGCATCATATTTACATCAGACAAAATCAGAACCTTTGTTTCACTCGTTTTCCTAATAAACCCAATTATAGAGCTTTTCAACAATAAATCTGCCACTTAATCCAAAACTAGGAACAACGTAAAAATAAACCGTCTGTTTATTACTTCCCCATTATCGATAAAAATGGCTTTACACAAACAAGTAGCCCAGTGTCAAACACCAACCTATCTAATGAAGGTGATATGCCATGAGAAAATACTATCTATCCCAGTTTTTACTTACGAACAGTCAGCTTGAAAAAGAAACGCTTCGTGCACTTTTAGAGCTATGTTGATCCACTAACAAGTACACATTTCCTCGCCAAGTTATGCGAGTCGAACGCCACTTAAACAGCTCCTACCCCCAATCAGAGTTTGGTTTCGGCTCGCTTTACACACTAAAAGGCCTCGCATCCCTTATGTACCAATAACTCAAACCCTTCATAAATTTCTGTTGTCGACTCGACAAATTTAATTCGTTTTCTTAGTTGTTCGAAAAGCCTTAAGGTTCGCCCCGAAGCAAACAAGGAGCCTCAGGAAATAGACCGAGGACCTAAAAACAACTTACTAATTTGCACATACCAATCAGGTATTTACTAAGGAAACGCCATGCGTATCGCAATTCTTTCTCGCAACGAAAATCTATACTCTACCGCTCGTCTAAAGCAGGCTGGAGAAGCTCGTGGTCACCAGGTCGATGTAATCGACACGTTGCACTGTGACATAGATATCGCGAGTAACAATCCGAAGATTCGCTACATGGGTGAAGAACTGCCTCAATACGACGCAGTGATCCCGCGTATTGGCGCTTCCATTACGTTCTACGGTACTGCGGTCGTTCGTCAATTCGAGATGATGGGCACTTTCTGTATCAATGAATCAGTAGCGATCAGCCGCTCTCGCGACAAACTACGCTCACTACAGCTTTTGTCTCGTAAAGGTGTTGGTCTACCAAAAACTGGCTTCGCTAGCCGTCCTGACAAGATCCAAGATCTGATCAAGAACGTGGGTGGAGCACCTTTGGTTATCAAACTACTTGAAGGTACTCAAGGTATCGGTGTGGTATTGGCTGAAACCAACAAAGCAGCAGAAAGCGTAATTGAAGCATTCATGGGCCTAAAAGCGAACATCTTGGTTCAAGAGTTCATTGAAGAAGCAAAAGGCGCAGACATCCGTTGCTTTGTGGTAGGTAACAAAGTGATTGCGGCAATGAAACGTCAAGCAGGTGAAGGTGAGTTCCGCTCTAACCTACACCGTGGCGGTACTGCTCAACTGGTTAAACTAACTAAAGAAGAACGTGCAACGGCGATCAACGCAGCAAAAATCATGGGCCTAAACCTATGTGGCGTCGATATCCTACAATCTAAGAATGGCCCTGTGGTAATGGAAGTGAACTCTTCTCCAGGCCTAGAAGGTATCGAGAAAGCGACTGGCAAAGATGTTGCTGACATGATTTTCGAATTCATCGAAAAGAATGCAAAACCAAATGCAAACCGTACTCGCGGTAAAGGCTGATATTTGAAATATTTAAACGGTTAAGATGACCATGTAAGCCGTTAACTGATGATTGGAATAATTATGAACAACAAAATGATCATAGGGAACACTGAAGCACTTTGCTTACCTGAGTTAGGGATAACAGGATTGCACACGCGCGTAGACACAGGGGCAAAAACCTCTTCTCTACACGTAGACAACCTACTTTGCTTTAAAGAAGATGGGCAACGTTACGTTGAATTCGATCTACACCCAGACGTGTATCACCTAGAAGAGACCGTGCGTTGCACCGCGAAATTAAAAGCGAGCAAGAAGATCAAGTCTTCGAATGGTGAAGTAGAGACACGCTGCGTGATTGAGACGCTACTGCGTATGGGTGGTCAGCAATGGCTGATCGACCTAACGTTGAGTAACCGTCAAGACATGACTTACATGATGCTTTTAGGGCGTCAGGGTATGAGCAATAAAGTGATTGTTGACCCAAGTGAGTCTTTCTTACTGAACTGATCCTGCTCTTACGCGAAACCGTAATTTAAGCAGAGTCCAAGCAAGCTATTTTGCCGAATACGCTTGTGTAATTTGCTACTCGTCCTACACAAAGGCCAGTCACTACGACTGGCCTTTGTCATTTAAGGTTTCTTTTTATCGATAAAGCCAAACCGCCAAATCGACTTCAGCAAACTCTTGCATTTAATTTTAGTTACGCGCCAATGAGTCACGGGTCTGCGTGGTGCACTTACCAACAAATGCTCAAATGCAGGTTGATCAAAAGCCACCTGCCCTCCATGTGCCACCAGCAAGGTATCCAGATGCAGATCGTAGATCCGCTCTACCGATTGACGGTACTTATTAGGGTGAAAGATAGGGAATGGTGGAATCAACTTCTGTTTCACTTCCACCATCAAATCCGCCACGTAGGCCAAGCGCTCAGATGGGCAGTAAACAGACAAATCTCTGTCTGTATGACCCGGAGTTTCCAATACCACCCAATCCTCAAAACCGGGAATGGTCTCACCATCCGACAACTTATAATCTGGCTTTAACTTGCGTGAGTACCAAAGATTGGCTTTAGGCCTACCTAACCGGTTTGCCATCCAACGTGCCAACGCCAAATCCGTCAGATGCATCAGCATTCCGTCCCAACGTGCGTACCAATCGAACTCCCGGTCGGCGGACACCAACTTACAACCCGTTAATGCTCGCAGTTTATGTGCCGCCCCTGCATGATCTGGATGCATGTGCGTCACCACAACAGTATGTAAGTCATGGAAATCGCGCCCAAGGTCTTGTTCGATAAAGGACTTTAGATGTGGAATGTCTGCTCGGCATGCGCCATCAAGCAATAACAAACGATCAGGGTACTCCACCAAGTACATGTCTTGGATATACCCTTTAATAGTGTGCAGTTGCAAAACGACTCCTTGTTCACTGCTAACTGGTCAGACCTATACAATAGCAAAATCACCCACAAATGTGATCATTTTGTTAAATAAGGCTGTCGTTACACACGAAATCAACAGCGAACGCCCCAAGCAAAGTGACAGCGTCACTAAAGTTATACCTGCATACTTTGGGTTATCGTGACGACAAACAAACTGATTTGTTGGCTTGAGTTATTCGGACTATATAAGTGCCCCTTAATCAACTATCCGAGTGCTTTATATGAACCAACTGATCGACGCGTTATCTACCCAAGGTTATTTTGTTTGGGATGACTTCCTTACGTATGACGAAGTTGTGGCATTGAGGGACTGTATTCCAGACAACTGGAAAAAGGCTAGGATTGGCCGTAACGAAGAAGTCATGCGCGAGTCGAGCATTCGCAGCGATAAAATCCAATGGTTGAGCCGAGATATGGGACAACCCGCTTCGCAATTTCTAGATAAAATGGAGCAGATCCGTTTGGCGACAAACCAAGCTTTTTTCCTTGGGTTATTTGAGTATGAAGCGCACTTTGCAAAATACGACAAAGGGGATTTCTACCAAAAGCATCTCGATTGCTTCCAAGGCAATGAAAACCGCCGCCTAACTACCGTGTTCTATATGAACGATGAATGGTCTGAGCAAGATGCAGGGGAGCTAGTGGTGTATGACTTAGACGATAACCACGTAGCAACCATTCCCCCAAAAGCGGGACGTCTATTTGTGTTCTTCTCGGAGCAATTTCCGCACGAAGTGCTGCCAACCAATACCGAGCGGTTTAGTATCGCAGGATGGTTTCGCATTAATGGCGTGAAAGATAATCAACTGGATATCGCGCACTAATTGCCGACCAAAACCCTGAGATGCACCTCAATTGAGGTGCTTCTCACACTCTTCATATCAACATCAATGCCCATGCACTCTAACCAATCCGATGCAAACTCAATTTGTGCATCAAGATAACGACGATAACTCGTTTATCCTTTAGACTTAGTTTATGCATGAATAACAATGCGTTGAAGAAGGAAACACTATGCCTCCTATGATTGTTGGTCACCGTGGTGTCGCAGGGACGCATCCTGAAAACACCCAAGCAAGTATTGAACAGGCAGCTAAACTTGGCCTGAAATGGATTGAAGTCGACATCCAGCCTACATTGGACGATCAACTGGTGGTGTGTCACGACCATACGCTTGAGCGCTGCAGTGACGGTACAGGTCGCGTCGACGAGCATACCTTAGCAGAGCTTAAACAGTTCGATTTTGGTTCATGGAAGTCGTCAGAGTTTGAAGATGAGAAAATTCTGACTCTCGCAGAACTGTTGGCTTTGGTTGAAGAACTCGATCTAAGCGTGAATCTGGAGGTGAAAGTCGATACCCGCCACCAGCCCGCGCATGTTGTTGAGCTGCTTCACGACGAGTTAATCCGTTGTTCGATGGATACCGACCGCATTCTGATTTCTAGTTTTAGCCATCGAGTAGTCGAAGAGGTTAAAAAGCACATGCCTCAATACCGAGTCGGCATGATCACCGAGCAGTTAGCACAGGAAGATAAAACGACTGTAGAGTGTGTCAACGCCTTCAGCTGCCACTTGAATTACGCCAACCTAACTCAAGCTGACATTGAATACCTTAAGCAGACCGGAAAAGAGATCTGGTGCTACACCGTCAACCAAAGTGCAGACTTTGAATATATCAATCAAGTCGATGCTATCTTCACTGACTTTCCAACTCGATTCATCGAGTCATAACGAGAGCCACTGGGCACAACTACCATTCAATATGGATAGGCGTGCCCATTTGAACCAGCTCTATAAACTCATCCATCTCTCGGTTAGTAATAGCAATACAACCATCAGTCCAATCAAAACTCTGAATATAACGCGAAGCGCGTCGTTCCCCGTTTTTCAATCCGTGTATTTTGATATCCCCACCAGGGTCTAAGTCATACTTCTTTGCCCACTCCAAATCTGACAACGTGGGGTAACTAATGTGAACAGAACGGTAAAAGCGAGACTCTTCCAACACGTAATCTAGATGGTATTGCCCTTCTGGTGTGCGATTGTCCCCCTCAAAGCGCTTATGGCCTTTTGGTTGCTTGCCCAGTGCGATTCTGTATTCCCGAATTAAGCTATCCCCATTGAGCAGAAACATGCGCCTTAACGACTTGTCGACTCTAACCAAAGTGACCTTGGGTTGCGTCATACTCGATGCTTGATGAGTACTATTTACTGCGTCTAGTGGGATACCGGCCCAGCTAAATATAGGAAGCATAAAAATAAGCCCAAGCATGATTGAAGCAAGATAACTCATACATCCTCAAGCGGCATAGACATGATTCGCGATTGGGTCACCATTCCAAGAGACTCATAGAAACGTTGCGCGTCCTGATTGAACTCCATCACCTCTAAACGCAGTTCTGTCGCACCATTAGACTGTGCCCATTGATTGAACGCGCGCATCAACTTTTTGCCTAGCCCTTGCCCTTGAACGTCGTCCCCGACCACTATAGTGTTTACTCGCGCGACTTTATGGTCTTGAATAAAGCTTACGCCGTTATTCTGTGTGATTTTTCCAGCCAGAAAAGCAACAACCTCTTCATCCTTTTCAACAACCAAGAAGTGCCCTTCCGGCTCTAGCATTAAGCCTAGCCAATACGCTTCAGAGCCACCATCTGCTTCTTGAGGGGAACTAAAAACCGTGGGAGCGCCTTGATGATGTTGGCGATTGATCTGGTGAGAAAGCTTTAATATGAATTGAATATCAGCCACTTTGGCCGCGCGTATACGCATAATAACTACCTTGTTTGCAATTAGTATTACCTTAGCAAAATCCGCCATTCACTGCACAACTCACATCAGGTAAGCATGTCCCAACTAACATTAATAATATTAGGCTCTCTACAACAATAATTTGTTCCGCAATTAACGCTCTTTTCGCTTACACCCAGTGCTACTATCCCAACACACCAATAAGAAGGACGGAAAAACCGATATGATTAAGTTTGCTGTAATTGGCACCAATTGGATTACTCAAAAATTTGTGCAGGCTGCACATGAAGTTAACGCTATGCAATTAACCGCCGTCTATTCTCGAAATCTAGAGAGCGCAGTTGAGTTCGGCAAGGAGTTTGGCGTAGAGACTCACTACACAGATATAGACGAGCTTGCTAACGATCCGGCCATTGATGCTGTTTACATCGCCTCACCGAATTCGTTCCACTGTCAGCAAGCAATCATGCTGATGGAGCACAACAAGCACGTTATCTGCGAGAAACCTATTGCTTCAAACATTCGTGAAGCAACCAAGATGTTTGAAGTTGCCAAAAACAATGATGTTGTTCTGTTCGAGGCTTACAAATCTCAGTATCTCCCTAACTTTCAAGCCGTTCAACAAGCGTTGCCTAAGATAGGTAGAATCCATAAAGCGCACATCAGCTACTGTCAGTACTCATCTCGCTATCAACGATACCTGGACGGAGAAAACCCAAACACGTTCAACCCTGTTTTCTCAAATGGCTCTTTGGTGGACATCGGCTTCTACTCTGTAGCCGCAGCTGTTTCTCTGTTTGGGAAACCTAAGAGCGTTCAAGCATCAGCACACCTACTAGAATCAGGGGTTGATGGTCACGGCAGTGCCATCTTCTACTACCCAGAATTTGACGTGACCCTAGCGCACTCTAAGGTCAGCGACTCTTACGCATACAGCGAGATTCAGGGTGAGCTAGGCGCGATTCTGATCGACCATGTTGCAGAATGTACTCACGTTAAAATTCAATACCGAAATGGCGATGTTGAAGAATTAAGCCAACCACAACGCGAGAACTCGATGTGCTACGAGGCTGAGATGTTTGCTCAAGTGCTGAAAGGTAACAAAGAAGCGCAATCACAAGCGCAACAGCGCGCGATCACCGTGTCAGAGCTAATAACAGAAATGCGTCGTCAGGTTGGTGTGCATTATCCAGCGGACGAACTTTAAATATATTTCACTAACCCTATGATTTGTAATGATCGACTTATCTTGAATAACCTTTCGTTGTCTTGACGACAAATTACCTGATTAGTCGATCACTGGATCATCTGATTAAATCCGCCTTCGAAAAGCAAAGTTAATTTTAATTTATTGAAGGTGTTTAAAATGTTTTCAATCGAAGATCGTGTTGTAGCAACAAAGGGTATCGAACTAGGTGAGATGGTAGTAACAGGCCTAAGCTCTGGCGGTTTCTACGTTCACGTTTCAACTATCGAGGGTGGTCTAACACTAACTTACCCAATGCAAGATCTTAAAAAAGCATAATTAGACGTTTTTAGCTGGCGATAGCGCGCAATTAGAAACATCAACGAATTAGGGCCTTGGTCAATACACTCTTCTGCATTGGAGTGAATTACCAGGGCCTTATCTATTTCTGCGACCCACTACAACTTGATCCTTCACCCAGCTCCTTGCGGGTTACGAAATTTCTATTACATTTCAATACAAGTACTTATGGTCTTAAATAAGTTCTGATACATTAGCGTTATCTTATGCTTTGGAAAGCTTATACATTTAAGGGGAAGCCATGAAGCTTTATATCTATGATCACTGCCCATTCTGCGCCCGCGTCGCTTTCGTTGCACGCTCGCTAGGGCTGACTGTGGAACTGGTGTCAGTCGACTATCATGATGCACAGACCTTGATTGATCTTATTGGTAAAAAAATGGTGCCAGTTCTTGAAAAAGACGACGGTTCTATCATGGCGGAAAGCCTAGACATCATCAGTTACTTTATGGATCTTGCGAACAGCGATGAACCTCGAGAGCCTGCAAACCCTGTAACCCAGTTCCAGACTCGCGCTTTCCCACTCACACAGCGTATCGGTCGCCCACGTTGGTGGAAACTAGACCTACCTGAATATCGCACTGAAGAGAGCAAAGCAGCTTGGCGCGAGAGTAAAGAGACGGAAGAGTTCAACTTCGACAAACTGATTGAACAGACTCCTCAATTCGTACAGTTGATCAATCCGTTGTTAAAAGATGCAGAGTTATTGCTTAACTTCGAGAATGGTGAATCAACTCTGCCTCTTATCGATCAAGCAGTGTACTTCTCAATGCTCCGTGGCTTCTATGTTGAGCCAAGTATTGAATGGCCGCCAAAACTGGATCGTTGGATGGAGCGAAAGAGTCATGAACTCGGTGTTGGACTGCTTGAATAGGCTCATACCAATCGCAATGAATAACCGAAGCCTAGCGCTTCGGTTTTTTATTGGGTGTAGTAATACGAATACGCGGTTTATTTAACCTGAGCAACTTTACTCATGATGGACTTAAGCTCTTGTACCAACTCTGGATGTTTTAACTGTCCAGCTGCTACGTCGAAATTATCGTAAAAGCTTGGTACCGATAAATGCCCTTTCACATCCGCGTCAAAATACGGCGCAGAAGCCACTGCTGAAGCTAGCACTGAACTTGCACCACCCGCGCCGGGTGACGTCGCTAGCATCACGACAGGCTTACCTTGATACACCTTCATATTAATGCGAGAGACCCAGTCAAAGATATTCTTAAACGCTGCCGTATAAGTCCCATTGTATTCGGCAAACGAGATCACAACGGCATCTGACTCGCTAATCTTATTAAAGAATCGATGAGCCAACTCTGGAATGCCTTGGTTCTTTTCACGCTGTTCGCTGTAAATCGGCATTTCAAAGTCGTTCAGGTCTAGAGTCTCCACCGCTGATCCAGTGATTAAGCCAGCAGTATATGTCGCCAATTGTTTGTTGATAGATTCCGTGCTGTTGGTCGCGCCTATTGCTAATATCTTCATTGTTAAGCCTCTGGTTTGTCTAAAAATGGAATAAATGCTTGGTAAGAAATCTTAGGTTCCAGACCAAAGTGCTGTTTTAGTGCGTGATAAAAATCCGATTCGTTCTCTAATTCGATCTCTTGCTCTACACCACCTCGTCGAATCTTTAATGTTCGATTGAATAAAGTCGTAATACCCTCATCAGTTGGTCTTGCGACAACACAGTTCTGAGTAAACAAAGAGCTTGGATGAGTCGAGGTAAAATGATTACCGTATTCCAAGTCATTCCAAACCACATGGTTCATATCTAAGCTGTACATGTTTTTCCAAGTGTCTTCTTCCAAGGTTTGCAGCATGTTTCCGAACAGTGGGTCTTTAATGAAACGAAACGTTTGAAGATCGGTTTTGATCTCTTGATTGAATACCAGCGGTAGCGGTGCTCGTGGTGTGCTGGTGCCAAAACCGGCGTCGACAATCCACTGTTGATCGTCAATGGTCACCAAATTGATGCGATGACCATGTCCTGTTGGTTGCTCACCAAAATGCACACGAGCAAGCAGAGGTCGAATGGTAAATCCAAGGTATGAAAGGACATTGAATAGCAACCCGTTGAGCTCTTGGCAGTAACCGCCTCGCTCGCTTAAAACCAACTTCTCGAATATCGCCTGTTGCGTGATATCAATCGACTCACCGTTTAAGATTGCTAGATTCTCAAATGGGATTGCGCGGTGTTGATGATGGTGGATAAGCCTTAGTGTTGATTCATTAATCTCAGGTTGATGGATTAAGCCAATTCGTTGGAAGTACTGTTCAATCATTTTTGGATTCATATCATGCCTTTATATTTAGTTGGAGAGCCTCTCTCCTTATCGCTTGGTTGGCATCATAAAACCTCAAGTTAACTTTAGGTAAAGCACTTTTTTCATTTATTTTTTAGATTGCTTTCACTTCATTTAGAAAATAAAAAAGCGAGCTCAGTGCTCGCTTTTGGTTGAAGACTCTCTATTCCGTTTAGCTGGCGCTTTTCACCTTGAATTGGCCGACGATACTCTGCAATTTCTCTGATAAATTGACGAGCTCCTGACTAGACTCAACGGTTTGCTCCGCGCCCGTAACGCTCTCTTTGGTTATACGGTTCACGTTAACCACATTTTGGTTTATCTGCTCGACCGTGACACTTTGCTGCTCTGAGGCACTCGCACTTTGTGTACTCATGTCAGTGATACGACTGATGGATTGAGTGATCACATCAAACGCATGGCCTGATTTTTCGGCATTGACGACACTTGCTTTAGCAATATCACTACAAGTTCCCATGCTGCTTACCACTTCTTGGGTTCCGGCTTGTAAACGCTCAATCAAGCTCTGAATCTCAGAGGTAGAATCTTGAGTACGCTGAGCAAGGCTTCGAACCTCATCTGCTACCACAGCAAAGCCTCTTCCTTGTTCTCCAGCCCTAGCGGCTTCTATCGCTGCATTAAGAGCCAATAGATTGGTTTGCGCCGCGATATCTAAAATCACATCAAGAATACCGCCAATATTGGTGGCCTCGCGGGACAAGTCTTCTAAACGACTCATGGTGCCATCAATCTCAGATTCTAAAGAATTGATACTGTCTGTGGTCTGTTCTACAACCGCCTGTCCTTGTTTCGCTTCACTGCTTGCCTCTTCTGCAGATTGAGCAGTATCGACCGCATTACGCGCCACCTCTTGAACAGAAATCGACATCTGGTTCATTGCAACTGCAACTTGATCTGTCATCAACATCTGTTCATTGGCACCTTTGTTGGTAGCGACAGTGATGTTGGTGAGCTGGGTAGATGAGCTGCTGAGACGCTCACTCGCGACCATCATATTGCTAATAATGGTTTTTAGGCTGTCTGCCGTAGCTTTCAGAGCGTCGGTTAACTGGCCGATTTCATTATGCTCACCCTTTTCGATCTTAACCGTGAGATCCCCCTTCGCCAGCTGTTTGGCAACACCAATCACATACTGAATCTGCACAGTAATATTTCTTGAAATGAAGGCACCAAACCCAAAGCAGAACAGTGCTGAAGATACGCCACCAGCGACAATCACAATCAGCGCCAGTTCTGAAGCTGTTGTCGCGGCTTCTTTACGCTCAACCATCAAGCCTTTTTCGATATCGATGATCTCTGCAACTTTGCCTCGCAGAGCATCCATAAATTGCTTGCCTTCTTTTTTGGACAACTTGGCGTAGAGAGCATCAATGGAATTAAACCGGTTTGCTTGTCGGACTAAGGCAATAGCTTGCGACGCGTAATCATCGATCCATGCGCGAACATCTCGAGCTAACTTGGAGTTACCCATAAAAGCGAGCTCTTGTTCTACTTGCTCTAAGCCATTGTGATAGGGTTCGAGGAACTCTTCTTGGCGATTCAACATAAAGCCGCGTAAGCCAGTTTCCATGTTGATCATATGGTTGATGAGTCGCTCACCATTTGGATACTGACCCGAGGCGGCTTCTTTTCTCAAGGCATCCATTTTTTGTTTGCCGACACCACTGGCAATCAGGGACTGCAACTCATTAACGTAAGTCTCACCTTCATAGATGCTTTTTCGAAGTGAGATAACCTCTTCTGCATACGCCTGCCAACCCAATGCGAGTTGCTTAACTTCATCAAATCGCGCCTGTTGAGGAGGATTGTCGCTAGTTAGATTCCTGACCGTAGTGAAACTATCATCAAAAGCCTTTTGACCGAAATAGTAAGGTTCTAAATACTCTTCCTGCCCCCCAATCGCATACCCTCTCAATCCGGTTTCTCGGTCGACCATGGAGTTAACTAATCGGTCGGAGTGATCGATAACTTGATATGTGTGGGTGACCATATCATCAGTGTTGTTGAGTGTTTTGATGGAGTTCCAAACGACAACACACAGCACAACCAAAATACTGACGGTAATCATGTTGCCAATAAGCAAGCGATTTCGGATCGAAAGTGACGATATTTTCATAAGCAGTTTTCCCTAACCTTTGTGAGCCTGACGTCTATCTTTGTAATTAATTGTCGATTACTTCAGTAACCGTACTTAAAAGCATAGATAGTCGTTGCGCAAACAGGCAAAGAATAAATGCCACTTATCTCATATCAAATATGTATACAGATGTAAATATAGGTTTTGTTCGAACATATTTTTCAGGAACTAATAACACTCAATCCCCCACTCCATATTGATGAAATGTTCACCTGCCGGCGCATTGTAATCTTGAAGTTCAATTCTCGCACTCACTGTGACATTGGGGTATTCACGCAGGAAATCGGATTCTAATTCAATACCTTGCCGCCAGTAATCGACATTACCTTGGTAGCGAAAAGCACCATCTACCCGAAAGTAAACTTGTGACAGCTCAACCGTGCCTTCAAAGCTACCAAGATCAAAATGGACCAGCTTCAATCGCACACGCCCACCTTTTCTGTTTGATGTCAGCTCGAAGCTCAGTGCTTGCCCATCGTAGTGATGCCCAAAATTGAGCTCTCCCGCATTATCAATCACTTTTATGCCGCATTGCTCATGCACATGCTTAGAAAATCTGAGGCTCTTGTGCTCTGTGGCTGCAAGCCCGTGCGACGCATGGAGCATCATAAAAGCGAGCAGACAAACCTTGGTTTTCAATTAACTATTACCCTTACAATAAAGTCTCTAACTGCTTCTTTGGTAGACGCTTCAGTACTTTTAATTTGATCATTCTCTAATGACAACAAATATGTAGAGTTAATGGATATCTGCTTGTCGTTGTATTGGTAATCTACAATAAGATCGCAAGATATATATTCATCATCCGCATGATTAATCATGGTAGAAGAATAATCATAACGACTACTTACATTCATTAGCTCTACTTGAGTCCAATTAATATATTCCGAGCTAGATAACCCATCAAATATCCGATTCTCATGATATTCTGACCCACTCTCACAAAGTTTATTAAACTCTTCTCCATTTTTATAATCTTTATTTTTCTGACTCAGCGCATAAGGAGAAAGAAGCAGTACTAAGAAAAAAAACAATATTGTTTTCATAACAAGACCTAAAAAACCCTCAGATGAGGGCTTTAACGATTAATCATCACACTCAATGATCCAATTAGTCACCAACTCATAGTCATCAGCATCGAGGTTACTTTCATCTATGGAAACTCGAGCGGCTAGATTAACTAAATTATTCGACCTAAGATCATCACGTGAAAATTCAATCCCCTCTTCCCAATCTGGGGCACTCATATCAGCCGACACCGAACTTTCTGCTTTGAAGTGAACATCATGCTTGGTGACTTGATCACCGAGATCTTCTGTTTTGATTGGCTCAACTCTAAACTCAATCTTGCCGTCTTTCTCATTGTTAATGAGTTTTACCTGCGCGGTTGAATCGAGGTAGTTATCGCCAAAAGCAAGATCCGCCGTGGCTGCCGTTACATCAATACCGCACTGCTTTTCCACTTTGGCAGAAAAGGTAACATCGCCGCTAGTGGCTTCATCATCTCCGTGGTCGGGTGGCATAGCGTATACTGTGGACACCGACAACACACCACATGTTGCCATGAACATTAGCTGTTTTCTCATACTCATCACTTACTCCGAAAAGGTTGTATTCATTTGTTTCATCTTGAGAAGACGATACTTCTCAGCTTCAATTTGCAGTAATTTAAGCTCGTGTTCTGCTTGAGCTAACTCTTCTTCTCTCTTCCTCTCTCTCAATTCAAATTCATATAAGCGAGAACAATCCACACGCTCTTCTCCACCAAATTGGAAGGTGATGGCGGCATAGATACCCGCTTCATCTTGGTTTTGGTGGTAATAATTGTTGGGATCACCACCGTAATAGTTGTCACTGTCTTCATTGCCCGTCGCACCATAAGTACCAAACTGAATGGTTTTACCGGTCGAAATGGCTTGCTCACACGACGCGCCTTCCGAAGTTCGAACACGGTCAGTACCCGATGGGTTGGAGACACTCGGAATCGGGTTAGCGCTCGCCAATGCGGGGACAAATAACGTCAAAATCAATAAGAAAATTCGCCTCATCATCAATACCTTTCGAATTTAATGTTGGTGCACACTTCATAGCTATTAGGTGAATCAGTGACCATTCTCGTACATATTTTTTTCTTGGTTTTCTGACCAGCTGGTGTCTTCACATTAATATTGAGTTCGATGTCTTGATTAGGTCCTAAGCTCAATTTATTCGGAAAAGGCTTATTATCGATTCGTAAGTAATAGTCCGCTTTTTTGTTGTACTTATTTATTAAAGTGAACTTAACTTCAGTTTTATCGGAATATGCTTGAAACTGTTTTTGGTCCCACACATGTAAATTAGCCATAGCAGGCAGGCTCATTGTTAATAGAGCAGACAGAATTAATATGGTGGTTTTCATCTAGGTATAACCTCAATCAAATTGGTTACGGCTAGACTATTGGAGATAATTCCCGATCTTTTACCATTTTGCGCCACTCAATTATTTTATTTAGACAATGAGTATTTATTTACGCAGCAATGACACCGTCTTGAACAACCTCTAACAGGAGAGGGCAAAACAAATAGTAGAAGTGGGTTTTCTATGCCAGGGAGATCGCTTCAAGAAGAAGAATGACGTTAGAAGTGGTTAGAAGTTTAGACAAGTGGTGATCTTGCCGCCTCGAACAAAACGGCAAGATCGTCTTATCAACAAAAGATCAAAGCAGTCGGCGTCTCAATCCTGTTCGCTCTAAAATGCGTGTTGAGATCTCCTCAACCGAAAGTGAAGAGGTATTGATGTATGGGATCGCTTCACGACGGAAAAGCCCTTCTACCGTTTGCAACTCGTAAAGACACTGCGAGTCACTGGCGTATTCGCTTCCCGCTAGACGATTTTCACGAATCTCAGTTAAACGCTCTGCATCGATCGTCAAACCAAATAGCTTATGACGGTGGATCTCAAACTCGGGCAGGAGTCTCAGTCTCGCAATGTCGTCATGGATGAATGGGTAGTTAGCCACACGCAATCCGAATTGCATTGCCATATAGAGGCTAGTTGGGGTCTTACCACTACGAGATACACCAAGCAGAATAATATCAGCCTCTTCTAGTCCCCTTAGCGTAATTCCATCGTCGTGCGCTAAGGTGTACTCGATCGCCGCAATACGATCGAAGTACTTGTCAGAATCCTTGTTAACGCTACGCGAGCGCTGCAGCTTCGGTTTGGGTGCCATTTTGGTGTCGTCTTGCACCTTCTGCACAATACTCTCTAACACGTCATAACAGTGCGCAGGTGCTGCCAGCAGCTTTTTCTTGATATCTGGGATAACAATCGAGAAAAACACCAGTGGTTCGTAACCCGTCTCTTGGTAGGAAATCTCGATCTCCTTGAGTAGGTCACTCAGTTTGTCTTCGCTTTCCACAAACGGGAAGGTTTTTTCGTTAGCTTTGAAGGGAAATTGACCTAGAACAACGTGCCCTAAAGTCTCACATGTTATGGCCGTTCCATCAGAAACATAGAATACATCACGACTTTGAATATCAATTTGCATTTTTTATTTAATGTTTAAAATTATTTTGAGTAGGATGGACACCATAATATATATAACAAAAGCCTGCTGACTATTACGTTCCCCACAGGTTTGAAAAATTTTTAACATTTTTTTCAATTCTGACGTAATCGTTTGCCTTTAAATCCCTACAAAACTTGCTATGTTTCTGGAGAAATAAATGCAAAATAATACCCTATGGTTCAATGGCCTATCCATGGAAGATGTCGACAAGGTCGGCGGTAAGAACGCCTCACTCGGCGAGATGGTTTCTAACCTATCCAATGCTGGTGTTTCTGTACCAAATGGTTTTGCTACCACTTCTTATGCGTTTAACGAGTTCCTAGACTACAAAGGTCTTGATGAGCGCATTCACCAACTACTTGATGAACTTGATGTTGAAGACGTTGAAGCGCTGCGTAAGACAGGTGCAACGATTCGCCAATGGGTTCTTGAAGCCCCTTTCCCAGAATCCCTAGAGCAAGATATCCGCGATAACTACCGTGAGCTAATCGAAGGCAATGACGAATTGTCTGTAGCGGTTCGTTCATCGGCAACGGCGGAAGACCTTCCTGATGCTTCGTTTGCTGGTCAGCAAGAGACCTTCCTAAACGTTAAAGGCATCGATGCTGTTCTCGAAGCAACGAAACACGTATACGCGTCTCTGTTTAACGACCGCGCTATCTCTTACCGTGTACACCAAGGCTTTGACCACCGCGGTATCTCGCTTTCTGCGGGTATCCAACGTATGGTTCGTTCAGACAAGGCCTCTTCAGGTGTAATGTTTACCCTTGATACTGAATCAGGCTTCGATCAAGTGGTATTCATCACTTCATCTTGGGGTCTTGGTGAAATGGTTGTTCAAGGTGCGGTGAACCCAGATGAGTTCTACGTTCACAAGCCGATGCTTGAAGCGGGTCATTACCCTATCGTTAAGAAAACGTTCGGTTCTAAGCTGATTAAGATGATCTACTCAACTAACCAAGAGATCGGTAAGCAAGTTGATATCATCGACACAGATACTCAAGAGCGTAACGAGTTCTCACTGAACGATGAAGAGATCAAAGAGCTAGCAAAACAAGCGATGATCATCGAGAAACACTACCAACGTCCAATGGATATTGAGTGGGCGAAAGATGGCATCGACGGCAAGCTTTACATTGTTCAAGCGCGTCCAGAGACCGTATGTTCTCAAAGCGAGCAAAACGTCATTGAGCGTTACGAACTAAGCAACAAAGCAGACGTAGCGGTTGAAGGCCGTGCTATCGGTCAACGTATCGGCTCAGGCCCTGTACGTCTGGTTGATTCATTAGATCAAATGTCTTTGGTTCAAGAAGGTGACGTTCTAGTCACTGACATGACCGACCCAGACTGGGAACCAGTGATGAAGAAGGCTTCTGCGATTGTAACCAACCGTGGCGGTCGTACTTGTCACGCAGCGATCATCGCTCGTGAACTTGGCATCCCAGCGATTGTTGGTTGTGGCGACGCAACAAGCCGCCTAGAAGATGGTTCTACAGTGACGGTTTCGTGTGCAGAAGGTGAAACAGGTTACGTTTACCAAGGCGAACTAGATTTCGAAATCAAGCGCTCTGCTGTTGACGAACTACCACTGCTTCCAACCAAAGTGATGATGAACGTAGGTAACCCTGACCGTGCATTCGACTTCGCTCAAATCCCGAACGAAGGTGTTGGTCTGGCTCGTCTAGAGTTCATCATCAACAAGATGATCGGTATTCACCCGAAAGCGCTACTTAACTTTGATGCACAGAGCGATGAGCTTAAAGCTGAAATCACTGAGCGTATCCGTGGCTACAAAGATCCTATCGATTTCTACGTAAGCAAGCTAACAGAGGGCATCGCGACTATCGCTTCTGCGTTCTGGCCTAAACGTGTGATCGTACGTATGTCTGACTTTAAGTCTAACGAATACAGCAACCTAGTCGGTGGTAAAGAGTTCGAACCGCATGAAGAGAACCCAATGCTGGGCTTCCGTGGTGCTTCTCGTTACATCTCTCCAGTATTCGAAGATTGCTTTGAGCTAGAAACTCAAGCGATCAAACGCGTACGCAACGAGATGGGTCTTAAGAACGTTGAAATCATGATTCCTTTCGTACGTACTCCGAGCGAAGCGGCATCGGTTATCGATCTTCTAGCGAAATTCAACCTACGTCGTGGCGACCAAGGTCTGAAAGTGATCATGATGTGTGAGCTGCCATCTAACGCAGTATTGGCTGAAGAGTTCTTGAAGTACTTCGATGGCTTCTCTATCGGCTCTAACGACATGACTCAGCTAACGCTTGGCCTTGACCGTGACTCTGGTGATGTTGCTCATCTATTTGACGAGCGTAACCCAGCAGTGAAAGCGATGCTGAAGATGGCAATCGATGCGGCAACCAAAGCAGGCAAATACGTAGGTATCTGTGGCCAAGGCCCATCAGACCATGACGACCTAGCAGAGTGGTTAATGGAGCAAGGCATCAGCTCTGTATCTCTAAACCCAGATACGGTTATCGATACATGGTTGAAGTTAGGTAATGTTGCTAACACATAACCTTCTCTAATCGAGAGATGAATAAAGCCAGTCATTACGACTGGCTTTTGTTTTTCAGCCGTTCCCTAGAAATAGTATCGAACCCCAACCCACGCTTCAGATTGCCAATCACTATCCAGACTCACACCATTTACGTCGATATCACCCTTGGTTAAATCGTAGCGAGTATTCAACCACCATGTGCGAGCACTGTTAATGGGTACATTCAAAGACGTCTTCAACGACAAGTTTTGCATGTTGATATCGTCACCTGATAGGTCTTGCCACTCTGGTACGAAAGAGACATACGCACCGGAATCGCCAAGGTGTTTAGCGGTGATCAACCCTAACGAGTAGCCTGTCAGGTTATCTTTGCCGACGCTTGCACCATCTATCTCCATGCTTCCTGTCATCAATCCAGCTCTTGGGAACACCAAGAAACCTTGGGTATAAGCAGGGTTGATTGCAACGACACCACCCAGCGAAAGCAAATCGTTTTTAATGTTGGTTCTGGTGTTGATGTAGTCCAGTGACATACCAATCTTTGGTGTCGCTGCTATACCGGGCTCAAAAACATGAAAGTATTGGATACGCGAGTTGCTGTAGTCAGAACCAAACTTGTTCGGATCACTTTGAGTTGTATCGTTATCATCAACAAAAGTCGCTTCCGCCAGCAACGCAAACTGCTGACCATTTTCTAAACCACCCGATATCTGACCTTGGAACTGAATATCCGAGCTACCGCTTAACATCAGTGCAGATTGCGTGTAAACCTTAGTTACGTCTGCAGGGTCAATAACTCTCTCTGAATCGGCGTGAGCGGAAAATGCCAAAACTGAACCTACAGAGATCAAAAAAGCCAATTTTTTCATACTATTCTCGAATTGATGGCCTTCTTCCTTGAAGCTAAACCTCCCTGTGATGTCATTGAAATGAATTATTTGTCAGCAAGCAGCTTCGCTGCAGAACGCATTAACGCAGGGCCTTTATTCTCACCAAAACCTGAGTGGTATGGATTGTTCGAGAACATCACGCCAACAAAGTCACGGTCTGGGTCGATGTAGATGAACTGACCCAGGTTGCCACTTTTCGCCATTGCACCATCATTGAAGATGAAGTCGAATTGATACGCGTTGTAGTCGGCTTTTTCATGGAAAGCGTGTAGAGAGCTCGTCTCTTTACTCGTACCAACAAAGGCTTTCGGATCGCCACTGTTACGGATGCGATCAATCACCGCTTGCGAAATCACAGGCTCTTCCGCCACGGCTTTCCAGCTTGGTGTGAACAAGGTGCCCCAACGCGCCATGTCTTCAACCGTTGTTGAAACCAAACCAACTGCGATTGCCATTCCGTCAGGCGTTAGATTGAACTGCATTGGTTGACGAGCATTCACCTTCGACCAAACGCGATCCTCAAACACTTCAGTCCAAGTTCTATTTTCGATGTTCTCAACAAGCTTCGTCAGCACCATGGTATTGATTGACGCATATCGGAAGTGATCACCTGCTTGTTCGCCATCCAGTTTTTGTGCCCCTTGAGCCACTTCCATCCATGTTTCCATTTCGCCTGTTTTTGCGCGAGGAGAGTTGAAAGATGCCGCAAAGAAGCGCACCACATCGGAGTCCGGGTTAAGGATTGATGCTAGCGTCTCTTCGTTATCGAGTGCCGTTGACATGTTTAATACTTGATGTACGGTGATGCCATCCCAGTTTGTGCCTTTAAGCTCAGACACATAATGAGTAATAGATTTCTCTGGGTCGACTTTGCCCTCTTCCACCAGCATCGCAACCACGACACCAACCGTTGTCTTGGCCGCTGAAGCCCATACGTGAGTATCTGTTGGGCTCATACCTGGGTATGCTTCATACACGATCTCGCCTTTATGAATCAGCATAAAACCTTGAGTTCTAAACTGCTCATCAGCAAGGTATTGTTCCATCGTCAGCTCACCTTTGGCGGTTGTTTCGACCGTTAGCTTCGTCAAACGAGGATCGATGTTCTTCACCAATGGCTTGTAGTGCGCATTTGGCGCAGCTAGAGCAGTCGGAAGAAACTCCCCCATGTGCATGTTGTAATAAACGCTGTGGTCACCACCCATCTGCCAGTGGAAGTTGTTGAAGTTTTCACGCGCTGATTCCACAAACTCTGGAGTAAATGAATTCGCTGCGTCTTTGACGGTCAGTGTCACTTGAGCGCCTTCAACTTGAAGCGCCGCCTCAACTGGGTTTTGAGTCACTACGTCTGATGCAGTAGCTAATGATGAAACGGCCAGTGATGAAATAATTAGCGCAAGGGGTTTAAGTTTCATGTGCTTCTCCTCTTTGGGTTGAGAGGAGTATAAGGAGAGAGCACTAATCAAATTAGGTCATTTGGTGACATTTGAATATGACGACGCTATCTTTAGTAAGACACTTCATCGATAAGAGCTATGACCAACGTGAACAAGGCGACTGCCAGTACTACTAACATTCTGTTGAGCTCCGCTGGTAATATTGTTCCTTACATTGAGTATTGTGATAGACGCTCACTTGATTGGCGCAGCATTGCAACAGAGTGCGGCTTGTCTCTTGAATTGACTAAATCCAATCAATGGCTGCCAACTCAGGATCTAGTCCGCTTTATCGACCTACTTGAGCGCAAATTTGGTTACGCCATTGGTATTGAAGTCGGCATTAAAGCGACACTTGAGCAACTATCTCCTGCTTTACATCAGAAGATTCAACAATGTGATTCTCTTGAGCAGGCGATACGTTGTTTGGTGGTCGAGATTCAAAACCTTAGTAACCACATTACCATTTGGACTGAACACAAAGATGGGCTGTGGTGGCTATGTCATCGCAGCTGTTATCACCCTTCAACAGCGGGATTTGAACAAGCTGAATGGTTTAGAACGCTCACTATAATCAGCCTATGCCGAATTTTTATCGAAGAGCGTTGGCAGCCTTCACATGCGAAGTTAGTCTCATCTAGCCAAAATGCCGATAAACTTCCTCACCATTTTCACTACTCCAACATACAGTTTCAACAACCGTATGGAGCTATTGTCATCCCACTCAATGAAGATTACCGACCGATAGCGGAAAAAAGCGCATCGTTCGACTGGCATCATTCAGTCATCACTTTGATTAACACTTATGCCACTCTGCCATGGTTCAACATAGATTGGTTTGCTGAGATGCTCGGTATGACGAAACGAACCCTACAAAGGAATCTAAAAAGCCGTGACATTCTTTTTAAAGATGAGAAAGAGAAAGTGCGTTATAAAAGAGCGACACAGTTGTTAGAGCAAAGCGACTTATCAATACAAGAGATCAGCTGGCAAGTCGGCTACAGTGATCTAAGTAACTTCAATCGCGCCTTCAAAAAGTGGGCAGATGTCACTGCACCACAGTATCGACGCAATTATCGCAACACAGAATAGACAATACCGCGTATTGGTATCCGCAAGACATTACGCTATCCTTTAGCCAAATCTACATTGAACGGTGAACAGCCGTCCCCTCAATAATGCAAAGACTGATATGAATTCAACAACTGCGACACCCTCTCCTTCCCTGAGCAGGCAACTTTTTACCATGACCTGG
Organism: Vibrio sp. THAF190c; assembly: GCF_009363355.1. Classification (NCBI taxonomy): domain Bacteria; kingdom Pseudomonadati; phylum Pseudomonadota; class Gammaproteobacteria; order Vibrionales; family Vibrionaceae; genus Vibrio; species Vibrio sp. THAF190c. Next base: position 1,089,809 of record NZ_CP045339.1, on the reverse strand, counting down.
CCGATGCTGTTCGGCGTACTATCACTAATGAGCTTCCAACTTGTAGACAGTGCTTTTATCGGTCAACTGGGTGTTTTGCCCCTTGCTGCTCAAGGCTTTACGCTACCAATACAGATGATCATCATCGGTATTCAAGTCGGGTTGGGGATCGCAACCACTGCCGTGATAGCTCGTGCAATTGGTGCTAAAAAGACACGCTATGCAAAACAACTGGGGGGACTGGTTGTTGCAATGGGCGGTGTGGGTGTCGCGCTATTTTCGGTGATCATTTACCTAATACGCGGTCCTATTTTGCAGTTGTTGGACGCTCCAGAGTCGGTATTCCCAATCATTGATTCTTACTGGATCTACTGGCTCGTCAGCTCGTGGACAGGTGCAATGCTGTACTTCTTCTATAGCGTCTGTCGTGCCAATGGCAATACCATGCTTCCAGGTACTATGATGATTGCCACCAGTTTGATTAACCTTGTGCTCGATCCTATCTTCATTTTCACTCTGGACTTGGGTATCAATGGTGCGGCGATCTCAACGATCATCGCCTTTGGCGTGGGTATTCTGATTGTGGCACCTAAGGTAACCAAGAAACACTGGCTCACTTTCGATTGGCAAGACTTGGACATTGGCAAAAGTGTTCGTTCTATTGGTCATATTATGGGCCCTGCAATGATCAGCCAATTGCTACCCCCAGTATCCTCAATGTTGGCAACCAAACTACTAGCAAGTTACGGTACCGCTGCAGTTGCGGCTTGGGCATTGGGCTCACGCTTTGAGTTTTTCTCTATCGTTTCTGTTCTGGCTCTAACCATGTCGATGCCACCAATGGTTGGTCGTATGCTAGGTGAAAAGAACCTGACTGACATTCGCAGCTTAATCAAGATAGCTGCTAGCTTTGTGCTTGGTTTTCAGGTCGTGATTGCACTCGTTACTTGGTTGTTCTCAAACGGATTAGCTGGGTTAATGACCACCGATAGTGATGTAACAACAATCTTGAACTACCACCTCATGATTGTCCCAATCAGCCTTTGCCCTCTTGGTATTTGTATGTTGATGGTATCGGTATCAAACGCACTAGGTAAGTCGTACACCGCGCTGACGATTTCAGCTCTGCGTCTGTTTGCTTTCTTCTTGCCTTGTTTATGGATTGGCTCTCAAGTAGCGGGAATTGAAGGTCTGTTCTGGGGTGCCATGGTCGGTAATGTGTTTGCCGGAACCTGTGCTTGGTTGCTATCTCAACGCGCACTTAAACAAGTTGAATTAAAGCTGGCAGCCGAATAATACACTTAACCTTCTCCACAATTACAAAGCAGCCACCTCGGCTGCTTTTTTATATCTACGACTAAATTCCTGCCCTATCAATAGCGTTTTTTGAGAGTCCAAACGCTCTGAACTTCAATTTGATCACCTAACATTAACCCTCATTCTATTTGCATAATAAATGCATTTATATCATGCATTTACTCAATAAATCGGTCTGTTTTTTCAGCGCTCATTAGAAGTTGTCCTAGATCATTAAAGCCTTCAAAAACGCAATCTTTGGTTTTAAATAATTAAACTTTGATATGGTTTACGAAATTAAACTCATATCTCCATTTTCTAGTGACCTTGTTCAAATATCGCCCACAAAGCCAACTAATAACGGAAATATTGTTGGAATTTACATCACATTTTCTCGGTTTACAGAAGTTTACTCAGGATTGCCCAATTACCACTAAAGGAGTAGCTTTCAGTCATTGAGTTCAAAAATGTAAACCGAAATGATGAGTGTAAAACAAGTTCGATTCAGTGATGAAGATAGAGAGTGTTTGAGCAATTACTTTCGCTTAGCGGACACAATCGCCGACCTAATTGGTCCTTACTGCGAGGTGGTGATCCACTCTTTTGAAAGCCTCGAAAATTCAGTGGTTAAGATCGTCAACGGTCACCATACCGGCCGAGAAATCGGCTCGCCTATTACTGACTTAGGCTTACGTATGTGGAGCACATTCGAGAAAACTGGAGAAGTGTCGCCAAGAAGCTACTTCACCAATGCAGCAGATGGTTCTTTACTAAAATCAACGACATGCATACTAGCTGGTCCAAATAAAAAGCCGATTGGCATGCTTTGTATCAACATGAACTTGTCATTCCCATTTCCAGAGATCGTTAAGACCTTGATGCCTCAGTGTAACGCGCCTCAGACCTTGGTAAGCGAAACATTCAGCAACAACGCCAACGATGTTATTCAACAGGCTCTCAGCGCCGCGATTCAAGAAGTCGATCAAGACGAAACCGTCTCAACAAAAGGCTACAACAAAGCCATTGTTCGCAACCTATTCGATAACGGTGTCTTTGAATTAAAAGAAACCACCACGCAAGTATCCGAACAACTTGGGATAAGCCGTCAGGCCGTCTACAAGTTTATCCGTGAATTTAAATCAGAATAAAAATTAATAAGTTAGGAGTTATATCGTGAAACAGATCATTACCACTGAACAAGCACCTGCAGCTATCGGTCCTTACTCTCAAGGAACGGCTTACGGAGAGATGGTTTACACCTCAGGCCAACTACCACTGGTTCCTGAAACCATGCAGTTTGTTGAGGGCGGCATTAAAGAACAAGCTCGTCAGTCTCTAGAAAACTTAAAAGCCGTTCTAGAAGCAAGTGGGGCCAGCCTCGAGACAGTATTGAAGACGACGTGTTTTTTGTCAGATATGGAGAACTTCGTTGCTTTTAATGAGGTGTATACCGAAGTGTTTGACACCGAGAACGCACCTGCTCGCTCTTGTGTTGAAGCAGCAAGATTACCAAAAGACGCCCTGGTTGAAGTTGAAGCCATCGCATACAAAAAATAATCGAATTTAATGGGGTCAATAGGAGATTCTCATGAGCGTTTCATTTTTAGGATTAAGCATACTGTTCTTCGGGTTCTACGCACTACTTTCGAACTTTAAGAAACAGAAAAAAAGTTTCAACTTCCGCGTATTAAGCGCACTGGCAGCGGGTTTGTTATTCGGTGGGGCGATTCAACTGGTGTTTGGTGTCGGCAATGCAGCAACGGCTGGTTTTGCTGAACTGATTTCAGTGTTCGGTAAAGGCTACATCAAACTGCTACAAATGATCGTTATCCCACTGGTATTCGTGGCGATGATCTCTTCGATCATGAACGTAGAAGGTGGTGGTGCCCTGTCACGCATCGCACCAAAAATCATCGGTATTCTACTTTTCACTTGTGCCATTTCAGCGGCAGTAGGTATCGCAAGCATTTACCTATTTGGTATCGATGCTAATGCGCTAGTGAGCACTATTGGCACCAACAGCGCTATTGAGGCACGTGGAAACTCATTAGTCGCAACACAAGACGCTATGGCAAGTAGCGGTTTGTCGGGTATGGCGTTGTCTATCATCCCAACCAACATTTTCGACATGCTGACTGGATCAGAGCGTACGTCAACACTATCGACAGTGCTGTTCGGTATGTTCCTTGGCTACTGTATCCTGCAAGTGAAAAATCGTAAGCCTGAGAAAGTGCAAAACTTCGTTGATTTCATCAACTCTGCAAAAGAAGTGGTACTTTCAATGGTGCGTGAAATCTTAAAGCTGACGCCTTACGGTGTATTCGCTCTGATGACCACGTTCATGATGACCAACGACTTGTTTGCACTGGCAGAGATGGGTCGCTTCCTACTAGCAAGTTACGTAGCAATTGGCGTGATGTTCGCTATCCACTTCGTGATGGTATCAATGTTCGGCCTATCTCCTGCTAAGTTCATGAAGAAAATCTGGCCTGTATTGGTATTCGGCTTTGGTTCTCGTTCAAGTATGGCGGCTATCCCACTCAACGTTGAAACTCAAACTCAACGCCTAGGTGTCGACGAAGAAACAGCAAACATGTCAGCGACATTCGGTACCAGTATCGGTCAGAACGGCTGTGCAGGTATCTACCCAGCAATGCTTGCAATTATGGCAGCACAAGTGATGGGGATGCCAGTTGACCTAGGCTTCATCCTACAGTTGATTGCAGTTATCGCGATTGCTTCATTCGGTATCGCAGGTGTTGGTGGCGGTGCAACGTTCGCAGCTGTGGCGGTACTTACCATCATGGGTCTAGACATTACGGTCGTCGCGATTCTGGTTTCTATTGAAGCACTAATCGATATGGCACGTACTGCGCTTAATATCTCAGGCTCTATGTTGTCTGGTGTTCTAACCGCGAAGAAGAATGGCTCGCTAAACACTGAACAATACAACGCTGATGCCGCTGCTACAGTAACAAAAGAAGCAGCAGTGTAATTCTTAGCATTTATCAAGAGCACTCAACATGGGTGCTCTTTTGTCTCCCTGAATTCAGGTTTTTAGGTAGTAAATATGAAAGTTGTTGTTATAGGCGGTAGTGCTGCTGGTATGAGTTTCGCGGCAAAGTACAAACGTAATCAACCATCTGATGAGGTGATTGTCTTGGATAAGCGCAATTACATCTCGTTCGGAGCGTGTGGCTTACCTTACTTCGCGGGTGGTATGTTTGATGACACCGAGCGGATGATTTCTCGAACGCCAGAACAGGCAATTAAATCTGGTTTAGACGTACGCATTGAAACTGAAATGATCGCACTCGACCGCATTGAAAAGCAGATTAAAGTTCGTCACCAAGGAGAAGAAAGCACCATCGATTATGATATGTTGGTGATTGCGACGGGCGCGCGTCCAATAGTGCCATCGTTCGGCGAGTTTAACTCAGAGCACGTATACACGCTAACCAGCATGGAAGATGGCTTGGCGGTAAAAGAAGCACTTAAGGACAACAGTAAACAACGCGTTTGCGTAATTGGTGGAGGCTTTATTGGGCTTGAGGTATTCGATGCCGCACATCTATTAGGTAAACAAGTGACCATCATTGAGCGTGAGCAGCATGTGATGAGCCGTCAATTTAGCCCAGATATGATTGAAGTGGTAGAAGGCGCGATTCGTGAATCTGGCGCTGAACTTAAAACGAGTTGCAGCGTCTCTGCGATTCGCGGTGCAGAGCAAGGTGGTTACCTCATCGAAACTGACGACGGCAGTGTTGAGGCTGACGTGGTGATCATGTCACTTGGCTTTAAACCAAATACCGAAGCATTCGAATTACCAAAAGCTGCCAACGGAGCGTTGTTGGTGAATGAATTCGGTGCCACTGAAGACGCTTATATCCACGCTGTCGGCGACTGTGCGGTCGTTCACCATATGGCTTTAGGAAAACCTGTTTATGTCCCACTCGCAACCACAGCGAACAAACAAGCACGTATGATGGCAGACAAGTTGGCAGGTAAAGATACTTATATGGATGGCTTCCTTGGTTCATCTTGTTTGAAAGTGTTGGACTACGAACTAGCATGCACAGGCGTATCTGAACTTCTAGCAAAAGAACACGATCTAGAGGTGAAGACGTCAACCATTTCAGATAAAAACCAAACCGATTACTACCCAGGGCAAGAAGACATCAAGGTGAAGCTGGTTTACCATCCAGAGACCAAGGTTTTACTCGGTGGCGAGATTGTCGGTAAAAAAGGCGCAGTAGGCCGCATCAATGCGTTAGCTGTTGCGATCACAGCGAAGATGACCACCCAACAAATCGGCTACATGGACTTCTGTTACGCCCCTCCATTCGCACGAACTTGGGATGCGCTAAACGTGGCAGGCAATGTAGCTAAGTAATCTGTGTTTACACTCTACCAAGCTTGGTCCAATCTCTGACCTTTATCCAAAGCAGCCACCACAGGCTGCTTTTTTGTTTATACGCTCTCAACAAAATTGGAACTATCAATTCGTACCACAATCTGACTTAGTGCAATATTTGATCGAACTTTAAAAGCTTACAAACAACAAGTGATATATAATCACCAAGAAAATATAAAAATAAAATCAGTAATCTTATACGTCTTAGGCTAGGTAACTAAATATTCAATATGGATGCTATTCGCAAGGTTTATCAATACGCTGAACCAAACCTGACCCTTGTCGGGTGGATGGGCTTTGTCGGCTTCCCAGTCTATTACATAGTCTGGGAGTTAATGTTTCCGCAGCCCTATGAAAACCTGCCATTGCGCGTGTTCTGCTCAACACTGTTCTTCGGCATCATATACCGACATCGCTTCCCATTTCGCTGGAGAAAGTACCTCCCGGCGTACTATCAAGTCGTCACAACAATCTGTTTACCCGGCTTCTTCTTTTACATGTTGCTGATGAACAGTTGGTCGAACGTGTGGGTAATGTCGTTCATGGCAGCAATATTCCTGCATATCCTGCTAGTTCACATCACCAGAGTCATGTTCGCTCAAACTTTTGCAGGAATTGGGTTAGCAAGCTTGTGTGCATGGGTAGCACAAGGGTTTCACCTTGATATCACTATGGACTGGACGCATGTTCCTATCTTCTTGTTCATCTACCTGTTCGGTAACTTGTTCTATGTTCGCAACCAAGTAGAACACGAAGCGAGAGTCTCTCTTGCTAAATCTTTTGGTGCTGGTATTGCCCACGAAATGCGTAACCCACTCAGTGGTTTGCTCACTTCGATTGATGTTATTCAATCGGTACTTCCTAATCCGAAGCAGGAAACACAAGGTCAGTACACCTTAAAACATGACGACGTCGTATTACTTAAGAAAGTCAGCGACGATGCGATGAACATCATTCGCAGTGGTAACGAGACGATAGACCTTCTATTAACGTCAATTGACGAGAACCGTATATCACGTTCAACGTTTAAGAAACACTCAGCGAAAAATGTAGTGACCGAGGCGATCGAAAGCTTCAGTTACAAGCGCTCGACTGACAGAAAGGCTATCTCGTTAAATGTACAAGGTGATTTCGAATTTCTTGGTAGTGACACCTTATTCAAGTATGTGATGTATAACTTGTTTAAGAATGCTTTCCACCACCGTAGTTCGGATGAATTTCATATCCATGTCTCGATGTATAATGAGGGCAGAACCAACAGCGTAACAGTAACGGACAACGGCTCTGGTATCTCTAATGAGGTCATGCGCAATATTTTCCAAGACTTCTACACCACAGGTAAGTCGGGTAGCTATGGGTTGGGGTTGCCATTTTGCCAAAAAGTGATGAAAGCTTTTGGTGGTGATATTCAGTGCCAGTCCGAACTCGGAGAATGGTCTCAGTTCACGCTTTCGTTCCCATTGATAGGTTCAAATACTGTGGCCGAGATCCAGAGTGAGCTGACCAAACTGAAATCAGTATTAATGATTTGCGAACAAAACATTCTGACCACAAGAATGACTGAGATTAGCCGATTTATGGGCTTCGATTTAACTGTGATCAACCCAGCATCAGCGCTGAATCGCAAAGAGTATGAATTTGAGTTTGACGTTATCTTTGTTGACTCTGAAGCACTCGTTAAACAACCCAAGCAGCTAAAAGCAATTGAGTCACTGCTGTCATTTACTGAGGCGCGAGTTGCTTATCTTTATGAACAATCAACAACCCAGCAAATCGACTCTATGCTACCTAACGTAAAATGGATAGAAACCCAAGCTTGGTTGCTCAATACAAAATCAACCGTCGACGGCCTGTTTTTCGATAGCGAAACACTGTCGCCACATTCTAACTTCGAACCGCTTAAGACCTCTAAGAAAGGCACGATTATGGTGGTTGACGACAATGAGTCACTACGCAGATTTACTGCAATGCTTATCGCCAAACAAGGCTTTGAAGTCATCGAAAAAGAAGACGGTCAGCAGGCGTTGGATGCCCTAGACAACAGTAATGTAGATCTAATCCTTATGGACATTGAGATGCCAGTCATGAATGGTGTTGAAGCATCTCGACGTATCCGAGGATCCAACAAAGCTTATTCAAAGATTCCTATCATTGCACACACGGGCGACAGTTCCCCAGTCACGCTTGAGCAGATTGGCGAATCAGGAATGTCCGACTTTATTGTTAAGCCCGCGGATAAAAACCGTCTGTTCGATAAGATTGCCAACTGGGTTTAAACACTTGAATAAGAGCTCAGTATTTCACTGAGCTCTATTTGTGTATTTACGACTACCCTATCTTAATTGAGTGCCGTTTTCGTCTACGCAAACTGTAGATTCTTGTGATTGAATGCCTGTTGGCAAACCGTCAACACATGATCAATGTCGCTCATACTCAAGTCAGAATTCACAGAAAAGCGGATGATGTTGTTATTTTTCGCGGTTGCAGGCCGGCAAAATACCGCGCCAAACACATCGTTGTTTTCTAAGAAGTCTCTAACTCTTTCGGTATTTCGTTCATCCCCACATTCCAATGCAATAATCTGAGAACCACTGCGAATACTGAACCCTATCTTAGACAAGCCATGTTTCAATAATGTAGAGCGCTCAAATAAGCGGTCACGCCTCTCGTCAGCACTTTTAATAACCTGCAGTGTCTTCTCTAAACGACTTACTTCCTCAGGCAAAACCGTCGAGCTGAATATCGCAGGAAACGCGACAAAAGGCAGTGAATCCGCCATTGATTTAGGACCAAGAATAGCACCAGCCCGATAAGCGAAAGCTTTAGCCAAACTGACCGTAATAAAATCAACCTGCTCAGTCAGTCCGAGTTCATGCACCAAACCAGCTCCTTGTTTCCCATGAGTTCCTAGTGAATGGGACTCATCGACAATTAATGCGCAGCCAAACTCTTGAGCCATTTCGTAGATGTCAGCGAGAGGAGCAACAGTACCAATAGTGCTGTAGACAGAGTCGACCACAATTACACCTGCGCCATGGCGTTGAAGCTGTTTGCGTAGATGAGTCATGTTATTGTGTCGAAATGGGCGAGCAACCGCATTGGCTGCACGTATACCCTCCCAGAGCGACATATGCGCATAGTGATCGATATAGACAGGCGTGTTTTCAGCACATATCGTCTGCAATAAACCGATGTTCGCCGCCCAACCTGATTGAGACAACAAACAACTCTCCATTCCGACTAGCTCAGCTAATTGTTGCTCAAACTCGGGTTTAGAGTCTTCATCTTGCAAAAAGATCGAAGACATAACGACGCTTTGACCATCGTTTTTAATTGCGTCTCTATGTGCTTGCTGGATCTCTGGGTGATTTGACAAAGCTAAGTAATCATTGCTTTGCATCACAACAGAGCCCGGCCCTGGGCGTTTCCCCAGTACCAAGTGCTTTTGATTCATGTTTGGCGTAATCAGATCTTGAATAAAGTCGTTAAGGCGTTCCTCAACAAAGGAAGGTAATGGTTTTGTTTTAGAATTATCACTCATAGTAAGTTCTCTTCGTAATACAGAAAAACGCCAGCGCTGACAGCTGTATATTGAAGAAAAAAACGCACCTGTTAAGTGGTGAGTTGCATATTTTTGCAGCGACTTGCAAACTCGGAATTTAAGGATTTAAGGAGGGGGAACAGTCATTAGGATTCGGGAATACACCCTTTACTCGGGTGTACTAAAAATCAAAGATTCACGATGTTTTTCAAGCTCGCAAAATGATGATGCTCACGCTGCGGTGTAACAACGTGAGCATTAATTCAAAGCATTTTCAGATAGTAAATTGGTTGAAGACTACTGGTCGAGCACACTATTATGAGATATCAACAACCACCTTGCCGGTAACCTGACCGCTGGCTAAACGTTCGTGCGCAGCACCTGCTTCTTCTAATGTGAAGCGTTGACTATCGACAACCGGGGTAAGCTCGCCGGCTTCGACAATATCGGCAATAGCTTTTAAGATCTTGTGGTGCTCAGGTCGACCAACGTTGTGGATCATCGGGATTAGCATGAACACAACATGCAACGACAAACCCTTTAGATGAACCATAGTGAGGTCGAGTTCATTCATCGAGACTGTTGTCGCGATCTGGCCATTAAACTTAGTCGCTTCAATGGAGTTATTGAGGTTCAAACCACCAACCGAGTCAAACACCAAATCAAAACCAACACCATCAGTATGCTTGGCAACGTAATCTGCCACTGTCTCGTTTCTGTAATCGATAGGAGTAGCGCCAAGTTTAGCAATCAGGTCGTTCTTGACACCCTGAGTACCGGTAGCATAAACATCCGTTCCGAAGTGTTTTGCTAATTGAAGTGCAATATGTCCAACACCGCCTGCCCCACCATGCACAAGAACTTTCTGCCCTGCAGTGACACCAGCTCGTATTAGTCCCTCATAAGCGGTAATACCTACTAGTGGAATGGCAGCAGCTTCACGCATAGAGATGTTCTTTGGCTTGTGAGCAACAAGATTGGCGTCAGCTAACATAAACTCTGCCAATGAGCCCTGTAGGTCACCTAAACCGCCAGCGCATCCATATACCTCATCTCCAACCGCATAACCTATAACACCTTCACCAACAGCTTCTACAGTGCCAGCAAAGTCCATACCGAGAACACCTGGTAGTTGAGGATGGAAGGGAAGCGCTTCACCCATTTCACGTAGCATCATATCTACGGTGTTTACGCTAGAAGCCACCACCTTAACCAATAGATGACCAGCCTTAACCTGTGGCTTTTCAATATCTGCTACTTCAAATACCTCTGCGCCGCCAAACTTACGAATTACTGTCGCTTTCATACCGTAGAACCCCTATCCATTGCTTTATGTTGTTTGTACGCAACTAGTATAGGCAGCACTGTGTGGTTTATAAGACGACAAGACACAGAATCAGTTTTAAGTTTTCGTTAAGAATGGAAGGACAAAGAGCGAAACGATAATGAGAGTTAGGTATTGTTTAAGATACGACAGAAATGAAAAAAGCCCGCTGATTTCTCAGCGGGCTTTTCAATGGTGGTGGAGGGATAGGGATTTGAACCCTAGAACCGCTATTAACGGTTGCCGGTTTTCAAGACCGGTGCTTTCGACCACTCAGCCATCCCTCCAACAAATTGTTACTAAAATCAGTCTTACTTGTGTGCTGTTTCTAGTTTTGCTTTCAGTTTTTTAAAACTGAAAACGTAAAGTAAGCCTGGCGATGTTCTACTCTCACATGGGGAAGCCCCACACTACCATCGACGCTATTGCGTTTCACTTCTGAGTTCGACATGGAATCAGGTGGGTCCACAACGCTATGGTCGCCAAGCAAATTCTTAAAATTCGGAAAGCTGTTTCTGTTCTCTTCAAACTCATTCAAGCGTTTGTATCTTTGAGTCCATCAAAACCCCTTGGGTGTTGTATGGTTAAGCCTCACGGGCAATTAGTACAGGTTAGCTCAACGCCTCACAGCGCTTACACACCCTGCCTATCAACGTTCTAGTCTTGAACAACCCTTTAGGACGCTTAAAGCGCCAGGGAAGACTCATCTCAGGGCTCGCTTCCCGCTTAGATGCTTTCAGCGGTTATCGATTCCGAACTTAGCTACCGGGCAATGCCATTGGCATGACAACCCGAACACCAGAGGTTCGTCCACTCCGGTCCTCTCGTACTAGGAGCAGCCCCCTTCAATCTTCCAACGCCCACGGCAGATAGGGACCGAACTGTCTCACGACGTTCTAAACCCAGCTCGCGTACCACTTTAAATGGCGAACAGCCATACCCTTGGGACCGACTTCAGCCCCAGGATGTGATGAGCCGACATCGAGGTGCCAAACACCGCCGTCGATATGAACTCTTGGGCGGTATCAGCCTGTTATCCCCGGAGTACCTTTTATCCGTTGAGCGATGGCCCTTCCATTCAGAACCACCGGATCACTATGACCTGCTTTCGCACCTGCTCGAATTGTCATTCTCGCAGTCAAGCGGGCTTATGCCATTGCACTAACCTCACGATGTCCAACCGTGATTAGCCCACCTTCGTGCTCCTCCGTTACTCTTTGGGAGGAGACCGCCCCAGTCAAACTACCCACCAGGCACTGTCCGTAATCCCGATTCAGGGACCAACGTTAGAACATCAACACTACAAGGGTGGTATTTCAAGGACGACTCCACCACATCTAGCGACGCGGTTTCAAAGTCTCCCACCTATCCTACACATGTAGGGTCAATGTTCAGTGCCAAGCTGTAGTAAAGGTTCACGGGGTCTTTCCGTCTAGCCGCGGGTACACTGCATCTTCACAGCGATTTCAATTTCACTGAGTCTCGGGTGGAGACAGCGTGGCCATCATTACGCCATTCGTGCAGGTCGGAACTTACCCGACAAGGAATTTCGCTACCTTAGGACCGTTATAGTTACGGCCGCCGTTTACCGGGGCTTCGATCAAGAGCTTCGACCGAAGTCTAACCCCATCAATTAACCTTCCGGCACCGGGCAGGCGTCACACCGTATACGTCATCTTACGATTTTGCACAGTGCTGTGTTTTTAATAAACAGTTGCAGCCACCTGGTATCTGCGACTCTCGTCAGCTCCATCCGCAAGGGACTTCACCGATAAGAGCGTACCTTCTCCCGAAGTTACGGTACCATTTTGCCTAGTTCCTTCACCCGAGTTCTCTCAAGCGCCTTGGTATTCTCTACCCGACCACCTGTGTCGGTTTGGGGTACGATTCCTTACAATCTGAAGCTTAGAGGCTTTTCCTGGAAGCATGGCATCAATGACTTCACCACCGTAGTGGCTCGACATCGTATCTCAGCGTTAATGAAGAGCCGGATTTACCTAACTCTTCCGCCTACGTACTTGAACCTGGACAACCGTCGCCAGGCCCACCTAGCCTTCTCCGTCCCCCCATCGCAATTGTAAGAAGTACGGGAATATTAACCCGTTTCCCATCGACTACGCCTTTCGGCCTCGCCTTAGGGGTCGACTTACCCTGCCCCGATTAACGTTGGACAGGAACCCTTGGTCTTCCGGCGAGGGAGTTTTTCACTCCCTTTATCGTTACTCATGTCAGCATTCGCACTTCTGATACCTCCAGCAGCCCTTACAGACCACCTTCAACGGCTTACAGAACGCTCCCCTACCCCGCACACTAAAATGTGCAGCCGCAGCTTCGGTGTATAGCTTAGCCCCGTTACATCTTCCGCGCAGGCCGACTCGACCAGTGAGCTATTACGCTTTCTTTAAATGATGGCTGCTTCTAAGCCAACATCCTGGCTGTCTGAGCCTTCCCACATCGTTTCCCACTTAGCTATACTTTGGGACCTTAGCTGGCGGTCTGGGTTGTTTCCCTCTCCACGACGGACGTTAGCACCCGCCGTGTGTCTCCCGGATAGTACTTACTGGTATTCGGAGTTTGCAAAGGGTTGGTAAGTCGGGATGACCCCCTAGCCTTAACAGTGCTCTACCCCCAGTAGTATTCGTCCGAGGCGCTACCTAAATAGCTTTCGGGGAGAACCAGCTATCTCCAGGTTTGATTGGCCTTTCACCCCTAGCCACAAGTCATCCGCTAATTTTTCAACATTAGTCGGTTCGGTCCTCCAGTTGATGTTACTCAACCTTCAACCTGCCCATGGCTAGATCACCTGGTTTCGGGTCTATATCCAGAGACTGAACGCCCAGTTAAGACTCGGTTTCCCTACGGCTCCCCTAAACGGTTAACCTTGCCACTGAATATAAGTCGCTGACCCATTATACAAAAGGTACGCAGTCACACCACGAAGGTGCTCCTACTGCTTGTACGTACACGGTTTCAGGTTCTATTTCACCCCTCACAGGGGTTCTTTTCGCCTTTCCCTCACGGTACTGGTTCACTATCGGTCAGTCAGTAGTATTTAGCCTTGGAGGATGGTCCCCCCATATTCAGACAGGATATCACGTGTCCCGCCCTACTCGATTTCACTGATTATGATGTGTCGGTTACGGGGCTATCACCCTTTATTGCGAGACTTTCCAGACTCTTCACCTGCATCATTAAAAGCTTAAGGGCTAATCCAATTTCGCTCGCCGCTACTTTCGGAATCTCGGTTGATTTCTCTTCCTCGGGGTACTTAGATGTTTCAGTTCCCCCGGTTTGCCTCTTGCTGCTATGTATTCACAACAAGATACTTACTTATGTAAGTGGGTTTCCCCATTCGGAAATCCCAGACTCAAATGGTTTTTACTACCTAATCTGGGCTTATCGCAAGTTAATACGTCCTTCATCGCCTCTGACTGCCAAGGCATCCACCGTGTACGCTTAGTCACTTAACCATACAACCCGAAGAGGTCTTTATGTATGGCATTTGCTTTCACTTTTAAAAAGTGAAGACAAAACAGCAACCAAGGTTTTTGGTTGCAATAAGAAGGGTTAGTTCTTATTACGTGTTTGCCGGACTCAATTTTTGCCCTTTATTTTCACTTTTTAAAAGTGAAAACAAAAAGCCAAGACACTTGAATGTGTTTGTGTTGTGTTTTCTTAGTTAAAAGAAAACATTGAGAACTTTTAATTTGATTTAAATAACTTGTTATTTAAATCAGTCAGCTTTCCAAATTGTTAAAGAGCAAGTTTCTTTCGCTAATGACTAGCTAATGAAAACCATTTTTAAAAGCACTATCGCTAATGCACTTAAAGATGGTGGGCGATACCGGGCTCGAACCAGTGACCCCCTGCTTGTAAGGCAGGTGCTCTCCCAACTGAGCTAATCGCCCACATTAGTTTTAATTCCTCGTGGAGAAGAATTCCTCAAGAATGGTGGAGCTAAGCAGGATCGAACTGCTGACCTCCTGCGTGCAAGGCAGGCGCTCTCCCAGCTGAGCTATAGCCCCAACTTGAGAGTCATTTCTAAAAGAAGAAATGGTGGGTCGTGCAGGATTCGAACCTGCGACCAATTGATTAAAAGTCAACTGCTCTACCAACTGAGCTAACGACCCAATGGTATCCCGTAGGGGAGTCGAACCCCTGTTACCGCCGTGAAAGGGCGGTGTCCTAGGCCTCTAGACGAACGGGACACTAAGTTTGTTTCCACTTTAAAAAGCAGAACCAAATTGGTTGAAGATATTGGGATATCTTCGTCTCTTTTACTTTCTAAACCATATCAATCTGTGTGGACACTTATCGTGAACATCTTCGTATAAGGAGGTGATCCAGCCCCAGGTTCCCCTAGGGCTACCTTGTTACGACTTCACCCCAGTCATGAACCACAAAGTGGTGAGCGTCCTCCCGAAGGTTAAACTACCCACTTCTTTTGCAGCCCACTCCCATGGTGTGACGGGCGGTGTGTACAAGGCCCGGGAACGTATTCACCGTAGCATTCTGATCTACGATTACTAGCGATTCCGACTTCATGGAGTCGAGTTGCAGACTCCAATCCGGACTACGACGCACTTTTTGGGATTCGCTCACTCTCGCGAGTTGGCTGCCCTCTGTATGCGCCATTGTAGCACGTGTGTAGCCCTACTCGTAAGGGCCATGATGACTTGACGTCGTCCCCACCTTCCTCCGGTTTATCACCGGCAGTCTCCTGGAGTTCCCGACATTACTCGCTGGCAAACAAGGATAAGGGTTGCGCTCGTTGCGGGACTTAACCCAACATTTCACAACACGAGCTGACGACAGCCATGCAGCACCTGTCTCAGAGTTCCCGAAGGCACCAATCCATCTCTGGAAAGTTCTCTGGATGTCAAGAGTAGGTAAGGTTCTTCGCGTTGCATCGAATTAAACCACATGCTCCACCGCTTGTGCGGGCCCCCGTCAATTCATTTGAGTTTTAATCTTGCGACCGTACTCCCCAGGCGGTCTACTTAACGCGTTAGCTCCGAAAGCCACGGCTCAAGGCCACAACCTCCAAGTAGACATCGTTTACGGCGTGGACTACCAGGGTATCTAATCCTGTTTGCTCCCCACGCTTTCGCATCTGAGTGTCAGTATCTGTCCAGGGGGCCGCCTTCGCCACTGGTATTCCTTCAGATCTCTACGCATTTCACCGCTACACCTGAAATTCCACCCCCCTCTACAGTACTCTAGTTTGCCAGTTTCAAATGCAGTTCCGAGGTTGAGCCCCGGGCTTTCACATCTGACTTAACAAACCACCTGCATGCGCTTTACGCCCAGTAATTCCGATTAACGCTCGCACCCTCCGTATTACCGCGGCTGCTGGCACGGAGTTAGCCGGTGCTTCTTCTGCAGCTAACGTCAAGAAATGCCGCTATTAACGACACCCCCTTCCTCACTGCTGAAAGTACTTTACAACCCGAAGGCCTTCTTCATACACGCGGCATGGCTGCATCAGGCTTGCGCCCATTGTGCAATATTCCCCACTGCTGCCTCCCGTAGGAGTCTGGACCGTGTCTCAGTTCCAGTGTGGCTGATCATCCTCTCAGACCAGCTAGGGATCGTCGCCTTGGTGAGCCCTTACCTCACCAACTAGCTAATCCCACCTGGGCATATCCTGACGCGAGAGGCCCGAAGGTCCCCCTCTTTGAGCCGAAGCTATTATGCGGTATTAGCCATCGTTTCCAATGGTTATCCCCCACATCAGGGCAATTTCCCAGGCATTACTCACCCGTCCGCCGCTCGACGCCGTTATCGTTCCCCGAAGGTTCAGATAACTCGTTTCCGCTCGACTTGCATGTGTTAGGCCTGCCGCCAGCGTTCAATCTGAGCCATGATCAAACTCTTCAATTTAAGATTTTGTGACTCAATGAATACTGATTCTATCTAACGATAGTGAATTGACTGTGCTAAGACCGAAGTCTTAATTGGTCACTCAGTTCATTGAAATCATTTTGATTCCGAAGAATCTGTTTGCCTTTGCTTTTAAAAGCGAAAACAAACTTAGTGATATTCATCAACGAGTGCCCACACAGATTGATAGGTTTAAATTGTTAAAGAGCTTTTGCTTATTGAAACTTTCTTTTTACAAAGAAACCTCTCAAAGCGGACGTGCATTCTAGCGATTTAATCTTCAGTGTCAAACACTTTTTTGAAAATTAATTTCTTTCGAATTTTCGTCTTACTGATTACTACTGAAGCCTTGTGGCGTCTGCCGTGTCAGTGAGGCGGCATTATAGAGATCATCTAAAACTTGGCAACCCCTTTTTTAATAAAAAATCGAAAAAAGTGCTTACATGATTATTTTTAATTCAAAAGCCATTAATTTTGGCTATACATCCACCGAAAACGCTCTCTACAACTAAAATTCGGCCACTAATTCTTTTCTAAAATCAGACAGACTCAGTTCAAAGCTCCATTTTTCTGCTTCTTTCTTTATATGATCTATCGAAGAATCAACCGAATTCATTGTAAGTGTGTTGTTATCAAGTTCATAGACTTGCTTTTGCGTCACATAGTAGAAGTAAAGAACGGTAAGTGCGTTTCGATTACCCTCATCCGCCGCTGCTTTAATCTTCTTCAGCTTTCTATATATCTGGTTGTGTATCTGTTTTAAGTTCCAAACATACACGGCCTCATTAAGGTAAGGGTGGGTTTTGATCTTCGATGCAATAAAGGCATTTAACGCAATCGCCAGAACGACCCCAAACAGGTTTAAGTGAAAGTTACCTGTCGATTCGCCAGCAATGCTCTCCTTAACACCAAACAGCTCAATTAAAAGTGCACCGAACCCAATCGCACTAATCGCAAGAGACGCTACTAATCCAATTAGCAGTACGTTCATCTTCTTTCTATATTCTTCTTTATTGATTTTCTGCAGTTCCATTGATAACTCCTTGATATCAGATGATGGCCATTCTCTATTTCTCCTAACACGTTCTCAACTGGTTAGATGTTTAAATGTGTTAACCATCTATTTACTACGTATAAAAACAATAAAGGTACTTAAAACTGCTCTGGCTAATTGACTTAGCTTAGAGAAAGGAGTTACATACCGCGACAAGTTAGTTAATCATTGATACGGGCTTAGAGAACTCGATTCGTTCCGTATAACTAGAAAGGTACATTTCATGCGTTCATTCGTATTGCGTGCTCGTGCAGCACCAACTGAAAGCAAATTGATTTTAGAAGGCGTTGGTCAAGAAGCTCATACAGAAATATTGGCACACACGTTGATGAACACCATCTTCGTTGCTCAATCTCATCGTGAAGATGTTACCGTTCATCTTGTGTTGGAAAGTACCAAAGACTTTTCTCGTACTATTACCGTAGATTCAAACGCCATCACCAATATTGGTGGTTTCCACGAGAGCGCACTCTTAGCCGCCGTTGTTCGTGCTGTTGATGCGTCTCAAGGCATGGGTAAAGAGGAGACTCGTCAAGTTGAGCCGGGGATTACCGTTCGAACTATCAGTTTCGAGAAGCTAGTAAAAGAACTGTCCGAAGACCACCAGCTTTATATGATGGATAAGAAAGGCGAATTTATCCGCGATGCCGAGATTGCAGACAATCCTTGCTTCTTATTGACTGACCACATCCCAATGCCAAAGAAGAGTTACAACAGCTTAAAACGCTTAGGGACAGAGAAAATCAGTCTAGGCCCTAACATGCTGTTTGCTTCCCAATGTGTTGTGTTGATTAATAACGAATTGGATATCCGCGGTTTCTAACGTCGTTACAATACCTTCATATAACAAAGCCCGGTATTTCACCGGGCTTTGACTTTAAGCATGTTGATAATTCACTGATACAGTTCATATCGATACAAGCTTTCAAAACAAGTCTCGCATTAGCGTCTCATACTGCTCCGTCGCGAGTACAACAAGATGATTCAACTCTTTTGCATCTTTCTCTGCTAATAGCAGCTGCCAATCACAATGCTTACCACCTTGATCTTGCCCTAGCACTTTGATGTTACCTTCCTCAAATTCAAATGATAGATGGTTGAAGTCGGTATTGTGGTGCTCATGAGATTCCAAAATTTCAAATTCTAGATTGCCTGTTGGATTTACCTGAATGTGTGCATGACAATCTTGCTGGTTCTTTAACTCATACTCCCTGTGTATTGCGAACATAGTTCCTCCTATCTCTAAACCGCTAGCTAACTAAGCACAAAATGCACTGCTACATAAAGTGTAGCTTTAGAAGGGAGTTCGAATCGCTAAACAGAACGCCGATTTGATTCGAGACAACATTGAGGTGAGTAAAGTCATTTCCCGTTCAATACAGCTTGACGCAAGTATTCCATCTCAATTGGTTGAAAACATAGAGCAAGCTTATTTTGACTAGAAATAACCTTTCTTGAGCATAAAAAAGAGCCCACCTTGGTGAGCTCTTTCGACATTGATTTTATATCTCGACAGTTATGTTTTTATTTAAGCTAACTCGTTAACCAAACATAAATGTGTATAGGTAACCCGCGCCAATCGCCATGCTAAGAATCACGAATAGGAACGCTGCAATCATCTGATTCTTGAAGATAGATTTCAGTAGAATCACTTCGGTCAAACTTGCACCCGCACTGCCAATAATCAATGCCATTACTGAACCAAGTGCCATACCTTTCTGTACGAGAGCTGCACTCAAAGGAATTACGGCCTCTGCACGGATGTATAGTGGAATACCAATTACCGCTGCGATAGGAATCGCGTACCACTTGCCTTCACCTGCATACTCAGCAATCAAGTCTGTTGGGATAAAGCCATAGATGAATGAACCAATCGCAATACCCATCATTAGATAAGGGAACACTTGTTTAAAGTCTTTCCAAGTCGATAGCCAGATTCGCATCCAACGGCTTGGTTCTTTCTTCTCTACAACTTTCGCAGTTGCCGTACCATCTGCAGAGCAGCATGATACTTCTACTTTTGGTTCTTCTTTGGTGCCACAGCATGCTGTCTCTTTTGCCATTACTGGTGCCGGTTCACCGCATGAAGATGTTCCGCAAGACGACTCTTTTTTCTCAACTTTCGGTGCTGAATCTCCGCAAGTTGTTCCACAGCTTGACGCGCCAGCTGATTCGTACGCTTCTGGTTTCACGTAACGTTCAAAGCCAAGCTTCTCAAGAACGTAACCCGCGACAACAGATACTGCCATTGCAATCGCAAAGTAGAACAACGCCACTTTCCAACCAAAGGTCACCACAAATAGACCAATGATCACTGGGTTAAGCAGTGGGCTGCCAAACAAGAACACCATCATTGGGCCAAAACCCGCTCGCGCTCTAAGCAAACCTTTAAGGAAAGGAATGGTTGAGCAAGAACAGAATGGTGTGATTGCACCAAGCAGTGCCGCGACAACATAACCTTTACCCTTGCGTGAGCTTAGAATCGACTGAATCTTTTCTGGTGTCAGAAACTCCTGCAGTACACCAACAATGTAGCTAATCGCTAAGAAAAGGATGATCAGTTCGGTTGCTAAGAAAGCAAACATGTCTAAGGCTTCTTTCGCCATGGTGAGTATTTCGTTGTTCATAATTAACTCCAAGTTGAGCACTAACAGAATGAAGATTTGGATTTCTTCACCCCGCTTTATTTCGAATATTCTCGAATTATAGAAATATAAAATTAATGATCAAGTATTATTTCGACAAATATCGAAATAAATTTTCCAACGATTGAAGATCAATGACTTAGTGAGAACTAGCTGATGTAGTTTGAAATGGTTCTTCATTTCGACTATTATCGAATTAAATTTTGAGGAGCCATCATGAACTTAGAAACTGTAGCTAAAGCATTAAAAGAGCTAGGCCACCCTATTCGCTTATCTATCTACAAGACTGTTGTAAAAGCGGGTTATCACGGTATCGCTGTTGGTGGCTTGCAAGAGGAGCTCGGCATCCCGGGGTCCACTCTTTCTCACCATATCTCTAGCCTTGCATCAGCTGGACTCATCAGTCAAAGGCGTGAGGGACGCACACTTTTCTGTGTCGCAGAGTATGAATGCCTTGATGGTGTTATCGACTTCTTAAAAGATGAGTGTTGCGCCAATGACCAGTGCTAGTGTCGCGAGCCTGAGTCTCGAACAAGTTTGGGCTGAGTATCAACAGGCGCTGAAGGCTTTCTTGCATTCAAAAGTCAGCCAGCCAGATGATGTGGATGATCTACTGCAGGAGATCTTGCTGAAAACATACCAGAACCTGGAGACAGTAAAAGAGTCCGACAGTATCAAGGCTTGGCTGTTTCAGTTAGCAAATCGCACCATCATTGATTTCTATCGCAAGCGTGCTCGCGATCAACGTGACAGCAACATAGATGCGGAAGAACTATGGTTTGCAGAGCTTGATCAGAACTCTGAATTTAAGCAGCAACTAGCGCAGTGCATTGAACCCTTTATTCAAGCACTTCCGGAGAAAAATGCATCACTTCTGCTTGCGGTCGATATTGAGGGACAAAGTCAGAAAGAGCTCGCTCTAAGCCAAAACAAGAGCTATTCGACCATTAAGTCGCAAGTGCAGAGAAGCCGAGAAGAACTTAAGAAGTTGTTTGAAGAGTGCTGTCACCTATCTTTAGATAAGCATGGTAGTGTTATTGACTGTGACCTAAAACCAGACAGCAGTTGTGGAAAGTGTTAATCACAATTCTAATTCAACGTATAGATACACCTAAGAACAAGACGTAGAAAACGAAAAAGCCAGCAATCTCGCTGGCTTTTTCTGTTTGAGGCATTCAGTTTAATTACTGCTTGCAGGCTGTGGCGCCGCTGGTTGGTAGCGACCCGGCTTATGATTCATAGCCAAAATCAGATTAGTAACCACCGCACCTACTACCGACAGAAGAATCAAAGAAATGTCGACGATAAACAATGACAGGATAACAATAGTACAGTCCAATCCCATTTGAACCTTACCTGCGCGAATACCAAAACGTTCTTGAAGGTACAACGCCAAGATATTGAAGCCACCTAGGCTCATCTTATGCCTAAAGATGACCAGCATACCTGTACCGATGAGTCCGCCACCAAGCATGGCTGCGTACACCTTGTTGATCTCTGCAATCTGAATAACGTGATACAGATGATCAACTGCGAACGAAACGATAGATACAGCAATAAAGGTATTGATCGTAAAGCGCCAGCCCATACGGGTAACAGATAAAATATAAAAAGGTAAGTTAAGCGCGAAGAAAACCTGACCAAAGCTAAGCTCTGTGATCTTGGTAATGAAGATAGCTAACCCTGCAGTACCACCAGTCAGCAACCCTACTTGATTGAAAAAGATAACACCGAGCGACACCAATGCACTACCTAGGGTTAATGCAAGTAGGTTCTCTCTGAGGTTATGATCTTTGTCCATTTGGATGACTCTCCCTTAAATTCCGAAACTTTTCTCGCTCATCCTGAAGCGATTTCGGCACTAGGGTCACGATTTTTAAGGAATATGTCGAGTTTATAGAGTGTGATCGATGTAACTCAAATCGTATTGTTTTGTTTACAACCCAATAAATAGCCATTGATTACAAAGCGTTATATATCACTCTATGTAACAAGCCGACAGGCTTAAAGACTCGACTTCACTAAGCAAATTTATCGTTCTCTCATCTATGCACAAAACGCATAGATTGAATCACAAATCGTCATTTGTCTCATGTGCAGACTCTCTTTAAGATGCGCGCCTTCTTACAACATTGAGCGCATGTAAAACCCTTATGTTTTCACAATCTCTTTTTGCCCAGCTAGCCAGAATGACTCTGTTTTTGGTCATCAGTTTAGTGGTGGTTCATCATAGCCAACCATTGATCGATCTTTTGGCTCAGCACGCTGTAAGCAGTGGGTGCCACCAGCAGTCTGCGCATGAGCATTCTGGGCACGAACACCACCACGACATGGGTGAACATGACATGTCTGCACATCACTCACATCATCATTAATTTAAGAGTATTAGAATGAGTATTTTCCGCTTTCCCTTACTGGTATGGCTTGGGATCGGCACATTAATCATCAGTCTAGGGATCAGACAATCGTTCGGCATTTTCATGATGCCTATTTCCGAGCACTTCAACACGGGTCGTGAGTTCTTTAGCTTTGCGATCGCACTGCAAAACCTGTTGTTTGGTGTTTTTCAGCCGTTTGTTGGTATGGCTGCCGACAAATGGGGCGCTCGACGCATTATCATCGCGGGCGCATGTGCTTATGGCGTAGGTCTGGTTCTTACTTCCATCTCTACCGAATCGAGCATGCTATACATCTCTCTAGGTGCGCTGATCGGTCTAGGTTTGAGTGCTACAAGTTATGTGATTGTTCTTGGTGCTGTCGCAAAAGTCGTCCCTGCGGAACACGCTGCAAAAGCCTTTGGTTTAACAACCGCTGCAGGTTCATTTGGTATGTTCGCAGTGATTCCCGGTGCGCAGTACATGCTTAACGAGTTTGATTGGCAGTCGGCAATGCAAGTATTCGCATTACTATGCTGCTTAATGATTTCGTTTGCTCTGTTCATGCGGGCTCCTAAGTCGAAAAACGCAGCAAAAACACAAACTGCTAATGCAGAAAACTCACAGACACTGAAACAAGCATTGTCTGAAGCCTTTGCGCACAAAGGATACTGGCTTATCCACGCGGGCTTCTTTGTTTGTGGTTTCCACGTGATGTTTATTGCAACTCACTTACCAAGTTACTTGGCGGACAAAGATCTACCCGCTAGTAGCGCAGCTATGGCTCTTGCGTATGTCGGTATTTTTAACATCTTCGGCTCTTACTTCTGGGGCGTGATGGGCGATAAATTCAGCAAGCGTCATGTGATGTCGGCTCTTTATCTAGTGCGAACAGTAGTTATTGGCGCATTTGTGACTCTGCCAGTAACAGAATCTACAGCAGCGATTTTTGGTGCTGCGATTGGTTTCTGTTGGTTGGGTACAGTGCCACTTACCTCAGGTCTAGTAAGACAGATCTTCGGTGCGCGTTACCTATCGACTCTGTATGGTTTGGTATTTTTCACTCACCAAGTCGGCAGCTTCTTGGGCGCTTGGGTTGGCGGTCGAATTTACGATTATTACGGCTCATACGAACCAATTTGGTGGTCGACAGTCGTGCTAGCTTTTGCTGCTGCGCTTATCCATTTACCAATTAATGATAAGCCAATTGAACGTCTTAAGTTGGCAATGGCTTAATGAAAGTAAACGGCTGCTCTTAGTGAGTGGCCGTTTTTCTATCCGTCTCAACAAGCTACTCTTTTAACAGAAATTTTGCCGACATATGGGACAGGCAACGCTATTTTAATTTATAGTATTTATCTTCTTATCCAATTCGCAGATTGATAGCACATGGAACTGTTCGATCAGACAGTCATTATCGCAATGGCACTCATTTTTGTTGGCTCTTTCGTTCAAACCGCTATCGGTTTTGGCTTAGCTATTGTCGCGGCTCCGTTACTATTTCTTGTTTCACCAGATTATGTCCCTGCCCCAATCTGTTTAGTCGGTTTGTTTATCTCTATCTTCAATGCCATGAAGCACCGTAGCAATATTTCGATTGGTGGTCTCAAGGTGGCGCTGCTAGGTCGAATTCCGGGTTCACTCGCAGGCGGTGCACTGTTGGTGATGGTATCAACCAGTGTCTTATCTTTATGGCTAGGCCTGCTGGTTGTGTTTGCTGTCATCGTGAGCCTACTTCCATTCAGATTAGAGCCGACACCAGCGAAAATGGGCATTGCAGGATTCTTCTCTGGCTTCTTTGGTACCAGTTCAGGCATTGGTGGTCCCCCAATGGCGCTATTGCTGCAACACCAAGATGCCAATCAACTGCGTGGTAATCTGTCTGCCTTCTTCGTATTCAGCTCAATTATCTCGCTGGTTGTTCAGATCCCAATTGGCTTTTTTACGTTGCATCATTTGGTTATTACCTTACCACTGCTCCCAGCAGCTTGGTTAGGCTATAAACTGGCGTTGATGACTACACAAACTCTGCCTAAAGAACAAATTCGAATCGGGGCACTTTTGCTCTGCTCAATTAGTGGAGTCACAGCAATATGGCAAGGATTAGCGGGTTAACTTGTCGAACGGCAAAGCGTCGATGACAATAATGAAAGCAGATCTTAGGAAAGGATGACTCAATGAATTACGAACAATTTAATGAATTCTGCAAAGCGTTACCCGCGACCACGTATGTGATGCAGTGGAACAATTCTCATGTTTGGAAAGTGGGTGGAAAGGTGTTTGCGATTGGTGGATGGGGTCCAGATGATCAGCCTGCTTGTATTTTTAAAGCCTCTAATCAAAATTATGACTTCTTAAAAGACGCCCCCGGTTATCGACCTGCGCCCTACTTTGCTTCTCGCGGGATGAAATGGATCCAGTGTACTGACACTCAGCTCGATATCGAAGAGCTCAAATATTATCTCGTTCAGTCACATAAGATTGTCTCTCTCGGGCTAACTAAGAAGAAACAGGCTGAACTTGGCTTGAATCAGTGATGAATCACAACTGACTTCATCACTGAACTTTCACCGCTTTCAGCTAACCAAATGCCCTAAATGACTTAAACCAACTTGGAAGATAGGGCTCTATCTTGTTCGCTGATATCACGGGTACTAAGCCATATAGTAAACCTGCAAAAGCAATCGAGGCTGCTAAATCAATTGGCCTATGCATACCCAACCAAACGCGACTATATGCCACGCCTCCAGCCCAAATTAACAACGCACCTACCCACATAAACTTGCGCGCCTGCCAAAATAAACCACCAAAAAACGCCACGCAAATACCAACAAAGATCATATGCCCAGAAGGAAATGAATAGTCTGTTTCGCCGAGCCAATGAATCGTTCGCCAATCACTGACCACGCTCGACATCTGCACGATCGCGTCATTCTTAGCGAGCAGTGGCAACTCATAAAATGCTTCTGGTAAATCAACGACCTGTTGCTCCGCTAAATACACAGCATAGGGCCTTGGACTCTCGGTCACGTGTTTAAGGTAAGTCTTGGCGGCAAAGCTCAAACCAAGCAAGAACACCATTTGAACTCCAACACTGACCAACTTAGAAGCGGGTAAACGCAGTCTCAAGAGCATAATACCGAGCACTAGCAAAGTGATAAGGAATCCCTGACTACCTGCAGAATACGTAACATAAGTGATCAGCGCACCGACAAACTCATCTACCTTGTTCGAGAAGTTAAAATCAGAACCAAATAAAAAGAATGGCAATAGACAATATAGGCTCAGAGCGAGAAGTAATAAGCCCTTGGATTTATTGGAGAAGATGAGTTTCATAGAAGTAGGCTAACGTTGAAAAAATCGAATGCTAGCTCACCTTATCACCCTCAATATCAAATTTTTGTCAGAAAGCTTAGTAAGCTGTGATATTTCTATAAATGGCCTAAATTCAATGTCTTGGGCGTATTATTCCACTCATCCACATTCACACCGAATGCAATTAACTACACGCTTTTAACCATTATCTCTTTTCCCCGCAAACATAGCCGTTATTACCTATTTATCCTGTGATTTACTCTGTGATCAATTTTGCAGTAGAACACACTTATGTCGTGAAAACGGGTAATTAATCAGCAAACTGTTCGCTAATTGCGTAAAGTTTGCGGACTATCCTTTTCATATGCCCATGAAAGGATTACCATTCCTGTGCTTTTGAAACCAAGCTCAAAAGCCAATCAAATTTATTTTTTATTCTCAGGGCGGGGCGAAATTCCCCACCGGCGGTATGTCCTTAGTAACACTATGTACGTAGCAAAACTATAGATAAGCCCGCGAGCGCTCGATTCGTCGAGGTCAGCAGATCTGGTGAGATGCCAGAGCCGACGGTTATAGTCCGGATGAGAGAGAATGGAAACACACCACTCATACTATTGAGTTGGTGCATTTCGTTTTTGATAAAACCATGCGAACGACGATCTGTCTTATACCAATCACAGTAATTAAGTGATCAAAAATTGCGCAGGAAAAAGGCTTGAGAACAAGGCAGCTTTTTTCAACAGAGAGTTTCGATAAGTAGTTATTCTACAATCAAAAATTCTAACGCAGTTATCGAGCATTTTAACAAGCTAGGGTGAGCAATTATTTACTACGATTGGTATTGGTGATAGCTCGCGACGTCGTTTGGTTGTCATCCCTCATACAAGCCCTGATTCTGGTGATATTTTAGGAGTTAAACCATGAATCAGTCTTCAATTTTGGCCGAATTTGGCGAACCAATTGAGCGTGTTGAAAACGCACTACAAGCACTACGCGAAGGTCGCGGCGTACTTCTACTTGACGATGAAGATCGTGAAAACGAAGGCGACATCATCTACTCAGTAGAACACCTAACCAATGAGCAGATGGCGCTGATGATCCGCGAATGTAGCGGCATTGTTTGCTTGTGCCTAACTGATGAACAAGCAAACCAACTTGACCTACCGCCAATGGTTGTTGATAACAACAGCGCTAACCAGACCGCTTTCACAGTGACTATCGAAGCGAAAGTAGGTGTAACTACTGGCGTTTCTGCAGCTGACCGCGTAACCACGATCAAAACTGCCGCTAACCCAAGTGCAAAACCAAGTGACTTAGCGCGCCCAGGTCACGTATTCCCACTGCGCGCTCGTAAAGGTGGTGTCTTGGCTCGTCGTGGTCACACTGAAGGTACCGTTGACCTGATGCAAATGGCTGGTCTGCCTTCTGCAGGCGTACTATGTGAAGTGACTAACCCAGACGGCACAATGGCGAAAGCGCCAGAGATCGTTGCTTTTGGCAAACTGCACAACATGCCTGTATTGACTATCGAAGACATGGTTGCTTACCGTAACCAGTTCGACCTAAAACTGGCATAAACGAAACAACACGTTAAAGTTCAATTCAAGCCCTGCTCTGTGAGTGGGGCTTTTTCGTTTATAACGACCACCTATTTCATTGATATCCAAATATATCTCATCAAACTCTCCCTATTTTAGGGCTAAATTGCACCAAGTTAGACAACCCCGCATACGCACCAAAACTTAAGTTATTGAATATTAATAACTTTCTATTTTGGCACGCTTAGCGCATACCACTAAGGAGGTATTCACATACAAGGAGTGCGTTATGTTTATGCTTATTTCAACTATCGTGGTTTTGGCTTCAGTTTATGCTCTGTTTCACTACTCACAGAAACGCCAAAAATCAAACGATCAAAAATTCGAAACCTTAGTCTTGCTTCGAGAACTGTTGCAGCTTTCGAGAAAACACCGCGCGGCGACTCATTATGCGCTGACCTGTAAGCTATCGACTGAATCGGTACAACGAGTAAACACTCTGTATCAATCCATGATCACCGCATCAAACAGGCTCATCCAAAAAAGTCCATTTGATGGGCGCCCGATGTACCGTATTTATCAGCTCAAAATTAAGGCGATGCATAACGATTGGCAAACTCGAAGCTTGGTACGAAACCAGTTCATTCATGGAAAAACCATTCGTCACAATATGTTGTTGATGGATGAATTAATGATCACTTGGTTGACGGAATCGGAGCAGACTGAACTGGTTGATGATTACCACATGGAGTGGCTACAGGTTTTGGATGCCATGGAGACACTCACTAAGCTAAGAATGTGTATTCCTGATATGGATAAACAAGATGAGTTTCTACGTGCTAAGTTCTACGCCGATCAAATTCATAGACACTTAAACCGCTTGGCGCTGATCTGTCCTTTGAGCTTAGGCTCTCCAACGGGAGCACGTGCTTTACAGACACTTGCTGATATACATGACAGCGAGCAACGCGTGATCACAGCCACAGCTATGTATGAGTTAACCAGCGACATATCCACCATTATCGCGCAAGTGTATGACCAGATCTTGTCTCGAATGACTGAGACGCTTTATCTACCTCTTCCAGAGATTTCATTGAGGCTGGCAGACGACCATCAAGGTGTACACGGTTCCGTGTAAAGGCAGCACATTCAAAGTCGTCGTCCTATAGAACTCCCCACATTGAGTTCGTATCCGATATCACTTTTGGTATCGGATTTTTGTTTTTGTAGAGTGATCCATGTGCAGAGCAGATTAACGAGCATGACGGCAAACTAACTCGGTCGAGCAATGTCCTGCGACCAGGTGTCGGCCACAAAATCAATGAACTGACGCACCACTGGCAGTTGGTAGCTTCGCGAAAGATACACAGCCCACAAGGTACTTGTTGGTACCACATACTCAGTCAAAATCGGAACCAGTTGACCCCGTTCAATTATTGGGTTGGCGATGTCACATGGTAACCTTGCGATCCCTTTACCACGACAAGTGGCTTGAACCAAGACCCCAACATCGTTAGCTGTGATCGTTCCTGATACATCAACCGAATGCTGCTGATTGTCTTTTACAAACTGCCACTTTGACACGTCTAAGTGACGAAAGCAGTTGTGGTCTTTAAGATCTGATATGGTTTCAATCGGTGCGTTCAGCTCAAGATAACTAGGCGCGGCACATATCACCGAATCAATCTTCATCAACTTACGCGCGATGAGGCTCTCGTCTGGGGAGTCAGTGTAACGAAGCGCGATATCAATCCGCTCATCCACCAGCTGTGTAAAGCGATCTGAAGCGAACAACTCAATCGTCACCTGTGGATGAAGTTCTGTGAAGGCTTCGACCACATCAAGCAGTAGATGTTGAGTCAGTGCAATCGGAGCCGATATCCGAATCACGCCCGACAATTGATCTGTCATATTAAGCGCACTGACCTCCAACTCAGCAGCTTCGTGTAGGATGCGCTCACATCGAATCAACGCCGCCTCGCCCACTGTGGTTAAACTGACTTTGCGAGTCGTTCGGTGTAATAGTCTTTGTTTCAACCAGTTTTCAATCTCTTGAACATGCCTCGAAACCTGAAGCCGACTCATACCCAAGTGGTCAGCGGCTTGAGTAAAACTCGAACAGTTTGCAACTTCTACAAAACTGCGCATCGCATTTAATCTATCCAATGTGAACTCCCTCGTACCTCATTTCACTGAACTTGAGCCAATTAGTAACCTATATAGATACAATCTACATCAACTGGCGATATTTATCACATCTAAGCAAGCTATTAGACTGCAATGGTTGTCGAAACACAGAATTAATTAACGGAGAATCATTATGAAAATTGCAGTATTAGGCGCAACAGGTTGGATTGGTAGCCACATAGCTCAAGAAGCCGCATCACGTGGTCATGAAGTTGTCGCGATTGCGAGAGATACAAGCAAAGTGGAACAGCAAGGCATCGAAGCGCGTACTTTCGATCTGCAAGATCCACAAGCGAAAATCAACGATGTGACGTCTGATGTTGATGTGGTGATTGCCTCAATTGGCGGGCGTGCACTTGGTAACCATGAGTTGGTAAAACAGAGTGCAGAAAAACTACTATCAGAGTTGCCGAGCGGTCGTCGTTTAATGTGGGTCGGCGGCGCAGGCTCGTTGGAAGTTGCACCAAACGTTACTTTAGTTACGGTGCCGGACTTCCCTGAAGAGTACAAAGCGGAAGCTCTCGCTCAAGGTGAAGCGCTGGAAGTATTCAAAGAATCAAACAGCGATGTACAGTGGACTTTTGTGAGCCCAGCTGCGGAGATTTTCCCAGGTGAAACAACATCTCAATATCGCATTGGTGGTGATCAACTGCTAACGGATGCAGAAGGCAACAGCAAGATTTCAGTATCAGATTACGCTATTGCGATGCTTGATGTTCTTGAAGGCGGCGAACACATCAATAAAAGAATCGGTGTCGCTTACTAAAGCCTATTGGTTGTAAATACTCAAAGCCTAACCTTGCCTAACTCCCGCTTGTTACTCATCTAACAGTATCAAGCGGGAATCTTTGTATCTGCTCTAGCAAAGAGTCTTTATAGAACAATACTTACAGAGGAAGATGGCCTGTTTTAACCAAAATCACTGTCTCTTCTTCTACAAATGGAAAGTGCTCACTCATGTGTGGGCTGCGCATCCAAGTATGTTTTGGATATACGCCATGCTCATCTTGAAAAGTCCCAGATAGCACGAAGATCTCTTCGCCGCCAAAATGACGGTGCGGCTGAAAGCGTTCACCAACAGGCCACTTAACCAAAGCGACATGCTCATGTTCAAACTCGTGCAGCGGCATTACTTGCAAGCCACCAATACCCGGTAACCACTCGGTATGGTTGGTATCGACTCTCACCTGAGCCAAATCCCTATCGTCGAACTGATTTAATTTGACCAAAATCGTGCAGCCATTCTTGCTTGATGGAGAGTGAGCACTACCAGGAGGGTTACGAATATAGGTGCCTGCGGGGAAGTCTCCAGTTTCATCGGAGAATACACCTTCTAACACAAAGATCTCTTCACCTTTGGGGTGAGGGTGTTCAGAAAAAGAGGATTCAGGATCGTACTTAACCACACTGGTCGTGTGGCCCGACTCTTTGGCTTCGCGCTCTAGTGGCTTTCGCCACACGCCTTTGGCAGGGCTTGCTACCCATTCCATAGGGTCAGTTTCAATCACTAACCGTTTCGAAAAATCCATGTTTAACATGATGGTGACCTTACTCTTGCTATCGTTATTATTGTTTTGTAGCGATTTATTTAACTGCTTTCATTGTACGCGAATAACTGAAGAGGTGGCCATTTCCGATTTTGTTCGGTATATCGCCACCTCTAAAAATTCGCCCTATCAGTTACGCCCTGCAATCACGCCGCCATCGACATCCCAAATCGCTCCAGTTACCCAATCGGAACTGTCAGACAACAAGAATGAAATGCTGTTAGCGATGTCCTGTGGTAAACCTACTCGACCAATTGGGTGGAACTCATTGAAGCCTTCAAGTGCCTCATCCACCTCTTCTGGGATAATAAATGATTCGTAGATAGGCGTTTTAACCACAGCAGGTGATACCGCATTCACTCGGATATTATGTTCAGCGAGCTCCATCGCCATGTGTTGTGTTAACGAATGCAAACCCGCTTTCGCCATTGAGTAAGCGGAAGATGGCGTGGCTTTGATCGCTTGTTTCGCCCACATAGATCCAACGTTCACAATATTGCCGCCACCGCCACCCGACTGGACCATCTTCTTAGTGACCGCTTGCGTAATAAAGAAAGTAGCTTTGTTGAGTTGCATGTATTGGTCGTAATCTGACGGTTGGTGATCGACAAATGCCTGAGGGTTAAAGTAACCCGCAGCATTGACTAAATAACCAATACCTTCTTCTATCGAAGCTAAATGCTCGATAAGGCGAGCTGTGCTTTCATCGTCATAGAGGTTAGCTTGCCAGCCTGAAGCATGACCGATTGCTTTAAGCTCTGATACCGCGTTATCTAACTTGGTCGCGTTGTTTCCGACCACCAACACGTGGATATTTTGAGCCGCAAGCTGCTTTGCTGTTTCAAAGCCCATCCCACTTGTTCCACCAATAACGACAGCAATACCTTTTTTAGTGAAGTTCATTTTGTTATCTCCTAAGTCATGTGAACGTGGTAATCTTAGGCCTCGAACTAACACTATGAATAGTAAGTACAAATCGGTTAGGTAGGTACTTTTTGGTACATCTTTATGAAAAATCAGGAAAACTTTTTTTCTAGAAAATCGGCTCCAGAACGCTCGGCGCGCATGGTAGAAACCATCTATGGCTGTAAATGGTCGCTTACGGTTTATCAATTGCTGACGAATGGCATCAATCGACCGGGTGAAATGGTGCGTTCTGTCGAAGGCTTATCGACTAAAGTACTCAATGAGTGTTTGAAGCGAAATGTAGAGTTTGGAATTCTAGAAAAGCAGATGTTCAATGAGATACCTCCGCGCGTAGAATATCAAGTCACACCTTTTGGTGAGAAGTTCTTAGTTATTCTGGAGCAATTAGAACAGCTACAAAATGAAATAGATGAAATGTAGCTCTGTTCTCAATGCTGCTGGCGCATTCTAACCATCTATTAGCAAACGGCAGCCAGCAGCCTCAAATAGATGGTGTGATCCCTAGCTCACCGACATCTCTTCAAAACGATTCTTAACGAAATCTATAAAGGTGCGGATTCGGCTCGGCTGGTAGCGGTCACGATGATAGATTGCAGAAAAGTCCACGCTCGGTACAACCCACTCATCAAACACTTGAACTAGCTGCTGGTTGTTCAGCTCTTCCAAACAGTAAATAGTAGGCACACGAATAATGCCGTTGCCCGCCATCGCCCCTTGAACTAATACTCGACCATTCTTGCACTGCAAACGCCCATTCACATGAACATCTACGGTTTTCTTGCTGTCTTCCAGAGCTTGAAAGCTCCATCTACGAACCGAGCCCGTTAAACAGTCATGCTGTGTGAGTTCTTTTGGGTGAACCGGTTTACCTTTGCGTTCAAAGTAGGCAGGGCTGGCAAGAGTACCCATTTCGATATCGAGTAGCTTACGGGCAATAAAGCCTGCATCTTCCAAGCTCCCCATGCGAAAGGCGATGTCAAAGGCGTCTTCAATAAGATCCACACGGTGGCTACTGAAATCTAAACTGATACTGATATCTGGATAAAGCTGCATGAACTCATTCACAAGGTCGGCAATGATCACCTCACCAAGATACCCACCAACGCAGTTCACTTTGATATCACCACGCACTTCTTCAACATCATCAACAGCAGCAATCAAGGCTTGGTCTATATTATCTAAGGCTTGCTCACAGCGTTGGTAAAGCTCTTCACCAGCATGAGTTAGACGCAGCGTTCGAGTAGTACGAATGAATAAGGTCACGCCCATCTGCTTTTCTAGGCTGCTTACTTGGCGAGAGACATGGGAACGAGAGACATCTAACTCTTCTGCCGCTTTAGTGAAATTGCCTAAGCGTGCAATGAGAACAAATGAACGAATATCAGACAGGTTAATTTGATTGAGCATAGTCGCGATTCAGTCAGAACACAGATTCTTTTATTGTTGCAGTATGACAACAGTGTTTCAAGTAAAGCGCTATATATCAACAATGCTGTTTTCCTTAATATACCCCCACCGCAACGAAACACGTCAATAACGCCTTGTTTCAAATGCACTTAGACAATACGTCGTCACACGACGACATAAAGGTACAGAGGAAATAAACATGAAAAAACTAATCGTAATCACAGGTGCTAGTTCAGGTATTGGTGAAGCAATCGCTCGTCGTCTAAGCGATGAAGGTCACCCTCTGCTGCTTTTGGCTCGTCGTATTGACCGTCTTGAAGCGCTAAACCTACCAAACTCTCTAGCAGTAAAAGTAGACGTAACTGACCAAGCATCATTTGAAGCTGCTATTGCACAAGGTGAAGAGAAGTTCGGCCCTGTTGACGCACTAATCAACAACGCTGGCGCAATGCTTCTAGGCCAAATCGATACTCAAGACGCATCTGAGTGGAAACGTATGTTCGATGTGAACGTGCTTGGCCTTCTAAACGGCATGCAAGCTGTTCTTGCACCAATGAAAGAGCGTAACAGCGGCACAATCATCAACATCAGCTCAATTGCGGGTAAGAAAACATTCCCTAACCACGCAGCTTACTGTGGTACTAAGTTCGCTGTACACGCTATCTCTGAAAACGTACGTGAAGAAGTCGCTGCAGCAAACGTTCGTGTAACAACAATTGCACCAGGTGCGGTGGAAACTGAGCTTCTTTCTCACACAACATCTCAAGAGATCAAAGATGGTTACGGTGAGTGGAAAGAGCAAATGGGTGGCGTACTAGCAGCTGACGACATTGCTCGCGCAGTATCATTCGCTTACCAACAACCACAAAACGTATGTATCCGTGAAATCGCTCTAGCACCAACTAAGCAAGAGCCATAAGCTTCACGCGACAACAAACATCACGTCATAATTGACGTTGAATAAAGAAGGGACCTGTAACTAGAAATAGATTACAGGTCCCTTTTTATTTGCGGTTTGTTTGTTGAAAACACGTTTTTATGTCTCCATCAGAACTGCTCTCTATTCTGTCTCTACCGTTGCGTTTCGCTTGGTACAGACAGTCGTCTGCTTCATGAATCACATCACGTAACCGAGTATCACCATCTGGGGTACTTGTGGTTATACCAATACTGACGCTTAGGTACGGCATATCTATGTCGACGTCTTCGAACAACTTCATATTACGAAGATTAAAGATGATCCACTCAGCCACTTTTCTTGCACCTTGCTGCGAGGTATTCCCCAAGAACACAATGAACTCCTCACCGCCATACCTCGCACACAAATCGGTTGGTCGTCGGCACGCCTGTTCCAGTACGTTCGCGACTTTTACCAAGCATTGATCACCAAATGTATGACCACAGGTGTCGTTGATCTTTTTGAACAAATCGATATCAATCATGATTATCGATACTGGGGTGGAGTCTCTTAGGTTAATTGTCCAATGCTCGTTCGCAAACAAATCGAACTTTCTGCGATTCGCAATACCGGTTAACGGATCTTTCTCTGACGCTAACGTCACCATGATTTCAGCTTGTTTTCTATCGGTAATGTTTTGATGGGTAATGACGAAGTAAGGAAGGTGGCTTTCGGTTAAAGGCGTGACTCTCATTAAGAACCATCGCTGTGTATCTGGGCTATGACAAGGGTATTCGTGCAAGAAGTTAGGTATCTTTCCAGAGATCACGTTCTCGATCCCCGTTTTGACTGACGGTTCACCATCCTCGCTTGATGAGCCACAGCAAGCGAGATAATTGGTGCCTTCCCAAATAATCTCTTTATCGCCATCGTTCTCGGCACCAAAATCTTTCCAACTCTGATTAACAAACACAATGCTTCCTGAGCCATCAATAATCGCGATTTGCTCAAGAAGTGAATTCAAGACCGATTCAAAGAAGTCATTGGGTAGAGAGATGTCCATTTTCCCCGTCATACGTATCCTTCGTATTATCAAGAAAATAATAGCCCAAAATCAAAGAGTAGAGAAATGGATAGTTATGATTAGAAAAACCTTTAATCTATACAGTCTCAAACTTTAAACAATAAAGTCTAAGTACTTTGGCGAAATTTAGAACTCACTAGATTACGGATTTTTGTTACACAGAAAAATAAGCCTGTTATATTGATTGCAAAGCCAATACAAACCAAAGCCAAGACCAAAATATGGCGTGCAGTGTGTCCAACCCAATGATTCAACTCAATTATGTTGTTAACTGCAGGTAACGACCAAGGCATAGAACCTGCCACAAATAAAAAGCCAGGTAGATTCCATACTGTGTGCCATTCAAAACCCAACGTTCTGCATAGGTACCAAAATGCTTGGTAACCTATAGCTATCAGCAAACTTACTAAAAACACTCTCAACATGGTCACCTGTCCAATATCTGTACTAATTTAATTCTTCATTATGCAGATACAGTAACTTTAATAAAAACAGTAACCTGCTTAGATAATTTTATCCTAAGTGCTTATCACTCTATTTTCAAATCTAACACCTAAAGCTGATTGTATTTAATCTAATTCTGCATTTTACAAACAACAGCCTTTATAAACAGACATTGAAAAAGGGATCTGAATATTCAGATCCCTTTCTCATATTTATATAGCGTTAATACAGGTTACGCTTGTTGAGCGACCTCGCGGCTGCGCCATTGAATCACTATTAGGCCAATGATAATGACGATACCAAGAGGACCTAAGCCGAATGGATTGAGGAGCAACAGTGGAATGGCAAGCAATGCCACTAAGCGCTCAACCACGTTCAGTGAGCGAATCAGATAACCCTCAATCGCAATAGCGATGGCGACAATGATCGTCAGCGTTTGAACGATAGAAAATAGCAGAGCTGGCATGCCATCGTTCGGATTTACGATACTAGTGTATGCCATCATGATTGGGATGATGAACAGACCACCGGCAAGCTTAAACGCCTCTACCGATGACTTCATTGGATTCGCGTTTGCAACACCTGCACCAGCAAAGGCAGCAAGTGCTATCGGTGGTGTTACGTTAGAAGTCTGTGACAACCAGAATACGATGAGGTGAGCCGTTAACAGAGGCAAACCAAAGTCTGTCAGCATTGGTACCGCCATAACTGCAAGTACGATGTATGCCGCCGTAACTGGTAGACCCATTCCGAGCACTAAAGCTACTAAACTGATTAAGCCCAGTGCGATAAGCATGTAGCCGCCAGAAAAGTCCATCACAAACTGAGTGAACTGCAAGCCGATACCGGTCTGCCCTACCACACCAACGATGATGCCAGCAGCACCACAAGCAGCAGAAATTGGTAACGCCATTAACGCACCATTCTTCATGCCTTCGATGAACTTCTTCAAACCGATACGGCTGTGCTTACGAAGTGCCGCCGTCATGAGAATCGCACTACAACCCGCAACACCCACCAGCAGTGGTGAATACGCCATCATAAGCAACACGGTAATAAGAGTGAGTGGAATCAGGTGGTGCGCACCATCTTTCATTACTGCAATTACAGCTTCGGTTTTGCTCACGGCTTGCAGATTCAGTTTGCACGCCATCAGGTGAACGTAGAGCAGAGTACAGAAGAAGTAGAGAATCGCCGGTGCAATCGAGGCGATCATGATTTCGCTATAAGGCACACCGGTAAACTGCGCCATTACGAACGCACCCGCCCCCATGATCGGTGGCATGATCTGCCCACCCGTTGAGGCAGCAGCTTCAATACCCGCGGCTTGCTCTGGTTTATATCCAAGCTTCTTCATCATCGGAATAGTGATAGAGCCAGTCGTCACTGTGTTTGCAATCGCAGATCCTGAAATAGAACCTAAACCTGCCGAAGCCAATACTGCTGCTTTCGCAGGGCCGCCACGGTATTTACCTGCAATCGAGAATGCGAGATCGATAAAGAACTTACCCGCGCCCGTGACTTCAAGAAAAGCACCAAACAACACGAAGATGAATACCGTTGTCGCTGCAATACCGAGGGCCGAGCCAAATACGCCATTCGCAGAATAAATCTGGAACTGGATCAGCTCTTGTAAGCTGTATGCCTTAATCGCAAAACCACTTGGCAACATATCGCCCAATGCACTGTACGCAAGAAACAGAGCCGCAATGAACACCATCACCCAACCTACGGTGCGTCGACACCCTTCCAATAGCAATGCTAGCAAAGTACAACCTGCAAACATGTCGGCAAACTGAAGGCCATAGAATAGATGGTTGATGTCGTTGTAGTCGAAGATCCACAAGCGGTATCCTGCAAATACCACCACGCCACACAGGATGACATCGATCAGCTTACCGACCACAAAGAATTTGTTCTCACGATTAGCGATCAATGGATAGTGAAGGAAGATCAATACCAACACCCAACACAAGTGGATAGGTCTGAAATAGGTCGCGGAAATGGTTGAGCTAACACCCTGCCAAATTTGAAAAACAGACAATGCCACCGCAACAACCAGTGTCAGGTAGCCCATAACATTAACCAGTTTTTCATACGGAAGCGGTTGTGAAGAAGGGTGTTGATTATCAGGGGTAATATCCATATTAATGCCTGCTGGATAAGAACGAATTGATAAAAAAAGGGTAAGTGAGAGATCACTTACCCTGAGGTAGTTCAGTTACTTGCTAACAGAATCTAGGTACTTTTGAGCACCAGCGTGTAGTGGTACGCCTTGTAGTCGAGATGCATTCTCTGGTGTTGTCATTTCTGCCATTTTCACCACTTTACGAATATCACCAATGTTCTCAAATGCAGCCTTAGTTAGGTTGTACGCCATGTCATCGCTCATGTTCGCGTTAACCACCAACACATTCCACACGCTAAGCGTTGATACAGGGTCAACCTTATTGTAAACACCCGCTGGGATGTCATAAGCGCTGTAAGCTGGGTACTGCTTCATGAAGTTTGCGCTCTCTTCGTCCGAGATAGACAGCACCTTAATGTCATGAGTCAGAGCAATCTGAGTCACCGCACCTACGCCTTGGCCACCAACGATAAAGCCAACATCAATTTGACCATTCGCCAATGCGTTGGTTGTTTCTGAGTAGTTTAGGTAAACCGCATCGATGTCTTTTTTAACATCAATACCCATTGACTCAAGGAGTGCTGCCGACGTTACCGCCGTGCCACTTGCAGGCGCACCTAGAGAAACACGCTTACCTTTTAGTTGTGATAGAGAGTCAATACCCGAATCTTTAAGAGTGATGGTATGCACTAGGTTTGGGTATAGAGCGAACAGCGTTTTCACTGGCATTTTTTTCGGGAACTTGCCCTCGCCGTTGTATGCATCCAGAACAACGTTACCCATAGCGATACCTGCGATCATATCGCCACGAACTACCTTAATCGTATTCTCGACTGAAGCTGCGGTGACTTCCGCTTTAGCATTCACATCTGGCACATTTTCAGACCAAACTTTAGCCAGCGCACCGCCGAATGGATAGTAGATACCACTTTGACCACCGGTACCGATTGAGTAGTTTTCGGCACTTGCCATTGCAGGCAGAATCGCGAATAAAGCCACTAATAAATTACGTTTAAGCACAATCATCTCCTTGATTATTAAACCGTAATTAGATCTAAACCTAGCTACAGATTTTATTTACCGATCGTTTTTTGAACCGTTTAAAACATTACTCTGCGACCGAATATTGTGCAATAAATTACAGTGCAAATGTGAAGCAAGTGTTAAATCGATCACTTATCAATAAAAAAGGGCAAGCCTCAGCTCACCCTTCTATTTTCAACAAATATAACAATTTGAGATTAAAACTCGATTTGAAATACCGATGTTGTACCACTCACTTCGTTACCTACTGCAATGAAATGTTGGCCTGAACGACTGAAGTACTTGATAGACTCAGGACCTAAATCCCCAGCCTTAGAGTTATAAGTATCGTTGTCACAATCCCCATCTTCATCAACCTCGGTACATACAGGTTGTGAGAAATCGCGATTGTTAAGGTAACTAATGAAACGGCTAGCTTTCGGTTCGGTAACGTCGTAAACCATAATACCGCCATGACGCTCTAGGCCGATAAAGGCATAGTGCTTACCATTGATGTTAGCCACTTCAATGGCTTCAGGCTCAACACCTTTATCGTCACTGCGATCATCGCCACTCATGTTGTTGTCATTGGTACTATTAAAATGTTCTGGTTGTTGTTGATAAACGATTTTTGCAAAGTCGTCACCGCTATCAAACACCAACTCGCCAGCTTCATTCCAGATAGAGAATGAACGAGAACCAAACGCTTGAACTTTTTGATCAGCTTGCAACGTTTGTTGTGGCTTAATTACTTTTAGACGAGCCAGTTGTTTGTTGTCTTTAAGAGCTTCAGCCAATGGGTGATCATCCGCAACATCCAGCTTTTTACCACGAACTTCATCGACATAAGCGATACAGAAGTCTTCTTCAGTCGTATACTCGGCAGTGCTTTGGTAGTCATCACCATCCCATTTATAACCAAGCTCATCACACTTTTTTTGTGTCGTATCGATGCCGTATTCTCGACCATCCCCTTCATTGGCGGTCAGGGTGTAAGTTTCACCATTCACGCTGTAACTCGCAATGCTGTCGGGCATGTACAAACCTTCTAGCATCTCATAGCTTTTGAAGTGACCGAGCTTCTTGTCTTTATTAGAAGCATCAATCTCAAATTCAGCCCATGACTTACCGCCCAGTCCGAAGATGGCATCAACGCTTGCAGATTCAACGTCGATCGCAGCTAGTGCGTTGTTCTCTTGCAGCGCAACATAAAGCTTGCCGTTGTCAGAGAAAGTCAGGTATTCCGGCTCAAGGTCTTGAGCTACGGTCGCATTCGGGGCAGAAATACGAACCTTGTCACTCAATTCGCCATGGCGCGTTTGACCTTGGTTGAAGTCTTTGAAATCAATCTGCGTAACCACTGCATCTAGTGGGCCGTTGAGCAGATCGATAAGTGTCACGCTACCCTCAGGGTCGATGGTGTAATCCGCGTTCGGTTCGCCTTCGTTAGCGGTTGCTATGTAACGACCATCTTTTGAAAAGCTCACCATATCCGGCAAAGTGCCCGTACCGTACGTAGTGATAAGTTCCAATGTATCTGAGCGATAAAGTGCGACTAAGCCATTTGCCTGCTTGTCCGCGTTTTCAATAGCAACCGCAACTAAACCGTTGTGTGTAGAGACACTATTTGCTGCGCCAATATTGATACCAGAAGCCTGAGCAGCTGACTGTAGATCAATCGAACCCTCGCTGGTCGGCTTACCACTGTCATCTAAAGCGAGTACATCAACCTTTTTCGCTTGTGCATTTACAACGTACAGCTTATCGGTACACGCATCGTAGCTCACAATCTCAGCCGCAGACGTGTCAAAAGGAGCATTGGCAACTGACGTTCCGATAAGGCGAAGCCCTGTCACTTCACCCGAAGTCGAAGTTGATGACGTCGGAGTCTGGCACTGATAACCAAAAGAAGCAGGCGCCGAGAAGGCAGCATCTTGATTTGGGGTTGATTGCGAACAGCCCATCAGCGCAAGCGAAACAGAGACCGAAGTGAAAAGTTGAGTGGTATTGAGATTAAATCCAGTGAGTTTTGACACGTGCTTTTTCATATATCCTCCATGAGCGAGAATCGCAATCCTAGAGGGCTTGTATGACAGAACGCAGACAGCAAGGTTACCAAAAGGTTACATTGATAGATCAGTTATATATTTATTCAGTAACGACCAAACAAAAAAACGCCCAAGCTGGCTGGTGCTTGAGCGCTTAAAGTTAAAGCGATGGACTAATCATAACGACTTAAAAAGCGCGTCAAATTAGAATTTGTAACCACCACCGATCATGAATACCCATGGGTCGATATCTACGTCAGTAGAGTAATTTGTACCACCTAGGTTGTATTTCGCTGTAGTACCAATGTCTGCGTACCAAACTGATGCGTTTAGGAACCAATCATCATTGATCATGTAGTCCATACCCACGTTTGCTGCTAGGCCCCAAGAGTCGTCCAAAGATACATCGCTTAGGCCAGCAATTTTAGAACCTTCATCGAAGAATACTGTGTAGTTGATACCCGCACCCACGTATGGGCGGAAATCGCTCTCTGCAGTACCAAAGTAGTATTGAACCATGAATGTAGGTGGAAGGTGCTTAGTATCAGCAATTTCACCAAGACCAGTCGCAGAAATATTGTGAGAGAACGGTGTTGCTGCTAGTACTTCGAAGCTGATGTTATCAGTAAACATGTAACCAAGCGTTAGGCCAAGTTGAGTATCCGAATCAACACCAAATTCAATACTTGAGTTGCCAGCTACTGCACCACTGCTATCGTTTGGAGATACCGTTGCAGCGCCTGCACGAACGATGAAATCGCCTTCGCTGTGAGCAAGAACGTTAGCAGACATAAGGGCTGAAAGAACCGCAATACCACATACTGTTTTTTTCATTATTATTTCCTTTTGTAGGGCTTACTTATTGATGAGTCAGTAATCATTTCTTATTTTGCGTGCAAGGTATCACACAATAACCCCACATTATTGATGGAAATCAATTTGTGAAAAGTTATGAGTATTTATATAAATTTATTTAACCTCGATCACTCTATTCACCCAATTTATTGACACTTTTGTAATGCGACTTTTCCGTGCGTCATTTTGTTAATTAATTATGCTCGCTAGATTTGTGCACTATATTGGTGCAAAAACACACCTTGCTACCATCACCTGTTCCGTATTGGTGCACAAAACCCTATCAACCTGCTTTCACCTCTAAAATTCAACAACTTACATATGGCGTAATGCTTGCAATAGTCTTGGCATAATCATAAATACATTGAGGTTCTGACATGCAAGACACTCTAACTATCGTCCTCGCAGGCGGCGTAGGTTCTCGGCTTTCCCCACTTACAGATAACCGCGCCAAGCCCGCTGTCCCGTTTGGTGGCAAATATCGAATCATCGACTTCACGTTAGCAAACTGTTTACATTCTGGTTTGCGACAAATACTGGTGTTAACTCAATACAAGTCCCACTCTTTACAGAAACACCTGCGTGATGGCTGGTCGGTACTCAACCCAGAGCTTGGCGAGTTCATCACCAATGTTCCCCCTCAAATGCGCACCGGAGACAGCTGGTACAGCGGCACGGCTGATGCCATCTATCAAAACTTGTACCTACTCTCTCGCAGTGAAGCGAAACACGTTGTGGTGCTATCTGGTGATCACATCTACCGCATGGACTATGCGCCGATGTTAAAGCAGCACAAGCAGACCGAAGCGGATCTAACGGTAGCGTGTATGGAAGTGTCGATTGATGAAGCGAAAGAATTTGGGGTGATGGAGATTGATGAGTCTCATCAGATTCAAAACTTCACCGAAAAACCAAGATACCCAGCCTGTGTTCCGGGTAGGCCGACGAGAAGTATGGCTTCGATGGGTATCTACATCTTTGATAAAGAGGTACTGACTCGAGCTCTATTAGACGATGCGGAAGATCCAAATTCGAGCCACGACTTTGGTAAAGATATCATCCCAAAACTCGTGAACAATCAGAGTGTTTATGCCTATAAATTTGGTAGCGAAGAGGGTCGAGTCACCCAGGACGCATACTGGAGAGATGTCGGTACAATTGACTCCTACTACCAATCCAACATGGATTTACTTAAGCCAGTATCCCCTATCGACCTTTATCAACCGGATTGGGCGATTCGAACCTATGAACCGCAGCTTCCCCCAGCTCGAACCATAGCTTCTGTCGAGGGCAACCAAGGCATCTTTATCAACTCAATGATTGCCAATGGTGTGGTGATTGAAGGCGGGTCTGCTCAGAACTCTATCTTCTTTCCAAAGGTGAAAGTCGAGAATGCAGCCATTGTTATCGATAGCATCCTGTTTGAGAATGTGGAGATTGGTAAGAACTGCCACATTCAGAACTGCATCATCGACAAGCACGTTAAAGTGCCCGCTGGAACCGTAATCGGCGTCGATAGTAAAGCCGATGCTGAGCGATTCCATATTTCAAAAGAGGGTGTAATTGTAGTGCCTTCCTCGTTTCGTTTTGACTAGATCATAAAATGTAAACAAAGTACTTCAAACACGAAAAAGGCAGCGATTAAGCTGCCTTTTGTCTATCAAATCAGACCCGATTAAAACGGCCCCAATTCAATCATCTGAGCAATAACCACAGAAATCAGAGCACCCACCGACCAAAATAGGAACAGCGGTAGGAAAAAGCGAACCCACTTCGAGTAAGGTACTTTTGCAATCGCCAGTACCGCCAGCAAGCCGCCGTTGGTTGGGTAGATGTAATTTGAAATACCGTCACCCAATTGAGAGGCAAGCGCCGCCACTTGGCGTGTTACCTCACCAATATCCGCTAGAGGAATAATGATTGGCATGGTAATCACCGCTTGACCACTGCCCGATGGGATGAACAGGTTGATCACGGCTTGCGAAAAGTAGATACCTGCGGCCGCCACCAGCTTCGAGCTACCCGAGATGATTTGCGCTAGGTAGTAGATAATAGAATCGACAATCTTAGCGTCTTC
Organism: Vibrio sp. THAF190c; assembly: GCF_009363355.1. Taxonomy (NCBI): domain Bacteria; kingdom Pseudomonadati; phylum Pseudomonadota; class Gammaproteobacteria; order Vibrionales; family Vibrionaceae; genus Vibrio; species Vibrio sp. THAF190c. Next base: position 1,045,820 of record NZ_CP045339.1, on the reverse strand, counting down.
CATGATCGTCAACACCGAACGAGCAAAGAAGATGATCAATACAGCCACAAGAACATCGCTCACGCCGCGTGTCCAATATTCACAGATCTTATTCGGCGAAAGGCCAGCAACCAAACCCGGAATAATAGCCATTGCGACAAAAGCACCCGCGATTTCAGTAAAACCGAAGCCCATGGTCAGTGTGCCGTAAATCATATAAGCAAACACACCTAGGAACGCCACACCAGCCAGCTTTTCGCGCGTGGTTAGGGTTTTCGCTTCAACGTTAGACTCGTAGTGGTAACCCGTACCATGCAGTAGCCCTTTGGTTGGGTCTTGCTTTACCTTACGTGCGTAGTTCAAAACATACCAAGCACCTGTAAGGAGCATAAACATACCGACAATAAAGCGGTACCACATGCCTGAATACATTGGCAGCTCTGCAATCGTATGTGCAATGCCGGTAAAGAATGGGTTCGCTAATGCTGCAGCAAAGCCTGCACAGCTAGCCAAAAGAACCACGCCAAGTGCCGTAATCGCATCATAGCCAAGCTTGATACAGATAGGGATCATCAATGAGATGAAGATAACGTCAAGCTCACGCATACCTGTGAAGGTCACGTTGAAAAAGATCGCGCTCATGATCACTGGCGCGATCACGTACAAACCCTGCTTTTTCAACTTACTGGTTAAAGCAACAACGGATGCATCGAGTAAACCCATATGCTTGATGATACCGAAGGCACCACCCACAAATACTACAACGCCCATTACGCCAGAGGCAGACTTGAAGCCTTTAAAAAATGATTCGAAAAATGAGGCTAATGTCGTTGGGTTACTGCTAAGTAGTGTATAGCTATCTGGGTCTATGACCGTTCGACCGTTCATTACTACACGTTCAAATTCACCTGCTGGGATAAAGTAGGTTGCAATCGCTGCAACGATAACCATGATGACCAGAGATAAAAACGGGTGGTTCACCTCTTTTTCATCAGCAGATACAGGTACGGATGAAGATACCGTAGATGTCATATAAGCTCCTTACTTGTCAGCTACTAGCAACGCCTAGCAGCAAGGATTATTTTTTGGAAAAACAAAACCCTTCACGCCAACAAAGTTAGCGCTAATGCGGAGTGTTTAATAAAGGTCTTTGATAGATGGGGCTCTCAATGCACATGAATGAAGTAGTCTGAGCTACTTTCTTGCGTCCGAGCAGAATGCAGACGTTCAGCCTGATAGCTAAACTGAATGAGGACATTACCCATAAAGGCGGAATTGACCGCGTAAGTAATGCGTAATTTATCAATTACAAAGACAAGCGGCGCATAATAGCATAACGAGCGGTAAAATGGGATAAAATGTGATATACATCTAACTTTTATCTCGATACAAAAAAGCCCCGCTAGAGCGAGGCTTCAAAGTAGAGGAAATCTCTTTTATTTCGGCGCTAGTTCATCGCTCTCTACCAATTCGTCGCTCTTTACCAACTCATAATTCTCTGCCATTTCATGAGGTGCGATTCCATATTCGTAGTCGGCTAGGAAACCATCCTTATACACCTTCATGCCTTTATCATCCCAGCTCACTTTGATGATCGCTGTTGTGCCATCTTCACTGCCCATTAGCTTTAGCATCTCTGCATCAATTTTAATCGCTTTGATGGTTTTAATACGCTTGAACGGCTTAAATTCTGTGGTTGAAGTTGGCAGTTCACCATAACTGCTTACCCAAGTCTCTTTTGGCACCAACCATTGATTATAAACATCGTCTACAATCGGCTTAGGCATACTTGCAATCACAACACCATCTGTCATGACATTATTGGTTTCCAAGCTATAACCTCCCTTACCGTCTGACACATAAGTCGGGAAATCCGCGCCAATTTCAGACTCCGCAGGTAAGCGACCAAGGGTGACTGATTTTTTCACGTACAACTCAGCAGTCTCAAACTTTTGCATGATTTCAGGGATTGCTTGAAATTCTACTGGGGCAGCAAACAGATTAAATGACACGGACATAGAAGCTGCGAGTGCAGCAAGTTTTAACGGCATAGACATAGTCAGAAGCTCCTTAATGAACAGTGCGCCTACGATAAACCGCATAAAGTACGAGTCAACAGATTGCTGAGGGAAATATCAAGAGCTGTGATATTGATTGAAGGTTTTCGAGCTCGAAATAAGAGCAAAGTAAGCAGTTGTATAAAAAGTGACTAATATTGGGAGTAATTAGCTTGAAGGGATAAATTACTGCGGCAGAGAACCAAATTAGAGTAATTCGTCAGGCATGATGCAAAATTAAACATGTATCAAAATCACGAGACATAATATGCGCACGGTTTTGGTGAGTTTCAAGAGCCAAACAACAGATTATTTGATAACACTGAACTCAATCACACATGTGTATTTCCGCTGTTGGTTAATCTAACGGATGTTTGCTACGTTTAAATGACACAGTCATTGGAAAGGTATGATTTATGAAAGTAAACGTTCAAACACATCACGTATCAATTAACGACGACTCACGCAAAGACATCGAAGGCAAGTTCGATAAGATTGCTAACCACTTTCCATCACTGATCAGCTGCGACATCATCATCACTAAAGAGCATAACCAACATCAAGTTGAGGTATTCACAAATTACGAAGGTGTGCGTGTAACAGCCAAAGCGACAGACGATATTATGTATCCTGCCGTAACCGCAGCAATCAAGAAACTTGAAGCAGGTCTGAGTAACAGAAAAGGGCAATTGAAAGCCGATCTTCACGCTAAACCGACCAGCACTAAGCCAGAAATCGCGTCTGACATCATTCAAGAGATGAAGCTAGTTTAACTCGGCACTCTTTCATCTTATAAGGTGAATGGATAAGGAAAACAGAATATTAAGAGCCAGCCAACGTGCTGGCTTTTTTGATCGAGAAAGAAAATAGCCTCAAAAATTTAAACCATACAAAGTGTTGGTGATATCACAAATTGCAAGTAGTATGGAGTCCACTATCGTTATGGAACAATGCAATAAAAGGATGTTTATTATGAAAAAGATCGCACTGGTACTTTTCTTAGCAAGCCAACTGATGGCCTGTACAGAGGTCGGCAGTGAAGCTTGGTGTACCGATATGAAAGAGAAACCAAAAGGCGACTGGACTGCAAACGAAGCCGGAGACTTTGCTAAGCACTGCGTATTCTAATACCAGTCATCAGGATAGCCGCTTGCATTAAAGCTTATCTCACCAGAACAAAGCTTATCGCACTCGAACAAAGCTAGCAGGACGGACAAAACGCTGAAAATGAATCTAAAAAAACGACCCTAGGAAGACCGAGACTCCTAGGGTCGTTTGAGCTTAATATTGCTAGACAAAAGCTCTCAATCACACAGTTTTACGTTAGGGAATACGTTATTAGATCAGTTTGTTACGAATATGAATCACGACGGCTTCCGCGATAATCACGACCGCAAAAATACTCACCAGTACCATTGATACCTTCTGCCACTCAAACAAGTTTTGAGCATCATTCAGTACCACACCGATACCACCCGCACCTACCAAGCCAAGCACGGCAGATTCACGAACGTTAATATCCCAACGGAACAGAACAATCGAGTAGAAAGCGGGCATGACTTGTGGCCAATAGCCTTTTAATAGAACACTCATCCAAGACGCACCAGTCGCACGTAAGGCTTCAATTGGCCCCATGTTCACTTCGGCAATGGCTTCCGCTAACAGCTTCCCTACAAAGCCTACACTGCGGACGGCAATTGCCATAATGCCTGCAAGAACACCGGGGCCAAACAGGGCGATGAATAGCAGAGCCCAAACTAATGAGTTCACTGAGCGTGAAGACACTAGAAAGAACTGAGCAATCCAATTCAAGCTTTTGTTTGGCGTAATATTTGGCGCATTCAACAGCGCTAAAGGTATCGCAAAAATAAGAGTAAACAGTGTGCCGAGCGTTGCGATGTGCAGCGTCTCGATCATCGCATCATGAATGGTCGTTGGATAAAACCCATAATCCATCGGTAGCATCCGTTGAAACATATCCGCAAACTGCGCAGGCGCGTCATACAAAAACTCAGGAATCACTTCCACGGTTTGCCAAGACCACACAATCGCGCTCACCAAACTCAGATAAATGGCAAATCGAGCGATGCGTTCATTAGGAGTAAATCGCTGCCACTCTCTATCAATAGATGCTGTTGTCATCAGAAAATTCTCCTAACGATGTTGGAAAGAAACTCACCTACAAGAATCAAAGCGATAATGGTGATCAAAATAGCCGCGACAAAATCGTAATCGAAGCGCTGGAATGCCGAGAACAGTGTCCCACCCAAACCACCCGCACCAACGATGCCAACCATGGTCGAGTTACGTAAATTCGAGTCGAGCTGGTAGCTAGCAAAGCCGATAAAGCGAGTGAACACTTGCGGCATTACCGCGTATAGAATCACACTCACAAAGCTTGCCCCAGTCGCTTTAATAGCTTCGACTGGTTTGAAAGAGATCTCTTCAATCGCTTCTGCAAACAACTTGGCAATGAAGCCAATTGAAGCGAACACGAGAGTTAGGATCCCTGCCAATGCGCCGAAACCCACGGCTTTTACGAATAGAATCGCAATGATTACTGGGTGGAAAGAGCGACATAGCGCGATAAAGCCTCGAATTGGCGTTGATACAATCGATGGCATCATGTTTCTCGCAGCTAACAAGCCCAAGAATAGAGAGATAACGATGCCGAAGAAGCTCGAAATAATCGCGATCTGCAAGCTCTCCGCCAAACCACTTAACAGTAAGTTTGTGCGTGAAAAATCGGGCGGAAACATGCGCGATAGTAAACGCTCACTTTCGCCAAAACCGATAATTAGTCGGTCAAAGGTCAAACCCAAGGTCGAAAAGCTATAGAAAAGGTAAGCGACGATCGCCACCACAATCGCACGGTTTGTCCACGATGCCTTAAACGGATTCTGATATTGAGTCTGCGATGTCGATGAGTTTGTGGTTAATCCAGCCATGACTCACCTCCGTAGATGATCTTAAGGTCATCTTCTGAGATACCTTCAGGGCTGCCATCGTAATGCACCTTACCGTTACACATACCTATGATGCGTTTCGCATAACGCTTCGCTAGGCTCACATCGTGAATGTTGACTAGTACCGGGATGTTTTTCTGCTGTGCGAAGGTTTCCATCAACTCCATGATTTCTACCGCTGTTTTAGGGTCAAGAGATGACGTTGGTTCATCAGCCAATAAGATGTATGGGTCTTGCATAACAGCACGAGCAATACCCACACGCTGTCTTTGACCGCCAGATAAGCTGTCTGCACGCTGATTAGCGAAGTCTTGAAGGCCAACAAATTCTAGTAGTTCGAAGGCTTTTGCAAGGTCTTGTGAAGAGTAGTTACGACGCCACGCATTCCAAGCCGTCATGTAGCCTAAGCGGCCACTCAATACGTTCTCAATAACAGTCAATCGCTCTACTAAGTTGTACTCTTGAAAAACCATACCGATGTGGCGACGCTGTTTACGCAGCGCTTGTCCCTGCAGTTTTGTCAGGTCAGAACCATCAAAGATAATCTCACCCTTACTTGGATCATTTAGACGGTTGATACAACGAAGCAGTGTACTTTTACCCGTACCTGATGGGCCAATGATGGCGATGATCCCTGGTTCATCGATATCAATGTTAATTCCTTTAAGGATCGGCTTTCCTGCTACGTATTCGTGATACAGGTCGTTGATCTTAATTCCGTCATAGCTAGCTACGGCCATACTGCGTTTCCTTGTGCAAATTTAAAATGAGCGATGCCCTACCCGTGAGGGCATCGACTTAAAACAACTTATTCAGTGAATAAGTGAAAAGGGTATTAGAGAGGAGTTACTGACTGTTTGCTTGTTTCGCGAGCTCAGCTGCTTTTTTCTTCGCGCGTTTCGCCGCATCTTTTTCCGCAAGCTTTTTCAGACCCGCTTTGGTGTAAGCAGTACCGGTTGCATGAGCAATGTCACGAATCACACCCCACTCTTCTTTGTAAGAGATAGGAGAGAAACGGTCGGCGCCTTTGAATGCAGCGCTCATTTCTGGTGTAAAGCGGTAGCTAAAGAACGCTTCGTTGATCTTGTCAACAAGCTCTGGTTTCAGGTTGTAAGCGTAGCCAAATGCTGATGTTGGGAAACGTGGACTGCGGTAGATAATTTTAAGCTCAGACGCATCTACACGTCCTGCTGCAACCATGCGGTCGTAAACATCAGAGGCGACAGGTGCTGCATCGTAGTCTCCGTTGTATACACCCAAAATAGATTGGTCATGCTTACCCGAGTAAAGCACCTTGTAGTCTTGGTCTGGTACTAAGCCTTTTGCAGGGAAAAGTGCACGTGGTGCAAGGTTGCCAGAGTTTGATGACGCAGAAGTATGCGCAACCTTTTTGCCTTTCAGATCAGCCATCGTCTTGATGCCGCTGTCTTTACGCACGATAGTGATTAGGTTGTAACCTTGGAAGCCTGACTCATCACCTTTCACCGCGATTGGTACATAACCCGCTAGGTTAACCGCGTAGCCGGTTGGACCTGTCGAGAAACCTGCAACGTGCAGACGACCAGAGCGCATCGCTTCCACTTGTGCAGAGTTTGAGTGCACGGTGTAGTAAATCACGCGCTTACCTGTGATCTTACTTAGGTGCGCTTGGAAATCAGCAAATGCATCTTTATACAAGGCTGGGTCTTCTACAGGAGTGTAGGTAAACACGAGCGTACTCGGATCGTTCCACTCATCTGGATTTTTAGGCGAGTCTGCCACTAAATCTTGGTTTTCATCACAGTATCGATCGTCTAACACACCACGGCTAGAGCAGTCGTTTGCCATAGCCATTGAAGGAAGTAGTAGGGAGCTAGCGATTAACAGTCCTTTAACACTGATTTTCATATTCAAACCTTACTTTTACTTTTTGTTGAGGGTCGAACCTCTTATTGCACCCTTTGTGCCAACTATTATTTTATTTATTTTCAACAACTTAAAACAAATCTCATTTTAGGTGATTAGATTTGAGTCATTTGTGTCCAAGCTATTGATATGAATTTGGGTCACTTTTGTCCCACAGTTATCAAGCCAAAAAAAGAGCCCGAAGGCTCTTAAAAAATAGATTGAGATTGTCCAATCATAGAGACAGGCAGTTCACTTCATACCGCCCATCTCACCAACTCACTTAGGCTTTTGGTGCCATGCAGTTAGCGTAATAAGTCGTCGTTGCAGGCCAGTCACTGAATACACCCAACACTTCAACGTCTTGCGCTAGTGCGTCTAGCATCTTCATCATATCGCCATCGTTGTTGATGCCTTGCTTGACGCTTTGGTAATACCAACCACCACCTTGTGCCAGTGGACCTGAACGCTCAAGTGTCCAAGCAATGATGTCCAAGTCAGCTTGCTTCGCCAGTTTAGCGTAGTCAGACGCCACGATTTGGTTGTCTTTATCAAGCTCAACTAGAGCAAACAACGGCGGTGCGATGATGTTTACACCTGCTTTTTGTAGCTCTTTCATGTTCTCAATCGAAGCGACGAAGTCCGCTTGTTCATACACACGATCGTCCAGATACACCGCTTGTTCACCAAACTTAGGGTTCTCTTTGATCCAATATTTAACGTCATCCAGGTTGAATGACTGTAGGTAGGCTTCAGACGCATCAAAGCCAGCAGCCTTGACTTCATCCACCAGCTTTTGAGCATACATCTCTTGGCTAAAGCCATTGAATGGCATCTCTACCGCTGCTGATTTCAGCTCCGGTGTCACCTTCACGCCATGTTGCTTGAACAGCGCTGCACTCTCAGCATGGGTCATCAGGGTACCGCTTTGGCTATAAAGATCAGTTCTCCAGCCAGGCGTGCCATTCATGTACTCTTCAACCGTGGTTGCTTTAGGGTTCGCACCGTCCATTTTCCCTTTAAGAGTCTTAAACTCCGCCAAGGTAAAGTCTGTAGTGCGACACTCCACCTGAGCGTCTTCACCCGTTGCAGGGTTAGCTGGTTTAAATGGAACCGTACATTTCTTCGCAAGCTCTGGATGAGCCAACACGTCCGTCGTAGTATGCAGATCGTTTTGTGAGTGACGGCAGACTAGCTCTTTGTCTTTGGTAAAGGTCACATCACATTCCAAGATGCCAGCACCCATTTGAATCGCAGCGAGATAAGACTCTTTAGTATGTTCCGGGAACTGCATTGGCGCACCACGGTGACCAATCGAGAAGTCACTGCGTTGGAAAGGCCCTTCACTACAACTCAATAGCTTAGTTTTCAGCGGTCCTTCGTCCATATTGTTGATTAAAAAGAGGGGACGAGGTCCAAGGTTGGCAGACTCTTGTGCTGCCCATGCTGTCATCGAACTCACGCCGAGTATTAAAGCAATTGAACCTTTCAGAATTTGCTTCATGTTTGTATCTCCTTGCAACAAGCAATTATTTTTTACTTTCCTTAATTTGGCCATTCAGTCTCCACCTTAACGCTTCCGCTCATCAATAAAAGATACGGATGCAATACGGAGACTGATAGCCTGCCTGCGGCTTAAACCATAATGCTTATACGCAGCAATGGCTTTAAGCCGCAATGGTTTAGTGCAGGCATTGTGCCAAATGTTAAAAACCTTATATTACAAACACTTGAAGTGGATATTAATTTATTGATTAATTAAATGGGTCATTACTGTCTTATCAGTTTTATCCTTTTCACCCTGACTATGTTTAGAACGAACTATATTTTGAAACTCTCTTTATCAAGCTGATGCTTTTTCATCTTTCGATACAAGGTTTTACGCGGTAAGTTAAGCTTGTTAGACACATCGTTGATGTTGCCAGCGCTCTCTATCAAAGCTTCTGTTAACACGTTACGCTCGTACTGCTCCATCTGTTTCTCAAATGCAAATTCACCACTGGTCGATTCACAGCTTGGCGATTGCAGATCGAAACCATCACCCACAATACCCAACACAAAACGGTCTGCGACATTACGGAGCTCACGCACGTTGCCCGGCCACTCATGTCGACACAACTGCTGGATCTGCTCAGGATAAATTGTCGAGGGACGAGTCTTATATTTGTGGCTAGCTTGAACAACAAAGTGTCGAAACAGCAGTTGAATGTCCTCTTTACGATGGCGTAGAGCCGGCAGATTCAGACTAGCGATATTCAAGCGATAGAAAAGATCGGCTCTAAACTCACCCGACTCACTCAGGCTAGCGAGATCGGCTTTGCTTGCCGCAACCACAACAATATCAACAGGGATCAGTTCATTCCCGCCAACACGCTCAATGGTTCGCTCCTGAATCACTCGCAGCAATTTGATTTGCACCGCGATAGGCATACTTTCGATTTCATCAAGGAATAGGGTTCCACCACTCGCCTGCTCTATTTTGCCAATGCGTTTCTTATTGGCACTGGTGAACGACCCTGCCTCGTGGCCAAACAACTCACTCTCAATGATGCTCTCTGTCATACCGCCACAGTTAATCGCTACAAACGGTTTGGCTTTTCGTCGGCTAAATTGATGAAGCGCGCTTGCTATCACCTCTTTACCAGTACCCGTTTCACCATTAATTATGGTATCCACACCTGTGTGTGCTAAAGCGAGAACCTGTTTGCGAATACTCTCCATGCCCTTTGATTGACCGATAACGACAGACTCGATTGGTAGGTCACTCTCTTCACTCTCACCAAAGGTTTGAGAGCTGCTGCTCTGACATTGGGCTAGTGCGAGATTGAGCTTCTCTACCAACTCACTGGTATCTAGTGGTTTTTCTAAGAAATCAAACGCCCCCAGCTTCATCGCTTCAATCGCCATAGGTATGTCACCGTGACCACTCATCAATAACACTTGTACGTTCGGTGCTCGGTGTTGAATCGCGCTAACCAAACTCAACCCATCGATTTTCGGCATTCGAACATCACTCAACACCACAGACTGGCTGCTTCCCTTCAACGACTTGAGTGCCAGGTTAGGGTCGGTATAACTGGTGACGTTGAACCCTTCGAGCTCAAGCATTTCACTCACCGCTTCGACAACGTCCAGTTCGTCATCAATCAAAATAATGTGGTTGTCTTGGGTCATGAGTGTGTGCCTTTTGGTAGAGTGACGATGAAAGTTGTACCTTGGTGTTCTTGAGATTCCACGTGAATCGAACCACCAAAGTCTTTTATGATGTTGTAAGCAATGGACAAACCAAGTCCGAGCCCTTTTCCTGAGCTTTTTCGTGAATAAAATGGGTCAAACAAGTGCGGGAGATCCTCTTGAGGAATACCTAAACCGTTGTCTTTAACTGATACTTCGATGGTCTCTGAGTGCTCAGAAGTAGAAATGGTCAACTTAGGATGTTCTTTGTGCTCGATAGCATCTAACGCATTGCTAATTAGATTCACCAAGACTTGTTCTAAGCGGATGCTATTGGCTCTAACCAACAATGACCGATGTGGTGAATACTCAATGTTGACTCCGCTTTGGCGAGTCTCAAACAAGTCAATCGCATCGCTAATCACATCGTTCAGTACAACACTGGTTAGCTTGCCATCGCTCTTACGCGAAAATGCTTTCAGGTGACGGGTGATAGCTGCGACTTTCTCTAGTAATGTCTCGATCTTCTGCAGGTTGTTCGCCGCCTTATCCGGACGTTCTTTTTCCAACCACAACTGTGCACTGCGAACATGGCTGTTTACTGCAGTCAGAGGTTGATTGATTTCATGTGTAATGCCGACACTCAACTGCCCCAAAGCCGCAAGCTTACCTGCTTGAATCAGCTCATCTTGGGTCACGCGCAATTTCTCTTCAGCAATAGTGCGCTCGATAACCTCAGCTTCGAGCTTACGATTGGTCTGTTTCACAACCTTAGCGGTGGTTTGGAACACTCTTAAATACTTGGCCATTTGCGTCACTTCATCGCGACCACGAATCGCAACTTCGGTATCCAGATGCCCAGTAGAGATAGCAAACATGTTGTCTTTTAGCTGCAAGAGGCGCTCTAAAACACTCTTTCGCACATAGAACCAAGATATCGCCGCTGCGGCTAATACGCTAAATAGGGAGAGAAACAGAGACAGTCGCTGATTTGAAAGCAGAGACTGTTGAGCTTGTTGAATGGATTGATCGATATTGCCATTCACCTTGCTGGTGTGGCTTTCAATCTGAACCGTGAGTTGGTTTAGGTGCTCTCGGCTATTTTGTAGAAAGTACATCTCTTGATAACGGTGATCGAGCGCCTTATTTTTTAGCTCGTACAGAGTGCTTGTATTAGAGGCCAAGCTGTAGATCACCATCAATTGCTCATCCAGCTCAGGAAATTCACTCCTTAGATCGCCACTCGCCCAAATGCCCCACCACTCTTCACCGACCTGCTCTAGGCGGTATCCGGTGTAGTCCAGTTCATTAAAACTTGAATCGTTGTAGAGCTTCTCGACCAAACCCAATTGATAATAGAGCAGTGCCTTTAGTTGGGCGAAATCAATCTGCTGCTTACTTGATTGAGGGAGATCATCGAGTGCGTCACTGGCTTGTTGAAGCAGGGGATAAAAACCTTCCAGCAGGTTACGTAACTCTTTGTTGAGCTGCTGCGACTCTATTTCACTCTGATAGAGCAAGCTCAAGCTATTGTGGACTTGCGAGATCAAATCTTTAAAGTAAGAGTGGTAGTCGGGAAATTGAACCATGATGCTTTTCATCTCCGAAATGGCTTGTTCAATTCGCAGCATCGCTTGTTCACGCTCTAGGTTGGATTCAGCACCACTGAGTTGGGAAGAGGTTGTGATGACTTCTCTGACTCTGTCATTCAGACGAGCCGCATTGTCGAGCGCAGGGATCTCTTGCTCTTTAAGCTCAACAAGGCGCTGATTGAGAATATCAAAAGTGAAACTAGAAAAGACCGAAAGAAAGATCGTCGTCATCGACAGCATCGCTAAAGCCAACACCAAACGCAGTTCAATGCCTTTCCAATTGAACCACCTTCGACGTGAAAACTTCGCCCGCAACGTGGGTTCAAAGCGAAATTCATCGTCTACAAATTGGGAAGAATCACTACTCACATTCTTTACTCTTTCTTATCGAACAATCCACAGTAAGCGTCAATGATTCAAAGAGTTAGGATGTTAAATAAGCCACGCCAACCAAGCGTATTGTTTTAGAGAAACAATGAAACCGCCCACAATCATTAACATTTCACATAAAACACCATAACAATTCTTTTATAAAGTACAGACTGTGCATTTTGCGATAACAGAAAGTGACCTCGTAGACAGAACCAAAATTGTGTTAGGTCGAGGGTTATTTGAAAAGCGTTCAAACAAACTATTTTTACTCAACTGCATACCTTTTATCGGTGAATAATTTTGCACCAAATCATATTCCGGGTGGTGAAATGTAAATTTATTGTGACTGAGATCTCTCAGCCCTTTTTCTCATCCTCAGCCCTTTGATTTATGGATGATTTGCCTCTGTTTCACTTGGTCAATAATGAACCAAAACACAATAATAAGGACTTGAACGTGAAACGCACCCTAACTACGACGGCTTTAGCGGTTTCTTTCGCACTCTTAGCTGGATGCCAGTCTACAACCGAGACCTCTGAGCAGGTCGACCTCAATGCCTACCAATGTCAAACCACACACAGCGCAGAAATCAACGACCTGCGTATCTACCAAGTAATGGTCGAAAGCTTTGTGAATGGCGATGACTCTATCGGTCATGGCACCGGTTACGGCACTAGCCACCATAAAGGTGATATTCAGGGCATCATCGACTCACTCGATTACATTCAATCGCTGGGAATGAATGGTATTTGGCTAACACCTATCTTCAATTCTGAGCCTGTTGCTGGACAAGATCACTGGGCAGATAGACTCGATGCAACGGGCTACTTCGCCACTGACTATTTCAGTATCGACCCACGATTCGGTACGTTAGAGCAAGCTAAACAGCTAGTAGAAGAGGCGCACGCTCGCGGCTTATACGTATTCTTTGATGGCGTATTCGGTCACCATAAAGGTAATGTTGCGCCCTCACCTACTGGTAAACTACCACAAGGCGAGAACAACCCTGTCGCTTACCCAGAGAGTTTAGAGTTCTACAAAGAGGTCGCGACTTACTGGATCAAAGAACTTAAGATTGATGGCTGGCGTCTTGACCAAGCGTATCAAGTACCAAAAGACGCATGGGCGGAAATTCGTGAGAGTGTCGATGTCGCCTCTGCAGAAGTTGAATACGTAAACTCAGAGGGTGAAACCGTTAATCCACTGGGCTACATGGTTGCTGAAATTTGGGCGGGAGAAAACCGCATTATCGAAACAGGCTATGGTACTAACAGCTCTCCGGCACTCTGCTCTGCGTTTGACTTCCCTGTGCGTTACCGCTTAACAGAGACGCTTGCTGTAAACGAAGCCGGTGTTGGTGGCAAAGGCGGTGAGTGGCTAGCAGAAGGCATGTCATTACACTCACTTTACCCAGACCACGCAAAACCAAACCTTATGATTGGTAACCACGACTTAGTGCGCTTTGGTGACTTACTGCAACGTGGCGATATCGCTTCACCAGAAGATGATGAATACTGGCAACGATACAAAGCAGCTTTCTCATTCCAAGCCGCTTACACAGGCCCAATCACCACTTACTACGGTGATGAAATTGGTGATCAGCTAGATGGATTTGCTGACAAAGTATGGGAAGATTGTGCTATTCCAGGACTGTGTGATGACCACGTGGCGCGTACTAGCGGTAAAGTGGAAGGTGTAACAGCTGACCTTAATGCTCGCGAACAAGATCTCAAGCAATATGTGACAACTCTGATGACACTTCGCCAGGACCACCCGGCACTGTCTCAAGGTAAGCGAACTCACCTACTTGCTAACGAATCCGTTTACGTCGACCACAAAGGTGCCGGCAACGAAGCTATCATCTATGCCATTAACGTCACTGACAAGCCATACACACTAGAGCTCACTAAGAAACAATATGGCTCTGACGCTGGACTGAGCGACCTGCTCACTCAAGACAAAATCGCCGCATCCGGTGACAGCTACCAAATTGAGCTAGCACCATTTGAAGGTCGATTCTTGAGCGTAGATAAACCAAGTGCTGCAGGACCTGTCGCTGCGGCGATGGCGAGCGCGCCAACCTCTGGCCAAGGCTTTATGGCTCAGTGTGATAACCCTGTCGTATCTGAAGCGGGCCCAGTAAGCAGCAAGCTATACGTTGTAGGCAACTTCGCTGACTCTGGCTGGAAACACAAAGAAGGCAGAGCCTTTACCTATCGCGGAGACAATACCTATCAAGTTGTAACTAAAGAGAAACCGGGTAGCTACCGCATGCAATACGCGTCTAAATCTTGGTCTCCGCAGTACACAGCTGATGGTCTGAATATCAAACTAGGCCAAGAGACGGCGCTAACCAAAGGCGGTTATGGTAAAGATACCGCTGTTACCATCCGTGAAGGCGGGAAGTATGTTTGGAGCTTGAAGTTTGACGATGCAGGTAAGCCACTGCAAGTTATGGCTTCAAAGTGTCCCTAGTCTCAACAACAGCATCGACGACACGTATTAGCGCCTATTTAGCTGGCTAATCACTGGCTAGTAACGCTGATTAAACGAATCGGCTAACTCAAATATGGTTCCCCGCCATCATGAGTTAGCCGATTTTTTTATGTGCTAACAATTAAGGTTTTCTGCTTAATCGCTGGATAATGATTGATGCACAACCGGTACAAGTAGGCTCGACCATTGTTGATAAGCATTGGCATTCAGGTGCAGGTCATCGCAGCTGAAATCATCCAATAGCACGCCATTGGGCGCCAAAACTTCGTTCACATCTAAGAACTGGACACCATTCTCATAGCAATAGCTTTTTAGCAGACTGTTCAGTTCTTCAACTTGGGTATTCAACCCTTGAAGACTCTCACCAACAAACAACGTTGATTGAACAACGACCTTAATCCCTTGCTTGAGCCATGTGTCTACGATCTCGACATAGTTTGCGAAAGCTTGATCGACAGAGAAGCCTTGAGCAAGGTCGTTTATACCCGCCATAAAGCAGATCAGCTTGGGGTTAACGTTCAAGGTCGTGTCTATTCGTCTTAGCATGCCTGCGGTTGTATCTCCGGCTAAACCTCGATTCACCATAGATACGTCTCGGAAGATATCAGCCCAAGGTGCCCACTCAGTAATCGAATCTCCAAATACCACCAAATCCGCTTCGGGTGCAAAATGACGGTGGTTATCCGACGTCAATACATAGCGGCTCATGCTGTGTCCTCGCTGTTGAATTTCAGATTGTCTGATCACGGCTTCCAAGATCACAGCATCCGGTGTTTGGTCGTCAAACTGCGCCAAAACCTTTTCAATATGCGGTTTCAAAGGGCTTAACTGAGTATCGAGTGCGTGTTGGTCTTTGAGTGAAGCGAGTTTTTCAAGCAATGAGTATAAGGTCCCTCTGTGCTCGAGGGATTGATAGAGCGAATAGAGGTCAAGGACAGGTTGGTGTTTTAAAGCCGTAAGAAGTTGTTCATCTTCCATGTGTTATCTAGCCTTTCATCGGAGAAGAGTGTGACCACATCATACCCGCTAGGAAATCACTTAGATAACACATGAATCAACAATAGCTCGAGTTGTTGCTATTTTTCTTTCACTAGAAGGTGATTGCGGTTATCTCGGCTCTTTTTAATAAGTTCGTTGCTTTCGTCCATATCATCAGACTTAGCCAATCTATCGTAAAGAAGTACATTCACCGTTGCCGCTAAGTTCATACAACCAACCGTCGGTACATACACAACATGATCAGCGCGATCTGCAACGTCTTGAGAAATCGAACCGTCTTCTGGACCAAAGATGTAGATAGCGTTCTCTGGGTGTTGAAACCTTGGTAACGGCGTCGCGCCTTCTGCTAGTTCAACACACACAATCTTTGTCTCTGGATCAAGATCATTGAGAAATGAATCAACCCCGACCAGTGGAATATTGCGAGTTGCACTCTTGGTATCAGTATGAAATTTGGCTGCTTTTTCATAACGTTGACCAGTGTATTTAACTTCATCCACTTGATAACAGCCTGCAGCTCGCATTACAGCGCCAACATTGGTTGGGCTTTTAGGATTCGTTAAACCAATCGTCACCTGGCTTTTCTTCATGAATGTACTCACTTAAATCAATAACGGCGTGACTAGATTGTCACAGAGCGCCGCATTCTAGCAAAGCGCAACCTCTATCAAAAGCCATTCTTAGCCTTGTCGCATTTATGGTAAATGCTCAAATAAACAACAAACAGTTTACTGATTAAATTTAATTACACGAATCCAATCATTTACCTTAACTATTCAATTGTAATAATCATTTTCCATACCCATACAATAAATAACAAACGGATTAATAAAGAACACTTATTAAACGATAAGTGCTCAACTGTTGATCACTCAAGTTATAAATACCAAAACTCACAAATAAAATGAAAAGGCAATACAACACTACAAGTAATATATTCAAATTATTTTATGGATTATTCTGTATTTCTCGTATCTTGAAGCACTTTATATTTTTTAAGAAAGTACCCGAAACATTCACAGAGAGGTATTTATGTTTAAAAAAGCTTCTGCACTTTTACTAGCTGTTATGTTAACAGCGTGTGCTTCACAAGGTACTAAGATGGACAACGAGACCATCAGCAAGGTTGAGAAAGGCCAAACGACTGAACAGCAACTAATCGACATGCTAGGCGAACCAACATCGACAGGTTTCTCTTCAGATGGCTCTAAGCAGCTGACTTATACCTATTCAAGTGCATCTAGCAATCCAGCATCTTTCATCCCATTTGTTGGGTTCCTGTTCTCTGGTGTCGATTCAGAAACTCAGGTGCTTTACATCACTCTGGATAACAAAGGCAAAGTTTCAGACTACACATATAGCGAACAAAGCACTGAAACTAAAACTGGCTTACTATAATTAGACGACAACGTCAGCTGGCTTAATTAAGAGTCAATAACAGTTATTGGCTCTTATTATTTTTATCTATCATTTTAACTACAGTGAAAAAGGTCATTTAATTCACTCAAATAAACCGTTCACACTGCATCTATATCAACTCTTATGCTATGAGCATACGCACGTAAATATGCTTATCTATTCACAAAAGCTCTACCAATAGTTCTTCATTTTTTCCCTTACTTCCCGCAATTTCTTGTGACATGTTGCTCACACATTCAGCAAAAAGTTAACCGCTGTCAAATTTATAGAACAAAACTATGCAAACGTAACGTTTAGACCAATGGCGCATTTACATTTTTTAAACAGACAAATACTGTAAAACGATATGTACCATTTTTTGAGCAGTGTGTCGCAAAGCTCATCTGTTCAATCGGTCTTGTGACCTAATAAAAAACAATATCTCTGCAGTAGGAAGTCTTTATGAGTCTAACCATCAAAAACCGCCTCTATATTTTGTCTTTTATCCCTTTACTCTTTATGACACTAGGGATGATCTATGTAAGCTATCTAAAGACAACCGAACTCACCGCTGAGCAGGTCAACTCTACTCGCACCAATATGATGGAAATGAAGCAGAAAGAGTTGAAGTCTTATCTGCAAATGGCTGAATCATCGATCGCCCCCTTCTTACAACGAGGAGCGACACTAGAAGAGGCCCTACCGACTCTACGTCAGCTCGAGTATGGCGAGTCAGGTTACATCTTTGGTTACGACTCCAAAGGTGTGCGTGTTGTGGTTGGCCAAAGTACCGATGGTATTGGGAAAAACTACTTCAATCTGCAGGATAAAAAGGGCAACTACCTGATTCAAGACCTGATCCGAAACTCGAAGAGCGGACAATTTACCACTTACTACTTCCCTAAATTAGGCGAGACCGAAGCGCTACCAAAGCTAAGCTACTCCGTCTTCATTCCTCAGTGGGACTTAATGCTCGGCACGGGTTTCTACACCGATGACATTGATGCCGTTATCGCTGAAATGGAAGCGAGTTCTAACCAAGCACTTCAGAGCACGATCACAGCGATCAGCTTGTTCTGTGGCCTGATCGCTGCGATCGTTGCTGTCTTCGCTGTAGGTATTAACCGAACCATTATGAAGCCAATCGAACAGCTGGATCGATCTATCAGCTCGTTCGCAAGTGGTGAGGCCGATTTGACTGCTCGTATGGAACCATTCAAAGCCCCTGAGTTTGCTCGCCTAAGTGACAACTTCAATGCCTTTGTTGCAAGCCTTCAAACCATTATTCGCAGCGTGAGTGATGTTGGCCAACAAGTGGTAAACGAAACCAATAGTATGTCAGCTCGTGCTGCTCAAGTAGATGAACTGGCAAACGGTCAACGTGAAGAGACTGAACAAGTTGCTACCGCGATGACAGAAATGACAACCACCGCTCAAGAGATCTCAAGCAACGCGAGCCAAGCGGCGAATTCCGCGAAGCAGGCAGAAAACAACGCACGTGAAGCACAAGAGATTGTAAACGCGGCAGCAGAGTCTGTGGCTGGCTTGGCTTCTGAGGTATCCGAAGCGAACACTGTCGTATCTCAGCTTGAAGGTGATGTACAAAACATCTCATCTTCTCTCGCAGTTATCCAAGACATTGCAGAACAAACGAACCTACTAGCATTGAACGCGGCTATCGAAGCGGCGCGTGCAGGGGAACAGGGTCGCGGCTTTGCTGTGGTTGCTGATGAAGTACGTAAGCTTGCAAGCCGCACTCAAGAGAGTACCGGTGAAATCCACACCATGATCGAACAATTGAAAGCAGCCTCGGATGCCGCAGTTAAAGCGATGGATTCTAGCCAAAACCGCAGTGCTCAAACGGTAGAAGAAGCGAACGCAGCTGCTGAGGCGCTGGCGCGAATTCAGGAGTCGATTGATACCATCATGGACATGAACTCGCTTATCGCCACTGCAACCGAAGAACAAAATATTGTTGGCCAAGAGATTTCCCAACGCGTGGTAGTTATCTCTGACTCAAGTTCTCAATCGGCAACACTAGCCAATGAAAACCGTGCTGGCAGCCAGAACCTGAATGATCGTGCAAACGAGTTGTACCACTTAGTCGATCGATTCACTGTTTAGTCAACTATCTAAAGCAGTGCCCCTTTGCAGCGAATAGCTAAGGGGCATTTTTCACATTTGGGCTTGGGGTGGCAAAACTGCTGACCATGCTCGACCAGTAAGCCATGGTAATAGCCGTAGGTCTTAGTATCAGGTGGAATCACAGCTTCCATCAAATCATGAAACCTCTCATAAGACTTAGGAACATCCAAACCGTTTCGCTCAAAGATTCTTCTCGCGTACGCATCAATCACGAATGATGCCTTTTTAATGGCATAAACCAAAATTGCGTCTGCCGTTTCTCCACCAATGCCTTTCACCGCAAGCAGTTGCTGTCTCAAAACGTCCGTTTCTTGAGCCCGTACAGTTTGTATATCGTAGTCGTATTGAGCAAACCACTGCGTCATTGCCTTCAGCTTTAGAGCCTTTTGATTGTAGTAACCACTGGAACGAATGGCTTGTGCCAGCGTATCAAGTTCCATTGCGGCAACCTGTTGTGGCGTGATCGTTTCACCTAAGTTATCGAGCGCCTTTTCAGCATTCTTCCAATTCGTATTTTGAACCAGAATCGCCCCCATCATGATCTGATAAGGATCGCTGGTCGGCCACCAGTCAAACCAACCATAATGCTCTTCAAGACCACGAAACACGTCTCGAATTAATCTCGAGTCTTGTTCCGTGACTTGGCGAGTTTTCATCAATCTAGATTCTCAGCGAGAAAGTCCACCAGCAGGCGAACTTTAGAAGAGAGGTTACGGTTTTGAGGATAGAGCGCCCAGATCCCCTCTTTGTCATCTCGGAAATCCGACAGCACTTCCACCAGCTCTCCCGATTCTAGATCATCGCTAACATAGTATTCAGGCAGCTGCACTAAACCAATGCTCTGCTTCGCGGCATCGAGAAGTGTTAAACCGCTGTTACATTTAATTCGACCATTAACACGTACCGATCGTGGCTGGTCATTTTCTTTAAATCGCCAATGCTCGAAGCCACCAACCAAACACTGATGATTAGCAAGCTCAGATAAAGTATGTGGTTCGCCATAATGCTCAACGTACTCAGGGCTTGCACAGACATAGAGCTGTCTCTGAGATAGGCGTTTGGCAACCAGGCTAGAATCTTCCAGTCGTCCTAAACGAATAGCAACGTCGACCCCTGAATCAATGAGATCTAACTTTTGATTAGTTAGCATCAACTCAAGCTCTACTTGAGGGTACTGAGTCAAAAACTGATGCAGCAAAGGCGCAAGCTGACGTTCACCATAAGTGACAGGCGCTGTGACTTTCAAAAGACCTTTGGGGGTCGATTGCATCTGCGTTACTGCAAGCTCTGCTAACTCCAGCCCTTCCACCAATTGCTTACATTGTTGATAGTAGAGCTGACCCGCTTCAGTGAGAGACACTTTACGTGTGGTTCGATTGAGCAATTTAACGGCTAGTCGCTCTTCCAAGCTGGCGACACGACGGCTTATTTGTGCAACAGAGGTCGATAGTTTACTTGCAGCTCCAGTAAAGCTCTCTCGCTCAGCCACTGCTACAAACTCACTTACCCCTTCCCAATTCGCCATACGATTACCTGTTATTGATGTTATCTACTGCTAAGTCTATTGAATTAACCCATTTAAGTCATCTTGATTCACGCATCGACACTATCGATAACCCGCTTTTCAATCGCCTATTTATTGCTCGGACGCTCCTCTGACATTGACCAACAACCCTTACTTTTGTCTTACAAATACAGCATCTCCCCTGACACTTGTCCTACCACTTCGTTGGTATCTTGGCTTTGCACCGAAACATTGGTGTTCACAAAAAGTAAGGTATTCCTATGAAGAAATTAATCGTACTTGCATCAACACTTGTTCTAAGCACAACAGCGTTTGCAGCAACTAAAACAGCAATTCTAGAAACAACGCTTAAGTCAGATACATTTGTTACCGAAGCGGAAGCATACGATGCAGGAGCTAACCTTATGGAAGAGTTAAGCACAAAGAGTTCTTTTGAACTTTCAAGAGAACTGCCTCAGTTTAGAAACACGACCAAATATAATTCGTTTAAGATTGATGATGCCAATATGGAAGTGAAGAAAATCACCAATATGAGTGGTGATGTGCATTATCAAGCGGCTATCACTGTCGATTATCGCTACACCTATAAAGACGGTCGCAGCAGCTAAGTTTGTTGAGACTAAATAGGAAAGCCCGCATTTACTGAAAAGTAAGTGCGGGCTTTTTTAGTTTAGGCCTTCATAACAGGTCGCTTAATCTGTTATCAGTTAAGTCTCTTCAACAACTACACTTCAAACTGAGATACTAATCGGTCGAGTGATTCACACTGCTCTGCCAGAGCCATACATGCATTCTCAGCACTGCTTGCCATTTCAACCATCTGAGCGGTACTTTCAGCAATGCGTTGAACGTTTTGATTCACCTCTTCAGACACATGAGATTGCTGAGAAGCTGCCGTTGCAATCTGAGTGTTCATCTCGTTCATCATTCCAATTGAACTGCTAATTTCAGCCAGTGACGTTGCTGCAGTTTCTGCTTGAGTAATGGTTTTCTCACCACTCTCTTTACTCTCATTCATCACGCTAACAGCTTGCTTCGCACCTTGTTCAAGGCGTTCAATCATCGATTCAATCTCACCTGTACTGTCTTGTGTCTTGCTTGCCAGCGCACGAACTTCGTCTGCAACCACAGCAAAACCGCGCCCTTGCTCGCCTGCACGTGCCGCTTCAATCGCTGCGTTCAGAGCCAAGAGGTTGGTTTGTTCGGCAATACCTTTGATAACACCCAGAATCGAAGCGATGCTTTTCACATCCGTATCAAGGTTATGTACCACGCCACTTGCATTCTCAATGTCACTTGCCAAGCGTTCAATCGAACCGACAGTTAACGCTAGAGTGCTGTTCGTTGATTCAACTTCGCGCGTCGCAGTATTACTTGCGGTTGCAGCATCCAGAGCGTTACCACTTACCGCGGCACTGGTTGCTTGCATTTCATGTACCGCCGCTGCAACCACTTCACTCTCTTGCTGCTGGTTAGCCGAGAACTCCGCTACGCTCTGAGTCAAAGATTTAATGTTTTCCATCTCTGAACGAACCGCGTTTGAAGCAAAGATAACTTGCTCAACCGTTACATGGATTTTGCCAACAAATTCATTGAATGCAGCACTCAGGCGCGCAATTTCATCACTGCCTTCAACCTTCATACGCTGAGACAAGTCACCATCACCAGACGCGATTTCGCTCATCGCTTTCTCAACATCTTGAATCGGTTTAACGATAAAACGGTTTGATAACCACAGTGCAAAACATGCGGCCAGAATCGCGACCCCCATACCGACTTCGATAACAATCTTGCTGGATTCAATCGAATCATTCGCTTGTTGGCGCAGCTCAGCTTGTTTCTTCTCGATTAACGAACGAACAGACCAAAGCTGGTTGCGGATAGTTTCAAACTCGGCATCAAGCACAGGCGTAAATTCGCGATTGTAAGCGTGGGCATTTGCTGGATCCGCAAACATGGGCTCATGAAGATCAACCCAACGGCTCATTGAAGAGACCAATTTGGTCAACTCGTTTCGAGACGAGCGATCGAGGACGCCTGCATCATACAGCTTCTGTACGCTCTCAAAGCGTGGAACAGCTTTATAAGCATTGTCTTTGAACTCAAACGTCTGGTAATCGATCGACGCCTGATCTTTCGCTAGCAAAAGTCCTTGTGCCGCAGAGATAACCTGGTAGATATCGCGATAGCCGTCTTCTAGATTCTCCAATACAGGTTGCACGACATTGTTAAGTTCGTGATTGATCGCGGCCTGTTGGTTCGACTTAATCACATTTAGAATGGTGACTGCAGAAAAAACGGCGACGATCACCAGCAGCGGAATTGCGATCTTGCTGCGGATAGAAAGGTTATTGATGCTCATTGGTCCTCTTAAACCGTACGATATTTAATGATATTCATATAATATATCGCATACGGATTAATTCGCGCCACGAATTTGTGAAGTTCGTCTCATAGCAAACGTTGTCGCAAATTCGTTCGCTTACAACTCATCCAGATGTAAACACGCAAACCAAATAACAACACCTAATTCCCGCAATTCACTGGCGATATGAGGCAATTCAACCCATAATGTACGGCTGTTAAATCAATAGGTAAAAACATGAAAATTTGTGGCGTTGAAATCAAAGGTAATGATGCGATCATTTGTCTACTTTCTCTTTCAGATGGTGTGTTCAACATCCCTGATTGCCGCGTTTCTAAAGTCGCAATCAGCGACGCAAATGACACGCAAAAAATGAAAGACTTCCAGTTCTCTTTCGCAAAACTGATGGAAGATTACCAAGTTGAGAAGGTTGTAATTCGCCAACGTCAAACTAAAGGCAAATTTGCAGGTGGTGGTCACGGCTTCAAACTAGAAGCGGCTATCCAACTGATTGATGGCCTAGATGTGGAAGTTGTAGCACCAGCAGCAATCAAAGAGAGCCTAAAGCACAACCCACTGATGATGAAGTTCAAAGAGACTGGCCTAAAGCAGTACCAAGAAGCGCCATTCACAACAGCTTACGCTTGCTTAATGAGAAAAGCGTAACGCTAACCTCTTAAAGGTTTACCCCTGGGTCGACCTTAGAAACTAAAAGAGCCCACGACGGGCTCTTTTAGTTGGTGCATACTATCCATTCTTCTTTGGTCGCTTTGTCTACAGTCTCACTTGAACCTTTCTCTTCAATCCCAATGATAAGTTTGGCTTTTTAACCACTAAGTAAACCGCAATCGCAGCCAACGCAAAGCCTAGTGCACCGTAAAAATCAAAAGACTCACCGAACATCAACCAAGCTTGAATAGCCGTTGTTGGAGGTACAAGGTAAAACACAGAAGCTACACTGGACGCAGCACCATGTTCCACCATGTAGAGCAGCAGCAGAATCGCCACACAAGACAACACAACGACTAGCCAAACCATGGTTAATGAAAATTCCACGGTCCAGTTGACCTGCATAGTCTCAAAACTCATCGCATAAGGCACAAACAAAATGGCTGATGCAAAATACTGCACCATCGCACTGCCTACCATATCCACACCTTGGCAGAAACGTTTCTGATAAAGCGTACCGAACGTAATGCCCACCAAGGCAAGAACACACAACAACACCGCTTCTGTTTTATGAGTATCCGACTGCCACTCGATGTTGCCCATCAGCACCAAGCTAATGCCAGAAAAGCCGAGTACCAAACCCAACCATTGAGCCCAATTAAAGCGTTCAACAGTAAACGTCACAATCATAATGGCAGTTAGTATTGGCTGTAGACCAACCAGAAGCGCGCTTAATCCAGCAGGCATGCCCATATCAATCGCTAGATAAGTCCCACCAAGATAGAAGCCATGAATCAGTATGCCAACCACGCAACTATGAAAGAACGCACTGCCACGAGGCATTTTGCGTTTGAGCAGTGCAAGCAAAAGCACGAACAACAAGACATTGGTGATCATACGCAGAGACAGCAAGGTCGCAGGCTCCGCATACTGCAAACCAAACCGCGCACCGACAAAGCCGGACGACCATAAAATAACGAAAACAAAGGGGATAAATTTAATCAACACGACAAAACTCTGGTCAACGATTCAACAATACTGTTACCTTAGTTGGGTACAGATACAGATTAAAGATACAGTTTGAATGTTTTAGATGGTTACAGATTTTTGCGGTTAGGGAGAATTAGGTGGGTATCAATAAGTACTTGGCAGTAGAGCAACACATTAAGAATCAGATAGAGGATGGGATTTTACACGTTCATGATCGTCTCCCTTCCATTCGCCAGCTGAGCACACAACTTAACATGAGCAAAAACACGGTCATTAGAGCCTACCAAGAGCTGGAAGCGACAGGACTCATCTATTCTGTACCTAAATCTGGTTATCGAGTGCAGGAACTCGAACTCGTTACTCTCAAAAAAAACAGCCGCCCACAAAAGGTGGATCTGTTATCAGTCACTCGCTCCGTGCTGTCACGCCCAGATGGCAAGCTCAAACTCCTCACTGGCTCCGCACACCCTAATGTCAATAACCCAGCAATACGCAGCCTTTATGCCGAAATAGGCCGACATAGCCGTCTTCAAACTCAGTTACCCGGTTACTACCAGTTGCCGCCCGGCGATGACCAGTTGGTGAAACAGATCCTTAAGATCACCCAAGACATTGGCGTCCCTGCCAGCGCCAATGAGATTGCCATCACGCATGGTGCTCAACAAGCGATTAGCCTCGCACTGAGAGCACTAACCGAACCGGGCGACGTCGTGGCAGTCGAGTCACCATGTTACTTTGGTAACTTACTGCTGCTGGAGTCATTAGGACTTAAAGCACTGGAGATCCCGACTAGCGTTCATTCCGGGATTGATATTAGCGCCCTACAAGATGCAATTGAGAAGTGGCCGGTAAAAACGGTACTGGTAACGCCCAACTTTGCTAATCCAACCGGTTCTCGCATGCCTTTGAACAACAGAAAGGCGCTATTAGAAATCACAAAACAACTTCCCATTATTGAAGATGATGTATTTGGCAGCCTAGCCTACGATGCACCGCTGCCAAGCCTAAAAGAGCTCGATAAAGATGGTCGCGTGATCTATGTGAGCTCACTATCAAAAACACTCGATTCTAGATTACGCATCGGTTGGCTACTCTCAGGACAATATCAACCACAGATTGAAAAGTTTCTTCTGTGCGACAACATGGGCAGCTCGAATCTAATGCAGTCTGCCGTTGGGCAATTCTTAACTTCAGGTCGATATCGTAGTCATATCGCTAAGATGAAGCGCCTCTATCAAACCAACTATAAACAGTTTCATACAGCGCTCACGGAGTCACTAAACCAATACCCGCAAGTCAAAGGGCGCTATCACCTATCCCGCACGGAAGGCGCGTTTCTGATTTGGTTAACCTTGCCCGATTCGTTCGACAGTTATGAGCTCTATTTAGACTGTTTAGAGCACAAATTGGGTATTCTGCCGGGAACGGTTTTCGGTACAAATGATCAATACAAACATTGTGTTCGATTCAGTGTTGCCAACCTAGAAGAGACCAAAGAGTGGCGAGAAGGAGTTGAGATAATGGCGAGATTGATTGCCAAACAATTGGATTAATAGAACGAACATAAGTTGATCTACGCGTAAGCCAGTTTAAGCGTTATCCATGTATAAGCATTAAACTGCCTTACTCCCTAGTGAGTGAAGCCACCATTAAAATTTGCCGGTCAATAACGTCGTACAGAGGATTATTATGTTCCGGCTCGCATTACTTTCATGGTGTTTTTTCGCCTCTTCAACAGCCTTCAGTAACGGCAACAGCCCTACTCAATATGAGATCGCCGTCAGTAAAACCTATGATGTTGAAAAGTCGTCCCTCTCTCAGAGTGATGCAATGCTCACAGCAACTAGTTTGTGCCAGACACAGGGTAAAGAAACACAGGTAATGCGAATCAGCAACCGCATTGAAGAGCAGATGCAAACCACTACGGTAAACTTTTCCTGTATCGACGTTCCTTAAAGGCCCCTCCTTCAGGCGACCCAGTTTGTCGCCAGTAATTACACTTTCATGCTAAATCCGAAGTAGATCCCTTCAATTCGCGACATATCTCTGTCTTTCCAGTTTTCCAATGTGTCGTGAATTCGGTAGCCGAGTTCCATTTTCATGTTCTCCACCGGTTCGAAAGTTGAGCCAAACTGACCTCCAGCCAACACGCCATCATCCCTTTTGGCGAAGCTATAACCTGTCGATACGCCTCCAAAAATTGCCCACTTTGAGTCGAGGTTATAGACATAATCATAAGAGCCAGTCGTAGTCGTGTAGTCTGACTTCATACTGTGCGCCACTCCTAACCCCCAACGATGCCTATCGTCGATCAAGGCATGATAACCGACCGCAGGCGTAAACTCCGACTCGCTCAACGCGGTATAGCCATCGAGTACACCTAAACTCACAAAGTGTTCAACGTCATCACTCAGCGCAAACGCTGCACTCACCGCAAAGCCTGACAACATAACAGCGGGGACCACAAAGTACTTCATTCTTCCTCCAAAATATAAAACATCGTTCAATTACAGATTGCAATAACGGCTTCTGAAGGAAAATAAAATGAGAAGTAAAGAGAGACCAACAGAGCCAATAGCTTATGCAACAACTTAAAGCGCGAGAGACTCTAAGGCCTCAAGCAATCTAATTGTCAGAGCTAGGCAAACTTTCCTTTGAAAAACGACCAGTTAGCGAATAAATGACCACCGAGCGCGGCTTAACCTAAGATCAAAGAGACAAAAGATCGTCAACGATTGCGATAAATAGATCACAAAACAACCCACCTGGTATTGTATTGGTATTACAGTTTAAAATACCATCAATGCGTACCCTACAGTACCAAAGGACAAAATAATGAAACTCACAAACATCAAACTCTCTTCAATGATGTTCATTGAATGGTTTATCTGGGGCGCATGGTTTGTTCCCCTATGGCAAATACTTAATACCAATGGATTTACCCCAACGGAGATCGCATGGTCTTATGCTTGTACGGCAATTGCTGCGATCCTGTCACCGATCCTTGTTGGATCTATCACTGACCGCTTCTTCGCTGCGCAGAAAGTACTTTCTGTTATGTTGATTGCGGGTGCAGTACTCATGTACTTGGCCGCGCAACAAACTGAGTTCGCTACCTTCTTCCCACTTCTGTTGTTGTACTCACTGACTTACATGCCAACGATAGCGCTCACCAACAGTATCGCTTTCTCGAATGTAGAAGATGTAGAGCGTGACTTCCCGCGTATCCGTGTAATGGGTACCATCGGTTGGATTGCTTCTGGTATTGCGATCGGTTTCCTTCCTGGATGGTTGGGCTACGGCGATATCTCATCGAGCAACATCCCATTGATTCTGACAGCGCTAGCTTCTGCTGCTCTTGGTATCTTCGCACTCACGCTGCCTGATACACCACCAAAGAGCACTGGCAAATTAAGCCTTAAAGTGATGCTTGGCCTTGATGCTATCGTGTTGTTGAAAGACAAAAACTTCTTAGCTTTCTTTGTTTGTTCTTTCATGTTCAGCATGCCATTGGCGTTCTACTACATCTTTGCAAACGGCTACCTAACTGAAGTCGGTATGAGCAACGCAACGGGTTGGATGACCCTAGGCCAGTTCTCTGAAATCTTCTTCATGCTGGCTCTACCCTTCTTTACTAAACGTTATGGTATTAAGAAGGTATTACTTCTTGGTCTCTTCACTGCAGCAGTCCGTTACGGCTTCTTCGTCTACGGTAGTGCAGAAACGTGGTACCTATACTCACTGCTATTTGCCGGCATTTTGCTACACGGCGTGAGCTACGACTTCTACTTCGTGACCGCTTACATTTACGTAGACAAAAAAGCACCCGCTCACATGCGTACCGCGGCACAAGGTCTTATCACTTTGGGTTGCCAAGGCATCGGTAGTCTATTGGGTTATCGCTTAGGTGGTGTGCTGATGGAGAAAATGTTTGCCTACGACGAACCACAAAATGGACTCACGTTTGACTGGGCAGGTATGTGGGGCTTCGGTGCCATCATGATCGCCATCATCTTGGTCATCTTCATGTACTTCTTCCGTGAACCAAACGGCGATATCAAAGAGATCGAGATAGACAATCAAGCGGGTAATAACCTATCCGAGCAGACCCAAGCGGAAAAAGCTCAAGCATAATTTTATACCTGCTCAGCCTCTATCCTAGCCTTCCTTATCACTAGAGGCTGAGTAGCTTTTAGATAACCTATTTTTGGTAAAGTAAGATGAACATTTCAAAACAAGACAGAATTCTGGGTACTTTTTATGGTCAGGCACTGGGCGACTCGATGGGAATGCCTTCTGAGCTATGGCCACGCAGCCGAGTGAAAGCACACTTCGGTTGGATTGACCGCTTCTTACCGGGCCCAGCAGAAAACAACGCCGCTTGTTATTTTGATGCTTGCCAATTTACCGATGACACCTCTATGGCGCTTGCTCTAGCAGATGCGATCATTGAGTGTGATGGCGAGATCAACCCAGACATTATTGCCCGTAACGTTCTAAGCTGGGCAGAAGGGTTTGATGCTTTCAATAAGAACATCTTTGGTCCAAGCTCAAAAGCAGCGATGCGCGCTATCAAAGAAGGCACATCAATTGACGAGCTAGAGAACAATGGCGTGACCAATGGCGCAGCCATGCGTGTATCACCAATGGGCTGTTTAGTCCCAACCACCAGCTTGGACACTTTCATTGATCAAGTAGCACTGGCCTCAAGCCCAACACACAAATCGGATGTTGCGATTGCTGGTGCGGTTGCTATCGCTTGGGCAGTATCGAAAGCAATTGAAGGCCATAGCTGGAATGCGATTAAAGACCAGTTACCTACGATTGCCAATGCTGCTCAAACTAAGAACGTCACCACATTCAGTGCTTCCATGGGTGCTCGAATTGAACTCGCACTTATGGTGGCTTCTGAGAATAGTGGTATTGAAGAGCGCATGGAGAAGATTTACAACTTAGTAGGCGCTGGCGTGAGCACGATTGAGTCGGTGCCTGCAGCTATTGCCATGGTTGAACTGGCGCAAACTGATCCTAACCGCTGTGCCATCTTATGTGCCAACCTAGGTGGTGATACCGATACTATCGGAGCAATGGCAACAGCGATCTGTGGTGCGTTGAATGGTATTCAAGCAATTGATAGCGAACTCAAGCAACAACTTGATGACGAAAACCAGCTCGACTTTACTGGCTACGCTGCAACCTTCTCGCGACTAAGAGAAATTAAGGAGAAAGAGTATGCCTCATAACGCACTTATTTCGCTTATTCCAACACTTAAAAACAAGCGTCAACTGTGTTTGATTGGCGCGGCAGTGGTAGACATCGTAACCGAAACCCCCGCCCTGCCAGAGCGCGGAACCGACGTAGAACTCACAGAAAAAGGCATCCATGTTGGCGGCTGTGCATTGAACATCGCAATCGCCCTTAAACAACTCGATGTTGAATCAACCAACGCGCTACCGATCGGTCAGGGTCAATGGGCAGACATCATCACAGCTTCCATGGCTGAAAAGGGCATTCACCGT
This sequence comes from Vibrio sp. THAF190c, assembly GCF_009363355.1. NCBI lineage: Bacteria > Pseudomonadati > Pseudomonadota > Gammaproteobacteria > Vibrionales > Vibrionaceae > Vibrio > Vibrio sp. THAF190c. The sequence continues at coordinate 1,015,689 of NZ_CP045339.1, read as the reverse complement.
AGCCTAAAAGACAGCTCTGGAGACAATGGTTGGTGTCTGGCTCTTGTCGAGCCTGATGGTGAGAGAACCTTCTTATCGGTAAGTGGCGTAGAGAATAACTGGAGCGCTGAAACACTCAATCAGCTATCCCTTGAAGATGATGCCATTATTTATCTCTCTGGGTATCAGCTCTCTTCGGCATGCGGTGAACAACTCATCTCATGGCTTGAAACGCTGCCAAGCACTATCGACCTATTCATCGATTTCGGTCCGCGTCTTGGCGACGTGCCTCCAACGCTGTTTAAGCGACTCATCGCACTCAAACCGATTGTTTCATTAAATCGCCAAGAGGCCGAAATACTCGGTATGCAAGAGGTTAATGCCTTTGTAGAGGGGTGGTACCGCAACTACGAGTGTCCACTGATTTTACGTATCGATAGTGATGGTGCGCTATTCGCGACAGCCGAAGGCTATGGCAACGTAGCGCCATTTAGAGCAACTGTCGTCGACACAATCGGTGCAGGTGACACTCACGCAGGTGGTGTACTTGCAGGGCTAGCCTCTGGTTGGGAACTGGCCGATGCCATTCTACTCGGCAACGCGGTCGCTTCATATGTGGTGAGCCATGTTGGGGGCGACTGTGCTCCTAACGTCAATCAAATCACCCAATACCTCGAGCAGTATTAAGCCTAAATCCAACTCACAAGGCTCAGTTTCGCTGAGCCTTTTTTATACCCTTCTGGTCATTAACATGAACAATAAAGCAAAAAAGATCTTACTCGCTAGCTGCGGGATCAATCTCTGTATTGGTGTGCTCTATACATGGAGCGTGTTCAAAAATGCGTTGGTTGAACAAGGCTGGAACAACACCCAAGCCTCAATGCCCTACACTATCACCATCATTACGTTGTCGATTGCCTTACTCATCGCCGGACGTATTCAGGACAAAATAGGCCCCAAGCGAGTGTTAATGACGGGTACCTTATTTGCTGGCCTTGGCATGGTATTGGCCAGCCTTTCGTTAACTCCTATCAATCTTAACTTGAGCTTTGGTGTGATCACAGGCGGTGGTATCGGTTTTGCGTACGCCTGCCTAAACCCAACGGCGATGAAATGGTTCCACTCGTCTCAGAAAGGGATGGTCAATGGCCTGCTCGCCACCGCTTTCGGATTGGCAGCCATTTATTTGGCACCACTCACCAGTTATTTAATAGGCATTTATGGCTTGGAACTCAGCCTTAGATATCTCGGTATGGGGCTGATTATAATTGCCTTCCCGTTGGCTTGCTCGATTACCAATCCACCAGCCGACTATCAAGCGCAAGGAAAAACGGTTCAAAAGAACCAAGCGGTTAGTCAAAACAACTACGCTTGGCGTGAAATGCTCGCTACCAAGCAGTTTTACTTACTATGGCTAACCTATGCGTTTGGAGCAGCAGCGGGTTTAATGATCATCGCTCACATCACCTCTATTGCGGCGCAGCGAGCAAACATCATGCAGGGAGCGTATTTGGTGGTGACCCTTTCCATCTTCAATTCTGCAGGCAGGTTTGTCTCTGGTGTACTCAGTGACAGAATTGGTGGTCTCAAAACGCTCGCGATTGCCTTAGCTCTGCAAAGCATCAATATGCTCGCTTTCAGCCAATTCGTTTCCAGCCAGACACTGATGTTCGGCGCTGCTTTAGCGGGCATAGGTTACGGCACTTTGTTAGCGGTATTTCCATCGATCATGGCGGATCTCTATGGCTTAAAGAACTTCGGTGCAAACTATGGCGTGCTTTACACAGCATGGGGGATTGGCGGCTTTATCGGCCCAATGCTCGCGGCTATCTCTGTTGACTGGTATGGCAGCTACACTTTAGCGTTTGGCATTTGCGCGGTGCTCGTCTCTGTCGCTGTAGTTCTCACTTTTCAGGTTAAGCCGATATCCGCTAACAGCCTTACACCCAAGGCACTGAATGCAACAGTGTAATCGGCAACGAGAACATCTCGCTCGCACTCACAATCTAGGGTGAATCCAGGTTTCACCTTAGATTGTTCATTTCTTTTTCTGCGCTTCGCAAATCAGGTATACTTCTATCAAATATAAAAGTGAAAACAGACCTTTATGAGCACCTACCAGCCTTTGCTAACTCTCATTCAAAACCGAATCGAGCAAAAAGATAAATCACCGCTTTACCTGAAGATTGCGGAATCAGTCAAACTGGCGACTGAGCAAAAACTTCTGAAAGGCGGAGACTTTATTCCAACCGAGCGTGAGTTCAGCGACAGATTAGGCGTATCTCGTATTACGGTAAGAAAAGCACTCGATGTATTGGACAAAGAGGGCGTGATAGTTCGTTCGCGCGGCTTAGGCACAATGATCAGTGAAACTGTTGAATACTCAGGTAAAGAAGCGACGGGCTTCTCGCAGCAGGCTGTTTTAAAAGGCAAAAAACCAGACACTTTGTGGATCAAGAAAGATGTCATTGAGTGCTCTTCAGAGATTGCTAGCAAGCTTTCCATTAAAGAAAATGAACAGGTCTTTTTACTTAAGCGCGTTCGTTACATTGACGAGCAAGCCGTCTCGATTGAAGAGTCTTACGTCCCTGCTCACTTGATTAAGAACCCAGATGAGATTCAGCTTTCGCTATACGACTATTTCCGTAGCCAAGACATCTCTCCAACGAAAACTCAGAGTCGCGTATCGGCGCAAATGCCGACTCAAGAGTCGCTGGAAAAGTTAGCAATCGACAATAACGTCCCAGTACTCCTCATCGAGCAGACCGCTTACGACAAACAAGGTGTGCCGATCGAGTACAGCATCAACCATTGTCGTGGTGACATGTACGTATTTGTCAGCGAAGACTAACCTAATCCAAAATAGAAAAAGGCCCGTGAGACTTAACGAATCACGGGCCTTTTCTTTATCTTGATGCTCTATGTTTCAAGTAATCTCTATCGCTTAAACACGTTAGACAACGTTTTCAGTGATGACGCAAGCTCAGCCTGATCACGAGCCGTAACGGCAATCTGAGTGGCACCTGTGGTTGATTCTGTCGATTTCTGTTCCACAGAGATAACATTCTTGGCGATATCTTGCGTCACAACCGCTTGTTCTTCAGTAGCCGTTGCAATCTGCTCTGCCATACTGAATATCTCGCCGACCGAATCGGAAATACTTTGCAGGCTTTGCTCTACATCACGCGAATCTTCTACCGCTTTTTGCGACATTTTTTGGCTGTTATCAATGACGTCAAATGCGCTTTGAACATCGGTTTGTAGGGCTGTTACAAAGCCTTCGATCTCAGCCGTCGACTCTTGAGTGCGCTGCGCCAATGTTCTTACTTCATCCGCAACAACCGCAAAACCACGACCTTGCTCGCCAGCACGAGCCGCCTCAATCGCTGCATTCAGTGCTAACAAGTTCGTTTGTTCAGCGACCGATTTAATCACATCAATAACACTGTTGATGTTGCTGCTGCTCTCATTAAGGTGTGCGATCTTATCTGCTAAGCCATTAATCTCATTAGCCAGATGCTCGATTGAGTGGTAAGAATTTTGAACCGTTTCTAAACCAACCTTAGATTGCTGGTCAGCCGTTTGTGCTGAAGCCGCCGTTTGCTGAGTCTTATCTGCCACCTCATTAACCGTCGCTGACAGCTCCTCCGTTGCCGTTGCGATTAAACCAATTTGATCTTGTTGCTCGACCAATGCATGAGAGTTGTAATCACAAGTCTGTGACGTCTCTTCTGCCGCAGAAGCCAACGACATACTTGAGTGAGACAGCTGATCCATCACGTCTTTAAACTTCTCTAAGGTCGAATTCAAAGACGCTGCAATTTGACCAAGCTCGCTGCTTCCTTCGTATTTAGCGCGCACTGTTAGATCATTGCTATCGCGAACACTTGCCATCACCGACGTTAGATTACTGACTCGCGTTGTTAGGTCTCTCACCACTTTGATGCCCACGAACAGAGCAACCAAGGACACAACCGCGAACAGCGCAATACTGAACAACATCTGTGTTTGCGCTTGCTGAGCTTTGTGTTCGGTGAGGTTAATCAATGAATCTGCAAGGTGATTTTCTGTCTGTTTCAGCTTAACGATGCGACCTGTTGATTGAGCAAACCAATAGACTGGGTCTGTATCAAACCCACTCATGGTCGATTTAGCGACTTCTCTTAAGCGTTTTACTTCATCAACCGCTTTATCATTAAGTTGCTGCTCAAAAAACGCCACATTTTGTGGTGTGCTCAGCTCTCTAAAGTTAGAGAAATAAGTATCTTGCTGCGTCACCAGTGAGATGAACTTCACCAACATGCCATCACCAAACTCATCTTTAGAGAAGGTATTGCTCAAAACGGCACGCTCGATACCCGCTCTCTCTTTACCTTGCAGGAAGTTGTAGTAAGCGATGGTCTCACGAGTGATCACCGAATCACTGCTTAGATCAGCAATCAAAGAAGACACACTCAATAACTTAGCGTTAAGCTGGGTGTAATAAGCAAGCGCCTGCCCTAAAGGGATAGTTTGTGCATCAACCTGACGACGAATGTCTGTAATTTGATTGAGGCCTTGAGAAATTGTTTGATTAAGTTGTGTGATCTCTGGCAATTCCACGTGTTGTGATTGCCAAAAGTCGTTACGGGCAGAACGCTTTTGGTTCGTTAGATTGCGTTGATCGCTAAGCTCTTTGCCAAACTTGGTGCCTTTAGCTCCCAAGAAGCCAGCCGTCATACCGCGCTCTTTCTGAAGCTCGTGTACCAGTTCACTGTACACCACAGAAAGGCGAGTTAATTGATTAAGGGTCTGCATCTCTTGCGATGTGTTGACGCTTTGCGATATAGCTGAAGCACTGAGCCACAGAAACCCAAGTATGGGTAGAATAAGTAGGGCAAATATTTTTTGCTTGAACGACATGTCCGTTAGTTTCATAAACCTTTCCTAGCAGCTGACGAATCTTTATATCCCGACTGTGGCACACTTCTTACTTGGTACACCTTTACCGAGATCATTTAATTATCAAATTAATCAATAAATGTGCCACCCTGAGATATCACCCGGTAAAAATAACAGCTAAGCTCATAAAACATAGGGCTTTATCTGGTTTCTAGAGGCTCGGCACTACCTAATAAGTCTATAAGTGACATACAACACAATAAGTATATGCCCAAATAAACAACAAGTTGCATTATATTGGTGCGTATTGCGGTGGAGATCCGAATGGGTATAATGCGCCGCTGACAAAATTGATGAACTATAAACGAGGCAAACGTATGAAGTGTCCTTCTTGTGAAGAGCATGTTGGTTGGGACTGGATTGAAGATGAAGCTATTGAGCCCAACGAAGAGTTCGAATGCCCAGAGTGCAGCGAAACCTTGATGTACACCATCGATGAAGGCACCTATTACGGAGCCGAACACAAAACCGTTGAAGTGGTTGATAGCTAATAGCCACTGCTACAGATCGTGAGATCCTTTACTCTCACGCCGACCATGCTTAAAATGTTGAACATGTGTTCAAAGTCTTTAAGGTTACCCAATGGCAAATACAGCGAAATTCGATAGACAAGAAGTGATCGACAAAGCCACCAATCTCTATTGGGAAAAAGGCTTTCACGCCACGTCAATGCGTAACCTGCAAGACGTGATCGACATGAGACCAGGTAGCATCTACGCGACCTTCGGTAGTAAAGAGGGTCTGTTTAAAGAGACATTAGCTCGCTATACCGAATTAGGTAAAGCGAACTTAAAGCGTGCTCGTGAAGAAAACAGCTCGCCACTAAAAGCACTTGAGAGCTTTGTTCGACGCGCGGTCGTTGAGTCCAAACAGAGTGCGCCCAATGGGATGTGCATGCTTTCCAAAACGGTTGCAGAGCTGACCAACGAACACCAAGAGCTACTGGATGAAGCGAAGAAGTGCCTAGTGGTTATGGAAGGTGAGTTTGCCAAACTGGTTGTTGAAGCGCAGAAACTTGGTGAAGTAGACCAGAGCCGTGATGCCAAGCAGCTTGCTCGCCATGTACAGGTACAAATCGCAGGCTTGCGTACTTACGCAAAAACTTGTGATGACTTGGATCTGCTCAATACCATGGTTGAAGATATCTTTAAGTACCATCCTTTCAAATAGAGTGATTTAATAACTTCGGTGGGATTGGCTCTAATACCAAAGAGCCAATCTGCCAGTCAATCACACCTTACGAAGAATTAGCCCTTGTCCGTTAAGCATCGCATCTTTGGTGCCAACATCGACAATCTTCTTACCTCGGAATCGTTCCACCTCTTTAATCGCCACATCATGAGCGAAAATCACTAATCGCGCGCGGTCGATGTCCTTTTGCGTAATTCGGTTGCCAATCCCGTTCGCACCTTGTGTCTCTACTTTAATTCGAACGCCTAATTGCTGAGCCGCTTTCTCTAAAGACTTAGCAGCAAGGAAGGTATGAGCAACACCAGATGGGCAAGAAGTGACAGCCAACACATCGGCTACACCCTCTTCCGTGACAGAGCCACCAAGCTCCTGATGAGTATAACCTTGATCGTCTTCATCGACGGTTTTCTTTAATAAGATCACAACCAGAGCGGTTGTAAGAGAACCCGCTAGAGTGCCCGCAACATACGCGATTTTTCCATCAACGACTGGCAAAACAATCCAGCCACCCCAAGGCGCATGATTGACCACATGGAACATAAAACCAATCACATTGCCCACAATGCCCCCCGCAATAACTGCTGGAAGCACACGCGCTGGATCGGCGGCAGCGAATGGTATCGCCCCTTCGCTAATACCAATCATACCCATGATGCCCGCCGCTTTTCCTGCTTCACGCTCATCACGTTTGAATTTTTTCGGCGAAAGGAAAGTCGCCAATGCCATGCCAAGCGGAGGCGTACAAATTGCGATACCAACACCACCCATTAGCCAAGGCTGAGTATTGACTTGTGTTTGGGCAAACAAAGTGGCGACCTTATTGATCGGCCCTCCCATATCGAAGGCTGTCATCCCACCGAGTACTGCACCCAACAATACTTTGCCAGACCCTGCCATTTCGGTCAGCATCAGGTTCATCTCCGTCATAAACGAGGCGATATGCGAACCTATGCCCCACATCACCACACCACAGGTCACAAAGGTTCCGACGAGCGGATAGATAAAGATTGCACTCAATGCAGTCATGCTTTCAGGCAGCTTTATCCGTTTCAGCAATTGAACGGTATACCCCGCGACAAAACCCACGATAATCGCGCCTAGAAAGCCGGTTTGATATTGCTCTACCGCCACCCAAGATCCGATCATGCCTGGAGCCAAGCCCGGTTTATCAGCCATCGAATAGGCAATGTATCCGCCGAGCACCACGGTGAACAAAGTCAAACCTGCAACACCCATTTGCGCGACATCGGCCAGGAAGCCAGACTGCGGTAGTGCTGCCTGCCCAGTCAACATGACTGAAAGCGACAACAACACCCCACCCGCTACCACAAACGGGATCATATGAGAGGTACCGTATAGTAAGTGCTCTTTAACGCGGTTGAGAGCTTGAGTATAAGGACTGCTGACGAGTAGCTGATCGTCGATAGATTGATACGCAGTATTTAAAGAAGAGGAGTTGGTATCGATATCTGAAAACAGCATGATGACATCATCAGCTGACTCTGCCGCCTTCAATTTTGTAACAAAGCCATCCTCAATGAACTTGGTGGAGACTTGCGCCAGAACTTCGATGTGATGTTCATCGTTATTGTCTGGAGAGGCGAGCATAAAGAAGACGTCTGAACACTCCCCAGTTTCCGCTCCGTAGTCGATCCCTTGACGGCTGATACCAATCGCAATCGCAGGCTTAGATACGGAGCTGCTCTTGGCATGAGGAATCGCGATACCATCATCAAAGCCTGTGTTGCCTATTGATTCTCGCGCCCACAGTTCTTCAAGGAAGAGTTGTTTATTCGAAAGCTTACCGGCGCCATCGAGCATCTCCACCAGCTCTTCAAACACTTGCTGTTTGGTCGCTGCTTTGAGATCCAAGCAGATCGTATCAGATTCAATGAAATGTGTGATGTCCATAGCGGCTCGATATTACTGAATATATAAGGTTAGGTTAGCGGTCAAAACCACCCAATCATATAGCACTAAACATGCATTAACTGGATTTTTGTAACTAAGAAATCAGAGTGTGAAGTGAGACTTTTGAATTCCACACAACTCCCTCTAATATTTAAGGGCTTTCTTCATCTACACAGAGAACCATCATGAGAATTGTAGCGGTAACTGCGTGCCCTACAGGCATTGCCCATACCTACATGGCTGCAGATGCACTGACCAAAACAGCGCCTAAATTTAATGTTTCGATCAAGGTCGAGACACAAGGAGCAATGGGCGTCGAAAACCAACTCAGCGCGCATGATATTGCCCAAGCCGACCGTGTGCTGATCGTCTCTGATATCGAAATAGAACAACCGAATCGCTTCGATGCCGATAAGACCGTGCGTATTGCGATGGAAGACGTGTTGCTCAGCGTAGAGAAGGTCTTCATCAAACACTGTCGCAACTGTTCATGATCCCAGAATATCAACTGACGTTTTTTGTCGACAACGCCTCTGCCAGTGCGCACGCAGCCCAACCTCTGTGCCGTCTTGCTCGCAAGTTCAAAAGCTCTATTCGTATCATCAACATCACTCAGGGTCGTGCAGCGGATCTCTCTAAGTCTGTGGCTCTACTACAAGTGGGGCTGCTTAAAGGCGATCTGGTTCAAATTACTGCAGTCGGACTTGATGCGGAGTTGGCGTGCTTTGTTCTCAAAGATGTGATTGCCGAGCACTATGTCTTGGTTGGATCTCAGGTAAATCATGAGTTCTCTACGGATTTGATGCAGCGCTTCCCTCAGATAAGCCCACCGTGTGAGGTTGATTGGCATCACGCCAAAGCGCAAACTCAGCTCACCAAATTCGAGTGTTTGAAAGGCCTAGCGCATCTTATCTACCCAGAGAATCCGGATGAACTGATTCTGTCATTCATTCGACGAGAAGAGCGTTCTTCGACCTGTGTAGCACCGGGAATTGCACTGCCTCATGTAATGTTTGAGCACTGCCAGAGAATGTCGATAGCTGTGATTGTTAGCGAAGATCAGATTGATTGGGCATCCAAGATTGGACAAGTATATGTCGCGATAGCACTCGTAATGCCGACCAAACCACAGAGAGAGCAAATCATTGCAGCGACCAATCTGACACGCAACCTACTCAATGATCAGATCACCGAACGTTTGCAAAAAACCAAAAGCAGCATCGACCTGCAAGCCTTGCTGATGTACCTCACTTCTCGTTTACTGTAAGCACTCAATCCCCGAATTAGACAGAGCTACGATATTCGCTCGGCGTCCTTCCTGTACGATTTTTAAAAACTCGGCAGAAATAGTTCACATCTTTAAAACCACAACGCACAGAGACTTCATTGAGCTTAAAGTTATACTTCTTGAGCATGAACTTGGCGCGGTCGACTCGGACACGAGTGATGTACTCGGCTAATGTCATATGGCCTTGTTGGCGGAACATTCGCGACAAATGGTTGGAGGAAATACTAAAGCGCGAGGCGATGCTGTCACGGGTGATCTGACGGTGGAAGTTCTCTTGAATATAGATACAAATACCCTGATACACATCCTGTACTCGACTGTGAGACTTCTCGACGGGCGCATCTAACATCGTCTTGCTGTATTGCAACAGCGCTTGCAGCAATAACTCATCCATCGGTTGTTTGTTACTCTCGCGTGCTAATGAACTAAGCGCCTCAAGAATATTGTCAATGGCAAAACCAGAACGAGTCTGAATACTATGCTTTTGAATATCGTAGAAACTCTCTTCGCCTTTGCGCTTACTCACCAAGCTTAAACCCAGCTGACGACGCCCAAACAGCATGCTCAGCACCGAACAATCAGTATCCCAATTCGGCTTGTTCCAACAGTTAGGCGGGATGAAAATCGCATCCCCAGCTTTCGCGACAACGTTGGTGATCTTACGATCATGACTCTCCATTTCATTAATATACTCACCGTCCAGCACCAGCTCTAAACGCGGAAAGTTCACCTGATAACTGAATGCTGAAGGCGTGTGAAAATCCCCCGCAAACCAGATGTTATGAAATGGTTCTCGCTCATTTAATACCGACGAGATTAGGTCATGAAATATCATTTATTCGAACTCTTAAAAGCAGCAATAACGCTACGGGAATAGATATACTCCTTAGTGAAACATAGCGCTATTGAGCAAAATCACAATCTGAGATCTATGTTACAAAAATCCAGTAGTGGAAATAAATATCCAGTCTGAATCCAGATTTTGAACACCGTTATCACGATGAGAAAATCACCCTAATCCCTTATCAATAAAAGCCTTATTACCTCATAAAGGCTGTCAATACGCACCTAAAATGGTGCTCCTAAACGATCAAAATCACACTCCATTTAGAAGGCAACAATCATCCAGTAAATGCGTTTTTTCTTCACTACAGAAGGCAAGCAATCAATTTCAGAATATCCCTAACAAAATAAAAAAGAGTAGGGGTCCATTATGATCACAAAATTGATCAATCAAGATTTGATTAAGCTTTCGCTTAGCGCTAATTCCAAAGAAGACGTATTTAAAGAGCTGATAGACGTGCTGTACGCACAAGGTCGAATTTCAGACAAAGCACAGTTTCTTGCCGATATTAAAGCGCGTGAAGAGCAAGGTAATACCGGCTTTGAAGAAGGCATCGCCCTACCACACGCAAAAAGCAGCGCTGTAATCAAACCTGCTGTTGTTATCGGCGTGCACAAACAAGGCATCGACTACGGCGCCGATGACGGTCAACCTTCAAAACTGTTCTTTATGATTGCCTCTCCCGATGGCGGCGACAATCACCACATCGAAGTATTGGCTGAACTTTCTTCAAAACTGATTGAAGAAGGTTTTATTGAAAACTTCATGAATGCCGACTCCGAGCAAACGGCATTGGAACTACTACTGACGAAACCAGAGCCAGTTCAAACCGAAGAAACGACAGAAACCCAAGGCTTCATCATTGGTGTCACAGGTTGCCCGGCTGGCGTGGCGCACACCTATTTGGCAGCAGAGGCGTTAGAGAAAGGCGCAGCAGCACTTGGCTACGATGTTAAGGTCGAAACTAACGGCTCTATCGGCGTTAAAAACAGCCCAACTCAAGAAGAGATTGAACGTGCAGACGCGATTGTCGTGGCTTGTGACAAGCAGGTCGACATGGCTCGTTTTGCCGGCAAACGCGTTATCTGCACCAACGTAAAAGCACCAATCAAAGACGCGCAAGGCTTGATTAAACAAGCACTCAACGCGCCAAGCTACCAAGCAGAACAAGCGCCGACCAATCAATCCGTTGCCGAAAAAGCCTCACAAGCGCGTTCAGACCTTTACCGTTACTTGATGAATGGCGTATCACACATGATTCCATTCGTAGTGACGGGCGGTCTATTGATTGCCCTAGCCCTAGCGATTGGTGGTGAGCCAAGCGAATCTGGCATGGCAATTCCTGCTGGTAGCATGTGGAACCAAATCCTAGAAGTGGGCGTGGTTGCCTTCACCCTGATGATCCCGATCTTGGCCGGCTACATTGCTTATGCGATTGCTGACCGCCCTGCTCTAACCCCTGGCCTTATCGGTGGCTGGATTGCCAACAACGGTTCTTTCTATGGCGCTGACGCAGGCACAGGCTTCATTGGCGCAATCATCGCAGGCCTGTTAGTGGGTTACTTCGTTAAATGGATTACCTCGTTTAACTACCACAAATTCGTTCAACCACTTGTGCCTATCATGATCGCTCCGATCACTGGCTCTCTATTCATCGCAGGTCTGTTCATCTTCGTAATCGGTGCTCCAATTGCTGGATTGATGGATGCGCTTACTGCACTGCTAACCAGCATGAGCACAGGTAATGTGGTGCTACTTGGCATCGTACTGGGTGGCATGGCTGGCTTTGATATGGGTGGCCCATTCAACAAGGTGGCGTTCCTATTCTCAGTTGGCATGATTGCCAGCGGTCAAACTCAATTCATGGGTGCAATGGCATGTGCAATCCCTGTGGCTCCACTTGGTATGGCTATCGCAACCAGAATCGGCCGTAAGTTTGACCTGTTCGAATCTTCTGAAATTGAAGCAGGTAAAGCAGCAGGTGCGATGGGCTTGGTGGGTATCTCTGAAGGTGCGATTCCATTCGCGGCTCAAGATCCAATGTCAGTTATCCCAGCCAACGTGCTTGGCTCAATGACTGCTGCAGTTATGGCGTTCTCGTTTGGTATCACCAACAGCGTTGCTCACGGTGGTCCAGTGGTCGCTCTACTTGGCGCAATGAACTACCCACTGCTAGCACTGGTGTGCATGGCATCTGGTGCGAGCGTAACTGCGGTTACTTGTATCGCGCTTAAAAATCTACGCAAAGCCAAGCTAGCAACAGCAACGGCTTAAGCCCTTTCAAATCCAATGGCTTGAGCCCACTCTACTCTCACATTTCATTAGACCGAGTAGAGCTCAAGCCATGTTTCCTTTCATGGTGATTTCGATGTCTGATTTTTCTTTAGCGAACGATTCGTTCGTACAACGCTTTTTCTACCCGATGACCAACGTGATTCAAAACTACGCATGGGGTAGCCCTTCTTCGTTCAACCAACTGTTTGGTATTGATAACCAGTCTGGTGAGCCACAAGCAGAGATCTGGATGGGCGCTCATCCAAATGGTTGCTCAATGGTGAACGACAACGGGCAACAGACCACACTGTCGAGCTTGATTTCTAAGAACCTAAACCTATTTTTAAGCGAGAAAGTGGCGAGTCGATTTGGTGAACTCCCATATCTTTTCAAGGTGTTAGCAGCAGAGAAAGCGCTGTCTGTCCAAGTTCACCCAAACAAGCAACAAGCGGAATCGGGATATGCACTAGAAGAGCAGCAAGGCATTCCGATGACAGCGGGCAACCGTAACTACAAGGATCCCAACCACAAGCCAGAATTGGTATATGCCCTAACCGACTACACGGCGATGAATGGTTTCAGATCGATAAGCGAGATCCTAGAGCATTTTCATTACCTCGATATTCCAGAGTTGCATTCGATGGTCAACGATCTCGCAGGCGACCAAACGCCCAATGGATTAGCCTGTTTCTTTGCAAGCTTGTTGTCTCTGGAAGGTGAGCAAAAAGGCATGGCGTTAACCATGCTACTGATGAAGGCTAAGCTTTCTGATAAACGTGTATTCCAATTGATTTCAGAGCTTGAAGCTCAATACCCTGGTGATGTCGGCTTATTCGCTCCGCTGTTATTGAATGTGATTACCCTAAAGCCGGGGCAAGCCATGTACCTTGATGCCGAAACGCCCCACGCTTACATCAAAGGCACAGGTCTAGAAATCATGGCGAACTCAGACAACGTGCTGCGTGCAGGATTAACGCCTAAGTACATGGACGTGAATGAACTGGTTTCTTGTACTCGATTCAATGAAAAGCCTGCGGATAGATTACTGCTAAGCCCGATTGAGCAAGGTGATGTGATGGAGTACGAAATTCCAGTCGAGGATTTTAAGTTCTCTATCGTACAAAACTCACATCAACGTAAGATCACGACCGAAGGCGCAGAGATCCTACTGCCACTCGACGAATCCATGGTGCTCACTCACTCATGTGGCGAAACCTGCGTGATAGAGAAAGGCCAATCGGTGTTCATTCCTGCTTATGCTGAGAGTTACAAACTGGATTGTGTTGGCCGAGTAGCGCGTGCTTACAGCTAGCTCTTTAGGGCGTGTTGATCTTTCGAGCTGGTTTTTGCAGCGAGTTGCTGGGTATTTATACAAGGCAGAGGTTTTGATGTTTAGCTAGCCTACATGAGAAGCCGATAACGCAGTAGAAATGACCAGCAAACGCTGCCCGAAGGGTTCGGCTAAAAGCGTTTTACTCTTTGTTGAGAGAGATTTGCTTAGAATGACTAGGCTACTTCTCCCTCGCCGCGATTAAAACGCTTTTATCTCGAACAAAATTCAACCACGAAAGGTCAACACGCCCTAATAACTCACAACACACTCTTCATGCCCTGCTTTTGCGGGGCATTTTTGTTTCTACAGTTTTTTGGTTTCTACAGCTCTTTTCTTCCTACAGAAAGTTATTTCAACACCGAAATACACCATCAAATATGACCCATCTCACACTGGATGAATGATGCAAATCACACTTAATTTTGCTTGGTACAAATGTACAGTGAAGGGCTTTTATTTGCTATTTCGCGAATCAGGTTAATCCATTAATTTTAATTCAAGAACTTCAATAGTGAATGAGTTAATAAATGATCACACAGCTAACCAACGTCAACTTAATTAATAACAACCTTCAATCGAATAATAAAAAAGAACTGTTTGAAGAATTGGCAGGCATGTTATTTGAGAATAACCGAATCAGCAGTAAAGAAGCCTTTTTGGCAGACATTGAAATTCGTGAATCTCAAAGCATCACTTCAATGGACGGCATCGCTTACCCACACTCGAAAAGCAAGGCAGTAACAGAGCCTGCAATTGCGGTCGGTGTTAAGCGCGAAGGTATTGAGTATGGCGATGAAGACGGCATTAATCCAACCGTATTTTTTATGATTGCTTCACCAGATAACGGTGCTGACCATCATATTTATGTACTACAAGAACTATTTGGAAAATTCAGTGATGAATTTATCCAAAATATCCATAACGCAAAAGATGAACATCAAATCCTTAATATTTTAATTAATTCATAAGGCGTAGATAATTATGAGCACCCTAGCAAATCAAGCTACGAATACCAGTAGCAATTCTAATAACAGAAATAGCAGTAGCGACTATAAAAAACTCCTTAGTACCATGAAAGGCCACCTGCTTTTCGGCACATCACACATGCTACCTTTCATTGTAGCCGGTGGTGTTTTATTAGCTCTAGCAGTCATGGCATCGGGTAAAGGTGCCGTTCCAGCTGATGGCTTGCTGGCAGACATCTCTAACATCGGTATCAAGGGCCTTGTTCTTTTCCCAATCATTCTTGGCGGCTTTATTGGTTACTCAATTGCTGATAAACCAGCACTAGCACCAGCAATGATCTCTTCTGGCATCATGGCAGACATGGGCGGCGGCTTCCTTGGCTGTATCGTAGCTGGCTTCATCGCAGGTGGCGTGGTGCTTCAACTTAAGAAGATCCCACTTTCTACCAACATGACAGCACTAGGTGCTTACTTCATCTACCCGCTTGTTGGTACGCTAATCTCTGCAGGTATCGTATTGTGGGGCATCGGTGAGCCAATCAAACTGTTCATGGCTTCAATGAACGAGTTCCTAGCGTCAATGGCCGGTGCATCTAAGATGGTTCTGGGCACAATCCTTGGTGGTATGACAGCGTTCGATATGGGTGGCCCTATCAACAAAGTGGCAACCCTATTCGCTCAAACTCAAGTAGACACACAACCATGGTTGATGGGCGGCGTAGGCATCGCGATTTGTACACCGCCACTAGGTATGGCATTGGCAACTTTCCTATTCAAAAACAAGTTCTCTAAACAAGAACAAGAAGCAGGTAAAGCTGCAGCAATCATGGGCTCTATCGGTATCTCTGAAGGTGCTATCCCATTCGCAGCGAACGACCCAATGCGTGTGCTTCCTTCAATCGTTGCCGGTGGTATCGTTGGCTGTGTGTTCGGCTTCATGACGGACATCCTACTTCACGCACCGTGGGGCGGCCTAATCACAGCGCCAGTTTCAAGCAACATCCCAATGTACGTAGTTGGTATTGCACTAGGCTCACTAACCACAGCGGTTATCGTTGGCTTCTGGAAACCAGTAGTCGTTGAAACAGAAGAAGACACTGTTGAAGCTGCACCAGTACAAGCTCAAACCGCTCCAGTAGCAGGCGAAGGCGAGTACGACATCGTAGCTGTCACTTGCTGCCCTTCAGGCGTTGCACACACCTTCATGGCTGCCAAAGCACTAGAGAAGGCTGGTGCGGCTGCAGGTCTGAAGATTAAGGTAGAAACACAAGGTCAAAATGGCATTCAAAACCGCATCACTGACCTAGATGTAGCAAATGCGAAACTGGTTATCTTGGCTCACGATATTCAAGTGAAAGACGCTCACCGTTTTGCCAACGCGAACGTGACTGAGTGTTCAACTAAGGAAGCGATGAAGAAAGCTGCAACACTGGTCGTCGCATAACCCAACGTCAAGTTAGCTCCTAACTCTAGAGCCCTCCCCCCTAAGGGCTCTATTTTCTCTTCTCTATGAGCTCGTTACATGCTCTTCAGTCCCCACTTCTCAGCGGTTTGCTTGAAGAAACCTTGCGTCTTTTTCAATTCAACCCAGTGGTTAATGTAGTTAATCCAAACCTGATCATCTTGTGGTAGTAGCATCGCAATTGGAGTTGGTTTCCGTGGCTCTTTCACCGGTACTATCGCAAGTTGTTTAAACTTCTCTACTAAGGTTGCAGCCTCTACGTTTGAAGTCACTGAGACATCGGCGCGGCGAGCTAAAAGCTCTTGGAAATCCCGTGCTGGCGCTTCAATCACGATGTGTTGTGCCGATGGGAAGAAGTCCTTCACCATTTTTTCTTGTACTGTGCCGAGTGTGGCAGCAACTTTGATTTCTGCTTTGTCAAAGTCACTCCAGTCGGAGAACTTCCCTAGGTCTTTCTTTTGCACGACAGGGACGAAAGCCAGATAGAAATAGGGTTGGCTGTACCCAGCGACTTTTGCACGAGACATGTTGAGCGATGCGCTTCCGGTCACGTCGTATTTGTTGGCTGTGATGCCATTCACCAAGGTTTTCCAGTCTGTCGCAACGTATTCCACTTTAACGCCTAAGTCTTTAGCCAACTCAGTCGTGACATCGATATCAAAGCCACGGTAGCTATTGGTCGCTGGATCCTTCATTGTCATTGGGTTCCAATCTCCCGTTGTACCAACGCGAAGAACTCCGGCATCCAGTATCTCCTGCAAACGACTTTGTGCATGTGCAATTTGTGTAAAAGCAAGTAAGCACATTCCTAATGCAATTAAGCTTTTCTTCATTTTTTATTCCTTCAAAGAATGCTGATTTCTAAGTGATGAGATATTCTTCTTAATTATTAACCATTAAACAGATTTGGTTGTTAACATGGCAATAACAAATGGAGTTTTTGGGAGTAAATGTGAACTATCGTCACTTATCGCTAGTTTCTCTGCTGTTTCTGACAGGATGTTCAGACTACCAATGGGGATGGTATGTACTCGACCCGTCAACGGAGCAGGGGCGAACTAACATTCAGTTTTTGGTAGCTGGTTTTAGCGAGACTATTCAGGTTTCGTTGTTGAGTATGTTTTTTGCGATGGCTTTGGGTCTATTGGTCGCCTTTCCAGCGCTTTCCAGTTCTCCAATACTCAGGGGGATTAATCGACTTTACGTAGAGGTGATGCGTTCTATCCCTGTATTGGTATTGTTATTGTGGGTGTATTACGGAATGCCGACATTACTCGATGTCTCTTTGAACCACTTCTGGGCAGGGGTAATCGCATTGACCATTGCCGAGAGCGCCTTTATGGCAGAAGTGTTCCGTGGCGGGATTCAAGCGATTAATCGTGGCCAACATGAAGCGGCCGAATCCTTGGGATTGACCTATTGGCAAAAAATGCGATTGGTTATCCTACCACAGGCATTCCGTCAGATACTGCCGCCCTTGGGCAATCAGTTTGTTTATATCCTCAAGATGAGTTCGCTAGTGAGTGTGATTGGTTTGAGTGATTTAACAAGACGAGCAAATGAGCTGGTGGTGAACGAATATTTACCTTTAGAGATCTATACGTTTCTGGTTTTGGAGTACCTTGTTCTTATTTTGGTCGTATCACAAGCGGTTCGTTGGCTAGAAAAAAGAATTGCAATTCCGAGCCATTAAATGGTTCTAACCCTCAAGAGTGTTTAGCTATCTCCAACAAAAAAGCCTCGAGCACAGTCCCGAGCTCCTGTTGATACTCCCCCCTAAGAAAAATCCCCACTCATCTGAGCGGGGATTTCTTTATTTTGACTCTTCGACACATCAAGTTATTCAATCAGTGCTTCTTCTGTCTCTAGGTCAAACAGGTGACACTGTGAGGTATTGAAATGAAGCAATGTCTCTTGTCCGCTTTCCGCTGTGCGGTCAGCATCAAAAGGCACCCTTGCCACCATTTTGTCATGACCAAGTTGGAAATAGAGATACAACTCATTACCCATAGACTCAACAACACCCAAGCGATGGTTTTG
Organism: Vibrio sp. THAF190c; assembly: GCF_009363355.1. Classification (NCBI taxonomy): domain Bacteria; kingdom Pseudomonadati; phylum Pseudomonadota; class Gammaproteobacteria; order Vibrionales; family Vibrionaceae; genus Vibrio; species Vibrio sp. THAF190c. The sequence continues at coordinate 997,461 of NZ_CP045339.1, read as the reverse complement.
AGTATTCACCTCAGATAGCGGCGCATCGTGATTCGCAAGGCTGATGTGTTCAGGACGAACGCCGAACCAAACCCATTCACCCTTTTTTGCACGCGCAACGGCTTGTTTATCTTGAGGTAGTTCCCAACGAACGCCACTCTCTGACAATACGTTCATCACGCCGTCTATCTCATCAATACGAGCCTTGATGATGTTCATCGCTGGCGAGCCAATGAACCCCGCCACAAACTTGTTTGCAGGATGATGATAAAGATTCATTGGCGTATCGACCTGCATGATCTCACCTTGATTCAATACACAGATGCGGTCGCCCAAAGTCATCGCTTCCACTTGATCGTGCGTCACGTAGATCATGGTAGCGTTTTGACCTTCCTGTTTTAGGTTGTCGTGCAGTTGAGCAATACTCACTCGCGTCGAAACTCGCAGCTTGGCATCCAAGTTAGAGAGTGGTTCGTCGAACAAGAACACATCCGGCTTACGCACCATGGCACGACCCAGCGCCACACGTTGACGCTGGCCACCCGACATCTCACCCGGCTTGTTATTCAATAGATGCTCAATATCCAACGTTTTCGCCGCCTCTGAAATACGCTCGTCGATCTCGTGCTTTGGCAGTTTTTGCTGCTTTAATCCAAAGGCCATATTGTCGTAGACCGACATGTGCGGGTAAAGCGCGTAGTTCTGAAATACCATCGAGATACCACGATCTTTAGGAGGAAGATCATTAACGCGTTTATCGCCAATGTAGACATCACCTTCTGAGATATCTTCTAACCCAGCGATCATACGAAGTGTGGTGGACTTGGCACAGCCAGACGGCCCAACAAACACCATAAACTCGCCTTCTTGAATATTGAGATCAACACCGTGTACCGCTTTAAAGCCGTTTGGGTAGGTCTTCTCAACGCCTCTCAAGGTTACTTCAGCCATAACCAGTCCTTAAATCAATTCGTTAAATTCTTGAGGATCGAAGTTGGCAACCGAATGAATCACCAAGTCAGCCATTGGCTCTAGTTCGGCGTGATTTGCCGTGCCAGTTAGTACACCCACGTTCTTAGCACCAGCATTTCGACCAAATTCCATATCCGATACCGTATCACCAAACATGATCACTTCATGCGGCTCGATACCACACTGCTCGCAGAACGCATTCAACAATGCGGGTGCTGGCTTAGGCTCAATATCGCCATCAGAGTAGCCGACGTAATCTAACAGCTCGCTCAGGCCAGATTGCTCTAACGTATAAACAGTCGAGTCTTTGGTGTCAGCCGTTGCCACGCCCAAATACATACCTTGCTGCTTGAGCGACGTCAGCTTTTCCGTTACACCAGGCAGTGCTTCAACCCACTCTGGGTTCTCTTCAACTTGGTTGTTGAAAGCCGCTTTAGTGATTTGAGTGAACTCAGTCAGAGATACCGAAGGCTCTAACATTTTGAACCATGCAATCGCAGTATCTTCAACTGGGTTAGAAGCCAATAGTCCATAGTTATCAACCACATCGCCCTCAACTCCGATAGCCAAGAGTAACTCAGTAACCGTGACAGTTTGATTACCTTGGTGGTTATCACTGAAGGCTTTTACTTGCTCACTTGCACCACGAGAAACGTTGAGCCACATCTTGTGGAATTCCAATAGGGTGCCGTCTTTATCAAACAATAGTGCTCTAAACTTCATCACTATTTACTCGCTCCATAAGTTCACCCCAAGTGTCGACTAGAGGTTGGTTAAATTGTGGTTGTGTGCCATCAAAGACAGCGTTGATACAGCCTTCAAATTCACCGTTTTCTGATGATGTTGAGCCATATTGAGACGATGAACCTCGTCGAATATCGATACGACACCAGTGATAGCCCGCTTCAACGAAAAGGCTTTGCTTTTCATCCGTGAGGTCGATTTTTTCGATCACTTTGCCATCGACCACGCACTCTGCGTAATAGTCATGTTCCGTGTCGCGAACGGATAATCGATAGGTCAGTGCTTGACCCTTGCTGTCTTCACCTGGCAGCAGATCGCCGAGGTTGATATCGAATTTCAGACCGCAACGGCGCTCTAGGTACACTTGTCCATTACGCAGACCTGCCAAAATCCCTTCTCCACTCAAGCCGTGGCTATACACGAAAGTTGAAGGGTCGCCGTAAATGGAAGGCTCGGTCGCTTTTGGGTTGCGCTCGTGAGGTTCTAGGTGTGAATCGCTGCCACCAATCGCGGTAATACGCTGGCCGCAGTTCCACATCTCATTAAGTACCATTAAGGCATCTTCAGTCGCTTTTGGAGACGTTGACCAAGTTGGGTCACAACACACTTCAAAGGTCGAGACTTGGCTCAGCAGTACTTCATCGTAGTGCCAATGCCACGGCTTCATCATCGGGTGATTAATGCCAAGGGAACTGTGTCCACTTTTAGCAAGCTGTAGCCCCGCTTCCATAGTGGCTCGACTCGTATGTTCAACCTTTGTTAGATCCAAAGAATGGCTTGGACCATGAACATTGAAATGCCCAAGATCGGTTGTGACTTCTAATGCAGGCAGAAACAGGCACTGCTTTGAAAGTGGCAGTTTCGGCTGGCATATGTTGTGTTCGGTAATAAAGAAAAAATCTAGGCCTTGCGACTCAACAATCTCTTTCCCGGCACTTAGCGTGTTATGCCCATCAGAAAGCTGAGTGTGGGCATGAAGATCACCACGATACCAACGCGACTCTGCACTCAGCATCTGGCTGTAATCAAATTCGATCTGGTGTGACGGAGTCACCACCGATTGAAGATCCAGCTCTTCACCGTTCGATGATTCAGGAAAGGCGATATCGACCTGATATTGCATCGCTCGCTCACGACGAAACTCACCTTCAAGGTTGTACAGCTCGACAAACCACTCACCAGACTCTAGTGGGCCGTCAATCGCACCTAAACCTGATGCCTGTCGTTGAATCACCAGAGACTTATGGTCTTTTTCAAACAGTACCTTTCCACGAAAGTTTTGATTGGCATCGTAAGCGGCAGCGTATAAGAAGCCTTTGGTTACCGTCGTTCCGGTAATCTTGACAGCATCAACATCCGCTGGGACATGAAAGGGAATTCGCACTCTGCCAAAAGAGAGTTCACCCTGAAATTGGTTCATTGCTTTCACCAAGTTGCTCTACATTAAACATCACAAAGAGCGATGAGATGATAGCCCACCACATTGATGGGCTACTGTTTTAGATACGGGATGTCTTGAACCCGACGTTATGAACGATTCGCTCTATCCAAAGCACGTTGCGCCTTTTTCGCAGCTTGTTTTAGCGCTTTTTCTGCTGGCACGTTCTGAATTTGGATTTGATCCGCCGCTACTTTCAGAGCATCCATGATCTTGCCGTTGGTTGGGTCAAGGAAGTCTTTAGTTGCCGTATTCGCCTGCTTCAATGGAATCAGAGCTTGTGGGTTGTCTTGAGTGAATGCTTGATACTCTGGCACCTCAGATACACTGTTACGTACTGGGATGTAACCGGTAAACATTGACCAAGCTGCTGTGTTCTTCGCATTGGTGTAGAACTCAACAAACTCAAATGCACCTTTCGCTGCTTTGTCGTCTGTACCCTTTGGCATCACGTAAACCAGCGCGCCTGCTTGTGGCGCTGATGGGTGGTTGCCCCAACCCGGTTGAGTGGTCGCTGCAAGCTTAGTGAAGTCCAAATCACCTTGGTCACCAGAAGAGCCGGTGTAGCCAAGCGCGTTGTCTTTCATCACGTCATCGATAGTCTTGTACCAGTATTCCCAACCTTGACCGCCGTAGTGAATACGCATGATCTGATCATCGTGAATCCATTGACGGAAGCTGTCCCATACCTCAACCCATTCTGGAGAGTCGATCAGCACTTTCTTACCGTCATCACTGATGATCTTGGCGCCATTAGAGAATGCGGCATCGATCATGTTGTCTTGGCCCCACATCGGCTCCCAACCATAGAAAGTGGTGTTGCCTTTGTCGTCACGCTGCGTCACTTTCTCAGCCACTTTTGCTACACCTTGCCAAGTTGCTAGGTCTTGCTCAGTAAAACCATGCTCAGCCAGCACTTGCTTGTTGTAGTAGAACACTTGTGTAGTACCGTAAGCCGGCAAGCCAATCACGGTGCCATCATCTGCCGTCACTTGATCTTTGAACGCACCAATGAAATCAGAGAAGTTAAACTCTTCATCCATGAATGGCGTTAAGTCACGGCTCAATCCACGCCCATGCATCGCTTCTGCACGACCAGAATCAAGAAGAACCAGTTCAGGAGCCGTTCGAGACGCCAAACCTGCTTGCAGCTTTTGGTAAGTTTCCGTGTAGTTACCTTGTAGAGCTGGCTTAACAACGTACTCATCTTGGCTCGCATTGAACTCCTCAATAAGCTTAGTCATCATTTGTTGAGGCTTAGTACCACCGGAATACCAGAAGTTAACCTCTGTTGCTGCAAGAACACTGCTAGAGAACATAGAAGCGCTTGCTGCGCCAGCACACACTAGTGCGAGAGTTTTTAGTTTCATTTCCGTTTACTCTTTTACGCCGTTATCGGCGATACCTGAAAGAATCGTCTTTTGACAGATGACGAATAGAATCAACAAAGGCATTACAGCAATGGTGCTCGCCGCCATGATCTGCGACCAGTTCAAACCGTAGTTGCCTTCAGCGATAAAGTAGTGACGAATACCAGTCGCAATCAGGTTCAATTCCTGAGTGGTGATAACCAGACTCGGCCACATGTAACTGTTGTAGTTGGTGATAAAGGTGATAAGGAATAGTGTTGCCACTGCCGCTCGGCACTGCGGTAGCACTATCGCCCAAAGGATTTTTAACTCGCCTGCGCCATCGATACGCGCCGCTTCAACCAAGGATGGATGCACCTTGATAAACACTTGGCGCAGGTAGAACACACCAAATACTGAGGCTGCGTTAGACGCAATCAACCCCATGTGAGAATCCAAAAGTCCTAGCTTGGCCAAGGTGATGTAAGAAGGGATGTAGGTCACGGCACCCGGCAGCATGTAACACCCCATCACCACAAAGTAGAGCAAAGTTTTAGAGCGAAACTTCAGCTGAGTCAGGGCGTAAGCAAACATCGCCGAATTGATGATCACCAATAACGTAGTGAACAGAGCCACACTAAAGCTATTGAAGATGTACAAACCAAAAGGCGCGCTCTGGAACGTCTCAATGAATGTCTCCCAACGGAACTGCGAAGGAATAAGATCTAATGGGTTCGCGAAGATCTCATCATTGCTTTTCAGCGAGCCCGACAGCATCCACAAGAATGGGAATACCATGATGGTGCCGCACACCATCAAGAACAGGTGCTTACTCAATGCCGCCATAGACTGCGCATTAACTCGAGTTGCAGGCGCCGTACTCGATTGTTGTTTCTCAGTTTTAATTGCCACTGAAGAACGCTGCGCTCTCGCACTACTGCCTTTTAGTGGTCTGGTTGCGCGAATCACCGGATTCGCATCTAATGTTTGCGTGGTCATGATGTTGTCCTTTTCAAATCCGGTTTAGTAATACACCCAGCGTTTGCCCATATAGGTATTGAGCAGTGCGAGCAGGCCTGTGATGAGGAAAATCACCAAGGAAGTCGCTGCAGCTGGTCCCATCTCATAGCGCTCAAACGCTTGTTGATAGAAGAGGTAAAGTAAGGTGCGTGTCTCTCCGCCCGGCCCGCCTTGGGTTAGGATCTGGAACTGATCGAACGCCTGCATCGCCGTGATAATGTTGACGACCACTAAGAAGAACGTGGTTGGCGAGATAAGCGGTAAGGTTATTTTTAAAAAGCGCGTTAGGCTGCTACAGCCATCAATCAAAGACGCCTCATAAAGCGACTCTGGGATCTTGTTGAGGGCGCTAATGTAGAACAACATCGTCCAGCCAATCGCCTGCCACACTGTTACGATAATCACCGCAACTAGGGCAGTATTTCCGCTCTCTAACCATGGGATCGCGTTAAAGCCCATCGACTGTAATAGATGGTTCGCTAGGCCAGATTTGGTCTCAAATACCCAAGACCAAACTATCGACACCGCGACCGTTGGCGTGATCCAAGGGGAGAAGATCACCGCGCGATAAAACTGGCTGCCTTTGAAGTTTTTGTGCAGCAACATGGCAAACACAAGACCCAATAGAATAGTTGGCACGACGACACCAAGTGAGAACCAGAAGGTGTTCATCGCTGCTTGCAGAAACTCAAAGTCTTCCACCATGTATTGGTAATTTTCGAGCCCAACAAAGTCGTAATCTGACGAAATATAATCCCAGTCGGTGAAGCTGATATAAATGGAGTAGCCAAACGGCACTAACCAAAAAGTAAACAGTGGAACTAACAGTGGCGCTGTAAACAGCAGCACTTTCAGTCGATTTGTCATGTGTTGTGAGAAAGCACTCATGGTGACCTCATCCTTGTTTGTATGTGCTTAAGCTAAGCGTTTTATGTGACAGGTTAGTAAGAGCGCCCCTCATTTTTTTTATGGCCACTCATAAGAAAACCTTTACTCAGGTTCCGCACTTTCAATTTGGTGATAGAGCCAATCACAGAAGAAATTCACCTTGGCACTTCGACTATGCTTGGTAATCAAGTAGTGGGCAGATTCAGCAGGCATAAAGGCGTCACTGGCGAGCACCACCTCCCCTTTCTTAAGCAGTTCAGTAACCGCCAACGACCTCACCAGCAGCACACCAACGCCCTGCTTAACCGCCTCTAGCGCGTGTAGTGAGTTACTAATTTCTAGCTGAACTTGCGGCAGTGACATCTCAAACTGATTATGGCTAAGCCACTGCAACCAGTTCTCTCGATAGCCTTTCACTTGCACTGTTGGCAATGAAGCAAAATCGTGGGCATCGAGCTGCTCTTGGTAGCGCTCTTTAAACTCTGGGCTGCAAACCAATTGCCAATGCTCTTGGAAAAGTCGTTCAAAATGGGTGTCTTCGCTCTCGACTTTGCCGTTGGTCAGTTCGATATCAACGTTCTGACAAGGCGTGGTCGACGGCCAGTCCACCAGCTGAATATCCAAACGAATAAAGGGGTATTTTTGATAGAAAGAGGCAAGCCGTGGCAGTAGCCAGTTATGGCAGAAGGTGTGATTGACGCGTAGGCTCAGTACGTCGGTCTCTTTCTCGCCAAATAAGATTTGTGTTTGCAGCTTTAGGTGAGCAAGTGATCCCGAAACAATCGGTTGATACTGCTGCGCAGCCGAGGTTAAACGTACGCCCTTTGAGCTACGTTCAAACAGTGTGGTATCGAAAAAGGTCTCTAGGCTTTTGAGTTGTTGGCTTACCGCTGCTTGAGTAACACACAACTCGCGCGCCGCCGCACCAATTGAGCCAAGGCGGGCAACTGCTTCGAATGCTACAAGGGCGCGAAGAGGGGGTAACATGGCTTCACCTAATTGAAATAAAAGTGAAAATTACTTCAATCAGGTTTCAGTTTTTTGCAGTTCGCGTTACAGATTAATGACGAAGGGACGTTGATCAGAAAATTATGATCAACGTCCCTTTTCTAAATGTCATACATTCGTGCCAATGTTTAAACGGACACGAACTTACTGCTTAATGTAGAGATCTTTCGAGTAAATACGTCCTTCTACATTATTCTTGGCAAAGCCACCCACGGTTGGTCGAACCAATCGCGCTTGCATGTAGTAGTAGATTGGAGCAATTGGCATATCGACCGCTAGCGATTGTTCTGCTTGGTCATAGAAGGTTTGACGCTCTTGTTCAGTAGTTGCCGACAGCGCACTCTCCATCGCTTGGTCATAAGCTTCACTGCTGTAACGCGCAAAGTTACCCGATGAACCAGAACGCAGCAGGCTTAGGAACGTAGAGGCTTCGTTATAGTCACCACACCAAGAGGCGCGCATCACATCAAAGTCACCCTGCCTGCGAGACACCAAGTAAGATTTCCACTCTTGGTTTTCTAACTCAACTTTAGCACCCAAGTTGTTTTTCAACATTGATGCAATCGCCACTGCAATCGACTTGTTAGACTCACTGGTGTTGTAGAGTAGCTTAAAATCCAATGGGTTAGACGCATCGTATCCCGCCTCTTTCAGCAGTTGTTGTGCTTTCTCATCACGCTGTTTTTGCGTCCACTGACTGTACTCCGGTTGAGTGGCATCGAAGCCTGCGGTGTACTCATGAGCAAAGGTATAGGCAGGCAAGTTGCCCACTTGTGTGACACCATTTGTGACAACATCACGCATGATCGAATAGGAGACAGCCTGACGGACTCGCACGTCATCAAATGGTGCACGCGTGGTGTTAAACGCATAGTAATAAGTACACAGCAGAGGAACTGCGGTATACGCTTGCTGATACTCTTTTTGTAGTTTCTGTGCCATATGTGTTGGTACATCTGAAGTGATGTCGACCTCACCTACCGCATAGCGATTAATCGATGCATTCTGGTTTTCAAACGGAATGTATGTCACCTGATTTAAGTGCGTATCATCACTATCCCAGTAGTTTGGGTTCTTCTTCAGTTCCACACGTTCATTGACCACCCACTCATCCAGAAGGAAAGCACCATTGCCGACAAACTGCTTTGGATCGCTCCAAGGTTTATCACTGTTTTCTAGATTGGCCTCGTGAACAGGCATCATCGAAGTGTGGCCTGTCATCGCCACAAAATAAGGGACTTTGCTATCAAGTTCGAAGCGAAGCGTGTGCTTACCAACAGCAGACACGCCCAATGCATCTAGCGGCTTTTTGCCTTCGGCTACATCAGCAATATTGTTGATTTTGGTGAGCTTTAAATACCACACATTCGGTGATGCAGTTTTAGGGTCCACAGCACGTCTTAACGCATATACAAAATCGTCTGCCGTGACTGGATCGCCGTTCGACCACTTGGCGTCTTTACGCAAATGGAACACAAAGGTTTTGTTGTCCTCAGTTTCCCAAGACTCAGCAACGCCCGGAGTAATATTGCCATCGCGGTCTTGAATCACTAAACCTTCAAACAAGTCTCGTAAAATGTGCATTTCCGGTAAGCCCTCAGCTTTGGCAGGATCGAGCGTCGCTGCTTCTGCATCATTGGCGCGTACTAAATGTTGTTCCTTAGCCAGAGTGGTTCCAGCAGGTAGAGTATCTGCTGCGGCTGTTACAGCTATAAAAGGGGTCAATAAAGATGAGATGAGTAAAGCCGTTGACTGTTTCTTAAAATCCATATGTTTTTGCTCTCCTAGCCTATCTTTGAAGCAGAGTAATAAAATTAACAATGCGACAGTTGACGAGTTTTGACGGTTGTATTTATCTAATAGATAGTACTTGATCAATCAGGAGATTAAGGTGAGTTTAATTCCAAGAACGGAAAGAGCTGCGTTTTCAATAAAGCCGCTGACGTATGGAAGTTCTATATTAGGGGCTCCTTTGCTCTATTTCCCTGCCCAAATCAAAAGCGACGCTCGCGGGCTAATTTTAGCGGGCACCCACGGCGATGAAACCGCGTCTATCGCGGGCTTATCGTGTGCGTTAAGAAGTTTGCCAGCTGCCAACCTAAGGCACGACGTGATCTTGTCGATGAACCCAGACGGTAATCAACTGGGCACTCGTGCTAACGCTAATCAAGTAGACTTAAACCGCGCCTTCCCGACTCAAAATTGGAAAGAAGATGGCACTGTATATCGCTGGAGCTCAAACACTCCAGTTAGAGATGTAAAAGTGAGTACCGGACAGCAGAACCGCCTTGAGCCAGAAGTACAATCGCTGATAAACCTCATCGAAAAGCGGAAGCCTAAGTTCGTCATCTCTTTCCATGAACCACTCGCCCTCATTGACGACCCAGCACAATCAGAACTTGCCTCTTGGTTAGGCCAGCAGTTCAACCTACCAGTTGTCGAAGATGTCGATTACGAAACCCCAGGCTCATTTGGCACATGGTGCGAAGAGAAAAACCTGCCGTGTATAACAGTGGAACTGCCACCCGTTTCGGCGGACTTCGCGATAGAAGAGTATTTGGATGCGTTTGTGGCGGTGTTGGGGTTTAAAGTAATCATCCGAAAAAACAAAACATGAGATTAAACAAACCTCTTTGAACCATTGAGCCAATTTTGTGCACCTAACTCTAAGGTAGTGATAAGTTCAGGTTCAATAATTACGCACCGTTTGTCGTAACTCAATCCGTCAGGGGTTCTACCTTTGTTTATTGGCTTGCATATGCTTAAACGCCTTAGGTCTGTCCCTTTTGAAAAAAGGAACTTCTGAAGAGTTGGAGACTTTCTTACTGTAAAAAGGAAAGCTATATCTATAATATAGTTGTCACATTCAACCCATAAGTGTCCATCAAACTCACTCTTTTCTACCAAGTGAGTTTGGTCGAAATGAGCAGGGCATTTAAATATATGATGCCCACCACATTCAACGCTTCCGACAATGAGTTCAGGGACGTAACCTTTATTTAATAGTTCTAAGTAAGTAATAGTGGCGATGTTTATACATTCGTTTTCTTCTACTCTTAAAGTTGTTGCGATAGATAACGCATCCTGAAATAAAGAGCCTGCAACTTCACCTGTTGGCATTTCTACCCTGATTCCTTTCATTTATAATAAGTTTGTCTATTTTACTTTACACAGAAAAACGATAACAAACCCTATCGAGACACAAAGTGTCTATATAAACACTCAATATTAATCTCATAAGTTGCTTTAATCGCTTATAACTAAACAAAAGCTCTCAAAGATAGGTATGGTTTACTTTAACAGCGACCACGTCGACAATTCGTTTGTCGGAAAACCGCCAAACCTAAAACGCTATTAGAAGCTCATCAATACGATTCTCACCAAATGGAATATCTTTTGAACCTACTTGGTTTGGGTTCGTTGGATGTCTACACTTTTTACCTTTCAATTGTGATTTTCCACTGACTAAACGACTGTCTTCAATGATCCAAAATCCTTCAGGTCTAAGTGCCTTGTTAACATAGACAATATGTAATACATCCCATCCACTATGAATTGGAGATATAGTCCGTGTTTTTGAGTATGCTGAGACCGTTTTGACTTGTACCTTGATATCAACTCCTGATACATGAATATCCCAACCTTTCTCACTGTGGGAACCATATGTTAGCTCGCTATCAGGAAAAGCAGATGACAAATAACGATAAGCATAATATTCACCTATGCTTCCCGTCTTTTGGTCTCCCTTTGGAATAGAAGACTCTCTTTCCTGCAAATCTTGAAGTCTTTCATAAGCTTTAGCATACTGTTCAATTGCGCACTCTATTTCTGAATAAGACATTTCATTCCTATTTATAACAAAACCAATTGTAGTCTAGAGCTCTAAGCTCTAGTGCGTGTGATTAAACAATTATGCCATTCATGCAAGGGGAGCTTTTTTGCTGTTCAAAAGCTTGAAGTCAAAAAAAGGTTAAACTTTTTCAAAATGATAAATCGAACTGTATTGGCATAGCACTAACTAAAACATATAGAAACTGTCTGAATGACTCACCGAACTAGAAAACAGGTTGACAATCACCACGCCAACCAAAATCAAGGCGATACCGATGACTGCGTAGATATCGAGCTTTTGGCCGTGGACAAGCCAAGACAAGGCTGCGACGAGCACGATGCCCGCACCACACCAAATTGCGTATGCGACACCAAGTGACATGGTTTGTACCGCGAATGATAGAAGGTAGAAGCGAAGTCGCGAGCGTCGAGCTGTTCTTGGTAGCGCTCTTTAAACTCTTGGCTACAAACCACTCTCCTCTTGGTTAGGAAAGCAGTTCAAGCTACCAGTTGTCGAAGATGTCGATTACGAAACCCCGGGATCATTCGGCACATGGTGTGAAGAAAGAAACCTGCCGTGTACAACCGTGGAACTGCCGCCCGTTTCAGCAAACTTCGCTATAGAAGAGTATTTGGATGCGTTTGTGGCGGTTTTAGAGATGAAATCCATGTGAATGTTAAAGGATAAAACATCGCCCTAAGAGACAATCCTTTAGAGCGATGTACTATTACATAGCTATCTTTAGTTAGTCTGCTTTAAGGCAGCTGTAACTAATAGCTCTACTTTTAGTTCAGGGCTTGCCAACTTCGCTTCACCACATGCTCTCGCAGGAGCAAAACCAGGTTTAAACCACTCGTCCCAGACATGGTTCATTTCCGCAAAGTCCTGCATGTCTGCCAACCAAACCGTGGTTTGTAACACATGATCTTTATCACTACCCGCTTCAATTAGCAGGCTTTCAACTCGGGATAACGCCTCTGCGGTTTGTTCAGCAACGCTGGTGCCTTTCACACCGACCTGACCACAAAGATAGACAGTATCATTATGAATAACGATTTTGCTCATTCTTTGATTGGTGTGATTACGCTGGATGTGAGTCATTTTGTGTTCCTTTATTTCTATATTTGTGCATGAATGATTCGCCGATTGGGGTCAAGCTAGCCAACTCACCCAGTTTGAGTGGTTTAATCGGGTTTCTCAGGCGGTAATAGCCCACCTTCTCCATCGGAATCCCTGCTTCCTCTTGGATAATATGAGCCACCGTGGTACCGCAATAGCGCCCCTGACAAGGCCCCATACCACAACGTGTATAGGTTTTGATTTGATTGATCCCGTGCGCACCTCTCTCTACCTGACGACGAATTTGTCCTGCTGTGACTTCCTCACAACGGCAAACGATAGTCTGATCGCTTGGTGTCAGTGCCTGCTTAGGTGGCGTGTACAGTGCGTCCAAAAACGGTCGCACTCCAATCTCTTTATGAATCAATGATCTAAGCTTGTCTCGTTCTTCAGTCAGTGACATTTCCCCATCACTTTCAAGTGACATTAAAGCACTAACTGCAGCAAGCTGACCTTGGTATTGCGCAGCCATTGCTCCACCAATGCCGCTGCCATCACCAGCAACAAAAACACCTTGGCGAGAGCTTTGGTGGTATTGATCAACCTTTGGTCGCCAACAGATCTGTAGCGGATCCCATTCGTGCTCTAATCCCATTGCTCTCGTGAGCTGAACATTAGGAACAACGCCAATGTGAAAGAGCAAAGTATCGGTATTTAAGGCGTGTGGCTGTCCTTGAGCAGTGAAAGTGAGTCGCTCGACAGCTTGCTCTCCATAAGCGGCTATGTCGGTGGCACCGGTGTAGCGTTTAACTCCAGCACGGCGGATTTTAGCCAACAGTTTAAGACCTTTGAAAAGTACCTTGCGACCTTTTAAAGCTCCGCCCGAATAGCGAATTGCTTCGACGTAACTGCTAGATTGTTGGGTATCAACAATCGCTTTAGGAGGCGAGCCCGCATCGATCATCTGTGCCGCGAGCAAATAGATGAGTGGCCCAGTACCGACAAGCACAGCATTGGTTGGAACTAAGCCCGAGGTTTTCATCATAATCTGACATGCACCCGCGGTCATCGCTCCCGGTAAAGTCCAACCGACAAATGGAAATGGCCTTTCCGTTGCCCCAGTCGCAATGATGATTTGTTTCGCTACGGTTTTATTGGCTACACCATTTTGGCTCCAGTAGACGCAGTTTTCACTGTCGACTCGCCACAGTGTCGCTCTGGTAATATGGGTCAGCGGCGCTCGATTAAAGGCTTTGATTATGCTTGAACCATGTTGATAGTCGGGGCCAAAGATAGAGCCGTTAGGATGCCCTTGTTCTTTCTGCGCTCGATATATTTGACCTCCCGGGACCGGCTGTTCATCAATCACAACCACATTGGCACCTGCTTCTGCGCACCTCACTGCCGCGCTCATTCCAGCTGGGCCAGCACCAATGACACATACATCGACTTGTTTTTTTATTTCGTCTTGCATGAATTCACCACTAATTTGTCTGACGGCAAATCGTCATGCCATCTTCTATTACATTCATACATGCTTGGACATTGTGCTCACCATTGACTTGAACACGACACTCAAAGCAACTACCCATCATGCAAAACGGGGCGCGGGGGGCTCCCGACTGTGGAGACTCTCGAGTATGGTCAACACCTGCAGCCAACAATGCAGCCGCAATGGTGTCACCGGCAAAGGCTGTGTATGACTTGCCTTCCCAAAAAAACTCCACCGTCTGTTGCGACCTTTCTGTCGCAACCATTCGTTGAAACTTAGAACCTGTCTTCACTGAATAACTCCAAAGTTGGTGCATCCGCTGCTTCTTCTAGCCAAGCTGGGAGCAAAAAACTGTGCGCTGCGGCTAATGTAATACCACTATGACAACTAATGAGATAAGCGCCTGAGTTGGTTTTCGACTGTTGATATATCGGTAAGCCATCGGGAGATATAATGCGAATTGCTCCCCAGCTACGAACCAACTTTGTCTGGGCTAAAAACGGATAAACCGCAATCGCGCGTTCAGCTATCGCCGCCGTCACGTCTAAGGTATCGCTATCATCAAAACCAGCGTTCTCCTTAGAGTCTCCAATCTGAATACCGCCTTCATTAACCTGTCTGATGATCCCTGAAGCACGCTTCAGTCTTGGAGGTAGCTTTTCGGTAATCAGAACTTGACCTTTTTGTGCGCTAATTGGTGCAACAAAGCCAAGCTTAGAGCCCAGTTCCGCCGATCCTAAACCTGCAGACAAAACCACTTTAGCGCTGTTGTAACGCGTTCCATCTTGCAGTATGACGTCGAATCGCTGTGAGTCGTTTTTGCTTATCTCTGACACAGTAACGCCAGTGACAACATTTGCGCCTAACTCATTGATTGCTTTAGTGTAAGCACGAAGCAGATTTAACGGATTCACATGCCCATCTTCCGGGCCATAAATAGCACCAACAACTTCTTCACCAATGTCTGGTTCTTCAGCAATAAGACGATCTCTATCCCAGACTTCGTAGGGATGATCCGTACCCAGTTGTTGTCGAAGCACCTCATACTGCTTGGCTTTCTCTGCCATCTCTTGCTGGCAAAAATGAAAGTCGTACCCCCCGTTTTGAACAAGATTGAGTTCTTCACCCGTCATCTCTTCAAGCTCATCAGCCAGCTCGCGCCATAGCCCCACTGAGCGACGTGTCCACGCGGCATAATGAGGGGCACCTAAACCTTTACTCGATAGCCACACCAAGCCAAAATTCCCTCGTGATGCACGATGCGCCTCATCTCCACCATCGAGTACTGTTACCTTGTGGCCAGCTTTGAGCAGTCCGTAAGCCACTGCGCAGCCCACGACGCCTCCACCGACAATTATGTAATCCGGTTTCATATCGTTCTCTTCAGACTTTTGTAATAAGGGGCGCAACAACGCCCCTACTTGGAGGTGCGCTTAGTTTAATTAAGCGCTTTGTCTAGAATTGGTTGGCTCCAGTCAGAACCAATATCATTAATGATCTGAGGCCATACGGTTGTACGAACCTTATCCGCCGTCAATTTCAGCTGTACCGGAGTCATTTCGACGATTGTCGCGCCGGCATCAACTAGTTTTTGCTCGTTAGCTTTCTGGTCTATTTGCGCCGCTCCCCAGCGTCGAGATTCAAACTCAGCCGCCGCCGACACCAAGGCGTTTTTCTCGTTTTCATTAAGGTCATCTAAACGCTCTGAGTTAATCATCAGATACCAGATTTCAAAGTGAGTATTGAGTGGAATGTACGTTTTAGTTACGTCACGGAACGAGGCATAATAACCTTCGGCTCCAGAGCCAATCACTCCATCTACCACCCCAGTTTGTACTGCAGTAAAGGCTTCGGAAAACGGTAGTGGCGAGCCGATATAACCTACATTGTCAGCAAGTAGCTGGAAGCTCTTGATTGGTGGAACGCGAAGCTTAATGCCTTTACTCACATCAGGGTTACCCGCTTCAACCGCATTACGATTCAGTGAAATACCACCAAAATAAACTGGGTAAGCAGCAAGTAGTGTGATGTCTTGTTTAGCAAATAACTCTTCCATTGCGGTTCTGACTGGTGCTCCGCTACCGTAGATGTTTTGTGCCTCTTCCCAGTTATTGGCAAGGAAAGGTAGCAAGCCAATCTGCATTTTACGATCCGTTGAAGTCGATGCAGGCTGTAGTGCCATGTCAATCGCACCAACAGAGATACGTTCCTGAACTAAGGTGTAGTCACCTAAAGCGTTTGCTGCATAAACTCGAAGCTTAAGATCGCCATCCGTTGCCGCTTTCAGTTCATCGCTGAGTTGTTTGATATCGTTATCAACTACAGTACCTTGTGGGCGAACATGGCTGATTTTCAGCGTCGTCGCTTGTGCAGGGATAACCGTCGCTGCAGCTGCGATAAGAGAAGCAAGCAACGTGTATTTTTTCAGTGCTTTAGTAGGAGCAAACTTACTTGTTTTTGTCATTGGTAATTTCCTTTTAGTAACCAAACACAGTAGGGAGGAAGAGTGATAGTTCTGACCAGAAAGAGGTAAGAATCACTACAGGTAGATAACCAAGTAGTATCAGCGACATTGCGGGGCCAACTACTTCGGAGAATTTAACGTTACCGATACGTGCACCTAGGTATAGAATCGACGCGTATGGTGGAGTAACACCACCCATTGCTGTATTCACACCCATGATTGCTGCAAACTGAATCGGGCTGATGCCAATAGCGGTCATCAGAGGTAGTAATAGCGGAGCGATAAGAATGATTGCAGTCAGGTCATTGACCACCATTCCTACTAAGAACAACAAAATGTTGATAAAAATAAGCAGCAGGACTTTGTTTTCAGTGATACCGAAAATCGCTTCGACCAGTTGCTGAGGAATATCCTCAACCACGAACATCTGGCTAAGAATCAAACTGAACAAAATCATGAACATGATTGACCCGACCGCCGTTGCTGATTCTTTCCCCGAGATAAGCAGTGTTTTCCAGCTCAAGCCTTTGTAGATAAGAAAACCCACTGGAACAGCATAGATAACGGCTACAGCTGCGGCCTCAGTCGGCGTCATCACGCCACCATAGATTCCACCTAAGATGATTACCGGCATTAATAAAGCCGGTACGGCATTAAACGTCTTGCTAGAGGTTTGCTTAATCAACTCTGACATCGACGGCTTATTATCCAAAATCAATGGGAACTTGCGCGCTTTGTACATATTGATTAATGCGAAGTTGAAGGTCACTAATAAACCAGGGCCAAGCGTTGCTAGGAAACAGGCGAGAATAGAGGTATCCGTTACCCAACCGTAGACAATCATGGTTACGCTTGGCGGAATCAACAGTCCCAAAATGGACGAGTTTGCAATCAGTGCGGTCGCATACGCTCTTGGATACCCGCGCTTTTCCATCTCAGGGATTAACAAAGGACCAATAGCCGCGACACCGGTTAACCCACTACCAGAAATGGCACCAATGATTGCACAACTGAAGGATGCAACAATCCCTAGACCGCCGCGAATATGACCGACGAACACGTTCACAAATCCGAGTAAACTGGCGGCAATGCCGCTCCTGCTCATGATAGTTCCTGCCAGAACAAATAGCGGAATAGCTAGCAGAACAGGGTTCATCAGCTGACCTGCTCCCCACATCATATTGCCTTTCATCGACATATCGCCGATAAAAACCATCACCATTAACGCACCACCAAAACAGAACGGTAACGGCACACCAAAGGTCAGCAGTATGACCAAGACGGCTACTGCCAACAGAGCTACTTCAACCATAATTAGACCTTATTTACTTGATAGGAAGGAGACATCAGTTGACGAATCAACTTGACCACGTGCATTGCAATAAAGAGGGTTATCAGGAGTAAGCCGATAAAGACCGAGCACTCGTGATAAAAAGTTGGGATATAAAGCGTTGGGCTCTCTTTCCAAACCCGCCACGCATACTTGACGTAGTCCCAAGCCCAGTAGGTCAACCAACTCGAAATCACCAAGCTGATCGTTTCACTGATAAGGGCTAATATTTGATGACCTCGCTCTGTCTTGATAAATATTTCCAGTACATTTGCACGGATTTGCGTATCTTCCCTAGACGCATTCACCGCACCAAGCATGTAGAGCCATAAGGTCGGAATAACCATCGACTCTTCAAGCCCCATAATTGGGACTTCAAAGACATATCGTGTCACTACCTGAACAAACTGCATCAATGCCACAGATGCAATCAGGAAAGTGAGTAGATATCTAAACTTTTGCTCCACGTTGTTATTTCCTTATTGTTTTATTTGTAAACACCTCGTTAATTTAATGATGACAAGCAATAAAAACAAATTTAAAATTTCTCTAATCTGATAACTTTTTCTTATAGGCTCGTATGAATAACCTTTCTATAAAACAGCTAGAAACCTTTCGCACCGTGATGCGCTCTGGATCCGTGACCTTAGCGGCCAAAACGTTGTGCCGAACACAGCCGGCGATCAGCGCAATGCTGGTCGGATTAGAGAAAGAACTTGGCTTTGCATTATTCGAACGACATAAAGGTCGACTAGTGCCGAACCCTGAGGCGTATTTTTTACTTGAAGAGAGCGATGCGATTCTAGAGCGGCTTTCACGCGCGACTCAGTTAATGGCAGAAGTGAAAAACCTAACGCGAGGCAAATTGAGGATCGCCTGCATGCCAGCCGCCGCATTATTCTTTATGCCTCACGTTATTGCGGAGTTTGTAAAAGACAGGCCTGAGGTTGAGGTATCCATGATGATGCGTAGCTCAACCATGGTTCAAGATTGGATTGCTTCCCAACAATACGATATCGGCTACTCAGAGTTACCCAAAGATAGAGACTCATTCCATGTAGAACCGATTCACTTACAAGGCGTCTGTGCCTTGCACATTGATCATCCTCTTGCCAAGAAACAGACGATTACTCCGAACGACCTCGATGACTTCCCACTTGCGACTCTTTTTACTCGTCACGCTGCAAGTGAGCACTTACGCGCGTTGTTTGAAGAGCATAATGCCGCCTATCGCCCTAGGTTCGAGCTGCAAAACTACATTTCTGGCTTTGAGTTTGTCGAACAACAGTTATGTGCTTGTATCTGTGATCCAATAAGTGCCGCGAGTTATAAGCTCTATAAAGGTGAGCAAGGGAAAGTTGTCTTTCGCCCTTTCTCCCCAGTAGTGACATTCGATCATGCTATTCTCACGCCAGCACACAAACCGATGTCTGAGTTAGCCAAATTGTTCGCAGAAAACATTCAGCAGAGTGTGAACTCATTTGTGTCGGTTTTTGATTAAATAGATTTAACACTGCGGTACCAAATACACGTAATCGTCAATCAAAGTATCAAACATCAACTAATGACTCACCGAGCTAGAAAACAGGTTGATGATCACCACGCCAGCCAAAATTAAGGCGATACCGATAACTGCGTAGATATCGAGTTTTTGGCCGTAGACAAGCCAAGATAGGGCTGCAACGAGTACGATGCCCGCACCACACCAAATCGCATACGCCACACCCAAAGACATGGTTTGCACTGTGAGTGATAGTAGATAGAAAGCACTGCCGTAACCAACTAGCACAGCGATTGACGTAGGTATTGAGGTGAATTGATTGGTTTTCGGAAGAAGCGAGGTAGCGATGACCTCAAGTACAATCGCAAGCGACAGCATAATCGCAGGGGGAAGTGACAACAGCATAAAAGGCTCCATACATACAACAATGGAAAGTAAATGCGGGTAAGGCTACCCACATTATATGTCGTTTTGATGTTGTCTTTGATTAGCTAAATTAACCAATCTAGTTAGATTTTGTCACTAGTCGTAACTGAAGCTAACAGCCAGTAGTCACTAGTACTTGTGGAACGTCACTTCGCTCGTTACGACACGGAATCAAGAACGTAAACTGGGCGCCCGAATAGCGGCTCTCACCTACCTCAATATGCCAACCAGAACGCTTGGCAGCAGCATCTGTAATTGCGAGACCTAGCCCAAAGCCACCCGTTTGAGACGTGCGGCTTTTATCTAATCGAGAAAAAGGAACGAAAATCTCATCCCGCCTCTCTGACGGTATCCCTGGGCCATCATCTTCTACCGACATTCGAATCTCACAGCCTTGCTTTTGAATGCTTACCAGTACCCTACTATGGGCGTACTTCAGGGCATTTTTGATGAGATTATCAACCACCAAACGAGCCATGGTGTGATCACATATGATGGCCGCTTCATCGACAAAATCACATTCGACGGCAATTATCCCGTGAGGCAATGCGTTTAACCTCGTACCGACGAAACTAACCAGTTCGAGCTCTGTCTTTCGCGCTTCATAGAAAGAGGACTCTTTAGAAGTAAGTCGCGACAATTTGATGATGTCTTCAGTCAGAGTATTAATATCTTCAATATACATATCAATATCATCAAGCAGCTTGGGATCAATCGAAGGATTCTTCATCCGGATGAGGTCACTCACCAACTGGATCCGGCTTAGAGGGGTTCTCACCTCATGGGGAATAGCTTGAGCAAACACTTGGCTTTGTACCAATCGGCTCTCTATCTCATCTGCCATTCGATTGAAGTTCTTGGCCACACTCCCTACTGGATTGGGTACATCAGAATCAGCGCGTTTCGAAAAGTTACCATCACCGAACAGGGTTTGAGTCGCCAAAAACTCTTGAGATTGATGCTGAAGCTGGCGGGTTGGGAGGTAGATAGCAAAGATAAAAATAGGAATGATCCCGCACACCAACGACAACAAAAATAGGACGGAGGTAGTTTGAAACCACGGCGTGGTATAGGCGAAATAGTTTTTGTCTTTTGAGAAGACCAAGTGCTCAACACTGCCGGGAATAGTCATCACAGATGTGTAATATTGTTCGCTCTCGTATATCGGGGAGCCATCAATCCTCGAAACCTCTGTACAATCTTTACAAGGCGGCGAACCGTCCCATTGAGACAATAGCTCTAACTCAACGGTATAAGAGTGGATTTTTCTCTGTTGTTGAAGATCATTATAAAGACCAGTGGCCTTCTGAGAGGTAAAGCTGTACTTCTCAAGGTACAAGTGCGCGTCACGCAGGAAAGCTTCGGCATTAGTTTTGTAGAGATAGTTTTCTCCGACACTGAATGTAAAACCAACAATCAAAACGATGGATATCGCAATACCCATATACAGTCGGAAAAACATGCTAGAAAATCGTTCA
This sequence comes from Vibrio sp. THAF190c, assembly GCF_009363355.1. Lineage (NCBI taxonomy): Bacteria > Pseudomonadati > Pseudomonadota > Gammaproteobacteria > Vibrionales > Vibrionaceae > Vibrio > Vibrio sp. THAF190c. Next base: position 976,481 of record NZ_CP045339.1, on the reverse strand, counting down.
CGAATCAACAAGCATATACCCTTTATTGCGAATGGTTCGAATCATGGTGCCCGCACACTGTGCATGTGCTAACTTCTTACGTAGACCGGATATGCGCATATCGATTGAGCGATCATTAAACCCATACTCGACACCTCTAAATAGCTGACAACACTGTTCTCGACTGACGATTTTTCCTTTGTTTTCCATCAGGATCTGAAAAATTTCAAACTGGGCAGCAGTCAATTGAAGGTTATGCCCTTGGCAATTTACGGTTTTGTTAATCTCATCAATATGAAAGGTATTTGAAGGGGTGTTATGAGAGACATACTCTGGTTTTAAAGCTCTTAGAACTCGCCCCTCTTTTCTTCGTAGTAATGCTTCAATTCTAGCTAGCAATACATGACCTCTTACTGGTTTGGTCATGTAATCATCGGCGCCAAATCTCAGTAAGCTTACTTCGCTCATCTCTTCTTCAGAAGCGGTGAGAACCATGATCATCCCTTTGAAGAACTGTTTAGCTTTGACGCAAATATCAGCTCCACTTAGCCCTGGAAGCATCAAGTCTAATAAAATCAGGTCAGGATCAATGTCTTGAATAGCTTGTAACGCTTCGGCGCCGTCGTTGATTGTACTTACTTGGTAATCGTCAGCTTCAAGATACATCTGGACCAAGCGACAAATCTCCAAATCATCCTCAACGATCAGAATCTTACCTTTACTCAAAATCTCACCTAAACAAATAAAGCTTACTGATAAAAATATACGCAGCGATTGTAATGGAAAGTGACATAGAAAGTACGGTGTAAATACATAACTTACAAAACTGTTATAACCTATTAATTTAGAGACCATTAACAAGTTAAAATAAATTTACATAATAGGTAATATACCCTGATATATTATTTTGGCTTAAGCATTCGGGGAGGTTCAAAATAGTAGCCTTGGAATAACTCAATCCCAAGAGACTTACAACATTCAAATGTTTGTTTCGTTTCGACTCCTTCAGCAATCACCTTAGCATTTGCACCTTTCCCAAGCTTTAATGCGGTTAGCAGAGCATCAAAATCATCTGACTCGACTTGTTGAACAATGCTTCTGTCGACTTTCAAATAGTCAGGTTCAACAGATATCACCCGTTCAGCCGTAGCAAATTCGCACCCGTAGTCATCAATGGCTATCAATATTCCATTTCGCCTCAAGTTCTCTTTTCCAGACAGTGTCGCCGTCAAATCGACACCTTCGAACTCCATAATTTCATAGACAACTTGTTCAGTTTGAATACCAATAGACTGTAGAGCGCGTAAAAGGAGATCGATCGCCTCTCTGCAATTAGACAAGCTCTCAAAAACAATAGGAGGCGTGTTCAAGAAAATTTTCTTAGTACGAAAACCGGACTGCGAAAAGTTCCTGATGTGAATCATAGAGCAGAGTGTTGTGGTAAAAAGCAGCTCTTCTGTATTATTTATCAGTAAGTTAAAGTATTCACCAGGGTTGATCATTACCTCTTCTGCGGTATTTTTTATCCTGACAAGCGCTTCGAAAGCGTATATTTCACGTTCAGAGTCGACAATAGGCTGAAATACACTATCAAACCTCAGCTCTCCTAGTTCTGCATAGTAGATACCATTGCAGTCTCTCTTAATCAGTTGCAACACTCTCTGATGAACGGATATAAAGCTCTCCGTTGGATGGTTAGTTATCACGACTTATCCCTCTATACTTCCGCATCATCACCAATATCGATATCTGTTTTATAGCGATAACCATGCTGCTTTTTGTATGCTTTTAGATACCACAAACACCCACATGCACTGATACCTGACAAAACAGACAACGCCATAGATCCGCCGAAGAATAAATAGACAGCTAACATCGTAAAGCCCAGTTCTAACAGCATCGCTATTGGAGCGATCATCTTGTGTTTATTCACTGATAGACTCCCAAAGAATAACTACGATAAAAGGCAGTTCGTGACAAAACACCAACTGATTGATTTTGTTTACTATTGAGTAATCCTACAGTAACGAGCTGTCAATAACGTAAGCAAAGGTAAGTCGAGTAATTGAATAGATTAATTAAGAGAAACGAGGAAGAAAAGTCATTACAAAACTTACATCTCATTTGTCGATTGGAATATAAAATCCATTTAGTATTTAGCTGATATTCTATATTTCAAGGCTAATATAATGCGTAATCTAATTATTTGTTTTCTCTCCGCTGGGTTAATAACACCTAGCTTCGCCAGTAGCAATATTGTCCAAGAATTAACGTACATTGGATTTGGCTATAAACACTCTACGTTCGAGAGCGGCGCCCTTGCTGACTATTTAGATGACAAGTACTCTAACGACGAAGACAAGTCACTTGGCGGCCTCTACCTAAATGCAGGACTGTCATTAACGGAGTCAATTTATCTTGAAGGTGAAGCAGACTTTGTTACCCGAGTTAGCTCAGAAGTCGACTCATGGAAGCTAGGCGCGGGTTACAATGCCGTGCTGAATGAGCGACTTTCGATTCCAACTTCATGTGGAGTCGTAAACTACCGCGCAGACAGTAATTACAGTGACTCTTTCAGTGAACAAGCGGTTTACTGTCGTTCAGGAGCTCGCTTTCAAGCGGCTAAACACTGGTTAATTGATCTTTCTTACCAGCATGACTTCCTAGATGTAAGTAAAGAAGCATTCAAAATGAACAATGTCTTCCAATTCGGTAGTGTGTTCGGTTTAGTAGCCGGAGTCGAGACAGCGAAACGAACGCATTCTGAAACCACGTTTAACTTCGGTATTCAGTTTACAATGTAAATAGTAAAGCAAAGGCTGTGATACTCAGCCTTGCATACACACCATTACAAAACATGCTACGACCCAAAATACTGACTAAGATACAATTCAATCATCTCAAATCTTGCCATCTTCTCCAGAGAGATCTAATGATTGATTCCAACGAAACCATGCGTAAACAGGTGTTGAGCGCGCTATGTGTGACCCTAATGCTCATGGCTGTTCCGATGTCGATAGGTAATAGTTTTGTGTTTCCCAACAAGTCTTATGCCCTCTCGATTATTGAGGTGTGTTACATTTTCTTAGGCGCTTACACACTCTATCAAATAAAAGACCACAAAAAGCTCCCCCTACATGCGCATATCCATGTGTTTTTCATCGCTGCTGCTATCTGCTTTGCTGAATACGATAAGCCTATCGAAGAGGGGATCTATATCTGGTCGTGTAGTGTGCCACTTCTTTTTTACTTGCTTTTGGGCAGCAGAAACTCACTGACCTATTCCATCGCGCTGCTATTCGTTCAACTGTCGATACTTTTACATGAAATCGCGCTTTACAATAAGCACGAGTACATTTTATCTGTCGTGAACTTCCTGTGTGTTTACTTGGTTGTGACTGCGGTAAGTCGTAAGTACGAGAAAGAGCGTGAGGGCTCTAATTTGTATGCACGCTATTTGGGTAGCCACGATCTGCTTACTGGAGCACTCAGTCGCAACTCACTATTGCAAACTTTGAACAATGATTTCACTAACTACAACGCGTTCATCATGTTTGATATCGATAATCTAAAGAAGGTGAGCAGCAAGTATGGGTACGCCTATTCAGATAGGCTCATCAAAGAAGTAGTGCAAAGAGCCTACACCATTATTAATCAGGACTACCTTTACTATTTAGGCGAAGGGCGTTTTGTTGTGCTCGTCAAAGGCGATAGCTTTCGTGAAAGTTCGGTCAATGAGTATCAACTGGTTAACGATATTCAGCAGACTATTTCATCCACGCTATTTTCCGTTAACGACCAAAAAGTAAAATTGACACTGAGTGCTGGTATCGCGGAGCTCAGCAAGTTCAACACCATCGAACACGTTTGGTACGAAGCCGAAGGCAATCTTATGATGGCACGCAGTCGTGGGCCTTCGAGTATTTTCAAAAACCAAACAAGCTTGCTCTCTTAACAATACGCCCTAGATAGCCGATATTATCCCAATCTTGATGCGAGTAGAGTTATTCTAAAAATCGCGAGACACAAAATGTCTCGCGTTATGCTAGGGAGTGTTGACTACCTAGAAGTGATACTGCATACCGATGTTGATAGCACCTAGGCTTGTCGTATCTACAGTCATCGCTTCATAAGTTGTTTGTGCGGTGAAGTTACCAAAGTGATAACCAAGGCCACCACCAAAGCTCACTTCGGTTGCAGATTTGTCGACTGGCGTGGTTTTGCCCATTGTTGTTACTTTCATTGAGTAATCCACACTGTGCATACCCAACTTACCAAGAAGATAAAAACGATCACCGATGTAGAATTTAGGTAATACGTTGATGCCAATTGATGAAGCCGATAGGTCTGCCTCAACCGTTGAGTTGCCCATACTGCTTTTTTCAACCACACCGCCTAGATCTTTATATTCAACTTCCGCACCCAAGGTAAAAACTCGACCAAAAGCGAAGTCATAGCCCAAGTTCGCTGCGAAACCATTATCGCTATCTGTTTGCTCAGAAAAAACCACTGTGCCGTAGCTCAACTGAGAGTATGCCGCACCAATATAGAAGCCATCATTAGCCACTGCTGCTCCCGATGCAGCCAACAACATCAAACCCAATAGACTCTTCTTCATAGTTACCTCAAATATTCTAAAAAACTGCTGCGGAAACAAAGCCACCAGCATAGGTATTAATTTCAAGAAGTAGAGTACCAACCTTCGAAAACAATGTTAGTAAGACGCTGTAACATAAGTAAATTTTGGCAATTACAATAAATACAAATATACGAATCAGTAAAGTCACCCACTCTTTATTATTACTTATTTGTAATAATCATTTTCAATTTAGAGGGATTATCAAACCAAGGGGCCACCTCTATACTAGGCTCAACAAAACGAGAGAGCGGAAACAAACATGCTCAACTACGCTTAATACGTTGAGCATATTGAGAATCAAAAAGTCCGCTGTAATGACATAAATAGGAAGCATCCAATGACTATCGAAATCAAACCTGGTCAAACTCATATTCAATCTAAAGCTATGGTCGCTTGGAAAGCAGGTGAGCCTCTAAAGCGCGAAACTGTTGATGTTGAACTGCCAAAGGCAGGCGAAGTTCTTGTTCGTATCGTTGCTACTGGTGTTTGTCACACTGACGCATTCACACTATCAGGTGACGATCCAGAAGGTATCTTCCCTTCTATCCTTGGTCACGAAGGTGGCGGTATCGTTGAAATGGTTGGCGAAGGCGTAACAAGCGTTGAAGTTGGTGACCACGTTATCCCACTTTACACAGCAGAATGTGGCGAGTGTAAGTTCTGTAAGTCTGGTAAAACCAACCTTTGCCAAGCTGTTCGTGAAACTCAAGGTAAAGGTCTAATGCCAGATGGTACAAGCCGTTTCTCTATCAACGGTGAGACTATCTACCACTACATGGGTTGTTCTACTTTCTCTGAGTACACGGTTCTTCCTGAAATCTCACTAGCGAAAGTAAACAAAGAAGCGCCACTTGAAGAAGTTTGTCTTCTAGGTTGTGGTGTAACAACAGGTATGGGTGCGGTACTGAACACTGCGAAAGTTGAAAAAGGCGACAACGTTGCTGTATTCGGCCTAGGCGGTATCGGTCTTTCTGCAATCATTGGTGCTCGCATGGCTGGTGCTGACCGCATCATCGGTGTTGATATCAACGAGAGCAAATTCGAGCTAGCAAAACAGCTTGGCGCGACTGACTGCATCAACCCAATGAACTTTGACAAGCCAATTCAAGACGTTATCGTTGAGATGACAGACGGTGGTGTTGAGTACTCATTCGAGTGTATCGGTAACGTAAACGTAATGCGTCAAGCACTTGAGTGTTGTCACAAAGGTTGGGGCGAATCTGTAATCATCGGTGTTGCTGGTGCAGGCCAAGAGATCTCTACTCGTCCATTCCAACTAGTAACAGGTCGTGTATGGCGTGGTTCTGCTTTCGGTGGCGTTAAAGGCCGTTCTGAGCTTCCAGAAATCGTAAACCGTTACATGGCGGGTGAGTTTGGTCTTCAAGAGTTCATCACTCACACAATGACCCTTGACGAAGTAAACGACGCATTCGACCTAATGCACAAAGGTGAGTCTATCCGTACTGTTCTACACATGGATAGATAATACCTAGCTTGGCTCTCGCTTGAGAGCCAACACATTGCCTTCACCACTTTTCGCCCGGGAAGTGGTGAATTACCTTTGTTAAGAGTCGATTTATGAGCTTAATTCGCGAATCAAGACGTCCTTTAACAAAGAGCAAAATTTTAATGATTCTCCAGACCAACAACCGAACGGAGCACAATTTAATGACTATCGAAAATATTAGCCAAGCCAAGGTTGCTGGTGGTTGGCACAAGCAATACACACATTTCTCGGCGACGCTGAACTGCAATATGCGTTTCGCTATTTTCCTACCGCCAAACGCAAGCAAAGAGAACCCAGTGCCTGTTCTATACTGGCTATCAGGCCTAACTTGTACTGACGAAAATTTCATGCAGAAAGCGGGCGCATTTAAAGCGGCAGCAGAACAAGGAATTGCGATAGTAGCTCCTGATACCAGCCCTCGCGGCGAAGGCGTTGCTGATGACGAAGCGTACGACATGGGTCAAGGTGCGGGTTTTTACCTGAATGCAACTAATGCACCATGGGACGCGCATTACCATATGTACGATTACGTGGTAACTGAGCTTCCAGCGCTTATCGAGTCTTTCTTCCCTGTGACGACCGTTAAGTCTATCTCGGGTCACAGCATGGGTGGTCATGGAGCCTTAACCATTGGCATTAAAAACCAAGAGAACTACCGCTCTATCTCTGCATTTAGCCCGATTAGCAACCCAATGCAATGCCCTTGGGGACAAAAGGCATTTAGCCAGTACTTAGGTTTAAATATTGAAGAGTGGCGACAATACGATGCGTCTGAGCTTCTAAAAACCAAGGGCACAGTTTTGCCTATGTTGGTTGATCAAGGCGAAGCCGATAATTTCTTGGTTGAACAGCTAAAACCAGAGCAGCTAATTGAAGCAGCGAAAGTAACAAACTCGGATTTAGATCTGCGTATGCAGCCTGGTTATGACCACAGCTACTACTTCATCTCAAGCTTCATTGATGAGCATATTGAGTTCCATGCCGCTTATCTGAAACAGTAGTCACCTACAAATTTCCAATCCAGCGCTGTAAACTATCTAAATGCCAGTCATATCCCGACTGGCATTTTTTATTCAGGCTGTGTGATGTTCTTTGTAAAAGTGGCTTTGCAACCAGTTGATTGAGCCGATTCAGATAAATCGCAGTGGTTAACAAGGCTTGACGTCCAACCGTAACTTTCACCTATTCGGCTAACGATCACCAGTCCTAATCCGTGCTCTACTTTGGCGTTGTTCTGTAACCCTGTGCCTGTATCCGACACAGAAATTTCATCCGAACTGATTGTCACATCAATACTGCCCTGCTGAGTAAATCGAATCGCATTTTCAATGTAGTTCTTGAGCACCATATTGATAATTGGCAGCGGCATGTTGAGCTGAGTATGCGGTGCAACATCTAGGTTCAATGCTACTGTTTCTGGCAACATTGCTTGATACTTTGACAAGTCGATATTCGCTTGAGTGACTGGAGTCAATGTCGAATCCATTGAGGCATTTTCCTGCTTCACAATATTCAACAGCACCTCAACGGTTGTACTCATACCATTGGCAGCACTTAATATGCGTTCACGCTGTTTGGCTTGAAATTCGATGTCATTAGGCTTCATCGCCTGCAGTTCTGCTGCACCTAGTACGATCGCGATGGGCGTTTTAAGCTCATGACTGGCATACTTGGCAAACATCAGCTCCTGCTTAGCTAAGCGGTCTTTCATTTCAGAGTAGCTATTAAGGTGCTCGGTGAGCTGCTGCAATTCATCGACCGAATTCTTTGATACAGAGAATCCTTGGTCATGACTCAATAGCTGTTGACTGAGATTAGTGATCGGCATCGCTAGCTGATCAAACACGCGCTTTAGAGTGATGCGCAACACGATAATCAGAAACAGCATCAGTAGTGTCGCGATCACCATCAGAACGCCCCAACTATCATCCCAAAGATCCATTTCGAATGAACTGATCGCAATATAGGTCGGGATAGTGCTCCCCTGATGCTCAAAAGCGAAATAGTAGACAATCACGCCCGGCACTATCACTCGCTCTTCGGAAAGATGGATCTCAAAACGGTGTCTATCGACCGTATCTAATTTCATGGGGGTGAGTTGCTTCAACTGCTCGGTTAGCCCCTCTTCACCGTAGTAGACAGTCACATACTCCGATAACTTTAAAGTAGAGGTGGGTGATGCTGCATAAAACTGTTCTGCCACACCTCTAAATGACCTCAGATGACGCTCAATTTGCGCCTCTTCTTGCCACACTAATCGGAGCGAGAACACTAAAAATACAGCGAAAGAAGAGACAAAAGCGATCAGCGCAAAGGTCCGCATCGCGCGGATTCTTACATCTTCAATTGAGTTTCCAAGTTTGGTTCTAATCTTCATTACACCGTTCGCTCAATATATTAAGATTTGGTTAGAACAAGTTGAAAGCCATGCTTTGGGATTGTCTTGAGTATTGGAGTTTCAAACGGTTTATCTAACGCATTACGCAAAAGGTAAATGTGACTACGCAGCACATCTTTATCAGGAATATCGTCTCCCCAAAGCAGATGAATTAACGCTTCTCGTGTCACCACATCGCCTTGAGCTTTCACTAATTCTCTCAGAATCTGAAACATGATTGGCGTTAATGAAAGTAGTTGTCCTTGTCGTGAGGCGGTATGTGCTTTCTCATCAATCGTCACATCACCAAAGCTTAAGGTCTTTTGCGCGACTAACCCTCTATTACGTTTAATCAAAGCACTGAGCCTTGCCTCTAACTCGGGGAACTGAAAAGGCTTAGTCACGAAATCATCAGCACCAGAGTCAAAGCTGCTTAATAGGTCTTGCTGTCCGTTGAGGGCTGTCAGCATCAAGATTGGCGTACTCACACCGCTTTGACGAAGCTTAGAAGCAACCTGCATACCGTCGAGTTTAGGCAGCATCACATCCAGAATAATGGCATCGAAGTCGTGATGCAGAGCCAATTCAAAGCCCTGCTCGCCATCGGATGCAAAATCAGCAACCGCTTCTTTTACTTCAAGAAAATCAGCAATAATGCCTTGCAGTTCAATATTGTCTTCTACAACAAGAATACGGCTTCGCTCTAGCATCGGTTAACTCCTATTCAAAGCTAAAGCTTAATCCAAAATAAGTCGAATTTATGTCTAATTGCCCGAATTAAATAACAAAACATTCGATAATCAGCCTTGAGATATCAACCAAACTTTCCCTCTTTTTTGATTATGACTTCGACTTAAATTCGACAGTTCGCTCCTCACAATGATGTTATCAAAATGTGGAGTAGAAGCATGAAAACTGAATTATTGACTCTATTGGCACTGTTGAGTGCATCAACAACCCAAGCAACAGAGCTGATCGGCCATGTTCAGGGTTTAAACAAACAAAGCGTGGTTGCAGAAGTACCCGGCGTAGTTGAAATGTCTGACCTAGAAGTCGGTGACATTGTGGCTCAAGACCAGCAACTGGCTCACATCAAAGCGGATGATTTTCAATTTATCGTTAACAAAGCCAAAGCAAATCTGGCCCTTGCTAAAGCCGACCTTGCGTTAAGAGAAGCGACCTATCAGCGCTATCAAACCTTGATTAAGAAGAACAGTTTATCGATTGGAGAGCTGGATACTGCACGCGCTGAGTTCTTGAGTGCATCAGCTTCTGTTTCGGTTGCTCAAATCGATTACCAACAGTCGAAAATCGACTTAGAGAGCACGCAAATCAATGCCCAACTGCCGGGCTATATCTCTAACAAAGCGGCTCAGTCTGGAGCATGGGTAAATGAAGGTGAACTGCTGTATGAAGTGGTGAACATCGACACCGTGACCTTGTCGTTCATGGCGAGTGAATACGACCTAAAAGACTTTTCGGTAGGCCAAACCATTCTCGTATGGTCAGAAACCAACCCACTACAAAAGACTGAAGCCCAAGTGAAGCGTATCGGTGTCGAGATGCACAATCTCACCTATCCAGTGTTTGTTGAAGTAGATAACCAAGCTCACAGCTTCAAGCCAGGCATGTCTGTGTATGCATCGACCGACCTCTCTTTGAGCGAACAGAACACCGCTTTCGTTAACCCTAGTTTAAGCAAAGGCATGTAACCATGAACTTCTTAGCGTATTTTGCTAATCGCCAGTTCTTAGCGCGCATCATCACAGTGATGGTGCTATTTACGGGGGCGGTATCGCTCACTCAGCTTAACCTGCAAGAGTATCCTGATGTCGCTATGGATACCGCCGAGATAGAGACCTTCTATCCTGGTGCGACCGCGCAAGATGTCGAGCTCAACATCACCAATCCAATAGAGAAAGAGCTACGCTCTGTTGATGGTATCGCCTATTTCATATCTGAGTCGTCTGAGGGGCGCTCTTACATCGAGGTCGAGTACCAACCCGGTGAAGACGCGACTGTCATTTTGCGTGATATCCAACAAGCCGTTGACCGCGTAGGCAATCTGCCAAAAGACATCGATGCGCCACCTGTTGTGACTCAGCAAAAAACCTCTTCGCTCGATGTGTATCATTTTGGTGTTAGCCTATCAGAGAGCAATTTTGATGAGGCTTCACTCCAGCACTATGCGTATCAACTGGAAAAGAAGATCAACAATCTAAGCGGTGTTGGCTCGATTACGATGTCAGGCTTCAATGACCGCGAGTTTTGGGTTGAAGTTGATCCAGAGAAAGCACGTCGCTACAAACTGAGTTTCGACCAAGTCAGCAGCGCAATTGAGCAGCATAACCTGTCGCAATCAGGCGGCTTTGTTGAGTCTTGGAGCCAAGAGCAGAAGATCGTCACCATGACTAAGGTTGAGTCAACGAGCGACGTGGAAAACATCGTCATCAAAGCGCTCGATTCAGGACAAGTGATCCGAGTATCCGATGTCGCGACCGTGTTTGATACCTTTGCACGTGCGACTGAAGACCCGGTAATGAACGGTAAAGCAGCGGTGATTTTCTCAATCACCAACAGCGGCAGTGCCGACGTCATCTCAACCATCGCTATCATTGAAGCTGTTTTAGACAAAGAGCGCGAGCGTATTGGTGAGCAATTCATTTTCCAAACCGGGCTCGACCTTGGCAAGGATATGAATGAGAAGTTCTCCATCGTTGCAACCAACGGCGCGATCGGCTTAGTGCTTGTATTATTGATATTGAGCCTGATCCTGCAACGTCGCGTGGCGTTCTGGGTATCGGTTTCGATTCCTTTCTGCGTACTCGGCGTGATGATCGTATTGCCGATTTTGGGACTTAACCTAGACAGCATTACCTTAGCGGCCCTGTTACTGGTTATCGGTATCATCGTTGATGACTCGGTGATCATTGCTGAAAGCATCTTCCAAGAAAAAGAAGCAGGTAAGCAAGGTGTTGATGCTGCCGTATCGGGCACCATCAAAGTCATCAAGCCTTTAATGGCGAGTTTGATCACTACCGCGCTGGTGTTCATCCCAATGATGTTCATTCTCGGCACCATGGGTAAAGCTGTTGCTGTGATTCCAATGACGGTGATCGCTGCGCTGCTGTTTTCATTCATTGAATGTACCCTGACTTTGCCAGCTCACCTTTCAACCGCGCAAGCGGACAAAAAAGAGACCGAACAGAAAGACCGCTTGGAGTGGGTGACCAATCAATATCAAGCCTTACTCAACATCGTACTCAAATACAAAAAGACGGTGATTGTCGCTGCGTTTGCGACCTGCGCGGGCTCTGCTGTTTTGGTTTCGACATTGAAGGTAGACATCTTCCCTACTGAAGCGGGTAAATACATTGATGTGTATACCGAAATCCAAGCAGGCACACCGCTGGATCAAGTTCGAAGTGCACATCAACAAATCGAACAGGCCATTGAGGCTTTACCAGAGAGTGAACTGGTCAGCTACGAGATGACCTATTCTTCGCCAGTGTCTCAAGGTGTCATTAACCTAACCAATTTTGACCAACGCGATCGCTCTGCCGAACAGATCATTGCGTCACTGACTGAGCAACTCAGCGCCTTATCTGATGAGATGTTCATTAAATTTTCAGTCGATGCCGGTGGCCCACCTCCGGGTGAGCCTGTCGAAGTGCGAGTACTAGGCGGGACAGAGGATGAGCGTAATCAAACCGTTGAATTAGTGATGAATTGGCTTAAGAGCTATCAAGGCGTCACCAGCATCAATCACAGTGAATCACTAAAAGATCCACAGCTGAACATCGTGCCGCAATACCACTGGTTGGCGAAATACAATCTAACTGTGACGGATCTGTCTAATGCCCTACGCGTAGGCTTTGATGGCAACCGAGTAACATCGACGTGGCTTGGTGATCAAGAGGTGGATATCCGCGTGGTACTTGACGAAAAGTTCCGAGATATCGAAAAGCTCAAGACAACCAAGATCTACACATCGGACGGTGACCAAGTCCCACTAAGCCGCTTAGCCAAGGTCGAGCAGATTCAGATTCCACGTTTAATTAAGCACTATAACGGTGAGCGTGAAGTGACGGTATCGGCGGCGCTATCAGATGAGAATATCAGCCCAGTCGCTCTCTCTTCAGAGCTACTCACTGAATTGGCAGGGCAATACCCAGCGAGTGTGACTATCGATGTTGGAGGCGAAGCGGAGAGCACCAATGAAACCATGAGTGGATTTATGGTGGTGTTCCCAGCCGCTATGCTGGCAATCTACTGTGTGCTTGCGGTGATGTTCAACTCACTGCTGCAACCACTGCTGATCATGGTGGTGATTCCATTTGCGATCATGGCTTCGTTGATGGCGCTGGTAGTACACATGCAGCCAATGTCGCTGTTTGGATTGATTGGGGTATTGGGAATGACTGGGGTTGTGGTCAATAACTCACTGGTTTTGATTAATCGTATCAACGAGCTAAGAGACCAAGGTCTGGCGGCTATCGATGCTGTAGTACAAGCTGCCACCAGCCGTCTGCGCCCTATCGTGATGACATCATTGACGACTGTCGCAGGGTTATTACCTCTGGCTTATGGCCTGGGCGGCACTGATGTGTTCATGGGACCAATGTCACTCACGCTAGGCTACGGCTTGTTGTTCTCACTGCCAGTGGTCCTTCTGGTGATACCTGCTATGTATGCGCTGTGTTTTTCGAAAACTAAAGCTTAGACATAAGGCTACACCCTCATGTTGATATTGTTATCGACATGAGGGTTAAAACTGCTCATATGACCAAAATCTATTTAACATTGAGCAATGGCCCTTGTTCCAAGACTTGGTCAAGAAGGTGCGATTCCGTCAATGTAAAAACTGAATCGAAGTTTTCACTGCGAATGGCCAGTTTATTCACTAAGTGACCTGGAATGTGCGTATTGCATTTTTTCAGAAACTGGATGAATTCACCCACTGAAATGTTGTTCACGCGGCGTATCGCTTTATCAAAACCAAATTGATGTGCGAGTGGAGTGACGCCATCATCTGTCATCCGATCAACCATTTGAAACTTAGCTTCAGATGCGCTGTATTCAATGTTTTCAAAACGTAGACAAGCCGCCTCAGGAATCGCTTTAGTGCGTATTTGAGTTCCCAGTTCTTCCCAGCAAACTCCGCATACAGAAAGACTAAAAAGCTCTGGAACATGAGCCGTCTCTCGTGGCGCTATCTGACGACCACGAACAAGCTCATCACAAAGATCATGCAACGAGTCTACATTGATTTTCTCATAAGTGACTCGCCCACAATGACTCTCATAGCTGAGTTTCAAAGTATCAAGCAAATAATAGATATGGCCACTGCGCTGCCAATGCGCTCGTGGCTCAGATTTTTCAGGTGCTTTACTCTGCGCCGGCTTCCTCTGTACTAACTGGTCTAATATCTTTCTCATTGTCGCCTCTCATCACACATTGGGTAGAATATAGATGATAATGAGAATGATTACCATTAAGATTTGTGGCGGCGTGAAATATAGCCCCTCATTTTTATAATAACCAATATCTAGGAGAGAGAAGAAATGAGTACCCTCGTAGGAATACGTAACCTTTTGCTCAAAGTTGTGTACCGCATTGCCCGCCCTATTATATTTCTAATGGATCCAGAGGATGCACACTACATGTTTAAGCGTGTCGGTGTGTTTTTAGGCAAATATTCCCTGACCCGCTCCCTCACATCTCTATTTTTCAATTACGACCACAAAAGTCTTAACACGACAGTAGATGGCATTGAATATAGAAACCCAGTTGGTTTATCTGCCGGCTTTGACAAGGACGGGGAATTAACCAGCATCTACCCATCTATCGGCTTTGGTTTAGCTGAATTGGGATCATTCACAGGCGAAGTTTGTCCGGGTAACCCAGGTAAACGACTGTTCCGAATGTTGAAGTCTAAGTCCATCTTAGTATGGTACGGCCTTAATAACCAAGGCGCAGAGAAGATCTCTTCACGCCTGCGAGGCACAGACTTTGGACCACTACGTGTCGGTATTAACGCGGCGAAGTCAAACATCACACCTGAGTTTGACCTGCAAGATTCTATCGATGATTACGTGAAAACATTGCGTGCGTTCAAAGATATTGGCGACTACTTCACGATCAATATCAGTTGCCCAAATACTCAAGATGGCGAACCTTTTGTAGATCCTGAAAAACTCGGTGCACTATTGGCAGCTGTGAACGAAAACCGTGTTGAAGGGCGACCAGTTTACGTCAAGCTTGCAGCAGATTTAGAGCTGGATGAGATCAATGTGATTGTTGACACTTGTGTTGAATACAAGATTGATGGCGTCGTTCTCACTAACCTTGCAAAACCATCTCATAACCAAGAGTACGTTAAAGATGAATTGCCTTATCACAAAGGCGCAATGAGTGGTTTACCACTTCAGCGTATCTCTACCAATGTTATTCGTCATGTCTACCGCAGAACCCGAGGCCAATTGACGATTATCGGTGTGGGTGGCGTATTCACCGCCAAAGATGCATACGAGAAAATCACCTCTGGCGCTAGCTTGCTGCACATGATTACCACCATGATATTTGACGGTCCTCAGAGCATCAATGAAATCAACCGTGGTCTTGTTAAGCTATTGGAAGCGGATGGATTTAATTCTATTGAAGATGCGGTGGGGTCACGCAACCCTCTACCAAAACTAAAGCAACAGCCATTGCAAGAAGAGGTTAAAGACGTCGCTTAACCTTAAACTTCAGAGAGGGGCTACTGCCTGCCCCTCTTTGGAGTCTTTTCAAATACACGGTGAATCACTATCAAAGGTTTGCTGTCTCGCCAATGTTGGATTAGGATGATTTCTTCGATATAAAATAGAATACTTGCTCTATGATTAATTGGCCTGCATTTATCAAACTAGATGGCGACCACGAACTGCTTTACATCGCGTCGCTCGAACAACTGCAATCAGAAAGTCATGATCTCATCGTCGGTGAACAAGATTGTATTATCGATGCCAAAGGGCATGCTTATTCCCTCCTCACCTACACCACGACTGAACTTCTAGAACGCCAACAAGGTATATACTCTTTAGAAGATGTAACCCAACTGATTCGTGCTCATGAGTTTCACAAGGTTCAGGTATGCTTGACCAAAATACATTTTGTTACCATCGAAGAGGCGATTGAGTCGCTCGCGTTTGAGCTAGGTTAAGCAACGGGTCGATACACTACTTGAGGACTTGCATCTTCAGCACTGCGGGCTACCATAGCCCACTTATATCCACCCTATTTTTGAAGGTTGCTATGAAAGCAATTAAAACCCTTTTCTTTTTGATGGTGCTGCTCAGTGGCCTGTTTACCGCTTGGCTATTCATTCCAATTCCAGCCACCATTGACAAGCAAACGCTCGACCTTCCACTGACAGAACCGTTCAAGTTGGTCGCTTATCGCAGTAACCCAAATGACGCGACCAAGCCATTTACCTATCATTACTATGTGGTTTCAGACATCAGCAACGTCGACGACATGGACCCGTTCCTAATCACAACCGATCAGTTTGTGAAATTGGGTGAGTTTGACGAAAACACATTCAAGTTAACGGTAAACGGCAAAATAGAGAGCTACACCAACGATTTGTGGATTGAAAAATCTGACGGTAAGTTTCAACACTGGTATGTCAGCGTTGATGCGAACTACGTTCGTTAGATACGAACTTAAGTAACTCCGACTTTAAGACTGCGCTCTGGTTTCCAAGCGCAGTTTTTGTTTCTTACCTACCGCTTTCCCAAGCAATCTTCGAGTCACTGGCTTTTCGGGTGTCATAAGCTCTACATCTGTTATAAGCTCCCTCTATAAAGACTCTCAATAAATCAAAACAATAGAGGATCACCCGTGGAATTTACGCTCGACAAATTTAACGGCATCATCATCGACCCAGCAAGCGTCCCTCATGATGCGAACACATTCAATGCCGAACTGAACCAGATCACTGAATTTTCAAAGCAAAATAACAAAGGCATTATTTGGATTAGTCTGCCTATTTCCCTGTCGCATCTTATCCCAGTCGCAACTGAATTAGGCTTTGTGTTCCATAACTGTCTAGAGGATGAGATTACGCTGATCCACAAATCCGAAATCGTTGAGTTTGTACCTTTCATCCCAACCCATACTTTGGGTGCTGGTGCGTTAATCACCAATGAGCATGACCAAGTGCTGATGATCAAAGAGCACGGTATGAAGGGCTACAAACTACCAGGTGGCCACATTGAGCTTGGCGAGGGTATTGAAGAGTCTGTGGTTCGAGAAACATTTGAAGAGACGGGCATCGAAGCCAAGTTCGTATCAGTGGTGGGTATGGCAACGCGCCATCCATATCAGTTTGGCAAATCAAACCTCTACTTTGTTTGCCACCTCGTTGCTCAGACTCAAGAGATTGAGATTCAAGACACGGATGAAATTGCAGAAGCCAAATGGGTCGATATCCAAGAGTTTATCAACGATATGAGCAACTTCCCGTTCAACCGTCATATGGTTGAATCTTTGGTGGGCAAGCAAGGTTTGGAGCTGACTCAGCTAGAAGGCAACCAAGGTCCTACGTACAAGCCTGAGATCTTCTTTTCGAAGCACTAACGCACAGTCGTCTCAAAGATTGCGAAACAAAAAAGCCAAGTGGTTTGAAACTCACTTGGCTTTTATTTCGATTGAACCTTCATCCTTACTGGTTTGGTAGATTGTTTAGAAAATCTTGAAAGCCTGCCTCGCGGACACGCCCCAGTACTTTTCGCAATTCACTAATTAAGCACCCATCAGCCCAATCAACACGAATATCAATCGGCGCTTTAGTCAGGCTTTCTACTCGGAGTGATGCGGAAAAGGTTCCTCGCTTGTCTCCTCCCACTTGCAACGCGGCTTCCAATGCTGTTATCAATATTTCTGGTAGCTCTGCTTCATAGTTATCTCTATAAACAGGCGCACCACCTTCTAAGATTGAGCTTAGATTCTGCGTCGTTTGAGCGATAAAGCTGTCTGAAAAGGCCTGTAAAACCTTGTCACTTTCTAGCATGTTTCCAGCAACGGCAATCGTAGGGTAAGCAATCGAGCCAACGTAAGGGATGTTGTCATCACCATGAATGAAAGCGCTGTCGCCATTTTTATCCATCACCATACATTGGCGTTTTGAATATTCGGCATCGCCTGCTTTTAAAGACTCGACAACCTGATTAGCCGTCTTACCGAGAATAAATAACTCACGCGCTTTGTCTGCATACCAAGGGTTAGTATATAACCCTTGAGTTGCACACGCCCCAACGCCTCGCCAGCTATGGTTCACATAGCCGCCGACTGACACACCTCCTGTCGCAGAGATAGAAGCCGACAAGCCGGTATTTGGGTTAACGTGAATAAGTGAAATTGTCATAGATGTTCAACACCAAAGAAACTAGTAACCAATCATTTGTCCAATGAACAGCGCCACCCAACATAGGGCATAAACCACCAACATAAATGGCACAATCGCTTTCAACCACTGCTCGTAAGAGACTCGACCCAGCGCAAGCATCGCTAGTGTGCCGCCAGAGGTTGGTACAATAAGGTTTGTTAGGCCATCACCTACTTGGAATGCAGTAACCATCAGCTGGCGACTCATACCGGCTAAGTCAGCAACCGGGATCATGATCGGCATGGTCACCATCGCCTGACCAGAACCACCAGGAATGAATAAGTTGATGATACCTTGAACCACACTCGCCACAATAGCCGCTAACGCGATTGGCATATCTTGAATCAATGAACTCAGTGCATTAACGATGGTATCGATAATTGAGGCTTGGTTAAGGATCACTTGAATAGAGGCAGCAACACCGATTACCAACGCACCAGAGGTAACGCCCGACGCGCCTTCCATCATCTGCTTCACAATAGCGTTTGCACCCAAGCCGTTCACGATACCAATCGCAATCGCCATCAATAAGAAAAGACCCGCGATCTCGTTGATGTACCAACCATTCGCAAACACTCCGTAAAGCATGATACCTAAGCCAATAAGAAAAACGCCCAAGGTCATTTTGTCTTTCTTATTGAGTTGGTATTCAGAGATGTCTTTGCTCAGGCCACCAGCTGTTTCAGGCTCTTTGAACTCCATTTTAGTCACACGAGAACAAATGTAGTAAGACAGTAATGCCAAAGAAGAAAGCACCATAACAATACGTAACCAAGCACCAGAGAAGATTGGAAGCTCGGCGATACCTTGTGCAACACCAACCGTGTACGGGTTAATCGGTGACAGAGCAAAACCCACGCCGATACCACCTACTGCCATCACAGTGCCCACTAAGCTCGAGTATCCAACCGCTGCTGAGATCAGGACCGCAACTGGCACTAAAGCGATGTTGTTTTCAAAGCCAACCGCTACACCAAAGAAACCATAGATGAACGTGCCTATCGTAATGATTAGGTTACGGTTTTTAATTCCAGCTTTGTTTACAGCCACACCAATGGCATTTTCTAATGCGCCTGTGCGTTGCAAAATATGGAATAGACCGCCTGCGATAAACACAATGAACAAGTAAGGTGCTGCGCTAATCAATCCTTTAGGAATAGAGACGAAGATATCGAAGAAATGTACCGATGGAACACCTTCAATATAAGTAAATGAACCAGCAACAACCGTTGTTCTGCCATCAACGACAACGCGCTCAAACTCACCAGCCGGCACGATAAAAGTAAGAAGGTAAGTGGCTACCAGTATAAAAAAGATAAGAACCATCGGGTCTGGTACGTTTTTATACCATGCCCTCTTCTCTGCTGTTTCCATTTTCTCTGTCATATCCATAACCAAATATCTCCTTAGTATAGGGAGCGCCTGAGAGCTGCGCTCTGTGGTATTTGTAGCAGGCAATAACCAGAACTTTGTTCAGATACCGTTAAAGACTGCTACCAAAATCTCAAATCGTTTATTTTTGCTCTGCTTTCATCAATAGACAGAAGTGGTTTAACACTTCGACTGCAGCAACCAAATCTTGTTG
Source organism: Vibrio sp. THAF190c (assembly GCF_009363355.1). Lineage (NCBI taxonomy): Bacteria > Pseudomonadati > Pseudomonadota > Gammaproteobacteria > Vibrionales > Vibrionaceae > Vibrio > Vibrio sp. THAF190c. The sequence goes on along the minus strand of NZ_CP045339.1, from coordinate 956,964 downwards.
AAGAATGGCTTCGTCTGGGTGGTGGCTAATGCCATCAGTACAACGCATAAACAGCATCGCAATATCGGTAAGCTTACTCACAGCCAAGCCGTCATGACCTGCGCCGCTGTATAGGTGTTTCGGTGTGATACCCGACAAACTTACCGCGTTACTTAAAACTGACGATAGAGAATCGGCACAGGTAACGGCTGATTGCTCATAAGTCTGTTCATGACGGTAAGTCAAGTTGTATTGATTCATCAGGCTATCGATATCTGCCAACATCTCTTCTCGCGCTTTAACACGAGAAGCGTCATTTGGTGAACGAAGCTCAATGGTAATGTCTGTTTGTTGAGGGATAACATTGACGCCATTCGGATAGTTAGCAATTTTGCCTACAACACCGACTAGGTCTTCTTCTCGCTTACAAAGCTGATCAAACATGTGGATCACTTGAGCAGCGCCTACCAACGCATCTTGGCGTAGGTTCATCGGTACTGTGCCCGCATGGCTCGCTTTGCCAATGATCGACAAGGTGTGGCGCTCAATCCCAGTCATTGCCGTCACTACCCCTACAGGCAAGTTGGCTTGCTCTAACTGCGGACCTTGCTCAATGTGCAGTTCAACAAAGCCAAGCACATTGTCTTTCTCATAAGCGTCTTCACTAATGAGGTCTGGGTTACAACCAAAAGACACCAAAGCATCTCGCATGCTTACGCCGTTTGCGTCTTCAGCTGTCAACATCGCAGGGTCGAAGATGCCTGAAATCGCTTTTGAGCCTAACAATGTCGATTGAAAGCGCGTGCCCTCTTCGTCACTAAAAGCAATCACATCAATATGAAACGGGAACTCTAACTGGTTGTTGTGAAAGTAATTAACCAGTGCGATTGGCAGTATTACGCCAAGGATCCCATCATATTTACCCCCGTTAGGCACCGTATCTTGGTGTGAGCCAAAGATCAGTGTTTTAGCATCTGGGTTAGCACTTGGGTAACGACCAATTAAGTTTGCCGCGTTGTCCATTCGAACTTCCATACCAGACATTGTCATCCAGTCATGCAGCTTTCGGTTTGCCTCTTCATGCTCTTTAGACGCACATAAACGCGTAACCCCTTCGTTATCGGGATCGGATGTTTGGCTACATTGAGCAATAGACTCTAGCCATTCCCACGTTAAGCTGGCGGTTTCTTCGAATTTACCCATCTAAAATCATTCCATTCTGATCATGTACACCCAGGCAATTTATCATGATAAATATCAAATTAAAGCTATTTATCATGATGAATAAATATTTTGTGACTAAGATTCGATCAATAATCGGAGTGTTTCATAACTCAACACTCCGATTTTTCCGGGGTTTTTAGGGCAAGAAAACAGGTGACATTCAGAGGAATTCCGTCAGAATTCAATAGGTACGGATAACACCCCAGCGAGGATAATGTGGCAAAAAGCGCGAAGAGACGTAGAACACAAGAATTAGCAGAATCGATCAAGAACTGGATCGTCGAGCAAGCACTTCAGCCAGGGGATCGTTTACCTAACGAGCTTGAGGTTATGGAGAAGTTTGACGCTTCAAAAGGAACGGTTCGTGAAAGTATGCGAATCTTGGAAGCGCAAGGTATTTTGTCGACCAAAACCGGCCCGAATGGCGGTGTGTTCGTGAGTGAGATGAGCGAAAACAAAGCGCAGTCACTCTTAAGTAACTACCTGTTTTTTAAGAACACTTCGATATCAGATTTGTACCAAATGCGTTTGTCGCTTGAGCCGGAGATTGCGGCTTCCCTCGCGGGGAGATTGAGCACATCACAACTGCAGGCACTGAGCGACCAAATCGACAAGTATCAAACACCACCAGAAGATATCTATCAAGAGCGCGAACACCATATCGCATCGCTAGAGTTCCACAGCTTACTGGCGAGCTATTCAGATAATGAGCTATTAAAGTTTGTGGTACGTTTTACCGCGCAAATGCTCACTGAGCTGACGATTTATCACAAGCTTTACGAACCAGGAAACCACAAACTGTGGCGTACCGGCGTGCAAAGCCAACGCGACCTTGTGCAAGCTCTGAGCAAAAGTGATGCAGTAAAAGCGAAACAAATCATGCAGCAACACATGCTGACAGCACATCAACTTATGATTAAACAAGAAGCGCAAATCGCTAACAGCTTTATCGCCGAAAAATAAGCCCGAGCACGTTCAACTTACCTAGTACATCTCACACACACTAAAAAAACGCCAAGCTCATAAGAGCTTGGCGTTTTACTTTTCACTTTACTTAGATTGTTTTAGCCAACTCGTTGCTAGTGAATACTTTATAAAGCGTTCTAGAGAATATCTATTTTAGAAGAAGCCTAGCGGATTAGTATCGTAGCTGATCAGTAGGTTCTTGGTGTTTTGGTAGTGATCGAGCATCATCTTATGCGTTTCACGACCGATACCTGACTTCTTGTAACCACCAAACGCCGCGTGTGCTGGGTAGGCGTGGTAACAGTTCACCCAAATACGGCCTGCTTCGATATTACGACCCATGCGGTAAGCAAGGTTGGCATCACGCGTCCATACACCTGCACCCAAGCCATATTCGGTATCGTTAGCAATCTCTAGCGCTTCTGCTTCATCTTTAAAGGTAGTGACCGCGATAACAGGGCCAAAGATCTCTTCTTGGAAGACACGCATCTTGTTGTTGCCCGCCAGCATCGTTGGCTGGATGTAATAGCCGCTACCAAGATCGTCCGGTTGCTGCGCGATTTCACCACCAGTTAGCACTTTCGCACCCTCTTGGCGGCCAATCTCTAAATAGCTCAGAATCTTATCGAACTGCTCTTGAGAGGCTTGTGCGCCAACCTGAGTGTCAGTATCTAGTGGGTTGCCTTGCTTGATGGTTTGAGCACGCTCGACCACTTTAGCGATAAACTTGTCGTATACCGATTCATGAATCAGCACACGCGAAGGACAGGTACATACCTCACCTTGGTTAAAGAACGCCAACAGCATACCTTCAACACACTTATCTAGGTATTCATCTTCATGATCAAAGATGTCTGGGAAGTAGATGTTTGGAGACTTACCGCCCAGCTCTACCGTTGATGGGATCAAACTTTCAGCCGCACATTTTAGAATATGGTGACCAACCTCAGTTGAGCCTGTAAATGCTAACTTAGCAATACGATCGCTAGTCGCTAGGGCTTGCCCCGCTTCACTACCGAAACCATTAACGATGTTGACTACGCCTGCTGGTAGAAGGTCAGCGATCTTCTCCATCATAACCAAGATAGATGTTGGTGTTTGCTCGGCAGGCTTCATCACCACACAACAACCTGCGGCCAGTGCAGGAGCCAGTTTCCAAGCCGCCATTAAGATTGGGAAGTTCCAAGGAATGATCTGACCGACTACACCAATTGGCTCTGGGAAATGGTAGCTAGCGGTGTTTGAATCAAGCTCGGCTGCACTGCCTTCTTGCGCGCGAATACAGCCAGCGAAGTAACGGAAGTGATCGACAACTAAAGGGAGATCCGCAGCCAACGTTTCTCGCACTGGCTTACCGTTTTCCCAAGTCTCTGCAACGGCCAACTCTTCTAGGTTCGCTTCAATTCGGTCGGCAATTTTAAGTAGGATGTTCGAGCGTTCAGCAACACTGGTCGCCGCCCAACTTGCACGCGCTGCATGTGCTGCGTCTAGTGCTAACGAGATGTCCGCTTCTTTCGAGCGCGCTACTTGGCAGTAAACTTGTCCATTGACCGGAGAACTATTATCAAAGTATTCACCAGACGTAGGCTTTACCCACTCCCCTCCAATAAAGTTGTCGTACTGAGCCTTAAAATTGACTACTGCATTGTCACTACCAGGCTGTGCGTAAATCATAGTGAGATCCTTCTGTGATTGTCTAAGTATTTGAATATTCGCCATGTCATGTTCATGGTTTCTGTTTAAAACACTGTCATTTCGTGTTTTGTTCACATACCTAACAACGCAAGTCACACGCCAACATCGAAAATCTTGTTGTTAATAATTTGTAAAACTATGATTACCAAACGTTTACAACCAGTGGTGAGTTGGAATTGAATCGTCGTACGGAGATTGCTCCAGTGTTCAACTGTTCCAAATTGGTACACCTTTACTGTGACAACATGGAACAGTTATGCAGATTCAACACACAAATCCTTCAGAGTGGCTTACTTCATCTTGGCACCGCAGCACTGAGGCGGGATTAAAACCCAGAAAGCTACCCGACGACATCCGACTGCCTAATGCGATGCTCAAAGAGCGTCGTTTTCACTCATCGCAGCTCATCGAAACCGTGCAGCGCATGGCCCTACCGCTGTTTAACCAGACTTTTGCCCGTAGTGACAGTCGGCTCATATTGACTGATACCGATGGGGTGATACTGGCGAGTTGGGGGCAGAAGCGCTTTGAAGAGAAGCTCACCAGTATTGCATTGAGCTCTGGTGCCTGCTGGAAGGAACAACTCAAGGGCACCAATGCCATTGGCACTGCATTGATTGAAGCCAAGCCCGTGACGATTATTGGTGAACAACACTTTATTCATCAGCATCGTTTTATCAGCTGCTCAGCGAACCCTATTTTTGATCATCAAGGGCAGATGGTCGGCATTTTAGATATCACCAGTGAGCAGCAACAATACGACAGCTCAGTACAGTTCTTAGTGCAGAATATGGTGCAGTTAGTAGAGAACCAACTGCTTAATCACATTCCCCAAGGATCCACTCGCATCGACCTCGCATGTGAAAAGTCACTGCTGCATAGCGGTTGGCAAGGCATTGTTATCGCCAACGAGGCGGGAGAAGTATTGGCACACAACCAAGTCGCCTCACAACTTTTAGAGCAAGGCTCGATACTTGGTGAAAGCATTGATCAGCTCTTCAATCGATCTGAATCATCTTTTGTGTTTGAGAAAAAGAGCCTCAACACGCCCTCACCAAAACGCAGCCGCGCAATCACTGCCTCATGCGAGTTACACCATGGCGATCAACAGATAGAACAAGCGTGGCAACAAGCCAGTAAAGTCATAGACAAAGGCATCAGCCTTCTGATACTGGGGGAAACTGGTGTTGGTAAAGGCGAGTTTGTAAAAGCACTGCACAAGCAGAGTCAACGCAGCAACAGTCCTTTGGTAGCAGTAAATTGTGGTGCGCTACCGAAAGATTTGATTGAGTCTGAGCTGTTTGGTTATGCGCCGGGGGCTTTTACTGGCGCAAACAAACAAGGTTTCCAAGGTAAGATCCGTCAAGCTGACAAAGGGATCTTATTCTTGGATGAGATAGCAGATATGCCGTTAGAAGCTCAGTGTCGTTTACTTCATGTCTTGCAGGATAAATCGGTAGTGCCAGTTGGTTCTAACCAAAGCTATCAAGTGGATTGCCAGATCATTGCAGCGACCCACAAAGACTTGAACCAGCTCATCGAAACAGGTCAATTCAGACAAGATCTTTACTATCGTCTCAATGGTTTGATATTCACCCTGCCAAGCCTCAGTCAAAGACAAGATAAACAGGAGTTGATTAAAGCCATCTATCGCAAATATGCAGAGTCAGAACAAACTATCTGTTCGCACCTGATGTCTCTGTTTTGCTCCTATCCGTGGCCGGGCAACATTCGTGAACTGGATAATCTACTCAAGGTATCCGCTTTAATGTCGAGCGGTGAGCCGCAACTAAAACTAGAGCATGTTCCTTTACAGCTAGCTGAGCAACTGGCAAATCAAAGCCCTATCACCTGCACACAAGCGCCATCTAATAACGATCTGCAAAGCACAGTGGAAGAAACCTTAGTTCAAACCTATCAAGCGAACCAAGGCAACATCAGTAAAACGTCTCGGGTGCTTGGTATTAGTCGTAATACCATTTATCGCAAGCTTAAGCGACTGGGCATTTTGCAATAGTCGCTTATGTAGAGTTGAGAGCTCTGATAGCCTTAATGAGAAAGGTTGAGATCGCCCAGTCGATTTAAAAGATCTTTGTCTAACAGAGGATGGTGTTGAGTACCCAATATCAGAGCTATCTCTACAGCAGGCAGTGAGGGCATGTTTTCAAGAACTCTAAGCTCCGGTGGCACGCTCAATTTACCCATCGCCCCGACAGCTAAGCCAGCTCTCACGATGGCGCTTTGAGCTGATGCTGTATTGCTGCAAGCGAGTAATCGATAAGCAGTGCCTTGCTTAGTTAATCCATTCACTGCGGCTGCGTGGTACTTACAATCGGTTTGAAACAGCGCCAACGGCAGCGATTCATGAGCATCGAAATCAAAGACTTGGCTCGCGATCCACACCCCAACATCATTGGCGAGCCAGTAACCCTCTTCGCTATCAGGTGCGCGCGTAACAATCGCCGCGTCGAGTCGTCCATCATCAAGCCATTCACGTAGCGTAATGCTTGGTTGGCTGAATATCTGAATCGAACAGGTGGGCTCAGCTTCCATCAACACCTCAATAAATTTGGGCAGCAAGGTGTCGTTGTAATCTTCAGGACAGCCCAGTCGCAGCGGCTGCTTGTTCTCGTAACATTTCACCTGTTTTAGCGCCGTGTTATGTAACGCCACGAGTTGTTCAGCATGAGAACGCAGTGCTAAACCAGCTTCGGTTAGCACCAAGTTACGTCCCTCTTTTTGGAACAAGGTGACGTTGAGCTCTTCCTCTAACTTGCGCATCTGAGCGCTAAATGCAGACTGGGTGCGGTTTATCTGTTTGGCAGCTCGAGTGAAACTGCTGGTTTCGACAAAGGCGAGAAAGCCCCTTAGCGCATCAATATCCATATCGATTTGGTACCCATCGTTTTTATTAATGTATTACATCAAAATTATCCGTTAGTGGCGCGCAATACAATCTCTTAAGCTGATAGTCAGACAAACTTAACGCAAGGAAGCCTTTATGAAACTCTTCATCGCTAATCAAAACTACTCCAGCTGGTCACTTCGTGCTTGGTTGATTTTAGCTCAGCACAACCTCGACGCCGAGATCACCAAACTGACACTATTCACGCCAGAATTCTACGAGACGCTTTCTGAGGTCACTCCAACTGCAAAAGTACCAACACTGGTCGATGACAACATTACAGTGTGGGATTCGTTTGCCATCTTAGAATACATCAACGAAGCGCATCTCGATGGTGCAGCGTGGCCACAGTCTGCATCAGAACGTGCCCATGCCCGAGCGATATCCGCAGAGATGCACTCTGGTTTTTTTGCTCTAAGAGAAGAGCTACCGATGAACTGTCGAGCGCGTAGAAAAGTGGTGTTAAGCGAGGCAGCGAAGAAAGATATTGAGAGAGTGGATACCCTGTGGTCCGAACAAGGCGAAAAATACCCTGATGGCTGGCTCTTCGGCGAGTGGTCTATCGCTGATGCCATGTATGCACCTCTTGCTCTAAGGTTCAGAACTTATGGTATTGAACTTTCAGAAGCTGCGACTCGCTACCAAGAGCGTGTACTCAATAGCCCTGCCATTGTTAGATGGTTAAAAGAAGCAAGCCTAGAGACAGACATTGTCGAAGAGGATGAAGCAGGAGAGCCGGTTTAGGACTTGAAAAGATTGAATTTAATGAGGCTCGGTGTGAGCCTCATTGGTTTTGGTCGCAACCCGCCAACGCAGCAAGTTTTCAATATTGCATCAAGATACCTTTGAGACTTTCAGAAGATATTGAGCCCAAATACATCCTTCACGTCGAACAGAACTTTGGCTGTTTTTTCTCTCGAACGCTGACTGCCGATAGATAAGATTTCCAACAGCTGAGCCTTGTCATTAAGGTACTCGGCCCTGCGATCTCTAATTGGGCGAAGCATCTCTTGTAGACACTCTTCCAAGACTTTCTTGATCGTGCCATCACCTAGCCCACCACGTCGATAGTGCTCTTTAAGCTGCTCTACGTCATTCTTATCTGGGTGGAACGCATCAAGATAGGTGAACACCACATTCCCTTCTACGGTACCCGGGTCTTCCACTCTTAGATGATTAGGGTCGGTGTACATTGATTTCACGGCTGTAGAGATCTCTTTCTCACTCGCGCCCAAATTGATGGCATTACCCATCGACTTCGACATCTTGTTTTTACCATCAGTACTAGGTAAGCGCGGAGCATTACTGAGCAGAGGTCGGCACTCATTCAAAATGGTGCGTCCTGCTAAGCCGTTTACCTTTCTCACGATCTCATTGGTTTGCTCTAACATCGGCAGTTGGTCGTCTCCTACAGGGACTAATGTGGCGTTGAAACCTGTAATGTCGGCCGCTTGAGAGATTGGGTAAGTTAAGAAACCTGCCGGAATAGAGCGTTCAAAGCCCTTGTTTTGAATCTCACTTTTCACTGTAGGATTGCGTTCTAATCGACTGATAGATACAAGATTGCTGTAGTACATGGTCAGCTCTGCAAGCGCAGGAACTTGTGACTGAAGACAGATGGTGGTTTGCGAAGGGTCAATGCCAACAGCTAGATAATCAGCCACCACGTTTAGAATGTTGGAAGATACTTTACTTGGGTTATGCGCGTTATCCGTTAAGCCTTGCATGTCTGCGACCAGAATCGTCTGCTCATGCTGTGATTGCAGAGCTACACGCTGCTTGAGTGAACCCACGTAATGGCCCAAGTGCAGAGGGCCTGTGGCTCTGTCACCAGTAAGGATAATATCTCTTGTATCAGTGTGTTGATTGGTTTTCATAATAGTATCTCCTAGTAAAAATAAACCGCTACTGGAGATACAAAAAGAGATGACATTCTTAGCTACCTACCAGCAGCTTAAGAATGTAAGAATCCCGCGCCGCTCTAATTAGAGCGCCACCAGATAATGAATGATGAAGGTGTAGGATTCGTTTGCATTCATTCAATCTAACAACAACATCTTATAAATACAAATGTCTGAGTCATTACATTAATAGTTAAAACAAAAAACCCCTCTTTCGAGGGGCTAAAACTATTGTTTTATAGGTAATCTATTACCAAGCGTAGGAAACGCCTGCACCGTAAGATGCTTCTGCGCTATCGCCAGTGTTGTATGCTACGTTAGCATTTGCAGTCCAGTTCGCATTAATACGGTGAGCATAACCGAGAGCAACAGCACCTTCAGAGCCTGCACCACCAACACCAACACCGAAAGAAGAAGTTTGGTCTGAAGATAGGTACGGACGAGCAGCCAAAGCAGCTTGGTTCATAGCAGCTACACCGTCAATTTTGCTATCTAAACGGTCAACTTCATTGAACAAGAACATTTGACCAGCTTCCAGCTCTTCCAATGTTGCAGCAGCGACAACACCAGACTGACGCAGGTTTTCACCAGATTCTTTTAGGTTCTGTCCTGATTCAGCAAGCTTTTCAACTGCATTACGAACCTTAGTACCGTGCTCGCCACCGATTGGCATTTCATCTTCTACTTTTCGCTCAGCTGCGCGTTCAGCTTGCTTAGCGGTCATGTGCTCTTTAAATTGTTCTTCTGTAAAGCCAACTTGCTCTCCAGTTTCTTTATCTGTCAAAGTCAGAACTACGTCGCCATTTGCATTCTCGTATGCATTGAAGTCGTAACCATTGTTTTCAGCAACAGTAGCCATCGCATTTGCTTTTTCCGAGTCTGTTGCATTCTTTTTAAAGTTATCAAGCTTCGATTTGCCAGCTTCAGTTGCATATTCACGAATTGCATCTGGATTTCCAGCAATTGGTTGAATCGGTTCAACAGGAATGAAATCTTCGATAGGGTCAACACCTAACTCTGGGTCTTGTGGGTCAATGCCAACAAGTGAATCTTTTACACCCTGCTTAGTAGCATCTTTAACTGTTTGAATTTGATCTTCAGACATATTAGATAGTGTAACTGTGCGTTGCTCACCAGTTGTTGCATTGTTAAATGTGTAGTGAACTTGTCCATTCTTGTCGATTTCGAGTGAAGCGTTAACTCCCAACTTTTCGAAAGCTTGGTTTGCCATTTCAACTTTCTCAGCTAGAGGAACTTCGATAGGTTCGATTGTCGGCACACCCAAGTCGGTAGCCAATACACCGAAAGAAGCAGATGCAATAACCGTTGCTAGAATTGTCTTTTTCATTTTGATACCTATAAAATTAATGCGTAATTATACGCTTTAGAGTTTTAAAAAAAGCCAATCACTGGCCACAACATGACGTTCCGTTTCGATGCGAGGATTATGGGGTATATATACGCATTAATGCAAGATCTTTTTCCATATTATTTACGATAAATTACACCCATTAAATTAATCTATTGATTTAAAAAGAATAAAACAGATAATCCTAAAACGCGCTTTATTGCTTCTTCAGCCTCACCTTGACTCATATGTTGAGATAAAGCGTTAGTTAGCTTCTTTATACCTAGTACACTATGTGGGCTTGAGCGAGTTGATGTAGAGTTTTGAATTAGCATTAAGATCATAGAAGAAAATACACCTCCCTCTTCAAGTGCAGCCTCCCATGATGCGACAAATGAACTTGGGGAAGATAAGTCAAGCTGACCGACAACCAATGGGAAGATCTTGCCTTGAAGCGCTTTGCTAAAGTCTATTCTTGTCGGGTAATATCGTTGGAGAGAAGAAGGTGAGATGCCAAGCTCTTTAGAAATACGACCGAAAGTAATTTCATGCCACCCCTCTGCAATGAAGATATCAAATATCACACTATCGTACTTCTGACGATTAAGTTCTCGTTGCTCTGAACTAATACGAGCCATATGGGTACCAACTTTACAAATGAAATAATGTTTATCTAAAAATCAATGCCTTATGTTAGACACTAATTCAACATGGTCAAACTAATAATAGAAACTAGGCGTAGAACAGCCACTCTCCGAGTTTCTTTTTAGCCTTTATATAACAGCGAGCTCTCTAATTTAGACCACCATTTAACGAAAACAGCGCCTTAATCAGCGCTGTTTTTCTTTTTAACTCATTGATATTTATATCAGCCGATGAACACCTTAGCTAACACGTAGCCTAGACAACACGCACCGACGACACCAATCAAACCGACAGACATGAATGAGTGGTTGAAGTACCACTTACCAATCTTTGTGGTACCAGAAACATCGAAGTTGACCGTTGCGATATCTGATGGGTAGTTAGGAATGAAGAAGTAACCATATACCGCTGGCATCAAGCCGATAAGTAAAGCTGGGTCTAACCCTAGTCCTAAACCTACAGGTAGCATCATACGTGCGGTTGCAGCTTGTGAGTTAACCACGACAGATACAATGAATAGCGCCAGTGCGAACGTCCATGGGTAGTTAGTTACCATCTCAACGATGCCCGACTTGAACTGAGGCATCGCGTATTGGAAGTAAGTATCTGACATCCAAGCGATACCAAAGATAGCGATCGCCGCTACCATGCCTGATTTAAATACCACACCATTTGGGACGTCACGCGGGTCAGTTTTGGTCGCCAGCAAGATAATACCGCCGAAGCAGAGCATCATCATTTGGATGATTACCGACATCTTGATTGGCTTTTCACCGTCTACAATGGTTCTGATCTCAGGTACCATCGCCACAATTACGATCACCACAATTGAAAGTAGGAAGATCAATACTGCGTTGCGAGCCGACGTTGGTAGCACTTCATCTAAAGAAGTCGCAGTGGTGCTTTCAATGCGCTTTTTCCACTCTGGATCTTTTAGTCGCGCTTGGTAATCAGGATCGTCATTTAGCTCCTTACCGCGCTTCAAGCTGTACAGAGACAGCAACAGCGTACCAAACAAGGTTGCAGGTACGGTCACAAGCAAGATAGACAATAAAGTAATCGAGTGCTGAATATCAGACAGCTGCGCTAAATAGTAAACCACTGCTGCAGAGATTGGAGACGCGGTAATCGCCAATTGTGAAGCTACAGAAGCAGATGCCATTGGACGCTCTGGACGGATGCCATTTTTAAGCGCCACATCACCGATGATCGGCATAATTGAGTAAACCGCATGGCCAGTACCCAATAGAAATGTCATCGAGTAAGTCACAAATGGCGCTATCAAAGTCACGCGTTTCGGGTTCTTTCTTAGCACCCTCTCCGCTACTTGCAACATGTATTTCAAACCACCTGCGGCTTCTAAGATGGAAGCACAGGTCACAACTGCAAGAATAATCAGCATTACAGTGACTGGTGGAGAGGTTGGTGGCATCTTAAAAATGAAGACTTCAATCACCAAGCCAATACCAGAAACAACACCTAAACCAATACCGCCATATCGAGAACCGATATAGAGGACGACTAGCAAAAATAGAAACTCAAAATACAACATAAGCTACCCTACCTAAAACATGGAATAGGGATATTTTCTCTGTATGTTCAATGATTTACTTATTACTAGGTCACACTCTGATTGACCATTCTAACGGATTGTTTTTTATCAGATTATGGTCACGATAACAGAGCAATAAGTATCTAGATTGTGATCATTTCTCTTCATCACAAGGTCAATTTGTTATGCACGCTGATGTTGATTGTTTCTTTTAGAACCCGGGAATCTATAAAATTCACCCATCAGATCCAATCGTTATTAAAGCAATGATATGCATATGAATTTTCTGGGTGATTAAGGGAGAACTTAAGCCGAGTTGTCATAGTTTGGAACGTTTATTCACAGAGCTTTAACTCGCCTAAGTTATTGGGGTATGTCAAAATAGCCGCCCTCAGCAAAGACGATGGTACAAGAACCGCAACTATGAAATTCCAAGCAGCAATTTTTGATATGGATGGCCTACTTCTCGATACCGAGCGCCTGTGTATGCAGATATTCGAAGAAGCCTGCCAAGCACAAGGGGTCCCTTTCCTGAAAGATGTTTACCTCGGCATCATCGGCTGCAATGCTAAAACCATCGAGCAAATTTTTCGTAACGGTTATGGTGAAGACCTCGACTACCCAGCCCTCAACAATGAGTGGCGTACTCGCTACAGCGCGATCGTGAAGAACCAAGCGATTCCAGTGAAAGAGGGCGTGATTGAACTCCTAGAGTGGTTGAAGTCGAACAACATTCCAGCTGCAGTTGCCACATCGACTCAACTGGATATCGCCAAGAAGAAACTTGAATTAGCAGGGTTAGATTCTTACTTTACTTCTCTAAGCACTGGCTGTGAGGTAACGAATGGCAAGCCACACCCAGAGATCTACCTGTTAGCGGCAGAACGTCTTGGTGTCGAGCCAGAATCATGTCTGGCATTTGAAGATTCCAACAACGGCATCCGCGCTTCTATGGCCGCGAATATGATCAGCTTCCAGATCCCGGATTTGGTCGAGCCATGTGAAGACGTGAAAGCACTCGGCCACACCATTAGCCCATCACTACATGATGTGCTGGCTCAACTGCAAAAAGAAGCAGCCTAGAAGCCTTCAACCAAACGTACTTTGAAGCCGGCCTTGAGTCGGCTTTGTTGTATCTGGTGTTTAAAAAACCGAACTCGATAAATTCAAACCTCAGAAACTAGAGCTTCAGTACAAAGCCCAAAAGATTGGCTGTGAAACAGAGTCAGAAATGATTAGCATGACAACTCAATACCAATCAGAAAAAGAACCGAACGTGCTCGAACAGTTTGAAGATCAGATGCTTAACTTTGCAAAGCAAGAGATGACCCAAGATGCCGCTCATGACATCAGCCACATCAAGCGTGTCGTCAAAACAGCAAAATCCTTGTGTGCCCAAGAACAAGCAGAGCTTGAAGTTGTGTTACCTGCAGCCTATCTGCATGACTGTTTTACCTTCCCGAAGAATCACCCCGAGCGAGCGACAAGTTCAAAAGTCGCGGCCGACAAAGCAATCGCATTTCTCAAGTCAATTAACTACCCCGCTCATCATTTAGATGCGATTCACCATGCAATTGTTACCCATAGTTATAGCGCGAATATCACGCCAGAAACCGTTGAAGCGCAGATCGTTCAAGATGCCGACCGCCTGGACTCTCTTGGCGCGATTGGCATTGCTCGCTGCTTGTTTGTCGGTCAGAGCTTTGATGCTGAGCTCTATAACCATGAAGATCCGTTCGCTGAAGAGCGCGATTTAGATGATAAACACTTCAGCGTTGACCACTTCTACGTGAAGCTGTTCAAGCTCGCACAGACCATGAATACCGAATCGGCTAAACAAGAAGCTGAACGTCGCACCAACTATATGCGAGGATTCCTCGATCAATTGGCGAGTGAGGTGTAGCACCCCTTTTCATCTGTAGATTAGTCCCCATATCATTAAAAACTCGAAGTAATTTGGAATCCGTCATGACCCAAGAAAAGTTTGAAACCATTTATCAAAGAGCAGCTCACCGTAAGGGTGGCGAAACTGAACTTGAGAAGATCGTTCGCAAGCCACTGACCCACGATGAACTGATGCAGATCGGTGATGATCGCTGGCTTGCGGCCTTTACAGAAAAAGTGTTTCAGTGTGGTATTTCTTGGAGTGTGGTGAGGAAAAAATGGCCTCAATTCGAAGAGGTATTCTTTGAGTTCGATGTTGAGAAAATGCTGATGCTACCCAATGAAATGTGGGAGCAAAAAGCACAAGACCCACGCATTATTCGCCACCTAACCAAAGTCATGACGATCCCTGCGAACGCGATGATGATCCGCAACGCTCAGCGTGAATACGGCAGCTTCGCTCAAATGGTTGCAGAGTGGCCATCAGAGCGCATTACCGAACTTTGGGATCACCTTAAAAAGCACGGTAAACGACTCGGCGGTAACACAGGTGCCTACACCCTGCGTCAAATGGGTAAAGATACGTTTATCTTATCGACCGATGTTGAAGCACACCTGCGCACAACTGGTGTTATCGATAGCGGACGCAACACCAAACGCGCTCAACAAGCCGCAAGTAACGCGTTTAACGAGTGGCAACAACAATCAGGAAGAAGCTTGAGTGAGATAAGCCAAATTGTTGCCTACAGTGGCGGAGATAACCGCGTTTAACAGCACAGCTAACCTCTACTTCGACAAATCATATTGGTAAGATTTCATACTCGGTGGCACAGTTTTTCAAGCAAGATGAAAACTGTGTCTCAATTGTTATCAGATATGCGCAAACTCTCTAACCTATTGGCCTCTGGCGGTAGCATTGTATGGATAAGTGTATACAATATAGATTAATACCAGTGCAATATGCTCAACAATCCCTACTCGACTAAACAAGGGCCTTTATCTCTATGACAGCTCTCAAAAACTCTGTCTCAAAAGGTGTAAAAACGAAAGTAACGGGTCAAACCCAAGATGACGTTGTTTACTGCCATATCTTCGATGCGATATTAGAACAAAGGCTGCCACCAGCCACCAAACTGAGCGAAGAAGCATTAGCAGAAATCTTCGGTGTAAGCCGCACCATCATCCGTCGTGCCTTACTGCGTCTATCGTTAGAACAAGTTGTGGTGATTCGTCCAAACCGAGGCGCCGTGATTGCCGCACCAACGGTCGATGAAGCAAAACAGATTTTCAAAGCACGTGAAGTGATGGAATTGGCCATCACTGAACTTGCGGTTAAGAATGCCACCAAAGCTCAGATCGACGAATGCAGAAAATTGGTCGCGAAAGAGAACTGCGCCTTTGAACAGGGTGATTACGGTTCTGGCCTACGACTGTCTGGCGAGTTCCATATCAAACTTGCTGAAATGGCAGAAAACGCGCCGCTACTGGCTTTCCAACGTAGCTTAGTTTCACAAACCTCCCTGTTGATCGCCCAGTACGAAACAGGTACTCATTCAAACTGTTCTCAAGACGAACACGAGCAGTTACTTGATGCCATCGAATCCGGTGATGAAGAGCAAGCGGTTGATTTGATGCGTGAACACTTGAGCCATATTCGCTCTAAGCTCAACCTAGACAGCAGCACCGCCTCTAGCGATCTGCATGTGGTTTTCTCTGATCTTCTCAAGAGCAAGTCCTAGTTCGAACGCTTGCTAAACAACTTAAAATCCTCTTTAAAAGCGAGTTCTATACTCGCTTTTTTCATGCCTGAAACCAAAGGTCATACTCTCTCACAACTCATTTTCTGTGCTTTTTGTTCGCTTTCTTATCGGATTTTGCCCCAAAGCCACGACCGAATACTCACCAAAACCCTCCAATTATCCAAACATTATTTGTATACATAGAAGCAAATTCATTCACCCTGTTAAATCCTCAATTTCCAAATTTACTCAATTAAAAACAACGAATTAAAATCAAAAAGTTATTGTATACAATCTTACCCAAAACCTCTTTGTTGCATTTTTGTAAATAAATAGTTGACCACAGGGTCAGGATGGATAATTATTGACCAAGAAGTCAAAAAAATTACACATGGAATATGTCGATATACAAGGAGGTCTCTTGATTACTTTTTTGCTCAATCAGGAAATAAGACACGAAGACAATCTGTCGCCGAATATGACCGTACTTAATTACCTGCGTACTAACGTCAAGAAGACAGGTACCAAAGAGGGTTGCGGTTCTGGCGATTGCGGTGCGTGTACTGTGGTGTTAGGTGAAGTGGTAGACGGGCAATTACAGTATCGCTCGGTAAACTCATGCTTAACGTTCGTTTCAGCTCTACACGGCAAGCAACTAATTACCGTCGAAGATCTACAGAACCGAGATCGCTCGTTACACCCTGTACAACAAGCGGTTGTGGATTTTCATGGCTCACAGTGTGGTTACTGTACACCGGGATTCATTATGTCGATGTTCGCGCTTGGCAAGAACAAGCCTAACGCTAGCAAAGAAGATGTAATGGAGTCTCTAGCAGGCAATTTATGTCGCTGTACGGGTTACCGACCGATTGTTGATGCTGCGATGTCTTTGTCTACAGACCAGCCTCTTATCGACCAATTCGCTGAACTTGAACGCAAAACCATTGAAAAGTTAGAGAGCATTCAAGGCACTGAAGCAAACCTTCGTTTAGGTCATCTCACCGCATTCTCTCCAAAAAGTATTGATGAACTTGCGAAACTGTATATCGCTCATCCGAAAGCTAAGCTGGTTGCAGGCGGCACCGACCTAGCACTGGAAGTCACGCAGTTTCACCGTGAGATTGAAACCCTTATCAGCGTCAACCTTGTCGAAGACATGAAGCTGTGTGAAGAGACCGACACTGACCTTATCATCGGTGCCAACCTTCCGATCAGCGATGCTTATTCACTGCTGAAAAAGCACTACCCAGACTTTGGCGAACTGCTTCACCGCTTTGCTTCACTGCAAGTACGTAACCAAGGCACTATTGGCGGCAACGTAGCCAATGCTTCTCCTATCGGTGATACGCCTCCGCTACTGATTGCGTTAGATGCCAAGATCAAACTGCGTTGTGGTGATGAGTCGCGCACCATGCCGATCGAGGACTACTTTATCAGCTATAAAGTCACTGCTCAGAAAGAGAGTGAATTTATCGAGCAGATCATCATACCTAAACCAAGCAGCGATAACTTCCGCGCTTACAAACTCTCAAAACGTCTAGATGATGACATCTCAGCCGTGTGTGGCGCCTTCGACATTCAGGTGGAAGAAGGCAAGGTAACGCATGCTCGCATCGCCTTTGGTGGTATGGCTGCAACGCCTAAGCGCGCCGCTCGTTGTGAAAATACGTTATTAGGCAGCCCTTGGACAGACGCTACAATTAAAGAAGCGATGCAAGAACTGTATCAAGACTTCGAGCCACTCTCTGATTTTCGAGCGAGCCAAGAGTACCGCTCATTGTCGGCAGCCAATATGTTGCGCCGTTACTTCATTGAACAGCAGAACAAGCACAATCAAATCGAAACAAGGGTAACGTCTTATGTCTAACAAAAACAAACAGGCGATGACCCACGAAGAGATGGTGACTATCGCAAAACAAGATCTTAAAACTGGCGTGGGTAAAAGCGTTAAACACGACAGTGCACCAAAGCAAGTAACGGGCGAAGCGGTCTACATCGATGACCGTTTAGAGTTTCCAAACCAACTGCACGTCTACGCGCGCCTTAGTACTCAAGCGCATGCAAAAATCACCAAGATCGACGTCTCGCCGTGTTACGAATTTGAAGGCGTCGCCATCGCGATTCAGGCTAAAGATGTACCGGGTGAACTGGATATCGGTGCCATCCTTCCTGGCGATCCTCTACTCGCCGATGGAAAAGTCGAATTCTACGGCCAGCCAGTGATTGCTGTGGCGGCCAACGATCTTGAAACGGCACGCAAAGCAGCGCACGCCGCCATCATTGAATACGAAGAGCTGCCAG
This sequence comes from Vibrio sp. THAF190c, assembly GCF_009363355.1. NCBI lineage: Bacteria > Pseudomonadati > Pseudomonadota > Gammaproteobacteria > Vibrionales > Vibrionaceae > Vibrio > Vibrio sp. THAF190c. The sequence continues at coordinate 938,825 of NZ_CP045339.1, read as the reverse complement.
CGATTCTCGATGTGAAAGAAGCCTTAGCTAAAGAGCACTTCGTCACAGAGAGCCACACACAGCAACGTGGTGACTCGAAAGCGGCGCTTGCCAAAGCCAAACATGTGATATCTGGTGATCTTGAGATCGGCGGTCAAGAGCACTTTTATCTTGAGACTCAAGTCAGCAGCGTGATGCCGACTGAAGACGGCGGGATGATTGTTTACACCTCGACACAAAACCCGACCGAAGTACAAAAATTGGTTGCAGAAGTGCTTGGTGTGCCAATGCACAAAGTAGTGATTGATATGCGCCGCATGGGTGGTGGCTTTGGTGGTAAAGAGACTCAAGCGGCATCTCCTGCGTGTATCGCTGCAGTCGTCGCCAGCCTAACAGGTCGACCAACTAAAATGCGCCTACTGCGTAACGAAGATATGCAGCAGACGGGCAAACGCCATCCATTCTACAACCAATACACGGTCGGTTTTGATGACAACGGCGTGATTCAAGGTGCCGATATTACCGTAGCGGGTAACTGTGGCTACTCACCTGACCTTTCAAGCTCGATTGTTGACCGTGCGATGTTCCACTCAGACAACGCCTACTACCTTGGCGATGCAACCGTGGTAGGACACCGCTGCAAAACCAACACAGCATCTAACACCGCTTACCGTGGTTTCGGCGGCCCTCAAGGCATGATGACAATTGAACACATCATGGATGAGATCGCTCGTTACCTGAAAAAAGATCCATTGGAAGTACGTAAGGCGAACTATTACGGCGAAGAAGGCCGTAACGTGACCCATTACTACCAAACCGTTGAAGACAACTTTCTTCCTGAGATAACCGAACAGCTTGAACGCAGCAGTGACTACCACGCTCGCCGTAAAGAAATTGATGAGTTCAACAAGCAGAGCCCTATCTTGAAAAAGGGCTTGGCAATCACTCCGGTGAAATTCGGCATCTCGTTTACCGCAACTTTCTTGAACCAAGCTGGTGCGCTTATCCATATCTACACCGATGGCAGTATTCATTTGAATCACGGCGGTACGGAAATGGGCCAAGGCTTGAACATCAAAGTGGCGCAAATCGTTGCAGAGGAGTTCCAAGTCGATGTCGAACGTATCCAGATCACCGCTACAAACACAGACAAAGTTCCGAACACATCACCAACCGCGGCCTCATCGGGCGCCGACCTCAATGGTAAGGCCGCGCAGAACGCCGCAATAACGATTAAGCAACGACTGATCGACTTTGCAGCCTCGCACTTCAAAGTCTCGCAAGAAGAAGTGGTGTTCAAGAACGGTATGGTACAGATCCGCGACGAGATCATGACCTTCAACGCGTTTGTCGAACTGGCTTGGTTTAACCAAATCTCGCTCTCCAGCACTGGCTTCTACCGCACACCGAAGATCTATTACGATCACGAGAAAGCGCGCGGCCGTCCGTTCTACTACTACGCCTACGGCGCGTCGTGTTCTGAAGTGATCATTGATACGCTGACAGGTGAGAACAAAATTCTGCGCGTCGATATCTTGCACGATGTCGGGGCTTCATTGAACCCTGCTATCGATATCGGTCAAGTAGAAGGGGGCTTCGTTCAGGGCGCTGGCTGGCTCACCACCGAAGAGTTGGTATGGAATGAGCAAGGCCGCCTAATGACCAATGGCCCTGCAAGTTACAAGATCCCAGCGATTGCCGATATGCCGATCGATTTTAGAACGCATCTATTGGAGAACCGCAGTAACCCAGAAGACACCGTCTTCAACTCGAAAGCGGTTGGTGAACCACCGTTTATGCTAGGGATGTCGGTATGGAGCGCACTCAAAGATGCCATTAACTCAGTCGCCGTCGATGGGGCAATTCCGAAGCTGAATACACCCGCGACACCAGAGCGCATTCTGATGGCCGTTCAAGCTGTTTCAGAGCCCGCGAAGACGTCGGTCGACACTGAGCAAGAGACGGCGTAGTGATTAACATCATCAAGCTGTGACAAACAAGTAACAAGGACACTCGCCAGTCCGCAGTATTGAGCAGGGAGCTCTTTAGACTGGCGTAAGAAGCATCAAGCTGGAGCTTTTGGAGGAAGTATGTTTAAGGATAATTGGATTCACGAACTGGCAAAATTGGAAGAGAACTACGAGCCGTGTGTCATGGTGACGGTTCTTGAAGATCGAGGTTCTGTGCCTCGTGATGCCGGAACAAAAATGCTGGTCACTCGCGATCGCATCATTGCGACCATTGGCGGTGGCCACCTTGAACATGTTGCGACTAAGATGGCGCGCGAGATGCTGATCGCCAGCGAAAAGTCCCTCAAAGTCGAACGCTTCAACCTTGGTGCTCGCCTTGGCCAATGTTGTGGCGGAATGGCTACTCTGAGCTTCGAGCCGATTGGTACTCAACAGAATCACTTGGTGCTATTTGGTGCTGGCCATGTGGCTAAGGCGCTATTGCACATTGTCGCCACTCTGCCTTTCCGCGTAACGTGGATTGATGAACGCGAAGAAGTGTTCCCAGAAACCTTACCTCAAGGCGTTAAAAAGCTTGTCACTGACGACCCAGTTGGTGAAGTGAAACAGATGCCACCAAACAGTTACTACCTAGTGATGACCCACAACCACCAGCTCGATTTCGACCTTGCTAAAGCCATCATTGACCGCGAAGACAGTCGTTACTTCGGCATGATTGGCTCACTAACAAAACGCAAGAAGTTCGATTTCCGCTTGGAACAACGCGGCTATAGCCAAGAGCAGATCAACACCATGATTTGTCCGATTGGTATCAGCGCTGTGAATGGAAAACATCCTGCAGAAATCGCGGTATCGGTTGCCGGTGAACTAATCGCACACTATCAGGGACAAGCGCTTGAACAGAAGCGCCCTACCCAACATTATCAAACTGAGGATCGTAACGATCCCAAGCAAACAAGCGATGTAGACGAACACCCTCTGGAAGAGAAAATCGCCTAACACAAATCGCAGACTCCAGTCGCCATAACGTGACTGGAGGGCATTAAAAGGAAGTAAACATGACAACGCAACGCAAAGCTTATCGCGCCAGTATTCTTCATAGCGTGGCCGACCCAAAGGATGTCGGTTTAGAAGAATCATATGAGTATTTTGAAGACGGTATTTTAGTGGTTGAGAATGGCCATGTGGTTGATTTGGGTAATGCCGATGATGTGCTTGCTCGTCAGCCGAAAACCCTCGATGTCAAAGAGTACAAAGATAAGCTGATCACCTCGGGATTTATCGATACTCATATCCACTACCCGCAAACCGGTATGATTGCATCGTATGGTGAACAGCTGCTCGACTGGCTTGAGAACTACACCTTTCCAGAAGAGAAACGCTTTAAGAATCCAGTTTACGCACACAAAGTAGCTAAGCTATTCCTAGACGAGCTGGCGAGCAACGGTACCACAACAGCGTTGGTGTTCGGCACCGTTCATAAAGAGTCGGTCAACGTGTTCTTTGAAGAAGCTGAGAAACGTAACCTACGTATGATCGCGGGTAAGGTGCTGATGGATCGCAACGCACCAGATTACCTAACCGATACACCAGAATCAGGCTATGCCGACTCAAAAGAGCTGATCGACAAGTGGCACAACCGTGGCCGCTTGCTGTATGCAGTGACGCCTCGTTTTGCACCAACGAGTACCCCGGAGCAACTGGCAACCGTCGGTAAACTGTTAGAAGAGTATCCAGATGTGTACATGCACACTCACCTTTCAGAGAACGAGAAAGAGATTGAGTGGGTGAAGGCTCTATTCCCTGAACGTGACAGCTACCTTGATGTATACGACCACTATGGCTTGCTGCACAAACGCTCAGTTTTTGCACACGGCATTCACTTGTCTGATTGCGAGTGTAAGCGTTTAGCCGATACTGAATCTGCTATCGCTTTCTGTCCAACCTCAAACCTATTCTTGGGTTCAGGTCTGTTCAGACTGCCTGAAATGGAAGAGCACGGAATCCGTGTTGGTATGGGTACCGATGTCGGCGCAGGTACTAGCTTCTCTATTCTGCAAACCATGAGTGAAGCGTACAAGATCATGCAGCTTCAACATAAGAAATTGCACCCAGCGAAATCACTATTCTTAGCCACATTAGGTGGTGCACGCTCCCTTCACCTAGAAGACAAAATCGGTAACCTGGAAGTGGGCAAAGAGGCAGATTTCGTGGTTCTAGATATGCACGCGACTCAGCTAATGCGCTTTAGAATGGAGCAAGCAACCAAGCTTGAAGAGAAGTTGTTTGTATTGATGAGTCTTGGAGATGACAGAACCGTCAGCGAGACATACATCTACGGTGAAAAGGCGTACGACGCTAATTTCAAAGAATATAAAAAACTCGTCAGTTAGGCTTAAAAGCGAGTAACACCCGCTAGGCAACAACGACAATCGTTGTTAATAATCCGTCCAGATTCGCTTAGCCTTCTAAGACCAGTCGCCCCCCAGCCTCTGGTCTTTTTTGCATCCTCATCAAATAACAATAATTAAATCTCTACTGTGTGCTAAATGACCGCGACGTAAGCGATTTATGTTGGTAACTTAAGACGATTATACAAATCGCTCAGCCTTCCTAATCCATGTTGAGCACCCCTTAAATTTACCCGTCGCTTAGAAAAGGAATTCTATGTTTGAGCAGGTTGTTGGCATTCTGTTTCCCGTTTTTGCGCTCGCTGCTGCTGGCTTTGCCGTGGGCCGTTGGCTCAAGCCGGACTTTAAGCCTATCAACCGCATCAATATGGACGTGTGTATCCCGGCTTTGGTATTTGCCTCACTCACCACCATGCCGCTCGATACTGAGCAAGTACCACTGATTACTGCCTCATTAGTTGCTGTATTAGTACCTGCAGTGTTAATGATTCCAATCTGTAAGATCTTTAAACTCAACTTCAAAGCTTGGGCACCACCGCACATGTTTCGCAACAGCGGTAACCTTGCTATCCCATTGTTCACCTATACCTTTGGTGACACCGCGCTCGCTCCAGCAGTACTGCTGTTCGTGGTTTCAGCCTGCATCCATATTAGTTTGGGTTTGGCGCTGTTAAGTGAAGGGAACCCACTAAAACAGATCTTCAAGATGCCGATTTTCCTCGCTGCTGCCGTAGCAATGACGCTCAACTTATCTGGCGTCGCAGTTTGGAATCCGCTTTACGAAGCAACATCGCTACTTGGGCAAGCAGCCGTGCCTATCATGCTGTTATCTCTTGGCTCACAAATGGTCAACCTAAGGCTTAGCGGCCTCAAGGTGGGTTTGCTATGCACGGCGCAATCTCTGTTCACCGGAGCCATCGCCTTCGGCATTATCTACTTCTTTATCCCGCTACCAACCCTGCAGCTTCAAATGATGGTTCTGTTCACCATGCTGCCACCAGCGGTAATGAACTACTTGTTTGCTGAACGCTTCAACGTCGAGCCACCTAAGGTTGCCTCTATGGTGCTGTTTGGCAACTTCTTAAGTATCGTGACCCTACCAATATTGCTGACGTTTGCCCTGTCGTTTGAGTGAGAATCCGTTGAAACACTTTGCTATAAGAGACTTAGCTCGTGAATAACCAATAATCACGGCAGTATTTCATTTCGTATCCTAGACTTACAGTGATTAATTTATCGCCATCCGGCATGTGTTAATTATAAGGATATAAAAATGAAGAAAACGATATTGGCTTCCTCTATTGCGCTAGTTTCATCGTTTGTCTTGGCTGAAGAGAGTGTTCAACTTCCCCAAACACTTTTTGAAAACGTCGATGTTTTTAACGGCACCGAGAACAAACTGTATGAAGACCATTTTGTTTTGGTTGAAGGCAACAAGATTGCATCCATCTCCGCAATGGCAATCAAAGTACGTGATGATGCAGTGATCATCGATGGTACAGGAAAAACTCTCACTCCCGGATTTATTGAGAATCACGCCCACCTCATGCTTATGGGACCAAGTCTACCGACTATGGAATCCAACACCACATGGGAAGATTTCGCCATACACGGAACGCGTATGGCGGAGATGTACTTGATGCAAGGCTTTACCACGGTACGTGATGCCGGTGGTGCTAATGGTGGCTTGAGACGAGCAATAGATTCAGGACAGATTGTCGGCCCACGCTTCTACCCTTCTGGCGCATTCTTAGGGACTCGCGGCGGCCATGCTGACTTTGCCAACTTTACAGCACCTGTCGGTGAAGAGACCAACTTCAGTAGGCTTAATATGGCGCAAGAGGTTGATAGCGTAGCCGATGTGAAAAAGTATGCGCGTAACAACTTCCGTATGGGCGCAACTCAGTTGAAATACATGCAATCCGGTGGTGTTGTATCGGCATTTGACCCTTGGCAACTATTAGCGGGATCTCCTGAAGAGATTGGCGCTGCTGTACAAGTAGCGGATACCTATGGCAGCTATGTAATGGCACACTCGTATCGAAAAGAGGCCATTCTGGGCGCATTGAATGCAGGGGTGAAATCCATCGAGCACGGATTTATGTTTGATTGTGAAATCTCAGACTTAATGAAAGAAAAAGGAGCATACATCACTACAAACCTTACCGCGTTCGACCCTAACCTTCTTGAGATTCCAGCAGTTAAGAGCGTTGCATCAAGCTTAGCCAAAGCCAAATCCGCTTCTGCGGCGTTTAAAGACTACATCCCAAATATGAAGAAGTGTCCAGCACCTAGAGGCTTCCAGACTGACTGTGTTGGCTCTGTTGATGCGTGTAACATCCAAATCGCTTACGAGAAGAAACTCAACAATGATTTCTTCGGCCCTTATGAGTCATTGAAAACACTCACTTCCGTTGGTGGTGAAATTGCGACCTTAACGGGGGACTTTATGAACCCGTACCCAGAAGCGAAGTTAGGAGTGATTGAATCCGGTGCTTATGCCGACATCTTACTGCTTGAAGGCAACCCGTTGGAGGACTTCTCCATAGTCGGTACCGGTGACAAATGGTTCGGAGCAGATAAACGACCAGATTCACCAGAGTCGATCAAACTGATCATGAAAGACGGCGTTATCTACAAAAACACGCTTTAGCGGGATCATGTGGCTTACTGCGATACCAAGCGGTGAGCCACTTATCCTTTTCACGCATCAATGGATGGAGCAGTGATTTGAATAGACTATTTATACTCATGATGTCGATAGCTTCGTTTGGCAGTTCTGCAGGTGAAGCCACTCAGCTCGATTGGCAAGATTTAAGGCCTGAACCCATTTCCAGCCAAGTGACTTTGCCGGAAATCACCTATCAACAAAAACAAACCTTGCAGCAGATATTCACGTTAAGTCAGTACAATGACTCGGAATCTGCCAATAAGATTACCGCTCTAAAAGAGAAGCTAAAATCCGAGGGCTTAGATGCCGACGAACTTTTTAAACTGCGACAACAATACATAGAAAACCAACAACGCGCGGCCCATACTGTCACGACCCATTACGATGGACAAAGAGTTCGCATTCCTGGCTTTCTCGTGCCCATTGAATTTTCCGCGCCTCTCGTTGCCACCGAGTTTCTACTAGTACCCACCGCAGGTGCATGCATTCATATGCCACCTCCCCCTGCAAACCAAATCGTGAGAGTTTCATACCCGCAAGGCTATCAAGTAGAGACGGTTCAATATCCCGTTTGGGTCGAGGGTGTCATTTCATCAAAACTGGAGACCAGTAGCGTCTACCTTGTTGATGGCGATACTGATCTGACAATGGGGTACAATCTCACCGCATCCATGGTAGTGAACTACCATTAACCAATTTGGATTTTGAGCCCAATACGTAAAAAGAGCCTTCAATGGGCTCTTTTTTCATCACTACAATACACGAAAGCACTATGTAGAGGCTTTATCTAACTTAAGCTCTGCCGTCACTTTAGTCAGGCGCAATGCAATCGCAAAACAGACTAAGTAAGGACTCACATACCAGAAAAGGCTTTCTATTGGCTGTTTAAGCTGCGCTTCCCTTGTTTTGATGTATTGATTTTTCTGCTTCTCGTATTGATTCAGCATCCCACTCACCCATACAGAGTCGCTCTCTAGTAACGCAATATCAGGTGCTGGAACCATTAATGTAGAAGCGCTCGGCAGCAGAGAGAAATCAACATCTTTAAAGGTCTTCGCGGTTGTGAGGTACCACATACAGGCTTGATGGTATTCGGCTTGATCATTGGCCGACGGCTGACCCGAACATACATCACCGCGCAATCGATCAAGAGAGAACTGCTGAATAGATTCTAGAATCACCACAGCTCTTGTCTGTTCAGTTTCTACCCAATCACCGGCAACCTTAGCCCGAATCTCTGAGACAGCGCCAAGCATGCCTATCCCTGCCAGAAACGGCCATAAATAATCCATCAGTTTCCATTTACGTCGGCTCAGGTTGAACCCACACCAAATTGGGATATGCAGCAGAAGAGTCAGCCCAACGGACAATAGAACAAAGTTGAGTGAGCTAGAGAGCATCAACTCACTTTCAAAGAAATGCTTCATAATTAGACACTTGCCTATATGAATAAGAGAGTTTCGATAGTAAATATCAATTGCTTGAAGAATGTAAGCAGCGCGTCAAAAAAGGGAAATACCTTCAAAAAAGAACCAACGCTTGGGAAAGCATACAAAAAGCCCCGGTATAGGAACCGGGGAAACAGGGTGGGACGAGTTTGGCGCGTGCCCGTATAACCAAACTCTCCCCAAGCCTCACCTAAGACTCACGCTCTTAGGTAAAGGATGCTGCTATTGAAGTTTGGCTCCTTGTGCTGCCCAATCACCGATAAGAGTACGTTCGTCATCTGTCATTTGGGTGAGGTTTCCAAGTGGCATGACTTTCGTTGTTACGGTTTGAGCAATGATTCTCGGTACGTTGGCTTTGATCTCTTCAGGTGTATCCAATATGACCCCGGCTGGTGCGGCGGCAAAGGCAGCATGAGTCGGTGAAGCTGAGTGACACACCGAACAGCGCTCTTGAATGACTTGGTTGATGGTCTCAAAGCGAATACCTGCGTCCGAAGATGCTGGAGCACTAGTGGCAGCTGTTTGCTGAACTTGAGCGCCATTATCAGATTCCACAACTCCTGCCGCAATTTCTTCCACGACTGGTGTAGCTTCTGCACTGCTTTGCACCTGCTCAACCACGGGCGCTTTCGCGACTGGTGTCGGTGTCATCTGCTTTTTCGCGTACGGTGAGGTCACGAACGCAAGCGTGATCATACCGAGTGCGGCTACTGGTACTGTCCAAGCAAACTTCTGACTGCCATGTCGGGTATTAAAGTAGTGGCGAACCAAGATACTGAATACCGCCAAACCAGCTAGAATCAACCAGTTGTACTCCGAACCATACGTGCTCGGGAAGTGGTTACTGATCATGATGAACAACACTGGTAGTGTCATGTAGTTGTTATGACGAGAACGCAGTAAGCCTTTCGCTGGAAGTGCTGGATCAGGTTCGCGCTTCTCTTCAATCGCTTTCACTAAGTTGCGCTGTGCAGGCATGATAACGCGGAATACGTTACCCACCATGATGGTACCGATGATCGCGCCCACATGAATGTAAGCACCACGGCCGCTGAACACTTGGGTCAAGCCGTAAGTCGCGGCCACCAGCAGGACGAACAATACAATACCAAGCAGTACTGGCGTCTTACCTAATGGAGAGTCACACAACAGGTCGTAAATAAACCAACCAGCGACAAAAGAACCAATACCAATCGCGATTGCGGTAGTCGAATCAAGGCCTGAGCCCGGTGCGATCAGGTAAATCTCGGCGTTAAGGTAGTAGACAACTCCAAGTAGACACACACCTGTGATCCAAGTGAAGTAAGCTTCCCATTTAAACCAGTGAAGGTGTTCAGGCATCTCTGGTGGCGCAAGCTTGTACTTTTCAAGGTGATAGATACCACCACCGTGAATTGCCCATAAGTCACCAGATAGGCCTGTTTTGGGGTTGACTCGATTAAGGTTGTTTTCAAGCCAAACAAAGTAAAATGATGCGCCGATCCATGCGACACCAACGATCATGTGAATCCAGCGAATCGCCAAATTCAACCATTCTGTAATATGCGGATCCATAATAAACTCCTGTATCACAGCGCATTTTCAACGCGCTGCTCTTCCTTATTGTTGTCCGTCGGCAGGTCTTCCAAGTGCAGTGCCACGAGGTCGCTATCAAAATAAACTTCATCACAGTTATGGCCTTCACCGCCTCTGTCCACGATCAAGAACTGGTCTTGATCGGTAAGCGCGAGAACGGGGTGGTGCCACACACCTTTGTGATAGTTCACTCCTTGGCGACCATTGCTGAGAAACGCTCGGCAGCTGGCTAATGTCGGATTTTCGCCCTTTGGCGCGACAACAATTAAATAGGGTTGACCAAGTAATGGAACGAATGCCTGAGAGCCAAGTGGATGACGCTCTAGCATCTCGATAGTCAATGGGTACTTCAGCGGAGTGGCCTGGAAGATGCTGATGATGGCTTCTCCACCTTGATCTTGCACATCCGTTGCCGCAAGCTTGTGGTAGCGACGAGTTGACCCATTGTTGATCATGAAAAAATCACTGTTATCAGACTCGATAACATCACCAAACTCAGCAAACGCTTGTTTGGTTAACGGTTCGATCACTAAACGACGTATTCCATTACTCATACTCTTTTCCTTACCTATTTCGCTTTGGTACCAAATAGACGTAAACGGCTGATACCGCCATCTGGGAAGATGTTGGCACGTACGTGTGTCACCGCACCAAGATCGTTCACCTCGGAAATGAATTCATGAATATTGTGGGCAGACAGTTTTTGCGCCGGTAGAAGCTCACGCCAGAATAGACTTTGCGTCTCTACTTGGTCGTCGGTACCACCTTTCACATACGCTGCTTGAATTGAACAACTGTCTGGGAAGTTACCTTTAAAGTGCGCAGTATCAACAACGATACGTTCAATGTTGCCCGGGTGGCCTAACGCAACAATCACCCAGTCGTTACCCGGTGTACGACGACGTGCTGTTTCCCAGCCATCGCCCATGTTTTCACCGCGGCCAGGGCCAAGAATGTTCGCTTTATTACCGTAGTGCTCATCACTACATGCTAGTGCGCGTCCGCCATGTTCAACCGCTGCAAGGTCAATTTGCTGTTGTGCATCAATCGCATCCCAATCAACGCTCGGGCGACCGTAAACACGAAGGCGCGCAACACCGCCATCTGGATAGATGTTTAGACGCAGGTGAGTAAATACTTGGTCACTTTCAATCTCTTCAAGGTGATGGTGGTCGCCTTGCAGGCCAATAGAAGGGAGGATCTCTTGCCATTCAGTAGAGTCTGTTGGTTCGCCTTGTGGTGAATAGCATGCATCAATCGATGCAGAAGGCGGAAAGTTACCTGTGAAGAATGAAGTATCAATATCAACGCCCGCAATCGTACCTGCTAGACCAAGACGAATCACACAGTAATCATAACCTTCTCCACGCTTACGGCGGCTTTCCCAACCGTCCATCCATTTACCGTTGTCATCGTATAGGTCATCTTTCCATACTGGTGCTGCGTGGCTGAGTAGGCGGCTTTTGTCGGCAAAGAAATCGTCCGTGGCGAAGATCGCTTCCGCACCGAGTTTTTCGTCTGCTAGGTTTATGTACTGTTCAAATTTATGGGTCATGTCCGTGTAATCCTATGAAATTAATCAAGTAATAATAAAATGAGAACTTAAAGGTTCAGTCGCTGACTGCTCAGCATCCGACGCATTAAGTGATTCTGAAATAGCTGCTAACTCCGTTAACCTACATATCCCAGAGACGAAACATTGCGATCTTGTTGATCTCTTGTATCGCCGTAGCAAACTCAGTTTCACTATCATTTCCTAATCGCATCTCGAACGACTCAAGAATTTGGTAACGATTGGCTCCCTTTACCGCCATGATAAAAGGGAAGTTGAAGCGACTTTTGTAGCTGTTGTTGTAAGAAGTGAATTTTTCAAATTCTTCGGCGCTGCATTTATCGATGCCCGCCCCCGCTTGTTCCTTAGTAGACGACTCTGTGAGTTCGCCATTTACTGCTGCTCGACCGGCTAAGTCTGGGTGAGCATTGATCAAAGCCAACTGCTTGCCGTGGTCGGCTTGCAAAAGCGTGGATGCCATCTTCAAATGAAGATTCTCGATATGATCATCCTCTGCATTTAAGCCTTGGTCATACACTGCTTCGGCCACCCAAGGGCTGTGCTCGTACACATCTGCAAAATGGGCGACAAATTCATCGCGAGCCATTTTTGTGGGTTGGCATGATCGAAATACTGTCACTGTTAGCCTCCTTGCTATTGCTCTCTTTGCTTGTGTTGTTTTTATCGTTGTGAGTTGTTACTGCTTTTCCTAGTCCACTATCCCGCTTTATACGGATGGTGTTCATGCCAGTGATTGGCAATATCGATACGACGACATAGCCACACGCTGTCATGTTGTTTTACGTAATCTAGAAAACGTCTCAGTGCCATGATTCGACCCGGACGCCCGACCAATCGACAGTGAAGCCCAACCGACATCATTTTCGGTGCGGTTTCACCTTCCATATAAAGGGCGTCAAAGGTGTCTTTTAGGTATTGGAAAAACTGTTCACCAGAGTTAAAGCCCTGCGCTGTCGAAAAACGCATATCGTTCACATCTAGGGTGTAAGGGATCACCAGTTGAGGGCGCCCAGTCTCGGTATGCCAGTATGGTAGATCGTCATCGTAGGCATCAGAGTCGTATAAAAAACCACCCTCTTCTGCGACAAGTCGACGCGTATTTGGACCCGTTCGGCCTGTGTACCAGCCGAGTGGACGTTGGCCTGTCACTTGCTGGATGATCTCTATCGCTTTCACCATATGGTCGCGCTCTTCAGACTCATCAATGTATTGATAGTCAATCCAACGGTAGCCGTGGCTACAAATCTCATGGCCTGCTTCCATCATCGCTTTGGCGACATCTGGATGACGTTCGATGGCCATAGCGACAGCAAAGACAGTTAATGGGATTTCATATTCATCAAATAGGCGAAGTACGCGCCACACCCCAGCTCGACTACCATACTCGTAGATCGATTCCATACTGATGTGACGTTCACCCTTGATCGGTTGTGCTGATGGGATCTCTGAGAGAAATGCTTCTGACTCATCATCACCGTGCAATAGACAACGTTCACCGCCTTCTTCGTAGTTCAATACAAAGGAGACCGCGACACGCGCATTACCCGGCCATTGAGGATTTGGAGGGGTAGCTCCATACCCGATCAAATCTCTTGAATAATCCTTATTCATCCAAGTACTCCTAACATTAGTGTTTGGTTTAGTCGCTCACCCACAGCTTTCCTCTATGAGTTAGAAACAACGAGCAACCTCACCCCATACATTCATTGTATACAATAATTTATCTTAATGTAAAGATTTCGTTATTAAAGTTAAATTTAGCAACAACAACCCTTTAATAACAACAGTTTAAATAATCATGGTGCAAGTTTTTATTGATAACGCACAGACTTGGTGCATCAAAAAACCGACTTAAAGTTAACATTTTTTCTACAATTGACTTTACTAATTGTATACAGTTCGTTCATAGTTAGTGCTGACAAAGTGAGCAAGCAAACGTTTTGTCAGATAAACATCGCAGATGAAAAACAGAATAAGGACAGGACGCGTCAACGCGCCGTGAAGGATTATGGGAAGATTAACAACACACGTTTTAGATACCACCCACGGCCTACCTGGAGCAGAGATCAAGGTAGAGCTTTACAAGGTAAATGAAGACTCAACTGAAAAATTGGCAACGGTTGTGACCAACTCCGACGGTAGAACCGATGCACCAATTCTTGCTGGTAACAACTTCCTCCCAGGCAAGTATCAGTTGGTGTTCTATGTAGCAGATTACTACAAAAGCAAAGGCGTCGAACTTGATGGCGTGCCTTTCTTAGACGATGTCGTGATTCGCTTCGGACTCGATGATCCGGATGCGCATTACCACGTCCCTCTTTTAGTATCCCCTTACAGCTTCTCGACATATCGCGGAAGTTAAGCTCAAGAAACTACAAATAAAGGAAATTTAGCCGCACTTAATTTTTGCTAGGCCTTCGCTGGCCACTACTGTCAGCGAGCTTGGTCAGGCTTGTTCGTGCCCAAAAAAGAGAAATCACCTTAAACACATGAAACCTTAATATTGAAATCTTGCTGTATTCAATACATGGATCACAACATAAAAGGACTTGCTGACATGAGTGAGAGTAAAACTGAAATACTCAACCAAGATGCGAATAACGGAATTTTAGAGAAGTTTTTTAAAATTAAGGCCCACGGAAGCAGTGTAAAAAATGAATTGGTTGGTGGCGTGACCACTTTCGCAACCATGGCTTACATTATCTTCGTTAACCCACAGATCATGGCGGCATCTGGCATGGATTCTGGCGCGGTGTTCGTTGCAACCTGTATTGGTGCAGCGATTGGCTGTCTGTTAATGGGACTGTTTGCGAACTGGCCAGTGGGCCTTGCACCGGGTATGGGCCTCAACGCCTTCTTCTCATTCACCGTGGTGAGTGAAATGGGTTACAGCTGGGAGGTAGCGCTTGGGGCGGTATTTATCTCTGGTGTGCTATTTGTCGGGATGAGCTTCTACAAGGTTCGTCAATGGATCATAGAGAGCATTCCAGAGAGTTTACGCTACTCCATGACCGCTGGTGTTGGTCTGTTCTTGGGTCTGATTGGTCTTAAAACCGCGGGCATTGTCGTCGAAAACCCAGCAACTTTGGTTTCATTAGGTGATTTCACCAAACCAGAAGCTCTGCTTGCTGCTATCGCATTCCTTATTATCGCGGTACTGAGTGAGCGTAAAGTGTTTGGTGCAGTACTGATTGGTATTTTGAGCGTAACGCTTATCGGCATGATGCTGGGCCTAGTGCAATACAACGGCTTCTTCGCTGCACCACCAAGCTTAGCGCCAACCTTTATGGCAATGGACATCGCAGGTGCACTGAACGTTTCTATGATCAGCGTTATCTTAGCCTTCCTCTTTGTAAACATGTTCGACACCGCGGGTACATTAATGGGTGTTGCGGAGCGTGCACACCTAACTAACCCAGAAACAGGCAAGATTGAAGGTTTGAGCAAGGCACTAAAAGCCGACAGTATTTCGAGTGTTGCCGGTGCTTGTGTGGGTTGTCCACCAGTAACCAGTTACGTCGAGAGTGCTGCTGGTGTTGCAGCAGGTGCTCGTACTGGACTTTCAGCTATTGTGGTTGGCGCGCTGTTCCTAGCTGCGATCTTCCTATCACCACTTGCTGGCATGATCCCGGCTTACGCGACGTCAGGCGCACTGATCTACGTAGCCTTTGTAATGATGAGCAGCATGCAGCACGTTGATTGGAAAGACTTCACTAACGGTGCACCAGCTGCAATCACTGCGTTAATGATGCCACTCACATTCTCAATCGCGAATGGTATTGCGCTTGGCTTTATCACTTACACGGTATTAAAGCTGGCAACAGGCAAAACCAAAGATGTCTCTATCTCGATGTACTTCTTAGCGGCTATCTTCATCGCTAAATTGGTGTTCATTGGCTAATTTTCGGTTCGTTAGTTAACCGCCATTGAGTCACGCACCTTGAACGCTTGGTTTATCAATCAAGCCAAGCGTTCCTATCAATTTTTAAGAAAGCTAACTGTACGGAATCCACGGCGTGTTCATACGCGCTCCCTCCGTGCACCTTTTTTATGACCCTACGCAGTTTGTAGAAGTCATTGTTTGACTGTCATTCGCTTGTGAACCTAAACACAAGCAGAGGAATATCAAATGAAACTTCTGTATACCCTAAATGAAAGACCCCCTCACGGGCTCACCCTCCTACTTGCTCTGCAACATATGCTGGCCTCTATTGGCGGCATCGTTGCAGTACCACTGATTGTTGGCGCATCCATTGGTTTGCCCAACACGGAAATCGTCTCGCTCATTAACGCGGCCTTGCTGGCATCAGGGATCGTCACGGTCGCCCAGTGTCTAGGCTTTGGCCCTATTGGTATTCGCTTACCCGTAGTGATGGGATCTAGCTTCGCCTTTCTCGGTGTCGCGATCTCTATTGGTAATGAAGGTGGCGTAAGTGCAATTATGGGCTCAGCCCTGATCGGCTCCTTCGTGGTGATTGCAGCCAGCTTTTACATGGATAAGGTGAGGAAACTGTTCCCTACCGTGGTAAGTGGTGTAGTGGTTACTCTTATCGGACTAACCATTTTACCGGTTGCCATGAATTGGGTCGGAGACTCGCCTGCCAATAGTGAACAATTTGCCACGTTACCGAAGCTTTTTTTGGCGCTGGTCTCTTTAGGCATTGTGGTTTGCGTTTCTGTTTACTGTAAAGGCGCAGTCGCTGCTTCAGCGATCGTAATCGGCCTTGCTGGCGGTTACATCGTGGCACTATCACTTGGCATGGTAAACCTAGACCAAATTAGCTCTGCTGCTTGGATTGGCGGCCCTGAGCCTTTCAAATACGGCTTCACATTCTCAATGAGCGCCATCATTAGCATGAGCTTGGTGTACATCGTGGTGATTGCTGAAGCTACGGGTGACTTCATGGCGCTCGGCAACAACTGTCAAACCCAAGTCAGTGGTAAAGATCTAAAACGTGGTCTTTTAGGCGATGGGCTTGGTAGTACGCTTTCTTCAATTCTCACCGCTATGCCGCTCGCTTCGTTCAGCCAGAATGTAGGTATCGTTGGTATTACTGGGGTTGCCAGTCGCTATGTGGTTGCGGCAACGGGTGGTTTGCTGATCCTCGGTGGTCTGTTCCCGAAACTCGCTGCCATTGCCGTCACGATTCCTAAACCAGTATTAGGGGGCGTGGGTTTTGTTATGTTCGGCATGATTGCTTACGCGGGTATTCGTATGTTGATAAAAGCTGCAGACACCAAACGAAACGCGCTAGTGATCTGTGTTGGTTTGGCTTCTGGGCTTGCGGTAACGTTCGAACCACGACTGCTACAGCACTTACCTCATGATTTAGCGAACTTCCTACACTCTGGCATTACGACCGGGACAATCATGACGGTTTTACTGAACCTGATTCTTCCTAAATCTTCACGAGCTGAAGAGCAAGAAGCACTCGCCGAAAGCCAAGCTCAAGTTGAGCTAGAGATGCAAGAGCAAGCTGAAATGCTAGAACAGGCAGAACTTGAAGAGAACGCAGAACTACAGCAAAAAGAACAAACTGAAACAACAGAAGTTAAGGCAAACTAAACGCCTTACATTCGCTAGTGATTTCAGGCTTAACTGACTTAATGAGAAGTACGAAGACTTACATCAGTTAAAGAAGCATACAGCAGTGGGTTGAAGAAACGCGCTGCTCTATAAACCCTTATCGTTAACAATACAAAACCAAAGACCCTCTTCCCTGAAAAGGCTGAGATGGCTAAGGACTATTATGAATGGAAACCATCTGGATTAAGAATCCACTCGCAATCTACACTGGCACAAATACCGATGCACAAGGCGGACTCGTCGTCAGAGGCAATACCATTGTCGAGTTAGTAGGCAAACATCAAGAACCGACTACCCCTGTCGACTATAGTGTTGATGCCTCGTGTCATGTTGTCACTCCAGGGCTGATTAACGCCCACCATCATTTCTATCAAACCCTCACTCGTGCCTACCCAGGCGCACTCAACAAAGAGCTTTTTCATTGGCTGAAAAGTTTGTACCCAGTTTGGGCAAACCTTGATGCTGAAATGATGAGCCTTGCCACTGAGCTGGCTTTGGTCGAGCTGATGATGTCTGGCTGCACCACTGCTTCCGATCACCATTACCTGCTTCCTAACGGGCTTGAACACGCGATTGATCTGCAAGTCGAAGCCGCAGAAAAGCTCGGTGTTCGAGCTATCTTTACCCGCGGTTCAATGAGTTTAGGCGAAGATGAAGGAGGACTACCTCCAAGGCACACCATCCAGACTGAGCAAACCATCATCGACGATAGCCAACGCTTGATCCGTGATTACCACCAGCGGGATGAAGGCGCGATGATTCAAATTGCCCTTGCGCCATGTTCACCATTCTCGGTCACCACAGATTTAATGAGGGAGACCGCTCGAATTAGCGAAAGTGAAGGTGTGATGATGCACACTCACCTATGCGAGACCCTTGATGAAGAAGATTTCTGTATTGAGAAGTTTGGCTTGCGTCCGGTTGATTATCTCGAAGATGTGGGCTGGCTCAATGACCGAACTTGGTTAGCTCACGGTATCCACTTCAACCCAGAAGAGATAAAACGGCTAGGGGCGGCTGGCGTTGGTATCAGCCATTGCCCAACATCGAACATGATGCTTGCTTCAGGCATATGTAAGAACAACGACCTTGAAGCCGCTGGGGTGAAAGTCGGTCTCGGTGTGGATGGTTCTGCTTCAAACGACGGCTCCAATATGATTGCCGAAGTGCGAATGGCGATGTATCTGCAAAGACTGCAGTATGGCTCTGCCAATGTCTCGCACTTTGATGCACTTCGCTGGGCAACATCGGGGTCTGCACGCGCAATGGGCCGTACCGATATCGGTACTCTTGAGGTTGGCAAACAAGCCGATATCGCTATGTTCAAGCTTGATGATATTCGTTTCTCTGGCAGTCACGATCCGCTCGCCGCACTGCTTTTGTGTGGTGCCCAACAAGCAGATAAAGTGATGATAGCCGGACAATGGCGTGTCAACGATGGCGCAGTGATAGGTGTCGATATGGAACATCTCATGCACCGCCACCACGCCGCCGCAATGAGACTTGGTAAGCTAGCGATGAACAACCACTAGCGTCACTCTTCGTCCATCACAGTCGAAATGCATGGCTGTGATGGGCAGCGGACATATACACCTTACTTCAACATCATCAGCTGCTGTCTTTAATTTCTCCCTCATTTCTAGCTATATCCTCGCGTTCAGTCGTTCTCCTTTTATATCTTTTTGAATGGTTATCGTCTTAATAATGGAAATAAAATAATAATCTAATTAAATCCTACCTAATTTAACAGATGCTAATTCAAAGTTTTGTTAATATATAACACACTCATTATTTGGCACAGATCAAGTTTAAAACGATCGTTCTAATTATAAATCTATAAAATTCACCAACAGATTTAGTAATAAGTACAAAAATACAAATAATTATAGATTTATCACTTAAAGCATAAATGCATAGAATAAAATCCTCTCAAATCCTTAATATACCTAGCCTGAGAGAAAACAGCAGAACAAATGACTTAAATATCATTTAATTCAATAGATCAACAAACAATCAATGTGAATTCAAATATGTGATCTAAATAGAACTTTTCATTATAAATCTGCTATAGATTGAGCGCTTCTTATAAAAACAATATTCACATTAAAGGAGCGAGATTAAAAAACCACATAATTACTACAAGTAATAACAACAGAAAATTATTCAATAACACCTTATAAGTATTTAAAAATGCCATCGATATGGTAGGGGTATTATTGTCTTTGAATAAATCTAATAACAGATTAAGCAGGGTTAAGAAATGAAAAAAATGACTAAGACACTTGTATTATCTTCGATCTCAATTGGGCTACTTTCCTCTTTTGCTCTCACTTCTCAAGCAGCTCCAATTCAAACAAATCAAGCGTCAGCAGAACAAAACCTACCGCAGGTGACTTACGATACGATCATCGGCGAGAATGGCGTCTTTATCGATTTGGATACCGATAACTTTATTTTAAAACAGCAAGAGTGGTATCAGATCCAAGCTTATGTCGAAGGCGCGTTGGCACTACCCGTAACAGAAGCGAGCATGAAATCGACGCTAGGTATTCCCAATGATATTCCCTTCTCCAATTTCCAAGCACTCGTTGAGCAGTACTCTAATATTCACGATACTGCTTTCTATTGGAAAAAAGACCTCTACCCAAGCATTGTTAACCTCTCATTGAGCTTGTCTAACTACGCACAAATCAAAGACTACATGCTTAACCCATTGAGCAACGCGCTCAACGAGATGTTAGCTAAAGCCTTCTCACCGCTACCGGAAGATATTGAAGCCGTTGAGCTCAACAGAAAAATGGCGATAGCTTATCTAAAGAGCCTGCAAAACTTTTCTATGAGATACCAACAAGAAGTGTCTGATGTTGGCGACAACCTATTGGAGTTCTCGGCCACGCTAGACACTCAAAAGCTGCAATTGGATGTATTGGAAGGCACACACAATGGTTACCTCAGTGATGATGGCAGCGCGCTGCAACAGCGAGTCAATGATATTAATGCGCGTATTGCCCAGCTCAATAAAGACTACACTCACTACGTTACTGTCGCCTCTACTGCGGTAACTTATGCATGGTTCCCTATGGTGGCGGTGCCTATCATGGGTGTTTACGGTGATAAAGCAGAGAAGGCACGTAAGCTTCGCAATGAACTACAAAAAGAAGTAGATGATCTACAAGATCAATTAACGTATACCCAGAAAATATATAACTCTTACCACCGTTCATCAGAAAGCATCGATATAATCTCTCAGCAGATTGAAAATGCCATTCCACATATTAATGAATTGAAACTTAACTGGCAGAAAATGAATTCAGATTTCACATCGCTACTTGCTGCGTTAGATGAAGCTCAGAATAATGCCGACATAATGAAAGATGATGCAATGCTTGGTGCAATCGGGGCTCTAGCCAATACATCGGTTGCTGAAATGAACTGGAATAATATCAGTGAGAAAGCCAAAGCATTTGCAAACAACGCCTATATTCAGAAGATGGAATAGTCGACTTCCAGTTCGATAAAACAAAGACCTAATAAATAAAACCAAATAATAGAGCCACGCCTTATAGCAATAAGGTGCGGCTTCTTTCATCCCAAATTTGGTAATACTCATTTTCGACAGGATTTTTCTATGAGACTTCTACCTATTATTATTTCTCTTTCATTTTCTCAACAAGCCTTTGCGAGTGATTGGCTTGAGCTAAATAACTTGGCAAACTCCACTGAATATCCAACATGGGTTCAATCAGCCTATTCTGAGGTGGGCGTATTATCTCGCTCTACATCAGATTTACATATTAACCTTAGTGATTGGATCGCACAGCAGAACCTTTACGTTACCAAACCTTCAAAAATCGTCGTCTTCGCAGATACTATTGAGGTTCCAGAGAACTTCAACTTAGTCGTCAACAACCAAAACATCCTCATTTTTGCTCGTAAGATTGTTGGTTCAGGCACCCCAACCTTTGTACTTGGACAACAAGGCTCTGCGGCATCCGTTTCCGTCATCGCAGGAGAGATAGAAACGCCAATAAACGTATTAGCTTTCCAAAGTGATGGCAGTATTACTCGAGATGCGGTTTCTGGTGAAGAAGGCAATGGCACGTCTGTGGTACTGGCCGGTTCGCACTATCGAAGAACCACCATCGATTCCAACACTACAGGACAAATGAAACTGGCAACCGACCCTTTCACCGATATTGTTAACCGCTCTTTCGATATGGCTGCCACACTATTCGATACCAATCCCGAGCTTAGCCTCGACCTTATCAACTGGATTGAACAGAGTTTGCGCCACGCCGGTTCAGTGGTTGAAGATGACCCAATTCTTTCAGACCTTTACCTACAAACTGTCGCTTTCAAACAGTTTATTAGCTTCAGTACTAAAGAGAGCAACTACGTCCCGTATCTGGACAAAGTCTTATACCAAGACAAGTATGAAGCGTATCTAAATGCCATGATCGCCTATCAAGCTCAATGGGACATTATCCAAGACAGAAACACCGTTATTGAGGACAAGATCGAGGCATCTAAGTTAGCACTTGCTAACATTGAAGATGTTCTTAGAGCTCAAGGTTCGATCATCACTCAAACTCAATCCAACATTGATAAGATTGGCGATAGCCTGACTGAAATTGATGCTCAGTACAAAGCTCAAGAACTCGTTACTCTTGATGCCCGAACCACTTATTTGGTTGGTGTAGAGAACTGGAAAACCCAGCAACAACTCAATGCCGCTTTAGCGATATTCAAGGCGATAGCGGAAATCGGAAGTGCGGTCAGTGGCGTGTTCACTGGTAACCTCTCAGGGGTAAATGACTTAACCGAGCAGCTAGCAAAAACACCTGAAGCGCTAGAAAAGGCAAAAAATCTCGTTACCAACATCAAGTCCGTCACTGGCATTATTGATAGCGTAACCAAAACGATTTCTGGTATTTCGCAGCTGACAAACGATGTTAAATCCGCCATCAAATTCCAAAAGGTATCGGAAGCGATGGATGGATTTAACTTTAATATCCCAACACTCAACGAGAGCAATCTTGCATGGGATCTGATGATCACCGAGATTCGCAGCAACCTCAGGTATGCGGACAGCTTGGGAATCAAAGGCGCAAGACAATATCTGCTAGAGCTCGAAAAACAGGTGTTACTCGGCAAAGCTATTAACATCACACAACTCAATTTTGCTCACGAGCAAGCTAAATTGGTCGACCTACTTTTAACCAATAATGTCACCACCAATCAGCAACAACGACTGAATACTGCCATTGAGGGTTATCAGTTAGACAGCGATAGCTTTGATTCCGTTGAGCGTGAACTTTCTCGCGTTTTAATGCACTTCAAACGTCCGATGTACGTTGCGCTATCGAACTATGTTCAGGCATACGAATACTGGGCATTGAAGCCAAGTGAGATCACCCCTTCTCTCAATAAGAGCTATCTAAACTACCAGTTCGACTTGGCCTCTATCGAAAGTGAGTATGTGAATGCCCTGTCTTCATTCCAGCCAGCACCACAAGACTTCACCATCGATAACTACACCATTTCTAGTCCAGAACAGCTAGAGAGCTTTGCTAACACCGGTGAATTGAACTTCACGATACCACTAGAGCAAGTTCAACTCTGCGCATTTGATCGCGTTAGGCTTTCAACGGTGCGTGTGTTCCTTGAGGGGGAAAACTTACCTTACGGCAAACAACTCAACTTGCGAGTCTCTAGCTCAGGTAACTATGCTGACCGATACGAAAATCAGGACTATCAATTCAGCTCTAACCCAGTATCGCGCGCATTCTACTATCGCCTTGATGACCCAACGACCAATGACGTAAGCATAATCACCGATGGCTCTGTGGCGAATAAGTTCGAGTATGCGTATTTCCAACCAACGCCATTCTCGTCTTGGAATATCACACTCAACAACTTTGATAAAACGGATCAAACCAATAACCACTACCTAAAAGATGTCGAACAAATTCGCGTTGAATTCCTAGGTAGTGGCATCCCCAATGGCAACAGTTGTTCTCACTAACCAAAGCACATCTTTAACCAGACAGGCTTTGGTTGCCGCACAAGAACTTAATAAAAAGGCCGACATAATGTCGGCCTTGTTTTGTTCAATTTAAGGTTCAGGGTTATGCCCTAATCCATCAAACTCTTTGACTTGATCGCCTTCTTCGCTAACTCCTTTGCAAACTCAGCAATATCAGCTTCGAATTCATCAACGCTTTGACGGATTTCATCCAGTTGTACTGTCTGCATCACGCGGTTTTCCATCACGATTTGACCATTAACGATCGTGGTGTCGATGTTGCTTGGGTTCGCTTGGTAAACCAAGGTCGCGTATGGGTCATAGCTCGGCATCATGTTCGCGGATTGCGTCTCTACAATCACGATATCGGCTTTTTTCCCCACCTCTAGTGAACCAATTTGGTCTTCCATATGCAGAGTTTTTGCACCGCCCAGAGTTGCCATCTCGATCACCTGTTCAGGAATCATGATAGTGCGGTCTGAGTGCTTCAAGCGCTGCATGTTTGCTGCATAACTCAGAGTACGCATGATATCCACTTGGTTAGAGCTCATTGGGCCGTCGGTACCCAAGCCTATTCGCATGTCAGCGCGGTACATATCCCATGCCGGCGCAATTCCCGTCGCTCCTTTAGCATTCGCCATCGGATTGTAAGAGATGCCAGCGTCAGCCTGTTTTAAAAGCCTCTGATCGTTCTCAGACAAATGAATACCGTGAGCAATCACGACACGCTCATCGAGTACGCCGATTTCATCCATGTACTCCACCGGTGAATTGGCTGTGGTTTCATCTTTAATACGCTTTTCTTCATTGGGAAATTCCGCAACGTGAATCAACACTGGCACATCGTATTGAGCCGATAATCTATTGATTTCTTGCAGTTTATCTTTGCTCACTGTGTAGACGGCATGGGGCGCGTAAGCAGGTGTGATCAAATCATCGTTCTTGTACTCCTCGATAAATCCTTTTGCGTAGTCAATGCCTCCATAAGGTTCTTTCGCATCAACCACCGGGAATTTAATCACTGTTTCACCCAAAACAGCTCGTAGACCTACCTCTTTGGTTGCCTTTGCCATTTCATCCATGTGGTAATACATGTCGGCATAGGTTGTAACACCACTTTGCGCTAATTCGATGCTGCCGAGTTTAGTGGCATTGTAGATGAGCTCACGACTTAGTTTTTCCGCTTCGAGAGGAAAGAAGTAGGCAAATAAGCGATTTGAGATCCCCTCTTCTCCCAATCCGCGAAATGCAATCATAGGAAGGTGGTTGTGAGCATTGACCATACCAGGCATGACGATACCATCTTGAGCATCGATTACTTTCTCCGCTCGATACTGGGTCAATAGCTCCTCACTACCAACCGCGATGATCTGGTCGTCTTTCACCACAACAACCCCGTCGTCAATCACGTCCTTAGTCGCGTTAATCGTCAAGACTTGGCCATTGGTAATCATTAAGTCTGCGTTGTAATCGTTCGTCGCTATAGTCGAACCACAGCCAGTTAAAAGAACGGCGCTAATTGTGTAAGCCAAGCTTTTGAGAGTCATGCGTGTACCTTTGAGTTGTGCGTTCATTTATCGGGAGCAGATGCTTCCTTAATAAAGTCAAAGTAGCTTGCCCGTGAGATTTTGCTACTTTCACTTTTGATAGCAAAGACAACCTTGCCATTAAATAAAACGACATACTAAATCGAGTCGAGCCGATACTGAAATCCGTTATTGCACACGAAGTCACAATTATGGAAATACGAGGCGCAATCACTGCAATTGAATATATTGGAACCGATATGAAAAAGACCTGCAATTGCAGGCCTTGTATGAAACTGAAACAGCTTAGCTTTTTACGCCACACCCTTTTATCACCAACTGTGTGATGAATTTAGCTGCGTCTTCGTAATCTTGGTCATCGAGTTGGTCTTTTTTCATCACACTACAAATCTGCCAGCCGAAATCAGCGTAGGTTTGAGTCGCGGCCCAGATAGTGAACATTAGGTGATGTGCAGGCACGTTGTCCATCAGCCCTTGTGCAGACCAAGTAGCAAACTTGTCGATGATCATCTGGGATTGTTTATAAAGCTCATCACCAATCTCTTTTGGTAATACTTTGGCGCCCGACATCACTTCATTGGCAAACACTTTGGAGGCGTGCGGGTGATCACGAGAGATGATTAACTTGGTTTGAATGTACTGAGACAGAGCTTCGACAGGATCATCGAGCTCTTCAATTGGACGAGAGGCTTCCAACAAGGGTTGCGTCACCGACTCCAATACCGCGTTGTAAAGCTTGTCTTTTGAACTGAAGTAATAGAATACGTTAGGCTTTGGAATATCAGCAGCTTTGGCAATATCAACCATTTTGGTCGCGGCATAACCGTGCATCGCGAACTGCTCACACGCAACTTGAATGATTAAGTCTTGGTTCTTCTGCCTGATCTTAGACATATCATATCCCTACAACCGATTGATTTAGCTTTAGTGTCCTATACGATACAAATAACTTTGACCGCCCCTTTATTGTGCATGAGACGGCCAATCGATTGGTTCACATATTTTAATAAATGAGAGGGAGGTTAACTTTAAAGTATCAAAATCGCTCGAAAGTCGTTTACATTGGTCAGTGTCGGCCCCGTTGTTAGTAACACAGCAACCTTGTCAAAGAAGTCATAACTGTTATTCGCATCTAAATAAGTTTCCGCTTTCAAAGACAGTGCCTCACTCTGTTGCCACGTATTCGGCGTTATCCAAGCTCCTGCGTTATCTTCAACCCCATCAATACCGTCGGTGTCCGCCGCCAGTGCGTAGATGTTGTCATGCCCTTTGAGTTCATTGAATAGACTTAGCAAAAACTCACAGTTACGCCCGCCTCGACCATTACCCTTTACGGTTACCGTCGTTTCTCCACCTGAAAGTAATACGCAAGGCGTCTTGAAAGGGTGCTGTCGACTAGCCACTTGTTTCGCCAGCGCAGCATGCACCTTAGCGACTTCCCTCGCTTCGCCCTCAATACAATCACTTAAAATATACGCAGGAACTCCTAACCCTTCAGCTTCCGCAGCGGCAGACTCTAACGCTGACATCGGGGTCGCGATAATATGGTGTTCAGCGCTCTTCCAACATGAGTCGTCAGGTTTGATGGTCTCCGATTCTGGATTGTTGAGCCACTCAAATACTGATGTTGGCATATCTATTCGATAACGCTCTAAGATGGCGAGTGCATCAAAGCGAGTCGTAGTATCTGGAACGGTTGGACCCGATGCAATCACACTGATGTCATCACCGGGTACATCTGAGATAGCCAATGAAACTACTCTTGCAGGGTAGGCCGCTTTGGCAAGACGCCCGCCTTTGATCAGCGATAGGTGTTTACGTACACAGTTCATCTCATCAATTGCTGCGCCAGACTTAAGCAGAGCTTTGTTGATCTGCTGCTTCTCAGCAAGAGTGATATCACCACCGGGTAGACTCAGTAATGCCGAACCTCCGCCTGACAATAAGCAGATCACTGTGTCATCAGCACTTAAGTTCTTGACCAATTTTAGCATTCGCTGGCTCACCTCTAGCCCCATTTCATCGGGTACTGGGTGCGCCGCTTCGATGACTTCAATATGCTCACAAGGTGCGGTATGTTCGTAACGAGTAACCACTAGACCTTCAAGCTCTCGAAGTGCGAGGTCGTACTTTTTCTTATCGCGCCATACAGCTTCTAACTCTGCTGCCATCGACGCAGCCGCTTTACCCGCACCGATCACCACCGTACGTCCAGCCTGATTGGAGGAGCGATAAAAAATAGATTCAGAAAGAAAAGGTTCGATGTGGTTTCGCGGTAGCGCTTCATTAACTGCGCTAGAGAAAAGGGTATGTAAAAACTGTTTAGCATCGATGTCCATCAGCCACTCCTTAGTCGACGGAATAAAAAAAGAACCCTAATACAAGGACACAGGTGCCTGCTAAGAAATAAGTTGGAAAGGAACAACTTCAACCTCTGCCTTATATTAGGAACGCGCATAAAAGGAGACGAAACTACGCGATTTATAAACAAACTGCTTGAGCCTGTGGGGTCGGCCACCCACCCTGGAGAAGTGGTAGCCTAAGTTCGTTACTCTGGTTTCATGAACCATGCATTCAATACCAGAGTAACGAATAGATTTACCCTAGATTGGGTACTATCGGATTGAGTGATCCGAACGTTTTTCAATGGCTTGAATTAGTGCTGAGTGATCCCAACCTTCACCGCCCATATCAGCACACTCACCAAATAGCTGCTGAGCGGTCGCCGTATTCGGTAGTGATACACCCAACTCTTCGGCGCCAGTCAGTGCAAGATTAAGGTCTTTCTGATGAAGCGAGATTCTAAAGCCTGGGTCAAAGGTTCCTTCCACCATGCGCTCACCATGCACTTCCAAAATCTTAGAGTTAGCAAAACCACCCAATAGCGCCTGACGCACGCGAGCAGGATCGGCCCCCGCTTTAGAGGCAAATACCAATGCCTCAGAGACCGCTTCAATGTTTAGCGCTACGATAATTTGGTTAGCGACTTTACACGTTTGGCCTGCGCCATTATCACCCACCAAGGTAATGTTCTTGCCCATCACTTCAAATAGAGGTCGCGCCTTATCAAAAGCAGCCTGCTCACCACCAACCATGATAGTCAGCGTCGCATTGATAGCACCCACTTCGCCCCCTGATACCGGAGCATCAAGATAGGACGCGCCGCCCTCGTTAATACGAGCAGCGATCGCTTTGGTGGCGATAGGCGAGATCGAGCTCATATCAATCACCAACTTTCCAGCCGCACCACCTGCAGTAAGGCCTTGCTCTACGCCGTTATCACCAAACAGAACATCTTCAACTTGAGGTGTGTTTGGCACCATTAGAATGATCACATCGGCCTGCTCTGCCACTTCCGCAGGTGAGTGATAAACCGTTGCACCAGCAGCGACAAGATCAGCAGATGCTGGGTTGAAATGGTCTGAAAGAAGGATTTCGTGGCCAGCTTTTTGAAGGTTGCTCGCCATTGGTTTGCCCATGATACCTGTACCAATAAATGCAATTTTAGACATGTTGTTCTCCTTAACGTTTTATGATAACCAGACACAATTAACGGTACTGGTGCAGCCAACCAAGGCCTTCTGTAGTGGTTGTTTTCGGTTTGTACTCACAGCCAACCCAACCTTGGTAGCCCAGTTCATCTAGGTAGTTGAGCACAAATGGGTAGTTGATCTCCCCCGTTCCCGGCTCATGACGACCTGGATTGTCAGCCAATTGGACGTGAGCTATCTGACCAATGTTCTGCTGCATAGTTGGCGTAAGATCGCCTTCCATAATCTGCATGTGGTAGATGTCGTATTGAATCGAGAGGTTGTCGCTCCCGACTTCTTTAATGATCGCTTTCGCCTGTTCCGTGGTGTTGAGGAAGAAACCCGGAATGTCGCGCGTGTTGATCGCTTCAATCACTAAACTTATTCCTTCAGCCGCCAGTGCGTTTGCCGCATAGTGAAGGTTAATCACGAACGCAGAGTGCGCATCTTGCGGAGTTACCCCTTGCGGCACAATTCCCGCTAAGCAGTTCACCTGTTTGCAACCTAGCGCTTTGGCGTACTCTATTGCTTTCGGCACGCCCGCTTGGAACTCTTCAACTCTTGCTGGGTCAACCGCAATACCGCGATCACCCGCCTCCCAATCACCAGCCGGCAAGTTAAACAGCACCTGTTCTAGGTTGTTCTCAACCAACTTCTGTTTGATCGCTTGCGCATCAAAAGCATATGGGAATAGATATTCGACGCCTTGAAACCCTGCGTCGGCAGCCGCTTCAAAACGATCCATAAAATCCACTTCAGTGAATAACATTGACAAATTAGCCGCAAATTTCGCCATTACTCTGTCCTTCTTATCTGTATTCTTTGGGCACTAAGCCTGTGCCCATTGACGTTCCGTTAAGCGACTATCGGCTTAACGGAAACACATTATTTGTGCGCAAGCGCAGTCGGTGCGTCTTCGCGAGTCTCCGCTAGCGGCTCAAACTCGTTGATGGCATTGATCTCAACACCCATCGAAATGTTGGTCACTCGCTCAAGAATTAATTCAACAACTACTGGCACTTTATGCTTGTTCATAAGCGCTTTAGCTTGTTCAAACGCCGGCGCAATTTGCTCTGGTTCGCGAACTCGAATCGCCTTACAGCCCAAACCTTCTACAACGGCAACATGGTCCACGCCGTAGCCTTCAAGCTCTGGCGCATTCTGGTTATCAAATGCCAGCTGTACACAGTAATCGATATCAAACTGACGTTGAGCCTGACGAATCAGACCTAGGTAAGAGTTGTTCACCAGTACATGGATATAAGGCAGATTAAACTGTGCACCTACCGCCAACTCTTCAATCATGAATTGGAAATCGTAGTCACCGGAGATAGCCACAATGTCACGATTCGGATCGGCAGCTCGAACACCTAAGGCCGCAGGTGTTGTCCAACCTAACGGGCCAGCCTGACCACAGTTGATCCAGTGGCGCGGTTTGTACACGTGTAGGAACTGGGCCGCCGCAATTTGCGAAAGACCTATCGTACTCACGTAACAAGTGTCGCGGCCAAAAGCTTTGTTCATCTCTTCATAAACACGCATTGGCTTCATCGGTGCTTCTTCGAAATTGGTTTTGCGTAGCATGGTGGCCTTACGCTGCTGACATTCCTCCACCCAATCACTTCGATTTGGCAACTTGCCTGCGTCGCGCCACTCTCGAGCGACTTCAACCATCAGCTCTAGTGCAGATTTAGCGTCAGAAACAATGCCTAGATCAGGGCAGAACACTCGACCAATTTGAGTTGGTTCAATATCAACATGCACGAATTTTCGGCCTTCGGTGTACACATCCACAGAGCCGGTATGACGGTTTGCCCAGCGGTTACCAACACCGAATACAAAATCCGAGTTAAGCATGGTTTCATTACCGTAACGGTGGGAGGTTTGTAGCCCTACCATACCGGCCATCAATTCATGGTCGTCTGGAATCGAACCCCAACCCATTAGCGTTGGTATAACAGGAACACCAGTGATCTCAGCAAACTGCTGAAGAAGTTCAGAGGCGCCTGCGTTGATCACGCCGCCACCAGAAACAATCAATGGCTTCTCCGCTTCCGCCATCATGGCGAGTGCTTTCTCGACTTGTTGTCTGGTTGCCGTTGGCTTGTATGGCTCTAGCGGTTCATAAGAATCAATATCGAACTCAATTTCCGCCAACTGAACATCTAACGGCAAATCAATAAGAACTGGACCCGGTCGGCCGGAGCGCATCAAATGAAAGGCTTTTTGAAACGCGCGAGGCACTTGTGCAGGTTCGAGTACCGTCGTCGCCCACTTAGTGACAGGCTGAGCGATCGATTCAATATCTACCGCTTGAAAGTCCTCTTTGTGCAGCCTAGCTCGCGGAGCCTGACCTGTAATACATAAGATAGGAATAGAGTCAGCCGAGGCTGAATATAGACCGGTAATCATATCCGTTCCCGCAGGGCCAGAAGTACCGATACAGACACCAATATTATCCTGATTGGTGCGTGTGTATCCTTCTGCCATATGCGAAGCGCCTTCTACATGACGAGCTAGAACGTGATCAATACCACCAAGCTTTTTCATCGCCGCATACATAGGGTTAATCGCTGCGCCCGGTACACCAAATGCGATGTCTACTCCTTCACGTTTAAGCACTTCAACCGCTGCTTCAATCGCTTTCATAATTGCCATTCGAACCTCCAGTTCAGATTGTATACAATTAAATAAACTTTTGTGTACTATGAGCCATTCTCAGCATTTATCAAGTCCAATCTGAAACATTTTTGTTACATCAAACGCGCGTTTTAAGTGAGCACTAACCCCGAAAAGCTTACAATTCATTGCTTTACATAAAATATCTTTACATAAAAATAAATTGCAAATATCTCGAATGATAATTAAATGTTAAATAGGCTTTGATTGTTTACAGTTTTTGCCATATAAATAAACTTAAAAATGGAATTTTGTATACAAAATGACATCGTATTGTTCAAAGGAGACAGACAATGATGAATGACGTAAAAGAGAGAGAAGAGGCTTTGTGTATGCAGGTACTTGGCAATATGGACAACGCTGAGTACAAAAAGATCCTGTCTAAAGATGCTTTGATCTTCTTAGAAGCACTGGTGAAAAAGTTTGGAGAGCGCCGTCAAAACCTGCTAACTGACCGCGAAGCTAAACAAGCCCAATTCGATGCGGGTGCATTGCCTGATTTCAGAGACGATACGGCAGCGATTCGTGACGACAAAACGTGGAAAGTCGCGACACCGCCACCAGAACTATTAGACCGCCGCGTTGAGATCACCGGTCCTATTGAACGTAAGATGGTCATCAATGCGCTTAACTCCGGCGCTAAAGTTTTCATGTGTTGCTTTGAAGACGCTTCATCTCCGACTTGGGAGAACATGGTCGACGGTCAAATCAACCTTAGAGATGCCAACCTTGGCACTATCAGTTACTACGATGAAAAGAAACAAAAGAACTACCAACTGGTGAATAACCCTGCGCTGTTGATCGCGCGCCCACGTGGTATTCACCTTCCAGAGCAGTCTATCCAGTTTAACAACCAACCGATAGCTGGCTGCTTAATGGATTTCGCTCTCTACTTTTTTCACAACTATCAATCACGTGCAGAGCAAGGCTTAGGTGTTTATTACTACATTCCAAAGCTTGAAAGCATGGAAGAAGCGCAATGGTGGGATGATATCTTCAGCTTCACCGAGCAATATTTCAAAGCACCAAAAGGCACGATTCGAGCAACGGTATTGATAGAAACACTTCCAGCTGTATTCCAAATGGATGAAATTCTTTATGCGATGCGTGACCACATTGTTGCAATGAACTGTGGCCGTTGGGACTACATTTTCAGCTACATCAAAACATTAAAGAACCACCAAGACCGTATTCTGCCAGATCGTCACGGTATCGGTATGGATCAAGAGTTTCTTAACGCCTACAGCCAACTGCTAGTGAGAACCTGTCATGCTCGCGGTGCACTTGCGATGGGCGGCATGTCGGCATTTATTCCAGCGAAAGATCCTGCCGAGATGGAGCGCGTTACCGCCAAGGTTATTGAAGACAAGCAGCGAGAATCTAAAAACGGTCATGACGGGACTTGGGTCGCGCACCCAGCACTGGTTGACCTTGCGATGTCTGAGTTCGACAAACATCTAAATGGTAAGGTCAACCAAATCGACTTCCAAAGCCCACAACATGAGATCAGTGCAGAGCTTCTGCTGAAGCCTTGTGAGGGAACCCGCGACGAAGCAGGCGTGCGTAAGAACATTCGTATCGCTCTCTACTACATCGAAGCATGGATTCAAGGCCATGGTTGCGTGCCAATTTATGGACTGATGGAAGACGCTGCTACGGCTGAGATCTCTAGAGCCAATATTTGGCAATGGATTCACCACGGCGTCACGTTAGACGATGGCCAAACCTTTACTAAAGAACTCTTCCACTCTTGGCTATACCAAGAGCTAGACACCATTAAACAAGAAGTCGGAGAAGCTCGCTATGCTGCAGGTCGATTCGAAGAGACAGCCGATCTCTTCTATCAACTGTCTACAGCAGAAGCGTTCGCCGCCTTCCTAACTTTACCCAGCTATGGGCTACTGCAAGCGTCTTGACCTGACGCTTGGCCAACTTGAACTTGTGTCGCTTTAATCCTTAAACGACTCGGGAACAAGTTGGTTTAAGCCCCTGAAAAACAGGAGATAACATGGGAAGTTTGACTCTACAACAAGCGTTAACCATCATAGATGGAACCTTTAAAGCAGGCAGAAAGATCCATACTGAGCCTCTAACCGTTGCGGTTTTAGACAGCGGCGGCAAACTCATCTCCCTGCAACGTCAGGATGGCTCTAGCATGATGCGACCAGACATCGCCATTGCTAAAGCTTGGGGAGCACTCGCACTCGGCTGCTCTTCCAGAAAACTCGCCCAAGATGCTGATAACAGACCAGCATTTATCTCCGCAGTAAACGTACTCGCACACGGGAACATGGTGCCTGTACCCGGGGGGCTACTCATCAGAGATAAAGATCGAACCGTGCTCGGTGCCATTGGTGTCAGTGGTGATATCTCGGATATCGACGAAAGCTGCGCGATTAATGGAATTGGCTGTGCAGACCTTTACAGCGATGAGATGCTGCAAGCCTAATGGAGTACCGACTTATTGAGTTACCTTTAAACGGGTATCTACAATCAATAAAAAAACCGAAGCACTGAGCTTCGGTTTTTCGTTTTAACTTGGCGGCATTTGTTAAACACCAATATTTAATCAGCTATAAACAGTTAAACGGCCATCAATAGTGAAGTGCCAGAGAGCTTATTCGTATGCACTTAGCCATGTTTTCAGCAGTTGATTGGTATTCTTCTTCTGACTCGCAGTGAGGGTTTTCACCAACTTCTTCTGCATTTCCACATGTTCCGTCATCATTTCATCAATCAGGGTCAGGCCATTTCTTGTGAGCTTAACACTCACGCTGCGACGATCTTCTTTGCTGTGCTCGCGGCTGATAAGCCCTTTGGCTTCTAACTTATCTAGGCGGTTAGTCATTGCACCAGAGGTCAACATCATTGAACCAATCAGCTCTGATGGGGTGAGTCGATAAGGCTTACCAGAGCGTCGTAACGTCGCTAATACATCAAACTCGCCCAGCTTCATATCGTATTGTTTATGAAGGTCGGCAACTTGTGTCTCCATGTATTTGGCGATACGCATTACTCGGCCCATAATCGCCATCGGCTCTGTCTCTAGGTCGGGCTTTTCCTTTGCCCATTGTTCTACCACGCGGTCAATAGCATCCATTTGCAATCACGCTCCGTTATTAGTCTTAGTTGCTTCAAACTAGTTTAACATAAAGATACTTTACAACCACTAGTTATGGGTATACTCTTCACACCAAGAGTTATCTTAACGTAAAGATATTTTAGATGAATATATTATTAGCAATGATCCCCGCCTTCTTCTGGGGTACAACTTATGCAGTGACGCAGTTTACGCTACAGGAGTGGCCACCATTACTACTTGGTGCTCTGCGTGCTTTGCCTGCAGGGTTATTATTGCTTGCCGTGAAACCTACTCTACCTAAAAAAGGCGAGTGGCAGATCATTTTCACACTAGGTTTAATCAATATTGCGACCTTCTTCGGTCTGATCTTTGTTATGGCTCTCACCTTGCCTTCTGCCATTTCAGGCGTGGGTATGATCTCAGTGCCTGTATTCGCAATGATTTTCCATTGGGTTGTTAAAAAGCAGCGCCCTAACCTGATTCAAGCTCTGTCGGGTGTCGGTCTAATTTCACTGGCATGGATGCTGTTCAATCCAAGTCAAATCTCGCTCAGCCCTATCGGGTTAGGTGCTATGTTTGCCGCTATCATGTGTATCATTGTGGGCAGCAGCATTACTAAATCACTCGGCGATCGCATGCATTGGTGGAAAGTACTGACTTGGCAATTGATTCTTGGTGGTGTGATCTTGTCTGTAGCTTCAGCAGTTCACGCTTTCATCGACCCGCAACCTTACGTCAACGCGGTAACCCACTTCGATTCGCGTAACTTTATGGGTCTGCTATGGGTAATTGGTTTGAATACGGCACTGGGTTACGGCATGTACGTTTGGCTTCTGCAGCGTATGTCAGTGGTCGACTTTACCTTTGGTGGTATTGCTAACCCAGTCGCAGGTATCGTAATGGGTATGTTGCTGATGGGTGAGTCATTCACTGCCGCTCAGTACTCGCTAATGACAGGTATGATTGTGATGTCACTACTCCCTCAAGTCATCCTTGCGATTCGACAGCCTAAAACGGTACCCGCACCGAACAAGCCGCTAAAAGCAAGATAACCCCTTCAAACTTAAATAAAACCCGTTTCACACGGGTTTTATTTATTTGGTCTCTTCTCTATACAAAGTTTCAATTTGTCCTACCTGAATCGTCGTCTTATGATTAAAGAGTACACGTGACGTTAGGGGGCAAAATGGCAAAAGACTTATTCGCGAATCTCGATCTCAACCTTCTGAGAACTTTCATCATACTGCACCAAGAGCGTAACATGAGAAAAGCATCAGAGCGCCTTTTTGTCTCTCAACCCGCA
Source organism: Vibrio sp. THAF190c (assembly GCF_009363355.1). Classification (NCBI taxonomy): domain Bacteria; kingdom Pseudomonadati; phylum Pseudomonadota; class Gammaproteobacteria; order Vibrionales; family Vibrionaceae; genus Vibrio; species Vibrio sp. THAF190c. The sequence goes on along the minus strand of NZ_CP045339.1, from coordinate 903,445 downwards.
GTAAGTAAAGCTCTCCAGCGCCTGCGTGATCATTTTGATGATGAACTGTTCGTTAAAACACATCACGGCTTACGAGCGACTGAACATGCCAATCTGCTCGCAGAAAGTATCTCTCCGATACTGGACGAACTGTCGTGTGCGTTAAACAACAGTAACGAGTTCAACCCCGCAGAACTGCAGGGCATAATTAAAGTTGCACTCTCGCCGTATCTGCTTAGCTCCCTCTCTAGCAAACTTTTTAAAGCGATTCGCGCGCAAGCCCCACATGTGCAGGTTCAGCTTCTTAACTGGTCAGGCACGACCATGACCGACATCATCAATGATGAGGTTCATATTGGCTTGAACTATGAGATCAACCACGCACCCAAAGAGCTACTTCAACAGCGCATTGCACAAGATACGTTTAAAGGTTACGTACGCGAAGACCACCCTTATCAAGGCGATTTCATCGAGGTAAAGGATGGTGTGAATTTCGAGCTGGCCTCTGTTATCGCGGTCGACTGGAACTCGCACCAGTCACTGGCTGAGAAAATACTGAAGATTAAGGGTCACAAGGCCAATATTGGTTTCCGCTCTGAACTGCCGTCTGCAGTAATCGACGTGGTGCGTAACTCCGACATGCTTTTCCCTGCCTCTAAGTTCTTAGAGATTGAACAAAAGACATCACTGAGAGCCATCAACCTGTTGTTCGACAGCAAAGATGTACAACCAACGATGTGCGCCTACTACCACCACAAAAACCGCAATAGTCCAACAACACTGTGGCTGAAAAAGATCCTCGAGAATCTGCTGAACGGCGATTCTCAAAAAATTCAATAATAACCCTGAGTTATCACGCTGTTTCTGCTCTCTCATTAATAACCGAACGTTAAAGCCTCTATTCCATCAAGCGATTAGAGGCTTTTTTGTCCACTCCATATACTTCTCTCATCGGCTAGGAACGCCATTAAAACTGCAAGACGCACCACGAGTTCCTTAACTATTTTGAGAGTAGATCCATGAAACTAAAATTACTGAGTACCCTAATCGCCGCTTCTTTCCTAGCTGGCTGTTCTTCTTCTGGTTCAAGTAGCAACGATGGTGGTCAAGTAACGCCAGCTCCAACAAACCCAGTTGAGATTGCCCCAGAAAATCCTGACAACCCAGAATTTGATGATCCAAGCACTCCAATTGCAAAAGACATCATCGTTATCGACGAACAGCTCCTAATTGATGGTGAAACTGTTGCTTCTATCGATGGCAACGACAGAATCGTCGATGCAGACGGTAATGCACTGGGCCATGTCGAGCGTAACCGCAACGGTCAAGTAAACGAGATCTATGCTCACACCGACACTTACGGCACAGTGAAAGTTGAGCTAAACCCAGCAGTCAACCCAGAAGATCGCATGGTGACTATCACTGGCGAAAATGGTAACAAGCTAGAGATTTTCCGTGGTGACGGCTCTTGGACATTCATCCCTGCAGGTCACCCAGACCTACCAATTTACGATGACGTAGAGAACCCAATTGGTAAAGATATCGCTGTTATTGATGGTGAATTGGTTGTAAATGGTGAAACTGTAGCAAGCATTAATGACCAAGATCGTATTGTGGATGCAGACGGCAACGGGATTGGCCACGTTGAGCGCAACCGTAATGGACAAGTTAACAAGATCTACGTATCAACTAATGTATACGGCGAAGTTAAAATTGAACTGAACCCGGCTGTAAATCCAGAAGACCGCATGATCACGATTACTGGTGAGAATGGCAACAAACTAGAGCTCTTCCGTGGCGACGGCTCTTGGACTTTTATCCCAGCAGGTACACCTGACTTTCCAATCTACGATGACGTAGAGAACCCTATCGGTAAAGACATCGCTGTAATTGATGGTGCGCTAGTTGTTGATGGACAGACAATTGCGAGCATCACGGAAGATGACCATGTTGTAGATGCTAATGGCAATGGCTTAGGTCACGTAGAGCGCAACCGAAACGGTCAAGTCAATAAGATCTACGTTTCAACAGAAGCACATGGTGTAGTGAAAGTAGAACTTAACCCAGCAGTAAACCCACAAGACCGCATGATTACTATCACTGGTGAGAATGGCAACAAACTTGAAATCTTCCGTGGTGATGGTTCTTGGACATTTGTTCCTGCTCCTGATGCAAATTTACCTGAAGTAGAGAGTGCACAGCAAAAAGCAGAACTAAAACAAAAGGTTCAATCGCTTTCTCAAGAGCAACGTCAACAAATCAAACAAGCTGTAAAAGACCGTGTAAGCCGCGGCTAAATGAAACAGTAAACAGAAGCAAAGGAGCCGCTTTATAAGTGGCTCCTTTTTGTTTGAATCTGCGTTGAGAGTGACATGAAACGACTATCTTTGGCTATGCTGGTAACGCTTAGTGTTTCCGCCAATGACCACCAGCTACAACAATTAAGCTATCACGAACCAAGCCTCAGCTTTCAAACCGCCAAAGCTGGCGATACATGGGTCGGCACTGTATCTGGCGTGATTCAAGCGACAGATGCCATCAATATAAATGCAGAGATCGACAGTGAAGGCTACCTAGAGCTTGGAACAGGCTATGGCGTAGTACTCGGCCAGTTCTATACTGAAGCCTTTGTCAGCTATGGTCGTGCAGATCTTATTGATATTTATGACGTTGGACTCTTTGGTGGGACAGCAATATCAGAAAATATCATGTTGTTTGCCAATACCTCGCATGAGTGGCGAAAATTCTCGCTTGCTGATCTTCATAATGCCAATCGCGAATGGAAGAACACCATCGGTACGAGCTATTCACCTTCCGATCACATGAGCTTTTCCTACTCTTTCAGCCATGATCGCCAATTAACGGGAACAAAAAGCTATTACAACAGCCAAGACATCACTTTCACTTTAAAACCTAAGTGGGTAGAGCCTTATGTGAAATACACCTTTGGGCAAAAACGAGTCAGTCCTGGAGATGTGTTTCGCTCTGATGGCAGCGTAGAACTGGGGTTTAACTTAAGGTTCTAGAACCCTGTTGAGATTTGAACCTTTTTACCGTTTCATTTGGTAACTCTCACCCCTTTATTTTCGTATCTTGGATAAAGGGGATTTTTCCATTCAAACACTCAACATACCCTCACAAAGAACAATGACATTACATTAACTTACTTGAGTGAAAATATTTTCCAAAAACAAAGCAATAATAGGAAAAATATTTCACAAAAGTTACAAATTAGAGATAAAAAGGCAAACTTTTTCTCTCGCGAGCTCCTTATACTGTGGCACATCAATTAGGCGGCACAAGCCTATGATTTACAATTATAAGTATTAGGAAGTCACCATGAATTCGAAGTCTTTTACTGTTTTGCTCTTTTTGTCTGTGTGTCTTATTTGGGGCACCACTTGGTTCGCGATGGAAGTTGCTTTGCACTCTATCCCACCAATCTTTGCTACGGCACTGCGTTTCCTTTTGGCGGCACCTCTGCTAGCCGTACTAGCCAAAGTATTCAACCAGCCTTTGCTGTTTCCAAAAGGCAAGCGTCAATGGATCTTAATTGTCGCTCTGATGTACTTTGCAATTCCGTTTACCCTAATGATCTATGGTGAGCAGTACATCTCTTCAGGTCTCGCTTCCATTATCTTTGCCAACATGCCTGTCGCCGTGATGTTGATGTCGGGTCTGTTCCTAGGTTTGCGCCTTGCTAAGCACCAGATTTTTGGTCTTATCACAGCCGTAATCAGCCTATGTCTAATCCTAGGGAATGAGATGCAAATGGGCGGTGAAGACTACCTAATTGGTACTGTATCTCTTGGTCTAGCGGTTGCGATTCACTCAGTCATGTACGTATTGGTTCAGAAGCATTGTAAAGACATTGAAGTACTGACTTACAACGCAGTACCAAGCTTCATCGCTGCTATTTTCTTATTCGTAGTGTCTGCTGTTGGCGAAAACGTCGATGTGTCAGCATTTACTTGGGACTCAATCTCTGCCGTTGTCTACTTAGGTTTTGTAGCAAGTGTCGGTGGCATTGTGGCTTACTTCAAACTGGGGCAAGTGTCGACACCGTTCCAAGCTTCAATCTGTTTCCTAATTTTCCCAGTGGTTGCGCTACTGATCTCTTGCTACGTCAATGGTGAAATGCTGTCTGAGCAATCTCTGGTTATGATGATTCCTCTGCTTGGTGGTATCTTGCTGACCAAGGCACCAAAGAGTATCTTCAAACTTCGCTCTTCACTGAATACAGTGAGCAATAACTAAGCGAACCTCTAAACAACGCAGCAACAAAATGTGAAAACCCTAGATGCCTTGATAAGCTTCTAGGGTTTTATTTTTGGTTGAATTTTCTCAATGGAACTCTTCAAAGACTCGCTTCAGATCGCCGAACTGCTTTCCTCAACATTCCATTCGCTCAGTCCAAAAACAGCCTCAAGACTTAGCGAGTACATGACTTAAAAATCACAATCGACTACATTAGAATCCATAATATCCATAATATCCACCGACTTGCCCTAGCCTTTCAACCAAGGAACGTCATGAAAAATCCCATAAAGCACATGCGGCTTGTTAAAGGTCAACCGTGTCGTGTTACCGAGCTAACGAAAAGTGATGAAGCTTTCCTTGAGCCTCACCGGCACGAGTATTGGGAGCTTGTTTGGTGTGTCGATGGCTTGGGCAGTCAGAGCATTGATTTCGTCGATTACGACAATAAGGTCGGGCGTATATTTACCATCGCTCCCGGTCAAGTGCACCGCTCGGAATCCGTTGGGGAACATGCTCGTATGCTGCTTTTTACTCCCGGCTTTGTAGAAACCAATCACCGCAGTACGCAATTGGTGGATAGTGTTTTCGCCATGCACCACAGTCGTCCTCCCTATCTTGATTGCGATGAAGAAGGAAACCGCTACCTACTTCCTATCTTCAATATGCTGAAAGAAGAGTGTGAGCGTGAAGATTGCGATTGGGACTTAGTGGAATCTCTCATCAATAGCTTTTTGCGCTACATATTACGATTTGCTACTCAATCATCATTGAAGGGCGAGGTGCGTGACACCCGAGTGAACAAGGTGATCGATCTGATTGAGCAGAATTACACGTCACACAAAACCTGCGAGTTTTATGCTCAAGCCTTGTCGATAACCAACAAGCGCATAAACGAAATCGTTAAGGCAGAGCGCGGGAAAACAGTCACTCAATTAATTCACGACCGAATCATATTAGAGGCGAACCGTGAACTGATCTTTTCAACCAAAACAATTAAGACCATTGCCTTTGAACTCGGCTATGAAGATCCCGCTTATTTCAGCCGCTTTTATCGTGGACAAATGAATGAGTCGCCTGCAGAATTTCGAACCCGATGTGCAGATAGTGCAACATAATACGCAGATAATCCCTTTTTCACGTCTAATTAAGTTCCGATAATGCTCGTTTATTGTTAACACCCTTTTGTCGCGAGCTTTTTTTAATGGCCATCAATTTAAAAACTGATCCAGTCTCTAAATCCTTTTATCAATACCTTTGGCCGGCATTAACTGGCATGGTGATCAAGTCTCTATTCATCATGGGGGACGCTTGGTTCGTCGGACAGGGCGTGGGCGCTGACGGCTTAGGTGCCATAGCTTTAACCATTCCTGCTTTCTCTATATTTACCGCTATCGCCATGATGGTCGGTATTGGCGGTGCCGCTTTAATGTCGATTGAAGTCGGCAAGGGCAATCTCAAATCAGGACAAACCCTGTTTAATCAGTCTATGCTGATCACAGCAGTCTTTAGTACCGTCACAGTGAGCACCGCTCTCTATTGGTTGGATGAAATTATTGCGCTGATGGGCGCTTCTGGTTACATGGCGGAACTGACTCATGACTACCTATCAGTAATGCTGCAATTCTTTGTGTTGTATTCACTCGCATGGGTCATGTCCTGTTTTGTCCGTAATGATACCAACCCAAAACTCGCCACCTATGCGATGTCGATTGGTGCGATAGTGAACCTCGTCTTAGACTATTTCTTCGTCTTAGAATGGGGCTGGGGCATGAAAGGGGCGGCCTACGGCACTGCGATCGCACAAGGTGTTATCGCTTGTATCCTACTGACCCATTTTGTGCGTAAACAAGGCACCTTAAATCTGAGCCTAACAGGGATTGGCTTTAATAAATTGCCTAGTATCCTCAAAATAGGTACGCCTACCTTCTTCATTGAAGTGACGGCTGCAATGACCATTTTGTTGTTCAACTATGTGTTATTGGATCAGTTTGGCGAGAGTCATATTATCGCCTACGGTTTAACTGCCAACATTGGAGTCTTTGCGCTGTTTGTGATGGTCGGTATCGCTCAAGCATGTCAGCCAATCATCAGCTTTAATCACGGCGCCAACCAACCCAAACGAATAGACGATATTTTCATGTTGGGTCTAAAGAGTGCTGTAGGCAGTGGCTTAGCTTTTATGCTCATCGTTTTCCTATTCGCTCCAGAAATCGCAGCGCTTTACCTAGGAGAGTCCAGTGACTTGATTGAGCTGTCAGCAACGGCTTTAACCTTTTTCTTCTTTGGTGTGCCACTAATGGGCATCAACTTAGTGATTGCAAACCTATTCCAAGCAACCGCGCAACCAAAACAAGCCACTTTGATATCGCTTGGACGTGGTTTTGTGTTCGTTGCAATAGGCATTCTGGTGTTACCTAAGTTATTTCCCGAGCAAGGGATCTGGGCGAGTATTTTGTTTGCAGAAACCCTGACAGCGGTCTGCAGTTTCAGTATGTTACGCAGCTACAAAAAGCGCTTCTCAAACTCACTAAAAGAGCAATTAATATAAACAATCAATTAAGGTGAACGCCTTTAATTCATGGCAAATACAAAAAAGCTCCAATGGCGACATTGGAGCTTTTGTTTTATTCAAACTTCATCAAAGCAATCTATTGCTATCGCCAGCTAAAGTAACGTACCTCATTACCATCTTCCGGAATCTTAGGAATGTTCAGAGACAGTAGCAAAGAGACACCCGCCATCGCAGCACCAATAAAGAAAACAGTTGCTGGAGAAGCTAGCCAGATAACACCGAATACCACCGGGATAACAACGGCTGCGATGTGGTTGATAGTGAAAGAAACCCCTGCCGTTGAAGCCATATCTGCTGGATCTGCGATCTTCTGGAAGTAGGTTTTAATCGCCAATGCCAATGCAAAGAACAGATGATCAATCACGTACAGCGCAGCAGCCCACTCAGCGCTCTGCACCAAGCCATAGCCGACGAACACGCCAATCAAGCCAACATATTCAAACATCAGGGCTTTGCGCTCACCAACGACTCCGATGAACTTACCAATACGTTTTGCAAATAAGAAGTTGAATAGATAGTTAATCAAGAACAGTAGCGTCACATCGGCTGCAGAATAGCCAAACTTCTCTACCATCAAGAACCCAGCAAATACAGTGAAGATCTGTCGACGAGCTCCGCTCATAAAAGTCAGTGCATAGTAGAGCCAGTAGCGCTTACGCAGTACCAACTTTTTGTTCTGCTGAGTCTCAGTTTTAAATTCAGGAAAACCAAAGGTCATTACCAATACGAGTAAGAAGCCTATCCCACCGGTAATGCCGTAAACCCATACAAAATCGAGCTTCAGTTGCTCCAGCATCACCCAAATTGAGCCGTAGGTAACAAGAGAAGCCAGCGCACCGACTGAGATCATCTTACCCAGCATCTCTGGCGCTTCTTCTTTACTCAGCCATTGCAGTGATAGCGATTGCTTCAGTGTTTCAAAGTAGTGAAAGCCCGTCGACATTAAAATCGTTGTTAGCAGAAGCCCCGTCAATGTTGGAAACAATCCCGTGATTGCGGTGCCTACTGTCAGCATTGCCAGTGAGACCAACATGAATCGCTGCTCGCGAATAAAGGCCAACACAAACACAACCGTAAACGCAAGAAAGCCTGGGATTTCACGCACACTCTGAAGTAACCCAATATCGGCACCGTCGAAGTTAGCTCGCTCAACAACAAAGTTGTTCAACAACGCCATCCAGCTAGAAAACGCGATCGGGACAATAATCGAAATCAGCAATAAAAAGTTCTGCGGCGTCTTCCAACTTGCAGTTTTATCGAACATCAACAAACTCCTGTTCGTTCATCTCACTGAGTGCTTTTTTCGTTAGCTGCTCAGTATATGGGTTAATCTTCCAGTGATTTGGGCTCCAACCCTTAACGAAGCGTTGAAAATCGGCCCATGCGGTTGCAAACATAGGGCGCCAAGCCGCTTCGACTTGCACTGCATTTAATTGTGGCTGATAGAGTGCCAATGCGTGAGTAAGCTGCTCAAAATAGACATTTAACACCTCGATCTCTAGCTCTGCACAATCTCTTGGCCTAATCGCACTGCTCATAAACAGCGCCACATCTTTCATGGCACAGCCAAGCCCTACATATTGAAAATCGACTGCTGCCGCATTTTTATTTTCAACATCAAAACAGAAGTTGGCTAGCTTGGCGTCACCATGCACTAATGTTGGGTAAGGGCACTCTTTCAACTTATGATCAATCTTCTCAGCGTTTCTCTTGAGAGCTTGATCAACCAATACACTCAGTTCATCCGGTCGCGTTGCTAAATGCCAATAGGTGCCAGTTTCCCACAAACTCGATACATCACTCGGGTTTATGTTGATATGTTTCGCGTGGAAATGCGCAAGCCAGCGCAAACAAGCATTGCGCTGCTGCACCTCTTCAAGACTGTAACCCTCGACTTCACTCGCTAGTACATCAAAGTTGGATATGTTTGGGAAGCCGAGCGTCTTGAGGTCTTGCATAACAATCAGCCACTCACCCTCAGTTTGTTGACATTGCAAACCAACAGGAACAGGGCAATGTGGATCATATTCTTGAGTAAACCCTTGATACCAAGAGGTTTCAACCTGATATGACTTTACTTTTCTCTGGTGTGAAAGCTGAGTATTCCATCCCTTAGGATGTTCGGTTTTATCCGGCAGTGCGACATGTTTGACGATAACACTGGCTACCTCCGTTGCATCTGGGAAGTGCAAGCGAACTAGCTCTCCGTAGCCTCCCCATAAGCGCTGAATCACTTCGACTTGGTGGCGCTCAGAACCATGAATAGAGTGGGCAATAGCATTGTACAATCGTGTTGTAGAATCTGTGGTTGAATCTGTGGTTGAACAAGACATACTTTTCTCGTTATGCCTCATCCGCAAGTAGATGAGACCACTGTTTTTGCCTTGCCATGTAGTGCACAACATAACTGCAGACAGGGACAATTTTAAAGCCCGCCTTTTCGATCTCTGGAAGTACCGCTTCCATCATCACTTTGCCCATGCCCTGCCCTTGTAGCTCATCCGGAACGCGAGTTGAGGTAATGTGAAGCACCTGTCCTTGTTGCTGGTATTTCACCACAGCATACTGTTCGGGAGCTAGCTCTACCGTTATTTTTTGGGCTTCCTGATCCCATTTTATTGCCTGCATTCTCAACTCCTATAAATATTCGACATGCTAAACGATAAACAATTGAAGTCTTGGATTGATGTTAATAGACTAACGCACGTGCATATAAATAAAACGATGTAGTGGGAATTACAAATAAATCTGAAATGGACACAGCCACACCAGATTCAATATCCAATCACCTCACTTACCTAAATCTAGCACGTAAGAACCGTCTATTGTCAGACAACGCATGTTGGCGCATGGAGAAAACACAATGAACGCACCACTAAAGAGACCTGTGGAGCCGAACCAATCACTGCAAGATCCGCGAAATCGCACCGTATCAACCATCAACAGCACGGATGCGTTGGCGATGATTGAGCACGGCAGTGAACTGACTCTCAACATAACTACCCCAGTTGGCAGTAAATTCTTAGCCACCACCAAATTCATTGGCACCCACAGTGAAAACTGCATCTTGATTGAAGTTCCTGAAGTCTCATCAGACGATCTTGGCTTTTTCTTTCAAGAGGGCTTCTGGATGACCGTTCGCGCATACTCTCTTCGAGGTGAAGGCGCACTGATCCACTTTAGAAGTCAGATTCACCACAACATCGGTGAACCCTTCCCACTACTGATCTTGTCAACGCCAAGTACTATGCAGGTAACACAACTGCGTAAAGAGACTCGTTATGAGGTCAACCTAGCTGGTAAGATCAATATCAATGATCAACGCACTGATTGTGAAATCCGCGACCTTTCAAAGAGTGGGTGTCGATTTGTCACGTCACCGACCTCAAGAAACCTTCAGGTAGCTGAGCGTGTTTCGATTGAGATCTCGCCAGACAACTACAATGGTCCTTTACTACCGCCATTGAAAGGGGTGATCTGTAACCTTCAAAAATCAACCCACTATGCCCGATATGGTGTCGAATTTGACGAGGTTGGACGCGCTAATGCACGCAACCTGCTGAGCAAACTGAAGTTTGATGGGACGAAATTACGCCTAAGACAAGGCTAAGCTCTCAAAGCACCAATCTTCCAAGTGCCAAGCTTCCAAACGTATACCTAAATAAAAACAGCCATCGTATTTGATGGCTGTTTTCGTTAAGGACGATGACACAAGCTAGACTAACCTTTTGCTTGTATCTATCTCGCTATTTTCTCAGCGCATTGAGTTTCGCTTGAGCAATACCAAAGATGGTATCAATCGGATAGCTACCTTCGTCACTTGGCTCACCTGCAGGTTTACCCGTAAACAGCTCGATCGCTTCAGTCACATGCTCAATAGCCCAGATGTTAAACTCACATTTCTCTACCGCCTTCACGATATCGCTACGTAGCATCAGATTGTGAACGTTAGAACGCGGAATAATGACGCCTTGGGTATTACTGCGCCCTTTGATTTCACACACATCGAAGAAGCCTTCGATTTTCTCGTTCACGCCACCAATAGGCTGCGATTCACCAAACTGGTTCATCGAGCCCGTAATCGCGATGTCTTGACGGTTAGGTTGTTTTGAGAAAGCAGACACAACGGCACAGAACTCGGCCATACTCGCACTGTCTCCATCAACCCCGCCATACGACTGCTCGAAGGTGATGTTGGTGGTTAGTGGCACTTTTGCGGTTTTACCAAACACAGAAGAGAGGTAAGCCGACAAGATCATCACCCCTTTCGAGTGGATGCTGCCACCAAGATCAACGTTTCGCTCAATATCGATCACCTCGCCATCACCGTAAGCAGTCGTCGCTGTGATGCGGTTTGGCGCGCCGAACATGTGGTCGGTCGTACTCAGCACCGACAACGCATTAACTTGTCCGACGGCTTCTCCTTCAACACGCATCAGAGTGGTGCCATTGGTGAAGGTCTCCATGACGCTGTCTTGCAATCGACCTACACGCAGCTGCTGATTTGCCAATGCTTGTTCAACGTGACCTGCACGAATCAGATTCGAGTTTGAGCCTTTGGCTACATAGTTGGACTCACGCAACAGATTCGCGATATGAGCCGAGTGTAGAGACAGCTTGCTCTGATCACCGGCCTGACGTGAGCTGTGTTCAATGATGCGAGCAATCGCTTTGCGGTCACAATGCAGCATGCCGTTGTCATGAACAATACTCGAAATGAAGCGTGCATAATGCAGTTCTGAATCCGCGGTGCGTTTCATTTCATCTTCGAAATCAGCGGTCACGCGGAATAACTCACCAAACTCCGCATCGTAATGCTGAAGCAGTTGGTAAGTGCGGTAATCACCGAACAGAATGATCTTCACATCCAATGGGATTGGCTCAGGATCAAGCGAAACCGCACCTGTTAAGGTGACCTCTTTCTCTAGCGAAGTCAGGCTCAACTGACGAGAACGAAGCGCACGCTTGAGACCATCCCAAACATAAGGCTGCTCCAGCACCTTCACCGCATCCATCAGCAACACACCACCATTCGCACGATGTAAGCTACCAGCACGAATCAAAGAGAAATCCGTAAATACCGTCCCCTTGAACGTCGCCGTTTCAACATAACCAAACAACGAGTGGTAGTTTGGGTTGTCTTCGACAACAATTGGCAGTTGCTGCTCTTTCTGGCTGACCAGTACGTTGACTTTGTAGCGACGAGGTAGCTTTTTATCTAAAGAAGCTGTGGCGATCTCAGCCTGCTCATTGCTCTCTTCTAGGAAGATTTCCGCATTCTCGACGATGTCTTTGCGCAGTGCCGTGAGGTACTTTTTGATCTCTGGATACTTGCTGTAATCCTGCTTCAACTGTTTGATAAAGTGAGTGATTACATCACGAGTGGTGTCGTCATTAAGTTTCTGGATCTTCTCAGTGTAGGTCTCCTCTAGCTCAGTGAGCTCTCTAGAGATGGTGCGCAACCCTACTTCGAGTGCATCAATACTCTTGTCGAACTGTTCTTGCTCTTCAACAGAGAGTTGGTCGAAGGTCTCCTCCGTGTGCAGCTCTTCACCGTTCATCGCCACAAACTGATAATCACCTTTCGAGGTAATAGTCAGGTTAATACCCTTCTCTTTCGCTTCTAGACTGATCGCCTCAAGTGCCACCTGCTGTTTGCTTGCAAGTTGGTTCTTCAGCGTATCTGCGCGGCCAAAGTACATCTCGTTATCAAACGCCAACGGCATCGCTTTTAGGAGCTTACGCATCAGCTTTTCGATGTCTTGCTTCAGGCTAGTGCCCACACCGCTCGGTAACTTGAGTACTTTTGGGGTACGAATATCGTCGAAGTTCGCGACATAACACCAGTCGAACAGCTGGTCAGGCTCTTGTGGGTGACGATTAAGGTAACGCAAGATCATGGTGCGCTTACCAAGGCCATTGCGGCCAATCGCATAAATGTTGTAACCCTTTTCCTTGATCGACATAGCGAACTCGACCGCTTTCTGCGCGCGTTCTTGTCCAACTATCTCATCAATGGGAGCCAGTTCCTTGGTCGACTTACAAGGCAACTTTTCAAGTTCAGCTACCTGATACAGTTGCTCTGAGTTGAGTCTTTGAATCGCCATCGCCGCCTCCTTAATCCTTTTCTTATGGGTATAGTTCAAATAAGTGTAGATGTAATTTCTTCTAAATTTAGTGACTTACGCTACATCACGGTTCAACTGAACAAATAACGAACGATTTCGTTGTAAATCAATGAAACTAACAGGAATCAGTGACACTAAAATGATTTAACATTTGAAACAAAACCAAATGGTTTTTGTTTGCATTTGATAATAAATATCATTAACATTCTTTGGTCTTATAATTTAGAGGCTGAGAAGATGGATTTAGAACGATGCTGGATGCACTACCTTAAAGCGGAACAACTCATGGAGCAGGGCCATTGGCCAGAAGCTCAACGTCTGTACGGCGATGTTCTGAGTTCGCTTCCACACCATATTCAAAATGCCGCTTTCCAAAACGATGTCAAACCTTGTCAGTTCGCTTGTTTACTGACAGGACTGCGCGACGCCAGTATTTCTCAAGCAGAAATCCTCAATAAGCTGGGTCAGCAGCAAGATGCCTTTGACACATTGAATCAAACTTACGCCTTGATGCAGTTCATTTCTTTAGAAGATAACTCTCTGATCAAGCGTACTCATTCGCTACTGGAACAGCAGAGCGAAGAACTCCTCAGACATTTGATCGCTTTTTGCAGCGCACAACGCAACGCTCACTGGATGCTAGAGCTAGAGCAACTTCAAAGAGCGCATCACTACTTTGGACAATTGAAGTCGACCCACGACACCTACCCATCACCTAATGTCTTAAACTGAATAAGGACGTATCATGTCAGACAAAGCCATCCTTAAGGTCAATAACCTTTCCGTGAGTTTTAAAACCAATGATGGAATCATTGATGCGGTAAAGGGCATTAACTTCACGCTCAACCCAAGCGAAACCCTCGCAATTGTGGGTGAGTCCGGTTCTGGTAAATCCGTATCCTCTAATGCTCTCATGAGCCTCTTACCTGATAACGCTATCATCCACCCAGAGTCGTACATCGAGTTTGAAGGCGAATCGATTCTCGATAAATCTGAGCGTGAGATGCAAGCGGTACGTGGTGATCGTATCGGCATGATTTTCCAAGAGCCGATGACGTCGCTAAACCCTTACCTACGTGTCGGCATTCAAGTGGCTGAAGCCATCATGTGTCACCGCAACGTATCAAAAGCGCAAGCCAAAGAACGTGTTTTGGAGCTATTTGATCTGGTGCACCTACCGAATCCAAGCCAAGCCTACACTAAATACCCACACGAATTTTCAGGCGGTCAACTGCAACGTATCATGATCGCGATGGCGCTGATTAATGAGCCAGACATTCTTATCGCCGATGAGCCGACAACCGCACTAGATGTAACGGTACAGGCCGAAGTGCTGTCTCTTATCAAAGAGATCCAAGCCAAGATGGGTATGGCGATCCTGTTCATTACCCACGATTTAGGTGTAGTAAAACACTTCGCTGATCGCGTATTAGTAATGTGTAAGGGTGAATTGGTCGAAGAAGGCGAGACTGTCCCGCTGTTTGAAGCACCAAGACACGAATACACTCGCATGCTGATCAACTCAGTACCAAAAGGTTCAAAAACACCGATTGAAGAGTCAGCGCCACAACTACTGGAAGCGGACGATATTCGCGTTAAGTTCCTCGTTAAGCCGCACTTTATTAAAAGCCGTTGCCAATACTTTGAGGCTGTGAAAGGCATCTCGCTTAAGCTTAAGCAGGGTGAAACCTTAGGTATTGTTGGTGAGTCAGGTTCAGGTAAGTCGACCTTGGGTCGTGCTCTAATCGGTCTTCTACCATCTACTGGCCGTATTGTTTACAAAGGCCAAGACGTGAGTCTGTTAACGGATAAAGAGCGCCACAACCTTAAGAAAGATGTGCAGATGGTGTTCCAAGACCCATATGGCTCGTTATCACCACGTATGACGGTCGGTGAGATCATCACTGAGGGATTGACTGTTCACCAGCCTCATCTGACTAAGAAAGAGCGTTTGGAACGTGCACGTAAAGCACTACTTGAAGTTCGCTTAGAACCGAGTTCAATCAACCGTTATCCACATGAATTCTCGGGCGGACAACGTCAACGTATCGCGATTGCACGAGCGCTTATCCTTGAGCCTTCGTTCATCTTGTTGGATGAGCCAACGTCGGCACTTGACCGTTCAGTACAGCTAACCGTGATTGATCTTCTGAAAGACATTCAAGCCAAACACAATATTGGCTTCTTGTTCATCAGTCATGACTTGTCGGTGGTAAAAGCCCTATCCGATCGCGTATTAGTGATGCAGAAAGGTGAAGTAATGGAGCAAGGTACAGCGGAAGACATTTTCCAAAATCCACAGCATGAATACACGCAGAAACTCATCGATGCATCGTTCGATCTTGATGAAAAACCAAAAAAAGATGCTGCGTAAGTGGAACTAATTCACATTAACAACGTCATATAAATACATTCTGAAAATTTGCATTAATGGATTGCTACAGAGTGGATATAGCAAATTGGTTTGGCCGCCAAAAATGAAAAAAGTCGCACGGATGCGACTTTTTTTGTACCTCTTTTTTACACCAAAAGAATGAGCGATGGCTAAACGCTCAACTCCTTAATCCCCATATTCCACAGAGTAAAGGCATAAGTATCTGCCGATAGATCAATCGCTTTGTTGAGCGGCATACCTGCGCCGTGGCCCGCATTCACATCAATGCGAATCATCACGGGTTGCTCACCTTGGTGTTTAAGCTGCAGCTCAGAGATAAACTTGTAGGAGTGCGCAGGGACAACACGATCATCGTGGTCCGCCGTTGTCACCAATGTAGCCGGGTAAGATTGCCCCTCTTTAACATTATGAACCGGTGAATATCCCAGTAGGTACTCAAACATATCTTTGCTTTGCTCAGACGTGCCGTAGTCATAAGCCCAGCCCTCACCTGAAGTAAAGGTGTGGTAGCGCAGCATATCTAGTACACCAACTGCAGGCAGAGCCACTTGGAACAACTCAGGGCGCTGTGTCATACAAGCTCCAACTAACAAGCCACCGTTAGAGCCGCCTCGAATCGCTAATTTGCTGGAACTCGTGTAGTTGTTCTCAATCAAGAACTCAGCCGCTGCAATGAAATCATCAAACACGTTCTGTTTCTGCTGCTGTGTGCCAGCATTGTGCCACGCTTTACCATATTCACCGCCACCACGCAGGTTAGGCACAGCATAGATACCACCAAGCTCTAGCCAGCTCGCGACATTGCCAGAGAACGAAGGAGGGAGACAGACATTAAAGCCGCCATAGCCATACAAAATCGTTGGTGCAGAGCCATCGAGCTTAGTCCCCTTTTTGTAAGAGATAAGCATCGGCACTCGTGTGCCATCTTTTGAGCTGTAGAACACTTGCTCTGACTGGTACTGTTCACTCTCAAACGGCGCTTGCGATTTTTCAAACACTTTAGATTCGCCCGTCTCTACATCAAACGAGAAGATGGTTGGCGGCGTCACATAGTTGGTAAAGGTGTAGTAAAGCTCTTTTTGCTCTCGCTCACCACCGAGTCCACTTGCCGCTCCTTGCGCTGGCAATTCGATATCACGCACCTTGTTACCTTGGTAATCAAACTGCTCATACTTCGACAGCACATCCACCATGTAGTGTGCCAACAAGTAACCGCCACCGGTTGTGATATCCAGCGGTTGCTCTCGCTCCGGGATAATATCATTCCATTGCTGAGTCTCAGTATCTAGGCTCACCACACGACCGTTTGGCGCATCAAGGTTGGTGTATAGAATGAATTGGCTACCCTGGTTATCAATCAAATGGGTATCACTGTCGACGTGATCGACCACTGTGTGGATTGATTGCGACTCGCTACGTAAATCGATGTAGAACATACGATTACCCGATGTCGACTCTTGAGCCAAAATGATCAGGTAGTTGTCGTCTTCTGTGGTGTATCCATGGACGTAACGATGCGCTTGTTCTGGTTTGGCACCAAATACCACCTTATCGCTGCTCTGAGGCGTTCCTAGCTCGTGATAATAGAGCTTATGCTGCTCAGTTCGCGCAGAAAGGTGGCTACCATCGGGTTTGTCGTAGCTAGAGTAATAAAAGCCCTCATTACCAAGCCAAGATACGCCTGTGAACTTTGCATCAACAATTTCTGGCTCTAACTGCTGCTTGGTTTCTACATCAATTACAAAAATCTTGCGCCAGTCACTGCCGCCTTCAGAGATGCTATAAGCCACCAAGCTATAATCTTTGGAAAATGACACTGAGCCTAATGAAGTAGTGCCGTCTTGCGAGAATGTGTTTGGATCTAAGAAAACTTCTGGCTCGCTGCCATCCTTGCTGCGATAAAGAATGCTATGGTTTTGTAACCCATCATTCTTATAGAAGTAGGTATACTCGCCGCGTACAAAAGGTTGAGAACTCTTCTTGTAGTCCTGTGCCTTAGCAATACGCTCACGCAGTGCATCTCGAAAAGGGATATCAGACAGATAACCAAAGGTAAGAGCATTTTGCGACTCTACCCAAGCAGCCGTTTCTTCACTGGTATCACCCTCCAACCAGCGATAAGGATCCTTTACTTGCGTACCAAAGTAGTCGTCAGAGACGCTCTGCTGCTTTGTATGTGGGTAGGCGTTGTTGTTCATTCTTCCCTCTTCCTTAGATTTCAAATGATAATAATTCGCAAATAAGATGACGAATTGAAGCGGCTAAATCAAGTAACCAATTGCACCAAAACGTAACCTCAACTAAAGACCAACTGATTAAAAGTAGTGCGAAATTGCCAAATAGCGGGCACGAATATGCTCAATCAACATCTTGATCTTATTCGGAGGTTGACGGGTAAAAGGGTAAACCGCGTAGATGCCCAGTTTTTTACCAACGATATCTGGGAACAAATCCACCAACTGGCCATTTCGGATATCGTGATACACCAAACAGCGCGGCACGTAGGCAATGCCGTGCCCACCCAGCGCAGCCTTTCTCAAAGCCGTCGCGTTGTCGGTGGAGAACGAGCCTGAAACGCGCACTATGTACTTGTTATCACCTTGTCCTTCTCGAATGAACTGCCACTCACTTGCGCCGGTTGTTTGGTAGGCGTATTGCAAGCAGTTGTGTTTGACTAAATCAGTCGGGATGAGTGGTTTACCATTGCGAGCAATATAAGAGGGCGAAGCACATACTACCCATTGCGAGTCTAGAATATGGCGCGCAATCAAGCTTGAATCTTCCAGATATCCGGTACGAATCACGAGGTCGAAGCCATCATTCACCAGATCAACAAAGCGATTATCGAGTGACATATCGACAGTTAGACCCGGATGCATGTTACAAAACTCCGCCACAGCGTCGGCCAATATCAAATCACCAGAAATACTCGGGACAGACATTTTGATGTGACCGCTGACATTTTCACCAAAGCCTGAAACAGCGTCCATAGCCTCTTGGGTTGCCTGCTTCACATTTTTGGCCCCATGCAAGATCGCCTTGCCCGCCTCAGTCAGCGTTAATTTGCGCGTTGTGCGATATAATAATTGAACACCTATCTCTTCCTCTAAACGAGCGATTCTCTTGCTAACTACCGAATTTGTAAGGTTATTTTGCTCTGCAACCTTACTAAATGAGCCCATTTCTACTACCTGTGAAAACAGGATTAAGTCGTCTGCACGCATGTTATTATGCCAATTTTGGAATTAATTATTTTCATTATTTCCCTATATCTATAAAAAATAAAGGGGTAAATTCACGCCAAATTAACAAACCCATTACAACCACTGCCGTTGTAATAACAAAAAACAATAACGTGTAAGTCACTTCAAACCTAAATGGATTGAGGCAAGGACGAGGAAGTACCCATGAATGAAACTCTATTAGCTCTATTGGCATTTTCGCCAATAGTTATGGCAGCTATCTTGCTGGTTGGCCTAAATTGGCCAGCGAAGAAAGCGATGCCGGTGGCCTTTGGTCTAACCGTACTTATCGCACTATTTGGTTGGGACATGTCGAGCACTCGTGTGTTGGCATCTGTATTCCAAGGTTTTGGTATCACTGTATCGGTTCTCTGGATTGTGTTCGGCGCTATCTTCTTACTTAACACTTTGAAGCACACCGGAGCCATTACAACAATTCGTAACGGATTCACTGACATCTCAGCAGACCGTCGTGTACAAGCCATCATCATCGCTTGGTGTTTCGGTTCTTTCATTGAGGGCGCATCTGGCTTTGGTACTCCAGCAGCTATCGCGGCACCTCTACTGGTTGCTATCGGTTTCCCTGCGCTTGCAGCGGTACTAATGGGTATGATGATCCAATCTACACCAGTATCTTTCGGTGCGGTAGGTACGCCTATCATCGTTGGTGTAAATAAGGGTCTAGATACACATAACATCGGTGAAAGCCTAGCGGCTCATGGCTCAACATGGGACGCTTACCTACAACAAATCACATCAAGCGTTGCGATGATTCACGCAACTGTAGGTGTGATGATTCCTGTACTAATGGCAATGATGCTGACTCGCTTCTTCGGTAAGAACAAGAGCTGGACTGAAGGCCTAGACATTCTACCGTTCGCACTATTTGCAGGTGCAGCATTCACCATCCCTTACGCACTAACAGGCGTGTTCCTAGGTGCTGAGTTCCCATCTCTAATTGGCGGTCTGGTTGGTCTTGCAATTGTTGTTACAGCAGCAAAACGTGGCTTCCTAGTACCAAAATCAAAGTGGGACTTCGAGAGCGAAGACAAGTGGCCAGCTGAATGGCTAGGTTCTCTAAAAATCGACCTTGATGAGAACAAAGGCACACAGAAGATGAGCATGGCTCGCGCTTGGGCTCCATACGTACTACTTGCAGTAACTCTTGTTGCTAGCCGTGTTAGTCCTGAGTTCAAAGGCTTCCTGAAGAGCGTTAGCCTATCGTTCAGCAACATTCTTGGTGAAACTGGCGTGAGCACTGCGATTCAGCCTCTTTATCTACCGGGCGGTATCCTAGTATTCGTTGCTCTGGTTGCTGTTCTGATTCAAGGCCGTAGCGCTGCGCCACTAGCGAAAGCATTCGGTGAATCAAGTAAAACACTGATTGGTGCAGGTTTCGTACTGGTGTTCACTATCCCTATGGTTCGTATCTTCATCAACTCTGGTGTGAATGCAGCTGACCTAGCGAGTATGCCTGTAACAACAGCAAACTTCGCCGCTGACCTTGTAGGCTCTGCTTTCCCTGCATTGAGTGCAACAGTAGGTGCTCTGGGCGCTTTCATCGCGGGTTCAAACACAGTATCGAACATGATGTTTAGCCAATTCCAGTTCGAAGTAGCTCAAACGCTGACTATCTCGAGTGCGGTAGTTGTTGCTCTACAAGCAGTAGGTGCTGCAGCAGGTAACATGATTGCGATTCACAACGTGGTTGCAGCATCAGCAACAGTAGGTCTACTAGGCCGCGAAGGTGCAACACTACGTAAGACAGTTATCCCAACGTTCTACTACCTAGTAATGACAGGCATCATTGGTCTTGTGGTTATCTACGGATTCAACGTGACTGACGCTCTAATGCGTTAAGCTTAAATTCGGCGGTGTTCATATCACCGCCACCCAACTTGGCGTCAGCGTTCATTCCCCGACACCGCGAACGTTTGTACTGGTTACTCGTTGACTACGCACCTTCTGGAAGCCAGCAACCTAGCAATTACTGTGTACGTTGACGCCATTTTATTTCCAAACGCCTGTTCCAACTGGCACCACATTCGACAGAGTAAGCCTTTGAAGAGAGGCGAACCCTAACCTTAGGATAAAGATTATGATTATCTCCGCATCTACAGACTACCGAGCTGCTGCCAAATCTAAGCTACCTCCATTCCTTTTCCATTACATTGATGGTGGTTCTTACGGCGAGCACACTCTGCACCGCAACACAGCAGACCTAGCTGAAATCGCGCTTAAGCAACGTGTTCTTAATGACATGTCGGAACTGAGTTTAGACACTGAACTGTTCGGTGAAAAACTGGCGATGCCTATCGCACTTGCTCCAGTTGGTCTAACAGGTATGTACGCTCGTCGCGGTGAAGTTCAAGCGGCTAAAGCAGCAGACAACAAAGGCATCCCATTTACGATGTCGACAGTATCGGTTTGTCCAATCGAGGAAGTGGCACCTAAGATTGAACGTCCTATGTGGTTCCAACTTTACGTACTTAAAGATCGTGGCTTCATGAAGAACGTTCTAGAGCGCGCAAAAGCGGCAGGCGTAACCACTCTCGTGTTCACTGTAGATATGCCAGTACCAGGCGCTCGCTACCGTGATATGCACTCAGGCATGAGCGGCCCGAACGCAGCTGTACGTCGCATTTTCCAATCAATGCGTCATCCAAGCTGGGCATTCGATGTGGGTGTATTTGGTAAACCACACGACCTTGGAAATATCTCCACTTACCGTGGCACACCAACCAAGCTAGAAGATTACATCGGCTGGTTAGGTGATAACTTTGACCCATCTATCTCGTGGAAGGATCTCGAATGGATTCGTGACTTCTGGGATGGCCCAATGGTGATCAAAGGTATCCTTGACGAAGAAGATGCAAAAGACGCAGTTCGCTTTGGTGCCGATGGTATCGTGGTTTCAAACCATGGTGGTCGTCAGCTTGACGGCGTACTTTCAAGTGCAAAAGCCCTACCTGCGATTGCCGATGCAGTAAAAGGTGACACTAAGATTCTGGTCGATTCTGGTATCCGTACTGGTCTTGATGTAGTTCGTATGATGGCACTGGGTGCAGACTGTACTCTACTAGGTCGTTCATTTGTGTACGCACTAGCAGCACAAGGCCAAGCTGGTGTTGAGAACCTTCTTGACCTTTACGACAAAGAAATGCGTGTAGCGATGACGCTAACAGGCGCGAAAACAATAAAAGATCTTACCCGCGATTCACTGGTTAACTTGACCAAGTAAGCGACAATAAGTAAGACGGAAGCCTAAGAAAACATTTGGGCCACCTCTACCTCCGGAGTGTGGCCTTTTTTATACCTGTAACTTGGACGATCACAGTTGTTCAGCGAGATCTGCAAGCGCCTTCGCATCTAACGTTTCTGCCTGAGCACCTTGGGCAATCAAATCAATCACCTTGTAGTCACTCATATCACCAAACTCCGTTTTCAGGTAGTCACGAAACGCCTTCTCATTCGGCCATTTACCACGGACTAAGTAACCCTCATCTGGGTCAAAATCTTCTGTTTCAAAAAATGAAAAGTCGGTGCTGCCGATGTTGTGACAGTAAAGAACAAGATACATCGCGTTTCCTTAACGAATTGAAATTAGTAAAAACTGACAGGAAGATAGAAGTCCAATTCAAAGGCTTCTTCACTGTTGAGAAAGTGGTTTTGATGATAGTGAACGTACGCCGGTGTCGAACGCTGCTTAAAGCCTGAACTTGGCAACCACTGCTCTAGAACCTGACTGATCTGAGGCAACAGTTCACCATAAATACCTGTAAGACGAAACACCGCATGTAAACCACCCGGTATCACCATCTGATTAACGACACTGCGATATTTAATTGGCTCATCAATCGCAATACAGGCAACATAACGACATTGATCCATTTCAACCCACGCAGGGTTCGAGTGATGCAGTCCAAATTGGCGACTAAAATCGCGCTCTTCAGCATTCGCCCACGCCTTTAAGATAAGCCAAGCATTACGTATCGAACGATTGTATCCAGTATGCCTAACGTAAGCCGCCAAACGCGGTGCCACCTCCATAATCTTAGGAGCAGGCAGTTCTCTTTGTGCGACACGATGGTAACCCGCTGCAATCTCAGCATCTTTGAGATAGGGCTTTTCTGCTGTCTGAAGATCGTGCTTTCTCCACTCCCCCGGCGCCATATGAAAGGTCGCCTTAAATGCTCGGCTGAACGACGAGAGCGAGCTAAAACCACACTTGTTGGCTATCTCAGCAACAGAAGAGCTGGTATCAAACATCAATTGATTCGCCGCATACTCCATTCGGGTACGACGGATGTATTGATGAATCGACTCTCCCACCACACTCTTAAAGATTCGGTGAAAATGCTGCTCCGAATAAGCGGCGACTTCCGCCAATTCTTTAGCAGGGAGTTCCTTACTGATGTCTTGGTGAATGTAGAAGAGCACATCATTGATTCTGGATATGTGTTGGCGTGACATTCTCTAAATAGCATAAATGGACATATTTAAGAGCATATATGGACACATCGATTTTTTCAATGCCATGTAATATCACTGGATAAACAAAAAAAGCAGACACAACGAGATAACTACACATGGAAATCGCAAAATCATTACAACAAATCCAGTCTTCCTATATTCGCGAGATTCTTGCCGCCGCGAGCGATAAAAACGTCATCTCGTTGGCCGGCGGTCTGCCAGATGAACAAACATTTCCGATTGAGCTGATGAAGCCAACCCTAGAAAACTTGGCGAACATGCCAGAAGTTTTTCAATACGGTTCAACCGCAGGTTACGGCCCGCTTATCGATCATCTTAGCGATGCTTACCAATTGCCAGAATCACACACTGCGATGATCTGTACAGGCTCACAACAAGGCTTGGATCTGATCGCTCGTGCTTATGTTGATCCGGGTGATACGGTTGTGATGGAAGCACCAAGCTACCTAGGTGCAATGCAAGTATTCGGTTTAGTACAAGCGAACATTGTGACTGTTTCTCAAACTGAGTTCGGACCAAACCTAGACGAGCTCGAAACCTGCTTCAAACAACAAGCACCGAAAATGTTCTACGCGGTACCGGATTTCCATAACCCAACTGGCGTATGTTGGACTCTAGAGAGCCGCCAACAAGTCGCTGCGCTTTGTGAACAATACAACGTCGCTTTCATTGAAGATGCACCTTATCGTGAACTGCGTTTTACGGGTTCTGAGCTGCCACTTGTGTCGTCATTCTGCCCAGATCACTCAATCGTACTGCGTTCATTCTCTAAGATTGCTTCTCCAGGTCTACGTATCGGCGCGGTAACTGGCAAACGCAGCTACCTTGAACCACTTATCAAGGTTAAACAAGGCGCTGACCTGCACTCAAGTGTGCCAATGCAAGCGCTTTTGCTTGGTCTTCTTAAGCACCAAGATTTTGGCCTGCACATGGAGAACATCCGCAACCTATACAAATCTCGCTACGAGGTGCTGTTCTCTGAACTAGAACAGAAGCTGCCTCAAGGTTGTGTATTAAAACCTGTTGATGGTGGCATGTTCATTTGGGTTGAGATTCCAGAGTGCGATACGTTTGAACTGGCTAAGAGCCTACTTGGTAACGGCGTAGCGGTGGTACCAAGCCCTGTGTTCTACCCAGATGCAAATGGTGCCAAAGCGGCATTGCGTCTTAACTTCACTAATGCGAATCCAGATGAACTGCGAGAAGCAGTGTCTCGCTTAGCAGAAGGCTTAGCGGCGATTAGCTAACTTCTAGAAGAGTTGATGACGATTGGGGCAATTGCTGTTTCATCCTAATGGCAGCCAGTGCTAAAATGCCCCCAAATTAACAGTCGCTAGTTTAAAGGTAAGGTAATGAACCCAATTATTGCGCTATTAAAAGAGAACAACATCGGTGATGAGCAGATCAACAGCATTTTCAAGACGTTGACTGAAAACCCGCTAGCTGCAATGGCAACCATTAGCCAGCTTGGCTTGCCTCAAGAGAAGCTACAACTTCTTATGGGTCAAGTAATGCAAAACCCTGCACTTATCAAAGAAGCAGTAGAAGAGCTTGGCCTAGACTTCTCAAAAGTAGAAGCAGCAAAAGAGCAGCTAAACAAGCAAGGCTAATAGAGCTTTCACCCAATACAAAACGCGCCCAACAGGTTATTACGTAACTTATTGGGCGCGTTTTTTGTTGCTGTTATCCACGAAAACGACATGACTTATTTAGGGACAATTCATTCGGCAAACTGAAGAAACATCAAAACCACACGAATTGCAGTGCTATATAGCCCTATCTTTGGTTGGTTTTTGTGCTCGACAAGCTTAGCTATACTCACGCCGAAAACTATTTATAAATCCCTCACTGACAAGTGAGATTGCTCTGGAATTACGCTCCAGCTCGCGAAAGGAAAAATCATGTCTCAATATGTTGTATGCGCACTCTACAAGTTTGTCGCACTGGATGATTATCAAGATATCCGCCAACCACTTACTCAACTGCTTCTCGACAACCAAATCCGTGGCACTCTGCTGCTTGCCCAAGAAGGCATTAACGGCACAGTTGCGGGCTCGCGCGAGTCAATCGATGCGCTGCTTGCTTGGTTCAAGCTTGATGAACGTCTAGCAGATGTTGTCTATAAAGAGTCGTTCAACGAGCAACAGCCGTTCAACCGCACTAAAGTT
The DNA here is from genome assembly GCF_009363355.1 of Vibrio sp. THAF190c. Lineage (NCBI taxonomy): Bacteria > Pseudomonadati > Pseudomonadota > Gammaproteobacteria > Vibrionales > Vibrionaceae > Vibrio > Vibrio sp. THAF190c. The sequence goes on along the minus strand of NZ_CP045339.1, from coordinate 878,207 downwards.
AAGCTCAAGAAAGAGATCGTGACCATGGGTGTTGAGGGCATTGACCCTCGCCATGTTGTGGGCACATATGTGAAACCAAAAGACTGGAATGAACTGATCTCAGATCCTGATGTAGTACTGGTCGATACTCGTAACGATTACGAAGTCGATATCGGCACCTTCAAAAACGCAGTGAACCCAAACACAGAAACTTTCCGTGAGTTCCCACAATACGTTGAGGACAACCTAGATCCTGCTAAACACAAAAAGGTAGCGATGTTCTGTACCGGTGGTATTCGTTGCGAAAAGTCGACGGCTTACATGAAAGAGCAAGGCTTTGAAGAGGTGTACCATCTTGAAGGCGGCATCCTAAAATACCTTGAGGAAGTGCCTGAAGAAGAGAGCATGTGGGAAGGTGACTGCTACGTGTTTGATGGCCGTGTTGCGGTTAACCACCAGCTAGAAAAGAGTGGCTACGACGTGTGTAACGCGTGTCGCTTACCAATCACTGAAGAAGACAAGCAGTCTGCTGATTTCGAAAAAGGCGTAAGCTGCCCTAAGTGTATCGACAAACACACAGAAGAACAGAAGCAACGCTTTAGAGAGCGTGAAAAGCAGGTACAGCTTTCTGCTGCTCGCGGTGAAACTCACGTCGGTGGTGATGCTGCACAGTTGATCGAACAGAGAAAACAGCAAAAACTTGAAAAGAAAGCTCAACAGCGAGCGAACAATAAATAATTGTTATTTTTGAGATAGATAGGGCACTTTTGGTGCCCTTTTTTATTGCTTTCGAGCTTTGCGTTCAGTGACACATTTCTTTAATGGTTATGCTTCTATACTGGTAAGCAAATACATTAATGAGGACACTAGAATGCTCAATGAAAACCACGCTTTTATCCTAGACTTCCCTGAATTCAAACTCGATATCGTTCAGCTTAACCACGACGACCCGAAGTTCAAAAATAACATGCAGAAATACCACGAACTCGACTACACCATTCGCGAACTTGAAGTTTCTGGTAGCCCAATCGATGACGACAACATGCACAATCTAAAAGTAGAACGCATGGAACTGAAAGACACACTCTACAAGCAGCTATCTCGCCACCATCAGCTTGCTGAAGAATCCAAATAACAAGAAATCGAATTCAAGTCACAGCGACACATAGGTTCGTAACTACATAGATAGATACATAGCTACACAGATACAGGGATGTTCTTTCAACAATGAGACAAGGTGTCGAATCACTTCCATTACACTACTCCCCCATTCTTCCTTCAGAAGCCGAGAAGCAGTTTTCGGTGATAAAAGAGGCGCTTTATTCCCATGTTGAAGCCGTCTTTGGATGGGATGATGAATTTCAGAGGCAGCGGATAAACAATGACTATCAACCAGACTGGTTTTATTGGATACACGACCAAGATGAGCGAGTCGGATTAGTCTGCTACAAACCTTACCAGCAAGCCTATCACGTGCATTTGTTGATCGTGTTCCCTCAGTACCAAAATCGAAAGCTAGGGTATCGAGTAATGAGAGATATCCAAGAGCTCACCATTAAAGAAGAGCGTGAAACCATCACCCTTTCGAGTTTTAGGCGCAATCAGCAAGCGATCGCTTTCTACCAAAGGTTGGGCTATCAGATAACCGATGACAGCGAAGCGGACTTTGTCAGCCTAGCGCTTTGTGTCACCAAGTAGAGACAGTTCTGAAGACCGTCTCAGAAAGCTTTTCAACCGATTACTTTCGAATATCAAGCTTATCGATTAGAGATGGAAAGCCCCAACCATCTTCTCCAGCCACCACCCGCTCACCGGTTAGGTATTCAAACAAGGTCGGTGCCAGTGAGCCATTCGCTTCGATAGTCAGTGGGGTTGAGTTTTCGCCAATTGGCTCTCCCCAGAAGCCAATGAAAGCGTCTTTTTCCAGATAATCTTCACCAGCGTGTCTCCCTGGAACCTTAGTGTTGTAACCAATTCCCTCTTTCGGGAACAGGTTCACGGTACCGGCTCTGTCTTCCAAATAGATATTAGCTAACTGGTTTACTGAGTCAGGCCTTGGCGTAAAGCGAGTCAATTGTGTCCATTCGTTAGCGCTGCACCAAGTCGTAAGTTGAGACTTAACGGCGCGATTCAAACACTTATCAACGAGACGAGAATAAACCGCAAACTCAGAATCCGTAGGTTGAGGAAGGTAAGGGTTAAGTTGCTGAGTATTCAGAAGCTTCGGACGCTGGCCAGATTCTAATGATTCATAGAATAGCTTGTTCCCTTCACGGGTGATCAGCTCATCCAAACGCTGTTTGTCACGATTACCAATCACTCGTACCGAGCAACTATCCGCATTACAAGTGTCCTCGCGCACGACCATATAGTCTAGCGATTCAGGCAGACGTTTCGCTATCTGATCAATGATATCGATACTGGTGCCTTTAGCCGAGGCTAGTGGAGCCCAATCGGTCAGCTCTTGATAAACAGGTTGAACCTTCCAGCCTTGCTGTGAGTTGAAGAAGTCCATCATAAAGTTACCACCAGCGGTAGAAGCGACGACTACATCCACCGCCTTAAGGCTTGGGTAATTAAGGGCGTTAGTGATCTTCGGCCCTTCCCCTTCATCGGACGAAATCTTCTCAACCACGATTGGGTAATCAAGCTCTTGCTGTAAAGCTTCTAGTACCTGTTTCTCAGGGTTCAGTGCGTAGAATACCGGTGTTAAACCGTGGTCTCCGGCCATACCCCAAAGAGTTCGCGAATACACGCCTGCTGCTTTGTAGGTATTCTCAACTTGTGTCAGCCAGTAATCCAAACGGTTAAGTTCACCGGTCGGCATTAAGATCTCATCGCTGAATGGGCCCGTGAAGTGCGCAAAATGATCCGGCCAAGGGTTATAGATCAAGGTGTAATCTGGCATGCCTTGCCCATCTAACTCAGCGTATTGGGATATCGCCTGTTCAACCTGTGCTTTTTTGGCAAGCTTAGTGAAAAGATCAAAGCCTGAAATCCTTTCGTGAGATTGGATATCTTCGATTAACGCTTGGCGCATTTCCGTTAAAGTCAGCTCTACATCCGCACGCTGTTCTAGTTCTTTCAAACAGCGCTTCTCACCGTAGTCACGCAGAGATTCACCAAAACCAAGATTCACTAGGCCATCGTATGTGGTATGTGCATTCCAATCGTATTGAGCGTTACAATTTAATGTTTTTAGGTAGTTAAGGCGGTCAAACATGGTTTGCACCTTATTGTCCGCCATTAACACATCTAACTGCAGCGCATCATTACCAAAGAAATAGTAAGCACGGTCGATGTCTCGATCAACAAAATGAAAGTTCGGCACCCCTGTACCGCCTTCACCTGAGACACGTGCTCCGGTTTTGATGATCGGTAGATTGCGAACACTGATGGTCGGCGTCGATGATACGCCCACTCGACTAATATTGGTTTTATGTTCGCTATATAGCTTCTTAAAGAAAGGCAGGTAGTGTTGGTCTTGATACGCTTGTTCAGTCAGTTGCGCCATAAAGCTCACCTGCTGCACATGCGGCGGTTCAATCACCGGTTCGAGCTTAGGTTTATACTGCTCACGATTTTGATGATGCTGATTCGCAACCGAGATAAACGGCGCACTAGGATCAACCAAGCCCTCAATCAAACCTTGCTGCAAACCATCAACGGTCACTTGTACCGCAAAGCGACGGTTTTGTTGCGAAGAGAGAAACTCAATCAAATCTTGTGGATTGTCGTCGAAGGCTTGCTGCATCCAATCATCGAGCGCTTCGGTTCTCTCATCTTTGAAGACAAACTGGCGATAGGCCTTAAGCAAGTTGAGACGAATAAAATCGATCAGGGTAACTGTCAGCGCTTGCGCCTTGTTGTTTGGCTTATCGGCATTTTCAGGCTTGCCATCTTCAACGATGGTCATCAATGCTGAACGAATGTCGCTTGGCTCCATGCCTTTCGCAGCCTTATCAATCAAACCCACGACTATTGGTTGGATTTTATTGATGATCGCCAGATCTTCTTCACTATCCGTCAAATAGGTATAGCTATCTGGCAAGGTGTCCATGTCTCGCCACACACCGATATCGAATAATGCATCGTAGATCACCACCATATTGGCAATGAACTTATCATCAACTCGAATCCCCTCATGGTGTCCCGTCGCTTCTGTTGAAGTATCAGGATGTTGGTGATTCTCAGAATGTACTTCTTTCTCTGCAGGTGCATCACCAAAGTGGTACAAGCTATGCTCAAACCCCTTTAGCGTAGTTTCGTCGTAAATCGTCGCCAGATACTCTTTGAACACATCTTCATTACCAATGCCCGCGTAGCGGTCGTAATAGCTATAAAGAAAGTACCCCAACGGAATTGAATAAGCAGGATTTGATAACTGAGCAATCACGCGCGCCTTGGTTTTCGCATCCAAAGGAAGCGCCAATATGTAAGCATCTAACGTCACACCAGCGATAGTAAACAGAGCCGCATCACGAGTCAGAGTTGCCGAGTAACTCAAACCAGAAACGACCTGGTTTTTCAAAACTTCACTTGAACTGAAGACACCACCAATCACAGGCGTTTCTGAAAGTTGCGCATGCACACTTCCCGCCACCAAACTAAGTGGTAATGCACTTAGTAATGCCGCTGAACAGTGAGAACGAAAAAGCTTATTCATTGGGTATCCTTTGATTTAGCAATCGATTTATAAAACCGGCGTATTGTTTCATTCCATACTCATTAGTCAACCTTAGTTTGCGACGAGAAAAAATGACAGGCTGTCTGTTATTGAGCAGATTAATACTTAATTGCTGATTTATTTATATGAAACTTAGAGACTAATCACACAATTAGCTGTTATTTGTATCATTTATTGGAGCAATTTAACCTAAGATTAGGACATTGATTTCCACTACGGCACCCAAAATGAACAAGTTGGTCGGAAGACACTTAGAAGAGATGGCCGATATTCGTTCGACTCGAAAACAGAAAATCGTTTACTCCTTCTCGCTTACCTCTGCAGCGTTATTCATTTTCTATACCTGGGCTTATTTTCAAGATGGCTATTACACCCTGTCCGTCTTTGAAATGATGTTCGCCGTTATTGCCGTTATTAACGCCATCTACATAAAAAAGGTCCAAGAGCCGCACTATTGTGAGATCTTGCTGAGCTGTGTATTGCTGGTTCAAGGTGTGGTGCTGTTTCTCTATAGCGGAACCATCCCAGAGCGAATGCTTTGGCTCTATCCGATTTTGGCCGCAGTGATCTTTATTAACGAGTTTCGCATGGGGTTAATTCTCAGCGTCACCTTCTTACTGTTTCTTAGTGGCTTAATGGCGCTGATACCTCATAAGTTCGCACTACCGTTTAACAGCACTCACCGATTTTCACTTAGTTTGGTAACCATGAGTGCCGTATGCCATGTCTCCTCTTATTACTACACCAAGGCCGTTGGTTATATTCAGCGTCTATATCAAGAAGGGATTGAGGACCTCGCTTATCGAGATCAACTCACTGGGCTGGCTAACCGTTGGAGTTTTGAACGTTGGGCAATTGAGAAACTCAACACCGTCAACCCCAACAACAGTGTCACTGCTTTGGTGTTTTTAGATATTGATAACTTCAAGACCATCAATGACAGCTTTGGACATGACGTCGGCGACAGTGTGTTGCAGCATTTCGCCCAGCGCCTGAAAAACAATGTCCGTAACAAAGACAGATCGACTCATAAACACGATTACTCGATTGCCCGTTTCGCTGGCGATGAATTTGTATTGATGCTTTATGATGTAAGAAGCAAGCAGGACTTGGATGGTATTTTGCAGAGAATCAGCGGCCTATTTGAAAACGAGAATTTAACCAATAATCAAGTCGGCAAACTCACTTTGAGTATTGGTGTTGCGATGTACCCGACTGATGCTAAAGATCTTGCTGAATTGACGCGCTGTGCAGACAAAGCAATGTACTTTGCCAAACACTCTGGAAAAAACCGTTTCGCTTATTATCAAGACGACCTGACAACGCCTTTAATTGAAGACATGAAGTGTTTTGAGCCGTGCAAATCCGTAGAGACAATACCAAGTAATGTCACCGCATTACACCAACAATCCAGCTAACCAGCCATATACATAGCCCATAAGCTAACAAGTCCGATAATCACTATCCAAACGACTTGGCGTTGTTTACTCGGGCTCATTTTCTTTGGTTTTAGAACGGGTTTCAAAGCCGCGTTTTTCGCTGATTGAAAGAAGGGTCTATCAAGCTCTTCTTTCTTTTTTCTACGTCGAAATGCCGCGTTTGCCACCTCAGTAAAACGCTGACGTTGGTCAGTGGTGAAGTCGTTCTCAAAACCAACTCGGCCACTTCTATCGTTGTGTTTAGATTGCACAGCCATCGTCGCCTCCTTGGCTAGACTATCCCTTATTGTAAGTATAGTCAGTAATCGCGAATTTTCTGATATTCAAGTGAACGAATATCACATTAGCCCTAGCCTCTAGTGTTTAAAACCCCTTTCAGTTCCTTTGGGTCTTCATGTTGCGGCCCTTTTCACTTGTTCGAATTTTTCAAACAAGCTCTTCAATTTTGCTCTCTGTTTGAAGCAGGGCATCCTGCTTAGACTATGGGTATTGAAACGTTTGGAGACAACAACCATGGAAAATCGACGTATTACCCAAATCATGAATGCTCAGGCAACGTCCGACGGCGATGGTGTGAAGATCCAACGAGCAGCGGGTTTTAACAACGCTAACTTTTCACCTTTCTTAATGATTGATGAACTCAAATCTGACGAGAGTAAAGATTATGTAGGCGGCTTTCCACCTCACCCACACCGCGGCATCGAGACTCTGACTTACATGCTTCAAGGTCACTTCCAACACAAGGACCACATGGGCAATGTTGGTGAGCTTCGCAGTGGCGGTGCTCAGTGGATGGCGGCAGGTCGCGGTGTTATTCACAGTGAAATGCCGATGATGGAAGAGGGTTCACTGCACGGGTTCCAAATTTGGATTAACCAGCCCGCTCGCGACAAAATGAAGCCTGCTCAATACCATGATTTTCAGAGTGACGCAGTGACTGAGTTCCGTAGCCAAGAGGTTGGACTGCTGCGTCTGATTGCCGGAAATACATCAATTGAAGGCGCTCCGTTAGCAGGACCTCTTCAAACCACCGGGGTACCGCTCAATGTTTCAGACTGGCGAGCACAATCAGGACAAGCTCTGACACTCACAACAGAGCGCCATCACAACGCGTTTGTTTATGTTTATAAAGGTTCGGTTGATTTGGGATCACAAGCTTTGGTTGCAGGACAATTGGCGTTATTGAGTAAGGCTGAAATTCTGGCGATAAGCGCGAACGAGGAATCTGGTATACTGATTTTTTCAGGAGAGCCCATTCATGAACCCGTTGTTCACTATGGACCGTTTGTGATGAATAGCATGGAAGAGATAGAACAGACTATCCATGACTTTAACAATGGTGTCTTTGAAACCTATTAAGAATTTTGTCTTCTCGTTGGAAGGCTGCTAAACGTGACGTTATCCACTGCCAAGAATATCGTTCACTGATTCGCCACGCTCACTTAGAGCGTGGCTTTTTTCTTGGTCGTTAAGAGAACTCAGCAACCAATAACGTTACAGGTACTCACAAAGGTAAGCTGTTGCTTCTGCTACCTTAACGTCGAACGAAGAGTCACCCGCCACTTCAAACGAATCACCAGATTTAAACGTCGACCAATCGTCTTCACCAACACGTTTAATCGTTAGCGCACCTTTTACTACTGTCATTCTTTCTGGGGCAGCGGTACCAAACGTAAACTCACCCGCTTGCATCACACCTACACTAACGTCTTCACCTTCTTGTGAAAAACCAAGAGACTTAACGCCACCATCGAAATAGGTATTTTCTTTAATCATTGTACTTCCTTGTCTTTATTCAGAACGGCGTGAGCTTATCAAATGCCTCATCACCAAATTTACGTGCTTGATTGTTTTAACTAATTCACCCGTTTCCTACAAGCAATTAATCGTCATAAGTTAGTGCTTTTGAGTGTTCAATCAACTCGCACCAGTATCGTCTTAGGTAGCAAACTGGTTTTAGCTTGAAGCAAACGGCTGCTAACCCGAAGTGTGAGTTTGCTTCACAATGTCGATCCTGCTTCTAACTTTGACAACTTTGATTGCAAACTGAGTATTCAATAAATAAAATCGTCCTTTGGTAGATGAAGGAAACAGCCATCAAAATGGGACAAAAGGATTCGAAAAGCAGGGACTTATTGACTCAGGCGCTGTTTTATCTGCTTTTATTGGCCGGACTTATCGCAGCCGTCTTTGCCAGTTATACCGCTTATCAAACTCATCAGAAGTTTATCGATCCGAGCAATGTCTACGGCACATGGATTGAGGTAGGTGCGCCCCCTTATGACACCGATGTTCTCTCTCTATCAGAGCAAGGTGTGGTCATGAACCATCGCCTGATCAGTACCAACTTCAAGTTCAATGGCAAAACCATCACCATCAATACCGGATCAGGCGAAACCGTGTATGCGATAAGTGGTACCTTCAATTCACCGCAATTGAAACGTCTAGTACCCGAGATTCCAACACAACAGTTTGTAAAAGAAGGATACGAGCACACGGCTATCCCTCTAAACAGCAGCGCCGTGCAGCAAAGACGCGCATCTTTGGCCGAACAATTCAGCAAATAGGCCATTTTTCCGTTTAGCACTTAGCAATGAGTGGCTTTCAAAAACACCACATCACTTCCATTTTTCAACATAAAAACATGTAACTTCAAAATATTGCATCACGTCGTGTCGTAAAAGCTCACCTATGAGACTTTTCCACTAGCTGCAATAATTTTATAAAACATGGACTCGACCTCTCACCCGCTGCGCAACAACTTTGTAACAAGTTGTGATTTTTTCGTTGTCCATCGAAAACGGATTTATTTTCACTTATGAAATTAAAACTCTCTCGAATACTGAACTCGACGCCCCACCTTAGGGGCTGACATGAAGTAACGACCGATTTAACTGATCGCTAGGTACTTCAACCACATTCAAGGAGTGAGAAAAATATGATTCGTTTAAACACGTGTGCGACCGGTATAGCACTAGCGCTATCAGGCACCGCACTGGCCGCACCTACCGCACCAAGCATTGATATGTATGGTTCCAATAACCTGCAGTTCTCTAAGATTGAACTTGCGATGGAGACAACCTCTGGCTACAACGACATGGTTAAATACCACGACAAAGCCAAGATCGCGGTTAAGTTTAACCAATGGAGTGGCACCTCTGGCGACACTTACAACATCTACTTTGACGGCGTAAAAGTGGCGACGGGCGCGATCACTGGCAGTCAAACCACCGCGTCATTTGAATACGGCCAAGGTGGCTTGTATCAGATGGAAATTGAGGCTTGTGATGCAACAGGGTGTAGCAAAAGTGCACCAGCACAAATCACCATTGCCGATACCGATGGTTCTCACCTTGCTCCACTCGCTATGAACATTGACCCAAACAATAAGACTTACAACACTGATCCTAATACGGTAGTGGGTACTTACTTTGTTGAATGGGGCATTTATGGTCGAGACTATACTGTCGACAACATACCTGCTGATAATCTGACCCACATCCTTTACGGCTTTATCCCAATCTGTGGTCCGAACGAGTCAGTGAAATCTGTCGGCGGCAACAGCTTCAACGCGCTCATGACAGCGTGTAAAGGCGTCAATGATTATGAGGTAGTAATTCACGACCCTTGGGCCGCATTCCAAAAAAGCTTTAACCAAGCGGGCCATGAATACAGCACGCCTATCAAAGGCAACTACGCGATGATGATGGCTCTGAAACAGCGCAATCCAGACTTGAAAATCATCCCTTCTATCGGTGGCTGGACTCTGTCTGATCCTTTCTTTGATTTTACGACCAAAGCCAACCGAGACACTTTCGTCGCTTCTGTTAAAAAATTCTTAAACACCTGGAAGTTCTACGACGGTGTCGATATCGACTGGGAATTCCCAGGTGGTGGCGGTGCTGCCGCTGATTTGGGCGACCCAGTGAACGATGGTCCTGCTTACATTGCTTTAATGGCTGAGCTACGCGCAATGCTAGACGAGCTCGAAGCTGAAACAGGACGTACCTACGAGCTCACATCTGCGATTGGTGTTGGTTACGACAAAATTGAAGACGTGAACTACGGCGAAGCGATTCAGTACATGGATTACATCTTCGCAATGACCTACGACTTCTACGGCGGCTGGAACAACGTGCTAGGTCATCAAACTGCACTCAACTGTGGCAACTTCATGCGTCCTGGCCAATGTGATGGCAGTGGCATCGATGAAAATGGCGAACCGTACAAAGGGCCAGCTTACACCACAGACAATGGTATTCAGTTACTACTGGCTCAAGGCGTTCCTGCGAACAAATTGGTGGTTGGTACAGCGATGTATGGTCGAGGTTGGGAAGGTGTAATTCCATCGACTCTGAGCGATCCGACTGATCCAATGACAGGCGTGGGTAACGGTAAGCTTAAGGGCAGCACTGCACAAGGTGTTTGGGAAGATGGCGTTATCGACTACAAAGGCATTAAAGCCAATATGCTTGGGGCAAACAATCAAGGCATTAATGGCTTTGAGTACGGCTACGACGAGCAAGCGGAAGCACCTTACGTCTGGAACCGTACCTCAGGTAAGCTGATCACCTTTGATGACGACCGCTCTGTGAAAGCGAAAGGGGCTTATGTGCGTAGCCTTGGCTTAGCTGGTCTTTTCTCTTGGGAGATTGATGCAGACAATGGCGATATCTTAAATGCGATGCACGAAGGTTTAGCCGGTGGTACGACAGACCCAGTTAACCGCAAACCAACCGCATCGGCAGGTGCAGACCAATCAGTTGAAGGCCCAGCTTCTGTTTCTCTAGATGGCAGCGCTTCAAAAGATAGCGATGGCACCATTGCGAGTTACGCTTGGTCTCAAGTGAGCGGTACAGCAGTAACACTGACTAACGCTAATGCCGCTGTTGCAAGCTTCGATGTTGCTGAAGTGGCGCAACAAGAGACGCTCACCTTTAGCCTTACTGTAACGGACAACGAAGGCGCAACTTCGACAGACACTGTGGTTGTGACGGTAACACCGAAGAACACTGGTCCAGTGAACACAGCTCCGGTCGCTGCTATCTCTGCACCGGCTGAAGTCAATGCTGGCGATGTTGTGGTCGTGGATGCATCGGGTTCAACCGATGCGGACAACGATACATTGAGCTTCACTTGGGATGTACCCGCAGAGCTTAACGCAACGGTTCAAGGTGCCTCTGTCAGTTTCGTTGCCGCTGAGTACACTCAAAACACACTACTGAACTTCTCTGTTACAGTCAGTGATGGGAGCGAAACCTCTATGGCTTCAGCGTCGGTGAAGGTTCTTAAGAAAACAACGGGCGGCGGCACATGTAGCAATGCTTGGGATGCAAACACCATCTACAATGGTGGCGACCAAGTAACTCAAGGCAATACACTTTGGGAAGCAAAATGGTGGACGAAAGGAGACGATCCTTCACAATCTGGTCAATGGGGTGTTTGGAAAGAGATTGGCCCAGCAAGCTGTGCTAACTAAGATCATTTAAAACCCAAATTCAGCTAAAACCTAGGCTCAATTAAAACCCAAGCCTAATTAAAACCAAAGGCCAATCTCATCGCAGATTGGCCTTCTTCACAACATTTATCTAGAGCGACGCGATTAAATCAATGCGTCGAAGCTTTCAAAGACTTGTGGACACTTCATCACTCGACCATGCCCTTGACCTTGCGTGGTTACCAAAGTCACTCGCTCCATCTCGTTTGCAGCGCGTTCAGAGACAGAGTACTTGGTGAACTTATCTTTTTCATCATGCACGATAATCGTATTCGATTGGCGAAGTGCCAGTTTACCGTAAGGGTCAACCGATTGGATTGGGTAGTTAAACTGCTCTTCAACTTCACCCACCACCGCTTCAAACAACTTCATGGAGTAACCTGAACGAGCCACGCTGCCGAACAAGTTGTCTAAATAATCCAGTACTGGTGCTATCAGAAGCAGTGGTTTGTTCTCAAGCTTCGCATGTTTACACTCTAGAGCCGAAGCGGTACCCATACTGTGTCCAACCAAACCGGCAACGTCTTCGACAGTATCTAGAATCGCTTCCAAGCCGTTCACAAATGCAGGAATGTGACCATAAACACCATCACTACCGCCGTGAGCGGGGTGATCGTAAGCAAGCGCGGTAAAACCTTTGGCCGCAATGTGTTCCATTAGAGGGTAGAACTGACTCGCAGTACCCGACCAACCATGCGTCAGTACCCAAACTGGGCCACTACCAAGTGTATAGGTTTTCAGCACACCGTCGCGGGTTGCAACTTCACCTTTAATCAAACCTTGTGGCTCACTATTTTTCGGCTCTGAACGCACAGGCGTTAGCAGCAGCTTACGCGCGGTTTTCTTGGCGTGGCTTGGCGCAAGAATGTAGTGCAAGTTAGTTGTCGCACCAATCAGGCTGCGTTTAATGCTGAATTTTGTTGAGGTATTGAAATAAATTTTGTCACTCATGACCGTTCCTTTTGTCCACTCTATAGTGAGTTGGCCTATTAGCTCAGCCGAAAAAGAACGACCGTGCTTTTTGTTATTCTAAAAAATGGCACCCATACATTGGGAGCCAGTTTGTCTGTATTCTTTTTAACGACTTACCGTAACGATTTCGCGCTTCCAACTCGCGATTAAGCGCTCTACTCCACTCCAAAAGTGGCTATGGCTCGCCTCCTGACCATGCAGCGAGTAAAATAAATTTGCGCTTAAGTACAAGCCATACAACTCAAAGATCGCCTGTTTCGGTTCTAAGTCAGCTCGAAATTGCTGGTTATCGATAGCTTTGGTTATCTGAATCGTCAGGTAGTCAATCCAGACTGCGATGGTTTTCTGCAACGCTTGTTGGATAACCGACTTGTCACTGCCTACATCTTTCCATGCATCGATAAACATACAACTGCCTTGAAAGGAGTGATTCCAGCCAAGCCAGTTGTCGAGTAATTGTTTAAGTTTCGCCTCAATATCGCCATCACCCAGTTCACGAGCGGGCATGATGACGCGTTCTGTGAACACTTGATTCGAGTATTCAAGTACCGCTAACTGCATGTTCTCTTTAGAATTGAAATGAGCAAAAAGACCACTTTTCGACATGCCGCATTGCTTCGCCAGCTCGCCAATGGTCAGACTTTCCAAACCATTCTCGCTCGCTAGGGCAAATGCATGACTTAATATATGCTCTTTAGTAATTTTTCCTTTGCTCATCATTCATCACATCAAATTGAGACTTGTTATTTTTAGCACGTTCGTTCTTTTTTGCAATTATTATTTGGTTCTGCTCAAAATTTAATTTCTGTGTCACTTCGATTTGTGGAAAAATGCAACAGTACTCAATGCGTTTAAATTCATCGTCGCTTAACGCTGCATTTGCTCTTTTTCCACCTCCTGCAAGGACTGCACATGACTTCTCTTTGGCAACAATTTGCATTTTCCGCCTCGATCACTGGGCCTATCTGTCTGATGTTGGTGCTCGGCGTCATGCTCAAGCGCATTGGATTGATCAATGAGAACTTTATCGACGTCGCTTCAAAAGTGGTTTTTCAGGTCACCCTACCTGCAATGTTGTTCTTAAGTATCGTTCAGTCTGATCATGACTTCGCTGCCAGCGGCAAGTTGGTGGTATTCGGAGTCCTCGCTAACTTCCTATTCTTCCTATTTACTACGCTGTCGACTCGCTTAGCTTTTTCGGAGCCAAAAGATCAAGGTGTGATCGTGCAAGGGGGCTTTAGAGCAAACACCGCCATCATAGGTTTAGCCTATGTGGCAAATATCTACGGTAACGACGGCGTCGCACTGGCTGCGATTTATGTCGCCTCTTTAACTGTGCTCTACAACATTCAAGCTGTAGTTGCCCTAACGCCAAAAGGCCAAGAGTCCGGTCAACAAGCGGTACAAGTTATCGTGAAAACCCTGACCAAGAACCCTTTGATCATCGCCATCGCACTCGGAGTCGTGTTCTATGCGTTATCGATTCCCGTCCCTAAAATGGTGTCTGATGCCGGTCAGTACTTTGCCAATATGACGCTGCCACTGGCGCTTTTATGTACTGGTGGGTCGTTAGATATCGGCTCTCTAAAGAAAGACCAAGCCTCAACTTGGTTTGCCACCAGCTATAAATTGGTGCTTGCGCCACTCACCATTACCCTCGCGGCGCTATTTTTTGGCTTTAAAGAGCAAGATCTCGGGCTGATCTTCCTGATGAGCGCAGCCCCAACCGCCGCCGCTAGCTATGTGATGGCGCGAGCAATGGGAGGAAATTCAACCTTGGCTGCCAATATCATTGCACTGACAACAGTGATGTCACTAATCACTTGCACCTTGGGTATATTCACCTTGAAAGCAACTGGATTAATATAGCTGCGAGTCGCTTCAAATAAACAGGTTTTGACTGGGTAAAAACCACACTTTCTTTTGATTTAAAGCTAGAGCAAGACCCAAGAACACTGCTAACTTCTTGGAAAATTTTTCTAAGAGTCTTGTTATGTCTACCGCTAGTTCAAAACCGTCTACACATATCGCCAGCCTAGAGTTAGGCCGTGTCGTGGCTATTTTGGCGATCATCGGCTTACACTGCCAAATGGCCCTCTCTTATGCATTAATCGATGAGGTTCCATGGGTAGGTTATACCCTCAACCAAGCGGCTCGTTTTGCCGTTCCGCTGTTCTTCCTAATTTCGGGTTACCTCATTCAACCTAAGCTCATGCGCTCGCCATGGGAGACATTGACGAGTTATTCCAAGCCTCTTCTCAAGGTTTGGTTAGCTTGGAGCATCATCAGCTTATTGATGCCGTTCAATCTCGGTAAAGTAATGGAAGTTGGCTACCTAGCTGAGCGAGAAGGCTACTGGGGCTTCCTGATGTCGACACCACTGAATAGCTTATTCGAAGGTGGTTTAGTGCACTTATGGTTCATTCCAGCACTGATTTGTGCCGTCTCCATTCTCGCGGTACTGATCGAAATGAAGCTAACCAAAGCTATTTTGCCTTTGGCGCTGGTGTTATACCTCTATGGCATCTTGGCGGGTAGCTACGCACCTTTGACTGAATTGGAAGCGCCGATTTTCACACGCAACGGTCCTTTCTTTAGCACACTGTTAGTCGCCGTTGGCTTTATGATTCGACAAAACAGTTGGCGACTCACTTCGATGCAATCCATCGCGATGGCCGTATTAGGAATGGCAATCCACTTTGCCGAGGCAGCTTGGTTGATGGGATATGATGTCGCATTCAACATCAATGATTTCTTAGCGGGTACCGCATTGTGGGGTGCTGGCGTATTTATGTGGTTGCTTGCAAACCCAACCGTTGGTGACAAGCGTTGGATTCAGGCTATTTCCAGCCGCATGCTTGGTATTTATGTGAGCCACCTACTTCTGATCATCGTGATGTTTAATATCTGCGGAATGCTCGGTATTACAGGCTTGTCTAAAGATATTCTCACTTACAGCATGACGATAATTCTCAGCTTCGGCTTAGTCGTCGCGCTTGAAAAAAGCCCTTTGCGTCGTGTGCTGCTTCGCTGATTTATTGTCTGGTGTAACCTATTCAAAAACAGACCCGCTCAATGTAATCAACGAGCGGGTTTTCCTTTTCAAACGCACTTTTCATCAATCTGAGCTCTCTTTCAGCCATTGCCTTGGCGATACACCTGCCACATGCTGGAAAGCGCGTGAGAACCCCGAATAGCTTGTGTAACCCACCTCATCAGCGACCCAATTGATGGGTTTCTTTTGCAACAACAACGACTGAGCAACGGACACTCGCCATTTCTGGACATAATCCCCCGGAGTCTCCCCGACTTCTCGTTTGAATGTTTCAATAAACTGAGTGCGAGACATAGCAGCGAGAGAGGCCATCTCCGCCACAGAATAGTGACGAGCGGGAAGCTGATGTATAGCAGAAACCACGGAGGCTAAACGCGGGTTAGCAAGTGCCGAAAAGACCCCTCTGTTGATCTTCTGCTCCTCTATAAGGTGTCGAAAAATCAGCGCCATTAAGGCATCACTCAACCTATCCATCAAATATTGCTGACCCGAAGATTGCTGCGTCGACTCGCGAAACAGCGCATCAATTACATGGCTCAAATTCGGGGCACTTTTAAAGGGAATCACGATCACCTCTGGCAACGCAGACAGCAGGGGGTTTGTCTGTCCGGAGCGATACTCGACGTTAGCACATACCAATTCTGCTCCCTCCCCAACGCCTTCTATTGCATGCGAGGTATTGTTTGGTAGATACACAATACAGGGTTCAGAAAGCTGTTTAGGCTCACCGCCATTTCGGGCTAACACGAGTTCCCCTCGGGTCAAGACATGCAAATGCCCCTGTGTGCCTTGCTCTCCATTAAAAGATGACACCCCGCAAAGACGGCCGGAGTAAAACACACCAGTGCGTATCGAAAAATATTCCATCAGTTGTGACAACAGGTCCATAGCATCTCCGAACGATTCGCTTACTTTTTAGGTCTTTTGTCTCTCTATAGACCGGACAAGTCCGCTAATTTATTCATACAAGCTAACCAAACAGAGACAAGGAATACGCTATGTCACCTATCAAATCAGCAGGTAAAAAATTCACTCTTGCAGCAGCACTCATTGGCGCAAGTTTTTCAGTGATGGCAGCAGATATCGACATGAGCGTCGATAGCAATGATTTGGCGATTAAAGGTTATGATCCTGTAGCCTACTTTACGGATGCAGGCGCAGTACAAGGTTCACCTGAATATACGGCCACTTATAAAAATGCCATTTACCAGTTTGCAAGCAGCGAAAACCGCGACCAATTCCGCGCAAATCCACAAGCGTATGCACCTCAATACGGCGGCTACTGTGCATTTGGTGTAGCAATGGGTAAGAAATTCGAAACAGACCCTAACGCATGGAAAATTGAAGACGGTAAGCTCTACTTGAACTTAGATAAATCCGTTCAAAAGCGTTGGTTGGAAGATACTCAAGTCTTTATTCAAGATGCCAACACTAACTGGACAACGATCAAGACCGTTGAGGCTAGCAAGCTTTAAAAGAGCACTGCCGTTTCCCTGCCCTTAAATAAAAACGGAAGAGTATGACTCTTCCGTTTTTTGTTTCCATATCGATCAGCGTCTCTCTTTATCCACGCTTAAAGCGTCGCGTGAGATAAGGTGCACCAATCAAGATCCAGAGCATCCCAATCAAGATAGCCAGTGCGTTTACGGCTAATAGCATGATACTGGTTGTTGAAGGCGAGACTAAAGACAGGCTCGTTCCCGCAATCACCGCAACACCGACTATCGAAGCAATAATCTGTTGCCAAGGGTTAAATTTCAAAGTTTCCGATCGGTCGCTACGCACCAACAATGCAATGAACAACCCAAGTGCAGCAAACCATGAGAACACGTAAAGGGGTTGCAGCAACTGCAAGGTACCAAAGAAATAGACCACCAATAACAGCAGCCACAAACGTTTTGATTCAATTAAACGCTTCTGATTAGCATATCCAAACAGGTAAACCTTCAGCGATATTACAGCAATCAAGCCGCCTAAGCCGATTCCAACGACAATGTCTGTCGGGTAATGAACACCCAACCAAACCCTAGCAGCGCCGGCAATAAGCGACAGTGCAAACCAACTAACTATCGCTGTACTTAAACTGATATAGCCATGCTGCTCACCTCGCTTTGTTATCCAACCAAGTAACAGCCCAACAACTGCCGCCGCTTGAGTTGTGTGGCCGCTAGGAAAACTAAATCCGCTGGCTTGGGCTTGCTGCAAACTTGGAAGTAAATAGAAAGGACGTGGGATTGCGAAACCCATTTTTAGGAGATTGACCGAATAAGCCGTCGCCAACAAAGCAAAAGCAAACGTCAGACCATAGCGTAAAGGCAACAGCAGTAATAACAGTACCAACAATCCAACCGCAAATGCCCCTTCACCTAAACCATTACCAAAAGTGAGCAAGCTAGGAATGATAGGCATCGACTTAGCCCAAGCTTGGAAAGAGCCCATAAACGGCAATTGCTTGGTATGAAGCTCACTTGCTCCATCGGTCAAGTCATCAAGCACATGAAAAGCACTGATGTGGCTCGTCTCGATCCAAGATTTTAGAGCGTCGATATCCGTTGGATAACGGTACTTATCGACGACAGCTGGCGTTAAAGGAGCAAAATAAACCTGACGGATTTCTTTGCCAAAATGCTTAGAGTTAAGAGCCGGGATGATTTCAGCACCAAAACGATTCTCGATAGCGGGTTCTATATAACCAATGCTCCCCTTGGGCTGACAAGCAAAGACAACTCGATTGTCATCAATATCGAGCGGCTCACCCACATCGACGTTTATCCCTGTCTCTTCGTACGTTTCTCGTTTCGCGGCAGCTTGAAAGGTCTCATCACTATCGATATACCCGCCTGGCAATGAAAGCGTGCGCGTCAGGTAATCTTGAACCAGAACGACTTGACCTTCTCCATTATGAATAACACAGGTCGCGCCTTTGGGTTGATAAGGCTTAATCGGTTGCGAGTCTTGGTTTTGTTGAGCAAAGACCGACGAACTGAGTACGCTGATGAAGACTAAAAGTGGCAGTAACGCATGTTGCAAAATAAGGCGCCCATAATTGTAATAATATGGCCGTCATTATGAATGTTGTTGCTTCAATATCCAGTTAAAATAAGAATCAGTTCTATTATCTGAACCAAAACAACATTGGAACTTGTTCACCATTCCTATTGGTTAATTGCTTGCGCACTTAAAACACTGCTTTCCTTCCTTCTAACCATCCCAATGTGATCGAACCAACGTTTTTTACTGCAAAAATTGTTGATACTGAAGTGAATCGTGATTGTTATGTTATAACATTTCACAGCTTCCGAAATATTTAAGGCTATCAGTGGTGCCTTTCGGAAGGGAACTAGAGTTAAAGGAAAACATAATGAAACTAAAACAACTCGCTGCTCTGTGTGCGCTCTCTATTGCTGGTAACGCTTATGCAGACGTTACTGTAAAAGAAACAGACAAATTCCAGGATGTCGCAGAGAAAGTCAGTCAACTTACGGCGAAAGGTGAAAGCCCGCTGATCGTTATCGATATCGACAACACGCTTCTTACATCGACAAGCGATATCGGTGGTGACATTTGGTACCAATGGCAACGCGGCAAGTTAGACGTAAAACCGTCAGCGGAAGACAAAGTAGGCTGTCTATTTGAAGACTCTATCGGTCTACTTTACGAACTAGTTCCAATGAAAGTCATTGAAAACGACGCACCTGCAACCGTAAAAGGTTGGCAAGACAAAGGTCTGACTGTGATGGCACTGACATCACGCTCACCAAATTACCGCTATGCAACGGAACGTGAAATGGCTCGTGCTCAATACGACATGACACGTACTGCATTGAAAGAGAAAGGCTCTGACGAACTGCCTATCTATATCGATAATCCAAAACGTCCTCTGAGCTACATCAACGGCATCATGATGACGACAGGTATGAACAAAGGCACGATGCTGGAGTACATCCTAGACAAGACAGACCAAAGCTTTAGCAGTGTTGTCTTTATCGATGACAGCAAAAAGAACATCGTCAATATGGAAAAAGCCTATAAAGATGATGCTTCTGTCGACATGACAATCTTCCACTACACCAAAGTGGAACACGATCGTATGAAACAGTATGGCTCTGTTCTGACTCAAGAGCAGGCAGACAAAATGGCCAGTGATTGGAAAGAATTAAATGTAGTTCTTGATAAAATTGCCCCAGCTCGACTTGGGGAAGCGTGTTTGGGGCAATAATCTAGACCGCTACATTTAGGGTCGTGGGGCGCGGAGCTCCACGACCTTTTTCTTTATCTGCTACCACCAAACCCTCGCGATTCCAGCCAAGTTTATCCTATACTCTTCCTTAATAAGTCTCTGTTTTTCAGGAAGAAGAATGACACTACTTCGGATCATTGCCGTTGGCCTTTTCGCCTATTCAACGCTAGCTTTTGCCACACCTTGGACTTTTGTAAAAAGTGAAGATGGTATAACAATCCATAAACGCGACCACGGCAATGGCTTAGTAGAAGTACGAGCTCAAATGCAAGTCGAGACCAGCTACTCTGGATTCCTGTTATTGCTTGAAGACAGCGACAATGTGCCCAACTGGATCGATAATGTATCGCACAGTGAAGTTCTGATGCAGATCTCTTCTAACGAAAACATTGTCTATACGCAATTCAAAGCCCCTTGGCCAGCCCGTGATAGAGACATGGTTACCTACTCCAAATACGAAGTGGAAG
Source organism: Vibrio sp. THAF190c (assembly GCF_009363355.1). Lineage (NCBI taxonomy): Bacteria > Pseudomonadati > Pseudomonadota > Gammaproteobacteria > Vibrionales > Vibrionaceae > Vibrio > Vibrio sp. THAF190c. The sequence goes on along the minus strand of NZ_CP045339.1, from coordinate 857,871 downwards.
AGGGTCAATTTACCCTGACTATCAAAGACGCGTCGAACTACCTTGCAAACGAATCTGGGTATATTCGTATTCGCGATGTGGATGCTATCTGGACTCTGCAGCCACTCACTAACGGTTTCACACACATCAACTACACCGCCTATGCAAACGCAGGTGGGATACTGCCTGATTGGCTAATGAATCGCTTGTCGGCGAACAACGCCTTTAGCACCTTTCAAAAACTCAAAAATCAGTTACCAAAGTACCAAGGGAAACAGCACCCCAATTTGAGCCAATAGAGTGTTGTTTTTCATTCGTCAGAGAATTTACTAGCCACTGCTTTAATTACGCCTCGCCAAGTCGCGAGCAAGAATCAAAGCCAAGCCAAAGATCTGCAGAAAAAGGGCGATGTTTTTATATAACGTCATTTGCTCTTCAAGGGCCTGAAGAAGCTCAGATAGGGTTAGATTATCAAGATAGAAATCGTCAATGCGCGTTCGTTGAGATTGCTGAGCTTGATTAATCATCATCATGATTTGAGGAAGGTTTTCGACGGTGATCTCGGGAACATCCCCACTCACCCACACACCTAGCTGACCTCGCATCGCTTCCTCCAACTCAGGTGTGACCGCAGAGTTGGATGAGGTGCTGATGTCCATGTGTAACAGCATGGATTCGCGCTTACGTTCTAAGGTCTCTATGGTGTTCCACGCCAGCTGAATAGAGTAGATGTTACCCTGCTGACGCTCACGATATTGGGCCTGCTCAACCACCATTTTGTCGAGTACTAGACTCGACACCACAATGGCCAGAATATTGAGCACCAAGCCAGTTAAAACAATCATCCATGGTGGAGGTAGGCGTAACGCCATGGCAATCCTTACATGAGTTTATCAAATGGAAGATAAATCAAGTTTAGGACAACCAGAGACACCATGCTGCCAAAGGTTAAATACATGCCTCGCTTTCTACCTTTTAGACTGCGCGCCAGAATACTTTTACCGTGAATAATACGACCGGCGATAAAAGCGATGCCGATAATATGAATCAACCAGATATTGGCACCATTGAACTCTAACAATGCCATTAGAATCACAGTTATCGGGATATAGTCCATCGCATTACTCTGCGCAGAGCGAGCGATTTGCAGCGATTCAACACCACCATCTGCATGGGCGACCTGATTCTTCCTTCTCTGCTTGATCACTTCAATGGCTAACCAAAGCATAATAAGGGCGAGTAAAGAGGCGTATAACGCTGTAACCATGGTGTTTCCTTTTCCTAAGCGATAACAATAGATAATGAGCAACTTAGAGAGGTACCAAGCTTGCTCGTCAGTTTGTAAGAGATCTCTCACAACCGCTGTGAGAGATCTCAAATAAGCTTCGCAGAATATACTCAAAAAACAAACTCAACTTATTGTTTTCTAATGATCAGCGCACAATTCTTTCTATTTATTGAGCTAAATTATAAATTTCCTCCATTGCGAGTGAAGTCACTAGGGTGTTTAATTAAGTTGTCGACAGGGAGTTGGCAGGAACAGGAAAAAGCCTAACGGATTAGGTATCTTCAGGAAGAAGATTTGATAACACAGGATGGGTTATCAGCAAGGAAGTTGTACTCTAGGAAGAGTTGCTTATCAGGATGATAAGGTCAAGGACACCGCTAGGAAGGCGATGAATTGGATAGGTTAATGGAGTTAACCAAGTCAAGGAACGATGCAGGGAGCATACGTTACCTTATTTAAATATAAATAAGAAACAACGTTGGTAGCAGGACGGCTACGAAAAAGAACAGACCCCGTTTGGTGAAAACCAAGCGGGGTTTATCTTTTTAGAGACCAGAGCAATATCTTAGAAACCAGAATCTTAGAAACCAAAGCAACATCGCCAGTGTCGCACTTCGTTATTTATCGTGTTCAACCGTCGATAATCTCTTTCAGCCTCTAACAATGAAGTGGCTATAAAAGCACATTCATCACTAACATCGCACCAAACGCATTCAGCACCGAGATAGCAATCATCACTGGAATGTAACGCCCTTCAGTACCGATAGGACCCATGATACGTCCCATGTACTGCACCTGAGAGCCCATTAGGTAGATCGCAGGGGCTAAGATCGCGATATGGGTACCATTTAAGATGCCTTGGTCAAATAGGGTAATGACAACGCCTACAGCGCCACCCATCGACATCCAAGCTCCGATGAGTACTGCAGCGGCTTCACCCGGCAGGTCGAACACAGCCATGATAGGGGCGAACACACTGCCCATCAGATCGAGTGCACCAGTGATTTGCAACGCTTTGATAATTACAAACGCCATTAACACGTTTGGTAACGTCGAAGTGGTCGCGATCACCCAGCCTTTTTTAGCGCCTTCAACGAAAATATCCGTCACCATAGGTTTCTTTGCTTTTACTTCGCTCATTACGCTGCCTCCTCAGTCATATTCTGTTTTTTACTTGAGTCCGATTTATCTTCTTTACCTTCTGTGATGTTCAGATAAATACGGAATAGGTTGGCACCGACAAACTTGAAGACAAACATCACCGCAACAGCAAGGCCGATAGAAGATGAGACCGCAAGTGAGCCATCGATAGTGGTTAGGGTAAAGAGCACGGCGCCAGAGGAGAAGAAGTTCACAATGGCAGCACCCGCAGTAAATTGGAACATGGTAAAGACGTCAGTTTCACGCTTGGTCAGGTGCCCTTCGTCTTTGAGCTGCCTTGTCATAGCGGCCCCGGCATCGGTACTTTGCAAAGACGCGATCAGCGCCAAGCCTGAGTTACCCGGAATGCCCATCAGTGGACGCAGCAGAGGCGTTAACAGTTTACGTGCAGCATCTAACGCACCGTAATGTTCAAGAACATTGATCATCCCTAGCGCGAACATCACGGTAGGAATCAAAGTTAACGCAAAAATGAAGCCATCACGCGCGCCGCTACCGCCTTTACCTCGCAAGGAAGTTGTCGCGGCTTGAACGCCATCAGCCGTCTCGCTAACATCATAAGCGACCTTGCCGAATGAACCGTTTAGAGTAGTAAAATCAAAAACACCATACCACTCGTTAGATTTGAGCAGCCCGGAAAAGAACACTATCGCGAATGCGAGAGCTATATAACAACCAATCGTCACTTTGCGATCGGTTTGAACAGGATTAGTCATAATCGCCTCTATACATCTTGTTTTATGTGGAACAGAACACGTATAGATAGTGCAAACTTATGCAGTAGAGATTAATGACCAAAATCAATTAGTCGATAATATTACCAATCACAGATCAAGCAACATTTAGAACTGTGATTAAGCTTTAAATATAGACATTAGAACCATTAATAATTTAATATTTAGAGTACAAAACCAATCCTTATAAAAACGCAAAAACTCAACATTCACCCACTAAAAATATCAATCCCTCAAAATATATAACATCCCATTCTAATTATCTCTGAAAGTGATGTGAGAGATCTCTTACGCTTATTTTCACCCTATTTATCTTTGTTATTAAATACAGTCACTTAGTTAGTGATATTAGTTCAAAAATCAACAGTATTTCATACTGATAATTAGGTAAATCAGGCACAGCAAAACCTGAGCTTTAATAGAAAAGATCTGAGCTGAATGCGAAATTTCAGCCTTGATAGCTGCTATAGACTGCGATCAGCCAATCGGAAGGAAAGAGAGCAGTGGTTGTTATGGAAATGAGAACATTAAAGTACCAAGTAATGGGCAAAGGCATGTGGATCAGTGCGACCGTTTCACGCGTTGTTGCTGACAAACTTGCACTAGAATACCAGTCTTACGGCTGGCCAGTAGAAGTGTGTGCCGTCGACCAAGCCGTTATCTTTGAATGTAACGCTGCTTAGGCCGATTAAGATCAAGCTCTATCAACCATCGTTGATAGAGCTTTTTCTTTTTATGACTTCAAACATTAACCAATTGAATTAGTAAGAGTTCTATCACACTACGCTCGAATAATTGGGTCTACGCTTTTACGCGTACTGATTCAGCTAATTACATGGAGCGTAAATTATGGCAGGCACAAAGATTTTCGCCTTTTTCTTGGCGATTCTTCCCTCTTTATCTTTTGCCAGTGAGGTAGGCGCAGCTCATTCGCTCAACCTCACGCAATCTTCCATCGGCTATCTGTGTCTTGCCATTTTCGTCATCGCTTATGTCTTTGTGATGATGGAAGAATACCTTCAATTGAGAAAGTCTAAACCGGTCCTGCTCGCGGCTGGTCTTATCTGGATTGCGATTGGCTTAACCTATCAAAATTACCAACAAATCGAAGTGGCTCAGCAAGCACTAGAGCACAACCTGTTGGAATATGCCGAGTTACTACTGTTCTTATTGGTGGCCATGACTTATATCAGCGCTATGGAAGAGCGTCGCCTGTTTGATGCACTGCAGGCTTGGATGGTGGGTAAAGGGTTCAACTACCGTTCACTGTTTTGGCTTACGGGCATTCTGTCGTTCTTCATTTCTCCGATTGCCGACAACCTAACCACGGCGTTACTGATGTGTGCCGTGGTGCTCAAAGTCGCAGGTTCGAATCCGAAGTTTGTTAACCTCGCCTGCGTTAATATCGTCATTGCAGCTAATGCGGGCGGCGCATTTAGCCCATTTGGTGACATTACGACACTCATGGTTTGGCAAGCGGGCTACGTGAGCTTCTCCGAGTTTATGCCGCTGTTTATTCCGTCGGCGGTCAACTATCTCGCGCCAGCGTTGATCATGTCTTACTTTGTTCCGACCACACAGCCAGACACCGTTCACCAGCACGTGGAGCTTAAACGCGGTGCCAAACGAATTGTATTCCTATTCATCATGACCATTGCAACCGCTGTGGCTTTCCACGCTGTTATTCACTTCCCTCCGGTCATCGGCATGATGATGGGATTAGCTTACCTGCAGTTCTTTGGCTTTTTCCTACGCAAAACCTTACCTAAATCGTTAGCCAAGAAGAAAGCAATTGCGATTGCAAACCACGACGAAGCGGCACTCAAGCGTTTAGGTTCAGTGGTCCCCTTTGATGTATTCCGACGCGTTTCGCACGCCGAGTGGGACACCCTACTGTTCTTCTATGGCGTTGTAATGTGTGTTGGCGGCCTAAGCCTACTTGGATACTTAGAGTTAGCGTCTGGCGTCATGTACAGCCAATGGAACCCGATTTGGGCCAATATTATGGTGGGAGTACTGTCTGCGATTGTCGATAACATTCCGGTGATGTTTGCGGTGCTCTCTATGGAGCCGACCATGTCGATCGGTAACTGGCTTCTGATTACATTAACCGCAGGGGTAGGAGGGAGCTTGCTTTCAATTGGCAGCGCCGCAGGTGTGGCGTTGATGGGCGCAGCACACGGCAAGTATACCTTCTTTGGTCATCTTAAGTGGATGCCTGTTATCGCAATTGGTTATGCACTGAGTATTGCCGTGCATCTCGCGATGAACTCAAGCCTATTTTGACACCCAAAGTGATCTGTTATTGGCAGGGTCAAAATGGATTAAAGCGCGTGAAATAGAAATGACCGCCGAGTGAGTTCAATGGCTACTCGGCGGATTATTGTTTTGACTCAGGAACGCGTGTCCAAACGTTGCTCAGCTGCATGCCTGGACAACCGTTACAAGTCAGTTTTTTGCCATCATTGTGAATACGCATCACCAAGCCAGGCCCCATTTTGCTGCTCGCTGAGTTCAGTTCGATGCTTATCAAGTCGTCATCTACGCTGTAGTCGCGTGTGACGCTAGTATCCATGGTTTGGTAGCGCACTTTACCCGATTCAAAGATCAAATAGCTCTCATTCTCTGGGTTTTCGTACATACCGCTGAAAAGGACCAATTGAGGGACCTCAAATGGTTTCGTTGTTTCGCTCAAACACCCAGTCAATAAAACGCTGCTACACCCAATCGCCGTAATCATTTGTCGGTTCATAGAGGTTTTCTGCTTTTATATTTCTTCCGTAATTTGTAAATGATAAGCACGGAATTATAGAAACACCAGAAAACAATAAGAGCATTTATTCAACTTATTGATAGATTACCTTCTAATTTCAGCAGCGCTGACTTTCTCTCAACACCACCAGCATAGCCTGTTAGTTTGCCGTTTTTACCGATCACACGATGACACGGTACTATGATGGAAACCGGATTTTTTCCGTTAGCCAAACCCACAGCTCTAACCGCTTTTGGATTACCAATCTCATCAGCAAGCTGCTGGTAACTCCATGTTTCACCGAAAGGAATACGCATTAACGCTTGCCAAACCGACTGCTGAAATGGCGTCCCCTCAGCCGCGACAGGTATTGAGAAATGGTTCAGTTTTCCAGAAAAATAGTCATCGAGTTGGCGTTTAGTTTCTGTAAACAGTGGGAACGCATCATCTTGTAAGCCAAGCTCTTCTGGCTTAGTGGTATGAGTTTCAAACCAAACACCCAATAACCCATCATCGCAGCCTTGTATCGTCACAATCCCTAGCGGACTAGTGTAGTAAGTAAATCGTTTAATCATTGTCATTTATCCTCGTCTCAGTACTAAACCGCAATGTTTAGAAATGGCTCCAGCAATGGAATGTCGCATAGCTGCCCCATGGTGAGACTTTGTTCGCTGTGATATTAGCGTGTTGATCAATAAATTTCTTCACGATCAAATCGCCAGTGAGCAGGTGATCCGGTTCGCTCAACCCTCTCAACAATGCATATTGTACTGTCCATGGTCCAATCCCTTTCAGATCAAGCCATTTACTTGGGTGTTGATGCTGGTTTTCAACCATGTAAGCCGCAAATCGGTGCAAGGTGTCTTTACGACTCTGCGGCATTCTTAGAAAACTGATGTCAGCTTGCGACACTTGTTCAGGGGTTGGAAAGTAGAGAGTTCCTTCTTTCGGTGATAGCTGTGTAGCCAATAAATTCAACTGACCGATAGCAGCTTTAACCGAAACCTGCTGCCCTAAAATCGCACGCACACCCGCTTCCCAAGGCGACCATACACCTGGAATGCGAATGCCGGGTTCTTTAATTAGAGTAGAATCTACATTATCTAGGTGCGCTTCAACGCGATTAATGTCGACATCGAGATCAAACATACGACGGATCTGGCGGATCAGATTGCGCAGCTGATTCATCTGGCTAAGTTCAAACTCCACTTCCAACACACTGCCTGCTTGCTTACTATTTTTAGCGCAGTGAATACGAAACCAGCCAGTGGCTTCATTGATAGTCACTGTGCGCTTGTAATAATCCTCACCAACTTCTTCAACACCCTCAATCATACGTTTGCGATAAAAGTTCAGCATATGAGACCAATTAATCGAGCCCTTAATCGGTAAGCGCACAGTGTTAGTCGTCGCGTTGTCAGATCCAGACTTTCGGATCTGCGATGGCGACAACTTCATTACCTTAACAAAGGCATCATTGAAACGGCGTGTGCTATTAAACCCGCAAGCAAACCCGATATCGGTAATACTCATTTGACTGTTGTGAAGTAGCTGCTTCGCGAACATAAGCTGGTTATAGATCGCATACTGCTTAGGTGACACGCCCATGTACTTACTAAATAAGCTTCGTAGATAACGATCGGAGATACCCAAGCGAGCACAAAGCGCCGCACTGCTCCCCTCAGCTAAACCACCCTCTTCAATCAGCTTTTGCGCTCGCAGAAAAGTAGTCTCAACGCCCTTCCATGCCGGTGAAAAAGGGGCGCTATCGGGACGGCAACGTAAACAAGGGCGATAACCCGCTTGCAATGCTTGTGCTTGGTTCGAGAAATACTCAACGTTTTGCTCTTTCGGTGGTGAAGCTGGGCAGATAGGGCGACAGAATATACCCGTTGTTTTCACCGCAATAAAAAACAGACCATCAAAACGAGCATCTCTAGCCAGGCGCGCTTGTTGACACTGAGCACTGCTGAGATCGCTGTATTGATGAATCTTGCCTTCCATATACCTACCTTTAAACCTATAACGTCAAGTGATAAATCAAAGTGTACCGCCAAGCGGAGCGAACGCTAGCCATTTCCGGAACTGAATATGCAATAAATTGAATTTTTTAATTTGCTTTTCACATAGTTCAACTACCCTTAAAAAGAAAGAAAGGTTTCTCTCGCAACGTCACAGCTGTCACTTGGCGCATAAGATGCCGAGGCTGGCTGAATAAAAAGGAATAATTGGCTATGGATCTGCACACCTGTCGCATTGTTCTCAAGAACAAGCAAGTTCTCACCTGTCAGTCTGTCGAACAGTCTCTTGGCTTTCTCGAAGATACTTCCCAGAGCGGCATCTCAATGATTGAGATCGACGCCACTGACGGTCATCAAATCCACTCTTACATGTCTCACTCGTTAGAAGAGTCCATTGAGAACTTAATGAATTTATGACATCTCACATGTGTCACTCGCCTTCGCTGGCTTAAAACTATAATGGCTCCCAATCGGGAGCCATTATTTCTTTGTATTTAGCTTGATACTCGCTTTCACCAATCAACAATTGTTATTAACAACGATGATTACTCAGGTGCTGTGTCTGCTGCTTGCTGCAATGTGTAAGCTGTCGATGGATCAATCTCTTTCACCAACTCTTCCACCTGCATGATTGCATCCACAGAGGTGCTCGATTTGCGGTAGCTCAGGTAAATAGGACGATACCAGTCTTCTACACCTTTCACCTTATGTAGCTGCCCTGATTCAATGAACGGCTCAACCAAAGATACTGGCAGGTAAGCACTGCCGCCTTTTTCGAGGATAAAGTCCAAAGCAATACGCGCTGTTGACGTGCGCAAGTAAGGAGCGGGAACTTTTGGATGACGCTCAGCATGCTCTGAACCAAAGCGAGTGCCCCAATCAACATATACATATTTATTTTGGAATACGCTCTCAAGATCATCAGGCTCGGTCGACACCAAGACTAGAACTAAATCCGCGACCTTTTTACAGTTTAGCTCCTCAGCTTTAATCTGATCAAAAGCGAAAGCCATATCTAGCGTGCGCTCTAGCAGATTGCGGTTAAGTTGCTCACGACCCATGACTTCAGCCATAAAGCCGTAACCACCGAAAGAGTCTGTCACTACACTCAAACAGTTCTGTAAGTACGCATCCCAGATATTTGGTGTACCGCCCAAGGTTAATTGCAGCGCCTTACCACTTTCCAACGAGAGCTCAAACTTAGCCTGTTGAAGGGTTGAGACCATCACTTCTGCATAACCAATTAAACGCTCACCAGAGGAAGTCAGCTTAATATTGTTGCGATCGCGTATAAAAAGCTGAGTATCAAAATAGCCTTCAAGCTGCTTGATACGGGCACTCACGGCCGCTTGAGTTAAATACAAGTTTTCAGCGGCACGACCGAAATGGCGCACCCTTGCAACCTCTAGAAAGGTTCTAAATACTTTCACATCCATCAAATACATCTCTGTAATAAATCTGCTAACTAGCAGATCTAGGATTGTTTATCGTAAGGGCAAAAACGTTTTGTTTTCCATTTTTGCCTTTTAACAATATTTTCGCGTGAGCAACAAAAACACTAATTTCAATCCAACCACATTACTGAGGCTGTTATGTCTGAGACCGAATTCCGACACGGAAAAAAACGTTTTTATGACACCAATAAATTCCCAAGAGGGTTTGCTAAGTCAGGTGATTTTACTCTTGTCGAAGAAGAAATCCTAACCTTGTTTGGTGATACCATGCTAGCACTTGAATCCGGTGAACTTGCACCGATCAACGCTGAAGAAAAACACTTTGTGAAAGTGTTATCGCACCCTCACAAGGCGAAGTCTAAGTTAGAGCGTGTTTGGTTGAAATACATCCAGCTTGCTCGCGGGCGTCGTCGCTTCCACACTCTTAATGGCTGCAAACGTGGCGAAGTGCCAAGAGAAGAGTACGACAGCGAGTTAGTGTTGGAAGATTAATCTTCTGAGCTCAAGGTGCTTTTGCGCCTTGAGCTTACTTCCTAACACACCTTCTACAAGTGTAGCGAATAAGGCTACCTTTACAATATTTTTATAAATTTCATAATGATAGCGTTATTAAGCTCGCTGTCAGGCTTTTGCACATCTACGCTTTCCCTTCAAGATCCACTACTCATTAACGCCATCTTCAATCCAAAAAAATTTACCGTTTTCATATCTCCAGATTCACACTAATTCACAGCTCTCAACTCCATCAAAAATTCCTTTTGTGACAAGCAGATGAAGCTTGTTTAACGAAGATAAATATCCCTATACATATTGTGCAATTTTGAGACTTACTGTCACAGATATCATTAAAAAACTAAAAATTTGACCTAAAACAATGGCAGAAACAGATCACTTATTTTATAATGCGAATTAATGTTTCAGCACACTATAAATTATTTATCTTAGGGGCTACAAAAATGAGACTTATTCCTTTAAACAACGCGGCACAAGTAGGTAAATGGGCAGCTCGTCACATCGTTGACGCAATCAAAGCATTCAACCCAACAGCTGATCGTCCATTCGTTCTTGGTCTACCTACTGGTGGCACACCACTAACGACTTACAAAGAGCTAATCGCGCTATACAACGCGGGTGAAGTTAGCTTTAAAAACGTTGTTACTTTCAACATGGATGAGTACGTAGGTATCGATCCTAACCACCCTGAGTCTTACCGTACTTTCATGTACACAAACTTCTTCAACCACGTTGATATTCAAGAAGAGAACATCAACCTACTAGACGGCCAAGCAGAAGACATCGACGCTCACTGTGCAGCTTACGAAGAAAAAATCCGTTCTTACGGTAAAATCAACCTGTTCATGGGCGGCATCGGCATCGACGGTCACATCGCATTCAACGAACCAGGTTCTTCTCTAGCTTCTCGTACTCGTATCAAGACGCTAACTGAAGAGACTCGCATCGCGAACTCTCGCTTCTTCGACAACGACATCAACCAAGTGCCAAAATACGCACTAACTATCGGTGTTGCGACTCTACTAGACGCTGAAGAAGTAATGATCCTGACTATGGGTCACAACAAAGCACAAGCTCTACAAGTTGCTATCGAAGGTTCTGTAAACCACATGTGGACGGTTACAGCGCTACAAATGCACCGTAAAGCTATCATCGTTGCTGATGAGCCAGCTCAACAAGAGCTAAAAGTTAAGACTCTACGCTACTTCCAAGAGCTAGAAGCTGAGAACATCCAAGACCTATAATCTGAGGTCTTGTTGAAATAAAAAGCCACTTCGGTGGCTTTTTTTGTGCCTGCTATTTCATTAAGTAACGCCTATCGATAACTCAAATACTGGCCTTCATGATAATAGCGGGGAACAAATTGGCGAACGTCGAATACGGTAGTCAAAAGGAAAAGAATTTCTAAAACAGAGAGATAATGAAGAAAGCGAGCTTTCCCTAACTCAAGTTGGCAACCCATAGGGGAAGGTTGATCTAAGCCGAGCTGACTACACTCAAAGGCTAATACTCAAAGAAAGGGAAAGCAGTGCAATTAGGTAGTTAAAACTAAGAAGAAAGTTAGTTAAAACACAGAAAATAGACAGCTGAAATGCAGAATGTGACTAAACAATCAATGCGTTATCGCGGCAAAGAGTGTTGATGAGATCCGTAATCGCCAAAACGATAGTCGACTGAACTTTTTGATTATGACGACCCATGAACATATCGAGCATTGGACCAGACATCGACTCAACCATTTCAGCATCGTATTCAATTGGCATGATCTTTTGAATAGCGTGGGTTTTATTCAACTCAAACAGAACATTAGGGTCAGTAAATGAAACCTCATCACCTTGAATTTTCGCCCACTCTTTCAAAGTGACAAAAATCTCCAGATCATCATAGACTTCTTTGCTGATCACACCCAAACCCAGCAGCAGTTTCGCGCGAACCATGATTTCGCCTAGCGGGCCTCCGCTATTAAGAAGAGGCTCGACAACAAACTTCACTGCTGTGTCATCTTTCTGGAAAATGCCTTTTAGAACCGCATCGACCGTATCATCCAGAGCATCGTAAGCCGCCATAAAACAAGCATTGGCTGTAGTCGCCTCTGCAAGTGCTTCTAGAAGTTCTGTTTCATGGCTAGGATGTATCGGCATAACGGCTCTGTAATAAGAAAGTGCCACAGGAGTGGCACTTTGATGATTTATCATTTCAATGCTTGGTAAGCTTGTTCCGCTAGTTTAACAACTTCTGAGTCGATATTCAGCTCAGAATAATGTGCTAATGTCTCAGCAAAACCTTTTTCTGCGAACATTGCTTGAAGTTCAACCGCTTGAGGGTCATCTTCGTTCTTGTAATGGAATGCCGCAGCAATCGCTTTAATCAAATTCTCATTTGGTAAGCCGTATTCTAGCGTACCGTTCAATGGTTTGACTAGACGATCTTGTGGGCTCAGTTTACGGATTGGTTGACGGCCAACACGGTCCACTTCATCACGAAGGTATGGGTTTGCAAAACGACCTAGAATCTTCTGGATGTAAGCTGCGTGAGCTTCTGGATCAAAGCCGTAGCGTTTGATTAGAACCGCACCACTCTCTTCCATTGTTGCTGTTACTTGCGCACGGATCTCATCGTTTTCGATAGAGTCTTTAATTGTCTCAAGACCAGCAAGTACACCAAGGTAAGCCGTAACAAGGTGACCCGTGTTTAGCGTAAATAGCTTACGCTCAACAAACGCCATTAGGTTATCTGTGCATTCCATACCTGGGATGTTTGGAATCTCACCTTTGAATTGAGTCTCGTCTACAATCCACTCGCTGAACGTTTCAACAGTTACCGCTAGAGGATCTGTTTCACCCGCTTCTGCTGGCGGAACGATACGGTCTACCGCTGAATCAACGAAACCGATGTTCTCTTCAGTGAACGCCTTCATCTCATCAGATAGGTGCTCCAGCACAGCCGCTTTAAGCTGGCTAGTACCACGAACCATGTTCTCAGCCGCGATGATGTTCATTGGTGCAGTGTTACCTGCAGCTGCACGCTTCTCAATACCCTGTGCGATCGACTTAGAGATGATCTTTAATACAGTAGGGCCAACAGCCGTTGTGATTAGGTCTGATTCAGCGATACAGTCAACCACTGCGCCTGTCGCTGAGTTTACTGCTGTTACGTTCTTAACTACTTCAACAACACACTCTTCGCCAACAATCTTAACTGGGTATTCTTTACGCTCGATTAGCGCATTAACCACAGTCTCATTAACGTCTGCAAACGTGACTTCAAGACCTGCGTCAGCAAGCAACTTACCAATGAAACCACGACCGATATTACCAGCACCGAAATGTAACGCTTTCATAATTTTTAGACCTTTTAACTATGTAATCTGTATAGATGACGGTTCAACAACATACTTCTAAACCGTGAGCTATCTAGACTGGGAAAATGAGGCCAGGGGGGACTGGCCTCGGTTCACTCAGGAGCTTGACTTAAAGCTTCTTATTGTCCGTTTAGAATCTTCAGAACATCTTCTGGGTTAGTGGTGTTCTGCAAGCGTTCCACTGCTTCTTCGTCATCAAGTGAATTCGTGATAGCCATCAGTACCATGTTGTGCTCATCACCTTGAGCCGCGATACCAATTACCATCTTCGCGATATCGTCTTCGTCTTCACCCCACTGAATACCTTCTGGGTACTGACAGAATACGATGCCGGTCTTTTGTACGTGCTGTTTTGCTTCAATCGTGCCGTGCGGTACTGCGATAGACTCACCTAGGTAAGTTGAAACCAGTTCCTCACGAGCGAACATGCCATCGACATATTCAGGTGCTACGTTGCCAAGTTTTACTAGTTGCTCACCGGCAAACTTGATTGCTTGGTTTTTGTCTGTCGCTTTAAGACCAAGGAATACTGCATCGCTAGTTAGTGCTAGACCCTCTTCTTTTGACTCTTCCTGCGCAGGCGCTGCTGCAGGTGCTGCTTTTGCGTCACCGCTTTGTGCCTCAACAAGCTCTGCTACCAAGTTGTCGTAAACCGCACCATCTAGGAAGTTGCTTAGAGACATGTGCATTGCACCTGGAATTGTTTTACGTGCACGGTCCGTTAGATCTTTGTGCGTAATTACAATTTGTGAATCCGCTGGCAGGTTGTTAATCGCATAGTTGGTTACTGTGATATCTAGGCCCGCTGCATCTACTTTCTTACGAAGTAGACCTGCGCCCATTGCACTTGAACCCATACCCGCATCACATGCTACGTATACTGCTTTCACGTCTGCTAGGTTGATGTCTGCACCTGTTGTTGCACCTTTAGAAGACGCTTTCATGTCTTTCATTTGTGCTGATGCTTTCTCTAGTGAATCTTCGTTGTCATCTTGCGCTGATGTTTTTAGAAGAATTGACGCGACTACGAACGATACTGCTGTTGCTGCGATAACCGATAGAATCACACCGATGTAAGAACCTTTTGGTGTCATCAGTAGGATTGCGAAGATAGAACCCGGAGACGCTGGAGAGATTAGACCCGAGCTGAACATTACGTTCGTGAATACACCAGCCATACCACCTGCGATTACCGCTAAGATTAGACGTGGGTTCATTAGAACGTAAGGGAAGTAAATTTCGTGGATACCACCTAGGAAGTGGATGATAGATGCACCCGCAGCAGACTGCTTCGCGCTACCTTTACCAAACACCATGTAAGCTAGTAGTAGACCTAGACCTGGACCTGGGTTCGCTTCGATTAGGAAGAAGATTGAACGGCCGATCTCTTCAGACTGTTGAATACCTAGAGGAGAGAAGATACCGTGGTTGATTGCGTTGTTTAGGAATAGGATTTTCGCAGGCTCAACGAAGATAGATGCTAGAGGAAGTGCACCAGCTTCAACCATTGCGTTAACACCAGCAGCTAGACCGCCAGAAAGAACTTTTACTGCAGGACCAATTGCTAGGAAAGCGATAATCGCACAGATCATACCGATGATACCGGCAGAGAAGTTGTTCACTAGCATTTCGAAGCCGCTTTTCACTTTACCGTGAACAGCTTCATCGAATTTCTTAATTGCGATACCACCTAGAGGGCCAACAATCATCGCACCCATGAACATTGGAATGTCCGTACCTACGATAACACCCATAGTTGTGATAGCACCTACAACCGCACCACGGTCGCCGCCAACCATTTTACCACCGGTATAACCGATAAGTAGCGGAAGCAAGTAAGTGATCATCGGGCCAACCATAGACGCTAACGTTTCGTTAGGAAGCCAACCAGTTGGAATGAATAGTGCAGTAATGAAACCCCACGCAATGAATGCGCCGATGTTTGGCATTACCATATTGGATAAGAATCGACCAAAGTTTTGAACCTTGATCTTAGCTTCTGGTGATAACATAGGTAGAACCCCGTTGTGTATTGGTTGGTCAAATGACCGAAAGTGTGTGCTCAAAAGTTGAGTAAAATCTAACACAAGATTTTTAAAACGCACGCTGACGCCAATTTAGTGATTTAGGTCACACCCAAAAAACAACAAGGAGTTATCAGTAATGACTTTGATCACAAAAATAGGCTGAATCTAAATTACACCGCCAACTTAATGAGAATAAATATCAATTAGACAGGATATAGATCACACTTTAACCTCGAGCAACAAAAAATAAATAGCGATCATGATCACACTTTAATTAAGAGAGCTCAATTAAGCATAGTTCAGAGATTAAAAACACAGCATACCAAGTTCATTTCATATGCACCTAAGTGAGTTAAATTGCCACTTATGTAATTTAATTACACAACTGGCGTATGGGTAACTTTGAACGCTAATTGAAATTTAGTGCCACAGTTCACCAGAACTCCTACTCTCCTTCTTTACAATTAATGATATAAAGAGGATTGCTAAACACTTCAGATACCGACGGTTCACAAGAGTGCCCTTTATGACATCAGATAAGCTATCAACATCAGCGCTTGCCAAGCTGAAAGACCTAGAACCTAAAACTCTTTTTAGCCAATTAAAGAGTGCTGGTTATATTGTGCGTGGTGGAGATAAATGGGTATTGACCGAACGTGGTGAAGCGTTTGGGGGCGAATATGTCGATCACACAAAGTTTGGGCAATTTATCGTTTGGCCACAAAACCTATTGATCGATACCGCTTCTACAGCAGGAACTACCCTAACAGCGACGCAGCTGGGCCAGTCCCTCCAGTTAAGTGCCAAAAAGATTAATCTACTCCTCAATGAGTTGGGCTGGATTCGCCGTGAAGACGATGGATGGCACATTACCAATACCGGACTAAAGGTTGGCGGAGAACAGAGAGAGGACAAGGCCACCAATAACGCCTTTGTGGTTTGGCACGATACTGTGGCGAAGAACAAACGCTTGAAACAGTCTGTGGTTGAGTTTCTCGGTAAAGATGCTGAAAGCCATTCAACCGATGTCTCTTTCTCTAGCTTTAGACAAAAATTTGAAGCCAAGCATCGCACCTTGGATGGGCACTATGTTCGTTCAAAGGGTGAGCTTATCATCGATAACTGGCTTTATATGGCAGGTGTCGTCCATGCTTATGAGCGTCCGCTTCCTATCGCAACCGAAATCGTCAGTGATTTCTATTTACCCTCGGGCAAGGTCTATATCCAGTTTTGGGGAAGTGACAAAGGCGCCATAGACAACAAGCAAAAAGAAACGACACAGAAAGTCTATAAAGAGCACGGCTTCGATCTAATAGAAATCTACCCAGAAGATATTCCTAACCTCGATAGTGTGCTCCCTCCGCTTCTACGACAATTCGGCATTAAGGCCTATTAAGTCGCTTTCGGCTTTCTGTAGCACGCATAACACAACATAGCTCACATGATTATGGACACTATAGTCCATAGTCATTTGAGATCTTCGCTATTTTTCTCCTTCGAGAGTTCCTTTATCTTACACCCATCGATTTGAGCTACCGCAGATTCTCGATCATTGGGGCATGTTCGATGACCAGTTAGGTTGTCCGTTTATTGTTGACGTTACTGAACATTAAACCCTAAAACATTTATTCATATAGATACTAGGAGCCAACATGACTCATCCAATCATCAAAGATTTGAACACTCGCTACACTGCTAAAAAATACAATGCTGACAAACGCATCTCTGCGGAAGATATGGAAATCATCAAAGAAGCGCTGCGTCTATCTGCATCTTCTATTAACTCTCAGCCTTGGAAATTCATCATCATTGAGAGTGACGAAGCAAAACAACGCTTCCATGATACATTCGAGAACATGCACCAGTTTAACCAACCGCATGCGAAAGAAGCATCTCACACAATTCTTTTTGCTCACGACCCTAAATTCACAAAAGAGAAATTTGCTAAGCGTGTAGACGCTGAAGTAAGTTCTGGTCACCTTCCTGCAGACATGTACGACATGTTCATGGGTGCTTACGCATTCGCAGACATGAATACTGACGAAGAAGGCTTCAACGGCAACTGGACTAAAGCTCAGGTTTACATTGCTCTAGGTAACATCCTACACACACTAGCACGTCTAGGTATTGCATCGACTCCAATGGAAGGTGTGGATTCAGCACTTATCGGTGAGAAATTCGCTGAAGAGCTAGAAGGTCACGTTGTAGACGTTGCACTGGCTATCGGTTACCACAAAGATGGCGAAGACTACAACCACGGCCTACCAAAGGCACGCCTAGCACTAGAACAAGTTGTAGAGACGCTATAATCCGTCTTTAAGACTCGCGATTAAAAATCGCACACTGCACTGCTTTATTTGGCCAGACACACGTCTGGCCTTTTTTGTATTTGGAAGAAAGGAAATAAAGAATAAGGCAAAATACATTAACGCTATATGAAGAAAAAATCGCATCCCCACCCCAAGTCTAAAAGACATATAGCATTTATTTAGACTCAAAAACACTCAGAGTCATTTAGACTCAAAATAGAACCAAAAGAATTAATAAATCAAAATTTATCAACGACTTAAAAACATGGCACAACTGATGCACTACAGACCTTAGAAACATTCATATAAGGTACTATCGTTATGACAATTCACGTTAAATCAAATGTCCACTGGGTTGGTATTCACGACTGGGAAACAGAGCATTTCCACGGCAAAGAGTACCACATGAATAAAGGGACAAGTTACAACTCGTACTTGATTCGTGAAGAGAAGACCGTGCTGGTTGATACCGTAGACCACAGGTTTACAGATCAATTCCTCGCAAACCTAGAGATGGAGATCGACCTTAATGAGATCGACTACATCATCTGTCAGCACGCCGAAGAAGATCACTCTGGAGCACTCGCAGCGCTGTTAGCTAAAATTCCTAACACACCTGTTTATTGTACTGAAGCGGGCGTTAACTCGATCGTAGGCCACCACCACCAGCCTGACTGGAACTTCCGCACCGTGAAAACGGGCGATACCCTAGACATTGGTAACGGTAAACAGCTTATCTTCGTTGAAATGAAAATGCTGCACTGGCCTGACTCTATGGCAACCTACCTCACGGGTGATGAAGTGCTATTCAGTAATGACGCTTTTGGACAGCACTACTGCGACGAACGCCTATTCAACGACCAACTTGATCAAGTAGAGCTACACGAACAGTGTTTACGCTACTTCTCGAACATCTTGACGCCGTTCGCCCCTCTGGTAAAAGCCAAAATTGAAGAAGTATTGAGCCTTGGTGTGCCGATCGATGTGATCGCCACTTCACATGGTTGTATTTGGCGCGATAACGCTACGCAGATTGTCGAGCAATACTATGAGTGGTCGAAAGCCTACAAAGAAGATCGCATCACCATTGTTTATGACACCATGTCTAACAACACTCGAATGATGGCCGACGCTATCGCCAAGGGTATTCGTCAAGGTAGCCCTGACACTGCGATTAAAGTGTTCAATATTTCGAAGCATGATAAAAACGATATTCTCGCCAATATCTTCCGCTCTAAGGGCGTGCTCATTGGCTCTTCGACGATGAATAACGTGATGATGCCGCAGATCGCCGCCTTGCTAGAGGAGATGCATGGCCTGCGCTTTGCAGATAAAAAAGCCGCCGCCTTTGGCTCATCAGGCTGGACTGGTGGTGCGGTTAAGCGCATTGACCATCGCTTGCGTGAGGCAAACTTTGAGGTGAGCCCACCACAACACATCCATTGGAAGCCAGATACCGATGCTCTGCGTCAGTGTATTGATTACGGTGCAACTCTGGCCGAGGTCTGGAACCAAGATGAATCGTACAACCAGCCTAAAGTCGTCGAGCAGCAAGTAACTCGATTAGAAGCATCGGACACGCAAACTGAAGCTCCTACATCTGAGCAAGTTGACACTCCTATGTCTGAGCAAACTGAACAAGGTGAGCAAACAGAGCAGCGCCTTCCCCATGCCGACGACTGTACTTGCTGGCGCTGCACGGTTTGTGAGTGGGTTTACGATCCTAAACAGGGCGAGCCCAACCAAGATGTCGCTCCTGGCACACCTTGGGAGCAGGTACCCGATAGCTTCCTGTGTCCAGAGTGCCACTTAGGCAAAGAAGTGTTTGTAGAGGTGTAACATGGCCCCCATCATTATTATCGGCAGCGGCTTCGCTGCCCTACAAACTATTAAAATGATACGAAATAGTGATACCGGACTGCCAATCACGGTCATCACTGCAGACCAGGGGGTTGAGTACAACAAACCAAGTCTGTCGCACGTGTTCAGTGAAAAGCAGTGTCCAAGTGATTTGGTCACACATACTGCAGAGCAGCTTGAGCAAAAGCATGGTGTATCCATGATCACCAATACGCGCGTCACCTCACTGGATACTGACGAACACATGCTGATCACTGAGCATGGCGAGCGCTATAGCTATTCCAAATTGGTGCTGGCAACCGGAGCGAATACCTTTGTGCCACCAGCATTAGCAGAGCATAAAGCCTCGCTGTTAACCATGAACAGTTTGCAAGAGTTCTCGCAAGGCCACGAGAGGCTTCAAACAGCTAATCGCGTTGCGGTCATCGGTGGCGGACTGATCGGAGTCGAGCTCGCACTCGATCTGCAATCATCAGGGAAACAGGTCACTATTGTAGAGCCTGCTCCATCACTACTGGCGAGTTTGCTGCCTAGGTTCATTGCTGGAGAATTGGAAAACGCTCTAAACGATGCAGGGGTGCGAATTAAAACCAACTTGCAGGCAGCTGAAATAGTGGATAACGAAGCCAACAAGACATTGTGGCTGGAGTCTCCGACATCGGCCGCCAATGAACAGAAACAATCCTTGGAAGTTGATGAGGTGATCGTTGCTGCTGGGCTTAAACCGAATATTGCGTTGGCTCAGCAAGCGGGTATCGTGACTCAACGCGGTATTTTGGTGGATGAACAGCTGCAGACCAGCGCAGCTGATGTCTATGCGATTGGTGATTGTGCCGAGATTGAAGGGCAAATACGCGCTTACTTACAACCAGCGATCTTGTCGGCCAACGTGCTCGCGAAGCAACTGCTTGGTCAATCGAGTAAACTCGCACTGCCGCACATGATGACCAAGGTAAAAACACCTAAATACCCGATCCTATTTTCTGGAAAGTTCGCAACAGACGCGCGTTGGGAGGCCAGCATCAAACCAACTGGCATCATTGCACGAGCGTTTGATGACAAAGATAAAATAGTGGGATTTGTTGTAACCGGTGAGGATTCATCTTCTTCCTTTAACCTGTTTCGCGAGCTACAAATCGCCTAGCTCTAACTAGCAACATAAGTAATAAGAAGATAAAAAAATGGGCTGTTCAAACCCAAGCCGAACAGCCCCACAACTAACTCAAGAAGAGCGATTCCGAGTTACAAATCTAATGAAGTTCTAAGGTAACATGGCTGGCGATATTGTGGTGTAAGTGCCTGTAAGCACTGCACTTAACAATCCCTTACTTTGTTACTAACTCCAAGTTCAGACCTACAAAAAAAGCTCCACGCGTAACGTGGAGCTTTTCTTTTAAAGGCCTGTCTAAAACAGTGACTGCAATTATTACATTAACCGATAAACGAGATGTAGCCTTGAAGGATGATCAAGTTAACGATGTCGATGAAGAACGCACCCACAATCGGCACCACCATGAAGGCTTGTGGCGATGGTCCAAATCGGTTCACCAGCGAGCCCATGTTCA
Source organism: Vibrio sp. THAF190c (assembly GCF_009363355.1). Classification (NCBI taxonomy): domain Bacteria; kingdom Pseudomonadati; phylum Pseudomonadota; class Gammaproteobacteria; order Vibrionales; family Vibrionaceae; genus Vibrio; species Vibrio sp. THAF190c. Next base: position 836,847 of record NZ_CP045339.1, on the reverse strand, counting down.
TAACCGCGGTTGGTGTTGCACCTAGGCCGAAGCCACAGTGGCCACCCGACATCACCGCAGCATCATAGTTTGAACCCATCACTTTGAATGTTACGAAGTACGAGAACAAACCCAGCACGACCGCTTGCACACTCAAGATCACCAAGAACGGGATTGCAAGGTCAAAGATATTCCATAGTTTTAGGCTCATCAATGCCATTGCTAAGAACAGAGAAAGCGACACTGTACCTAGAATATCAACCGTTTCACTGTCTGTTTTATGCAGTTTAGTGACTTCAAATACGTTGGTAATGAACACACCGATAAACAGCGCATAGACAAAGTCTGGAATCATCAGCCATTTGATTTCAAAGGTCGATACCCACTGCTCTAAGTACTTAGCACCAGTAATACAGATAAGAAGGATAAACAGAACTTCAATCACCTTCTTGGCTGTTACTTTGTCTTCTTCATACTCGTTGTACGTCACAAGTTCAGGGAAACGCTCATGGGTATGAGTGCCTGTACCGTACTCAGACTCTAAGCTGTTTTTATCGATAAGCTTCTGTGCAACTGGGCTACCAATCAAACCACCGATGATCAAACCAAAGGTCGCCGATGCCATTGCGATTTCAAGCGTATTAGCGATGCCGTAAGTATCAGCGAAGGTTTGAGACCAAGCCGCACCCGTTCCATGTCCACCAGATAGAGTAATCGAACCTGCGATGAGGCCCATCAGTGGGTCTAGCCCCAACCCCGTCGCCAAGGTTACGCCAACACCATTCTGAATAATGATGTACACCGACGCGACAGCAAGGAACAAGAACACCTTTGCGCCCCCTTTCATCAACTGGGTATAGTTCGCAGCTAGACCAACGGTTGCGAAAAACATCAGCATGAATGTGTTTTGCAACGGTAGAGAGAACTCTAGATCAATGCCGTTGAAATGAAGGCCTGTGATTGCAAGCGCTACGATTAAGCCGCCGACAATGGGTTCTGGGATATTGTACTTTTTAAGAACCGGGAGCTTTGCGTTTACAAAATGGCCTAGAAACAAAACGCTAATCGCGATTAGGAAAGATTCTAGTGGCCCTATTGAAATTAAATGATTCATATCACCTCTATATTTTTACGTTCCTCATCTTCCCTAATGAGTCTAGTTTTATCTGTAGTTTTGGTGCTGCTCTACCTGTGTTTATGCAAATGGTGAGATAGTGAGTTTAGAAAACGCTCCACAATAGTGTGAAAGACAACCAAGATGTTAGTACTAGGTCAATTTAAGCGAGGTCTAGGGTATTTTGTGACCGCAATCACCTCGAAAAATTCACTATGACATTTGGAAACTTTTAACGTTAACTATCGTTCTGGAAACCTAAAAAAGCAAAAAGGAGCTATTGATAGCTCCTCTTTCATTACCAGCGTAGGTAATTAGAATTTTTTCGGTGCGTAACCAGTCATAACCTCTAGACGAAGTTCTTTACCGATCTTCGTCATTGGGTGAACAACTACGAGTCCCTTTACAGACTTTTTCAGTTTACCCATGTCCGCTTGCTCAGCTTTAGTAATTTCACGGCTAAAAGGCATATCTAGCAGTGCTTTACGCTCTTTGTTTACATCGTAGCTTTGCTTGTGTTTAAGCTGTGCGATTTTCTTGGTTAGCTTTTTGATTTCGTCTTCAAATTGACGAACAACTGGACGATCATTACGAGCCTTAGCAGCCGCTAACTTGTGGCGACACTTGTCTAGACGGTTGTTAATTTGTTGAAGTTCGTTTTTAGCACTCATAATAATTTCCTAAAATTAAGCAAGCCAATGCGGATTGGGGCGCGGAGTATAGCACAAGGGTTAACGCGAACCGAAATTTATCTTCGAAATACACACGAAGCTAAATATAGCCTACACTGACAAACGATCAATGGGCTCAAAATCCTCAACTAAAACGCCCCCAGAATAGGACAGCACTATGCAAAACATTGGGAAGACTGTGATTAGCAGTGGTATCGCATGCGCATTACTTGCCACGACTTATGTGTCAGCCGAAACAACGCCTCTTCAAAACGTAACGATTAAATATCAAACGCCAGCCAACGCATTAGAATCTGAGCTAAAAACGGCTATCGAAAACAGTGGCGTAAACGATACTCTGGTTGACCTCTCTGAGCAGCTTTTCCCGTTCAATTCTCCGCTTGTGGTCGAATACGGTGGTGAAGAAGGCCCACTTTACGATCCCAGCACGCATACGATTCACATGCCGTATCAGTTCTATTCTGAGTCTGTAAACTATTTCGAGAAAAACAAGTATCAAGAGAAGTACGACAAAACAGCGGAAGCAGGCGCGGTCGACACCGTACTTCACACCTTGTTGCACGAAGCGGCACACGCCTATATCGCTGACCAAAACATCCCGATTCTGGGAAAAGAAGAAGATGCGGCCGATAACTTCGCGACCCTGTTATTGATTGATTACGTTGAACACGGAGCTGATGCTGCGATCAGTGCCGCTGACCTGTTTGCTTATGAGTCGGAAGATCGACCTGAATATTACGACCTCGGCGAATACATCGATGAACACAGCTTTGATCTACAGCGCTACTTCTCCACTTTATGCTTGGTGTACGGAAGCGATCCAGACAGCCACCGCAACCTGCTTGATGAAGTCGAAAAAGACTATCTAAAAGACCGTAAAGAGTTTTGTGTCGAGCACTATCAAATCATGAGCGAAAACTGGCATCGTTACCTAAGCGTTGCAGAACCAGAAGCTTAGTATTTATCGTTCTCGCAAGAGCACCATCAAACGTTGATTTTGTATTTTAAATCCTGAGCCTCATCACCCGTCATACCGCGAAAGCCCCAGCAGTGTGACGGCTGCTCCTTGATGGTGATCTCGATATCAATCGGTGATAAGCCCAACTGTCGCTCAGCTTCGTTGAAGATCGTTTTGATAAGGCGCTTTTTGGTCTCGACCGTGCGCCCCTCCATCATGTTGATCTCGATAACAGTGTAAGCCTCGGTACGACCTTGAGGAAAAAAGAAGTCTTCTTTGTCTAACGGGACAAAACGGTGGGCACGTTTGTCATCTGGCAAGCCTAGCTCTCGATTTAAACATAGCTGTAAAAGGTCCGACAGCTGCTGTTTGATTGGGTTTATGTGTTCCTTGATTCCGTAAATCACAATCATGACCATTCCTTGGGTTTTCTATGATTTGAGCTCATTCAACGAATTTTCACTTGATACGCATAGGTATCAACCGCCTTACATATACTACTCAAAATTCCCCTCTATAGAGAGTGCCATTGTTGTTTTTCTAGACAGCTCTAACAGAAAGCGTATTTGTCTTTAACTCTTCATGAACTGAAGCGTGTGGCAGTTTGATCGAAAGTAAATTGCGTAGCGTATAGCTATCACAACCAATCTTCACGAATCACAGAAAGTTTGGTGTTTGATACATTTTTATTTTTTTGGGGCACACTTTCTATGGAAACAAAAACCGACTACGCAATATTCCCATTGCCACTCTTTATTCTCCCCGGCGGTCGACAACGCCTGAGAATTTTCGAGCAAAAATATCTGACCATGGTAGCGCACGCTGCTCAGGGAGACGGTTTTGTCATAGCTAGCCACGATAACCGCAATAACAGTCCACTTAAAGATTGGGGGACTAAAGTAAAAATCGTCGACTTCAACCTCTCAGACGACAAGTTACTGGAAATCGATGTGGAAGGTGAGTCATTGGTTAGACTCTTCAACACTCGAAGAGATGACACGGGCCTTTTGAAAGCAGACTTTGAGACACTTCCTCATTGGCCGACTCTGGATTGTCAGCTTCCGCCAGTATTCAGTAATTTTCTAGTTCAGCTTTTTAGAGAACACGACGCGATCAGAGAACTCTACCCGCACACTAATTTCGAAGATCCACAATGGATTTGTGCACGTTTATTGGAGGTGATGCCGCTTCCGATCGAGAAGAAAGTGCGCTTCACTTCGCCATCCAGCTTCCCAGCTTTGGTTCCTTTTTTAAATCAAATAATTACTGGTAACGACTAGCTCAAAATTTTTTTCTTTTTGTTTGATCTAATCATCACTTTCCTCCGTATATGTGCTCAAACCCGGATGAAGGTTAGTCTATTATGCAATTAGGTAAAGTAAAAAACGAAAAAGCCAAGGAGTCTGTCATCGTACCAGACAGTAAAGTGCCGCCAGAGTTATCTAGCTGGCTAGTTTTAGTTGCATCTCATCGAGACAAACAGGCATTCACGCGCCTGTTTCAGTTCTTCGCACCCAAGATAAAACGTTTTGGTATTAACAAACTGGGGAGTGAAGCTTCCGCCAACGAGCTGGTACAAGACACCATGACTAACGTATGGAAAAAGGCGCATCTCTACAATAGCGAGAAAGGCGCTGCAACTACTTGGGTGTATACGGTAATGCGCAACGCTGCTTTTGACATGTTGCGTAAAGTGAAAGCCAAAGCAGAGCAGAATGTCGCGGACGATATCTGGCCGATCGATGCTGCACTGTCCGAAGCAAGCGATGATGAAAGCGAATACAGTGACCATCTTATGAGTCGCCATGTACGCAATCAAATAGACAAGCTGCCTCCAGCGCAGCGAACCATTGTTGAAGGGGTTTATTATCAAGAGCTGTCTCAAGAACAATTGGCGCAGCAACTCGGAGTGCCACTCGGCACAGTGAAATCAAGACTGAGACTCGCACTCGCCAAGTTGAAGCTTCATATGGGGGAACAGAACCATGATTAAACATCACCCAACAGCAGAAATACTCAGAGACTTCGTCACTGGTGAACTTCCTGATTCTCTCTCATTGATCGTATCAAGCCATGTAGAGATGTGTGAACAGTGCCAGGCTGAGGTTATGCGCCTTACCGAACTTGCAGCAACTGATAGCTTTGGCTCGGAAGAAGTTATTGCTGACGAGCTGATTGAGAACCAGGTCAATGCGGTACTTCACGGTAACGATGACGATATCCAAGCAGACTTCGACATGAGCCTTATCGATATGATCACAGCTGATGAACAGCTGGCTAGCATCGATGCTACTGAAGACCATTCACCGCAGCTGGTGAAAGTCGCTGACGCGGAATTTGAATTGCCACGAGCACTTAATCAAGTGGTGAGGAAAGATTGGCTCAATCTAGGCAAGATCTCCCGCGCACGTCTCGACTTTGAAGATGGCGATCATCACACTAGCCTACTGCACATCGATAAAGAAGGCGCCGTGCCTTGCCACACTCACAAAGGTTTTGAGATTACCTTGCTTTTAGAAGGCAGTTTTGAAGACGAGATGGGCGAATATCATAAAGGCGATTTTATCTGGTTAGATGGTGAACATACGCACCAACCTTTTACTAAGGAAGGTTGTGTGTGCCTAACGGTTTCAAGCGATGCTCTATACTTTACGAAAGGTGTGAGTCAGTTGTTTAACCCAATTGGCAAGTTCATTTATTAGTGATTGAAAAACATTAATAAATATACCATTTTATATACAACGTCTTGAGTAATGTTTATAAGGATTTGACCTATGGACAAAAAAATAAAAATCGGTATCAGCGCTTGTGTTGCAGGACACAAGGTTAGATTCGATACAGGTCATAAACGCTCTCGTTTCTGCACTGACGATCTGGCTGACTATGTTGAGTTAGAGCCAGTGTGCCCGGAAATGGGAGTGGGGCTTCCAACGCCTCGCCCAACGATTCGTCAGACCAGAATGCTAGACGACGTCATCCATGTGTCTCGCCCAGATGGTACTGGTGATGTCACTAATGAGCTGATCGAATATGGGCAAAACTACGCAAAAAATAACGAACACATTGCGGGCTTTATTGTGTGTCAAAAAAGCCCGACCTGCGGTATGGAACGTGTGAAGGTCTATCACCATCACGGTCGCGGCTCAGAATCGACAGGCATTGGTATGTTTACCAAGCAGCTAATGGATCATAACCCATTGTTGCCGATCGAAGAGAACGGCCGTTTGAACGACCCAATTCTTCGCGAAAACTTCATGACTCGTGTGTTTACGTACCAGAAATGGCTCGACTTGGTTGATGAAGGCATCACTAAGCACAAGTTGATTCAGTTCCACAGCGTTCACAAATACCTAGTTATGTGCCACCACGTTGAAGGCTACAAAGAACTCGGCCAACTATTGGGTGAAAGTGATTTAGAGATCAATGAGCTAGCTGAACGCTATATTGAGGGTCTAATGACGGCACTGCAACACCATGCTAACCGTGGTACGCATGCTAACACACTTCAGCACTTACAAGGTTACTTCAAGAAGCAACTTAGCAGCACTCATAAGCAAGAGCTGTCGCGACAAATCAACGATTTCCGTGAAGGCACTATCCCATTGTTGGTGCCACTTACGCTGATTAATCACTATTTGATGGAGTACCCAAACGAGTACTTACAGTCGCAGGTTTATCTAAACCCGCACCCACAAGAACTTAAGTTGAGATACGGATATTGAGCACTCTACTCTGGATACGACGCGATCTACGCGTTCATGACAATCCAGCTTTGGTCTCTGCAATTGAAAACGGCGCTACCCACGCCGTTTTTATTTCTACACCTAAACAGTGGCAACAACACCATTTAGCGCCGATCAAAGCTGACTTCATATACCGCCACCTAACCTTGCTATCAGAACAACTCGCGTCATTTGGCATTGAGCTCGTTCACCTGAAAGCCTCCGACTTTGACGATCAAGCAAGCACCCTAGCCAACTACTGCCTCGAGCACAACATCACCCAAGTACTGGCTAACTCTGAGCCAGAAGTGGACGAACAACAGAGAGATGAAGCAGTACGAGCCCTCGACATCACGTTGACCACCTTTGACTGTGACGTCATTGTTCCTGTTGGACGAGTTCTCAATCAACAGGGGGAGATGTTTAAGGTATTTACCCCATTCAAAAAAGCGTGGCTCAAGTATGTTCAAGCTTCTGGTATAGACTGCGCACCCTATCCGAAGGTTGCTTCAGAAAGTCCGCAACCAGAACTACAAACCTTTTCGAGAGAATACGACTTTGATTTCCCGAGAGAAGACTCTTCACGTTGGCCGTTAGCCGACGATGTGCTAGGTCAAGTAGTACCTCAGTTTCTTGCAGAAAAGCTCTACCAATACGCGAACAATAGAGACATTCCATCCATAAAGGGAACCTCTGGCTTATCTCCTTATCTTGCCATTGGCGCGATTAGCCCTCGCTGGTTGGCGATTCAATTGATTCAAGAACACCCAGAACTTCTGGTCGATACCCAGTGCGCTGAGTTCTCTTGGCTCAACGAGCTGATCTGGCGCGACTTCTATAAACACCTGATCTTCCACCATCCGAGGTTAGTGAAAGGCGAGAACTTCCAAGAAAAATACAACGGACTCACCTGGCACAACAATCAAGAAGATTTCCAACGCTGGTGTGAAGGGAAAACCGGTTACCCACTGGTTGATGCAGCAATGCGCCAACTACTCGAAACAGGGTGGATGCACAACCGTCTACGAATGGTCGTCGCCAGCTTCTTAACTAAGCACTTGTTGATTGATTGGCGATGGGGCGAGCGCTTCTTTATGGAGCACCTGATTGATGGTGATTACAGTGCCAACAATGGCGGATGGCAGTGGGCTGCAAGCACCGGCTGTGATGCGCAGCCTTACTTTAGGATTTTCAACCCGATAACTCAGAGTGAAAAGTTTGATCCTAAAGGAGTTTTCATCCGTAAATATCTTCCAGAGCTGCAAAACATTCCCGATAGAGACGTGCATTTTCCGCACACATTTATCACCAAGAGTGGACATGACAGTCGTTATTGGGGACCTATCGTTGAACACAAAGAAGCGCGGTTAAGGGCCCTAGATTTTTACAAATAGCACGATAGACGGAAGTGAGAGTGAACCCATGGAAAATTCACGATGGCTAGATAATTTTCTTGATATGTATAGGCAGCTGGGTACTGAAGACTTTGGTGCATTACAGGATGTATACCACCAGCAGGTTGAATTCAAAGATCCACTTCATCAAGTAAACGGGTTGGACGCACTAACTCGTTACTTCGAGAACATCTACACCAATGTTGCCAGCTGTAACTTTACGATCATCAGTGCGTTCGAGTCTGGCGAAGAAGCCGCCGTTTACTGGTCTATGGAATTTACCCACAAACAGCTTAATGGACGCAAGCCGATTACCGTTGAGGGACACTCTCACCTTCAAATGAAAGACGACCTTGTGATTTATCACAGAGACTATCTCGACGTGGGATCCATGCTTTACGAGCACATTCCAGTTCTTGGCTGTGCAATCAAGTCCATCAAGCGCAGAGCGAGTCAATAACATGAGAATTCTTATCACAGGCGCAACCTCAGGTATCGGTCAAGACCTAGCAATCAAATACGCTCAACTTGGACATTCAGTCATCGCTTGTGGTCGTAGCCAAGAAAAGCTCGATTCGCTAACCAATGAGCAAGATAATATTGATCCGCTTTGCTTTGATCTTCTGGACTACGAAAATTACCCAGACCTGACTTCAGATGAACCATTAGATATGGTCATATTGAACGCTGGGGATTGCGAGTATATTGATGACCCAGTCAACTTTGACGCTAAGCTATTTGAACGCGTCATCAACATTAACCTGATCTCAATTGGCTACGCCCTAGAGGCTTGGCTGAGATGTATAAAGCCAGCGGGCAGAGTCGTTCTAGTGAGCTCCAGTGCAGGCTTTTTGCCATTACCAAGAGCTGAAGCCTATGGAGCGTCAAAGGCTGCATTGACCTATTTAGGCAGAACGCTGGCTGTCGACCTAGCAGCACACAATATTCACGTTTCTATCGTTCATCCTGGTTTCGTAGATACACCACTAACCGAGCGAAATACGTTCGCTATGCCTATGATTATAAGTAGCGAACAAGCCGTTCAAAGAATCATCAGTGGACTCGAACAAGGAAAGAGCGAAGTAGATTTTCCTCGCAGGTTTATCTTCATCATGAAGTGCTTGCGATTTTTACCCAAGTCGGTTTGGCATAAGCTTGCCTCAAGGATGGTATAACAATGAAAAAGATTGCCATTATTGGCTCCGGTATCTCCGGACTCACTTGCGCACACGTATTAGATAAACACCACGACATCACGGTTTTTGAGAAAAATGACTATGTAGGCGGGCACACAGCCACTGTCGATATTGAACACCAAGGCAAGGCATTTTCTATCGACACTGGCTTCATTGTTTTTAATGACCGCACCTATCCTAATTTCAACAAGCTGCTCGAACAGCTTGGCGTCGATCGTCAGGAAACAGAGATGAGCTTCAGTGTTCACAACACTGGTACTCAGTTTGAGTACAACGGTCACAGCATCAATTCACTGTTCGCTCAGCGCAGCAACATCTTAAAGCCGCAGTTTTGGACCCTGATTCTTGAGATCATCAAATTCAACAAACTGTGCAAGGAACGCTTTCAAAACCATCAGTTTACCGAAGATGAAACCTTGGGCGATTTCCTAAATCACTACCGCTTTTCAGACTTTTTCAGCCAACACTACATACTTCCTATGGGTGCGGCTATTTGGTCCACCAGCCTAGAAGAGATGGAACAATTCGAACTTAAGTTCTTTATCCAATTCTTTTTCAACCACGGGTTACTCGATATCACCAATAGGCCGCAATGGTATGTGATTCCAAAAGGTTCACGCTCCTACGTCGATGTTATTCTATCTCGCCTATCTAAACCCGTTCAGCTCAACAGCCACATCAAGCAGGTGACCCGCTATGAAAGTGAAGTCGCTATCGAATTTGAATCTGGTGACATACAGATTTTTGATGAAGTGATCTTCGCATGTCACTCTGACCAAGCTCTGGCGCTACTCGGTGACGCGACTGAACAAGAGAAAACGGTATTGGGTGAAATCCCATACAGCCGCAATGAAGTGGTGCTTCACACCGATACTAAGTTACTACCGGATCGCAAGCTAGCGTGGGCGAGTTGGAACTACATGTTAGATGGCAACAGCAAGCGACCAGCCTGTGTCACCTACAACATGAACATTTTGCAAGGGATTGAAGACGATTCCACCTTCTGTGTCACCCTCAACCAGAGCGATGCCATTAACCCAGATAAGATCATTCGTCAGTTTGTCTACCATCACCCAGTGCTTAACTCCAATACCGTTCAAGCGCAGCAGCAGCGTGAAACCATGTGTGGGCACAATCGCACTCATTTTGCGGGTGCGTACTGGTACAACGGCTTCCATGAAGATGGTGTGCGTAGTGCACTCGACGTGACCAAACGCTTTGGACTAGAACTATGAGCACGGTAACTCGCCACTTTGATGAAAACACCGAACGCAGTGGCATCTACTGGGGCAACGTAAGGCACCGCCGTTTCGGTGCCATTACCCACGAGTTTAGCTATCAGCTGTATATGATGGGACTTGATTTGGATGAGATCGAGCAGACAACAGCGCGTAGCTTGGTCTTCGGTACCCGTTGGTTCAACCCCATTCGCTTTGTTGAGACAGATTATGTTCCGGAGAAGACATTCAACGGAGATGAGTCTTTAGGCAATCATGAATCGCAAATCAATGATAAAACGTCAAATAGCTATAAAACACAAAACAGCATTGAACCAAAAACTCTAAAGCAGCGTATAGCTCTCAAAGTGAAATCACTGGGCGGTCAATGGAGCGAATCCAACCGTGTCACCATGCTCGCACAGTGCCGTTGTTTCGGGATTTATTTTAGCCCAATCAACTGCTTCTTTTGCTTTGACGAAAATTTGGAGTGCCGTTACATGCTGGCTGAGGTAAGCAACACTCCTTGGCGTGAACGACACTATTATTTGATAGACATGCAGCAAGAGTTGAAGGCGAAGAAAGACTTCCACGTGTCACCATTTATGGATTTAGACATGACGTACCATTGGAAGATCAAGCCTCCATCACGCCGCACTTTAGTCCACATTGAAAATCATAGGGACGAGGAATATCCCGGAGACAAGAAGGTATTTGACGCCACTTTGGCACTCGAAAAACAACCGATGAAAGCCAGTGATATACGACAAACACTGATTCGAACTCCGGCCATGACCACTAAGGTTGTGCTAGGCATTTATTATCAGGCTTTGAAACTGTTCATTAAAAAGGTGCCCTTTATCTCGCACCCAAACTCAGTTTCCAAGCCACCACAATACAAGAATTAACTAAGACGAGAATTTTCTCAGCGAGGTCTACATGGAACAGCTTGCCAAACAAAATCACAACATCAAGCAGCAGCCTCAAACCGCAGTGCTGAACAAAAACTGTAAGTATCGAAGCCTTATTTTCACTATTCTGGAACGCTTACAGGGAGCCCAGCTCGAAGTCATCGAAGGAGATGAGCATTCAATATTTGGTGACCGAGAAGCCAACCTTCACGCCGAGATTGTCATTCACGATTCTAGTTTCTTTAAAGACGTTGTCCTCAACGGCAGTATTGGCGCTTCAGAGGCGTACATTGACGGCAAATGGACAAGTCCACACCTAACTCGTGTCATTCAAATCATGGCTCGCAACCAACAGCAACTCGACGAGCTAGATGACAAGACACAGTGGCTATCCAAGATTAAAAACTTATTCTTGAGAAAGCAGAACGCCAATACAGAGCAAGGCTCGAAGCGTAACATCCTGGCTCACTACGATATTGGCAATGAGCTTTACGAACGCTTCCTAGACCCATCAATGCAATACTCTTCAGCCATTTACAGTGAACAAGCTACCCAGCTCGCAGACGCTCAGCAAAATAAGATGCGTACCATTTGTGAACGCTTAGAGTTAACAGAAGAAGACAGCGTGGTTGAGATAGGCACTGGATGGGGTGGACTGGCGATATTTATGGCGCAAAACTACGGCTGCCACGTTACAACCACGACTATCTCTGATGCTCAGCACGAACTTGCCAAGCAGCGCATTGAGGCCCTTGGACTAAGCGACAAGATTACTCTGCTTAAAGAGGACTATCGCAACCTATCAGGCCAATACGACAAGCTGGTATCTATCGAGATGATTGAAGCGGTTGGTCATGAATTTCTACAAACCTTCTTTACTACCTGCTCTCAGCTTCTCAAGCCAACAGGCAAGATGTTGATACAAGCGATCACCATCGCAGATGGGCGTTATGAGAAATACCGTAAAGGGGTCGATTTCATTCAGAAATATATCTTCCCAGGCGGCTGTCTACCCTCTGTTGCTGTCATGACGGGTCACCTTGCACAGAGCACCGATCTTGTCGTCCAAGAAATTGACGACATCGGCTTACACTACGCGCGCACGCTAAACGATTGGAATGTCGCGTTTGAGCAGAGCTGGGATGAACTGCACAGCCTAGGGTATTCAGAAGAGTTCAAGCGATTGTGGACCTTCTATTTCTGCTACTGCGAAGGCGCCTTCCTTGAACGCGTGATCAGCACTCATCACATTGTGGCGCGTAAGCCTCGCTACTATGGAGCAAAAGATGAAACGGTTCTGGATTATTAACCTTGTTCTGTTTCAAGCCACTTGGGTAAGCAGTGCTTTCTTTACCGAGCAAGCCGTCTTTATAGCGCCACTATTGGTGGCGCTGCATTTTCTTCTTTCACCCACTCGTCGTGACGACCTCAGAGTTTTACTCTTGCTACCAATCGGTCTGCTTCTCGATAGCTTAATGATTGGTCTTGGCGCCTTTTCAGCACACCCAAATATCGCTAACCAAACTTGGTTCCCGGTGTGGCTCGCCTGCTTATGGGTGATGTTCTTAATCAGCTTTAACCATAGCCTCAATTGGCTAATGAAATGTCCGAAAGTGATCCTCATTCTCCTCGGCTTCGTAGGAGGTACTAGTAGCTACTGGGGCGGCATCAAGGCAGGTGCGCTTCAGTCCACATGGCCAGATGTGTGGGTGTTATCCACGCTTGCAGTCAGTTGGGGGTTAGTAATTCCCTTGTTAGTGGTCGGCTACTCGTATCTAAACAAGCCTAATATGGCGGAGACAACGAGGTGACTTATGGCTTATTCATCACAGGGTCGTGCTAAAGCTCAGCGCCACCCTCATTCGCAATGGAAGCGTTACTTACTGTCAGCGCTTGCAACCCTGTTTGCGTGCAGTGCACTTATCTTCCACAACGCCGCTAACGCCTCTCCCGTCGGTGATTTGAATAAGCAGGGCGAGGGAGAGATGACTTATCTCTTTTGGACCCTCTACAACGCTGAGCTGTACACCACACCTACTCGCTCAGAGCAAGCACTGAAAATCGAATACTACCGCGACATTGATAGCAAAGATCTAGTCGATGCAACGCAGGATCAGTGGGAAAAACTGGGCTACTCAGACAGTAAAATTAAGAGCTGGATCGCTCCACTCTACGAAATGTGGCCGAACGTAAAACAGGGCAGCACTCTGACCATTCGCGTTTCAGAAAACCAGCAGAGCCAATTCTATTTCGACGAACAACCTATCGGCACCATTACCGATACCCAATTTGGACAAGCCTTTCTCTCTATCTGGCTGTCAGAAAACACGTCGGAACCGAAACTCCGCCAGCAGTTGTTAGGTCTCAATAAATAAAACAGGACACAATGAATGAAAACAGGATGGCTTCTTTTACTTTGCTCTCTTCTAATAGGGTGTGGCTCTGCCAATTTATCCGAACATACGGGCACCACACCTGAACTCAAGCTCGAACAGTTCTTCGACGGCGACCTCATCGCTTATGGCATGGTGCTCGATCGCTCTGGTAATCTACTGCGACGTTTTGAAGCGGATTTAGTGGCAGAGTGGCAAGGCGAACAGGGTGAAATCAAAGAGTGGTTTCGCTTCGCAGATGGTGAACGTTCAACTCGAGTCTGGAAGCTGGTTAAAACTGGCGATAACACCTACACAGGCACAGCAGGAGACGTAATAGGGGAAGCATATGGTGAAACTCAAGGCTCTGCCCTTTACTGGAAATACACGCTAGAAATCGAAGTCGACGGTTCAATGTATGAAGTCACGCTAGATGACTGGATGTTTTTAATGGACGACAAGCGCCTGTTCAACAAAACCGAAATGTCCAAGTTCGGTTTCAAGGTCGGCGAAGTCATACTGTTTATCGAAAAACGCTAGCCGTCCATAGCAACAGATTACACAAGCCTCGACTCACTCTTTGAGTCGAGGCTTTCTGTTTCCGTCATCTCAAATCAACCTTCACAGCGCTGATTGAACTTACCTATCACTAGATTTACCTTTCAATAGCTTTTGCCTTTCATACTTGATAGCTATCTCCTATTAGAACAATAGAAACGTCCGAATTTACCCTCTGAGCCTGTCGAGGCAATATATCTCCATCGACGCAAGGCAGCGTCAAAACAACAAATTAAAGAGAGTAAAATCATGATCAACACAGAAATCAAACCATTCAACGCAACGGCATTCAAAAACGGCGAATTCGTAGAAATCTCAGAGCAAGACGTGAAAGGTAAGTGGGCAGTATTCTTTTTCTACCCAGCAGATTTTACTTTCGTATGTCCTACTGAACTTGTAGACCTACAAGAGAAATACGCAGAGCTTCAGTCTCGTGGCGTGGAAGTTTACTCAGTATCAACTGACACACACTTCTCTCACAAAGCATGGCACGACACTTCTGACAAAATCGGTACTATCGAGTACTTCATGGTAGGCGACCAAACTGGCACTATCACAAACAACTTCAACGTAATGCGTGAAGGTCAAGGCCTAGCAGACCGCGCTACGTTCCTAATCGACCCAGAAGGTGTTATCCAAGCAATGGAAATCACTGCTGAAGGCATCGGTCGTGACGCTGAAGACCTACTACGCAAAGTTAAAGCGGCTCAGTACGTTGCAAACAACCCAGGTGAAGTTTGCCCAGCTAAATGGAAAGAAGGCGAAGAGACTCTAGCGCCATCTCTAGACCTAGTAGGTAAGATCTAAGCATCTGCTAACCCGTTCTACAGGCGTGCCTTAGCCTGCCTCCTAAAGGGCTTTGGCGCGCCGCTTTAATTCTCAAAACCACATCCATGCGATGTGGTTTTTTGTTTTTATTCAATACTTTGGGTCGCCTTGATGGCTTTAATAAGTTTTTCCAATTATCGATAGGTTTTACCTACCAAACTAATAGAAACGTCCGAATTTACCAATTGTGATGGTCAAGGCAATATAGCTCCATCAGCGCAAAAGAGCGCCCCCGAACAGAAAAGAAAAGTAGGCATATCATGTTAGACCAAGCAATGAAGCAGCAACTGCAAACATACTTAGAATTCCTAAAAAATGACGTTAAGCTCGTTCTTAGCCTGGATGAAAGCGAAACAGCAAGCAAACTAGAGAAGCTGGCGAACGACATCTCAGAACTTTCTGACAAAGTTGTGGTTATCCGTGACGATAGCGCGAGTGATCGCAAGCCAATCATGCAAGTGCTGAACACCGAGAAAGGCACAAGCATCGGTTTTGCTGGCCTACCTATGGGTCATGAGTTCACTTCATTGGTATTGGCACTGCTACACAGTGGCGGTCACCCTATCAAGCTTGAAGACGATGTTATCGAACAGATCAGAAACCTTGGTCAGCCACTGAATGTTGAAATCTTCATTTCGCTTTCTTGCCAAAACTGTCCTGAAGTTGTGCAAGCGTTCAACATGATGTCAGCAATCAACCCGCTAATCAAAACAACCATGATTGATGGCGCAGCCTTCCAAGACGAAGTGAAGTCACGCGACATCATGGCGGTACCAAGCGTATTCATCAACGGTGAACTGTTCGGCCAAGGCCGTATGTCTCTGGCTGAGATCCTAAACAAAGTAGATTCTGGCGCAGCTGAGAAAAAAGCGGCGAGCCTAAGTAAGCAAGCACCATTTGACGTTCTTGTTGTCGGCGGTGGTCCTGCTGGCTCTTCTGCAGCAATCTACGCAGCACGTAAAGGCATTCGCACAGGTGTGGTTGCAGACCGCTTTGGTGGCCAAGTAATGGACACAATGGCGATTGAAAACTTCATCTCAGTGAAAGCGACCACTGGTCCTAAGCTGGTAGCTAGCCTAGAAGAGCACGTAAAAGAGTACGGCGTAGAGGTGATGACCGAGCAACGCGCGGCTAACATCATCGACGCTGAGGATACAGAAGACGGTTACATCCACGTTGAGCTAGAGAGCGGTGCAACCCTTCGAGCTCGCACCGTAATCACAAGTACAGGCGCACGCTGGCGCGAAATGAACGTTCCGGGTGAGCAAGAGTACCGCAACAAAGGCGTAGCGTACTGCCCACACTGTGACGGTCCACTGTTCAAAGGCAAGAAAACAGCCGTTATCGGTGGTGGTAACTCAGGTATTGAAGCAGCAATTGATCTAGCGGGCATCGTTGAACACGTAACAGTTCTTGAATTTGCAGACACACTGCGTGCTGACCAAGTACTTATCGACAAAGCGAACGCAACGCCAAACATCGAAATCATCAAGATGGCACAGACGACACAAGTGCTTGGCGATGGCAACCGAGTGACGGGTCTTGAGTACAAAGATCGCAACACTGATGAGATTAAGCGCATCGACCTAGCAGGTATCTTTGTCCAAATCGGCCTAATGCCAAACAGCGAGTGGTTGAAAGGCACTAAGGTTGAACTATCACCACGTGGTGAGATCGAGATTGACGCACACGGCGCAACATCAATGAAGGGTGTATTTGCAGCAGGTGACGTAACAACCGTACCTTACAAGCAGATCATCATCGCGATGGGTGAAGGTGCAAAAGCGAGCCTAGGTGCATTTGACCACCTAATTCGCAACCCAGCGCCAGTCGCTAAAAAAGTGGCAGAAGTAGCATAATCAAATAACGCTGCAAGCCTAACAAAAGAGAAAGCCACCACTGGACTCAGTGGTGGCTTTTTTTATGATTAATAAAATTGGTTTATAAAACTTCTCTTTAATCCTGATAAGACTGGGAAGCCAGACGAATAAAGGCGTTGGTTTCACCGTATTTCTTATACTCGCCCACTCGCTGCACCACTTCAAAGAACAGGCCGTTCACTTCCTTGGTGTAGAAGTGGAAAAACGCACCCGTATCATCTTCGGTGTAAAGAATGTTGTTTTGCTGTAGCTGTTCAATCGACTCATCTTCCAGATCGAATTGTGCCTGAATATCTAGGTAGTAGTTATTCGGGATCTTCAATTGATAGATAGGCGATAGGTTCGCCGCCGCTTTAAAGATGTCTCGACACTCAATGGCAATCTGATTGATGCTCGCACCATTGGAATCATTTAAGAATCGCTGAGCCGAAGTGCGCTTCGCGCTGGTGCTGTTGAGTGCGATCTTAATGTTCTCGTTCGGGCTCTTAATCGTGCGGCTAGTAATCAAGCCATTGATATCTGGAAGATCGAAGCTCTCTTCAGGAACAAAGCCAAAGATCGACTTATAGAAGAACATATTCGACAGCAAAGTCTCCGGCGACACCACCTGACCAATGTGGTCAACGCGAATCAAGTTATCGTTCGCAGCTGGTTGCTGCTCTACTGGCTTGAAATCCACGTCGTAAAATTTGTCTGCTTGGTTCTCATCCAAAAGATGGATCATCAAATTGCTAGAACTCTTAAGCGTTGGAATATCCAACTCATTCTCTTGACGAGCTTGGAAAATTGCTGGGCTGTTATAGCGCTTTGCCAGTTCAACCAAACGATCTGAATCTTTGGTTAATACGCCTAGCGCACACACAGATTCACCATGACCTTCTAAGTAAGCCTGAGCGTTGCTGTTTTTCTCATAGTTAAAGACGAAGTTAATATCACCTACTTGGTATAGGTCGACATTCTTACTCTTATGGCTGTGTGTTTTGCTAAAGCCCAATGATTCAATCACATCGGTAAATGGATTGTCTTCACGCTCTTTTACCGCAAATTCAATGAAGCTCAAATCAGACACGCTCGGCATCTCAAACAAGTTGTTGGTCTGATCTTCCAGCCATTTCAGCGAGCGTACGCCATCAACCGCTTTCTCTTTCGGAGAAGAGGCACGGAACTCATCATTAAACACTTCATGAGAGAGGTAATCATCGTAACCTTTATCTTTGAGTGTTTTCACAAAGTCGATCACTGGGAAATCACCTTGGCCTGGGAAGCATCGGTAGTGACGGCTGTATTGCAAAATATCCATCTGCATTTTTGGCGCATCAGCGACCTGAACCAAAGCAATCTTTTCCACTGGAATATCTTCACGCAGCGTATCTAACGTATTGCCACGCGCAAACATGTGAAAGGTGTCCAAAACCACACCAAGATTCGGATGGTCGACCATCTTCACCAAATTCCAAGCGTCATCGTAGTCGGCAATGTGACGACCCCATGCCAGAGCTTCGTAGCCCAATTCCATATCTTCACGCTTGGCAAGTTCTGCTAGGGCGTGCAGATCTTCAGCACAACGGTCGAGATTATTGGTCGAGAGTGGATTGACATTACTGCACATCATTAGGCGTTTCGTGCCCAGCTGATGCGCTAGATCCATCTTGCGCTCCATCATCTTGTATTTCTTTTCGCGCAAGCCATTTGGCATCCCTTCCATATCTCGGAAAGGTTGTAGAACCAAGATCTCAAGCCCCATGCTGTCAGCGATGCGTTTAACATCGGCTGCAGAACCACGGTACTGAGTTAAATCATTTTCAAAAATTTCGATGGCATGAAAACCGGCTTTTGCCGCTGCATGCATCTTCTGTTCAAGAGTGCCAGATAGACAAACGGTCGCGATTGAATACTTCATCCTAAACTCCCTTAATTAACCAGTGCAGTAACGTCTTGAACCGGAACGTATTGCTCCGTTTCTGTCGCTTTAATGATGGCGTCGATCACCAACAGATTTTGCAGGCCATCGTAAATGCTGACTTTTGGTGTCTGTTCTTCGCCACGAATTAGAGCGCAGAAGTGCTCAAGTTGACGCTTAAGTGGATCTTCACGCGTTACTGGCTCTTGGCGCTCTTCCATCGCATTCCACCAAGAAGGCGTCACCCCCTCTTTAAACGACTTAATCTGCATTGTCGGGATCGATAGCGAACCGTTGGTACCTGCCACGTGGTAACAATCTTCTGTTTCGTAAGTCGCGTAGGTCTTGTTTTCTTGCGAGGTTTGTTCCCAGCTACGCGGGCTTGCCGAGGCATCAGACAACATGAATGAACCCAGTGTGCCATTGGCAAATCGCAGCGAGATTGCAGTTGTGTCTTCCACTTCAAACTCGCGGGTCGCGCTTGAATTCAGAGCCTGAACGCCAACAATGTCACCAACCAAATGACGTAGATTGCCAATCTCATGAATCATGTTAATTAGGATCGGGCCGCCACCTTTAACTTTGCGCCACTCGCCTTCGTTGTAGTAGTAATCAGGTTTGTAGAACATCGCGCTGCCCATGATAGATACCGTCTTACCCAGTTCGCCGCTGTCGATGATTGACTTAGCTGTCTCTAGCAGTGGGCTGTAAGCACGGTGGTGACCAACCAGCATTTTTGCTTCTTCACGATTTGCGTGTTTAAGAAGCTCAATGGCATCTTCGATCGAATCAGTAACAGGCTTCTCGACAATGGCAGGCACGCCAGCATTAATACACTCGTGCGCTTGAATAGCATGCAGACGATTTGGTGTCGCCAAGATCACACCGTCCGGCTTGTCTTGTGCAAACAGCTCTTCTAGGCTGGCATAAACCTTAACGCCATACTCTTCCGCAACCTCTTTGGCACCCGGAGAAGGATCAACAATCGACGCCAACTGACATTGCGCGTTTTCAGAAACCAGTTTGATGTGTGTTTTCCCGATCAGACCTGCCCCAGCGACAGCAATTTTAACTTGTTCCATGTTATGACCTTATTTTTCATTCACGCTCTACAGGCGTCTATTTTTATGATGATGTTGTGATAGCAATTACGACGGACAGCGAGAGTCCAGAGGCCACCGTCGTTATAATTAGAGTGTTTAAACAGAAGCGTTGTTGTTGATAGAGCCCACCTAAAATCGGGTAGATAGACAACATAGGAGACGCAGCAAAAATCAATAAGACATACTTGAGGTCTCCCTCTACGGGTAGCGTCATCAGCAGCGCAACGACCACCAATGGGAAGAACACCAGCTTCATGGAAGAGACAAAAGCGATTCGTCTGAACTGTTCAAATCTCAGTGACTGCCCCAGCGCTCCACCGATAGCAAATAGCGCCAATGCGACCGATGTTTTCGCAAAAATGGATACCCCTTCAGTCACGAATTCTGGCAAGCGAATTCCCGTGATATTCACGATCAAGGCAAAGCTGATCGCTAAGATAATCGGGTTGCGACTAATACGCCCCGCAACAATCTTTAGCTGCTCACTGATGCTTGACGAACGACCTTGAGCAAACTCCAGTGAAATCAAACTCAACGGGATAAACACCAAATTCTCAATCAGAACACACATTAAAAATGCTTCTATAAACTGACCGTCGTACAGTGATAGCACCACTGGAAAGCCAACGAACGCGCTGTTTGGCATACCGCTACCCAGACCATTGATAAAGCTTTCCGTCCAAGTGGACTTAAGCAGGCCCTTGCTCACCAATATCGCCACGGTCATCGCACTCAAGCCCGCAATGGCGTACACCAGCATGAAGTTGACGTGGATGACTTGCCCTAACTCAATGCTACTCAAGCTGCTGATGATCACTGCTGGCAGCGATACATACAGCACGAACTTGCTCACCTCAGCGACGAATTGTTGGCTAAAAAAGCCTTTTTTGGTCGTGAGGAACCCTACTGCCACGATAAAAATCAGTGGCAGCAACACTTCAAATACAAACATTGTTTTTCTCTAGTAGCCGAATAACTTCGGTAAGAAGAGCACGCTTTGTGGTACGAAAGTGATGAAGAACAGCACCACAACTTCCAGTAGGAATAGAGGAATCACTTGCTTAGATATCGCAGCAATCCCGACCTTGGAAATGGTATTGGATACAAACAGACAGATGCCCATTGGTGGTGTAATCAAACCAATCATTAGGTTGAAGATAACCACAATGCCAAAGTGAACAGGGTCGATACCAAAGCTCATCGCAATCGGATGGAAGATTGGAATCAGGATTAGCATGGCTGCAATGCCTTCAAGGAACAGGCCCACCGCCAGTAGGATTAGGTTCACCATGATTAGGAACATAATCGGATCTGAGATCGTGCTAAGCACCTGTTGGCTAATGTATTGAGGTACACGCGAGAAGGTTAGTAGCCAGTTTGCTACAGAGACAACGGCAATCAGAATCAAGACGATAGAAGAGTCACGCATTGAGCGCATAAACACTTCAGGTAAGTCACTGACTTTGATTGATTTGTACATGAACATACCTACCGACAGCGCATAGAATGCAGCAAATGCGGCCGCTTCCGTCGGTGTCACGATACCCATTAGAATCGAGCCAAGGATAAAGATTGGCATCGTTAGCGGTACAAAGGCTTTAACCAACGCTTTACGACGGCTTGTTCGCACACCGGTATTCACAATCTTATGCTTGGTCGCATAAAAGAAAACAAACACTGACAGGGCAATCGCCGACAAAACACCCGGAACAATACCCGCTAAGAACAGAGCAGGAACCGAGACACCACTGGCGATAAGCGCGTAGATGATCACTGGAATGCTCGGTGGGATCATAGGACCAATCACCGAAGAAGCTGCGGTCAGTGCCGATGAAAACTCTTTGCTGTAGCCCTCTTTTTCCATCTGAGGGATAAACACTCGGCCCAGTGCAGAAGTATCTGCTACCGCGGAACCTGAGATCCCCGCAAACATCACCGAAGACCAAATATTTACTTGTGCTAAGCCACCACGGAAGTGTCCAACCAAGGCGTTAGCAAAATCGATAATACGATTCGTAATACCACTCTTGTTCATCAGCTCACCAGCCAGAACAAACAGTGGAACAGCCAGAATAGAGTATGAATCTAATCCGCTAAAAATTCGTTGTGCAACAAGGCTGATTGAGATTGGAGTGCTCGTTACGTAGAACGACATAGCCAAAATAATGGCAAACACTAACGGAACACCAAATACGAGCATACCGCCCATTAAAGCTATTGATGGCATAGTAGATCCTTATACATCACCTTGAGTGAGAGAAGAGACAGGCGCATTGGCGCGTCGAGAGAGCGTGACGTGTTGTGCGAGACGTAATAGAGCGGCAACAAACAGACAGATACCACCAACAACTAACGCAGACTGGAAGTAAGCCATATTCAAACCAATACCTGGTGATTCGATACCACCGCGTTTCATGACGAATAGGTAACCTGAGTAAGTCATGATGCCCGCCGATACTAGCACTGCGATATCAACTACAATCGCCAATACCTTTTGGAAAATGGCCGACTTGACTGAATCTAGAACCGCAAATTTAATGTGCAGCCCTTCTAGGTAACAGAGAGACGTACCAAACATCACACCGTAGATCATTGAGTACTTACACAGCTCTTCACCCCATAGAATTGAGGTATTGAAAAAATAGCGCGAGATGGTAGTGACCAGCATAACTGCAAACAGTACAAACAGAGACGAACCTGCGCAGAATGCCAATAGTTTTTTATATTGTTCCATCATAGTTCCCTATCTCCTTGGGAAAGCGCAGCATTGAGACCATCAATGCTGCGAACATCAGAGTTACTTCGTTGCAGTCTCAACCGCTTGAAGTGCGCCATCGATCCATTTCGAATCTACAGTGCCTTCAAGCCATTTGATTACCGCAGGCTGAGTTTTGTCGCGGAATTGCTTCTGCTGCTCTGCTGTCAATGACGTGATCTTCATGCCTTTCTTACCTAGCGTTTCTAGACCTTCTGCAGAGTTAACCTGCTGAACAGCTCGGCCAACCGTACCTGCAACTTGCGCTGCACGGTCGATGATCGCGCGGTCTGCATCAGATAAACCTTGGTAAAAGTCGTCATTCATTAATAAAAAATCGGTGCCATAAACGTGGCCATCCAGTGTGATGTACTCTTGCAGCTCGTAGAACTTATTCGCGCTAATAACGCTCACTGGGTTTTCTTGACCATCAATAACACCGGTTGTTAAAGCAGCTGGTACTTCCGGGAATGCAATAGGCGTTGGCTCAGCGCCTAAAGATTTCAGCAACTCAACATAAAGCGGGGTTGTCATTACACGAATTTTCAGACCTTTTAGGTCATCAGGAGATTTGATTTCACGTTTCGAGTTAGTGAAGTGACGGAAGCCTGTCTCACCGTAAGCCAGGTTACGCAGACCTGTCTGTTTTAAACATTGCTCATTAAGTTGTTGGCCAAACTCGCCATCCAACACTTCCCAAGCAACAGGTGCTGAAGGGAAAAGGTAAGGAATTTCAAGAACATTGGCTTCTTTACACAATTTAGAGTAAGCGCCAGACACCATCGTCATGGTCAGCATTCCCTCTTGCGTTGACTGAAGCAGTTCTGTTTCGCCACCAAGTTGACCTGATGGGTAGATGTTAACCGCAATACGACCACCAGATTCCGCTTCTACGATATTTTTGAATACCTGTGTCGCGGCCCCTTTCTTAGAGATCGTCCAATCCTGAGAGTCGACATGACCTATTGTGATATCGATATCCGCAGCTGATGTGTTTGCAGCAAATGCCAGTGATACAGCCAGTGATAGTGTCTTTATAGTTTTCATTCTATGGAACCTCCTGTTTCATTGCCGATAAAACTAACACTAGGAATTAACAAAACAAAATTCACTTACTGAAAGCATTATTCAAAAATTAGATAACCCTCGTTATCAAAAGGTCGAAAGCCATAATAAATAAACACATAAAATCAGAAACTTAAAACCAAAATATAAACATAATCACCATCAATAAATGGTTAAATCTGATATTTTACAAATTGGTTAATTTTGGAGAATTAAGTCACACTTTGGAAACAATATATCGTTCGCTACTTCATAGAGCGTTTGAATTCCGTTACTAATATGTCCATTGATAAGGGCGTCAGCTATTTCGAGCCAGATCATAAATAGAGTTATAGCTCTAAAGCATCAAAGTGTGATTTATTTCATATTTCGTACTGTAACCGGTAGTCAGTGGTAAGGAAACCGTATGTTTAATATCCCCAATTTGCGCCATCTTAGGGCGATCTCAGAAGTCGTTCACACAGGAAGTATCAGCAAAGCATCTGACACGGTTTTCCTCTCTCAACCCGCAATTACACAAGCCATCTCTAAGCTTGAAAAGAGTATGAATAGTGAGCTATTTGAACGTACCAGTGATGGTATGACGCCAACAAAACAGGGCGAAGCTTTCGCTTTTCGAATTGACCGTGCGCTGGAAAACATCAGCCAAGGCATCTCAAATGCGCTCAAGATTGCCACAAAGCAACGTAAAAATAGTGTGCAGCGTTATCTGTTTAATATCACCACCACTCAACTAAAAGCGCTCGTTGCTGTCGCTAACGGACAAAGCTTTACCGAGGCGAGCCGATTACTTGAAGTGTCTCAATCATCAGTCTATCGAGCATCAAAAGATCTTGAAGAAATACTCGGGTTTACTCTGTTTGAAAAGACCAGTACTGGCATTGCCCTCTCGAAGGCAGGAGCGGCGCTAGACAAGGCAAGCAAGCTTGCTTTTGTTGAAATAAAACAAGGGCTTGATGAAGTAAACCTACTAAGTAACCGACACGGTTCAGTGATCACAGTAGGCTGTTTACCTCTCGCGAGAACCTGCTTGCTTCCAAGTACCATTAATGAATTTTCCAAGGCTTATCCTGACTGCCAAATACACGTGATTGATGGCCCATATAAAGATCTCCTCAACCATCTAAAATATGGTGAAATTGATATTCTAATTGGCGCTCTGCGCTTTCCCGTTCCTAGTACCGATATTCGCCAAGAAACGCTATTTGAATCGAAGAACACCATTTTATCGCGAGCTGATCATCCTTTAGCGACTAAAGAGAAAGTCAGTATCAAAGAACTTCAAGAATCGAGCTGGGTTGTCTCCTCCAGTGCAACACCCGCCCGCAAGATGTTCGAAGATATGTTTACCAAGGCCTCACTTGAAGTACCGAGTCGTTTGATTGAGGCAAGCTCTCAGATGCTAGTCAAAGAGCTATTACTGGGCAGTGATCGATTAACCCTTCTTTCTCAACATCAAATCAGACGCGATCTCGATGAGGGGCATTTAGTTGCTCTTCCCTATGAAGGCGAAGAACAATCCAGACCCATTGGTTTAACGGTACGTAAAAACTGGTTTGCCACTTCTGTACAAACTCACTTCTTAAAATTATTGCGAACAAACGGGGTAAAAATGTCTCTTTAATAACCCTAATTTTTTCAAAATTGAATACCCTTTGAATTAATTTGATTATCCGCACCCAATACCAAATGATAGTGTTTGACCATAGCCAAAGATAATTAACGAACAAAAAGGTGGTTATGGTGAAAGTCAGTAGGATTGCGTTTATTGGTTTTGGTGAAGCAGCCAAAACCTTTATTTCAAGCTGGAACAATAAAGCGCCAGAGATAATTAACGCCTTTGATATAAAAACAAACAATGTATTCACCCGAGAAAATAAACTTCTCGAATATATTGACCAAGGTGTGCAAGGGACATTTCGCCCTGAAGAAGCCATTCACGGTGCGCAATTTATTTTTTCTTTAGTCACCGCAGACCAAGCTGAACAAGCACTGCAGCAGATCGTAGGCTCTCTGACTGAAAAACAGGTTGTACTCGACTGCAACTCTTGTTCACCACAAACCAAACAAAAACTGGCAAAACTGGTTAAAGCGCAAGGCGCTGAGTACATCGACATTGCCATCATGGCGCCAGTATTGACATCACAGCCTAATATTCCGCTCTACCTATCCGGACAAAAAGCCGACAAGGTCGCGGAATACCTAGGTCTGCTGGGTTTCGACGTTGAGGTTATCTCAGAAAACGTTGGTGATGCATCAAGCATAAAAATGATGCGCTCAGTCATGGTCAAAGGCTTAGAGGCGCTAACCACAGAGTGCGTTCTGGCAGCTCGTAAATCAGGTGTTGAACATCACGTACTCAAGTCATTAAGTCACACCTACCCAGGGTTAGAGCTGAGTCACCTAAGTCGTTACCACATGGAACGCATGCTCAACCACGGTCAGAGACGCCACGCAGAATTAAAAGAGGTCGCTACGACATTAAACGAGTTAGGCATGAGTCACTCGATGGTCGAGGGTGCAATGAACTGGCATCAATCGCTCGGTGAACTCAACATCGAAGCGTCAGAGCAACCTCTAGCTCAACTGTCAGACCAGATCATAGAACAACTGCAGGTCGCGGATACTGAATCGACCGCAACGAAATTACAAAATATCCAATAGTTTAATCGCTTGAATACAAAAGGAATGATTATGAAAGTGTGTGTAGTAGGCGCTACGGGTGCATTCGGCCAAAAACATTTAGAGGCACTGCGTAATATCGACGACGTTACCGTTACAGCAATGGTTGCCCCTGAAGCGGACAAGCTTGATCAACTCATCACAGATTACAATCAAACAGCTCAAGGTTTCTCTTCACTTGAAGAAGCACTGAAATCTGACAACGTCGATGCTGTGATTCTAGCAACACCAACTCAAATGCATGCTGAGCAAGCTATCGCATGTATGGAAGCTGGCAAGCATGTTCTGGTTGAAATCCCAATGGCAGACAACATTGAAGACAGCTACAAAGTGGTTGAGACTCAAAAGAAAACTGGTGTTGTCGCTATGGCTGGTCACACTCGCCGATTCAATCCAAGCCACCAGTGGATCCACAACAAGATCGCAGCTGGCGAGCTAAACATTCAACAAATGGATGTTCAAACTTACTTCTTCCGTCGCACCAACACTAATGCCAAAGGTGAACCGCGCACTTGGACTGATCACCTACTATGGCATCACGCTTGTCACACTGTTGACCTTTTCCAATACCAAACCGGTGAGAAGGCATCAAAGATTCAAGCACTGCAAGGCCCGATTCACCCAGAGCTAAATATCGCAATGGACATGAGCATTGGTATGAAAACGCCATCTGGCGCGCTATGTACGCTATCACTCTCATTCAATAACGACGGTCCATTTGGCACCTTCTTCCGCTACATCTGTGACGAAGGCACCTACATCGCTCGCTACGACGATCTATTCGATGGCAAAGAGAACCCGATTTCACTGGAAGGTGTCGCGGTTTCAAACAACGGCATCGAACTGATCGACCGTGAGTTCTTCGATGCGATTCGTACAGGCCGCGAACCAAACTCAAGTGTTGCAAGTTGCCTACCAGCTATGGAGACACTGCACGCATTAGAACAACTGCTAGAGCAAGAGTAAGGAGCCCGGCGATGATTACTATAGGTGAGCACTCACTCGCGCCAGTTGCCCTTGGATGTATGAACGTTTCTCACGCATACGGAACACCTCCAAGTGAAGAGTACAGCATCAAGCTACTTAATAAGGCGCTGGATCTTGGCTACAACATGCTGGATACCGCAGCTCTTTATGGGTTTGGTAACAACGAGAAACTACTCGCTAAAGCAGTAGGTCATCGCCGCAATGAATTCTTCCTTGCCAGCAAGTGCGGCATGTTTAAAGGCCCTGACGGTAAACGCGCAATTGATGGTCGCCCACAAACCATTCGTCAAACCTGTGAAGAGGCGCTGCAACGTCTCAATACCGATGTGATTGACCTCTACTATCTGCACCGCTGGGATAAATCAGTGCCGATTGAAGAGAGTATTGGTGAACTTTCAAGACTGGTTGATGAAGGCAAAATCAAACACCTTGGTCTATCTGAGGTATCGGCAACCACGCTGGAAAAGGCACACCAAATCCACCCGATAACAGCGGTTCAGTCAGAGTATTCATTGTGGTCACGAAACGCAGAGATCGCAGTGATTGATAAATGCCAAGAGCTGGGAAGTACCTTTGTATCTTTCAGCCCTGTAGGGCGCGGCATCCTGAGTGGCGAACTGCAAAGCAACCAATTTGTCGATGGTGATATTCGCAATGCGATGCCGAGATTTAATGCAGAAAACTTTGAAGCTAACTTGTCGGCTGTAAACAAGTTCGCTTCTCTGCTGCCGATTTTTGCTGAAGAGAATGTATCACTACCAGCGCCAACTCTGGCTCAATTTGCCTTGGCATGGACGCTGGCTAAAGCACCTCACTCAATTGCATTACCAGGCACCACTAACTTTAAGCATCTAGAAGATAACTTGAACGCGCAGCACTACACGGTTTCGAACGCCCTGCTAGAGCTGGTTGAACGCACGGTTCCGCAAAAGGCATTTGTTGGCGGTCGCTACAACGCGCCCACACAAGCCGAAATCGATACCGAACAATTTTAACCGAATAAAGAACATAGAAGACACGCTCATCAAGAAGAGCTCAAGAGTAAATAAAGGATTAATAACATGACAACAAAGAAAACAGCTTTAGTAATCAGTGCCCATTCAGCAGACTTTGTATGGCGTTGTGGCGGTGCCATCGCCCTTCACCAAAAACTGGGCTACGAAGTGACCATTGCATGTCTTTCATACGGTGAGCGTGGCGAGTCTGCAAAGCTATGGAAACAAGAGGGCATGACACTTGAAGACGTTAAGCGTATTCGTCATGAAGAAGCGACAGCAGCAGCGGCAGCGCTTGGCGTAAGTGACATTCGTTTCTTTGACTTCGGTGATTACCCACTGGAAATCGACAAAGAAGGTAAGTACCAAATCGTCGACCTGATCCGTGAGATTCAACCAGAGTTCATCATGACGCACTCTAAATGGGACCCGTACAACACAGACCACATGTACGCAACTGAGATCACTCTACAGTGCCGCATGATCGCACAAGCTTGGGGTCATAACCCAGGTGAGAAAGTACTCGGCGCACCTCAGGTTTACTTATTCGAACCGCACCAAAGTGAGCAGATGGAATGGAAACCAAATACCTTCCTAGATATCTCTGAAGTATGGGAAAGCAAGAAAGCGGCCATTGAATGCATGCAAGGTCAAGAGCACCTATGGACCTTCTACGAGAACCTAGCAGAA
This sequence comes from Vibrio sp. THAF190c, assembly GCF_009363355.1. Lineage (NCBI taxonomy): Bacteria > Pseudomonadati > Pseudomonadota > Gammaproteobacteria > Vibrionales > Vibrionaceae > Vibrio > Vibrio sp. THAF190c. The sequence goes on along the minus strand of NZ_CP045339.1, from coordinate 807,849 downwards.
AACCGTGGCAACCACTTTAGACGTAACTCAGGTGGCCAAGCGGGCGGCAGAAGCTGTCAACACGCTGAAGGCTTCCAAGCTATCTTCCCACAGTGTGTTGATTCGCTGTGAAGCCTTTAAATAATTATCTCGACCGATAAACGAGGCAAAGCCCCGCAACGCTGCGGGGCTTTTTATTATCGGTAATCACCTACTCTTCGCTGAGCACAGCAAGCACCTAAACTAAGCCGTTATCGTTCTGAAATAATCCGTAGGCGTTAGGCCAAACTTGTCCTTAAAACGCTGGCTAAATCGCCCCTCAGATTGATAGCCACACGCCAAGGCTAACTGAGCAACATTGCTGTAGCCACTCTGTATCAAATACAAGGCATGAGCCAAGCGAACTTCGGTAAGCACCTCACGAAATTGAGTGCCTTCTCGTTTTAATTTACGAATCATGGTCGCACGACTCATGGCAAATTGTTGCGCGACTTCGTCCAGAGCATGCTTATCACTGGGTGAGCGAGCTAAGTAGCGACTTAACTGCTGACGAAAGCTTGTATTTATACTTGGAAAAAGTTGATGTAAAACGCCTTTTTCTGCCAACTGCTGATACAAACCAAGCACCCAAAAACGCTGAGTCTCATGACTTATCGTTTGGGATTGAAACGAAAATAGCGCATTAAGCGTACTTTGTAGTGCCGTATCAGAATGGAAAAAAGGCGCTACTTCTTCACAAGCTCTGTCGTAACTCAGTTCCAGCATTTCCTTGGTTGGAGAGCATTGAAACGTAAATACCCGAGATAGAAATCGCCCTTTCTGCGGCAGGTTCTCAAAACTCAACGAAGCGGAGGCTTCACACAACAACAGCTCAGTATTCGAGAGATCTTGAACAGAGTCTTTCCAAAAAAGTCGCTTACTCCCAGCCATGATCTGAATAATACTTGGAGAGTGGACTCGCACATTTCTGAGTTTCTGAAGTTGTTCGGCTCGAAACAGAGTCACTTGATACTGAGCGCTCATTACGTCTCCTAATTGGTCGACTAACGTGTGTAAGTTGCCGTTAGTGTGGCCTTGTCGATAGCAATGCTGTTGAGTGTAAAGCCTACCACGGCTGGCGGCGTATTCTCATCGAGGCCTAAGGTCGCCTTTGGCAGTGCCCAAACCGTAAACTGATAGCGGTGCATACCGTGACCTTTTGGCGGACAAGCACCGCCAAAACCTGTACTTCCGTAATCGATACGAGCCTCTTTCCCACCAAGCTTGCCGATATCAACGCCTTGTTCTAACTCCGTTGTTTTGCTTGGAATATCAAACGCGACCCAATGCCAAAAACCACTGCCTGTTGGTGCGTCTGGATCATAAGCAGTGATAGCAAAACTCTTGGTGCCTTCCGGTACATCTTTCCACATCAGTTGCGGCGACACATTGTCGCCATCACAGCCCCAGCCCTGATATTCAAATGTCTTAGCCATTGGATGGCCTTCCTGAATGTCTTGACTAACCAGTTCAAATGCTTGAGTTGAGCCTGCGGTAAAAAGACCTAGTGCGAGTAGAGATAGTGTTGGTAGTTTCATTGTTTGATTCCTTTTGTGAGTTCGGAATCAGTCTATCGTCAATAACATCGCACAATATCTCTATAAGTATCACACTGAGTTTAATTTAAGCAACATTTGATACTTTTAGGGATTTCGGAAATTATTATGGCGCGAGAGCCAAAAAGAAATACGGCTTTATAGCTGTATTGCCCAGGTAAAGAAAAGCCCCAGAGCACGACGCTCTGGGGCTTTAGAAAGATTAAATCTGAAATTGATCTAACGGTTTTCTATCAACATGGTGCCAGCGCCGGTATTCGACACGGGTGCGTGATAACTGCTTTTCAGCACATTAAGCTCGCCCGTCAATGCTCCACGCATACCAAGCCACATAATGAATTCCGCACCTTGCGCACCACCCTGCTCTACTAAGTCGTAGATCGAAAGCTTAGTCAGCTCTTCTGGGTTGTCGATCAGCTTCTTCATGCAGTAAAGGTCGAACTCTTTATTGATAAAACCAGCACGCTCACCGTCCAACTGATGAGAAAGACCACCAGTGCCAAGTACGACAACCTTCAAGTCTTTATCGTAGCTTTCAACGGCCTTACCAATCGCTTTACCTAGGTCGTAACAACGCTTGGGTGATGGCATTGGGTGCTGTTCTACGTTGATACATACCGGAATCACCTTCATGTGACCGTAGCTGAAGTTTGGCCACATCAGCTGCATTGGCACAGTCAGACCATGGTCAACTTTCATCTCTTGGCAGATGGTAATATCGAACTCGTTCTCAACCAGCTCGTTACAGATGTGCCATGACAGCTCTGGATCACCGTTGATCTCTGGAATAGTCGGAATACCCCAGCCTTCATCAGCATTCTTATAACTTTGTGCTGCACCAATGGCGAAGGTCGGTTTCTTATCTAGGAAGAACTCTAAGCCGTGATCGTTATAAAAAACGACCGCAACATCTGGTTGAACTTCATCTAGCCAGTGGTGAATCGGTGGATACGCATCAAACAAAGGCTTCCAGTATTCAGTTTGTTGTAGATTGTTCTCAATTGCTTTACCAATTGAAGGAATGTGGGAAGTGGTAATTCCGCCAACGATCTTTGCCATAACTATTTCCCTGCCTCTACTAACATCTGTTTAAATTCTTCAACTGTCATACCCGTTTGCATCGCACCAATGTCTTGCATGTTTAGTCCCAACATACCGACGAATTTAGCAAGGTAATAGATACTGCCACCTTCTGCGATCAGCCCTAAAACGTCACGCTCTTTGATCGCGGTCTTTTGAGCTTCCGTCAGGCCATACTTGTCACAGTAAGCCATTTCATCGGCTGAAAACGCATCACGCCCCGCTTGTTCGTTCAATGAATGACACATCTTGTTCAAGCCATAGCCTTTACGCGCCATCGCGCCATCAAACATGGTTGTGCCGGGGATCGGCTTGTTATTTAGGTAAGTCATGTTACACGCTCTCCGGCCAGTAAAGTTTCATAGGGTTAGTAACAAGTAGTGCTTGCTGCTGCTCAACAGTAGTGGCAATTTGTGGAATCACATCCACTAAGTGGCCATCGTCTGGAGTGTGCGATTTCATGTTTGGGTGTGGCCAGTCGGTTCCCCAAAGTACGCGGTTTGGAAACAGATCAACCAAGGTTTTAGCAAACGGCACCACATCGGAGTAATCCGGTGGCGTTTGAGTCAAACGCTCTGGGCAGCTCACTTTGCACCAGATATCTGGGTTACGCTCCATCAGAGAAATAAACTTACCAAACTCTTGGCTATCAACACCTTTTGCCACATCAGGACGACCCATATGGTCAATCACTACCGTCATGTTGAGCTCTTCTAAAAATGGCGTTACATCATCAATATCTTGCGCTTCAAAGTAGACCACAACATGCCAGCCTAATGGGCGAATCTTCTCCGCAATCGCTTTAAGCTTTTCAGTTGGTACTGTATCAACCAAGCGCTTCACAAAGTTAAAGCGAACACCGCGAACGCCAGCTTTGTCCATCGCTTGTAGCTCTTCGTCAGTGACAGTTTCGTCAACGAATGCAATGCCACGAGCTAACTCACCAGCGGTCTCTAGCGCATCAACAAGCGCGCGGTTATCGGTACTGTGGCAAGAAGCCTGAACAATCACATTACGGCTAAAGCCTAAATGATCACGCAGGGCAAAAAGCTGCTCTTTTGACGCGTCGCACGGGGTGTACTTACGTGCCGGAGAGTAAGGGAATTTAGCCGCAGGACCAAAAACGTGACAGTGGCTATCCACTGCGCCTTCTGGCACCACAAACTTCGGCTTGCTTGGATTTGGGTGGAACGGTAGGTAATCAGCGTCCATGTTTCTTCCTTGTTATTTTCAGCAGGCTTACAGCCCAAATACGGTGCCATCGAACAGCTTTCTTGCTGTGCGAAGGATCGCGGCGGACTTCACTTGATTTTGTTCAACGTCTAGCACCACACTCATCTTTCCGATTGGGTGTTCAACATCGATATGTATTTGTTTTTCTATTTCGACTTCAGCAAGTTGCTTGGCTGGGGCGTCATTCAAGATGCAGGCACTCGCGACACTCACCGCACCTAGCACGCCAATCGACGCATGGCAGCGATGAGGGATAAAAGTACGCGTTGAAATACCACCACCATATTGAGGTGCGCTCACCAGTGTCATTTTCGGCACGCTTAGCTCACGAACATCGCCGAGATTCATCATTGGCCCAGCTTGCAGGCGTATCGACTCCAGACGTTGCTTAAGTTCTGCGTTGTCGTCCAATTGCTCGCGGGATTCGTCACCAGTGAGGCCAAAATCTTGCGCTCTTAACACCACGACAGGCATACCGTTATCAATCAGAGTGACGCCCACGCCATCAATCACGTCGACTTCGTTCCCCGTTGGCAATAAAGCGCCGCAGGTAGAGCCAGCCGTATCTTCAAAGCAGACCGCTAGCGGGGCCGCGGTATTAGGGACTCCATCAATATGGCAGTCACCAACATAAGTCACTTGCTTGTTTGGGGTTTGCACAGTAACCGTTGCTACCTGCTGTGTATTCTCCATGAAGATGCGAACCGAGGTTTGACCCTCTTGTGCTTCAACTAGTCCACGTTCAATCGCAAACGGTGCAACACCCGCTAAAATATTGCCACAGTTTTGCTTGCCACTAATAAGCTTTTGGTCAACAAATACCTGTTGAAATAGGTAGTCAACGTCGACGCCTTCACGTTTTGACGATTCCACTATCGCAACCTTGGAGGCGAGCGGGTCTGAGCCGCCAATTCCGTCGATCTGTCTTGGGTCGGGGGTGCCCATCATCGACAGTAAAAACTGCTCACATGCTTGCTCGCTCTCTGGTAAATCCTTGCGCAGGAAATAGGCTCCCTTTGATGTACCAGAGCGCATCCACATGCACGGTGCACTGAAGGGATGGCTAGACATATTTCAGACCTTTCTCTTCTAGGCGGCCGCGCATTTGATAGATGTCCAGACCCAACTCGCCGTTCGCCAATCGAATACGCTTTGCTTCTTCACGTTCAATACGCGCTAATGATTCATGCAGAACTTCTTCCGCCTCCTCACGACGCACAACCACAACACCATCTTCATCCGCGACCATCACATCGCCTGGGTAAACCAGAGCGCCTGCACAGTTCATTGGTACGTTCACCGAGCCCAGAGTCTCCTTGATGGTACCCTCACTGAAGATCGCCTTAGACCATACTGGGAAATTCATTTCACGAAGGTCACGAGTGTCACGTACGCCACCTTCGATGATAAGACCGACAACACCGCGCGCTTGCGCCGATGTCGCTAGCAAGTCGCCAAAGAAGCCGTGATTAGAAGGAGAAGTCGGTGCGAATACTAAGAAGTCACCCTCTTTTGCTTGCTCGATCGCTACGTGCATCATCCAGTTATCACCCGCTGCACCTGAGATGGTCAATGCAGAACCCGCAACCGCGTCGCCTTGGAAAATTGGGCGCATGTAGTGAGCCAATAAACCTTTACGGCCCTGAGCTTCATGAATGGTAGCCACACCACATTGACGCAGACCTTCAATAAGCTCTTTGTCTGCGCGCTGAATATTTTGTACTACGACGTTGTTCTGCATTTGTTTTCCCTCTTAATACATTTCGGCAGGTGAATCCCTTCAAAGGTGGTTACTGCTCGCTGATGTATTCACTATAAAGAGGTGCTGACAAACGCGATATTTCAATTATTTCGCAAGGTATAAGATTTTGAGATAGGGAGTGCAATTACACCAGTTGCCGCTTAGGTGCTGCGCCCTGCGTTATCGGTAATCTTCAAAAATTGAATGGGTGTTAGGAAAAAACAATTATCGCGAGAAAGAGGGTTTTGCTAGCGTAGTGACAAATAACGATAAGGAGTGAATCATGATTCAATGTCGACTAATAGGGCAGAACATCCAACGTTCTCAATCGCCAGATTTTCACAATACCCTTGCTGAACAGCTTAATATTGAACTGCACTATCAACTCGAAGAGCTTATCACCAACAGCGAAGAAGCACTCCACCAGCACACAACTGACTTGTTCGACAACGAGATTGATTCAGCTAACGTTACCTACCCCTACAAAGAACAAATTCTATCGGTCGCCGATCAGCTCGCGCCTTGTGCCAAGCGAGTTGGTGCGGCTAATACACTGGTTAAACGTGACCAACAGGTCATCGCTTACAACACAGACTACAGTGGCTTTATCGCTGCATTTAACCAATTTGGTCAGCACAAGCCGGGCAAAGTAGTAGTGCTTGGTTGTGGTGGCGTCGGCAAAGCAATCTGCTTTTCACTTGCCGATCTCGGTGCGACAGAGATCGCAATATATGACCGGGATCTAACAAAAATGAATAGCCTAGCGAAGCTGCTTGCGGCTGAGAATATAGATACCGTATGTTTGAATGAAACGACGCTAGCAACAGCGGTACAAAAAGCAGAAGGTGTCCTCAATTGCACGCCAATCGGTCACTATCAAACACCCGGTTGCCCAATTGAAGCCTCTTGGTTTCAGGAGCAGGCTTGGTGTTTTGATGCCGTATACACACCGCGGGAGACAGAGTTTCTAAAAGCCGCACAGCAGAAATCGATCAATACGTTGAGTGGTTTTGAGCTCTTTTTCCATCAAGCCCATGATGCGTTCACCCTGTTCACCGGTGCCCAAGTTTCAACTCAACAACTCAATACTTTTAAGCAAACACAGCTTGCGAATTTACGTTAAGGACAATGACTCAATGAAAAAAATCTTAATACTCAACGGACCAAACCTGAATCTACTTGGCACACGTGAGCCTGCACAATACGGCTACGAAACACTGGCTGACGTAGAAGAAAACTGCCGCAAAGTCGCAGCGGAGTACGGTTATGACGCTGAGTGTTTCCAAAGCAATACTGAAGGCAGCCTAATTGATGCTATTCACAAAGCGGGCCGCGAGTTTACTCAAGGTGAATGCGCTGGCGTTGTGTTTAACCCGGGCGCTTACACGCATACATCGATTGCTCTTCACGATGCGATCAAAGGTGTTGAGGTACCTGTGGTTGAAGTACACATCTCTAACGTGCATGCACGCGAAGCTTTCCGCCATCACTCGTACATCTCACCTGTTGCAGCAGGCACCATCATAGGTATGGGCACAAAAGGCTACAAATTAGCTTTGGATTTTTTGTTAGATAAATAATCAAACGGATTAAGCCGAGGGGCGCTCACAGCCCTTCAAACTCATCAATCGCGATGCGCGCTTCTGCGAGTGAACAGCCAGATTCACTGACTAGTTGAGCGACCGTCATCGACGGTGTTTGTTGAAGCAGTTGTTGCAAGCAAACAGTTGGCTTAGGTAATACTTTGTCAATCGCAGTCACTATCCAAAATAAGGGAGCATCGCTAAGTTGCTCCCTTAATTTATGTAGCTGCGCCTCTTCACCCGTCAGCATCCAATTCCGAGAACGTCGAATGCGTTTTAACTGACAGCCACTCTCGGCTGCTAAGGCGATCACCTGCGCCTTATCTGGCACTCGGTGGACAAAGCTATTTAGTACAACTGAAAACATAATGTAGGTTACGAGTCTATCTCTACCGTGATCTCGGTTTTTACAGAATTGGCAATGAAGCAGTTACTGTGCGCCAGATGGTGCAGCTTTTCGAGCTGTTTATCCGTAGGGCGCTTATCACCAACAAATTGGATTTGAGGTCTAAGCGTAACATGGCTCACCCAAGCGCGCCCTGCTTTATCTTCCTCAAGAACGCCAATCGCATCATCAATGTAAGACTCGATCACATACTTACGCTTAGCTGCAATGCCCAGAAACGTCAGCATGTGACAACTGGCAATAGCAGCAATAAAGGCTTCTTCAGGATCAACATTTTCTTCAACAGAGAGTGGTAGTGGCACCACATGAGGCGATGACGACGCAGGTACAACAACGCCACCATCAAATTCCCACGTATGCCCGCGACTGTATTGGTTATCGCTAAAAGCCTCATCTTCGCCTTTCTGCCAGCGAATCAGAGCACCATAATCAGACATGTTTTCTCCTTAGCGATCCGCAGGGTGGTTCACACCATCATTAGTCACCACATCACCAATATCGAAAGGGTTCACCCCTTCTAAACAACCAATATTGAACCCGTATTCATTTGGGCTAGAGCGACGTTGATGGTGGGTATAAATACCGCAGTTCGAACAGAAGTAGTGCTTCGCGGTGTTGGTATTGAATTGATATAACTTAAGATGCTCTGCACCTTTAAGGATCTTGATGCCATCCAAGGCAACTGAGCCAACAATCGCCCCTTTACGACGACAGATCGAGCAATCGCAGCGACGTGGCTTTTCGATTCCGTTAGGTAGGCTGAGCTCTAACTCCACCGCACCGCAATGGCAGGTCGCTTTATGAAATGGTTTGATCACCGTATTGCCAACTATTTTCATTGTTCTCTCCAGTAACATCCATGTATTGCTCACATCATAACCAGTTCAGCCAATTCTGTCCGTAGTCCCGTTTTCAGTTCGAGAGTTTTGTCATATCGCGTTAATTAATTGATTTATCGGTCAAACGACCAAAATTATCGATTAGAAAGTCCAAGAACAGCCGAATTCGCTTAGGTTGATACTTCTTGCTGATGTACACCACATTCAAATCGGCGCTCGATACAGAGGTCGAGGTATTGAAGTTTTTCATATAGCCGTTGAGCAGAGTGACAAGGCGTTGGTTGTTGATGTCGTCCTGCACATCCAATACTGATTTGAGCGCAATACCCTCACCTTTTAATGCCCAGTAGCGAATCACTTCACCGTCGTCTGAGAATCGCTTTGGAATAACGGTAATCGACTTCTTCATGTCGTGATCTTGGAAATGCCATGTCTTGAGCTCTTCATTGCTACGTAGCATTGCCAAACAGTCATGCTCTACTAAGTCTTGTGGCGTTAACGGCGTTCCATGCTTGGCAAGATATTCAGGAGAAGCACACAACACACGTCGGCTCGGGGATAAACGTCTTGATATCAAACTGCTGTCGACTAACTGTCCGTAGCGAATCACCACATTCATGCCCGACTCTGCAATATTCGACAGGTTGTCGTTCAAATACAGGTAAGGGATCACGTCAGGATATTGCTGACAGAACTCCGACAAGATTGGCAAAACGTACTGCTTGCCGATATCTTTCGGTGCGGCGATCTTTAATGGACCTTTAACCTCTTTGACACCGTTTTGAATCAGGTTTTCGGCTTCGCTAACGTTATCCAATATCTCCAAACACGCCTTGTGATATAGCTCACCAGAGTCAGTCAAAGACACATGTCGAGTACTTCGATTCAACAGCTTCACGCCATATCGCTCTTCCAGTGCTTGTAGCCTTGCCGTCATGGTCGCAGGTGATAAGCCTAGCTCTCGCCCTGCCGCAGCCAACCCTTGATGCTTCACGATACTGACGAACATCGCCATGTCTGAAAACTTATCCATGCTACTTCTTCCTCATCACACTATTCATCTCATCCGAATAATGAATTCATATTTTAGCTAATTATCATATTCAGTCGAATAAATAAAATGGTCCCTATCAGCAGAAAATAGGAATTCTCAACATGACTAAATTATTCAACAAGGCGCAATTAAAAGAGTTAGCCCTACAAAACCGTGTCGTTATGGCACCCATGACCCGAGCTCGAAGCAGCCAACCGGGCAATGTACCAAACGAAATGATGGCAACCTATTACCAACAACGTGCTAGCGCTGGGCTTATCATCACTGAAGCGACGCAGATCTCTGATGACTCTCAAGGCTACTCATTCACTCCCGGCGTCTATACCGATGCACAAATTGAAGGTTGGAAGTCAGTAACCACAGCAGCCAAAGCACAAGGCGCAGCAATATTCTGTCAGCTCTGGCATGTCGGCCGCGTGTCTCACCCTACCTTTCAAAAAGGCGAACTGCCGATCGCACCGTCAGCTTTGGCTCCAATAGAAACTCAGGTGTGGATTTCTGATGAGAATGGCAACGGCAATATGGTCGATTGCATCCGACCAAGAGAGATGACCCAAGCAGACATCGATCGAGTGGTTCAAGACTTTGCGAACTCAGCAAAAAAAGCCATCAAAGCAGGGTTTAATGGTGTCGAGATCCACGGTGGTAATGGTTATCTTATCGATCAATTCCTAAGAACCAACTCAAACAAGCGCACCGACAACTACGGTGGCAACCGCGAGAACCGACTTCGCTTTTTGATTGAAGTGGTGGATGCCGTCATTGATGCAATTGGCGCAGACAAAGTGGGCGTACGCTTGGCGCCTTTCATCACCTTCAAAGACATGAACTGCCCAGACATAGTGCCAACGATTTTAGAAGCTGCAAAAGCACTACGAGCACGTGATATCGCCTACCTTCACCTGTCAGAAGCCGATTGGGATGATGCGCCTGCTATCCCTGAAAGCTTCCGAATTGAGCTAAGAGAGCTATTCTCTAACACCATCATCGTCGCAGGCAGCTACACGCCTAAGCGCGCCGAAGAAGTGTTAAGCAAAGGCTACGCCGATCTCGTCGCATTTGGTCGCCCATTTGTTGCCAACCCAGATTTGGTATCACGCCTGCAAAACGGCAGTGAGTTAGCACGACTCGATGGAGCCACTCTATTCGGCGGCAATGAAAAAGGTTATATCGATTATCCTACGTTAAAACAGCCTCAAACGGTGTAAAAGCTAAACGATAGGCAAAAGAAAGGCTCGCGTGACTAGTGCGAGCCTAATGCTGTTTAGGGGGTAAACTGCATAGATTGAAATGGAGATTATTTGTTTAAGTGTGTCGCAATTCAAACCTGAATTTGGGCAACTCTCCGTTTGTAAGTCTCAGTTTTAAATGATTAACGAGAATTAATCAACTTTTATAAGTTAGAGCTAGGTCAATTAAAACCTTATCTTTTACAATGACTTATTAACATGCTGTTCGCTTAGCTATGCCAACTTAGTTATGCTAAGCCACGCATTTGCCAATACCCTTCGCCGTGGGTTGCCAGATCTCGATGCAAAAACTCCAGAATATCGGCGACTTTGCCTGCAAGTCCCTGCGGCGGATTAAACAACAGCAATCCACTACCTATCAGGCGGTCATCCCCTTTCGGATCTCGCAATCTTAACTCAGCCTTAATTGGGTTCGGCAGCTCTTCTGCTTGCATTGCATCAAAGCAGTGGCTGAGGATCAGCGAGCTCTTATCTTCGGTGTACAGCGGGTACCAAATTAACGCCGACACCTTATCTGACTTCTGATAGGCCTTGGCCAGCGCATCGATAACCGCAAGGTACTCATCGTCACTCTCGTAAGGCGGATCAATTACTACTAATTGATGTCTGTCACTCTTGGCAACAATATCTGGAAGTGCTTTCAACCCGTCTCCAGCACTGACATGCAACGCACTTGAGACGCCACGTTGTTGCTGAATCTCTTCGATATTTGAACGTAACAGATCTGCTTCAGATTGCTGAATATCGGAGAAGTAGAAGTTGTCTTGGCTGCGCCCATGCTGATAAGCAATCGCTGCCGACCCAGGATAGTCAGTAATCAGTTGATTAGGGTTGTAGTATTCCAAGATCGAGATAAATGATGAGAAGGCATTTGGTAGATAACCCTTGTTACGCCATAGATACCCGACGCCTTCGGCAAACTCGCCCGCATGATTGCTCGGCGCTGTGGTTAGGTCGTATCGCGCAGTCCCTGAGTGCGTGTCAATCACGGTCAAACTTGAGTGCTGCTGCATGAGCATTTTAACGAATTCACTCAATACTGGATGTTTGAGTGCATCCCCATGATCGCCTACGTGACATTGATGTCGATATTCCATTGCTTTGCCTCATTTCCAACTAACATCTTATAAACATAAGTCATATTGGATAGAGGTGCTGCGCCAATGTGCAGATTTTTGAAATAGAGTCACTTTATCTAACCTATTGACCACACTAAAAATAAGGCCCCAAAACCGAATCCAGTCTTGGGGCCAATTATTGTGTCGAACTCTAAATGCTCAATGCGAACTGAGCATTTAGCGTATTGGATTAAGGACGGCTATCTTCCAGCTCATCAACCGGCTTTACTTGGTAGTGACAAGGCTGTAAGCCAAGTAATTTCGGAAGAGTGATACCAACCGAAATTGAAGACCATGTACCACTCGCGATACCCACAACCAATGCAATCGCAAAGCCTTGTAGCGCCGCACCACCAAGCAACCAAAGCGCTGATACCGTCAACAACGTCGTACCTGAGGTCACCATGGTACGAGAGAACGTTGCTTTGACTGACTCGTTAAGCAGGTTGTCAGTATCGCCGTTAGGGTTGCCACGCAGCATCTCACGTACACGGTCAGCAATGATGATCGAGTCATTGAGTGAGTAACCCAGAATCGCTAACACCGCCGCCAGTACTGTTAGGTTAAATTCAAATTGAGTCAAAGCGAACAAACCGAAGATGATGGTCACGTCGTAGATGATTGCAGCCAGAGCACCTAGAGCTAAACGCCACTCAAATCGAACACTTAGGTAAAGCATGATCATTAAGAAACATACCAATACCGCCAAGCCACCTTGGTCAACCATGTCTTGACCGACTTGAGGGCCTACCACACTGCTGTTAAGCACTTTCACTTGGTCACTCACCGATGCCAAGGCATCAACTAGGCTTGTTTGCGATGCTTCCGTCAGTTGGCTGTAGCGAATGGTCCAGCGGTCTTGTTCTGCCATACCCACCACTTGCACGTCTTGTTGGAAAGCTGCATCAAGCTCGGTTTTAAGCGCGTCTTTGGTCACTTGGTCAGAGAGCTGAACCTCAGCAACCACACCACCTGTAAAGTCCAAGCCCCAGTTAAACCCTTTCACGGCCACCAGCATTACTGAGCTCATGAACAGCACGATAGAGATTACCGACATCACCTTGCGCAGAAGAGTCATATTACTGTCTGAAAAATAGCGGTCTGATATAGTCATTTTTGAAGTACTCATGCTTAAATCCTTACATCGTGGCGTTGGTCACGACCCCAAACCAAATTGATGATCGCTCGCGAAGCAAAAATGCCCGTAAACATACTGGTTAGAAGACCTAAGCCCAGTGTCAAAGCAAAGCCTTGAATCGGCCCGTTACCAATGGTGTAAAGAGCGACGGCAACAATCATGGTGGTGAAGTTAGCATCGAAGATTGACGAGAACGCGCTATCGAAACCACGATCGATGGAGCTAGCAAAGCTGCGCCCTTCTTTCATTTTGTCTCGAATACGTTCAAAGATAAGTACGTTGGTATCTACCGCCATACCAACGGTTAATACCAAGCCCGCAATACCTGGCAGGGTTAATACCGCGCCCGGTAGCAATGCGATCAAACCAAATAGCGTTACCATATTTAGGATAAGCGCGCCATTCGCGACCCAACCAAGACGGCGATACCATAGCGCCATAAACGTCAGAGTAAGACCAAGGCCAAGTGCTAGGGCAGCGAAGCCGTTAGTCACGTTTTCTGCACCCAAAGATGGACCAATGGTACGTTCTTCAATGATGGTCACAGGCGCGGTTAACGAACCCGCTCGAAGCAGTAGAGCCAACTCTTGTGCTTCTGCCATTGTGCCTGCACCTGTGATTCTAAAACGGCTACCCAATTGAGATTGGATATTCGCAACACTGATCACTTCACTGGTTTTCTCGCTATTACCGGCCCTGTCTCGGCTGTACTCGCTGTACACAGTCGCCATAGGCTTACCGATATTATGACGAGAGAACTCAGACATTTTCTTACCACCCGCAGAATCTAGGGTGATGTTTACTTCTGCGCTGCCCATTTCACCAATGCCACTGCGAGCATCAATGATGTGCTCGCCGCTCAATACTGCTTTGCGAGCGATAACCACACGGTTGCCATCGGTATCTTTTAGCGTTTGAGTGTTGCGTGTTGGGTTGTCGTAAACCGAGTAGAACGCCAATGATGCCGTTGCACCAATCACGTCTTTTGCAGCTGCAGGATCTTGTACACCCGGTAATTCGATACGGATACGGCTTTCACCTTGGCGTTGAATTGAGGCTTCAGTGATACCCAACTCTTCAATACGGCTGCGCATGATTTGCAGGTTTTGTTGCACCGTAAGGTTACGTAGCGTGCGTTGTTCATCTTCAGATTGCGTCAGGGTCAGCTTTTTGTCTGAGCTGTTACGTAGCCATTGCGGGAACTCTTCACGAATCAGCTTTTGCGCTTTTTCAAAGTCCGCGTCAGTACGGAAGTTAAATTCCACTTGGTTGTTGACCACTTTGCCGCGGGCATAACGCACTTGGCTTGTGATCTCGTCAACCATAGCTTGAGCTTGCGCGTGGTAAACCGGCTCCATATCTACTTCGAGTAAGAACTGCACGCCACCACGTAAATCCAGGCCTAGCTGAATCGGTGCAAATCCCATGTCAGTCAGCCATTTTGGTGCCGCTGGCTCCATTGCTAGCGCGACGGTTGCAGTATCAAGCAGACGCTCATTCAGCACTTCTTTGGCTTTTGCTTGCTGCTCGGCATCTTCTAAGATCACCACTAAACGCTTGTCTTTCTGATAAGCCGATTTAGCTTGGATGCCTTCGCTGGCAAGATATTGAGTCACCTGCGTCGCGTCGATGGTCTGCTCAGATCGATTGTTGATTTGAACCGAAGCATCTTCACCATACCAAGACGGTAAAGCGCTCAGAATCATGATGATGATGGTGGTGATAAGTACCACGTATTTCCACTTTGCGTAGTGGTTGATTTGTTTTCTTGGAATGCGTTTTTTCACAGTCAAGATCTCTTATTTTTAACTAAGTTTTGCGAACGCGAACGATGGCTAACCGCAACCAGGTCAAACAGATTGAGTGGCAGCAGAGTACATTCGCGAATTGTTTGGGGATTGGCTAGAACAACGGGAACAAGAGAGCGTCGATACGACCAATCAGGACAAACGATTAGCTAAGAAATTCTCGGAAGTGTGAATATTGGATATTGCCCTCTTTCCACCCAGACAAGCGGGAAGGCGGAGAGCTGATAATACTGGTCCAATGCTGTTTGAGGTCCAACATCGGGGTTGTCGCTAACAGCGAAGCCAGTAAAGAAGGGGGAGAAAAGTCAATCAGCAGGTGATAGACGGGCTCGATATCACTTGAACCGTCTTGTTCATTGCTGAGTATTCGACGAAACGTGCTGGCTTGAAGGCTCGATTCAGAATCATGATAGTGCGAGCCATCCTCCACGGGAGGAGTTAACTTGGTCTGTTCACACACGTGTCGTGTTTCAAAGGCGTCTTTTTGAGAAGCTTGCGCCAGTTGCTGACACAAGTGACTACTTGAAGTGGCAATTTGAAAAGGCTTTGCTGGAAACGAATAGCCATGACTGTTCACTAAGCCAAAACTCAGTACAAACAGCATCAACACTAAACGCGCGCCCAACTTCAACAATTCAAAACAGTCCTAAATGGTAGAAACGACGACAATATATAACAGCAATGAAAGATACAATTGATTTAAAAGCAGCGTTATTCACATTTGACACAACGCTGACAATCTTGAGCCAATAAAAAAGCCAAGCATAATACGCTTGGCTTTTACTCTGTTGCTTTCCCGCTGTGGCAAAAGTGCTCAGCTATCTACAACCTTAATTTTTAGGGCGCAGAATATTCTTGTAGTGGCGGCTATTTTCACCAAACAAGCGCTCAGCAAGCGCATCCATATCTTGGCGGGAGATAGAATCCACCGTCCCTTCTACATCAAACAACGCCTCTACACCATAATCATGCATATTATAGCGAGACACAAACCAAGCTTGGTCGATAGGAACCGATTCTAGTGGTGCGAAGTCATTCACCAATTGTTTGCCTGCTGCCTTTAATTCATCGTCAGAAATGCCTTTCAGTAAATCGGCCACAACCTTATCAATCGCAACCTCAATTTTATCCACATTACCCGGCTCAACTAACGCCTCAATAAACCAGTCATAACTGCGTTCGCCATCTTGTGAGATCCAGTAGTTGTATGGCGAGTAATCCAAACTCAACTCTTCGCGAACATAAGCGTCTAGACGTGTAGTTAAGATGCGTTGCATCAAATCCGTCATGAACACTTCTTTAGCGGTTACCCCAACCTTTGTCTGAGAATTTGAAGCCTCTGCTGCTGGAATATCGGAGATCATGCGCAAGATATACTCAGAACTGTTCTCTGTGTTGACCGATAAATCGATACGCTCTTTGTTTGGCAGTTTGTAAGGTACTGAAAAGTCTGGAATCGACGCCTCTTGCAAAGGAATCGAAGCCACATATTGGCTAACTAGTGGTTTCAAAATACTTGGATCGATATCACCAACAATCACCAGTTGATTGCGACGGTCTTTGCTGAACAAGGTGCTATGAAGTTGGCGAACTTGTTCAACCGACACGTTTTCTACCGAGCTGCCATCAATCAAGTAATGACTGCTATTTAGCTGGTAGGTATTGTGGTTCATCGCCTGCTCAAATTGACCCGTCGGACTTTCAAGAAAGGCCGTTCTTCCCTGTATAAACTCTTGTTTTACTGCGTCTAACTGCTTTGCAGAGATATTCGGTGAAGTAGCGATCGAGTAAAGCGCGGCAAAGGCTTGCTCGAGGCCATCTTGGTAAAGTTTAAATTCAATACCGTGACGGGTTGAATCGATGAAGGAATACAAATCGATAGTTTCTCGATCGAGATGCGCTTCAAGCTCAGACCCCGTAAAGCTGCCTAGGCCACTACGTGCGATGGTAGCAATAGCAATTTCTGTCGCAGGGTATAGGCTCGGATCGAGCGCCATTTTGCCACCAAGACTGGTGTAGTAGATTCCAACTTCGTCATTGGCATAGGTGTCTCGCAGATACCACATATCTACGCCATTACTGAGGGTCCACTTTTGGATATAAGGATCAACATATTTCTGCTCAACGAGCACCACTTCTCCTGTGGTGGTTGGAACAGCAAAGCCGTGATCGTTAGCAGCCCGTACAACTTTAGCTCCAGGTGCGGCATAAGCGGCTTTTAGGCTAGCTGTCGTCTCTGTGAGTGCATCCTTATCTTCACTGGCATCAACTCCAATAACCAAGAAGTAGTCGCTAGACAGTAGACTTCGAATATTGGCGTTGATGGTGTCTAAGTTAAGGCTCCCGACAAAAGCTTCTAAGCTAGCTTTTTCATCTTTCGCCGATTGTAACGGCCCTTCAACCACTAAACTACTAACCTTATAGTTAGCGAGATCAAGCCCATTCATGGCATCCCATTCACGCTCAACATTTTGAAGCCAATCTATGTAGTACTGTTTCTCACTAACGATTTCATCTTCAGAGACACCATAATCCCTCAATGAGGTCAGTGTAGAGATAAATTGCTGCTGGGAAACCTCACGAGAGCCGACAGGAAAGGCGACACTGGCCAAAGAGTAACGTTGATACTCCATTGAGTAACGTTCTGAGAGGAGCCATTGAGTAGGCAGGGCTGCGTCATTAAATACCGAGCCCAAGCGCTGCTGGATAAGTCGCTGAGAGAGGTCATCTAACCAGCGTTGATGCTGCTGCTCATGAGTGTAGACCACTTCTGAGCCACGGTTGAACATCAGACTGAGGCTTGGCGATTCCCCACCTTTTACATACTCAACGAAGTCATTTTCGTTAAACGAGGTGATTCGCTGCTTCTCTGGTCGAGGCGTTTGGCCACGTTGCCAGTCAGAGAATTTCTCCTTGATGAGCGCAACTGCATCTTCTTTGTTGATGTCACCAGCAACGACAACTTCAACGAGCTGAGGCTGATACCATGTTTGATAGAAGCTTCTTAGCCCCTGCTGATCTGCCGTCAAGACCGATGCTTTGGTACCCAACGCATCCTGAGATTCATACTGACCACCTTCGATAAAGTAGTCGTAAAATTTGTCGGCTAATTGCTTGTCTTCAAGTCTTGCATAGCGAAACTCGCCCAGAATCACGCCTTTCTCTTTTTCCACTTCAACGTCAGCAATATCAAGACCATCGCCGATATCCCGCATCCAAGTCAAAGCTTGAGTTAATTGAGTGTTGTCTGGCAGGTCGAGTTGGTAGACCGTTTCTTGGTAAGAGGTGTAAGCATTTAAATCGGCACCAAAGCTTACGCCTGCATCTTCGAATAGGCTGATGACATCATTCTGCGAGAAATTTTCACTACCATTAAACGCCATGTGCTCAACAAAGTGGGCGTAGCCTTCTTGTTGTTCGGTTTCTTGGAACGAACCAGCATGCACCACAAGTCGAACCGATACTGGCTCTTCATGATCTCGGTAGACGTGATAAGTCAGTCCGTTTTCTAGCTGGCCTGATGCCCAAGCGGGATCGGATTGGATTCGATTTTCTGTAGAGATAGAGCTACAACCGATCAAGGTCACGCTCAATGCGACCGCTAAACAATAATTTTTCATAACAACCTCTTACATGTCATTGCGTGACAATATACAGATCAGGTGAATAATTATCGTTTAATACTAAATCACATGAATATCTTTGTGATCAAGATCGTCATTTTATAAAATTCATCACACTATCCGTTTAATATCATAGCCTGTTCTATCTTGTTAATAGAACCACGACTAATCGACTTACATCCCTTTAAAAAGCCCTTGTGATGAACGGCTTACCGGCAGTTTCACCCCAGATACATAGGCGGACATCTGCCCTGAAAAGCTCTTACTGACCTTATCAATAGCGGCAACTCGCACCACTACCGAGCGATGAATTTGCCAAAACACATCCGGCTCTAACTGACCGAGCAGCTCTTTGAGCGACGTGCGCAGAATGAATTCCTCAACAGCGCCAGCTTCTCCAACTTTAAATACTGACACATATTTGTCTTCAGCCTTGAAATAGAGCACGTCTTCCACTGAGATAAGATGGATATCATCACCCGAATGGGCTTTGAGCCACGTAAGGTATTGGGGTGTGGCGACCGTTTGAGAGAGCTGTTGGATATGCTCCATTAACGATCCCATATCAACGGGAGAGGAGTTAGATTTGCGCACTTCCAAGCGATCTTTGAGTTTTTGACAACATGAAAATAGTCTTTCTTCGTTGATCGGCTTGAGTAGGTAATCTGCGGCATTACGCTCAAACGCTTGCAACGCATATTCATCATACGCGGTAATGAAGACTACCAGTGGTGAGTTCGTCTGTTTTTGCAGCTGCTTTGCGAGAGCCATGCCATCAAGCTCAGGCATTCGAATATCAAGGAACACCACATCCGGTTGGTGCGCCTCAATCATCTGTTTCGCCTCGGTACCATTTTGTGCCCGACCAAGGATGTCGAGTTCTGGCCAAGCGTCAGCCAAGCTCTTATCTAAGTGATGGCGAAGCAAGGGCTCATCGTCCGCTATGATGGCAGTAAAGCCGTTATTTTTTGCCATATTCGCCATTATTCTTCCTTAAATTAACACTGTAAATCGCCATTTCTATTGGCCTGAGAGCGGCAGTTTTAATTGAGCCACCACCCCACCAGCAGCTTGCTCTTTGATTGATAAGCTTGCCTGCTCATCAAATAACATCGCGATACGTTGGCGGATATTACTCAACCCTACACCATGACCGCCGCTATTGGACGAGCTCGACAATCCTAAGCCATTATCAACCACATCGATCGTTAGATACTCTTGCTCAGCACTGAATCGAATCGAGATCTCACCGCCTTCAGCCTTGGGCTCTATCCCATGAGTGAGGGCATTCTCAACCAAGGGCTGAATCAAAAATGGCGGGAGCACTTGTGTTGAGTCGATTTGGCTTTTGTCGATACTGAAGGTCAGGCGCTCACCCAAACGAATTTTCTGAATATTCAGATACGCATCCAGAAGGTCACTCTCTTGAGCAATGGTTGATTGTTCACTTCGACTATTACGCAGTGTAACTCGCAAAAGCTCAGTAAGCTTATCCAACATCAGCTTTGCCTTATCACTGTCAGTCTCAATCAAAGCGCTGACTGTTGCCAGAGTATTGAACAAGAAATGCGGTTCAATTTGGCTTTGTAGCTGTTTTAACTGGCTGAGTACAACCACTTTCTCTTGATCTGCTTGACGACGCTTGGCTACTTCTAATTCATTGTCTGCACGTAGCTTTTGCTCTCTGGTGTAGAAATAGTAGTAGCTGACCGAACAGAAAATGACGCCAAGGAAGATCACCGACTTAAGCTCAGATATGCCTTCCCCAAAGAAGCCATTCAACCAGTAGTGCGCATTGAGTGTTCCGACCGTTAGAGCAAACACCATCGAGATGGCGATCTCCAATAAGCGTGACGTATCAGGAAACAACTTGATGAGGACAAAAGAAGAAAACACCGCGCTGTAGCCAAAGCCAAAACTTATCATGGCACTGGTGAACAGTGGCCCTCCCCAGATACTTTGCGTTGTCACGCTAATCGCAGCACAAAACAGGGTGGTCACTAACCAACTCTTAAACCAAGAGTACTGTTTACATCCAGATTCACTCATTAAAATCGTCCTTTAATATTTAATAGAATCATATGACTATCGGGCAAATTAGCGTAAGCAGAATCCTTATTTCCGCCTAAAAAGCGTGCAGCAAGTTCCAGTTCAACCGACGCACTACCATTGTCTATTGCTTGATAGTTGATCCATTGTGTTGCGATGATTCCGCCGTCTTGTGGGGCGATCATCAGATCCAGAGTTGGGGTAACATCATCCAGCCACGCCCATGTAGACGCGCCATCAGCAAAAAGGTGTCGCCAACCGCTTGAGTCCAATGACCAGTGAGCCATCAGATTGTGCTCAACAATATTGGCGTGCTGATACCCCTGCGCGTAAGCACTTGCCAAAGGCTGAGTAGTCGGCATCTGCGATAAGCCTTGGGCTCTATTAATTGCAGTCTGCCACTCAGAATCACTCCATGCGCGGCTGTCATACCAATATTCGAGTACGATGTTGTGCCCAGTATCGTTAGCCCATGTCAGCCCCACAAGAGCTTGAAAGACATCACCTTGCTCCTCTAGTTGAACTGGCTGATATTCATCATCAGGCAAGCTGTACCCTAGGCTGTGGCGTTGGTAGACCATGGACCCATGAAACTCCCACGCTAGGTTTAATACCGATACCAAGCTCGCTCCAAGCAACCCATGTCTGACATCGTCATAATAGGCGAGCCATTGATACTCATGGTCACCAATCAAGTTGTAGCGCTTAATTCCGACACCTTGTTGCTCACTGGCTCTTTCGAGTTGATTGACCTCTTGAGAACCCCAAGAAGAGTCACTGTAAAGCAGGGTCCACTCACCGCTATCGTCAAACATAGAGAGTGATGCCACGCCCGCTCCCTCTTCCGCAACAATACCTACAGGATTTTGTCGGTAGGGCTTTATCACGTCCAATGGGCGGTAGCCATAACCGACGCCCCAGTCGAGACGCATCTTACCCAGCGTGACATCGATATACTGATCTCCGAACAGCGAACTAGACAAGCTAACACTGTGCTGCCAAAACAGCTCTCGCACAATCAGCTGTGTATCACTGTGACTATCGGGGATCTCTTGTCGGCTCTGTTCGTGGTAAAGGTCGTCGCCTTTAATCGAGAACAGGCCAAGCCATTGAGCATAATTCACTTCAAGATCGAGTAATGCATTCACAGACTGGCGATGATATTCGGGCTCACTCAACCATGGCGTTTCCCGTGATTGCACCGTTTCAGCGCTGACCTGCCAGTCCCAAGCTAGGCTCAGTTGGCTATCATCTGCCAATACGCTCGCACTCAATAGAGAAGTTGCAGCGATATTCATTGCGACAGCTCGCGCACACCAGCGTTTAGGGCTACCATCTCTCGTTTTCAAACAAGCCAAAGTGTTCATCACCACCAACCTATAGCCCAGACACGCTGTTACGAGACAGATACGCAGGGTTGTAGTACTTATCCGCCAGTGACTGTTCGCTGACCTCTTGATACTCAATCAGGGTGCGCTTGTTCGGCTGAATCTTATCAAGCAGACTCATTGCCACGACACTAGGTAGACCGTTGCGCTCTCCTTCATCAAACCATGCCTGTTTGGCTAGCTTTCCCGATCTTAAATAGAGATCGGCTTTGATTGGGAACGCGCGATCAGTGGTTAACCACAAGTCGATCGACTGATAGCTTGCTCCTTTGGTTTTAGCGGTCAGTTTTAATTTATGTGTCGTTACCTGCTCACCGTTTTCCAACTCAATGATCTCTTGCTGCACCCACTCACCTTGATAATCCTCACTCCAAGTCAGTGTTGAGATGTCACCTACCGAGGCTTCACCCAGAAGTTTCTGCATTGGGGTAATACGAATAGGTCGACGCGATTTCGGCATGAGCAACCAGTAGTTGTCTTCAATCATCAGCATCTTTTGTCCAGCTTCCACTGCCGATTTAAAGATCACCAGCGATTCACGATTTGGACGAGTGTAGACGTTGTACTGACGAGTTTTATCTAACTTATCATTGTCAAAAAGATGCACCACAGACACCACCTTTGAGGCTTGCTCACTGTTGAGTCGGTAACGATCGGCTTTCGCAATCATCTCTGTCACCTGGTCGGCATCAACCGCCCAACTCGTGCCACTAAACACAAACGACAACATCAACAAACACGTCATTACTGTGTGATGCCAACCAGTTTGGCTTGCGCGTCTATTCGAAATGGCATTTAGATCATTAAACATAAGTCAGCGCCTCCGTGATAGGTTTGTTTACGCCCTTACGAGCAGCAAAATAAGCAGCAATGAGACAGATAGCAGTCACACCAGCCATGGCGTAGGCCACCAATTCAAAAGAGAAGTAGATATTCAACGGATAGCCATCAGTTCGACCTGGAGGCGGTGGCATTTGCACATCCACAACTAGCAATAGAACAGTCACAGCTGCACTGGCAAAAGCGCCAAGCAAACCACCAAGTACCGCTAACAGGCCTGCCTCTTTCAAGAATCCAGCAATGATTTCAGATGGATAACTACCCAATGCCGACAGCGTTCCCATCTCTCGAGTGCGCTCTGTGACCGACATAGTCATGGTGTTAAACAGAGAGACGAATACCACCAGTGCCATCACCGCACCCATGATGCCGAAGATCCGATCGTAGAGATCTTTCACTTTGATGTAGAAAAACGCTCGATCTTGCCACGGAGTGATCTCGATCTGTGAGCGATCCGCGTCGCCGTTGCGCTGTGCCAGCTTTTCTTGCAAGCGTTGATCAACCTGACTTGTCAATTGAGTCTCAAACAAGAATACCGACAGCGTGCTCACTCGATCTGTAGCCAGCAGCTCTTGTGCTTGGCTGATATGAACATACAGCTGGCGTTTATCTAACTCAGGAACACCAGTCGAGTAGATCCCCTGCACCATAAAGTCGAATGCGTTGAGGGCTCCATCACTGGTGGTCGCGAGCAGCGTAACCCAATCGCCAATGCTCACCTTCAAGTTGCGCGCTAAGTCTTTTCCCAGCATCACTTGTGGCTCGGTATCGTCGTATCTTGGTGAATCAACACTGGTTAGAGTCTGCCCTTGTCGAACATCTAAAAACGGGCCCTTCATGTCGAATTCACGCTCGTTAACGCCTGTTCCCATAAAGATGGTCGACTTAGAACCATTGGAAACAAGGCCACTAAAGTAGACTCGTGGCTGAACACCGCGCACATCGCTATCGCCAATGATCATCTTTGTCAGTTCATCTGCGTTGTCTAAACCGTTGCTTAATGGCGTATCTTCGTCCTGCTCAAAGTAACCCGGAGTACTCAGTGTTAAGTGCCCAGTATCGCGCGCGGTCGACTCTCGCAAAGATTCATAGGTATAAAGTCCATACCCACCTGCGGAAGTGAGTGCAAACACGGCAATCGCCACGATCAAAACCGACAACAAACTACGACGTCCATTACGCAGGAGATTGAGCCACGCTAGGCGCAGCGAATGTAGAACACCAAACTGCATTAACTTGCCCATGAGACGGCCTCCTGATCCATTGTTGAGGTCACGATCTTGCCGTCCACCAGCTCAATCACTCGATCACAGCGGCTAGCCATTCTTGGATCATGGGTCGCGACAATAAATGTGGTGCCGAACTCGTGGCCAAGCTCACGCATAATATCGATCACTTTATTGGCAGTGTGGCTATCCAAGCTTGCTGTCGGTTCATCGGCAATCACTAACTTAGGCTTGTGAACCAAAGCACGAGCAATCGCGACGCGCTGTTGCTGACCACCAGAAAGGTTATCTGGTCGATGGTGAACGTATTGCTCTAAGCCAACACGCATAAGCATCCGCTGCGC
The DNA here is from genome assembly GCF_009363355.1 of Vibrio sp. THAF190c. Taxonomy (NCBI): domain Bacteria; kingdom Pseudomonadati; phylum Pseudomonadota; class Gammaproteobacteria; order Vibrionales; family Vibrionaceae; genus Vibrio; species Vibrio sp. THAF190c. The sequence continues at coordinate 783,555 of NZ_CP045339.1, read as the reverse complement.
TTGTTTATGCTGCTCTTCAAGACTTAAACCATTGAGCATCAGAGGGTAAGCGACATTTTCAAGTGCAGTCATGACAGGCACCAGATTGAATTTTTGAAATACAAAACCTAAAGCGTGGCGACGAAAACGCGCAGCGGGAATAGCTTGTTCTGGGTAGGGCTGCCCTTCTATAGAAATCATCCCTTGGTAATCTCGGTCCAGCATTCCTAGGATATTGAGCAAGGTACTTTTGCCTGAGCCTGACGGACCGCATAACGCGACCATCTCGCCTTGTTCAATCGATCCAGAGACACCATTAAGGGCATGTACTACCTGCTCACCCGTTCTGTATCGCTTTTTAATGGCTTCGAACACTATCATCTTGTTATCTCCCTTGTTCGAACGGATATTATTGAGCCTGACTGACGAGTGCTTTCGCCGTCATGGTTTCAATGTTGCTGCTGTCTTTCTCTTCCATAACCGCCAACCAAGACTGTGCTTGTGCGAAGTCTTCAGCTCGAATCGAAGCGGTAATCGCATAGCGGTAGATCCAAGCGGTAACAGCAAAGTTTTGGTGTGCAAATTCGTCTTCAGACAGCAGGTCTAAATAGAGGTCATAGCCACGGTCAAAGTGGTTAAACATATCTGGGAGTGAGGTGTAGGTGGTCGCCGCCATTGCGCGGGTGAGGTAGGCTTCTGGCAAGCCTTGCACTCTCGCCTGTTCAGCAACAGGCTGCTCGATGCTATTTAATAGAGTCAAAGACTTATCGATGGTCGCAAGCCCTTTTTCGACATACTTCATCTTGTTCCAAGGCAGAAAGGCATCGCGCCCCTGCAGGGTTTCGGTGCTGCCCAAGTAGACCAAAGTCAGCGGTGTTGCGCCCTCTTTGTCGAGGATCGATTTCAGCGCGTCATGCGCCGCTTCAACCATCTCTTCATCGCCTTGAGCAGCTTGGTTATACATAGAGAGAGCTTCTGGCGTTGGGTTGGCAAGTGTTAATGTCGGAACGATTGACACAAGCCCAATCAAAAGTGAACGGCTAAATAGAGAAGTAAACGAGTTTTTGTTGTTTGAAGCAGTCATGATATGTAATCCCTTTCAAATGTTGACGTTGAAAGGTTAACCACAAACTGTCACGCCGTTTTCTCAATGCGACGAATGGCAATTATGAGGAGTGAATGGTTGAGTTGGGGAATGAATGGAAAATTCGAAAAGAAAGAATACAACAGATAGGTCAATACATAATCTGATATTGCCCACTTGAGGCCTTAGTCAGCGCTGACTCATTTCTGCCCCGTTTCGAGTTGCTACTTTCACTAGTCTCAGAATGCTAGTGCCCAATTGACCAGTTTTTCCTTATGATAGTAACCTGAAGCAGAACGTTGCATATTTAAAGGGAATTAATCAAATGAAGCTGTATAAGTACATGAGTGAAGCCGCGGGTTTGGCTTTTTTGAAAGATCCAGCTCTGAGATTAACACCAGGTCACTGCTTGAATGACCCTTTCGAATGCAAAGTTACGGAAAAGTCAAAGTCAGCCCTGCGACAGCTGCTAGCTGAGCACAGTTCGATAAACGCAGCACAGGATGTATTTATGGCGAATTTTGAAAACTTTTTGAACTCTCATGGGATCATATCTTTGAGCGATAATCATGAAGAGTTGCTCATGTGGAGTCACTACGCTGATGAATATCGAGGAGTCGTCATAGAGTTCGAAGTTGACCCTAACCGACCATTCGACCTCTTTTACAACCAGCCATCTGAAAGTTCAGATTCCCACTTTTCAGATGTGTCCTACGGCAAACCAAGAGTCTTTCCTAAACAAATTGAGCCTGACAATTTGGATGAAGTTCGCGCCCATTACTATCTGAGCAAATATCAAAAATGGAAGTATGAAGGGGAGTATCGATATGTACTTCCATTTACTATGGGTCAGTTTGTAGTTGTAAATGAACGTACAGGTGCCCTTACATCCACTCTGAATAGCCTTGGTATTTCGGTCACAGATGGAACAGAAAGTTCATCAGTGCGTGAAGAAATTCCACTAACGACAGCACCAATTGATCATTTTTATGCTTGGTTCACCTCTAATACCACGAAGATAATGTTCTTCACTAGGGTCAAAGAGGATAGAATCGGCAGGATTTTCTTGGGGGCAAACTGTGACATTCAAAAATTCTTAGGTATTTTCGATGAACATGAGTTCGATTCACCATATAGGCCATTTGTTAATCCATTGACTGGAGAATATTTGGATATTTACAAGGCTGCACTTGATCAGGACGAATTCAAACTTGAATTTACATCGCTAAATCATGAGCTAGCGGTTACTAATGATGCGCAGCAAGCTGACGGAGTTTAGTAGTGTACTTATTGCAATATGATTGGGGCAGACACAAATTTGCCCAGCTTCGAGCTAGCTACCCAGGCTAGCTCAGTTCTGCCCCTTAGTTTGTTAACGTATGTACTTAGTGGCAGACGAGCCACTGAAGTCACCGTACTTTTCCTCATAACTGACTACAAAGAAGCAATGCTCAGTTACTCTCAAATTCTTACAAAAAGTGAGTTTCTCGCGGAAATTAATCAATTCATTTTTATGTGTATTTTTAGCGTCGCTGCTTAGGCTGCAATGTTAGTTCTAGCTTTTACTTGGTGAGAAACGCTTCCGTATCCATACTTCTTGAGCGGAAAATAATGCAAAGCAGAACACAAAAGCGGGCCATACTTGAAAAACGATGGATGTCGTTGTGGCATAGAATAGAAATGTATCAATATTAATTAGATAGTCATGTTCTTTCTGCTCAATACTCTCTAACCGATAGAATTGCTCTATCTCCACAATTGCTTTTTCGTTTAAGAAGGATGCTATAAAAGCTCGCTTTATCAGGTACAAAACCACCAGAAAAAATACAGCACTTGGAGCAATAAAATTTTTTCCATGCTCTCTACCAAAGTCATATGGCCATGCATCAACAATCACATCATAATCAACAACATTGAGTAATAGAACGAAAAACAAAGCAGCTAACATGTAACTAACTAGCCAGTATAGTGCACTAAGAGCCTTTGTATGTGAATTCTCCTGAGGAAAATCTCTCTCAATTTTTAACCTACTAAAATTGAAGTAGTATGTAAGTAACTTAATTCTCGTTAGCATTTGATTATTCGCTATTTATTTCCTATTCATTTAAATATCCTTTTAGGCGGAATTGGTTTGATACCCTTCTGAGTACCAATCCCACTACAAAACTCTGTTTACTCTCCAAACCTTTATAGTTTCGAACTGAGTCATCCTACTTTTCTGTTACTGGCCTAATCCTATCTACCTGAATTTACGTACAAAAAAGACTATCATCAACATGTTGTATTAATTTTGTGCGGGCGTTAGGGATAAATATAGGGCAGACCTCTTATTAACCCAATCGCGAATCATTCGTACTAGTAAAACTGTACTGTGGAAAAGCAATCGTAATAACGCGCAACGGGCAAAAGCTTTCACGATCGGCATCTCGCATATAGGTGCCGTTCGTCATTTTGGGACACAAGAAGTTATCCGTGAATGGTTAATCTAGCAAAGTCACTGACTCAGAATTGTCCAAAGACGCGCTGACGCCGATCTCGGTAAACACGTCTTTGCCCCAAAATGTGTTAGAATTTTTGCTTATTCAGATACTATTCATGAGCTTTTCCATACTCAAATTTATAAGGAACAATAGACTTTTAATTGCGCAACCATAAAAATCCTTTAATTACTAAAATTTGAGATACAACAATTTGGTGCGTAAGAAGTACTAAATATCCGTACACAAAAAGGATTTAACCACAGGGGGAGGAAAAGTATGAGAGTTCGTACTTCTGGGAATAGTTCTGATACCGCCGAACTACTGATGGGGATCAAAGGTGCAGCTAGACGCATTCGGTTTGACTCAAGAAGGGACCGATTTAATATTCCCCACAGTCTAAAAACTAGTATTCGCAGTGACTTAAATGCCAACTATCTTAAGGTCAATGATGAGAATATCGCTATTGCAACGCAGTACCCTTACCATCATCAGTTGGAAGCACACTTACAGCTATTGGTAGATAACAGAACCCCTGTATTAGTGGTGCTAGCAAGTAACAAAGATATTGTAGAGGACCAAATGCCTGACTACTTTTCTATTTCGGGTATCTATGGGGCTATAACAGTGACTTCCACTTTTACTGGTAAAGTGGATCTTACCGATTCGATTGAGGCTAAAACTTACAACCTCGATATAAAAGGTTATCAAACAAACTTAACAGTACCAGTAATACACGTTCATAATTGGCCAGATCACCACACTATCACCCCTGCGAATACCGAACATCTGATTAACATGATTGAGTCGGTATTGCTGGAGAGGAGAAGTTTTTATACTAAACGCAAGAGTCGTGCAATTGATGACCCAAATAAACTACTACCAATAGTACACTGTAGAGCTGGGGTTGGAAGAACTGGGCAAACAATTGCTGCAATGGCAATGCGTAAACACCCAGAGCTAAGTTTGGCTTCGATCACTAAAGATTTGAGAGAGTCACGCAACGACTACATGATACAAACTACTATTCAGATGGAGACACTCGTGCAAATTAGTCTTGCGACTAAAAACAAGTGCTTTGGTGTTGAGTAGTCTGCACTATATATCGAATGGTTAACCCCTGTGATACTGAAAGCGTTTATGATTTTCCATAGCTATCTTTATTAGATTTTTAGTTTAGGGGGGTCGCTGACAACCTTTTGTCCAATAGTGAGTTTCAGTTCCAACTCTTTCACTGCATCCCTAAGTTCACACAAACAAAAATAGCCGCTGATTAGCGGCTATTTTTAGTTATCTAAACGAAGCTTTTATGACTTTTGCTTCTTCGTCTCTTCAACCACAGCCTTCATCAATACCGAAGTATCCATGCGACCTTCGCCTTGAGCAGATAAAGCTTTGTAAGCATTATTGGTTTTTTCCGTCAATGGAAGTTGAATGCCTTGGCGCTCAGCTTCATCCAAGCAGAAGCCTAAGTCTTTGATCATCCAGTCGATAGCAAAGCCAAAATCGAATTTGTTTTCCGACATCGTCACCGCACGGTTCTCCATCTGCCATGAGCCAGCAGCGCCATTTTTAAGGCAATCAACCAGTGTTTGAATGTCCAAACCTGATTTTTCAGCAAGTACTAAGCCCTCAGACAGGCCGTTCAATACACCTGCGATACAGATCTGGTTAACCATTTTCGCGCGCTGGCCTTGGCCGACCTTACCCATCAAAACAGATGATTTACCGTAAGCGTCGAATACAGGTTGAAGATCATTGAATAGATCTTGCTCACCACCACACATGATAGTTAGCACGCCGTTTTCTGCGCCCGCTTGACCGCCTGATACTGGTGCATCCATAAAACGAACACCAGCTTTGTTAGCAGCAACGTCAAGCTCTTCCGATAACAGTGCAGACGTCGTGGTGTGGTCGACAAGGATCGCGTTTGGCTTCATCGCCGCCAATGCACCTGTTTCGCTGGTCGTCATACTGCGAACGTCGTCATCGTTGCCAACACAAACCAACACTACGTCAGCTTCTGCTACACACTCCGCAACGGTCTCAGCGGCTTTACCTTGGTATTTATCAGCCCAATCGAGTGCTTTGCTGTGAGTACGGTTAAATACCGTTACTTCGAAACCGGCTTTAACTAGGTGACCTGCCATTGGGAAACCCATTACACCCAGTCCGATAAAACTTACTTTCATTTATTGCTCCTTTTTATGAGGCGGGCGCTTCATTGTGAAAAGATCGAATGCTCTCGATCAGTGCATTAATCAGTAGCGTCAACGCCTTAGGCTGATATTTTCTCTCTTTGTACACTAAATATGCCTGTCGGTCACCTCGATGGTATTCAGGTAGGAGTTGAATAAGGTCCATATTGGGTGAGATATGACGAAACGGCAGTGAAGCGACACCTAAGCCATTCTCAACCGCTTCGGCGACTCGGTGGATATCATTGACCACAAACTTGGGTTGAATGCTGATATTGCGCTCAAGGGTATCTCCTTTATAGAGCGGAATGTCCGTCACATGGTCAACACTGACCCAGTCTTGCTGCGCCAACTGTTCTGGGGTGGTTATGGCACCTCTGCGCTCTAGGTATTTCTGGCTAGTAAAGAAGCCGTGCTTGGCTTTAAACAGGGGGCGCGCAATCATCCCTTCCAAGTTGGAGACATTAAAGGTTACGAGCAAGTCACGATCCGTTTCTGGGACTAAATGTTGCTGACTCAAGACTAAATCCAATTGCACCTTAGGGTACTGGATCAGAAAACTCTCGATCGTGTTGCTCAAAAAGCTGCCATAAAAATTGTGTGGGACGGTCAGCTTGATCTTGCCCTGAATCACATCCTTGCCTTTGAGCAGATCCAAAAAACCAGCTTGCAGTGACTCCATACCGCTACTGAGGGATTGAAACGCCGCTTCTCCATCCTCCGTCGCAACCAACTCTCGCCCTTTTTTCTCGAGCAGACGAATCCCAAGCCGCTCCTCTAAAGCAGATAGACGGCGCGACATGGTTGAGACAGGAAGCTGCAGTGAACGCGAGGCCGACAGCAGAGAGCCTTTCTCTACCACAGCACAAAATAAAAACAGATCATCAATGTTTCCATATATGGAATTCATGGTTCTTTACATGCCTATTTTTCTCATTTGTGGATAAGAGTAACCTTAACCCAACGAACAAGAAAAATCATTAGGAGCAGAGATGAACAAAAAACTTCACTATGTCACTGCAACACTCTCTTCACTGGTCATGGCAGTGCTGATGTCAGGCATAATTTCAGGTACTAAGATGGGCTTCAGCCACGATTGGCCACCAGTATGGCTAAACAGCTTTTTGTTGGCGTGGCCATGTGCACTGGTACTTAGCCTTACGCTACTGCCAAAAGTGAAAAAGCTCGCAGAGTGGATATGTAAGCCAAGAGAATCACAACCGTCTCAAGTAGGGCTGTGTGATGAATAGGGAGTCGACGAATGGTTTTTGTAATGATTAAAGCCAAAAAACACCAATTTTTTCATCGTTCCGGCGGAACAATGATCAAGGTAAAATCGCAAACATAAAAAAACCGAGCACATGGCTCGGTTTTTAGTATTCAAATGACAGCTCAGTGAACTGTCACGACAACGCAGAATTACAGCTCAGCGTTGTGGTAAACCTGTTGTACGTCATCACAGTCATCTAGAAGATCTAGGAACTTCTGGAATTTCACTGCATCATCACCCGCTACTGGCGTGTGAGTTTGAGGTACGAACGTGATCTCTTCAACGTCTAGTGTTAGATCTGGGAAAGCAGCTGTTAGTGCAGTCTTAGTCTTGAAGAACTCTGTTGTTGGAGCGAATACAGTGATTACGCCGTCTTCTAGCTCAACGTCAGTTACGTCTACGTCTTCCATCATTAGCGTTTCTAGGATGATCTCGTCATCTTCGCCTTTGAATTGGAATACCGCTTGGTGAGCGAACATGTGAGAAACAGAACCTTCAACACCGATTTTCGCACCAGTCTTAACGAAACATTGGCGAACGTCTTGGAAAGTACGGTTACCGTTATCTGTTAAACAGTCAACGATTACGCTTGTGCCACCAGGGCCGAAACCTTCGTAACGAGCTGGTACGTAGTCTTCACCACCACCGCCGTTTGCTTTATCGATCGCTTTGTCGATAACGTGTGCAGGTACTTGGTCTTTTTTCGCTTTAGCAATCAGGTGCTTAAGCGATAGGTTCATATCTGGATCTGAACCGCCATTCTTCGCACACATGTAAATTTCTTTACCGTACTTGGAATAAACTTTAATTTTTGCGCCTGCTGTTTTCGCCATAGAGGCTTTACGCACTTCAAAACTTCTTCCCATCGGGATCTTCTCTCTGATTCAATTAACGGGGCAAATTCTAGCAAAAAACCGCATCATTTCAATTCTGCGGCATTGCTGGGGTAAGCGTGGTCTGCAATTATGCGACACCCATTACCTGTTTGTATTTCTCTACAGACTGATCAAACCAAGCTTTCTCTTGTGGTTCAGTGAGCTTCATTGCTTCTTCAACAATGGCTTCAGGGCCACATTTTGCCTGCTTCAATTGCCATACGAGGAATGAAGCCTGCTTATCCAGCTCGATCTTGTTTTTCTCATCGGGTGGAAGGAGTGAAAGGTTGATAGACATTTTCAGCCTCAGTCTGTAGTAAACTTGGCCGAGAAATATAGCATATAGGGCTCTAGTAAAACCAATATTATAAGAAGAATTCAATAAGAAAGAGGCTCACACAGAGCCCCTAGCTTGCCTATTTAAGCAATGATGGCACTCTCATCACAAATAACTCACAAATCCCCTAAATGCTTGACGCAACTCGTCAACAATATCTTTGTTAGACATCTGGCCTGAACTCATCGCATTTGGCCGCACAGATAAAATCGTTGTTATGGAGCCCCTTAATGGAGTGACTCCACCATGTCACGGTCACTTTGCCCCATTCCAATAATATTGAAGGGTGATGAAACTCTTCTTCAGCCAATTCTGCGACTTGATTGCTGAACGCCCATGCCAGCTTAAAATTCTTAAAGCGATAGGTTTTCTCCAACTGCGGAATGCCCTCTCTGATGACAATCTCCCAGTCATGCAGCTCTTTTAGTAGAGTCTGTTGCTCTGATTCATTCAACGCTTTGGCATCACTGGTACAGGCTTCGCATTTTAATTCATTCAGCATGTGTCGCTTCCTTTGGTTCAAAAAGTGGTGGTAATAGCCCTGACTGACGAGCTAAATCAGCTTGAGCAATGAGATCTTGTTGGCTTAACTGAAACAAGTGCGCTAAACCATCAATAACAAAATATTTCGGCTGCATGATGTCTATTCGATAAGGCGTTCTGAGTACAGTCTGAAGATCGAACGTTTCTCGAATAACGCTTGGCTCTTCCAATGCGTAGAGTGTTTCTGCTGGCGATGACAAGATCCCACCGCCATAGATTTTGGTTTGTCCTTGCTCTTTGACTAAACCAAACTCAACGGTAAACCAGTATAGGCGAGCAAGATAAGCACGTTGCTTGGGCGTCGCAGCTTGACCCAAACGGCCATAGTGTTCAGTGAACGACGCGAAACTGGCATTGGTCAGCATCGCGCAGTGGCCAAAGATTTCATGGAAAAAGTCCGGCTCTTGCAAGTAGTCGAACTCGTCACGGGTTCTTAAAAAGGTCGCGACAGGGAAACGCTTGCTACCAAGCAGTGCAAAGAAACGGTCGAAATCAATCAATGCGGGCACAGGCTCTACCTGCCACCCTGTGGTGGAGGCTAATACTCGATTGATTTCAGGTAGTTGTGGTACTCGGTCTAAAGGCAAATCCAATAAGCGTAACCCTTGCAAATAGGCCTCACAGGCTCGATTTTGGATCAATTTTAGCTGCCTACTAACCAAGTCATGCCAAATCGCATCTTCTTGGCTGTTCCAATCTACCCACCCATCTTGGCTGACAGGTTTAGAATGATAATGAGTCACTGCTTCCCTCCAATTGCTTCCCTACTTTAAGCGTATCCGCCCTCCCCTTAACCGCCAGTTTGTACAGACGGATTAGCAACATGAAGCCTGTAACAAATATTTTACATTAATTTTAGTTGTATGATTTTATTGGACTTTTAAATACATAACAGTGGGAATAACACCGCCTAGTTCACTCAAAGGCTATACAAGTGAGGTGCTAGCGTGTTGATAGCCATTGTTTGACTTTGGAGATCGTCGGTACAAGACTGAATCTATTAACTTTTTATCGAAGAGGCGCTCATGGATAAGAGTGAACCAATCTGGCAACCAAGCTCTGAGCGCATTGCTCAAGCGAACATCACAAGGTACATGGATCAACTAAACCAACAGGGTTTAAATCTTGATGGTTACCCCGCACTGTATCAATGGTCTATTGAGCAACCAGAGCGTTTCTGGGGGCAAACGTGGGAGTTTTGTGGTGTGGTAGGTTCACAAGGGAAACATATCGCCATTTTGGGAGAGCCACGTTGGCAGCAGTCACAGCCCAATCGAGATACCTTATGGTTCCCAGAAGCCAAACTCAACTACGCTGAAAACCTGCTTAAGCATGCCCACCAGCAACAGGACACTCTGGCGATATGGTTCGAAAATGAGTTGGGCGAACAGACTCAATACACTTGGCAGGCACTGTATGACGATGTCTCTCGTATTCAACAGTGGCTGATGGAGTGCGGAGTGACGAAAGGCGATACGGTCGCTGCGTATACTCCGTATTTACCAGAGGTGGTGATCGCTATGCTCGCTGCTACCAGTTTAGGAGCGACTTGGACATCAACCTCGCCCGACTTTGGTGTGGAAAGCGTGCTGGAGCGCTTTGGACAAGTTCAACCGAAAGTGTTGTTTACCTGTGATGGCTACTCTTTTAATGGTAAGCACTTCGATATGTCAGAGAAAAACCACGCGCTTTCTCAGCAAATATCAGGGTTAGAGCAGGTCTGTCAGATAAGCTACGCCAACAAAGCCAGTGCGCCAGCGTCACCCTCTCACCAAAGCTGGCAAGCGGTTATCGCTTCTTACCAAGCTAGAATCATCGAGTTTACTCAAGTGAGTTTTAATCAGCCGCTGTTTGTTCTCTACTCTTCAGGAACCACTGACAAACCGAAATGCATTGTGCACAACGTCGGTGGCACACTACTCAACCACCTGAAAGAGCATCAACTGCACTGCGATATCAAGCCACACGATCGCGTATTCTATTATACCACCTGTGGCTGGATGATGTGGAACTGGCATGTTTCTGCACTGGCGAGTGGGGCTTGCTTGGTGATATTTGATGGCAGCCCAATGTGCCCAAATCCAAGCGTTTTATGGGATTTAGCTGCACGAGCCGACATAACCCTATTCGGTACCTCAGCGAAGTATTTAGAAGCGCTCGAAAAGGTTCCATTTCACCCTGCAGAGCACACCGCTTTGCCCGCGCTGAAGACGCTCTGCTCTACCGGTTCCGTACTCTACCCTGAGCAGTTCGATTTTGTCTACCAATCGATAAAGCCCGACTTACACCTCGCTTCGATTTCTGGTGGCACCGATATCTGTGGCTGCTTTGTGCTGGGCAACCCTATCTCTCCGGTTTATCGAGGAGAGTGCCAAGCAGCTGGCCTAGCAGTGGATGTAAGAGTGTTTAGCAGCCACGGAGAGGCCATAACCGAACAACGAGGCGAACTGGTGTGCTGCAACTCACTCCCCAACTTCCCGAACGAATTTTGGAATGATAATGGTGAACGCTATCACGACACCTATTGGAGCCGTTTTGAGGATACTTGGCACCACGGAGACGATGTAAAGCAGAGTGACAATCGAGGTTTTGTATTCTTCGGACGTCGCGATGCAACACTCAACCCCGGTGGCGTGCGCATCGGTACGGCGGAAATCTACCAACAGGTGAATCATATTGAGGGGATCGTCGACTCTATCGCCGTGGGCAAAGCGGCTGAGCGCAATGAAGAGATCTGGCTATTCGTTCAACTGGAATCACAAATAGAGCTTACCGAGCCTTTAAAGACGACCATTAAGAGCCAGTTGAAATCTGCGTGTTCACCAAGGCATGTCCCGAGCCAAATCTTTGCGATCAGTGATATTCCTAAAACCCGCTCAGGTAAGTTGGTGGAGCTGGCCGTGAAACAGGTCGTTAATGGCAACCCCGTCGAGAACATCGGTGCGATCGCCAATGCCGAGGTACTAGAAGAGATAGAGCAAATGATTATGAAAAAGGGATAGCCGCTCATACAGCTACCCCTTTTGCAATCTCGTTACTGTTTGTCCCTCAGATTAACTGCCCGCGTCCTCTTGGTTCTCGGGCAGAGCATCAATGAAGGCTTGCTGTTGATTACACGCTGCAACGATCGAGTTAATCAGCGGATAGGATGACATATCAACTCCAAACCTTTGTGCGTTATACACTTGTGGAACCAGACAGATATCAGCAATCGACGGTGTATCAATCACACTGAATCGACACGAGCCGTACTTCTCTCTATGCTTTGCAAGCTTCTCTTCAAACGCCGAGAACCCTTGCCCAATCCAGTGATGCATCCATTTAACCTTGGCTGATTGCTCACAGCCTAGCTCTCGCTCTAAGTATTGCAGAACGCGTAGATTATTGAGCGGATGAACATCAACCGCGATGTCTTGAGCTAACGCCAATGCCTGATAGCGCAGCGGCGTTTGCGTCGGTATCACTATGTTGGATGGGTACTCGTCATCCAAATATTGGATGATAGCCAAGGACTGGTTAAGGCAAATTTCACCGTGCACCAGCACAGGTACTAACTCGGCGGCATTCAAGCGGTGATATTCAGCACTGTGCTGTTCACCGCCTTCACGCAACAGATGAATCGATTGTGACTGGTAACTAAGCTGTTTTAGGTTGAGACAGATCCTGACTCGATAAGCCGCTGATGATCGCCAATATCCGTAAAGCTTGATCCTTTCACTCATCGCTTACCCTCTACTTACGAGCCTTGATACTTAATCACTTGTTGCTCAATGGCACCGAAGATCGACTGCCCTTCCCTATTCAACATCTCCAATTTGATCGAGTCACCAAAGGTCATAAAGCGCGTCTTAGGTTGACCATCACGAATGGTTTCAATCATGCGCACCTCTGCGATACATGAATAGCCAACACCACCCTCTTGAATCGACGTGCCATGATCAGTGCCCTGTTTATTCGATACGGTGCCAGAGCCGATGATGGTGCCTGTCGACAACGGACGTGTTTTTGAGGCGTGCATAACCAGCTGCGCAAAATCAAACGTCATATCAACTCCAGCATTGGGGCAACCAAACGGCTCGTTGTTATAGGTCGAGATCAGAGGAAGATGGATCTTGCTCTGGTGCCAGTCTTGCCCTAACTCGCCTGGGGTAACGGCCACGGGCGAGAATGCAGATGAGGGTTTTGATTGGAAAAAACCAAAACCTTTGGCTAGTTCGGCTGGGATTAATCCTCGCAGAGAGACATCGTTCACCAACATTAACAAGCGAATCGACGCTTCTGCCTGCTCTCGATTTGCTCCCATCGGCACATCACCAGTGATCACGGCGACTTCCCCTTCAAAGTCTATCCCCCATTCATCACTCGCAAATTCAATGTCATCGCGAGGACCAATGAAAGAGTCGGAACCGCCCTGGTACATCAACGGATCGCTCCAAAAGCTCTCTGGCATCTCCGCGCCGCGCGCCTTTCTGACCAATTCAACATGATTGACATAAGCGCTACCATCCGCCCATTGGTAGGCTCGCGGCAGTGGTGATTCACAATCAAACGCCTCAAAAGGCTCGCTTTGTTCGACGCTCTGATCGTTAAGCGCTTCATACAATTCGGACAATGGTAATTCTACCTGTTGCCAATGATCCATGGCTGTCTGCATCGTCGGCGAGAGATGCAGTGCGTGGAAAATCTCTGTTGCAGGGACACATCGAGAAAGATCTCGACTCACGACCATCAATAGTCCGTCGCGAGTCCCATTTTTCTTGGTTGCTAATTTCATCGTTGCTTCCTACTTCTCTTGCCAACTGTAGACATATTGTTTGTTTTCTACCGCGCCGAGCTCATCAGCAAACGATAGAGCGTGGCGTGTATCAATCATGACGGCGACTTCATCGGTAAAGGTTTTCTTGTGCTCTAACCCCGCCTTGAAGGCTTTAGGGTGTGGGCCATGCGAGAAGCCCGCAGGATGAAACGTCACCATCCCGGCTTCGATGTTGTCGCGACTGAAGAAGTCGCCAGCATGGTAGAAGAGCACTTCATCATAATCGTCATTGTTGTGGTAAAACGGCACTTTTAGCGCACCAGGGTCGCTCTCTATCGGGCGTGGTACAAAGGTACACACGACAAACCCAGCCCCAACAAAAGTCGTGTGAGCAGATGGAGGTAAATGGTAACGGTGTGACATTAAAGGTCGGATATCGCGCCAATTGACCTTCACAACCGCCAGATCACCATGCCAACCAATCGCATCTAACGGATTAAATGGATAGGTGATCACGCTAGTCTGGTCATGGCGCTTCACATGAACCTGCGTCTCGTTTTCTGAGTATTGAGCTTGAAACGCCTCATCGATAGAAGGCACCTCAAGCACGGCCGGATCGAACACCGCATGATTGCCAACCATGCCCTTCTCCGGCAAGGTATACGCAGCGTCGGTGTTTTCAATCATCAAGATAAACATCGGCTCGTTAGGCTCTAAACGCCAGCTGGTGGAGCGCGGGATCATGACGTAGTCACCATCCCTCACTTCTAAGTGTCCGTAATCGCAGTAAAGGTGCGCGCTGCCTTGATGAATGAACAACAGCTCATCACCATCAGCATTACGAACTAGGTGCTCCATACTCTTTTCAACTTTCCAAACCCGAATCTTGCAGTCCGCATTGTGTAGCAAGTGTGGAACTTGCCAAGGCGACGCCTGAATAGCGGACTCAACGCGAGTAAAGTCAAACGCGCGAGGACGTAGCTCCCCCTCCCATTCCGACCAACCCGTGGGAGCGTGCTGATGATGAAAGTGTGCGGCGGGGCCGAAGAAGCCACTTCGACCTGCTTCGCGCTCATAAATCGCCTCCTTAGGAAAGTCGGCGTGCGCTTGCTTAGAGCAAGTACCCTCACGATGAGGAAAAGGGATCCATTTACTCATCAGTCAACACTCCGCGTCGGATCTGATCCTCTTCAATCGATTCAAACAGCGCTTTAAAGTTACCTTCACCAAAGCCCTCGTTACCTTTGCGTTGAATGATCTCGAAGAACACCGGCCCAATAACGGTTTGCGTGAAGATCTGAAGCAAGATGCCATCTTTGGTTGGTGCACCATCGATCAGGATACGCAAATCACGTAAACGACTGGTGTCTTCACCATGGCCTTTGACGCGCTGGTCGACTTTCTCATAGTAGGTGTCAGGCGTTGGCATAAAATCCATGCCTCGGTCACGCAAAGTCGAAACCGTTTGATAGATGTCGTCAGTAGTCAGGGCAATGTGCTGAATCCCTTCGCCGTTGTATTCGCGAATGAACTCCTCAATCTGAGATTTATCATCAGAAGACTCATTGATTGGGATGCGGATCTTGCCACACGGTGCAGTCATGGCACGGCTTACAAGACCCGTAAGTTTACCCTCGATATCGAAATAGCGAATCTCTCTAAAGTTACCGATACGCTCGTAAAAACCTGACCATAAATCCATATTGCCTTGTTTCACGTTGTGGGTCAGGTGGTCTATCTCATACAAACCGACATCGGCACCTGCTAGCCTTTGGTCCGCATCATCATAGAAGCGGAAATCGACGTCATAGATACTCTGTTTTCCATAGCGGTCAACGAAATACAAAAGACTCTCGCCGATACCATAAATCGCGGGAATGCTGAGCTCCATCGGGCCAATATCAGTGATGTATTCCTCGCCACCATTGTCCAATGCTTGTTTCAGCGCCACATTGGCATCATGAACACGAAAAGCCATGCCACAGACGGATGGGCCATGGACTCTCGCAAACTCCTCAGCTTGGCTGTGAGGCTGCGCATTGACGATAAAACTGATGTCCCCTTGTCGATATAACCACGCCTCTTTTGAGCGGTGCTTGGCAATCTCGGCAAAACCCAGTGACACAAACAGCGCCTTCAGTTGCTCTATCCCTTCATCATTAGCTGCTGTGTACTCAACGAATTCAAAACCATCCGTACCTAACGGGTTGTAGCTATCGACCATGTTTCTCTCCTTGTGAAAATTGCAGCACGTAGAACGCGCTTAACTTAAACTTGGAACAGAACTCGTGAGATTGAAAATCTTCAACAAAATCAGCAAAAACCACCTTTCACAATGAAAGATGTAAACAAGATGTTACACCCGAGAATAAAAAGGCTGAAAGCTAACCCAATCAAGCGATTGAGGATTAAAGGCGGGGTTTACAAGGCAAGTCAAGTGTGAATGAATTGTTACATTGAAGCTTGTCGCAGAATTCGGTTTCGCGTTGATAATGCAGTCACGCGAGCATAAAAAACGGGCCATACAACTCATCTTGTATGGCCCGTTTACAATTAATAAAGAAGTTAAATGATCTGCTGCTCGACTCCATCTTTATCGAGCACCTTCTTCGGCAGACTCAAAAACTTCTCGGCAGCAGCCAGCAGCTTATGTTGGTTAACAGGTTTAGCGATAAACTCATCCATCCCCGCTTCGAAGCAGAGGTGCTTATCTCTTTGAACCACGTTAGCGGTTAAAGCAACAATTGGTACATGTCGCTCAGACCCTTCTTCGATGGCGCGA
Organism: Vibrio sp. THAF190c; assembly: GCF_009363355.1. Taxonomy (NCBI): domain Bacteria; kingdom Pseudomonadati; phylum Pseudomonadota; class Gammaproteobacteria; order Vibrionales; family Vibrionaceae; genus Vibrio; species Vibrio sp. THAF190c. The sequence continues at coordinate 767,254 of NZ_CP045339.1, read as the reverse complement.
ATCAGCTTGGTCGCTTCGAAGCCGTCGAGGACAGGCATTTGGCAATCCATAAACACGATTTTGTAGTCGGCTTTTTGATACATCTCGACACCGATCTTCCCGTTTTCTGCGATGTCTACTTCAAGCCCCAATTTTTTGATCATCATTTTGGCCACTTGTTGATTCACTCGAGAATCTTCAACCACCAGCGCTTTACCTTCAAATTGAGGCAGTGGCGCTTGCTCAACTGGCGGCTCTACTTCTGGTTTCGGCTGCTCAGTAGCGACAGTTTTGAAAGAAACTTCGCCTCGATTTGCATAGGTGAAGCCTTGTTCAGAAGCTCTATTCGAGAGGACACGGTTCACCGTCCACTTCAGTTGGTTATCGTGATAAGGGCGCGCAATATATGCCACATAACCCACCTGCTTGGCTCTCTGTTCGTCTTCAAGGTGTGGGTCGGCGGATATCATCACAAGCAGTGGACACTGCTCTTTGAACCGTTGAGTTAAGGTATCTGCCAATTGGAAACCGTCGACTGAAGGCATCACTTTGTCGATCAATATCAAATCGTAAGGGGTGTTTTTCTCCAAAGATTGAGCGACAAGTTCAACGGCTCTCTCTGCGCCATCACAGCTCTGAGACTGACAACCGAATGCCTTCAGTTGTGCCGAGGTAATACGCATATTGAGCTGGCTGTCGTCCACTAGCAGTACCGACACCTTGCTCATATCCACTTGGGTTTGCGTCACTTCGCTGCACACATCGAAGTCAGCCGAGAAGTAGAAAGAGCTCCCCTTACCTTCGATGCTGTACAGCTCAAGCTTAGAGCCCATCAGCGTGACAATCTTCTCACAAATAGCGAGCCCAAGACCGGTACCGCCATAGTTACGAGTGGTACTGCCATCAGCTTGTTGGAACTTCTCAAAGATGCTGCGCTGCTTGTCTTCTGCAATGCCTATACCGCTATCTTTCACCTCAAACTTGATTCGAGCTTTGTCGCTGTTCGGAGCGCCATTTAATGATGGCTCTAGAGACAGAGAAAGAGTCACATGGCCCTGCTCAGTGAACTTGATAGCATTACCGACTAAGTTGTTCAGCACCTGACGAAGTTGCGTGCCATCACCTTTGATCACTGCAGGGATACGCGGATCGGTGACCAGTTGGAATTTGAGGCCTTTCTGTTCTGCTTTGATACGGAACGTCGATTCTACATCATCGATAATATTGGCAATACGAAATGGCTCAGACTGCAAGTCGAGGTGCCCTGCTTCGATTTTTGAATAGTCGAGGATGTCGTTGATCAGATCCAACAGCGTTAATGATGAGGTATTGAGCATGCGCACATACTCTTTTTGCTCTTTAGGCATATCCATATCTGCCAATAGAGATGACAAGCCAATGATGCCATTCATCGGAGTACGTATCTCATGGCTCATGTTCGCCAAGAACTCACTCTTGTTTTGGTTAGCCACCTCAGCGGCTTCTTTAGCTTGCTTTAACTCTTCGTACTGCTGACGAATACGCTCTACTGATTGGTTGTAACTGTACTCGAGTGTGGTGATCTCATCAGAATAGGTGTGTCCCACAGGTGTAAGCTTTTGCGGTCCGGCTTGCTGGTCTTGTTCATCTATTTGGGCAGAGATGGTCATCAAACGTCGAACGACAAGACGATAGACGACTGTCAGGCAAACGAGTGAAAGTAGGAATACCTTCACTGCTTCAAACACGGCTAAAACAAGTACACGATCAACAAAGTCATTCAGAATCAAATTGAGATCGGATTGAACCGTCAGTTTTGCCAGTGGGTATTCTTTTCCCCCTAGCTGATAGACCATATCCCAAGTTTTTGAATAGGCTCTGCCGATAATCGGCTGCCCTAGCTCAATCACAGCTTGATTGCTATCTTCAATCAAGAGATAACTGACCGTCGGCAGTTGGTAGACGCTTTCGGCTTGTACATTCAGTTGATCACGGTCTTCAACCCAAAGACTTGAGGTTAATCCAGGAAGGTGACCGGTTTTTACTTGGTCAATTTGAGTGCTGATGTAAGAAACGCGATCTTGGTACTCAACATATAGGCTGAGCCCTGTCACAATAACAGTGAACAAAGTGCTGATAGCGATGATTATCCCGATGAGTTGACGAGATAGTCCGATATAGCGCTTTCCTTGTTTCACCATAAATAAATTCCGTTTTTTAAGTTTAGTAAATTACTATTACTCAACTAGTATAATAGTAGTCGTCCTACAAATAACCAGGGAAGGTTATGAAAAAATATCTTCTTTCAACTGCAATAGCAGCTTTATTTTCAAGTGGTTACGCGGTGTCGTCTGAACCACTTCATTACTACATCATTGCTAGCCAAGCCCAACCTTTTCAGATAGAAGAGGAAGGTGGCGCTCACGAAGGCATGGTCACCGATATTGTTGAAGCCGTATTCCAAGACAGTGATTACGACATCAACTATCACACCTACCCATTCAATCGCATGATCTCGAAGCTGGAAGCTCGCGAGAATGACAACTGGGTAACCTATGGCAGCCCAAGCTGGGGGAATATCCAATCTGAGAACCTTTCAGACATTCCGATTTACAATGTAAAACACTCGCTCCTCAGCAGCGGAAAAAAACCATTTGAGTTCAATACCATCGATGACTTAGAGGGCAAAGCGGTAGTATTACTATTAGGTTTTGAATATCCAAACCTTGACCCTTACATCGCCGAAGGCAAGCTCAACGAAATTCGAGTAAAGGACTATACTGCTGCCTTCCGTGTTCTTAACCGTACCCCAGGTGACACCGTGTTTGTTGAGATGGAGTCACGTATTAAGTACAATCTCAAGGATCAAAACCTCGACGTCAATGACTACCAACTGCAAAGGTTCGGTTCGGTAATCAGTGACTATCCGATTCACCTCGCCTTTGACCCTCAAATGAAGCCTGAACTGCAATCATTTATCAATCAGCGCTTAGTAGAAATGAGAGATAATGGGCAACTTGATGATATTGTTGGTAAATACCTTTAATTAGCCAGATACCTCATCCCAAACGAAAGCCTCAAGTCTGTCTTGGGGCTTTTTTAGTGATGAACTTTAAAACTCTCTTTAGGGCGTGAAAACAGTAGAGGTACCGACAGCAAGTCACGCTCACTGTGTGTCGCTACAGGCTTTAAGCAGACGGGCTGATCATTAAGCTGGCTACGAACGCTCATCAAAATCTTGCCGAGGTGGTTTTCACCTGTCCCGTCTCCCCCATCGCCCCAGAAGCTGTCTTTGTGTGAGTGCTCCTTGATGACTGAGTCGCCGGTATTGATAAGAAACAGAGCAAAACAAGGATTCTGTTTGAATTTCTCGGTCACAATAAAGCGCATTACATCGACGCGAATGTCATACCAATCTTCACGCACTTGCTCATCATAATCGCGGCTCAATGCGAATGCCTCAGCAGGCGAACTTGCCATGTAAATCTGCTGTCTAAGCTTTTCGCAGGTAAACTTCATCGCTTGGTAATAGTGTTCGCTGGTCGCCCATACCTCATCGCCAACGCGAATCGGACAGGCCGCGAAATTTGAAAGGTAACCGTTTGGGTCTTCTGGCTCGTAAAACAGAACCTCTTTGCAGTTCGCCATCCTCTACTCCTCACCAACATTGCATCTCAGCGCTTATCTTTTTCTTTTAAAATTAGTGCTGCGTGATAGTGGTGTCAAATAGAGTGCGCCAGTGAAGTGCGAGTCTGTGAATGGGGTTCACTTAACCGCAGGGGCAGCATGCTGTAAATAGGGTGGAAATACAGATAGAGCGACGCTTGGTCGCTCTAAAAGGAATAATCAAAGATCAGTGAATCAGACCTAATTCTCTCGCTTCTTCAAGGCTCAGACCGCTTTCTCTAATTTCTCTAAGAGCCTCAATACGACGGCGAGCTTCAGCCGATTTCATCTGTTTCTCTGGTTTTAGGGATACTTCTTCATCACCATCCCACTTGTTGGCAATGTTCGTCATTTCATCATGGTTGATTGAATTAATGGACATGTTTTCCTCCGAAAAGCACCATGTAATGGACAGGTAATCTGTAGCAAATGCCATTTCTGTTGTTAAGATTTTCTGTACCGAAATGTGATGATTCCGACGCTTCATAAAGCTAATTAACAAATGCCTCATTTAAACTTTGCCAAGCCGAATTTATGCCATTACATTTAAAAGATTCCCCATAAGAAATGTGGTTTGATCTAACTCCCACTTTTGGCCACCTCACAACTCATTTCCTCACCTGAAAATTCCTGCAAACAGGTGCAAATTAATTACGAGTCACTTCAATATTTCTATGCTCTCTGCTTTTCCTAAAAGCACAACATGATATTGATAATTATTATCAATATCATAACGAGCGATAACTATGTCCAGTGAACTAAAAAGCACGCCATTGATTGAGGTAAAAAACCTCTGCGTGGACTACATCACCGACGATGGTGACTTCAATGCGGTGAAATCCGTGAGCTTTCATATTAGCAAAGGGGAAATTTTTGGCCTCGCCGGTGAGTCTGGTTGCGGTAAAAGCACCATCGCCTTTGCCATTAACCGTCTACACAAGCCGCCGGCGTTTATTTCCGGTGGAGAAATCTTGTTTGATGGGCAAGACCTTCTAAAACTCTCAGACTCGCAACTTAACACTCTGCGCTGGAGCGAGATTGCCATGGTATTCCAAAGTGCCATGAACTCGCTCAATCCAGTCCTAACTATTCAAGAGCAGTTCGCCGATGTGCTTCGCCACCATAAAGGGATGAGCGATGAGCAAGCTAAAGACCGAGCCGAAAAGCTCTTAGACTTGGTGAACATTCCACGCAATCGTCTCTCAGAGTATCCGCACCAGTTTAGTGGTGGGATGCGACAACGTCTTGTTATCGCCATCGCACTGGCACTCAACCCTAAGCTGATCATCATGGATGAACCGACCACGGCGCTTGACGTTGTAGTGCAGCGAGAAATCTTGCAGCAGATACACCAACTACGTGAAGAGTTTGGCTTCTCTATCCTCTTCATCACCCACGACTTGGCGTTGATGAGTCAGTTGTGTCACCGCATTGCCATTATGCGCTATGGCCAGATTGTCGAGGTCAACGACGCGCATGAGATCCGCAATAACCCACAACATGAATACACCCAAAAACTGTGGAGTTCATTCCCAAATATTCACGAACAGTCACACGCGATTGCGAGCTAGGAGAGCATGATGCAACAGCCAATTATCCAAGTTAAAAACGTCGTTAAAGAGTTCACTGTCGGTGGTGGATTGGGCAAAGAAGAAATTTTTAGAGCGCTACACGGGGTCAGCTTCGACCTATACGCGGGGAAAACTCTAGCGCTGGTGGGTGAATCAGGTTGTGGTAAAAGCACCTGCGCGAGATTGATGACCAAGGTCTACCCTGCCACTGAAGGTGAGATTTTGTTTAATGGTCAGGACATCTCTACGCTCAAGAGTCGTAAAGAGGTTCTCGACTACCGCAGCAAGGTACAGATGGTATTCCAAGACCCATTCGGCTCACTCAATCCGACCCATACCATTGAACATCATCTAACTCGCCCACTTAAGATTCACAAACAGGTCGACTCTAAACAAGCCCTTGAGAGCCGCCTCAAGGAGTTATTAGAGCTGGTTGAGCTTCCTATCGAAACTTTAGCTAAGTATCCACATGAACTCAGTGGGGGCCAAAGACAGCGTGTTAACCTAGCAAGAGCGCTAGGTGTTGGCGCACAAGTCATCTTGGCTGACGAGCCAACCTCAATGCTCGATGTATCGATTCGTTTGGGTGTACTCAATCTCATGCAACGAATGAAGAAAGAGCTCGGTATTGGTTTTCTCTATATTACTCATGATCTTGCTACTGCTCACTATATCGCTGAAGAGACCGCAGTGATGTACAAAGGGCAGATCGTCGAATGGGGCTCAACCCAATCGATCCTCACCAACCCGCAACATCCATACACTAAGCTGCTGATCTCAGCGGTGCCGGATCCTGATCTTCCATTTGGCGAACTGGTAAAAAATGAACCAAACTATTCGGTAGACGCGGATCTCGTACGTGAGAGAAGCAGTATTATTCAGCATAAGGTGAATAAAATTTCTGAAAATCACTATGTAAAACATTGGGATAGTGTTGCATGAATGAACTAGACGCATGGTTAGAGAGCATTGAAAATTGGTATCGTTCTCGAAAGCATGATCAAGTGAGTAAACTTGAAAGTCTGATCTTAACGCCTCCAGACGCGATCTGGGGGCCGTTGATTGATGATAAGCAGAGCAAGGCAATTGCATGTTGGCTCGATGGCTGTTTACGAGTTTATACCCACTACAAACAATCCACGACCGACCAGTCAGAGAAGGCCTTTCAGTTTGTGATGTTTGCCTACAGTAAGCTTCAGGCAGTGTCGAGCGACGCAACAGCTGAAACGGAGCTTCGTGATTGGTGCACTAAACGCATGCAGCATTTGTGTGTGCTCGCACTTGAGTTTGCCAACCAACAACAGGATCCGCGATGGCAAAGCGAATCGGAAAGGTTGATCGAATCACATGTGAAATTCATGACTCACCACCCTCATAACCATGATCAAGTAGGTCACCCCTCTTATTCCCACTGATAACGGAAAGATGATCAAGGCAATTAACGGGCGTTTCGATCTCACTCTTGATCATGCTTTCGATAATCAAACAAGAGCAATAGCCGACTAATTTCGTTGTTAGTGAGTTTACCTACTGATTTTAAGACAAAAAAAAGCGAGCTCCAGTGGAACTCGCGAAAAATCTATTCAGTATGATGTAACAAAATATGAGCCAATCTATTAATCATAAGAAAGGACAAAAGGTTGTCTATTCGGGATAAATAATAACCAGCATCCTCATGGCCAATGTCAGTGAATTGTCAGCGTTAGGTGGATTTACCATCAATATCCAATCAATTTCATTGAACGATTCATTAGGTCACTGTTTACTCAGCTCGTACTCTATCCTTTCATGCCTGTTCCGCCCACAAATTTAGTGGCCGATAGCCATCTCATCCAGTGCTAAAAAGACGTTTTCGTCGAGGTGCCCTTCGTGGATCTGCTTACACACTTTGCGTCTTACCGCCAACCCAGAGATCAAACGTTCGATCGATAGGTGTTTATTGGTATCACGATCGTTGTACAGCTCGATGGTACGACTTAACGTTTCGTACGGAATCACTTCTTCCGCAACTCTCAACCAATCGAGCTTCTCTACGAGCTCTGAACACTCTTCTTTAATCGAGGCGTGTGAATGCCCTGTCATAGCAGAGAGAGCCGTTATACTGCGTTCTAGAGCCTCTGGAGAGGTATATTTTGAGAGAGTAATGGTAATTTCATCAGCATTGATCTCTACAGAGTGTTTACGCAGCTTAACTCGGCGCCCTAATTTGCCACGAGGCGAAGGGGCTTTTCGTTGGATCGGTTCGAACTCACCATCGATGATCTCTGACAATTCTTCTAGCTTCTGTTTTGAAACCATTTCGTTACGCAGAGGGTTTGGTAGTGTCGGCGCCATATTACGTTTGCCCGCATTGGTGGTACGAGCGCGTGAATAGCGCAATACTTCTTCGACGTTACATTTAATATCCACCTGGTAATCGACGGTTTTGTCTTTTTCGATCATTGAGGTGATCGTTAAATGGTAACCCCATAAATTCACTAAGAAAGTATCGTCTTGATCGCTGACTTCACCCAGCTTTCTTAATTCTCGGATCAAATCCATCGAAAAACGACGCCAATCGATGTTTCTCGCGAGCTTCTGGTTAAGTTCGCTTAGCAACATACAATCTGAATGACGGCGTGCCATACGGCTTCTGAAGTAAGAGTAGAGCTGGAATACCAAGGTATGCTGCTTCAGGATCTCTGGTGGGAATAGGAAGAAGTAGTCTCGCGTGAGGAGTTCTTCGTAAAACGATGGTTCCCAAACAAGAATGTATAGATTCGGTTTAATACGGATTTCACCGTCAGCGCCTTCTGTCGGCGCTTCTTCCGATGCAGTGATTGTGCGTGCTAGGAAGCGGAATCGATCACTCTTGAAGCCCTCAGGCATATTTTCACTCAACCAACGGCCTGTCAGTTCATGCAATTGGAAATCGGTAAATTCGATACGATCAATACTATCGCGAATAGAATCACGAGCAGGACCACTGTCCTTCTTACCGCGTAAAGAAAGAATGTCGGTAATGTATAACGGCGTCTTGTTTGGTGTTGATTTCGCATCAAGATGATAATCATCTTGGTGGTGGTCATGATATTGCACGGTCAGTGTAAACAGTGCAAAAAGAGTCATGAGATCATCAACAGTCATTATGTTTTTCGATGATCTTGTCTCGATCACAGCGCGTGTTCCAGAGATCGAAACCATCGATTTTTGATAGCTTTTACGAGTACGCGGCGGCGCTAACGCTTGATCGATAATACCGGCCCAGTTTGTTGGTGAGACAATAAACTGATCCGCTTCATCTTTCATCGTTGGGGGAGTATTCAGACCATGTTCATTCAGCAAACGCTTGTTGACTTGTGTTTGAGCCAACGCTTTAGAACGCTTCTGTTTTTCGTTTTGTTTAACGCTTTCAGTCACTAAGCTGGTGGCACCGAGTACTGAAATTAGTTGATTCGGATTAACAAAGCGATGAAGCATGGTTTTTCCAGCTAAACCTTCTTCAAAGCGAACAGGAATCTGCTTAAAGAGACCAATGTTAACGGCTGCTCTGAGTCGTTGTTGAAGAGCAGCACGAGTCACCTGACCATCTGTCGCATCGATGATCTCGGTCGTAGATACATAACCATCTTTACTGCTAAAGCCACGCAAGGAGATAAGATTAAGGAGCTCAACAATACTTTTGGTGACTCCCTTAAAGTGTTGATACTGCTCTATCCATTCTACTGCGCTTTCTGATACCTCAAATAAATGACCATCTTTATGGCTTCTTGCCTTAATCAGTAACTTTTCATCTGGTTTCATCTTTGATCCGTATCACACTAGCCGTAATTTCACTATAGTTCCTGAAGAATAAAGAAAAAATGATCATAAATAAAGAGAATTTATTATCTTTTAAATAACTGATCTTTTTGATTAATCTGATCTTAAATGATTAAGTGATCTAATGATCTAGCGCTCGGGTGGCCTGTAAGTTACTGAATAATTGGGACAAAAATAAAAACCGTTGGAAAGCATGATCATAACAAGTCCGAAAACATGATCAAAGAAACTCGGAAAGCATGATCAATAAACCACAGAACAATGATCACTAAGTTCTTGTAACTATGATCATTATCGTTCCGAAAGCATGATCATTAGCATTCTACAGCTTATCCACAGACGTCGGTTAAGCGATGAACGCTGAATATCGAATGTGAGTAATAATTTTGGTGTATTTATCGGAACAATGATCATGGTAAGGCCTGTATTAATAAGAACTAGCCACAATTGTTGAATGTTTAAACGGATTCTGCGCTTTAAATATAGATTAATGGTGTAATGCTGGTTTGTATATTCTGTTGGAAGCATGATCAGGATATTCAATGACATTTGTATTTCAGTTGTGTGTCGATTGATTTATCAAGTAGAAACATGAGAATTGAGCTCAAAGCCCAGTCTGTCTACATTCTTCCGTAATTTAGCATTAAAATTACATGCTTCCGGAGTCGTATACTCTTGATCATTTTTCCGTAAATGGATCTTGTCCAAATTCATCTCGTCGCGATCCTATGTTTAGTCAACTCCCCTTGATCATGCTTCATAATACTGTGTTTGACGAAAGCATGAAAACTGAAGCCTCCTTGATCATCGTTCCGTTTTTAGAGACTGGTGAAACGCAAATAATGTCATTCTGATATTGGCCATCGTTAGATTCATGTTTATTGTTAGCAGCTAGAATCGAATGTACTTTTTCTTTCTACTATTCATAGACTGTTTTTTCAGTAGAAATCACATTCACCGTAGTTTGTGCTTGAATTTCAATCGTTCCGAGAAAAACGGCCAATTTTTCATTTACATTGTAAATTAGTGACATTGTAACACTTTAAATTTATGGCTCTACATCGGTAGTTGCAGCCATTGTTTTGAGTTATTTTTGTTCACCTAGGTAGGTCTCTTAACATAGAAAACAACATATACCATCAATTTTATGTGATTTTACTCATAAATGGATGTTCATGTTTTTGTTGGATTTATTGTTATTTGCTGTACAATTCTAACTAAGTTAACCATAACGGAAATTGGCAATGAAAAGAGAACAAACGATTGATAAGCTCTATCAGCTAGCCGAACAGACTCAACAAGTTCAGGCTGACCGAATTGAGATCATCTTAGAAGAGCGAAGTGATGAACACTTTCCTCCAATGTCTAAGGCGATGATGGAGACACGCTCTGGCCTGACACGTCGTAAGTTGGACGAAGCGATCACAAAGCTTGAATCTGAAGGTCACCAGTTCACAAAGAATAACGCCAACCACTACTCAATTTCTCTTACCGAAGCACACATGCTAATGGATGCTGCGGGTGTTGCTAAGTTCCATGAACGTAAGAAACACGCAGATAATAAGCCTTGGATAATCAACGTTCAGAACCAGAAGGGTGGTACCGGTAAATCGATGACAGCTGTACATTTGGCTGCTTGTCTCTCTCTTAACTTGGATAAGCGCTACCGCATCTGTCTAATTGACCTTGACCCACAGGGCTCTTTACGTTTGTTTTTGAACCCACAAATTAGTGGTGCAGAGCACGACAGCATCTATTCAGCGGTTGATATCATGCTGGACAACGTTCCTGAAGGGCAAGAAGTTGACGCTGAGTTCTTACATAAGAACGTACTACTTCCTACGCAATACCCAAATTTGAAGACCGTGTCAGCGTTCCCGGAAGATGCAATGTTCAATGCGGAAGCTTGGCAAAGCCTTTCTCAAGATCAGTCTTTGGACATTGTTCGTCTATTGAAAGAGAAGTTGATTGATAAAATCGCTGACGACTTCGATGTCATTATGATTGATACAGGTCCTCACGTTGACCCGCTGGTATGGAATGCAATGTACGCATCGAACGCATTATTGATCCCATGTGCTGCAAAACGTCTGGATTGGGCATCAACAGTTAACTTTTTCCAGCATCTACCAACAGTTTACGAGATGTTCCCAGACGACTGGAAAGGGCTTGAGTTCATTCGCTTGATGCCAACAATGTTTGAAGATGACAACAAGAAACAGGTTTCTGTACTAACCGAGATGAATTACCTGTTGAATGACCAAGTTATGATGGCAACCATTCCTCGTAGCCGTGCATTTGAAACTTGTGCCGATACCTATAGTACGGTTTTCGACTTAACGACAAGTGATTTTGAGGGTGGTAAGAAGACGCTTGCTGTCGCTCAAGATGCCGTTCAAAAGAGTGCGCTTGAACTAGAGCGCGTATTACATAGCAACTGGCCTTCACTTAATCAGGGATAATTAACATGGCAATTAAAACATCTGATCTAAATGCAAAGCTATTTGGTAAAGCGAACAAGCGCCGAGTAGCGACTCCTCAAGAAGCTCAAACCGCAGCAAAAGAGCAGGCTCAAGTTATTGAACTGGCTGTTGCTGGTGAACAAATGGTTTCTTTTGAACTGGTTCGTATTCCTGCTGACAAAGTTGCAACGCAAACTGTCGTATTCGAAGAGAATGCTCGTGAGCAATCTTTCCTAAACGAACATGCACTTTCTGACGTTTTAACCACTCTTAAAGAGCGCGGACAACAATATCCTGCTGTTGGTCGTAAGAACAAAGATGGCAAGATTGAGGTTCTAGACGGTAGCCGCCGTCGTATGTCTTGTATTCTTGCTGACAAAGAATTTCTTATCTATGTAGCAGAGAACATTAACGGTGAACATGCTAAGTTCCTTTCTGATGTGGCTAACGCACACAAACCTCTATCGCTTTATGAGAAAGGTAAAGAGATGCAAGCTAAGCTAGATAAAGGCGAAGCTGAGGACCAAAAAGCATTGGCGAAAATGTTCCAGTGCAGTGAAGCATTAGTGAGTGGCGCATTGAAAGCCGCATCACTTCCGTTAGAGCTGTTACAAGCATACCCAAATGTGAGCGATTTAGGTCGTCCAACAATCGTTAAACTGCACAAGCAATTTGGTGCCCTTAACGAAGAACAGCAACAAAGCTTGCTAACTAAATGCGATGCAACCGATGGTTTTGTTTGGCAGCGTAGCGACGCTCAAGGTGTTACTCGTTTGACTAAAGATGTGACAGAAACACTAGAGAACTGGATTTCTGAACTTGCGCCAGCACCGGCGAAAAAGACAACGCCAAAAGTTGAACTTGTTAAAGGCCGCGCTTCTTACAGTCGTAAAGGCGCTAACTTGGCATTGAACCTTAAAAAAGTTGATGATGCGACCATGGAAGAAATTCTCGCTTTTGTTCAATCTAAGCTGAACTAAGCTCCTCACTTACCGATTAAAAGCCGCTTGATGCGGCTTTTTCTTTACCTGTGATAAACTGTGTTTAGACGAATTTGGACGCAATTTATGACGACTCTCCCTTTCTTAACTCAACTCTCCGCAGTAGCCCTAAATAATAACCACCGCTATGGTGTCCTACTCGAAGGCGATCAAGCGTGGCAATCTCAAGAGCTTGAGTCTTATCTCTCTGATTTAGACAGCCCCACGGCTTTTGTTTTGGGTGAACTAAGCGTAGCCGACGCTACAAATATCGCCTTCAATAAAGGCCAACAATTATTAGGGCAAGAGTGCCAAGTTCTGATTTGTGATTTTAGAACAGGGTTTGATGCAAATAGTTTTACCGCGGCATTAGGTGCGCTAGTTGGGGGAGGGGTGTTATTTGTCATCCCGCCAGCAGGCCATGAAACTACTTTATCGCAAGTTTGGTTGAGACGTCAGTTTGATAAGCTTATCTGTTTATCGCAAAAGGCGCTGTCAGAAGGTTCTGAAGTGGCTGGCGTATCTGCAATGCCGGCGCTACCTGAAGTGGTTGTCACACCAGATGGTTTCGATAAGTATGAGCAACAAAAGCTCGCTATTGAAGCGATTGAAAAAGTAATGTTTGGTCACCGCAAGCGCCCACTTGTTTTAACTGCTGACCGTGGTCGTGGTAAAAGCTCCGCGTTGGGTATCGCGTCAGCTAATATTATTAAGGCTAAAAGCTCAGTCACGATTGTAGTTACTGCGCCGAACATCAAAGCGATACAGCCTCTGTTTGAACATGCGCAGAAGTTGTTTCCTAACTCTTCTATGGAGAATCGACATACGCTCGTCCATGAACAAAGCAAAATTGTCTTTGTTGCTCCTGACGAAGTACTAAGAACACAACCCGATTGCGACCTTTTGTTGGTTGATGAAGCTGCAGCAATCCCGTTGCCTATGTTGAAACGTATGGTTGAAAGCTATCATCGTATGGTTTTCTCAACTACGGTTCACGGATATGAGGGCAGTGGACGAGGCTTTGGTATCAAGTTTGAAAAGTGGCTGTCTGAGCAACGCCCTAATTGGCGCTCGTTTAAACTTGAACAACCAATACGCTGGAACGTACACGATCCGTTGGAAAGTTGGTTGTTTGATACTTTCTTGTTGGATTCTGATATCGAGGCTCTACCAAAGGATGTTGAACTTGATGGGTTGTCTTGGTATCAGTTTGATAAACAAACGCTACTCGACAATCCTAGAGTCCTTATTCAGTGTTTTGGTTTACTAGTCAGCGCTCATTATCAAACGTCGCCTAATGACTTGATTCAACTTTTAGATAACCCTCAAATGTCACTGCACGCACTGTTTTCAGACCAGCATTGCTTGGGTTGCATTCTAACGGTTGAAGAGGGCGCATTGTCAAATGAACTTATTCAAGATGTTCAGCTTGGTAAGCGTCGCCCTCGCGGCCATTTGGCTCCAACACTTCTCGCTAACCATTTAGGTCTTGATAAAGCTGCAGTGCAGAAATGCCTTCGAATTATGAGAATTGCTGTTCACCCTGATATCCAAGGGCAGGGCTTAGGACATCGAATGATTGGCCACTTGGTCAAAGCAAATGCAGAGTTCGATTATTTGGCAACGAGCTTTGGCGCGACCGGCGAGCTAGTCGACTTCTGGTGCAGTAATGGCTTCGTCTCAGTACACTTTGGCCACCAGCGAGATCAGTCGAGCGGTTGTCATTCATTGCTGATGTGTCTAACTTTGAATGAAGAAAGTCGTCATTGGGTTGAGGAAGGGAGTCTCTATTTTTACTCCGGCCTTCGTTATCTGTTGTCCACGACATACCGCTCGCTTGAACCAGCCATTGTGCGTTCATTGCTATCCTCTCAACCACGCCAACTTTTGGTTGAGGATATTAATCCTCTACTCGGTTATTACGTTGACGGAGGGAACAGCTTTGATAGTGTTGGTTTCATGCTAGAGAACTTAATCTATAACTTGGATAAAGTGCAGCTAGAGCAAACGAGTGATTTACTGCTTTGGAAAGTTGTACAGAAAAGAACTTGGACAGAGTGCTGTGAGTTATCCAATCTTGCCGGTCGAAAGCAAACCGAATCAACCCTTCGTCACGATCTTGGATTACTGCTCTCCAATTTACAGTGTAAATAGCGCCACCATTTAAACCGCCTCAATTATCGATTTACAGTGTAAACTGAATGACAACTCAATTTACACTGTAAACTCACTTCCTCTAAGTGTTCTCATCGCTTTCTTATTTTATCTTCTCTAGCAGCTTGAAATTCTCGAGGTTTGAACTAGCAACACCCATACTTAGGTTTGTTGAGCCCCTGGGGAATATCCTGTACTCCAGCACATAATTGGCCTTTGACGATGCCCTTCAAATCAATTTAATGCTTTAAGTCAATAAGTTGCTAATTGATGTGTAGTAGCTCATTATTGAGAAAATATTGAGTAAAGTGACTTATCCCTTGTTATTGAAAAAGGAATATGTTCACAAAACAGTATCTTCTATAAACTGAAATCATACTCTTTTGCTAAGGAAGTGGCAGTCGTATGTGGGACAACATAGTTACATTGTCTGAGGACGGAAATGAAGTGATTGCTCGTTTGCAATCTGGTTTTGTCGTGGACAGCAGTTTCGACCAGAAGGAGCTTCCTGCATCATTAGAGAAATTGGAAGCTAGCCAATTCTATCCTTTAGACGATGAAATCATTCGCTTCGTGAACCTAGCAAAAGAGGGGAAGGGGGAAGCGTATGAAGGCGTGGCTGTCGCTGAAGTACGTAATGCAAGTATGGTCGTAGAGCTATCTGACGATGAGATGCTTGCAAGTATTACTGTTACTGGTGCTTACGCAGGGCGTGGGTTAAGAGGTGCTGAAATTGTACATGCACTTGCTCAGGCTCATGTAACTAAAGGCATTAATAAACTGGCATTGAAAAAAGTGCTAGTGATGAGCAACAAACTTAAAGCGGGGGAGAAGTTCACCCAAGCCGTTGCTCAAGGTAAACAACCCGTAAAAGGGAAAGATGCAAAATTTGAAGCGCTCGTTCCTGACATTACTCACCAGGTCCTTAAACCACGCAGCAAAGAGTCTGGCAAAATCGATATGCGAGACTTGGGCGAAACCATCACAGTCGGAGAAAACGATCCTGTAATGAGGCGAACGCCAGCAACCAAAGGTACTGCTGGTTTTACTGTTCAAGGAAAACTTCTTCCGCCACTCCCTGGTAAAGATAGCCTGCTCAAACCCGGCAAAGGAACAACCATCTCTTCTGATGATCCGAATCTTCTTGTCGCAAACTGTTCAGGACTCCCACTTATTAAAGAGCGCACCATCGAAGTTGATGAGGCGTTGTGCCTAAACAGCGTTAGTGTCGCAACTGGTCACGTTAAGTTTAAAGGGAATGTGTTTGTGTCCGGCAACATCGACCCGGGCATGGTGGTGAAGGCGACGGGCAGTGTTACGGTTGGCGGGTTTATTGAATCAGCCGAAGTACAAGCACAAGGAGATATAAAAGTCGCGAAAGGTATCATTGGTCACACGGTTAAAGAGGGAGAGAGTAAAAGCTGTAAGGTGCTGACCAAGGGAGCAATTGAAGCGAGCTACGCTCAGTACTCAGAACTGCAAGCAGGCACTGATATTAGGCTGACAGTACACAGTATGAGTAATGAAATACGCTGCGGTCACGATTTGATTGTGGTTGATGGGATGAAGAGACACGGCACGTTAAGCGGCGGTGAAGCGAAAGTCGGTGGAAAAGTAGAGTGTGTCTTCCTTGGTGTTGAGGGTGATACCGCAACTAAGGTTCACTGCTTTGCTCGCTATGATAGCTACAAGCAGAAGATGGGTGAGTTGAGAGACGTTTATAAAGCAGCTCAAGAGAAAACCATGGATGTGATTCGCCAAGAGTTGGAATTCAAAAAGCGACCTAAAGCGGAGCGTACAGACGAAGAGGCGCAGCGCATAGAGTCAATGAAGGAACAGAACAACCAAGCGATTGAATCGACTAAGCAGCAGATTGATAGCCTTGAGGCTGAATTTGATACGCTACTTGAAGAGTGTACTGTCGAGGCGCATGAGAAGGTCTATACCCGTGTGACGATTCAATATGGCGATGAAACCGTAACGACTAAGCGCACTCATGGTGGCAGTGTGTTCTCGTTTAACCAATATGAGATTCAATGTTCGTTCAAGATGGAAAAAGAAGATATTGGGGAACAGCTGTAGCTACGTCATTAATTCTTATGAGCAGAGAACGATAGAAATAAAAAAGGAGCCAGTGGCTCCTTTTTACATTTAGGTTGAAAGGTTAATCCTTGTTTGGACTTAGCTAACTGCTCTCACTTTTCCTTGTTTAAGGTCAGACAGTACTTTGGCTTTTGGTCCATCGGCAATGATGCAGCCTTTCTCCATTACAATCACACGGTCTACCACATCTAGCATCGACGTCTTGTGAGTAATAAGGATAAGTGTCTCGCTCGGCAGCAACTGATTCAGTTGGTGCTTGATGTGCATCTCTGAGCGGTTATCCATCGCACTTGTTGGCTCATCCATCAACAGTACAGGAGGACGGCCTAGGAAAGCGCGAGCGATGGCCACTGCTTGACGTTGGCCACCTGATAGTAATCCGCCACCTTCACCGACTTGGCGTTCTAAGCCCGCAGGGTCTTGCTGAGTGAAGTTCGTTACACCTGCTCGGTTGGCAGCGTCCATCACATCGCGATCATCCACTAACGGACGGCCTAGAGTGATATTGTCACGAACAGAACCGTAGAAGAGGTTACTGTCTTGTGGAACACAGCCTATATTGCGACGTACGTCGACGTGATGTAGTTGCTCCATATCGGTATCATCAATGCGTACATGGCCCTCTGTAGGCTTGTATAGGCCCATAATGAGGCGCTCTAGTGTTGTCTTGCCCGAACCAATACGGCCAATGATGGCAACTTTCTCACCCGGAGTAATCGTCAGGCTGAGGTCGCGCACTGATGCAATTGGTGAATCAGGGTAATGGAAAGTCACTTTATCCAGTGCAATGTGGCCTTGAATGATTGGGCGGTGGATATAGCGTTTACCTTCTTCTTGCTCATCAGGCATATCCATAACCTGCTCGATCAACGTCATCGATGACTTGGCTTGGTTGTAGCGAGTCGAAAGAATAGAGAGCTGAACTAGTGGACCAATCGCACGACCACTCAACATGGTTGCTGCAATCAAACCACCCATGGTGAGATCGCCTTCGGCAATCAAGTACACACCAAAGATGATCATACCTACGTTAGTACTTTGTTGAACGAACCCGGCTGTATTCTGGATACTGTCGGTGATTCGGCGGCTCTTAATATTCCAGTTTGCCATGTGAGCAACGGCTTCTTCCCAACGGAATTGAAACTGACTTTGCGCACTGAAGAGCTTAACGGTTTCTAGACCAGCTAAGCTTTCGATAAGGTTCGCGTACTTCTGCGAAGCAAGACGAGAACCCTCTTCGATAGTGCGGCGCAGAGGTCCTTGAATGATGATTGCATAGATAACCAGAATTACGACACCGACAATCGGTACATACACCAGATCACCAGCCATCAACCAAATCAGAGTTAGGAACAGAATCGCGAAAGGGAGATCAATCAGAGAGCCAATCGTAGCGGAAGTGAAAAACTCTCGGATTGATTCGAACTCTTGTAAGTTCTTGGCGAAAGCACCCACGGAGGCTGGTTTCGCTTCCATACGAATCCCGAGAACCTTACTAAATAGCTTCGAAGAGATCAGGATGTCAGACTTTTTACCGGCAATGTCGATGAAGTAGCTGCGCATTAATTTGAGCAGTAGGTCGAAGATGAACACCACAAATATGCCACTCGCCAATACCCAGAGCGTCTCAAAGGCGAGGTTGGGCACCACTTTGTCATACACCAAGCGCGTAAACATCGGTGCAGCAATCGCGAACAGGTTGATTAGAATCGAGGCGATCAACACATCACGGTAGATCTTTTTCGATTCCCAGATAGTGCCCCAGAACCAGTGGCCATGACGTGTTTTCAGAATCTCAGGTGAGCGTTCATCATAGCGGAACTGTTTTTTAACCAAGAAGTAGCGGCCAATAAACTGTGCTTTTAGCTCTTCCAACGGAATGAGAATCGGCACCATGCCACTTTCAGCGGTAATGATCTCCGCTTCTTGTTTCTGAAAATCAATTCGGTTGAGAACACACGCTTCGCCCTGCTTGAGTAGCAGCACTGCTGGCAGAATCAGTTCTGGAATACTCTCTAGGTTTGAGCGGTTCTCTTTGGCAACTAACCCTGCACGTTCTGCTGAACGAGGAAACAGGAAAGGGGTGAGTTTACCATCCGCAAGAGGCAGCCCGTTGACGAGCGCCTCTGGAGAGTTTGCTAGACCGTAGTATCGGCTGACGTATATCAGCGAATTCAGTAATGGATCTTGCATTAAATAACCACCTTACTACTTATCAACGATGAAGCCTTGGAACACTTCAACATAGTTGTCTGACAATGTATCAAGCTGCGTTTGAGTCTCGATACGTGAGGCGATGGTGGTGATACCCAAGTTATGTGCCGTTCTAGAGATCGACGTTAGAGTGAATTTCTGTTTCTCATCATCCAAGTTGTGGGTGTAGAGGTAATCCAGCTTAACGTAACCAGGGCGGAACTCATTAATGTATTCCAGAGACTGGAAGTTACGACCGTAATTATCGACACCAAATACTGCGTTGGTGTTGCGTATTGCGGTACACAGTAGTGCCGTATAGTGCGGTTCATTAACGAAGCAGTTCTCAGGGATTTCAAAGTGCAGCATGTCACAGATAGATGCGTTTTTGCTTAGTGTCTCACCAACCCAGCGGATGAAGCTTGGTTCTGAGATACTGCTTGCTGAGATGTTGATCGCCACTGGTGTAGTGATTTCTTTAGCGTGTAGCTTCTCAATCATTTTCTCGATCACGTACTGATCAAGTTCATGACTGGCGCCGAGTTGTTCAAGTGCAAATAGGTATTGAGCCGCGCTGTAGCGAACGCCGTCTTTTTCAATCGCGGAGAACACCTCTTGGTGGAAGGTTTTACCGAAGCTGTTATTCGCTGCTTGCAGACGGAAGGTGAAGAGATCATTGATGATGGCTTCTTCAACCAGTGTACGCCACTGCTGTTTACCCATTACTGCGCCGTGATCATCGGCAGTAATGTAGCCGTAACTCATTTCACGGTTCGCTTTTGCTACAGAGAGGGCGTTATCCACCAGCGACATGATTTCTGTGCTGGTCTTGCTTTGGCTACTGTGAGTCACACCAAGTGAGATATTAGCGCGAGCCGTCCCAGTTGGATCGGAGCCCAACCCTTGAACACAGTTAACAATGCTGTCTGCGATGAGTTTGAGTTCGCTTTCATCGATATTTGGCAAGATAAAGCCGAACTCATCTTTTGAAATACGAGCCATGGTTAGATCTGGTGATGAGATAGAGGCCTGTAAGTGCTCTGCTAAGTCGTGGACAAGTGCATCGCCCTCTTGGTAACCCTTATCATCGTATTCGTCAGCAATGAACTGTGCTTGCAGAACCGCTAAGCCACCGACGCTGGATTCCGCCAACCATTGATTGAGTTGAGACATGTAGTAAGCACGGTTGCCGAGTTGTGATACTGGGTCGATGTAGGCACGTTCACGCAGGCGCTGAGCTTCTTGAGCTTGATTCTTAAAGGCTTGTTCAACTTGCGTCGACATATGGTTAATACCATCAACGACTAAGATCAGATCCTTTGTTTTCGGGCGAGCAAGGGGTTCACCAAATTGGTTCTTCGCAATCTGGTTCATTTTGGCGATGATCAAGTCGAGTGGTTTCAACGATCGTTTTACGATCCATGAAATGGCCAATAAGCCAATCACAAAAATAAGAGCAAATACGGTTGCTAGGCGAGTAAAAGATTGCCAAAGCTGTGAGTATGCTGGACCTGGGTGGCTAACAATTTCCACTTCGGCCAACTGCATCCAACCACTAGTGATAACACGACGATCATGGATTGGTTCAAACAGGTCGAGCGAAGTAAACCAGCTAGGTACAGTGCTCGGTTTTACCGGGTATGAACGCAGGATGTCGTCGCCACTATCAAGGAAGATGAGCCTTACGACCGAATAGGAGCTGCCATCAAACAATGCATTGATGACCGACTCAACCGCGATTGGGTCTTTGTCCTCTAGGTAAGGAGCTAGCGCTAAACCAACGGTATTGATGGTATTGCTTACCTCTGAGCGCTGCTGCGCTTCTAGGTGGCCTCGAGTGGTATTAAATTCGATCATAAATACTGATGTCATCAGTAATATAAAGACCGCTACCATCCCGACTACAAGCTGTTTATATAAAGTCATTGTACCTACTCATCGTAATTGATAATGGGTTTGTTTAATTTTAGAGAGCGCTCGCGTGAACGAAGATCGTTCCACAAGCTCAATCTGGATGATTTACCTGCAAGCTGTCCGTTTCCTGCTGAAGACTTCATTAGCCATAGGTTCTTACCGTTAAAACTGTATATCGGCAGCAAGTCTCTGCGAGTTGACGCTCGTTTAATCTCTGGATTCAAGTTATCCAAAATGACGGGTTCTGCGCTGGGCGTGGAGTAGTAAGCCAGTACCATGTGGAACTGATTCAGCTCCAACGCTTTTACGTAGACCAGTCTCAATTTTTTGTCGGGTACACCGAGTTCCAGTAGCGAAAAGTATTTAGCGATGGTGAAGTCTTCACAGTCGCCTGCATTACTTCCTAGAAACTCGAGTGGCGTAGCCCAGTAGTCTTTTTTACCCCACAGCACGATATCGTCGACGAAGTAGAGTTGGTTGAAGAATCGATTGACCGACTCCAGTTTTTGCGTCTCACTTTGAGTGCTGAACTGGTCGATATTCGATCGCCATGTTTCCACGCGTTTAGC
Source organism: Vibrio sp. THAF190c (assembly GCF_009363355.1). Classification (NCBI taxonomy): domain Bacteria; kingdom Pseudomonadati; phylum Pseudomonadota; class Gammaproteobacteria; order Vibrionales; family Vibrionaceae; genus Vibrio; species Vibrio sp. THAF190c. The sequence goes on along the minus strand of NZ_CP045339.1, from coordinate 745,883 downwards.
GGCCCTTTGACCATAGGTTTCAGAAACCGCACTCACCCAACGCTGCTCAGTGGTATTCAGTGCAAATGATGCACAAGACGATATCAATGTCAGCAACGCAACTGCGGAACGAATCTTCATTGGCAAACTGCCTTGTTACTGCGGCAGTTATCTGTGTAGAAAGGGGAAAACATCACACACCCTTACTCTTTCAATGCGTTGTTTTGAGCGCTAAGTATCGGCTTCAACATGTAATCTAGAACGGTCCTCTTACCCGTAATAATGTCAACCGATGCTGTCATGCCTGGAATAATTGGCAGCTCTTCGTTGTGTCCAAAGCTGTACTTTTCGGTGCGTACACGCACGATGTAAAAACTGTTACCTTCTTCATCTTGAGTCGTATCGGCACTGATGTGCTCCAACACGCCCTCTAGACCACCATACTTGGTGAAGTCATAAGCACTGAACTTAACAATGGCTGGTAGCTCTGGACGTAAAAAGGCGATGTCTTGCGGCGCGATCTTGGCTTCCACAAGCAACGAATCTTCGGTGGGTACAATCTCAACAATATCCATACCTGGCTGGATAACACCGCCAACGGTATTGATACCTAAGGTTTTGACGGTACCTGTCACAGGGGAGATAACCACGGTTCGATTAACTCGATCTTCCAAGCCAACGGCTGATTCGGTAAGAGCGGAGAGCTTATCTTGCGCTTGGTTAAGCTTCTCTTGCTGTTCTGAACGGAATTTAAGTGCTGCATCGACGCGGCTGAGCATAGACTCTTTGATCGCCGAACGTAGTACAGGGATTTTTAGCTCGCTAGAAGTCAGCTCACGGCGCGTATCGTTCACTTGTCTTTGTAGTTTAAGAAGCTCGATACGAGGTACCACACCCTCATCAGCAAGCGGCTTGGTGATATCCAGCTCTTTGCGAGCAAAGTTGTAGCTTTGGCGCAGGTTATCGACACGGGCTCTCACCTCTACCAAGTCTTGCTGCTTCTGTTCAACTTGTTGTTCAAAAACAGAGAGTTGGTTACGAAGATTATTAAGGTCTTGGCGGTATTCGGCTTTCTGGCGTTGAATCAGATTAGGCTGTCGCTCAATAAACTGTGGAGGGAATGCCAGCTTGCCGTAGTTGAGTGTGACGCTCTGTTGCCAATTGTCGACAGAGAAGTTTTCGTCAATCACCACGCTGGTCAAAGAGGCAGAAAGCATCAGTACGCTTGCAGTCAGGTTGGCCACCTGTTGCTCGCGTTCGCGGAAGTCGGAACGGAAACGAGTATCATCGATAAGGAGCAGTTGCTGGCCTTTTTGTACCTGTTGGCCTTCCTTTACAAGGATCTCTTTCACCAAACCGCCTTCAAGGTTCTGGACTACTTGAATTTGAGAAGAGGGGATGACTTTGCCTTGGCCGACAGTGACTTTGTCAATCTCGGCCCAAGCCGCCCATCCGATCGCAGCAACAAAGAATAGAACGATAACCCACAGCATGATACGCGCGCTGGTTGGCGTATTGAGTAGCAGTGCCGCTGTTTTATCATCGACGTACTCAAGTTCGGTATCGTTCAGCTTGTTGTAACTTTTTTGGCTCATAACAATCCTTGTCTGCGAAATTTGGTGCAAGCCTATTGAGTGTATTCTTAGTTTTAAGAAATGTTAAGATCTTGTTCCCATAAAGCGTTGTATTTATAAATGTTTAATCACTCATCGGTTTTTGAAATCTGTTTTATCTAGTTGGTGCTTACGTAGTTTGTCATAAAGCGTTTTACGAGAGACTTGAAGCTCTTGTTGAACCTCTTTGAGCATGCCTTGATGACGATGTAAGGCTTCTATCAAAATGATTTGCTCAATGTTGTCGGTACGTTCGCTAAGCGAGAGCTGTTTAATCGTCGTATCGGACGCCCCTTCATCTTCGTTACTTTTGTCTTGTTCCTGATCCTCAGGCTGCTTGGCTTGTGTGAGTACTCTAAGCTCCGCTTCTTGGCGCAGTTGACGCAAGTTCTCAGGCCAAGGCTTGGCGACTAGCCTTTCTACATCCTGTTTGGTGATGATTGGGGGCGGCAATTGATATCGACTTGCCGCACCTCGCGCGAAATGTTTAAACAGCGAACCAATGTCTTCGGGTCTTTTTACGAGTGGTAGCAGCTCAAACTGACGAAACTCCCCTTTAATTGTAGCGGGTACAGTCGTGGATGCGATAATGATACAGGTTGCATTTGAATTGCACTCGTTTTCATGAAGCAGCGTTGACTTTACTTGCTTAAACCACTCCCATTGCTGAGACATTAATACTTCTGTTTCATGTATATAGAGAGTTCCTCCACGGTGCTTAATGCAAAGTTGCTTGAGGAACTCGCAAAAAGTCTCTTGATCCGATTTGGGTAGGTTGAACGCGGCGACAGGGTAGAGTTCCCCTCTCTGGTGACTGTGTAAATCGTGAGTGTATTGCGCGGTAATCCGTTTACCCGTTCCGATGTCGCCTTTGAGAATGATCATCGGGTCCTTGCGGATGTCGAGAGTGATTAAATCTCGTCTTAACGCCACCATCGATGGGGACTGGCCAATCAGCTTAGGCCCAACATGGGTCTGCATCGCCAGCTCTTTACGCAGTAGGTTATTCTCTTCAACCAGTGCCAATTTGTCTGCGGCTTTGTGAACCGCAGCCATTAAAGCGTCCACAACGAATGGTTTTTCAAGAAAATCACAAGCGCCCACCTTCATTGCGGTAACGGCTGTTTGAACGTCGCCATGACCCGTTAATACAATCACTTGAAAATGCGGATTGTGTTTTAAGAGTTGTTCGGTGAATTGAATACCGTCCATCACCGGCATATGTATATCGGTGATGACGACGCCCGCTTGGGTTAATGGGATTTGCTTGAGCGCTTCTACAGCGTTAGGAAAACAGCGAATTTCAATGCCTTCAATGAGCATTGCTTGTTCTACGGAATCTCGAATCGCAGGTTCGTCGTCAATAAAATAGAGTGCAGGCATGGTTGTCAAAGCGACATTCCTTGTTATCAGTCATTATCATCAGCACGCTTAATCAGTGCTTGAGGTGTTATTGCATGCGTTGTGCAAGGGAATTCTTAGTGAGAATACCATGCCACAAGGCTCGCGCCGCGTTGCGGTGATCGTGCCGTGATACGCTTCAATAATCCGCTTTGAGATCGATAGGCCAAGCCCCAGTCCCTCCGGTTTGGTGGTGAAGAAGGGATCAAAGAGTTGAGATAGCTTTGATTCCGGTAGGCCGACGCCGTTGTCCCAAATATCCAGGACACAGGCTTCAGATTCCAACCGCCAATCCAGGCCGATCTGAGGGCTAGGTTGCTGGTGTAGCGCTTGGGCGGCGTTGTGGATTAAATTCACCAACACCTGCTCCAACTCAGTCGGATGAATCGCGATCTGGATATCGTCACTGATCGAGGTCATGCGCAGCGTAATACCGTGTTTAATCAGCAGCGCGCTTAAGATTCCCGTGGCATTGTTGACCGCTTGGTGAAGGTTAGCTGTATGATTCTCTTGCTTGGTCACCTTACGGGTAAAGACTTTTAAACGGGCAATGATGTCGGTGATGGATAGGTTAAGCGCTAGCATCTTTTCTAAGTTGCCTTTCACCATATCATTGCGCCCCATTTCAAGTAGTTTGAGGCTGTTTTCGCTGTAAGTTCTCAAGGCGGCAAGCGGCTGATTGATCTCGTGGTTGATGCTCGCAGAGAGTTCTCCCAAGACGGCAAGTTTGGCGGTTTGTGTCAGCTCTTGTTCCGTCTGTTTGAGCTTACTTTGCGATTCTTGATACTGGTGTATGGTCTGCTGCAGCTGTTGGTTTGATTGTTGCAGGTAAAGAGTTCGCTTGTTAACTGTTTCTTCTAGCTTATGGTTGAGCGTAGTCAGCGCGACTTTAGCTTTGTAGGTTTGGCGCCATGACCAAGCGATCAACAGTACTAGGCTGTATATCACCAAGAATATTACGTCGATCTGCATGACTTTTTTCATCTCTGTGTCGCGACCTTTGAGTGCGACGACTTGATACTGCTGGCTGCTGGCCGCAGCAGGGTAGATGTTAAATGTACCCATCCTGCTTAATTTCTCACTCGGCAAAGCGTTATCGTTTTGTGGTAAATCGAGGAAGTCATCAATCAATGTGATTTTATCTAACCCATACTGACGCTGTTCGGCAATCTGTTGTTGCTGAATCAGAGTGAGTGGTTGAAGAGAGTGATAGAGCCAATGTGGCTGGCTTGATAAGAACACCACTTGGTTGTTGTCGAGCACCACAATATCGAACCCATCACTGGTTAGGATCTCTTCGATGTTTTCTAGGCTTACTTTTACTGTTAATACGCCAACAATCTCTTGCTTCACGTATAAAGGAGATGAGAGAAAGTAGCCGCGCACATTCGATCTTGCACCAAGCCCGACGTATTGCGAGCTGAGGCCGTTTATCGCCTGACTGAAGTAGGGACGAAACGCAAAGTTCTCACCAACAAAGGTTTTTGGATCTTGATAGTTGCTTGATGCGACTACGGTACCGCTATCGTCATGGATGTAGATCGTGTCGGCTAAGCTCTGGTTGGCCCACTCTTCTAACAACAGGTTGAGCTGCTGAGCCGAGGTCTGTTCTGAAAAGTACCCAAGGATTCGAGGGTCGTGACTCAGGATTGCGGGCACCTGTTTGAATTTTGCGATCTCAGAGTCGAGCTGAAGATTGGCTTTGTTGGCGGCTTCTTGCAGCTGCTCACCAACCAGACGTTGCTGATATTGCTCTGCCAATAAGTGAGTAGCAGCAAAACCCGCCGCACCCAATGACAGTGAAGCGATAACAAAAGGGGTGAAGAAACGGGATATTTTGTTGGCCAAGGTGAACTCAGAGCAGGTTGAAAGTGTATATAGATTAGCAACATGGCTATCAAAGTACCGAGATCTTGTTAACACCGAATCCAAGAGATAGCACAATCGGCTACCACAGACTTGTATTTCCCTATGCGAAAGCGCAGAATCACAAAAAAATGAAAAGGAGCAACGAAATGGAACTGAAAGATATTCGCCGTGAATATGCTCAGGGTGGATTGAGACGCAAAGACTTAGCGGCTGATCCGATTGACCAATTTAATCTTTGGCTTGAGCAGGCTATTGAAGCCAAACTTACCGACCCAACTGCGATGACAGTTGCGACAGTCGATAAGGACGGCCAACCTTTTCAGCGCATTGTGTTGCTTAAGAATGTCGATCAACAAGGTTTCGTTTTCTACACAAACCTTGGCAGCCGTAAAGCACAGCAGCTTGAGCACAACAGCAAGATCAGCTTGCACTTCCCATGGCACCCACTAGAGCGCCAAGTGCACATCACTGGTACCGCAGAGAAGTTGAGTGCTGTGGAGAACATGAAGTACTTCTCTTCTCGTCCAAAAGAGAGCCAACTGGCGGCAATCGCAAGTAAGCAAAGCAGCCGCATTTCTGCACGTGGCATCTTGGAAGGCAAATACCTAGAACTTAAACAGAAGTTTGCTAAGGGTGAGATCCCTGTACCGAGCTTCTGGGGTGGTTTCCGTGTTCGAGTAGACAGCATTGAGTTCTGGCAAGGTGGTGAACATCGCTTACACGACCGTTTCTTGTTCTCTCGTCAAGATAACCGTTGGGATATCGATCGACTTGCGCCGTAGTTAGGCGTTCCGAGTTTACCAAGGCTAAATACTTAAACACCGCGCTGTAATCTTCAAAGATTGGCGCGGTGTTTTTTTTATGGCTTTTGAAATGAGGTAGAAGAGAGATAAAAGCCAGTGATCATTAACCGTTGTGAGTCATATCGGGTGCTTGATGAGTATCATGGTTAATTGGTTGTCGTCACTTCACTGTGCAGCACCACTGAAATCTGCCGATTGAGCAAGCTCTCTGGAATGACGGAACCAAGACCAGAGTCTAGTGCAAACTCAATCAATTGGCTTTTACTGTTGGCATCGAACTTTTGTTTAAGGCGTGCCACGTGACCCTCAACAGTTTTGATCGAAATCGTCAGAATCTGCGCAATGTACTGAGGCTTCTTTCCAAACAGCAGCAAAAACAGCACTTCGGATTCGCGAGCTGTGAGCTTCTTATTGAGCTTTGATTGTCTAGGCTCTGAACCAGCAATCGAGCCATCACACTTCTTGGCACTGGTCGCTTGGCAAACCCAGTGACCCACCTCCAAAATGGCAGTATCAGTCAGCTCTTGACCATAGAATATCGTTCCCTGCACCTCGCCATCATCATCTAACCAAGGCGTTTTGGTAAAAATATGGGCGTGCCAACGGCCGTCAGGGTATGGGTGAATATCTAGAATTTTTAAAGTCTTACGTGTTTCCATCACGTATTTATCTTGCGCTCTGAAGTCTTGCGCACATTCCGTTGTTTGGCTTGGCATATCGAAGTCTGTCAAACCTGCGCTGTTTTGGTTGTCGGTCAAACCGATCAGTCGATTGTAGGCTTGGTTAGCATAAACAAAGACGGAGTCAGTATCTTTGCATCCCCAGCAGCCCGGCAACTGTTCAAACAGAGAGCGTTGTATTGAGTTAAGTGTTTTCGACAAAATATTATCTCAGTTTCGGAACTAAGTTAATGATATCAGTTTCTTATAACGCTGTATTGTAAATTCATGGAAGCGTCCCGAAACGATGATCAAGGGAAGAATGATCAAGGATAGGGAGGGGGGACGAGTATCTGGATATCGCTAGTTGATCCGCCACAGCATATTTTAAGTAAAAAAAAGCCAGCCTGAAGACGGGCTGGCTAAAGACAAGATCTGCCTTGTCGACGTGTAGAAGATTTCAGATTAATTCACGAGGGTCATGCAAATTAACCTGAGGTATCAGTGAGATACCCAGAGTGACTTACTACTCTGTCGACAAATTTACTCCTACGAGTGCGAATGCATAAGGGGGGAATTCCCCTATAAACAAGACTCAACACGACAAATGAGAAGTGAGAGCCCTGTTTTGTGAGAAAGGGTACTGAGAAGTTAGTAATCGAGAGCCTATAGCTCTCGTAATACTCTGAAGCCTAAGTGGTTGGCTGCGGTTGTCGGTGGAACGTAGAGTTCATTGAAAACTTTAGCTTCTTCAGGAGAGAAGCTCCATGCGCCACCCTTAGCTATGCCTTTGTGATTGGTTGTCCACTCCCATACATTACCGACCATGTCGTAGAACCCAGTTGGGGTCGGTAAGAATGATTTCACTGGCGAAGTGCTGACGTTTGACCATGGTGTTCCTGCCCAGCCAGTATTCGCTTTGCCTGAGCGGAACTCGTTACCCCACCAGAAGTTGGTGTCTTGGCCTGCACGTGCTGCCGCTTCCCACTCTTGTGGCGTAGGTAGACGATAGGTAAAGCCTGTTTTTTTAGATAACCAGCGCGTGTAGGCCTTGGCGTCGTTTTGACTAACACATACCACAGGTGAGCTGTCAGTTTGCTTAAAGCCGGGGTTTCGCCAGTAACTATTAGATACGGCAGTGATCTCGGTATTGACGAAGGTATCACAGGTGTTCATCAGCTCGGCATCTGTTTGGTAGCCAGTACTGTCGATGAAGGCTTTGAAATCTAGAACTCGGGTTGGTGTCGCCGCTAATGCAAATGGTTTTTTGATCGTCACTTGCTTAGCATTGTTCTCACCTAGCAGGTAACGACCCGCACCGACGACGATCATCTCTGGGCTCTGGCTATCATCACCCATAGGATCAGCAAACTTACTACCGACGTTGAGTGTGTTTTGCTTGGCTTGCAATACAGCTCTTAGGTTGTGGTCGCGAGCAATTTTAAGTTCTTGATGGAAAGAGAGGTACCCCTCTTTTTCAATCGTCACCATGTGCTGGCCAGTCGGTAACATGACTTCAACGGGTGTACTGCCGTAGTTAACACCATTGATTGATACCTTGTCGTTGTACTGGTTTGAACGGACCACCAAGTTAACCCAAGCAACCTCTTTTTGCTGGTCGTCGGCTTTCTGATCGGTCTCTGTAAAGCAGTGCGATGATTGAATCCCAAGCAGGCGACAAGGGGTGTTCTTGTCTGGGCGAGTTTCTAGGTTTGCTGTGATGTTTGCTTGGTAGCGGTTTTCGGCACCAAACCCTGAACTTGTCACTTTGTGTTGTAGAACGTGAATGTTCAGCGATGTTGATGCCAAATGCTCTTTTGCTGCTTTTGATTCTGTAGCGTTGTCGATCACGCTGTTTTGGAACTGTTCGACGGCTTTTTGAAGCGCCAATGTCACCGTTTGCTCCGAGCACTGCGCTAGTGTCATATCGTCGCTGCAGCGATTGGTAAAGCTAACCGTCTTCTCTTCGGTTTTCGTGATCTCACTTCTGAGTCGATCGGCTCTCGCTCTTAGTTTTCCTTTCTCCAGATCCGCAATTGAAGCTTCAATCGAACTCTTTTCGGCTTGGATGGCCTCTAGTTCCATCATTAACGCTTGTTGTTTTTGCTCAGAATCAGAAACAGCAAGTTTCCCCTCTTTTACCGATTTCCAAGCATCTTGAAATCGGTTTTGAGCTGGCGATATATCGAAGTCAGGCTCATCAATCATGCGGCTGTAATCTTGCTCTAAACTTGCTTTCGCTGTCGCAAGCTTTTGCTGTGATTGTTCAGATAACTTGGTAAGGCGGACCACTTGCTCTGTTTGATTGTCAACTTGGTTCTGTTTGTCGGCAATCTTCTTTTCGACTGCTGCCAAATCGGCATGTTTTTCGAAAAGTGAGCTTTCTATGTCTATAACAGATGTAGTGACAGCGGGTGATGTCGCTTCGGCCAAAATAGCGGGTGCCATTAAGCTAGGAGCGAGTGCAAACAGTAGAGTGGGTAAACCTTGGCGCATGATGGGCTACTTCATTCGTAAAATGGGTGAATCAAATGTTTTAGCGAAAGCCATGTTGGCTGCAGTTGAATCGTATCACTATCAACACAATGGAGAGTTTTACATCGGCTTAGCTCTATAAAGCGCTAAGCCGATAGGCAGGTTTAGCTTTCTTTGTTTGGAAGAAGCTTAACCCAGATAGTATCGCTGCCGTTGATAGTCACTGTGCGGTTGTAAGACTCGTAACCTTGCTTTGAAACCGTTACTTGGTGGCGACCGCTTGGTAGCGCAACTTGTAGTGGCGTGCTGCCATACTTGATGCCATTAATCGTAACAGAGTCGTTGTACTGGTCAGAACGAACGGTCACGTTAGCCCATTGTTTATTGTTCTTGTTAGTCACAGTTGCGTCGCTGCCTGTTAAACAGTAGCGTGTTGATACGTTCAACAAGTTACATGCAGCAATCGCTTCAGGCTTGGCTTGTAGCTGAGCTTGCATCTGCATGAAGTACGAGTTGTTACCAGAGAAGCCACTCTTGATTGGTTGGCTGTCTTGAACATGGATATTGAGTTGAACACCTTGCAAGTTCTGTTTCGCTAATGTGCTTTCTGTGAGCTGCTCAAGCAACTGGCTCTTGAACGTTTGTACAGCTTTTTGGTTGGTTAGGTATTTACCCTGAGCAGTACACTCACCTAGCGTCATTGTTGATGCACAAGTCGTGGTGTAGCTGGTTTCTAGAACTGCGCTTTCGCGTAGCTCTGTTGCAATACGTTTTACACGTGCTTCAACTTTTAGCTCTTTTAGATTGGCCAGCTCGTTGTTCAGGCGAGCCTGCTTTTGCTTAATCTGAGAGAGGTGAATTTCGCTCTCGTTGATCGCTTGTTGGTTGTCTAGCTGAGCCGATTGATTTTCTTTAACGGCTGCCCACGCATCTTGGTAGCTTTTCTGGAAAGAGATAAGATCGGTTTCTGGGTCTTCAAGTAGACGGCTGTACTGTTTATCAAGTGCAGACTTCGCTCTGTTACGTTTTGCCTTGAGTTCTTCACCCTCACGCACCAATTTGCTGTTGTTGTTTTGTAGCTCTTTTAGCTTCTCAGCAGCCGATACTTGGGTTTCTGAAATACGCTCAATATCTGAGTTTTTCTCAGTGAGTTTTGCATCGATAGCTGAAACGGGATCGACTTGATTCAGTTCTTCAGCTGATACCGATGCAGATACCCAAATAGGGGATAGCGCAAGCAAAAGCGCTGAAATTCGAAAGTTAGTCATAGGTCCCTGCAACTTATAGATTGAAATTGGCTCGTTGATACGGTGTCTACTTCCTAGTTGTAAGTCACTAGATTATTAGCAATTAACACAGTACCCGACTTTATACCGTTTTATTCCCTTTCAATCTACCGAAATGGGTAGACTTATTACTAATTTTTATAAACTGAAGGTGATTTATTTGAGCTATATACGAAAATCTCCTGCGATGTCCTATCGATTAGATTCTCAATGATGAGTCACACCAAGAAGCGCAGGTGGCTTGTTTTACATAAGTAGCTCAAAGTTGGTTTTACACTCCCCGTAGTTTGTACACTCTTGATCATCTTTCCGGAGGCATGATCACCGTGATCGCAAGAATGATCTTGTGTCGATTACCTGTGCTAAATGACTCTCATGATCATTTACAAATTCATCTTGAGCTAAAATCAGAGTATTATCCCCGATCTGTGACTATCAAAACTGTTTCGACATGCCAAAATTACCCATCATGCCCAACCTCGATCTTTCACCGCTAGGCTTATCAGGCCCTCGTCCTGCTGAGATCGTGACTTTGCCATCTCATATGGACTGTCACGAGCACCAATATTCGCAAGTGGTGATCGGGCTTAAAGGCCAAGCCGAGTTCGAAGTCAGCGGTAAGGGGAATTTAGTCGGGCCGGGTCAAGGTTGTGTAGTAACGGCTTGCTCTGATCATGCTTTCGGTGGCGTGGTGGGGCAGTCTGATATCTTAGTGCTGAACATGCCTATGCCAAGTAATGATGACCCATTGATGTTAGAGAAGATCAATCAGCTTGCGTCATCTAACGTTTACTTCCAGTTGGACGGGCAGATCCAAAAGCTGATTCAGATGCTGGTGCAGGAGATGCAAGCAAGTCCGGACGATCTGCTACTAAGCCGAGCTTGTAATGACACGGTGATCGCGCTTCTACAACGCCATATCTCTGAATTTGAAACATCTATTAAAGAATCACGCTTTGATCTTGAGGCGCTGGATCGCTACATCGAACAGCATTTAGCAAATAAGATCTCAGTGGCGCAATTGGCTGGTAGCGTGTTCTTAGGTGAGAGTCAGTTCCATATGCTGTTTAAAGAGCAGATGGGCATCACTCCACACCAGTACGTATTAGGTAAGCGAATCGACCGCGCTCGCCGTTTAATTGAGCAAGGTAACCTCAGCCTTGGTCAGGTAGCAGAGCTGGCAGGCTTCTCTGGTCAGTCGGCATTTACCCATACTTTTTCCCGCCTTCAAGGGATGTCACCATCTCAATACAAAAAGCAAATAACTGTTAAATAGTGAAACAAAACGGCACATTCGTTTGAAGTTTCATATGTGATGATGTTTTTGTTTTGTTAATAAACCCAGTTTTTAGCAAAAAACTCGGAGTTTTTGACAAGTATTCCTTATATACTCTCAATACACTGCAGCCATTGTAGAAATCTCGGACGTTTTTTGTTCGGGTGTGAGATTAAGGAAAACGCATGTTTACAGCTACTGATGTGTTAAAACCAGAGTTCAACGAGCAATCGCTTGGTGAGCTGTGGTCGCTTATCTCACCATTATATATGGTGGATGAAACCCAATGGCTAGAGCAGCTTCTGCCGCTAGCTACGCCTTCTGAGTCTGAAAAGCAACAAATCACGGACAAGACAACCTCGCTTATCGAAACGATTCGTGCAGACAAAACATCGATTCAAATGATCGATGCACTGCTGCTTGAATACAGTCTAGATACGCAAGAAGGTATTTTGTTGATGTGTCTTGCTGAAGCACTGATGCGTATCCCTGATGCTGCAACTGCTGATGCATTGATTCGTGACAAGCTAAGCGTTGCTGACTGGAAATCTCACCTGAAGAACTCTGATTCTGTGTTTGTGAATGCATCCACTTGGGGTCTAATGCTAACGGGCAAGGTTGTGGGTCTTTCATCAAATGAGCAGAGCCCAGCACAGGCGGTAAACCGTCTAGTAAACAAGCTTTCTGAGCCGGTGATTCGTAAAGCGATGCACCAAGCGATGAAAGTAATGGGTCATCAGTTTGTTTTGGGTCGCAGTATTGCTGAGGCACAAAAGAATGGCAAACCTATGCGTGACAAAGGCTTTACCTATTCATACGACATGTTAGGCGAAGCGGCACTGACGACTGCAGACGCAAACAAGTACTTCAAAGATTACCTAATGGCGATTGAAGCTGTAGGTCGAGACACTTATGTTTCATCAAAATCTAGCCCTGCGCCATCAGTATCTATCAAGCTTTCTGCACTGCACCCACGTTACGAAGTAGCGAATGAAGAGCGTGTTCTGACAGAGCTTTGCGACACACTAGAGCAGTTACTGCGCCGCGCGATCGAGCTTGATGTTGCGATTACCATCGATGCTGAAGAAGCAGACCGTTTAGAGCTTTCTCTAAAACTGTTTGAGAAACTTTACCGCAGCGAACTTGTGAAAGGCTGGGGCAAATTTGGTCTGGTTATTCAAGCGTACTCGAAGCGTGCATTACCGGTATTGGTATGGCTGAACCGTTTAGCCAAAGAGCAGGGCGATCTGATCCCACTGCGTTTGGTAAAAGGTGCGTACTGGGATAGCGAAATCAAATGGTCGCAACAAGCTGGCTTTGATAACTACCCGGTTTACACACGCAAAGAAGCAACCGATGTTGCTTACCTAGCCTGTGCACGTTACCTACTGAGCCCAAGTGTTCGTGGCAACATCTTCCCGCAGTTTGCGAGCCACAACGCACACACTGTGTCTGCTATTGCTGTAATGGCCGATCACAAAGATTTTGAATTCCAACGCCTGCACGGTATGGGTGATTCCCTGTACAACCATGCGATGGAAGCTTACCAACAGTCAGTGCGTATCTACGCGCCAGTTGGTAGCCATAAGGATCTACTTCCTTACCTAGTTCGTCGTCTGCTAGAAAATGGTGCGAACAGCTCGTTTGTACACCGCTTGGTGGATGCACGTTGCCCAGTGGCAGAGCTAACGCAACACCCAGTGGATATGCTTCTAGAGTTCGATACACTGAACAATACTAAGATTCCACTGCCACCATCCGTGTTCCCAGAGCGTAAAAACTCATACGGTGTCAACATTGATATCGAAAGTGAAGCGCACAGTTTTGAAGAGCAAGTAAAAGGCTTCTTGAATAAACAGTGGACGGCTGGCCCGATCATCAACGGTGAAGCTCTTGCCGAAAGCATGATCAAGGCTGATCAGAATGTTGAGCAAGTAACAGCACCTTACGATCGTCGTATCAATGTTGGTCAGGTGGCTTTCGCAAACCTTGATCATGTTTCCGAAGCGATCAGCGGCGCAGATGCGGCGTTCGCAGATTGGAATGCGACTTCTGTTGAAGTTAAAGCTGCGGCTCTTGAGAAGTTGGCTGACTTGATGGAAGAGAACCTTGCTGAGCTGGTGGCAATCTGTCATCAAGAAGCGGGTAAGACAATTCACGACAGCATTGATGAAGTGCGTGAGGCGGTCGACTTCTGTCGTTACTACGCAAAGCAGGCAGACAATCTACAAGAATTTGAACTGAAAGGCTTTGATGGCCAAGTTCGTTTGGCATCTCGCCAAGGTCGTGGTGTGTTTGTATGTATCAGCCCTTGGAACTTCCCACTGGCGATCTTCCTTGGTCAAATTACAGCTGCATTAGTTGCAGGTAACACTGTCGTTGCAAAACCAGCAGAGCAAACCAGCTTAATCGCTGCTCGCGCAGTTGAGTTGATGCAACAAGCTGGCTTCCCGGCAGGCACAATTCAGCTTCTACCGGGTCGCGGTGCAGAAATCGGTAGCGCACTAACTAGCCACGATGCGATTGCAGGTGTGGCGTTTACAGGCTCTACACCAACCGCTCAGCGTATCAACGTGTCATTGGCAAGTCGTACAGCTAAACCTGTTCCATTTATCGCGGAAACAGGCGGCCAGAATGCGATGATCGTCGACAGTACGGCGCTTCCAGAGCAGGTAGTACGTGATGTTATTCGTTCAGCGTTTGCTTCTGCAGGTCAGCGTTGTTCAGCACTACGTGTGCTTTACATCCAAGAAGACATTGCCGATCGCGTTGTTGCTCTTATCCAAGGTGCGATGAACGAGTTGAGTGTTGGTATTCCACACCTACACAAGACGGACGTTGGCCCTGTTATCGACAGCAATGCGAAACAGAAGTTAATGGCTCACCTTGAGAACATGACTCAAACGCAGAAGCGTGTTGCTCAGCTAACTCTAGGTGACGCGTGCGAACATGGTGACTTCGTGCCACCAAGCGCTTTCGAGATCAACGATATTAGCTGCCTAACTGAAGAGCAGTTTGGCCCTGTGCTACACATTGTTCGTTACAAAGCGAGCGAGTTGGCGCAAGTGGTTGAACAGATAAACCAAACAGGCTTCGGACTGACTATGGGTATTCATAGCCGTAACGAAACTACTTACCGTTGGATTGAAAAACACGTTCGCGTGGGTAACTGCTACATCAACCGTGACCAAGTTGGTGCGGTGGTAGGTGTTCAACCATTCGGTGGTCAAGGTTTATCAGGAACAGGACCGAAAGCGGGTGGACCACACTACCTATACCGCTTTACCGATGTTCACTTTTCTCAAGCGCAGGCATAAGGAGCGATATCATGGTTCATCAAGTGACAGGTTTTTCCGATGCATTTCAAGCGTGGGAACAGTGGAACCTAACCGATTTTGATCACAAGAGTGCTCAAATTCTGGCATTAAAATCTGAGATCGAGAGTCAATCAGCGCCACTAGCGGCGGTTGCTGGCTATCACATTGAACAGGCTTCTTCTCTGTTAGCTGAAGAGCACCTACTTGTAGGTCCTACGGGCGAAACGAATGAGCTATATGCGGCAGGCCGTGGTGTAGCTTTGGTTATCGTTGATGAGACTCAAGATTCATTACCAAAGCTGCAAACGGCAACGGCAATGCTGACGGCTGCGCTTGTTGCAGGTAACAGCGTGATTGTGTGTAGTGATGATACTCAGTTCAATACTCTGATTGCGGATGCAGCAAAACAAGCGAATCTGCCATCAAACCTTGTTCAAACGACATCGTTCGATGCGTCTCAGCAACTGCTTGCTTGTGATGTTCGTAGCGTGGCGTATGTGGGCAATCCACAAACTGAACAAGCGATTAATTTACAACTTGCTAAGCGAGACGGCGCTATCGTCGGTTTAGTGTCTGAAACGGATCTGACGGCAATGCATGTTGCTCACGATCCACACCTATCGTTGCGCTTTATTACTGAGCGTACACGAACCATAAATATAACAGCCGTGGGTGGTAATGCGACCTTGCTTGAGCTTGGGAGCGAAGCCCACTAACCTTCAACACCACTGATGACTGGAGGCAGCTTCGGTTGCGCCGTGATATCAGGAACCCTATCTGACTAAACTTGGCCAACATTGTGTTGGCTAAGTTTTATTGGCTAGGCATGGAAGGATTTTTCTAAATGAGGACTATCAAATGATAGAAAACAGTTTTGCAATAACATCAACGTTCATTGCGTATCTAATTATGATGCTGGCAATCGGGGTTATTGCTTACAAACGCACATCTAACTCAACTGACTACTTTCTTGGTGGTCGTGCACTAGGTCCTTGGCCTGCAGCACTTTCTGCTGGTGCGTCGGATATGAGTGGTTGGCTACTACTAGGTCTGCCTGGCTACGCGTATGCAGCAGGTTTTGAAGCTTTCTGGTTGGCTGGTGGCCTACTAGTTGGTACTTGGGCTAACTGGTTAATCAGTGCTAAGCGTCTGCGTACTTACAGCATTACAACAGATGCATTGACTCTGCCTGAGTTCCTAGCTCGTCGTTTCAATGATACGTCTAAGCTGATCCAAACAATTTCTGCTTTCTTCATTCTTCTCTTCTTCCTTTTCTACACGAGCTCAGGCTTGGTAGCGGGCGGTAAGTTGTTTGAAACAGTATTTGGCTTAGACTACACCACAGCGGTTATCATCGGCACAGTATGTGTTGTGTCATACACGCTATTTGGTGGCTTCCTTGCGGTATCTTGGACTGACCTTGTTCAGGGCCTATTGATGTCTGCAGCGCTACTTATCGTGCCTATCGCAGCGATGAACGGCGGCCTTGGTCAACTGTCTAGCGACCTACACAACATCAACCCAGAGCTGCTAACGCTTTGGAATGATGCGAAAGGTGAGCCTCTATCTGCGATTGCAATCATCTCTCTAGCGGCATGGGGTCTAGGTTACTTCGGTCAACCACACATCCTAGCGCGTTTCAAAGCAACACGTACTAACAAAGACCTAGGCACTGCGCGTCGTATCGCAGTGGTATGGACTGCACTATCTATGGCTGGTGCGATGCTAGTAGGTCTAGTGGGCCTGATCTACGTAACCAACTCTGGTGCACCTAAACTGGATGACGGCGAGAAGATCTTCATGCTTCTTGTGAACGCAATGTTCCACCCAGTAATCGCAGGTATTCTACTGGCAGCTATCCTAGCGGCAATCATGAGTACTGCGGATTCACAACTTCTTGTATCTTCATCTGCAATGGCAGAAGACTTGTACAAGCAAGTACTGAAGAAAGACGCGACATCTGAAGAGATTGTACGTGTAGGTCGTTTTGCAGTTGTGATTATCTCACTTATCGCACTGTTCCTAGCGATGACACCAGACAGCTCTGTTCTTGGTCTTGTATCTTACGCATGGGCAGGTTTCGGTGCTGCATTTGGTCCAGCTATCGTACTTAGCCTGTACTGGTCTCGTATGAACCGTAACGGCGCTCTAGCGGGTATCGTTGTGGGTGGTGTGACTATCGTAATGTGGAAACAGCTAACAGGTGGTTGGTTTGACGTGTACGAAATCGTACCGGGCATCATCTTCTCAGCTATCTCTATCGTAGTTGTGAGCCTAATTACTGGTGAGCCAGAAGAGTCAGTTAAGAAGCAACACGAGAAGTTTGAAAAGCAATTAGTTGAACTAGACTAATTCTTCACACGCCAATCTATTGAAACAAAGAGTCACTTCGGTGGCTCTTTTTTTATGCCTAAACATCATCATGTCACCACAACCTTGTTCCCCAAGACATCGTTCGCAGAGAGTCCCTAGAAAGCGGTAATTGGTTTATAGCTCTGAGCTCATTGTCTTTTCTTAAAAGCTCAATAAAAAATGCATGGCAGATGTCTCAAACTAACAGAATGGCTATTTAGAATTGTCTTTGCGATGACTTTCTGAGCAAGTTTACATTGTAAATTATCGCCGCTTTGTGACTGAGTTTTTCATAGGATTGAATGAAGACTAAGCTCGCCTTGCTTCAAAAAACCGTTTACCGATACGGTGTTTTTTTGAACTTAGCCCTCATTTTTATAAATCATACGGTGAATGTTTGAACTGAATTGGACATGATATGTCAATTGTCAGTAATGAGGACAAGCCGGATAGGATAAAGGTATGCCAGATCTATATTGCAAAACGTGTAAGAAAACCACTCACCACAAGTCGATCATGAAGCGCTGTGAGATCGCACCGGAAACCTTATCAGGTCGTATGTTATTGCTTACCTCAAAACTGTTCAGTGGCACTCAGTACTATGATATGGAAGTTCAACACTTCTGCAGAACGTGCAACAGCCGAGCGGAAGAGCTTCCCAAGAAAGAGAGCGAAAGTGTCGCTCCGCAAGTCGGGTTAGCTTAGCTTTTCGCTGCAGATACCTAGCTGAACTGCAGATCTTCAAGAAGCGTAAAGCTAAAGACGAAGAAAGTAGCGAGATTAGCAATAAAAAAACCTCCAAAATGGAGGTTTGATGTGCTTAAGCGGCTTGCTTTATGCCTTCTGGTTCAACGAGAAAGCCATCTAGTTTTACTTCCCAGCCGTAGCTTGAATATTCGTTTGCAAGTGCTTGAGCGACGTCTTTAGATACGGTTGCTCGAGTCCATAAGCCAATGCCGTAAGGTTTGTATGCGATTTCTTGTGTTTTCATATATAGAGTCATCCTTTCTCTCTGTGCAATCTATTATTCACACAGCCCTCAATAGATACTTTTCTCTATAGCTCAACTTATTTGTTAAAAAGGTCAAATTTATAACATTATATTAACAGTCTGAAACTGAATTTATAAGTTATCAATATGGCTAATTCTCTTTATATCTCCCTTGTAAATATGGTGTTGTCGACCTGTTTTAAATTCTGTGAGCCGTGCTCTGCAGGTTTTGGTCAAGCATGGAATATACTCACCCTATATTGAGACTGTTTATAGAGATGTTATGCCTCAACACCAATTGGATCGTATCGACAAAGAGATACTACGAATCTTGCACATGAAGGGCCGACTGCCAGTTGTTGAACTGGCTAAGCAGGTAAACCTCACTACTTCTCCATGTTCGGATCGTTTAAAGCGTCTAGAGAAAGAGGGCTACATTACTGGCTATCACGCTGAGTTATGTTCAGAAAAATTAGGCCTCGATGTACAGGTGTTCATTCATATTCGCTTAGACCAGACCAGCTTTTCGATTTTCGATAAGTTTGCACAGGCCGTAGAGATGATGCCTGAAATTGAAGAGTGCTATTCGCTTTCTGGTGACTTCGACACCATGATCAAAGTACGAGTTAAAGATATGAAGGCGTATCAGTCGTTTATGTCGACTAAGCTTGGTACGCTACCTGGCGTGATACAGACAAGAAGTGAAGTGGTTATTGAAGAGCACAAAAAGGGCTTTGGTGTGAACCCTGAATTGCTCTCTACCTTGGGCTAGTTCTGTTTTCGCTCTGATTATGGGATATAAAAAATGGAAGCCACATGGCTTCCATTTTGCGTTCTAAAGGAGAGAGTTTACGGTTTATAGAGTGATAGCCGCTGAGATAACGCCAATTACGCCACCGAAAACACCACCCCATACCACAAGCCAGCCAAGGTGCTCTTTGATCATTTTCTGCACCATCTCTTTTACCAATTTTGGTGTCAGCTCGCTCAAGCGCTGGTCGATGATCGCTTCGATGTTCTCTTTGATTTCGTCCATCATTGCAGGAGACTCAAACTGCTCTTTAAGGGCATTTTTCACAGTGTCACTTTGGCCAATCTCAATGATAGAAGTCTGCATTTTCTCTACAAATGGTTCTTTCAGCGGTTGAAGTGCTTCTGTGCCACCAAGCATTGCGAGCATCCCGCCAAATTGAGAGTTGGCGATCACTTCGACCAAGGAATCGAAAGCAGGGTTAAGGTCAATCTTCTTGATCACTGGCTCTAAGTTCAGCGACTGGCCGCCAGCCATTTCGCTGCTCAAGAAGCGGTCGATGTTACTTTCGGTAAAGAACTGTTCCATCATCAACTGCTTGATGGCCGCTTTAAACTGTTCGAAACGAGCTGGAATCACGCCTGAGCCATACAATCCCGGCACTTTTTCAAACAGCATGTGAATGGCAAGCCAGTTGGTAATCGCGCCAGAAAATGCGAATAGGCCCGCATAAAGTAAGTATTGGCTAGCCGTAAAGTAACCCGCAGCCAGCAGAGCTAAAGCCACCGCGTTAGTGATAACACTCTTGTTCATAGTTGTTCTCTAGATTAAGTCTTGCGCGCATTTTAAAAAAAATCAGGAAAGAAACAAATAGAAAGCAGCAAGCTTATTCATGGATCTAGGCTAATCATGAAATTTAGCTTGCCGTGGATCATAGCTTGATCGTTGACTTTGTTTGATAGTCAAACTACATTGATAGGCAAGTATTTTGACTATCAAACTAAAATGGAATAACGATGAACCCTCAAGTTAAGCATTCACACCACTTTTCTGCCCGTAACCAAACGGGTGAAAGAAGGACTTTTTATGTCTTGTTGTTAACCGTAGTCACTATGGTGGTGGAGATCGGGGCAGGGACGGTATATGGCTCTATGGCACTGTTGGCCGATGGTTGGCATATGGGGACTCACGCTGCTGCATTTTGTATCACGCTGTTTGCGTATCGCTATGCGAAGAAGCATGAAAACAGTGACCGGTTTTCATTTGGTACGGGGAAAGTGAGTGTGTTGGGTGGCTACACCAGTGCTATTGCGCTGGGTATTGTTGCTTTGTTGATGTTTACTGAGTCGGTGCATCGCTTGCTAAACCCTCAAGCTATCCAGTTCAATGAAGCGATAGTGGTGGCTTGTATCGGTTTGGCTGTGAATGTGGCGAGTATGCTCTTATTGGGCGATCATCATCACGACCATCACGACCATCACGACCATCACGACCATCACGACCATCACGACCATCACGACCATGACCACCATGACCACAGCCACCATCATCATGATCACAACCTCAGAGCTGCTTATATGCATGTGTTGGCCGATGCGCTCACCTCTTTGTTGGCGATCGTCGCATTGTTGTTTGGCAAATTCTACAGTTGGAACTGGTTAGATGCGATTATGGGGATGGTCGGTGCCGTCGTTATCTTAAAGTGGACAATGAACCTGCTTAAGCAGACGAGCCCGATCCTGCTTGATGAAAGCATTGACTCAAACTATCGCCAGCAGATTATTGAAGAGCTTGCCCCGGATGCAGAGGTGATCGATTTGCACATATGGAGAATCAGCGGTCATCACTATTCGGCAGCCATTGCGCTGCGATCAAATGGTGATTTGAGCGTGAATGACTTTAGGCAACGACTGGCGAAGTTTGATAAGATTAATCATCTTACTCTTGAATTAAATTAGTCATTTGTCATGCAAAACCTTGAACACCTAAGTCAGCTTATTACCGAATTCTACGACAAGATGTCTTCTTGGGAGCAATCGGTTGTGAAAGAGACGGGCTATTCGCTAGCTCAGGTACACACCATCGAAGTACTGGGTGTTCATGGTGCTCTGCGTATGAAAGAGCTGTCTGAAAAGCTTGGAATCACGACAGGAACGCTGACGGTTCAGATTGAAAAGTTGGTGAAAGCGGAGTTAGTGAAGCGCTGCGAGCATCCTACAGACAGACGCGCCATCGTGGTTGACTTAACGCCAGCAGGGCAAGCGATTCATACCCAGCACAACCAGTTACACCTAGAGCTAGTGAATGACTTAACCAGTGGCATCTCTTCGGAAGAGACACAGGTTTTGACAGCATGCTTAGAGAAAATGAATCGCAAATTCTAGTTAACAAAAAAGCCAGTTAACAAAAAAGCTAGCCAATAAAAAAGGCTAGCCTCCCCCCGAAGTCTAGCCTTATTCCAGAACGCGCAAGCGAAGCGTCTGTGTCTGTTAGTCATATTATATAATTACGACATAACATTCTGCTACGCCCAATTTACGACTATCTAACAAATTAGTGTGAATCGCCCCGCATATTTAAAATTGCATACAATTTAAGCGTTGGATGCCTGTTCCAGATCATCTCCGATAAAGCCACCTGTTTGATGATTCCACAGTTGAGCATAGATGCCATCTTGTGAAATGAGCTCTTGGTGCGTGCCCTCTTCAACGATATTGCCCTGATCGAGCACGATCAAGCGATCCATTGCTGCAATAGTCGACAAGCGGTGCGCAATCGCAATCACCGTTTTACCTTCCATCAGCTCAATCAAGCTCTCTTGAATTGCTGCTTCTACCTCAGAATCGAGTGCAGATGTCGCTTCATCAAGTACCAATAGCGGTGCATTCTTCAGAAGTACACGAGAGATCGCGATACGCTGACGTTGACCCCCTGACAGTTTCACACCACGCTCACCCACTTGTGCATCGTAACCTAAGTTGCCGAACGGGTCGGTTAGGGTTTCGATGAACTCATGAGCATGCGCTTGCTTGGTCGCTGCATACAACTCTTCGTCAGTCGCATCTGGACGACCGTAAAGGATGTTGTCTTTGATTGAGCGGTGAAGTAGTGAGGTGTCTTGTGTCACCATACCGATGTTGCTACGCAGCGAGTCCTGCGTGACCTCTGCGATCTCTTGCCCATCAATCAGAATACGACCTTTTTCAACGTCATGGAAGCGAAGCAGCAAGTTAACCAGCGTTGATTTACCCGCACCAGAGCGACCCACGAGACCTACTTTTTCACCTGGTTTGATGTTGAGGTTAAGGTTGTTGATGACCCCTTTGTTCTCACCGTAGTTGAAACTCACGTTATCAAAGTGGATGCCACCTTGAGGCACTTGCAGTGGCTCCGCGTTCGGCTTGTCTTCGATAGCGATTGGTTTAGCCAGCGTTTTCATGCCGTCAATAACGGTACCCAAGTTTTCAAATAGGCCACCGATTTCCCACATGATCCACTTAGACATACCATTGATACGCAGTGCTAAGCTGACCGCGATAGCGATCGCACCAACGGTGATCGCGTCATCTAACCATAGATAAATCGAGATACCTGCGATGGCGAAAACCAGTAGGTAGTTAGCAAACTCAACCCACACGTTAAAGCCAGTCACTAAACGCATTTGACGGTAAACCGTGTCTAGAAAGCCTTCCATTCCCTCTTCAGCGTATTCCGTTTCACGCTTGCTGTGTGAGAACAGCTTAACCGTCGCAATATTGGTGTAGCTATCCACGATTCGACCTGTCATCAGTGAACGCGCATCGGCTTGTTCAGAAGAGACATCTTTTAGCTTAGGTACAAAATGCAACTGAATACCGACGTAGACGAACAGCCAGATCAGCATTGGAGCCATTAAGCGCCAATCGGATTCGGCCAACATGAATAGCATTGCCGTAAAGTAGACTGTCACATAGACGAATACATCGACCATTTTGGTCACGGTTTCGCGAACGGCCAATGATGTTTGCATCACCTTAGTTGCGACACGCCCTGCAAAGTCATCTTGATAGAAAGAGAGGCTCTGCTTTAGAAGGTAGCGGTGGGCAAGCCAACGAATCGACATTGGGTAGTTGCCCAGTAAAGTTTGGTGAAGCAACAGAGAATATATCGCGATCATAACTGGCATGATGACCAATAACAGAACCCCTAAACCAATCAATGTTGATTGATTGTCCGCAAGGAAGGTCTCTTTATTACTGGTCGACAACCAATCCACGAGCTGGCCCATATAGCCAAACAGGGCAACCTCGATGATGGCGATAGTCATGCTCATTAAGCCGAGAAGCAGTAATGGTTTTTCAAAGCCACGTGTGTAATGTCGACAAAAAGCCAATATGCCGCTTGGGGGCTGTATTGGTTCGTCTTTTGGGAAGGCCTCGGTAAAGCCTTCAAATTTCTTAAACATAGATTTCCCTTAGTCAACCTCTGCATCTGTGTGCAAAGTTGTAATTATTGTGGTGATTTTAGATCACGAGTAAAACAAGTCCATGACAACGCGATAAGCGAAATCATAGTTATTTTTTAATGAGTTAGGGTTGATGTGAAATGAGACGTTGACTGACTGCCGCGGGATCAACGTGTTATGCAACAGGGCTATCCTAACGCTAATTGGATTAAATTGTAACCAAAACTGACACTTAGCGTAATATTACTGTTCGAATAGGATGCGATAAGTGAGTAGAGGGCGGCGCTCAAGGTAGTGCAGTAAAAATTAGGGAGGATTGGACATTTGGCAGGAATTATTGAGGTTAGCTAATGAAATTGTCAATAATTCAGTGATTTTTCTCGTAACAACCTGTTTACAATTAGCGGGTAAATTCCAGATAGGGACAGTTGAGATGTTAAACCTACATGAAAAATCACTACAAACAACGAATGTACAAAATGCAAACTGTGTAGTGATGGTGCCACCTAAAGAGTTTCGTTTTAACGAAGAGACCGCGCGTGACAATGAATTTCAGCAGCGCGTTAACTTGACTCAAGAAGAAGTAAAGTCGCAAACCATGGCTGAGTTTAAGGCAATGGTGAAGGTACTTCGCAAAGAAGGCGTGCAAGTAGTCGAGTTTGATTATCCTGAGCTTGGTGTTGAAACACCGGATGCGGTTTTCCCAAATAACTGGTTTAGTACTGTTAGTGATGGCAGCCTATACACATTCCCAATGGCGTGTGAAAACCGCCAACATGAAGTGAAGCCTAACGCTCTCATCGAAGCGCTTGAAGCATCTGGTCGTATCGTAAACCATGTGGACACGCTTGAACCTTACTTACAGCAGGGTGCTTACCTTGAAAGTACTGGCGTAATGGTGATCGACCACATCAACAAGACCATCTATGCAGCCCTTTCTCAACGCTGTGATAGAGAAGTATTGGAAGACTACGCCAAGCGTATCGGTTATTCGCGAGTGGTTTCTTTCCAAACAGCTCTGCCTTCTGGGCACCCGATTTACCATACCAATGTGATGATGGCGATAGGTGATAACTTCTGTGTGATTTGTGATGAAGTGATTCCAGAGTTCGAGCGTCGCTTCGTCGTGAAGTCCCTTGCGAAAGACAAACAAGTGATCTCGATTTCGATCGATCAGATGAACCGCTTCTGTGGCAACATCCTTCAACTTGAAACCGTGAATGGCGATAAAGTGATTGCGATGTCACAGTCGGCTTTTGATGCGTTTTCTCCTGCACAACGCGCGCAGCTAGCGACGCACGGTAAACTGCTGCCATTCAACGTGAAGACCATCGAAGATATCGGCGGTGGCTCAGTACGCTGCATGCTTGGTGAGGTGTTCCTACCTACCAGAGTGAATCGCCTGTAACTTGCAAACAATTAAAAAAACCACTTCATGATGAAGTGGTTTTTTGTATCTGAACTCTCTTAACGAAAGCTTTTATGCTCTATGAAGTAGCTGGATCGCTGCACTACTTCTTTCGAATACACCAAAGCGGTGTGATTGAGGTTGAGTGCGCAGGTGTCGGTTGCCCCTTTTAGATTGGCATCTTCCAGTGTGACCGTGCCATCGCCATGATTCTTTCCGAGTACGATTCGGCCTACACCCGCATCATAAGTGCCAGTGATAACACCTATCGGTACGTCGTTATCATAGTCTCCAAGCCCATCATTGAGGATATGTTTAGTCGAACCAAAGATAAATCCTAGTCCATGATTCGAGAGTGTCTTGGCTATGGTTGCGCCATTGTGTGGTGTGCCCGCGGTAATGATGCAGGTATCGGCAAATTTGGGCTGATAATGTTTGAAGTAGTGACGAATCAGTAAACCACCGAGTGAATGGCCAAAGAAGTAGACCTCATCATTTTCATCAAAGCGAGCAGTGACAAATCGATTCAATCGCTTGGAAGCGGATGGAAAGCGCAAAGAATTATAGGCAAACTTGTGAGTTTGAAAGCCGCGCTTTTTAAAGTTTCTATCTAGATACTGCATGATCAATGCAGGCATATAGAGGCCGTGAATTAATATTATGTGCTTGTTTTTATTGTTCATTTCACCTCCGAGTAATGCTCTCTTCAGTGTATTTATTTGCCTAAATAAACTCAATATAAATCGGCAGCAACAGAGTGAAAATCGAGTATGAAAAAAGCCACTATGTTAGTGGCTTTATTGAGGTGTTATTCATGATTTGTTTAATCAGCTTTTGCCACGGTTCCCGTTACCCAAAACTCGTTCTCACGTGATTGAATCTGTTCTCCAAGAAAGTCGACAAAGCGACGAATCCTCGCTGTACGGCGTAGGTCTGTGTGGAGCAACAACCAGATGCTTCGATAGGGCAGTGGCTTTTGAAATGGAGCGCGCACAAGGTTTGGGTGTCTGTCACCTAAATTGCATGCCAGATAAGCCATCC
Source organism: Vibrio sp. THAF190c (assembly GCF_009363355.1). NCBI lineage: Bacteria > Pseudomonadati > Pseudomonadota > Gammaproteobacteria > Vibrionales > Vibrionaceae > Vibrio > Vibrio sp. THAF190c. The sequence goes on along the minus strand of NZ_CP045339.1, from coordinate 720,218 downwards.
CAAGCCCAGAAGCCGCTAAGTTTATCAACGGGACTAGCTCCGAAACTCGGTGTTTAAGTGTGGCTTTTGGGTAGAAGCTCTCTTTTAGCCACTGAGCACTGACATCCCCCTCTGGTTCGTGCCATCCAATAAAGTGTAGCCCTTCGCCAGCGTTGTCTTTTACTTTCTCTGCGTATTCTCGGGTGCAGTAGGCCGCTTGCGACATCTGAACTAAACGGCGACCTACGGCATCGTCATAAACCTCATTAGCGATGCGAATCGAGACGTCTGATTCACGACGGCTCAAGTTAGCGATGTCGTTACCGAAATTGAGATTAAGTGTGATATCTGGATAACTCTCAGCAAAGAGTGCTAGGTCATCCATGATCGAGGTCATCGCCAATCCATGAGGCATAGAGACATAAACGGTGCCAACAGGCTCACTGTCTTTGCCAATGATCATGCGTGATGCAGCGACCATCTCCTCTTCGACGCGCTCAGCGTATGGGAGCAGTTCTTCCCCTATCTGAGTGAGCTGTAAGCCTTGCTTGGAGCGGTCAAACAGTCGACTACCAATCTGCTCTTCCATGACTGACAGGCGACGGGTGAGCGTGGTGTGGTTGATCTTGATGCTCTCGGCTCCCCCACGCAGTGTTCCGCTGCGTACCACCGCGAGAAAAATCTTCAGGTCATCCCAGTTAAAGGTATAAGTCTCATTGTTCAGCATAATTCTGCCTATGGTTCATTTTTGAAACACAGTGTCCACTTTTACCTCTATACAGTCCATTTTTCAATCATGTTAGCTTAATTACACGTTAAACATCACCGAGAAGGGAGCATGATGAACTCAATAACAAGTGTATTAATTACGGGTGCCAACGCTGGCTTAGGCTTTGAAGCAGCGCGCCAGTTGGCCCAACAAAGTGGCATAAAGAAGATTTACTTGGGTTGCAGAAACCAACAGAAAGCGAACGAAGCGAAGAGAAAACTGGTTGAAGCAACAGGCAAAGATTTGTTCGAGATTTTACTACTTGATGTGTCTGAGTCCTATTCCGTGCAACAAGCAGTGACTCGTCTCAAGTCGCCTGTTGATGCGGTAATTTTGAATGCGGGTGGTACGGGCGGAAAAACACCTCATCAACTGACTGAAGATGGCGTGACCACTATCTTTGCATCGAATGTTCTCGGCCATGTAGTACTTGTAGAAGAGCTTGTGAAAAAGCAATTGGTTACCTCAACCATTATTTATGCAGGCTCTGAGACGGCGCGAGGTGTACCAAGAATGGGTGTTGCTAAGCCTGAGCTAAAGGACACGTCGGTACAGGAATTTTCTTCTATTGCAGACGGCAGCAAATTTGGTTCAAACGCGGATCCGCTGGATGTTTACGGCACCATTAAACTGACTGGTACTCTGTGGATGTCATCGATGGCGAGACAGCACCCGCACCTTCGTTTTGTGACCATCAGCCCTGGTGGCACGACTGGCACCAATGGTATGGACGATTTGCCACTGTTGAAAAAGGTGTTCTTTAAGTACGTCGGAGGAACCGTGATGCCACTGTTTGGCATGATGCACAGTGTCGAGAAAGGCGCCAAGCGTTACCTAGAAGGCTTGTTTAATCCAAGCTTTGAGAGTGGCCGATTTTATGCGAGCCGAGCCGGCTCACCGACAGGGCCTGTGATCGACCAAGTGACACTGGAACCACTATTTAACAACAGTTCTGCGCAAGACAATGCGTATCAAGCGATTCAACAGTTTTTAACAGCGAAAACACCAGCATAAGGAGAGATATGATGGATACAGTAATGAACACTTTGGTTGGTGTGATTGCGTTGGTGCTGACTGGGCTTGGCATAATGTCGATGTTTGTACCCAAGAAAATGTTGGCAAATTTCGCTTTGGAACCGATTGGTAAGGTGGGCATGAACACGATCCGCTCAGTGATGGGCGGCCTATTTTTGGCAAGCGTTTATATTATTGCGGCTGGCTTTTTTAACAATGACACAGACGGCTACTTCTTTGTTGCAGTGGTGATGTTGGCTGTCGCGGCTGGGCGAGTAGTCGGTCTGGTTCTGGATGGATTCGATAAAGCTGTCGTACCGCCATTGGTTCTAGAGCTGGTGATCGCCTCTATCTTGCTTTTTGTGCACATGAAACATGGCGGCTTTTACTGAGAGAGTTTCCGGTGACGAGTAATGTAAAAAATCCGAGTGTCGTTAAACACTCGGATTTTTTAATTAAGCTTGTTTTGCTTGTTAGCCAATCACTAAGAAGAAGATAGCGGTAGCGATGATACCTATCAGTGCGTACGGGAACTGAGTCGTAGCGTGCTGCATTGATGTACAACCTGAGCCTTGTGCTGACAGAACCGTTGAATCGCTGAAGAAACAAGAGTGGCTGCCCGCCGCTGATGCTGATAGTAGCGCCGCTACAGTAAGGTGCAGTGGTACGCCAAGTTGCTCACCAAGTGGCAATACGATTGGCATTGCAACTGCGAATGTACCCCATGAAGATGCCGTTGCGAATACCAGCGCGCCAGTGATCATAAAGATGATCGCAGGGAAGTAAGATGCTGATAGGTAAGGGCTCACCGTTTCGATTACATACTGAGTTACACCCAGAGAGTCGTTAACCGATTTCAGCATAAAGCCGCCGATTACCGTTGCTAGTGGCAACAACATCACCTTGATACCGTCGTAGACCGCTTCGAACATGTCGTTCATCGAGATCAGACGCTGCACACCGTAGAAACAGATAGTGAAGATGATTGCGACAAACACACCGGCTAGTAGATCGATACCGAAGTACCAGCTCGCTGCAACTAATACTACCATTGGCAGTAGGAAGTTGATTAGGCCCATGGTTGGGTTAGTGTGTGCTGAGATGTCTGCGCCAAAGTCGATATCTGTTGCGCCATCTGGGCGAACTTGACCATTCTTCGCGCGCTCTTCAGCGACCTTCATTGCGCCTAGGTCAGGCAGTTTTTCCATTGCAACGAGAAGTACGATTGCTAATGTTACCCAGCCGTAAGCCATGTAAGGAATCGCTTCGATGTATGCTTTGATGCCTTGGCCAGCTTCAGCAACGCCATTCGCTTCAAGCAGTGAGCTAAAGAAGATTGCCCAAGTTGAAATCGGAACCAGAATACAGATAGGTGCCGCGGTCGAATCCACTAGGTAAGAGAGTTTCTCACGCGAAATGTTGTAGCCATCCGTGATCTTCTTCATTGAAGAGGAGATAGCAATCGCGTTTAGATAATCATCAATGAAGATCAGAATACCGAGGAAGAAGGTCATCAGCATAGATTGCTTGCGGCTTTTCACCTTGGTCACCAGCATATCAGAGAAGCTTAAGATACTGCCGCCTTTCTCCAGAATCGCAATTAAGCCACCCATCAGACCACAAACAAGCACGATCCATGCAATGGTCTCGTTCATCATCACATCCATAGAGATGCCAACGATCTGCTCCACTGCTTCAGCTGGGTTTAGTAGCAACACACCTGCAATCGTGCCGCTAAATAGCGCTTCTACGGTGCGGTGTGTTGTCAGTGCGAACACCAACACCAGAGCCGTCGGAAGCAAACTCATCCACCCGTATGCTTCTCCTTCTTGGTGGTTCAATCCGATTGAAGTGAAGAACACAAACGTCGCCACCACCAATAGGGATACCATGATGTGTTGAGTGTTGATCTTCAGCGGCGCGTCCAACGCCTTGGTTTGCGTAGTCATACGTATATTTCCTTTATTTATGCTGAGTGCAACATCCATTCGATTTCTAATGGGGTGATTTCGCGTTCAAAGTCGGTGAGTTCACTCCGTTTGCAAGCTAAATATAAATCGATAAAGTCTCTAGAGATGTACGGAGCCAGCTCACTGCGTTCTAGCTGGTCGAGTGCCTCTGACATACGCAGCGGTAGGTCAATTGCATCATCACTGAGGGCTTTAGGACATTGGTCTTTGGTATAGTTTTCACTCGCTAATACCGCGGAAAGTACTACTGCAGCGAGAATATAAGGGTTAACGTCAGCTCCTGCTATACGATGTTCTATTCGGCGATTCTTACTATCGCTGATGGGCACACGCATCGCAACACCACGGTGGTTTTCTCCCCAATCGGCTTTCGTAGGTACGTAAGCGCCAGGGACAAAACGGCGGTAAGAGTTTACGTTAGGACAAATCAATGCCATGGAATCGGATGTCTGAGCCAACATCGCGGCCATGGTTTGATAAAAGAGGTCACTGGCTTCGCCATCGGTTTGGCTAAAGTGATTGTTACTGAGTGCATCCACCAAGCTAAGGTGAATGTGCATGCCATTACCGGCTTGGTCGCCAAATGGCTTAGCCATAAACGTGGCATCAAAACCGTGCTGGTGGGCAATCTGGCGGATAAGGCGCTTAGCGATGATCACTTCATCACACGCTTTGAGCACGTCTTTTGAGTGGTTAAAGTTAATCTCAAACTGCCCCGGTGCGGATTCAGAGAGTGCACCAGAGGTATTTAACCCTTGTTCTTGGGCGACCTTGTTAAGGTCGGAGAGAAAATCTGCGTAGTCATCAAGGCCGTCTAGGTCATACACCTCGGTATCTTTCTCACGTGACTTTTTGGTTGGGTTAATAGCGGTTTGCAGAGCGCCCATCTCGCCGCGTTTTTTGTCGATGAGGTAGAACTCAAGTTCTAAGGCAACGCATGGGTACTGATCTTTAGCATGCAGTTTATCGAGCATGCCTTCGACGATATTACGAATGAATAGCGGGCTTGGTTGCTCTGCTGTCTCATCCATCATACTTAATAGCACCTGACCAACTGACTCTTTTGCTGTTGGCATCAGTGTGTCAGCAACAGGGAAACAGATGTTATCCGGCTCGCCTAGGTCTTCACCTAACCCTGCGCTCTCTACCACATTGCCTTTAGTATCGAGAGTAATAGTAGACAGCGGTAGTGCCACCCCTTTCGTTAGCTTCTCTAGCGCATTGACTGGGATTCTTTTGCCTCTTGGCGTGGCATTGATATCGGTGAAAATGAGATCAACAAACTCGATGTTGGGCCATTTTTGTCGAAAATTTTTAACTTCCTGTAGATACGATTCCATTGAGTTCTCCAACTAGCCTCTGTACAGCAAACCTAAAGTAACAAAAAATAAACAACTGAGTTGTATTGATAAGACTAAAGTCTAAAGATTTTGTTTTATTTGCTTAAAATACAATGGTTTATTTTGATTTTCTTTCAAGTTGTAAATTTCATGAAAGATGTTTTTGTTAACTATTTTGTAACAGCTGATCGGTTTTTGCTCAATATAATGAGCAAAATTAGCCGTTTTTTTGACCAAAAAAGAGGTGTTGGTCACGATTTGGTCAGAATATCGAACATCGGTGTTGATAATTTTGTACATGGTTTGTAGTGTGAGTGTTAAATAAATCGAGCACGGAAGTAACATGTCTACACAAAGCAAACCCATTATTGGAATTGTTAGCTGCGCGAAAGAGTTGGGTGGCTATCAAATACAAGCCGTTAATGACTTCTATCTAGCGGCAGTAAAAGACTTCGGCGGGTTGCCGCTGATGTTAGCGCCAGATATGTCGAGTGAAGATATCGAACGAATCCTTGAGATGTGTGATGGCTTTTTGTTTCCGGGTAGTCACTCGAATGTTGCGCCGCACCACTACAACGCGACGCATCAAGAGGCAAAGAAAGATGAAGCGCGCGACGAGCTCTCTTTTTCATTACTGCGTAAAGCGATTGATAAAGACATTCCATGTCTAGGGATCTGCCGTGGCTTTCAAGAGATGAATGTGGCGTTGGGTGGTTCGTTAAATCCGGCGGTTCACGATTCCGGCTTTAATGACCATCGAGAGATCCAAGTCGATGACTTTGAAGAGAAATACGCACCATCACATGCGGTACTGGTGCAAAAGCAGAGCCTTTTTGAAAAATGGCTGACAGAGAATCACTGGGAAACCACGGTCTTTTTTGAAGTGAACACCCTTCATAATCAAGGTGTTGACCAACTGGCTCCGCAACTGCAAGTAGAAGCGAAAGCCCCCGATGGTTTGGTGGAAGCATTCAGCCTTCCAGGACAAAAATTCTTTGTTGGCGTGCAGTGGCACCCAGAATGGAAAGCGAAAACCAATCATTTCTCACAAATTTTGTTCAAAGAATTTATGATGGCTGCCTCTCTATAAATTAGGAGCCAGATAAATGGACAATCAAGAGATTGGTAAAAATATTGTTCAGTTACGAAAAGAACATGGATTGTCACAACGAGAATTAGCCGAGCGAGCTGGCATTACACATAGTGCTATCTCCTCTATTGAGAACGCTAAGGTCAGCCCTTCAGTGAGCTCGTTGCAAAAAATAGTGAACGTTTTTTCTTTGTCGCTATCGGAGTTTTTCACCTTTGAAAAGCCAGCCAGTGATGAAGTAAAGGTTGTCGTTACCCCTGATGAGTTGGTGGAGATGGGCAGTGAGTCCGTTTCAATGAAGCTAGTCACCAACGGCAGTAAAGAGCAAGTCATCGGGTTTTTAATCGAAGAGTATGCCCCACATGGTACGACCGGTGCGGCAGAAATTAAGCATGAAGGCGAAGAGATCGGGACCATTCTTGAGGGTGAAATCACGCTTGAGTATAAAGACCAATCTTACGTCCTTAAACAAGGCGAGTCGTACGTCATTGATACAACTCAGCCGCATAAGTTTACAAATCACACAGACAAGGCTTGTCGAATGATAAGCGCGCATACGCCAACCACATTCTAAGTGGGCCTTGCCTTGTTGTGATAACAAGGAGAGCGTATGAAAACCCAGGAACAATGGATTGAATTACAAAACAGTCTAAACATCGAAAATCGAGCATTTATTAACGGCGAGTATACTCTTGCCATCAGCGGCCAAATGCTTGATGTCATCAACCCAGCAACGGACGAAACGCTTACAGAGATCGCTCGTTGCCAAGAAGAAGATGTTGATCTTGCGGTAACATGCGCTCGTCAAGCCTTTCAAGCAGGTGAATGGAGCAACAGCGCCCCATCTCATCGTAAAGCTGTCCTATGCTTATTCGCTGATCTCATCGATGAACACCGTGAAGAGTTAGCGTTACTGGAAACGCTCGATACCGGTAAACCTATTAACCACAGTGTCTCTACCGATATCCCCGGTGCAGCAGGCTCTTTGCGCTGGTACGCTGAAGCGATTGATAAAGTCTACGGTGAAGTCGCACCAACCGAAAAAGATGTTCACGCCTACATCTCTCATCAACCTATTGGTGTTGTCGCCGCTGTGGTTCCATGGAACTTCCCTCTATGGCTAGCCTGTTGGAAGCTCGGCCCTGCGCTCGCGGCTGGCAACAGTGTCATTCTAAAACCGTCAGAAAAATCTTCACTTACTGCGATCTTCCTTGGCAAGCTTGCTAATCAAGCGGGTCTTCCTCGTGGCGTATTCCAAGTCATCACTGGTTTTGGTCATGAAGCTGGGGATGCGCTAGCTAAACACCATGATGTTGATTGCATCGCGTTTACCGGTTCAACCCGAATCGCTGGTCAGTTAATGGTTCGTTCTGGTGAGACCAACCTAAAACGCGTCTTTGCAGAAGCGGGCGGTAAGAATGCCAATATTGTTTTTGAAGACTGTGACGACCTGGACCGCGCAGCCGCTGAAACGGCAGGTGGTTGCTTTTATAACCAAGGTGAAGTGTGTGTTGCAGCAACTCGATTGCTGGTTCATGAAAGCATTAAAGATCAGTTTGTTGAGAAGGTGATTGAAGCGTCTAAAGCCTTCACGCCAAAAGACCCAATGGACACCACTTGTTCTATGGGAGCGCTTATCGATCAAGGACATAAAGCCAAAGTGCTGGAGTACATCCACCTTGGTCAAACTGAGGGTGCAACGCTGCGCTGCGGTGGTGATGTCGATGGCAAAGGCGCGTTCGTTGAGCCAACCATTCTCGACAATGTAGACAATAAGATGCGTGTTGCGCAGGAAGAGATTTTTGGTCCTGTGTTGTGCGTGATTCCTTTCAAAGATGAGCAAGAGGCGATCGCCATTGCTAACGATTCTAAATATGGCCTAGGTGCCGCTCTTTGGAGCAGCAATATTAATCGTGTTCACCGTGTGGCTAAGCAGCTTCAAGCGGGTTCCGTCTGGGTCAATAACTACAACGAAGGTGACATGACTGTCCCATTTGGTGGATTCAAAATGAGTGGTAACGGCCGTGATAAGTCATTGCATGCCATCGAAAAATTCACAGAAACCAAAACGACTTGGATTCGCCTACACCCTTAAGCCTGCTGACGAATAACAAAGGAATAAAGCAATGAATAAGCATACGGACTCGTTTTACGCGCACTCAGTACCAAATATGCCAGATTTCCCACAACTTCAAGACAACATCGAGTGTGATGTGTGTGTGGTTGGTGCCGGTTTCTCTGGTTTATCTTCAGCACTGCATCTGGCAGAGAAAGGCTTCAAAGTGGTGGTGCTAGAAAGTGCGAAAGTCGGTTTTGGCGCAACCGGTCGCAACGGCGGTCAGATCGTTAACAGCTACAGCCGAGATGTTGACGTGATTGAAAGCCGTTACGACCAACCCCAAGCTAAAGCTCTGTGTGACATGATATTTGAAGGCGGCGACATCATTCGTGGCCTTATCGATAAGTACGATATCGAATGTGATCATAAGCGCGGTGGCCTATTTACAGCACTAAACAAAAAGCAGCTCGCTGGCCTAGAGCATCATAAGAAAAACTGGGAGCGCTACGGTAACGACCAACTGACTCTACTTGATGCCAATGAGGTAGAAGCGGCAGTCGGTACTCAGGTTTACACTGGCGGTCTGCTCGATATGCGTGGTGGTCACATCCATCCGCTAAAACTGGCTCTCGGTGAAGCAGCAGCGTTTGTCTCTTTGGGTGGTCAAATATTCGAACAGTCTGCAGTAACATCACTAGAGAAAGGCGTAAACCCTGTCGCTAGAACGGCTCAGGGCAGCGTGAAGTGCAAATACCTAGTGTTGGCAGGTAACGCGTATCTTGGTGGTCTTGCACCGAATATCAGCAACAAAGCGATTCCGTGTGGTACCCAAGTGGTGGCGACAGAGCCGCTGACTGATGAGCAACTTAAGCAGGTACTGCCAAGTGACTACTGTGTTGAAGACTGTAATTACCTACTGGACTACTTCCGTCTAAGTGCTGATAAACGCCTGCTGTTTGGTGGTGGCGTGGTGTACGGTGCTCGTGACCCAGAGAATATCGAAGCCTTGATTCGTCCTAAGCTAGAGAAAGTTTTCCCTCAATTGAAAGGGATTAAGATCGATTACACTTGGACGGGCAACTTCCTGCTAACTTACTCGCGTATGCCTCAGTTCGGCGCATTTGACGACAACATCTACTACCTACAAGGTTACAGCGGCCATGGTGTCACTTGTACTCACCTTGCAGGCAAACTATTGGCGGAAGCATTAACCGGACACGCTGAGCGATTTGATGCTTTTGCAGCATTGAAGCACTATGCCTTCCCGGGCGGTCGCCACTTCCAAATCCCATTCACCGCAGTGGGTGCAGCGTATTACAACCTAAGAGACAAACTGGCTATCTAATCCAGACACAGATAAGGAACATCGAATGAGTAGAGTAGTGAAATTTGCAGCCTTACAACTGACTAAGAGCTGGGATCTGGAAGATAACCTGAACAAAGCCAAGCAGGCGATTCGTGAAGCAGCGAGCAACGGTGCCAACGTCATTCTGCCACAAGAGCTGTTTGCAGCGCCTTACTTCTGCAAGAAACAGGAAGCGAAGTACTTCGAGTTGGCAGAAGAGACAGAAAATTGCTTGCTGATTAAAGAGATGAGCGCTCTCGCTAAAGAGTTGGGTGTCGTGATCCCGGTGAGCTACTTTGAAAAAGCGGGTAACACCTTCTTTAACTCGTTAGTGATGATCGATGCAGATGGCACGGTGCTCGACAATTACCGCAAGTCACACATTCCAGATGGACCGGGTTACAGTGAAAAGTACTACTTCAGCCCGGGTGACACTGGCTTCAAGGTTTGGAAGACTAAGTTTGGCACTTTCGGCGCCGGCATCTGTTGGGATCAATGGTTCCCAGAACTGGCTCGTAGCTTAGCCTTGCATGGCGCAGAAGCGATCTTCTACCCAACCGCGATCGGTAGCGAGCCACAAGACCCAACCCTAGATTCACGTGACCATTGGCAACGCACGATGCAAGGCCATTCAGCGGCCAACTTGGTACCGGTAATCGCGTCAAACCGCGTGGGTACTGAACTGGATGATGGTATTGAAACGACTTTCTACGGCTCGTCTTTCATCACCGACCATACCGGTGGCAAGCTTGCCGAAGCGCCACGTGAAGGTGAAGCGATCATCTATGCAGAAGTCGATTTGGCCGCAACGGCGCAGGCTCGTCATTCATGGGGGTTATTCCGTGACCGTCGACCAGATCTATACGGCAGTGTAGGCAAACTGGCGGTATAAGGGGGCACTATGCAGCTATCAACCACGCCTCGACAAGATGGCTTCTACTTTCCGGCTGAGTTTCAACCGGTGAGTGAAGTGTGGCTTGCTTGGCCAGAGCGAAAAGACAATTGGCGTGAACAAGCGCAGCCTGCACAACAGACCTTTGCTCGCATTGCCAACGCGATTTCGGAAGTGACCAAGGTGTGCGTGGCAGTTAGCTGTAAGCAGTTTGATAGAGCTCGCGCTTTGCTTCATTCCGATATTCGACTGGTCGAGATCCCATACAACGATGCTTGGATGCGCGATATAGGTCCAACGGTGGTGGTGAATGAGCAAGGCGACCGCCGTGGCATCAGCTGGCAGTTCAATGCGTGGGGCGGGGATTACAACGGCCTGTATGACAACTGGCAGCAAGACGATTTAGTGGCGAGTTCGGTGTGTGACATCATCGGCCTTGACCACTATCGAGCTCCGTTTGTTCTAGAGGGCGGCGCCATTCATACCGATGGTGAAGGCACCCTGTACACCACGCAAGAGTGTCTACTCAGCCCGGGGCGCAACCCTGAGATGAGTCAGCAACAGATAGAAGCGAGTCTTAAAGAGTATCTTGGCATCGATAAAGTTATCTGGTTGCCAAAGGGGCTGTTTAACGACGAGACCGACGGTCACGTCGATAATCTGATGCACGTTATTGCGCCGGGTAAGGTGGTGCTGAGCTGGACTGACGATCCAAGTGACCCACAGTTCGAGCTATCACGCCAAGCAGAATATGCACTTAAGTCGCAGACCGATGCTCAAGGTAGAAGTATCGAAGTGATCCGCTTGCCGTTGCCGGGGCCTTTGCACTACAGCGAGGCTGAAGCCAACGGTGTCGATAAGAGTGAAGGCATGGTGCGCGATGCGGGAGAACGCCTAAGTGCCTCTTATGCAAACTTTCTTATCGTAAATGAGTATGTCTTTTTACCTCTGCTCGATGATACAACCGACTCGCAAGCGATAGAGATACTGCAACAGGCAATGCCTGAGCATCAGGTGATTGGGATCCCATCACGTGAAGTATTATTGGGTGGTGGCAACATTCACTGCATTACCCAGCAGATCCCCGCTTAGCCATCATCAATTAAAATTACTAATAGCCGCGGATGACTGAATCAGTCAACAAAGAGCGGCATTGTTTAGCTGTCAAAAGGAATCACCATGCAACAAATTAACAACCAAACCTTGCTGTCGTTTATGGTGTCGGACCAAGAGCAGGGCATTGCTGTCACTAACCCTGCTACTGGTGAAGTGTTGGGTTATGCCCCAGTCTCTTCAGAGCAAGCCATTTTAGATGGTGTTGAACGCGCAAGTGTCGCGCAAAAAGAGTGGGCGGCAATGCCTGCAAAAGCACGCGCAGCTCTATTGAACAAGTGGTATCAACTGCTGCTTGAAAACAAAGAAGACCTTGGCCGTTTAATGACGCTAGAGCAAGGTAAGCCTCTAGCCGAAGCGCAGGGTGAAGTGCTTTATGGCGCGAGCTTTATAGAGTGGTTTGCTGAAGAAGCCAAGCGTACTTACGGCGAAACGATCCCTGCCCCAAGTGGTGATAAGCGTCTTGTGACGATTAAGCAGCCAATTGGCGTCGCATGTGCGATCACGCCATGGAACTTCCCAATTGCAATGATCACTCGTAAAGCAGGGCCAGCACTGGCTGCGGGCTGCAGCTTCATCGTGAAGCCATCGGATTCGACCCCGCTGTCTGCATTCGCTGTCGCTGAACTTGCGTACCAAGCGGGCATTCCGCGCGATGTATTGCAGGTGACTCTGGGAGAAAGCTCTCGCCAGATCGGTGCGATTTTTACGTCACATCCACTGATTCGTAAGTTCTCGTTCACGGGCTCAACTCAAGTGGGTAGTGTTCTGATGCAGCAGAGTGCGCATGACATCAAACGCACCTCAATGGAACTGGGCGGCAACGCGCCATTTATCGTGTTTGATGACGCAGATATCGACGCAGCCGTAGCGGGTGCGATGGCATCTAAGTTCCGTAATGCAGGTCAAACGTGTGTGTGTGCGAACCGATTCTATGTTCACAGCAAAGTCTACGATGAGTTCGTGACTAAATTTGATGCAGCGGTTCAGCAGCTCAAGGTCGGCAATGGCTTAGACGAAGGCGTGAATATTGGACCTGTTATCAGCGAGTCAGCGAAAGCGGGCATCCAAGCTCTGATTGATGGTGCAATCGAGCAAGGTGCACAGCCAGTTTCGGAAGTGCCGAATCTTGATGGTTTGTTTATGCAGCCGGTCGTACTCAAGAACGTAACTCACGACATGCACATTGTTTCGCAGGAGATCTTTGGCCCTGTCGCACCTGTGATTGCATTCGATAACGATGAGCAATTGATCGAGATGGCTAACGACACCATCTACGGCCTCGCATCGTACTTCTACAGCCAAAACATCCATCGCGTCTGGAAGATTGCTGAAGCGCTCGAGTACGGCATGGTCGGCATTAATGAAGGCATGATTTCTACCGAAGTAGCTCCGTTCGGTGGGGTAAAACAGTCTGGTATCGGACGTGAAGGGGCAAAACAAGGTATCGATGAATACATGGACATCAAATATCTCTGCTTTGGCGGCAACTAATTTAAGGACAAAACAATGACTAACCAACAACTACACCAAAGAAGAAGCCAAGTAATCGCTCAAGGTATGGGCGCACTTTATCCACTTTACGTTGAGAAAGCAGAGAACGCCCATGTATGGGACGTAGATGGCAACAAATATATCGATTTTGCTGCAGGCATTGCGGTAACCAATACCGGTCACTCAAACAAACGCATCAGTGAAGCGGTGAAAGCGCAGCTGGATAACTTCTCTCATACTTGTGCGATGGTGACACCTTACGCTTCGTTCGTTGAACTGGCGGAAAAACTGACTGAACTTGCACCGGGCGATAGCGAAAAGAAAGCAATTTTCCTAACCACGGGTGCAGAGGCTGTAGAAAACGCAGTGAAAGTGGCACGTGCTCATACTGGTCGTAGTGGCGTTATCGCATTCAAAGGTGGCTTCCACGGTCGTACTAACATGACAATGGGTCTGACAGGTAAAGTTGCACCGTACAAAGCGGGCTTTGGTCCTTTCCCGAATGAGATCTTCCATGCACCATACCCAAATGCCTTCCATGGCGTGAGCACCGAGCAGAGCCTGCAAGCGCTTGAAGACCTGTTTGCATGTGATATCGAGCCATCACGCGTAGCGGCTATCATCTTTGAACCTGTGCAAGGCGAAGGGGGTTTCTACAAAGCGCCAGCTGAATTTGCACAAGGGCTACGTGAAGTGTGTGATAAGCACGGCATCATGCTCATTGCCGATGAAATCCAAACTGGCTTTGCGCGTACCGGTAAAATGTTTGCTACGGAATACCTAGGCATTGAACCAGACATGATGACTATGGCGAAAGGCATCGCAGGCGGTTTCCCTATCTCTGCTGTGGTAGGCAAAGCGGATGTGATGGATTCGGCACTGCCGGGTGGCCTTGGTGGTACATACGCAGGTTCACCTCTGGGTTGTGTTGCGGGTCTTGAGGTTCTAAAAATTATTGAAGAAGAGCAGTTGTGTGCGAAAGCGATGGGTATTGGTGAGGTAGTTAATGCTCGTATGACTAAGCTTCAAGAGTCTGTACCTGCAATTGGTGAAATCCGTACTACGGGTGCGATGATGGCAATTGAGTTTGCTTGTCCTGAAACGGGCAAACCTCTGCAAGATCTTACTAAAGCCGTTATCAGCAAAGCACAAGAGAATGGCTTAATTCTGTTGTCTTGTGGCGTGAAGGCGAACGTAATCCGCTTATTGCCACCATTGACGATCGAGTCAGAAGTTCTTAGCGAGGGTTTGGATAAGCTCGAGAAGATCATTCTTGAAGTCGCGTAACGCAACTTATTCATTTTAATTAAGAAAGAGCACCATTGAGTGCTCTTTTTTTGTGCGGATTTACAATGTAAATATGACTTTTCACGAGTTTACTCATGTCTGAGAGCTTTTGAGTCTCTTTACTCTCTGAGCGTCTCTCAGTTTGTTTAAACTTTTTTCTGCAAAGGTGCGTAGGAAAATCAAAAAATCACCCTGTTAAAAGGGCCTCTAGGTGCCTTAAATTGGCGATTTTGGGGTGTTTTAAATGATTGTTTTTAAAGGTTTTTAAAATCGTGACTTGGTCTCGTCCTAATGTTACGTTTCGGGGACGCCAATAAGGAGCGGCCATGAAAACCAAAAACCACACTTATCATCAGCACGATTTCTCTCATCAAGACCTTAGTTATTTGGCTTTTGAGTCCTGCACTTTTTTGGAGTGTAACTTTCATAGCGCTCAGCTAAAAGAAACCACGTTTAAACATTGCAAGTTTATTGAGACTTCCGATATGGAAGGGTGTCAGTTTAATTTTGCTGATCTGAGAGATGCGAGCTTTCAAGACTGTAAGCTCGCGATGGCCAACTTCAGCAATGCTAACTGCTTTGGTATTGAATTCAGGAGCTGCGATCTAAAAGGCGCGAATTTCTATCGAGCAAATTTTTCCAACTATATAAAGCAAAAAGTCTTCTTCTGCTCGGCTTATATCACAGGCTGTAATTTGTCTTATACGAACCTAGAGAGCGCCAATTTAGAAAAATGTGAGCTGTTTGAAAACCGCTGGATAGGCGCACATTTGGTGGGAGCGTCGATGAAGGATTCGGACTTGAGCCGCGGTGTTTTTTCAGAAGATGCTTGGACTCAATTTAGTTTCCAAGGCGCAAACCTATGTCATGCTGAGCTAGAGGGGCTTAACCCGAAAAGGGTGGATATGACAGGTGTTCAAATCTCAGAATGGCAACAAGATCAATTGCTTGAAGCTATGGGTATTGTGGTGATGCCGGACTAAACGTGCTGTGGCTAGTCTCAAATGAGCGACTTAAGCGCTCATTTGAGTTAGAAGCCTGCTAGTTAGAAACATTGTTGTGATAATCAGGCTCAGACAGATTATCAGCAAAGCCTATCTCACCGATGATATACAGAGCACTGCCAATCGCATCGAGAGTTTCATTGGAGTTTCTCTCAGGCACGTTAACTACAGTGATGTTGTCGAAATCATTAGAGGTCGAGTTGGTGTCAAAAGAAGCGTAGTCGTTACACACTATGCTTTGGCAATCATGATGCTGCTCTGGTGCAGTGGGTAAGTTTTGAGTCGATAGGTTCTGAATTGGTAGGTTTTGAATCGAAGTGATATCAAATACCCCCGGATTTTCTGCACTTGAGCTATCTGCACTTGAACTCTCTGTGCTTGAAGTTCCTGCACTCAGGGCGTACCCAGAAAATACCAGCAACAACGGTGCAATCACTTTGATCATAAAACCTTACTCCATTCATCAGTCACGCCAATGATAACCAAAGCTAGTTTGAATTGCACAGTGTTTTTTATAAATCGTGTTTTTAATGATTTAACGAGAATAGCCCGGTTCGATTGACCGGGCTAGTTTCCGTAACTTTTTGATTGTTATGAAAGATATTACAGCGTGTTCTTGAAGATTTTGCCGTCTTTCATGATTAGGTCCATTTCACTCAGGTGAGAACCGTCAGGTTTGGCATCGTTAGTTAACCAAGTCTCACGACCACCGATGAGAGTGATGTCTTCCAGTGGGTTACCATCGATGAGCAGGATATCCGCGTAGGCGCCCACTTCAATAACACCAATTTTTCCGTCAGAGTATGGGTTGATCCAGTCTTCCATGAGTTCTGCAGAAATACGGCCACCAGTCGAGGTGAGTGCTCGTAGTGCTGAGAAGTTACCAAAGAACTTAGCGTTTAAGTAAATCTCATGAGCGATCTGCTTGGCACACATATCCGCGTAGCCGACACAATCTGTGTTGAATGCGCGATAGTCTGGGTCAAGCTTTTGCACATTCTCGATATAGTCACCAAAGGCAGCTTGTGCAGATGCTAACTTCTTCTGGATGCTTGGGTCTTGCACCACGGGTACCTTAGCCAATTCTGGGGAAAACGCGGTTAAGTTAGTGACCAAGAATGCGCCGTTTTCTTTAAATTTCTTATCGTGACTTTCGTTAAACATGAAGCCGTGCTCGATGGATTTAACTCCGGTATCAAGGGCTTGGTGCAAAGCCTTATCTGAATAGGCGTGAGTCGAGACATAAGAACCGTAAGACTCCGCAATATCTACCGCTGCTTTCAGCTCTTCATCAAGCAGGGATTGGTACTGCCACGGGTCGAATTTTGATGAAACACCACCAGACTGGAACACTTTAGTGAACTGACCACCCTGACGGTAGTTGTGACGCGCTTGTTCGTGGATCTCTGCAACACCTGCTGGTGTCGACATAATGCCTAAAATTTCTAGGTTTTGTGGTGAGTCATCTAGGCGGCGCGATTGTAGGCCAACGTCTGAGTGACCACCAATTGGTGCAATAGGTGCGCCTGAAACGTAAGTACGAGGGAAGTCGATGTCACCTTTCTTCTCCAGCTCTGTCCATACGCCGTCAGCACCACCAACATCACGAATCGTACCAAAGCCAAGATCGAGGTACATTTCACCAAACCCTTGAGCGTGCACGGCAATCTCAGACCAACGCATATCATTAGTGCCGAGTAGCCCTTTTGGTAGGTTGAGGTGCATGTGCGCTTCTACCATAGCTGGCATTAGCGTTCGGCCTTCACCATCGATAACCTTGGCTTGCTCGGGAAGCTCGGCGTCACCTTTAGTGATCGCGGTGATTTTATTGCCAGTAACAACCACAGTGTGATTGTTGTAAAGCTTATTCTCAGTTCCGTTGAAAACATTAACGTTCTTAAATACAACAACTTGTGGTGCTTCTACTGCAGTTGGCGCTGGAGTTTCTGTTGGCAATGCCGCAGCGGTTACCGAAGCGGTTGTCATAATCAAAGATGCGGCAATCAGTGTTTTCTTGAACATAGTAGACTCTCTTAATTTGCTGGTGATGTTCTGAAGTACGAGTGAATCATACGCAGCAATCTAAGAGAGAAATGGCCATTTGATGACACGCGCTTATATAGCTATTCGTGTCGTGATCTGTTTTTTTTGCTAGCCACGGCTATCAATATGAATCATCACTGAATCCGGTCGCCAGTACTCGAATTCGCAATCCATCAGCTCACCATCTTGCTTGTAGTTCACACGGCAAATCTTCAGCACTGGTTGACCTTCTGATAGGTTGAGTGCCTTGGCGACGTGCGCGGGCGCAGAGGTGGGTATCACATCAAATCGAGAACGCTGAGTTTCGTAACCGTAGTTCTTCTTGTAGATATCGGTGAGTGACATCTTGAGATCGTGCGAGAGGATCTCAGGAAACAAACTTGCTTTAAGTACGTTCTCCACAAACAGCACCACTCTCCCGTCGATGTAGCGCAGTCGTTCAATGACATGAACTGGTGTGATGCTTTCAACTTTCAGTGCCTTGGCATATTCACCTGCGGCCATTTCTGAGCGGGTATTGATAAGACGAGTCTCTGCAATTCGATTCTGATCGCGAATCATTTGATGAAAGTGAGAGCGAGATAGGGGGTTGTATCGGATGCGCTCAGGAGAGACAAACCAACCGCGTCGATCCTCGCGATAGATTAGCCCTTCAGTCTCAAGAGAGATAAGCGCATCTTTGAGCGTGATGCGAGTGGTAGCAAAGAGCTCACTGAGTTCTCTTTCTGAAGGAATCTTTTGCCCTTCTTTATAGATTCCAGACTGGATCTGTTCGCGGATACTGTTTTTGATTTTTCCTAATTGTGTCTCTGAATGGCTGTTGCCCGGCATTCTCATTGTTGATCTAGTCCATGATTCGTTGTTGTTACCAGTATAAGTCGGCTGTTTAACAGTAATGTGACAACAGGTTCTGGTTAAAAGTCGGGCTGTTGAAACAGTTCTGCCATATAAATGCATTTGAACTGTCAAATAAGTTGCCATAAACCGTAACAATCCGCCTCTAGCATACAAAGTGAACTTACTGACCTAGTCCAGAAGGATAGAGACAATGAAAACTTTGCTTTGCCGTTCAACGCTATCACCATCAAAACTGATTGGCGCAACCTTGATGACAGCGACCATTTCAATGCCAGCGATGGCGAATGACGCAGACTTAGACGCACTAGTAAAAGCCGCTCAAAAAGAGGGCGCGGTTTACAGTGTGGGTATGCCGGATAGTTGGGCGAACTGGAAAGACACTTGGGCGGACCTAAAGGAAAACTACGGCCTAAAGCACCAAGACACTGATATGAGCTCAGCGCAAGAAATCTCAAAATTTGAGGCTGAGAAGCGCAATGCAACCGCTGATATTGGCGATGTGGGCTTTGCTTTTGCTCGCGTTGCAGTGAAGAAAGACGTGACTCAACCCTACAAACCATCAACTTGGGATGACATTCCTGAGTGGGCGAAAGACAAAGATGGCCACTGGGCTCTGGCTTACACGGGCACTATCTCATTCATCTCAAACAACAATCTAGTCAAAGACGCGCCTAAGACATGGAGTGACCTACTTGAGGGTGACTACAAGGTGACGGTCGGTGATGTAGGCGTTGCGGCACAAGCAAATAACGCAGTACTAGCAGCCGCGTTTGCTAACGGTGGTGATGAAACAAACCTAAAGCCTGCGATTAAGTTCTTTGGTGAGCTAGCAAAACAAGGTCGTCTGTCTTACACCGATCCAAATATGGCGAACCTAGAAAAAGGTGAAGTTGAAGTGGCGATCATGTGGGACTTCAACGCACTGAACTACCGCGACAAGATTGACCGTGAGCGTTTCAGTGTCAACATCCCTCAAGATGGCTCTGTTATCTCGGGTTACACCACCATCATCAACAAGTATGCGAAGAACCCTAACGCGGCGAAGCTTGCTCGTGAATACATCTTCAGCGACCAAGGCCAAATCAATCTAGCTGAGGGCTACGCGCGTCCAATTCGTACCAACATCACTCTGCCTCAATCAGTACAAGACAAGCTTATTGCGAATGAAGAGTATGGCAATGTTCACCCAGTGACTGACTTCTCGGCATGGGAAAAATCAGCACGTCGCCTGCCACGCCAATGGCAAGAAAGCGTTCTGATTCACCAGCAGTAATCCCCATTTGAGTAAGAGAATAAATCATGAGCAATAAGGTTATCCTTGTTGTTCTAGATGGACTGAATTATCAGGTAGCCCGCAATTGCATGGGCTACCTGAATGGTCTTCTAGAACTGAGTCACTCGCCTAGTAATCAGAGTGATTCACAAAGCCCATCGCAAGGCAAAATGCGCGCGACGCTTTATCCGATGCAATGTGAACTGCCTTCAATGTCGCGCCCACTCTATGAGTGCATCTTAACTGGAGTTCGCCCTGCGGAGAGCGGTATCGTTAACAACCAGATTGTGCGTTTATCTAATCATGAGTCGATCTTTAGCTTGGCAAAGGCGCAGGGCAAAACCACCGCTGCTGCAGCGTATCACTGGGTGAGCGAGCTTTATAATCGTGCGCCATTCAATCCGGTTCGAGATCGTTTTACTCATGACGAGAGTTTGAACATTCAGCACGGCTGCTTCTATCACTGGGACCACTACCCAGATGAGGCGCTGTTTCTAGATGCCGAGCACTTGCGTTTAACGTATCAGCCAGATTTCTTATTGATCCACCCAATGAATATTGACGATATGGGCCATAAGCATGGACTGGACTCTAGTCAGTATCGCAATAGTGCGCGTGGCGCCGATATCTTCCTATCGAACTACATAAAAGGTTGGATTGAAGATGGCTATCAAGTGATTGTGACTAGCGATCACGGTATGAACGACGACCTTTCTCATGGTGGCATTCTGGCGGAAGAGCGCGAAGTCCCATTCTTTGTGATTGGTGACAAATTCACGCATCAAGAGTGTCAGGTAAAACAGACCGATATCTGCGGCACTGTGTGCCAACTCCTTAATTTAGAACACAATAAATCTTACACTCAGGAATTGTTAGCACTATGAGCAGTCCTGCCATTACCCAAAAATCGAATTCACTAAACGCAAACGCGTCGAAACCTAAGGCCTCTTCTTGGTTCAAACGCTTTAAGCCCGCTTTATGGTTGGCACCGTTCGCACTGTTTTTCTACCTGTTTCAGCTAGCCCCTATGGTTTGGGTGCTAATTAACAGCTTCTATTACGACGGCGAGTTGTCGCTCGAAAACTACACCGAGGTGTTTGATTCTGCTTTCATGATGCAGGCCTTTGGTAATAGTTTGTGGCTGTCCGTGTGGTCGAGCGTGTTTGGTTTAGCGATTTCTACCTTATTGGTTTCTTCCCTGCGCCGTGTTGACTGCAAAATTCGCGACGGCGTGATCGCCTTTACCAACATGAGCAGCAACTTTGCCGGTGTCCCGCTCTCTTTCGCTTTCATCATCATCCTTGGTACCAACGGTGCGATAACCTTGTTGCTGAAGCAGTATGGTCTATTGGGAGAGTTTGACCTCTACGGAAAGTGGGGTTTGTTGGCGATCTATATCTACTTTCAAATTCCATTGGCAGTGTTGCTGTTATACCCAGCGTTTGATGCGTTGAGCGACGATTGGCAGGCAGCATCTGCATTGCTTGGCGCAAAGACGTGGCAGTACTGGCTTAAGGTTGGTTTGCCTGTCTTATCTCCAGCACTATTCGGTACTTTTATTATTCTGATCGCCAACGCGATAGGTGCTTACGCCAGTGTCTATGCACTCACTTCAGGTAACTACAACGTCATTACTATTCGAATCGCAAGTCTGGTATCTGGAGACCTGTTCCTTGAACCAAATCTAGCCGCTGCAATTTCTGTGATTCTGATGGCGATGCTGGCATTTATCAGCGTGATTAACCAATGGCTTATCAGTAAGAGTTATGCAGGGAAGAAAAGCTAATGCAAAACGTTAATACTCGCTTTCATAAAACGGTGGTTTTCTCGATCGTTGGCATCATGATGATTCCAATTCTTGCCACGTTCGTTTACTCGCTGTCATCACGTTGGGGAGCTACTATTCTGCCAGATGGTTTTACTCTGGATTGGTACGTTAGCCTACTGACGGACCCGCGCTTCCTACAAGCGTTTGGTCGTTCACTGTTTATCTGTATCGCGGCATTAGCACTTAGTGTGGTGCTGATTCTTCCGGCAATATTTGTGGTGTTCTACTATTTCCCGAAACTGGATAAAGTAATGAATATCATGATCTTATTGCCGTTCGCTGTGCCACCTGTGGTCTCTTCGGTTGGTCTGCTACAGCTGTATGCCGATAGTGAAATTGCACTTATCGGCACACCTTGGATCTTGATTGGTACCTACTTCACCATTGCGCTGCCATTCATGTATCGCGCTATCGCTAACAGCTTTCAGGTGATCAATTTACAAGATCTGATGGACGCTGCGCACTTACTCGGTGCGAGCACCACCAAGGCTTTCTTGTTGATTATTCTGCCAAACTTGAAGAAGGGCTTGATGGCTTCTCTGTTCCTATCGTTCTCGTTCCTACTGGGTGAATTTGTGTTTGCCAACATCTTGGTTGGAACACGCTACGAGACGCTACAAATCTATCTATACAACATGCGTCAGACCAGCGGCCACTTTACTTCAGCCTTGGTGATGACCTACTTCCTATTCATTTTCTTACTGACTTGGATGGCAAGTCGTTTTAGCCGTGGAGTCAAATAATGAGTTATGTAAACGCACACAATCTAACGAAAAGTTTCGGTGACAACACCGTTTTTGAAGACATTCAATTCACTATCGAGAAAGGTGAGTTTATTACCCTGCTTGGGCCAAGTGGTTGTGGTAAATCAACCCTGCTACGTAGCTTGGCTGGGCTAAACCCAGTCGATGATGGCCAAATCTGGGTCAATGGTGAAGACATCACCCACCAAGCGCCACAGCAGCGCGGCATCGGTATGGTTTTCCAATCCTATGCATTGTTTCCAAACATGACGGTGGAGGGAAACATCGCCTTTGGTTTGAAAATGAAAAAGCTGGCTGGCGACGAAATCAAACGTGAAGTAGCAAAAGTGATTGAGCTGGTGGACTTGAAAGGTAAAGAGGCCTTCTATCCACATCAGTTATCAGGTGGTCAGCGTCAACGTGTCGCTTTAGCGCGTGCTTTGGTGGTTAAGCCACGTATTCTGTTGCTTGATGAACCGCTATCGGCATTGGATGCCAAGATCCGTAAGCACCTTCGTCAGCAGATCCGTGATATCCAAAAAGAGATGGATCTGACGACTATCTTTGTTACTCACGATCAAGAAGAGGCGATGATCATGTCCGATCGCATCTTCTTGATGAATAAAGGTGAGATCGTTCAGGCAGGCACACCTGAAGAGATCTACACTCAACCTGCGAATGAGTTTGTAGCAGGCTTCATGGGACACTACAACTTAGTACAAGCAAACAAAGCTAAGCAGTTGTTTGATATTGACACTGACTGGAAGGTCGCGATACGCCCTGAATCTATTTATGTCAAAGAGCAGGGAAGGCAATACGGTGCACATATTTCAGCACCAAAAACGGGTACGATCCGTAATCATCAGCTGCTGGGTAACGTGATTCGCTATCAAGTTGATGTGGATGAGTGTGAGCTCACTGTCGACCTATTAAATCGTTCTTCTGAGCGTCTATTGGCTAACGGTAGCCAACTAGAGTTGCTATTTAATCTAAACGAAATTCAGCCTGTGAGAGCCTAAAATGTCTAAGCCTTTGTATGTATTTGATATGGATGAAACCCTAGTCAACGGCGATGCTGCGATGATGTGGAATGAGTTCTTGGTCGAAAAAGGTATTGCAAGTGATGCGAGCTTTTTAGAAGAAGATCATCGTCTTATGGGGTTGTATAGCCAAGGTGAACTCGACATGGAGGACTACCTCATGTTCGCCATGCAGCCACTTTCTGATCTGACGACACAGCAGGTGAACACCTTGGTTGAGGAGTGCGTTGACACCAAAATTCTACCTAACCTGTTCAAGCAGACTCTGCCATTGATAGGACAGCTAAAGCGCGATGAAATCGACGTGCTGATTATCTCTGCCAGTGTGACTTTTTTGGTTGAAGTCGTAGGGCGCAAACTTGGTATTCCAGAGGCACTCGGTATCGATCTGGTCGAGAAGCAAGGCCGCTACACATCCAAAATAGAAGGTGTGCCGAGTTATCGAGAGGGTAAAGTGACACGCTTAGAGCAGTGGCTCGCTGCACAACCGACAACGTACTCAGAGATTCATTTCTACACAGACTCAATCAATGACTTGCCATTGTGCGAATTTGCCGATTACGCGTATTTGGTTAACCCATGCCAACGATTGAAGGCATTGGCAGACAGACCGAATTGGCAGATCCTGAATTGGGATTAGCGGCGATTGTGGTCGATTGAACAAAAAACTCCGACATTAGGTCGGAGTTTTTTGTTTTGGGTGAGCGGTAAACTTAAT
The DNA here is from genome assembly GCF_009363355.1 of Vibrio sp. THAF190c. Lineage (NCBI taxonomy): Bacteria > Pseudomonadati > Pseudomonadota > Gammaproteobacteria > Vibrionales > Vibrionaceae > Vibrio > Vibrio sp. THAF190c. The sequence continues at coordinate 696,359 of NZ_CP045339.1, read as the reverse complement.
ATCTCGTCAATTGCTTTTAGGACGTCAACTTTATTCTCAAAATGAGAAAATCGTGTTCAGTATTGCTAACTTTATGAAATTAAACGACTAAATTTTAGGCACCATACTTGCTCTCTTTTACTTTACACATTTACAGTCAGTTGAGAGGGAAGACAATGAGAATATGGAATCCACTGGTTGCGGCAGGCTGCATGGTTCCCAGCCTTGCACTTGCATTAACAACGTCCGATTTTACTTTTGAATCTGGAGCAGACAGCTCAAACTACTCCGCCCTAGGTAAGCCCAATGATACTTATTCGATTGCGGGAACATTGCCTCATGACACGCTAGATAATGTCTACTCGATGTTGCCTGAAGGAACCTATGTCAACAGCGCTTTCATCGCACCAGAGCGCTACTCTAATATTGATATTGACGATGAATTGGGTGGAGCCGAGTTTGCATCGGCAAAAGTCACTTTTTTGAATGAGGGCGCGGGTTATCGAAACGCACTAGGCTACTTTGTCTACGATACCAATAACCCGCCAGCTTCAATGGACGACATTACGGCGCATACCATCATTTTTCCCAACACTTCAAAAGCACCAGATGGTGAAATGGTCGAAGGTGACACCATAGATCTCGGGGTAGAGTTAACCGCGGGTCAAACCCTTGCCTTCTTTGTCGTTCCCAATGGTTGGGGGTGGTCGGGTTCATACAATAACATTGCTTCACTTGGTAATTGGGGCACCCCTTTCTACAGTTACTCTGACCTTAATCCTGAGAACACGGCAAGTCTGCGAAGACATAACGTGGCCTTTATCGATACTGAGAATGAGTTCTTCGTACTGGGCTTTGAAGACCTAAAACGTACGGGGGGTGACCATGACTTTAATGACCTGCTGTTCACGGTTGAAGTGACTCCGTTTACTGCGGTGGATGGGGTTAACCCAGACGGTTCTACAGACTCAAAATATGAGCCATTGGTGCAGCAAGACAGCGACATCACCATCACCTCTGTTTATCCAAGTGGTAGTGATTATGCGACCATCGCATTCGAGGACAGATGGCCATTGATGGGTGATTACGACTTCAATGATGTGGTGTGGCGCTACCAAATTACTGAGCAGTTGAATGGTCAGCGTGAACTGAAAAACATCAGCTTTGACTATACGCTGCAAGCGATGGGGGCTGGCTTCTCAAACGGCTACGGTATCCATCTTCCGGGCGTTGACCCTAGTAACATTGCTAATGCGACTCTGACTCGTAATGGTGTTGCGGTTAGTCATTCGATTGTAAAACAGGGTACTAGTGATGCAGTATTAATTGTCTCTGAAGACCTTAAAGTGGATCTGCAAAACCTCGGTGAACTTACCGAAAGCTGCGCATTCTATCGCACTCAAGTTGATTGTTTGGGTACCCAGAATGTCGGCGCATTGCAGTACCAACTCTATGTTGAGTTCACAACCCCAGTGTCGCGAGACATTGTCGGTTATCCACCTTACGACTCGTTTATTTTTGCTGCTCAATACATGTATCACGGTGACTTTACGAGCGAGGCTCCTGGGTTCACATGGCAGACTCATTTGAAGCAGTTCTCGGGTACCAGTGACATGAACAATGCTTTCTTCAATACCCATGATGACAAGTCTGATGGTGTGGCTTCGTTCACTACGGAAAACAATATGCCGTGGGCGATAAACATTCGTGACGAGTGGGATCACCCGATTGAATACACAGACATTTGTGAGGCCTACCTAACCTTTGATGACTGGGTAGAAGCAAGCGGAGAGAGCCATGGAGAGTGGTACAAAACCGCTGTAGAAAACACTTCAGTCTCAGCAACGGGCGAATAAGGAGAGCATCATGAAAACATTTATCAAGCTAATCAGCCTACTTTCGATTTCAGCCCTGACTGCATGTGGTGGCGGCGGAGGAGGTGGTGGTGGCTCAACGGCTCAACCCGCGACCCCGGCTGCCGCTCAAGATATTGTTGCTCGACGCGATTTTTCGTTCGATGTAGGTGAGAAAATAACCCTGTCGATCGATTATTCAGGGTCAACTAAGGGAGCGCTGCATCTCTATTCAGAAGCGGCATTTGTAAAAAACGATGGTGAAGTCATCCCAGATCCGGTTTCGCGCATTACTACCATCTACCCAGATCTTACCGACGAAGTCGAACTTGAGATCAATACGAACTGGGAGTCGCTATATGTGCGCTGGGTACCAATGACCAGTAGCGAATCAGAGCGTACGTGGAGTATTACTCTTGGTCAGCCGAGCAACAGTTATCACCTTGCGTTCTAGTTAACCCACGTTCTAATAAAACCACAGTCTAACCCTAAATCACGCGGAGAGTGCCATTGGCTACTCTCCGTTTTTTTATCATCTATTTTCAAGATCCTCGGTTTTCGGTTCTTTCTATTTTCAAGCCTCAAGCTTTCCCTTCTTTCTGCTCATCTATTAAACAACCTTTGCCTAAAACTATCGAACAATAAACATCACACCTCAAATCTTTTGGGTATTTATTTAGTGGGCGAATGATTATGTAACTTATTGTTTTAAGGTCTATTTTTGTTGTTTTTACGTTTGTTTTGTAATTGCTTTGTTAAAATAATCATTTGAACCCTAACTAGTTTTCTGTCATTTTATAATTAATCGAACGTTCAATTAAAAATAAAAGGACCCCAAAATGCCCAAGGTAGGGATGCCAGATATCCGAAAACCGCAACTCGTACAAGCCACAATGGCGGTGATCGATCGTGTCGGTTTGCATTCGGCCAGTATCGCTTTGATCAGTAAAGAAGCTGGCGTGTCGACTGGGATCATCAACCACTATTTTGGTGGTAAGCATGGGCTGCTTGAAGAGACGATGCGCGAAATCTTGCGCCAATTGTCGGTCACTATCACTAAAGCTCTAAAAGAGTTACCCGCTAACGCTCATCAACAAAGAATCAACGCCATCATCAACGGCAATTTCGAAGGCTACCAAGCAGAGAACAAGGTCGCGAAGACTTGGTTGGCGTTTTGGTCTTACTCAATGCACGACGCTCAGCTTAAAAGGCTGCAGCGTGTAAATGAAAAACGTCTTATTTCTCATTTGCTTATTGAACTAAAGGCACTTTTGGAGCCTGAGCAAGCTGAGTTAGTGGCGCATGGTATTGCATCGCTTATTGATGGTATTTGGCTGCGTGGGACGCTCAACCCTGAAGGCATAGATGCCAACAAAGCACGCGCAATCATCAACGATTATCTCGATAAACAGCTGACGTTTTACTCGCTGAATGTCGATTAACGCGTTTAACACCCGTAATTTTGAATGGGCCAGCAGAGCCTAAACATAAACTAAGTCAGAAACTCACATGGAAATGAACACTTTATACATAGATGGAAAAACGGTGGCTGCTACGTCTGGGGAAACCTTTGTCAGCACTAACCCTGCCAATGGTGAACCTATTGCGATCATAGGCCAAGCGTCCCAATCAGACCTCAATCAGGCGGTTGAGTCGGCGAAGCGCGGCTTTGCTGTATGGTCTGCTATGAGTGCAGTGGAACGCAGTCGCATTTTGATGAAGGCGGTAGAAATACTTAGAACACGAAACGATGACCTTGCAAAGCTTGAGGTCGCTGATACTGGCAAGCCATTGCAGGAAGCGATTGAAGTGGATGTAGCTTCTGGCGCCGATGTAATTGAGTACTACGCAGGCCTGGCTCCGACTCTGCAAGGCGAGCAACAACCCCTGAGCGAAAGCCAGTTTTTCTATACCCGCCGTGAACCTCTGGGTGTGTGTGCCGGTATAGGTGCTTGGAACTACCCAATTCAAATTGCAATGTGGAAATCGGCACCTGCATTAGCCGCGGGCAATGCAATGGTGTTTAAGCCTTCAGAAGAGACACCACTTACCGCACTAAAATTGGCGGAGATCTTTACCGAAGCGGGTCTACCTGACGGTGTGTTTAACGTCGTTCAAGGCGATTACCGAGTTGGTCAAATGCTGACGGCTCATCCTGATATTGCCAAAGTTTCTTTCACGGGGGAAACGGGTACGGGCAAAGCGGTAATGGCTGATAGTGCCAAGACGCTTAAGTCTGTCACCATGGAGCTTGGCGGTAAGTCGCCAATGATCATTTTTGATGATGCCAAGCTTGATGATGCGGTTTCTGCCGCGATGGTGGCGAACTTCTACACCCAAGGTGAAGTGTGTACCAATGGTACGCGTGTTTATGTTCATGAAAACATCTACCAAGAGTTTATTGACCAGCTCAAAATACGCACTGAAAAGTTGATCATCGGCGATCCAATGGATATCGAGACGCAGATCGGTGCACTCATTTCTAAGCAACATCTCTCTAAAGTGCTAGAGGCCATCGAAACGGCCAAGCAGTCGGGCGCCACACTGCTCACCGGCGGTTATCAAGTGACTGATAACGGTTTAGAGAATGGCAATTTTGTTATTCCAACCGTGTTTGTCGATTGTGATGATGATATGCCCCATGTACAGCAAGAGATCTTCGGTCCTGTGATGTCGGTACTTAAGTTTACCGATGAAGATGATGTGATTCGCCGTGCCAATGACACTCATTATGGCTTGGCTGCGGGGGTATTCACCCAAAACCTATCGCGTGCGCACCGTGTGATTCATCAAATGCAGGCTGGAATTTGCTGGGTAAACACTTGGGGTGACTCACCAGCAGAGATGCCAGTCGGTGGCTACAAGCTATCTGGGATTGGTCGCGAAAATGGACCCGAAACTCTGCTTCATTACACCCAAACCAAGAGCATTCTTATTGAGCTAGGCGACTACGCCAGCCCTTATGCATAACGCTTAACCTCTCACGGAGAACAGAACATGGAACAACGCTACGATTATATTATCGTCGGCGCGGGTTCGGCCGGCTGTGTGTTGGCCGATCGGCTAACAGAAAGCGGTCAACATAGCGTGTTATTGCTAGAAGCTGGTGGTACGGATAAGAGTATTTTTATCCAGATGCCGACGGCCCTTTCTTACCCGATGAACACTGAAAAGTACGCTTGGCAATTTGAAACTCAACAAGAGTCCGGGCTTGATGGCCGTCAGTTGCACTGCCCACGTGGTAAGGTGCTGGGTGGTAGTTCATCGATTAATGGCATGGTTTATGTACGCGGCCACGCTTGCGATTTTGATGAGTGGGAAGAGCAAGGTGCAGCGGGTTGGAACTATCAAGCGTGCCTGCCTTACTTCCGTCGTGCTGAATCATGGAATCAGGGCAGTGATGTCTATCGTGGTGGCGATGGCCCTGTTGGAACCTGTAATGGTAACGACATGACATTGAACCCGCTCTATCAAGCCTTCATTGATGCGGGCAAAGATGCCGGTTACTCAGAAACCAAAGACTATAACGGCTATCAGCAAGAAGGCTTTGGCGCGATGCACATGACGGTGGATAAAGGCGTTCGTGCCTCAACATCGAACGCGTATCTGCGTCGAGCACTAAAGCGCTCTAATCTCACCCTTATCAAAGGCGTGGTGGTTCGTAAGATATTGCTAGAGCGAGAGTCTGACCAATTAAAAGCGACAGGCGTTGAGTTTGAAAAGTCTGGCAAGGTTCAAGCCGCTTCGGCTGCAAAAGAGGTAATCTCTTCGGCAGGTTCTATCGGCTCTGTTCAGTTACTTCAGTTATCTGGAGTTGGCCCGAAAGCCGTGCTTGAAAAAGCGGGCGTGGAGCTTAAGCATGAACTCAGCGGTGTCGGTGAAAACCTGCAAGATCACCTCGAAGTCTACTTCCAGTACCACTGTAATGAACCGATCACGCTCAATAGCAAACTCGGTTTAGTCAGCAAAGGCATGATTGGTGCGGAGTGGATCTTAACTCGCAAAGGACTTGGGGCGACCAATCACTTCGAATCTTGTGCCTTTATCCGCTCTCGAAAAGGTCTTAAGTGGCCGAACATTCAATATCACTTTCTGCCAGCAGCGATGCGCTACGATGGCCAAGCAGCTTTTGATGGTCATGGCTTCCAAGTTCATGTTGGTCCGAACAAACCAGAGAGTCGCGGCACTGTCGCAATCAGTTCGGCTGACCCACATGCCAAACCTAAAATCATTTTCAACTACATTTCGACAGAGCAAGACCGTCAAGACTGGCGTGACTGTATCCGTTTAACTCGTGAAATTCTCTCTCAGCCTGCGATGGATAAGTTCCGCGGGGAAGAGATCCAACCGGGGGCAGATGTTACCTCTGATGAAGCGATCGATGAGTGGGTAAAACAGAATGTCGAGAGTGCGTATCACCCGTCTTGTAGCTGCAAAATGGGCGCAGATGACGACCCAATGGCAGTTCTGGACGAAGAGTGTCGAGTGCGCGGTGTCGCTAACCTGCGTGTTGTCGATTCGTCGGTATTCCCAACCATTCCCAACGGTAACTTGAATGCGCCAACCATTATGGTTGCGGAGCGCGCTGCGGATTTCATATTGGGTAAAACGCCACTGGCTGCAGCAGATGTGCCCGTTTGGATTGCACCTCAATGGCAAGAGACTCAGCGTGAAAATGAACCGTTAAGAGCCTTAGCCAGCGATACCTAATTAAAAATCGAGTATCGGTCGTGAATAAAGACCGAGCAAAAAGTATGAGTCAGAAACCACATCGACGTGGTGAAAAGGAAGAATAAAAGGAATCACTATGACAATTATCCGTACCGTGACCAAAAAGACAGTGGCCGCTAGCGCGATGAGCCTATTGGCATTAAACGCCTATGCAGCGGTTGAACCTCAACAGTGTGAGAACGTGCGCTTTGCTGATGTCGGCTGGACCGATATTACCGCAACGACGGCAGTCACCACTGAGCTGCTAAAAGGATTGGGTTATCAGACCAAAACCGACCTGCTTTCTGTGCCTGTGACATACTCCTCAATGGCTAACGGTGACATTGATGTTTTCCTTGGTAACTGGATGCCAACGATGGAAGGCGATATTGCTAAGTACCGTGAAGCGGGAACCGTGGAAACTGTGCGCGCTAATCTAGAAGGCGCGAAGTATACGCTGGCGGTTCCTAAGTACGTTTACGATGCTGGCGTGAAGAGCTTTGCTGATCTCGCTAAGTACGCAGACAAATTCAAAGACCGCATCTACGGCATTGAGCCGGGCAACGATGGCAACCGTCTGATTCAATCGATGATCGACTCAGATGCTTTCGGTCTGAAAGACTTCAGTCTGGTTGAATCAAGTGAAGCGGGCATGGTTTCACAAGTGTCTCGTGCGGCTCGACGCAACCAATGGATCGTCTACTTGGGTTGGGCGCCGCATCCAATGAACAGCAATGTTGAGATGGAGTACTTAGACGGTGGTGACGACTTCTTCGGTCCAAATTACGGTGGCGCTAATGTTTACACTAACGTACGCGCAAATTACCTGTCTGAGTGTTCAAACGTCGGTCAGCTCCTGCAAAACCTAGAGTTCACTCTAGAGATGGAAAACGAGCTGATGGAAGCGATTCTTAATCAAAACGTTCAACCAAACAAAGCAGCTCAGCAGTGGCTTAACAGTAACCCACAGCAAGTGGAAGCGTGGCTTAAGAACGTGAAAACGCTCAAGGGCGATTCAGCTCAAGACGCTGTGTCAGCATACCTAAAGCAAGTTAAAGCGTAATTAAAAGGAAATGGTGAGTTGTGTTCGCAGCTCACCATAGAAAAGGCAATATTGTGAATTTTATTACCGACAACAAAATCCCTGTGGGTCAATGGATGGAAGCGGGTGTCGATTGGCTAACCATCAATGCGGCAGGCCTGTTTGATGCCATCTCTATTTTTCTAGAGACGGTTATTCTGTTCCTGGTTGATGTGTTTAAGTGGATGCCACCGGCGCTACCTATTTTGATCACCGCGGCTCTCGCGTGGTACCTGCATCGTAAGATTTCACTGGTGGTGTTTGTTGTGGCGGCGCTGCTGACCATTCTTAATCTTGGCTACTGGCAAGAAATGCTGGAAACCTTTGTCCTCGTCTTCGCTGCGACAACGATTTCCGTATTAATTGGCGTTCCAGTGGGCATCATGGCAGCACATCGTCCATGGCTCTATACCGTGTTAAGACCGATCCTCGATTTGATGCAAACCGTGCCAACCTTTGTTTATCTGATCCCAACCTTAGTACTGTTTGGATTAGGGATTGTGCCGGGGCTTATCTCGACCATTATCTTTGCCATTGCAGCACCGATTCGTTTGACTTATCTCGGAGTAACCAAGGTGCCAGAAGAGCTGATTGAAGCGGGTAAGGCGTTTGGTGCAAGCCGAATGAAACTGCTCATGAAAGTTGAGTTGCCTGCGGCTCTGCCAAGCATTATGGCGGGTGTCACTCAGTGCATTATGTTGTCGCTGTCGATGGTGGTGATTGCAGCGCTAGTAGGTGCGGATGGTCTAGGAAAACCAGTTGTACGCGCGTTGAATACAGTGAACATCTCTCAAGGCTTTGAAGCGGGTTTAGCGATTGTTCTCGTGGCGATCATCCTTGACCGATTGTGTAAAACACCGAACCAGAAGGAGGCTTAAGTATGAGTCATGACAAGCAAAAAATGGATGCGATTACGATTAAAAACCTCGATGTCGTGTTCGGTGATAATACCCAATTAGCACTTGAAAGACTCAACCAAGGTAAGTCTCGTCAAGAGATCATCGATGAGACGGGCCAAGTGGTTGGGGTCGACAACGTGTCCTTGAGTATTCAAGAGGGTGAGATTTGTGTGTTGATGGGCTTGTCCGGCTCTGGAAAGTCGTCGCTGCTGCGCGCGGTAAATGGCTTGAACCCAATCAGCCGTGGCTCACTTGAAGTCAAAGATGGCGACAAACAGGTCGATCTTGCCCAGTGCGATGAAACGACGTTACGCCACCTTCGGACTCATCGTGTGTCTATGGTGTTTCAAAAGTTTGCTCTTATGCCATGGCTTACCGTTTTAGATAACGTGGCGTTCGGGCTAGAGATGCAAGGCATGGCGAAAGATGCCCGTCGAGCGAAAGCGCGTGAGCAGCTAGAAATGGTTGGCCTTGCAGAGTGGGAAACGAAGTTCCCGCATGAGCTATCAGGGGGGATGCAGCAGCGTGTTGGTCTGGCGCGCGCATTTGCGATGGACACTGATATTCTGCTGATGGATGAACCGTTCTCTGCACTTGATCCTCTGATTCGTGCTCAGCTACAAGACGAGCTGATTACTCTACAGAACAAGCTCAATAAAACCATTTTGTTCGTCAGTCATGATCTCGATGAAGCCCTTAAAATCGGCAACAACATTGCGATCATGGAGTCAGGCAAACTGATTCAACATGGCAAACCAGAAGAGATTGTACTCAAGCCGAAAACTGAGTATGTGAAGGACTTTGTTGCTCATACGAATCCATTGAACGTGCTTAAAGGGCGATCTTTAATGCAGCCTCTTGAGTCGCTAGAGCAGCAAGACGATAGCTGGAAAGTGTGTGCGAGCAAAGATGTGTGGGTAGAACAAGTTGAAGGGGCGCTCACCATTAAAGGCGAGAATGATCTTAACCTTCATACATGGCAGGCGTCAGATTCGGATGAGCTTGATCTTGAGCCGTCGACCTTAGTTGTTGCCAGTCCTGAGATTGGTATGCGTGACGCAATCAAACTCAAACAGCAAAGTGATTACCCAATTTTGCTGGTGGAGAACAAACAACTAGTGGGTGTTCTCGATAACAGCGAGTTCTACAGTGCGCTGACGGGTGAATTCCAACAAAACAGTGCCGCTTAAATAGGGTTCAACAATGACGAGACAAGCCAGTCGCTCAATGGGTGACTGGTTTTTTATTTGTCTATTGAGCGTTGTATAGGGCTTGTCTTCGATAGGCATTGGGAGCGAGCCCCGTATGTTGCTTAAACACCTTCGAAAAATAGCTGCCACTTTGATAGCCCAAGTCCATGGCAATCTGAGTGATGGACTCATCTGTGCGACTCAAACGCTCTTTTGCGAGCCCAATACGGTGTGTTTGAATCCAACTTGCGACGCCCATGTTGAACTGCTTTTTGAAAGACTGTTTTAGATAACACTCATTGGTTGCAAGCTCTTTAGAAAGACAAGGTATATTCCAATCTATATGCGGTTGAGTCGTTATGAGATCGCACGCTTGTTCCGCTAGCGACTTGGGCTCTTTGTGCACCATCAACAGCGCCAATAACTCTAAAACTTTCCCTCTTAACCATACCGCGCGTGCGACACCCTGGAAATCATTGTCCCAGATAGCATGAGAAACCTTGTGTAGGTCACCAGAAAGCGACATTTGCCAACCAGTCTCGTAGAGTTCGAACCGCTTAAATGAAGAGCCCTGATTCTCCGGCAACAGGTTTTTGGTCAAGCTGTGATGCAAGGGGAAGTGAATACGTATATTTTCGATTCTACCGCCTTGTTGCAACTCAATTGGGTTTACAGGTTCCGGTTCTGGTAGCAGAGAAGCAATACAGCGAGAAGCGAACGCAGAGGCTGGGTAATTGGGGTATTTCGGGCTGTAGGCATGATTGACCCCGGTAAAGCTAATGTAGAAGCCTGCATCAGCAGGATCGTTAAAGCGGATATCGCTTTCAGCGGTGCAATTGACAATGTAGGCATTGACGCCGTCGTCCAAAGCGACCACATCAAAACGGCCATCAACGTTACCTGTTCGGCTTAAACTGTTCACGATGTTACTCATTCTTCTTGCCTTCGTCGTTCTCGCATGGGCTTGCTTAATGTGCAATTAATATAAGTGATAATAAATATCATTTACACCAATTGTTCATCTAAAGCGTGACATGTGAGTGAGAAGCTTCACCAACAGTAAAGCTTCTTTAACGTCTGATTACTTCGAAGGGCAAGGAACCTTAGTATCTGGAATTAGGACTGGGACTAAGCAAACAGCGACTAAGCTGAGCGCGATCATGGATAGAAAGTGCACTGGATAACCTGTAATGCTGATTATCGATCCACACACTATAGCCATCACGATTGCGATAAACATATCCATCGACTGAAACAGTGAAAAATTAACGCCCGCTTGTTGGCCGGAAGCGAGGTTCATCATCAATGTATACAGGGATACGAATTTAGCCGATGTAATAATGCCGTTGAGCACATAAAGAGCTGAAATGCTGGTGCTTAAGTCGACCACTTCAAGTTCAAAACTCAGGTAGCCACTGAATATCACCACTTCCGCGATGAGCATAATAGTCAGTACTTTAATGGCCTTGATCTTTTTGAGCAGATAACCACCCAAAGCGACGCCTATTAAACCAGTTACGACACCTCCTCCTGCGACCAAAAGGCCAAGGCTTTCAAGCTCAATGCCTTTATCGATTAAAAACGGCATCATCATGGCTAACACGCCTCGTGTTCCCAATTGGGACACTGCGACCAGCAATAACCCGAGCCTTACTTGTGGCATCGAAAAAGCCGATTTTAGTGATGGAATATGGCGAATATGCTCGGTTTTAGCGCGCTGTTTTTGCGTTAATAACATAAGAGTAGGCAAACTCAAAATCAGCGTGAATATTGCCAGGCTAATGAGTGCAAATCGCCACTCGACTACGCCTGTTAAGTAGATAAACAGTCCGCCACCAATGGCAGCACCAAGATAGGCTCCTCCCACTTGCATGACGTTACCTAGATAACGCTTGCTTGATTTGAGTTGGTCAATAGCCAGCCCGTCGGTAGCGATGTCTGCGAAGGTAGAGAACAAACTTATAAACAACACACCGAAAAAGAGCGAGATTTGATGTTCGATGATGCCGACATTACACAGCATGATTAGAGCTGCTGTCAGTACCAGTTGAGAACCAAAAATGATGATGGTGTGATTCTTAAACGATTTACCCTGTTTGCGATGATATTCAATCAAAGGTGACCATAAAAACTTGGCAACCCATGGCAACATCGCAAGGTAAAACAGGCCGATTTGTGATGTTTCAACGCCTTCACTTCTCATTACCGCAGGCAACCCCTGTAAGGTAAACATACTGACTAGGCTTTGAATGGTGTACACGCTCGCCAAAATGGCGAGCAGTGGTTTGAGTTTAATGACTTCAGTATTCACCATAGGTGCGATTACCACTCGTATTTCGCTTTAACACCGACTTCTCGACCAGTTCCGTAGTTGCTGTATGTTTGGCCATAAGTAAATGCATAAGTGGTGTACTCTTTGTCCGTAATATTATTGCTAAAGAGTGAAACCGACAGATGAGGGTTGTACTGATAATTGATCGATAGGTCGACCAAGGTATAAGCACTCTGAGATAGTGAGTTGGCTTCGTTGAAGTAAATTTTCGAGTTATAGCGAGCTTGAGAATTAATCGAAATATCACCTTCAATCGCGGAAATTGGTAAGTAGTAATCGATGCCAAGTGTCGCTGTGGTATCTGGTGCGTAAGGGAGCGTATTGCCTTCAAAAGAGCTGTTGTTCGATTCGAATGTTGAACGACCATAGGTTCCCGCAGCTGTGATGGTTAGATCATCCGTTGGGTAGAAGGCCAACTCTGCCTCAACCCCTTTGCTGAGTGCTTCACCCATGTTGTTTAAGGTTTGATTGCCTGGAGTGCCGGTGTATAAGTGGATGTCTTCGGTTTTGATCCAGTAAATCGCACCGCTAAACGCCACTTTTTGATCGGCAAAACTAGTACGCCAGCCTAACTCACCGTTAAGCGATTTTTCAGCGTCATAACCTTTGGCGTCAGCATTACTGAGAGGCACAACATTGTAGCCTGCTGGACGATAACCGCTGGTAACAGAGGCGTAAATTCGAGTTTGTTGGTTTGCCTGCCAGCCAATTGCTGCTTTTGGCGAAATGGTCGATTCTGACAGATCATTATTGTAAGGATCGATAAACCAAGCTGGGTTGCCACTAAAGTCCGATGAAACATTGAGGTGAGACGCTCGTGCACCAAGGGTGAGATCCCACTGAGAAGCGAATTGGTAATTTGTTTGGCCGAACAAAGCATAGGTATCGTAGTTGAGCTTATTGTTGGCGCCATTGGCGGTCACATCAAGGTCGCGAGTTTCAAAATACCCACCGATTACCGAGTGCACCTTATCACTATGTTGCAAGTTCAGGCGCAACTCTTGGCTTAACTTGTCTTGATCTTCCTGGTAGTTGCCATAGACGTATTCACGGTCGATTTCACGAGTCTGATAGGCAGTAATGCTGGTTAATTGGGAGCGGCCAAAATCGTAACCGAGATTGAAGGCATAGGTATAAACATCGCGTTTGAGATTAGGAATCGGCGCATCTTTGGTTTTTGAATCAAATTCGCCTTGGGTGAGGTACCACTCTTCGTGACTGTCGAGTTTGTCGGCAGCAATGGAGAGTGAAGCAGTCAGCTGAGAGTCGTTAGGCAGGTAGTGGAAACGAACCCTCATCGCACTCTCGTCCGCGTCATTGGCATCCTCTTTTCCGCTCGAAACGTGCTTGATATTGCCTTCGTCATAAACATAACTTGCTGCAATATCGGCAGAAACGCTGTCAGATAAACGTGTCGCAGCTGCGGCATCGATCTGCTGGCTTAGGTTGGAATAAACTGCTGAGGTTTTGAGTTCAGTGGTTTCAATCTCTTTGCGAGTCACGATATTGATGACACCACCTTGGGCATTACCACCATATAGCGTGCCTTGAGGTCCACGTAAAAGCTCGACTCTTTCTACATTGATCAGAGGTTGAGTAACGAATGCACTGTCTTGTAGTACGCCGTCGACATAAACACTAACCGTAGGGGAGTAATAATCAGGTGAACTGATGCCACGAACTGTGGTGTTGGCATAGGTTCTATTACCGCGAGTTTGAATCAGCAGCCCAGGAAAAACTCTCTCCAAATCTTGAACTTGATAGATGCCCGCTTTTTCGAGCTCTTCCCCAGTTTTTATGATTACCGAGTTATTAACCTGAGAAAGTGGCGTATCAAATTTCGTCGCTTCAACCACGACGACTTCCATAGCTTGCGATGTCTCGTCAGCAAAGGATTGAGTGCTCCCTAATATAGCGAGAATAACACCGGCAACGATGCTGAGTTTTGGAGAATTGTTGTGCATATTTTGTTCCTTGAATCTTAAAAAGTTAAGCACTACTCACGGTGCTATTTTTCTAATTATTGTGTTGAGCTTCCCAAAGACCTTGGTATTGGGGAGATTCCATGATGAGTTCAGAATGTGACCCGAAAGCCTCAATCGCTCCATCATTGAGTAAATAAATACAATCAGCTTCAGTCACGGTGTCCAAACGGTGTGCAACCGTTATGGTGGTTTTCGATGCAAAGCAATGTTGAATGCTTTGAAGTACTTGGCATTGTTTATGTTGGTCCAGAGCTGAGGTGAATTCATCAAGAAGAATGATGGGGGCGTCATGCAGCAAGGCTCTTGCCAGTGACAGACGCTGACGTTCACCTCCTGATAGGTCACCACCGTTTTCGCTGATTTCGGTGTGTAAACCGAGAGGTAATCGCGAAATCAGTTCATCAAGTCCGGCGGTTTTTATGGCGCTTTGTAATTGGTCTCTGCTCGCGTCTTGCTTGGCTATCAATAAGTTATCTTCGAGTGTTCCTGCGAAAAGTTGTATGTCTTGGGTGACATAAGCAATGCTGTTGTACCAGTGCGCCGTGCCTGTCGCTTCCACGGTATGACCGCCAATTTTGATGCAACCTCGCGTCGGTATATGAAAAGCGGCTAGCAGGTTGAGTAGTGTGGTTTTGCCTACGCCACTTGCTCCGACTAACGCAATATGTTGACCGTGTGGCACATAGAGGTTGATGTCTTTTAAGAGGGATTTACCATTGATAGAGAGCCCTGTATTTTTGAACTGGATATCGTAATTTCTTGGCGCAAGGCCATTGACCGGTTGCTGATCTTCTTGGCTGAGGTTGTAAAGTCGGTCCGTTGATTTGCTCATATAGCGGAGCAAGGTCGAGAACATGGTCATTCTTACGAACGGACGGATACATGTTATTGAGGCGATGACCGACACCAACCATTGAGAAAGAGAAAGTTGGTCAAGGCTCACCAAATAGGCTCCAATAGCTGCAATCAGTGGTATGGAAAGCTCTAATACGAGGTTTGTCAATACGACCCCAACGCCACCTGCCCATTCGACACCTAACCCTGCTTCACGTAACGCAGTGATCTCTTTATGCAGTGGATCGGCCAGAACATCACAACGTCCAAATCGCTTCAATGTCGGTAAACAAGCGATGTATTCAAGAATCTTGTTGGTACAGGCCACGTTCTGATCTAAGTGCTGCTGCGAGTGCTGTGAAAAGGCGCGCTCAAATTTCATCAGCACTATGTAGGCGCCACCCATGACGAAAAGCATGGTCATACCTAGATAAATGGAGTTGAAGAACAAGAGACTCAACATTGCTATGGGAATCATCAAAGACGCGACAAGATCAGCGATTAAGTGGCTGAATGTATCTTCGAAGGCCTTAAGGTCGCGAGTCATGAGCTTGATGCGCTCTCCTAGCCCTTTGCCGACGATGTTGCCAAGAGGTTGGCAACGCACGTCTTGCAGCAGAGTTTTTCTCAACTGATGGGTAATGTCATAGGCGCCTAAAAAGCTCTGCTTTGCCGATTGTCCAAGCATCCATTGACACAGGATGGTCGTGATGGCGACAGCGAGCATTGCTTCTAAAGCCCACGCTGAGCCACCGAGTAGAGCGCTAAACAAAATCGCCCATACCGCCAAGGGTAAGAGTTCACATAAGACTTTACCGCCAATACCGACGAGAAAGGTTTTGGTATTTGAGTGGGCATGTTCTAGTAAAGCAAACAGATTACGCACAGACTGTCTCCTCTTGTTCGATAAGCTGACCGTTGTTTAGGGAGAAAGCGCGAGTAGCCATCGACAAAGCTTGATTGCCGTGACTGATAACAAACTGAATTTGTTGCGATGAATATTGGCTAATCGCCTCTAACACGAGCTTTTCAGTTGATTTATCGAGATGCGAAGTGGCTTCGTCTAATACTAAGATGCTTGGGGCTGCAAGTAGGGCGCGGGCAATCGCGAACCTCTGTTTTTCGCCGCCACTGAAATCTTGCTCTGAGGCGTTCATAGCGCAATCCAATTGGTTTGGAAGTTCGCGGACAAGCTTGGCGAGAGCAAGTTGTTCAAGGACTTGCATGATCTCTGAGTCTTCCGCCTGTGAATTGCCCAGCGATAAGTTCTCGCGAATAGAAGCATTGAAAAAAACAGGGTGCTGATCGACGACGGCAATGTATTCGCTTCGCTGCTTCTCAGACATAGCAGAGACAGCTTGACCATTGAGGAACCAATCTCCCTGATACGCTGTGAGTTCGCCATACAGGGTTGCCAGCAGGCTACTTTTTCCTGACCCAGACGCGCCTTGGAGAAGGACACAGTCGCCGCGACGAAAGGTCACATTGAGTGAATCCATAACTTGATATGCGCCACGCATGACGCTGAGCTGATGACACCGCAGCTGGGTGACTGGCTCTGAGAGCAGTTCAGATGGCGACTTGTGGGCGCTGGAAAACAATGGTAATAGGCGTTCTACAGATTGGAATGAGTGCTGTATTTGTGCAAATACCTGCGTCAAATCTAGCCAAGGCTTGAGTACGCCAGCACATAAAACGACAATCATGGTGAGATCGACGGGTGTGAGCACACCTTGGGTCATTTTGTAGACCGCGAATGGAATGACTAGCACCAAAGAGGCTTGGGCTAAGGTGATAAACGTCACCCATGCACCCACCATCTGTTTGGTGTACGTTCTCACCATTTTATGATGCTTAGTCATGTTAGTGCTCATCTGACGATAGGAATCAGCATCGACACCAAACAACTTCATTACGCCAATGCTGCGAAGAAACTCCAGTTGTGCCTTGTGCATATTGGCGACAACTTGGTTGTATTTCTTTTGTCGAGCAGGGAAGCCACGCATCATCATAGTTTGAGCAATGACTGCCAAAGGGAGCGGGATCAGCGCTATAAGCCCCAGCTGCCAGTCGATGGTAAACATGCAGCCAATTAAAGCGATAGGCAGCAAGATGCCCGTAATGATGTCCGTGGTGTGGTGAGCAATCAGTGGTTCAAGGCTTTGGCAATCTTCATTCAATCGCTTTTCTAGGTCGCCACGGTGATATTGAACAAGTTGATCTGTGGGCATTTGAGATAGGGCGACAATCAGCTTTTGTCTCAAGTTTTGAATGATGTGATAAGCGGCCAAATGCGCCTGCCAAACGGATACCGAGTACAGAAAATAGCGAGCGCAAATGGCAAGGCCCATTAAAGCAAAATGGATTGACGGCTGTTGCGTGCTGAACACGGAATTGAGTGCAAAGTAGAGCGATACCCAAGTGATTACCTCGGCAACAACGCTGAGTATGGCGCTGATGGTGGTATAGACGATTCGCTTGTTTTCGCTTTTGATGATTGAAGTGAGGGCCTGTTTAGCACTCATCTTATCCGTTAGATACATGATTGACTCCTTAATAGGAGGCATTCTCATCTAAGCCGTAGGTCAACAATATCAATATCGGGAATTTGAAGGCGAATATCGGGAAACTTTTTAGATTTATGCCCGGTGGTGGGCGTGTGTATGAAGATAATTTAAAAAACGCTTGGTCTATCTCGAAGTCTCTCATCATAAAAGATTGAGAATAGTGCGAACATCAGTACAATGCGGAAAAAATAATGAGGTAATTTCTCAATTTATCGCGTAATTTGAAAGGCTCTCAACGCTTGTAGTGTCGGTTCAAATAAATGCACTACAATCATTCACATTCTAACAAGAACAAAGGTCTGCATCTTGGACAAACATGACGAAATCCTGGTCGCTATTCGCCAAATTATTCGCGCTATCGATTTACACTCGAAGAAGCTGAGTAAAGAGTATGGTTTGACTGGCCCTCAATTGATTTTAATGAGAGCAATCCAAGAGATGGGCAATGTGACGATCAAAGAGTTGTCGAATCACACCAATGTGAGTCAGGCGACGACGACTACCATCATCGACCGTCTTGAGCAGAATGGTTATGTGCAGCGTGTGCGTAGTGTATCGGATAGACGTAAAGTTCATGCGAATCTAACCGAAAAAGGTCAAGATCTGCTAAACAGCGCGCCACCGCCACTTCAAGATAACTTTGTTAATAAATTCCAGAACTTAGAGCCGTGGGAGCAGAGTCTACTTCTCTCTTCTATGCAGCGTATCTCTTCGATGATGAATGCAGAAGACATTGATGCAGCGCCGGTTCTACAACTCGAAGGCATCACAAATACCGTTAAAACGGACGAGCCTGCGAAATAGCCGACTGAAGTATCAAGCTGAAATAACCGTTTTGATTTGAATAAAAGACCACGCATTTGAGCGTGGTCTTTTCGTTTATGTGGAACCTGTTTCAACTTGCTTAGGCTATTGATTGTTTGTCTCTTGCTGGTTCTGATACTTAGCAATTAGCGCCAACACATCATCCTCTGTGACAGGAGTTCCGTAGTAGTAACCTTGCAGGTAATTACAGCCAAGTCGAGTGAGGAAGGTTTCTTGCTCTTTGGTTTCGACCCCCTCAGCAACCACCTTGAGTGAGTAGTTTTTCGCGAGGCGGTACAGCACGTTTACCATCTCATGCTTGGATGGGTTGTTATTAAAGATCTGATCAACAAAGGATTTGTCGATCTTTAGGGTATCGAAAGGATAACGAATTAGTTGATTGAAAGAGGTAAAGCCAGTACCGAAATCATCGATGGCTAAGTCTACCCCAAGCTTCTTCAAATCAAATAGCACGTCCAACTCGGTGGTTTCGTCCGGGACAAACGCTGTTTCAGTCACTTCAAATTCGATATTCTCTGCAGGCACACCTGTACTGATTAACATACGATTGACGTCGGCAGGAAAGCCTGGAGACATTAACTCTAAACTGGAGATGTTAATGGCAAACTTGAGTGAATGGTTTCCTCTGTCGATGAGTCTTTTGGCGGCCATTAAACCATTGCTGATCACCCACATATCGATATCGCGGATAATGCCCGTACGTTCAGCACAAGGGATGAATTCATCTGGGCCGATATTCTGTTTCGCTAGCTCAGGACAGCGCAATAACAGTTCAAAACCTCGTAGCGTTTTTGAGGCGGCGTTGATGATAGGCATGAATGAAAAGCTGAACCCGTCTTCGTTGAGTGCCTTGATAAGGGTTTGCTCAATCAATAGTTCTTTGGCAACCACCTCTTCGAGATCGGAGTTATAAAAGTAGTGGCGTGCCTCAGACTCTTTCGCCACATACATGGCTCTATCAGCTTGGATCATTAGAGAGTCAGTAGTGAGATTCTCATTATGCTCATTGATTTCAACCACACCCAGACTTATACCTACGCGATAGCGTTGATCCCCAAGGAAAAAGTTGGATTCGAACTGCGCTTCAATGCTTTCAAGGACACTCAAAATATCGGAGAGGCGAGTTATACCGTAGGTGTATATCGCGAACTCATCGCCACTGAGTCGAGCAAATAGATAAGACTCGAATAGACGTCCGCGTGAGCGCTGCAGAATTTGTTGAGTCGAGGAGGCAAAGCGCACTAAGAGCTCATCACCCGCATCGTGCCCATAATTATCATTCACTGCCTTGAATTTATCGAGGTCGATATAGACAAGGTAGCTGGTACCGTGGTGTTGTTCAGAGAGCAACTTCTTTAGGTTCTGCATGAAGAAGGTGCGATTATCAAGGCCAGTAAGCGCATCGGTTTCGACTAAGGTTTTGACGCGTTCAAACACCGATTGGTAGCTTGGGTCAATTTGTTCGTCTTTACTCGCCTGAGCTTGGTCGCTTGGTTTAAATGAGTTTAGCTCTCGAGTATAAGCCTGTAGTGGTTGCAGCACTTGTCGGTAAAACAAAAAGTAACCGCCACTAATTAAGAACAATGTAATCGCTAAGGTAACACCACCTATCGAAATCTTGGCTTGGTTGAGTTGGCTTTGGTAGTTTTCAGGAAAAACGTGCAGGGATGCTGAGATGAAAGGGTCCATGTGTTTGAAAGCGACGCCGTCAGAGAAGTCCACTTCCATTTTCATCGCATGGTTATCGAAGGCGTGATAGTTAGTGAGTGCAACCACTAGCGGTTCTGCTTCGTGCGGTGAAAATATGCTTCGTTCTTGGCCTGTTAGAAAGCGGTAGTCAAAAGAGAACCCGAAGGGTAGCTGTTCCTTCAACGTCGCTTTGAAGCCGTCGAATACAGAAATTGGTAATATGAGTACTGCAATGCGGTCCTGGTAGCCTTCCAAAGTGTGAGCGGTAACAGCGTATAGCTTGCCATCGATGATCGATAGCTTTTCTGAGTTGTTTGGATCAGTGAGGTAAGTGCGACCCGTATCGAGAAACAGCTGGTTCGATTGATGTTCTAAAGTTTGCACAGAGCTCGCAATGAGGTTGGAGTGCGAATCGATGATGGCAAATGAGTAGGAATTGTTGGTGTTGTAATCAAACCGTGTGCTACTAAGCTGTGTATCGATCGATGCAAACGCGTCGTAGACTGTTCGATTCAAGTCTGCGCGTTTTATAAAACTCTCTCTTTCCGCGATGTTGTTCAAGAAGGCTTTTTGATCCCTAAGTTCTTCTCCCATCTGCTTAACGACAAATTCAAGCTGTACACACCATTTACTTACGATTTGGTTTTTTATTTGCTTTTCGTAAGACAGGTAGTAAGCAATGCCACTTGAGAAGACAATGATGAAAATGGCGGGTATAAAAATGCGAGCGGCCTTGTTCGTTAAATCCATATAACACTCCAATCTCCCAGTCGTACTCCAAGGTTACCGACTGTTATGCTACTTTGCACATAATTGAAGTTAGGTCAGATCTCCGACCTTTGCAAAGGGATTTGAGAGAGAATTTAAGTCCGTGACTGAATATCACGTTTCTACTGTTTGAATTAGAAAGACAATCGATAGATTTGTTAATTTTCAAAGCCTTATGGCGCTTGGCTTGATTAAGTAAATGACTTTAATATCAGCTTTCAGAGTGTGTTTGAAAGTAAAGTTACCTTTCATTAATGAGCGCTAAGCCTATGTCATTAAACCTATTAACTACTGCAAGTGACTCTTTGATTTGGTAGGGTATTTTATAAAATCTCCCTGTGTAGAAGTGTGACCTTTTGGGGGATACGCAACTCATGTAAATAATCGTATTTGCAATCATCCAAAGTACTTTTCTGTTCGTATACTGAGCAGTTAACTTTGACGGAGTCTTTATGTCGGCAAAAGAAAGGAATATCCCAACCCACAGAATTTCACGTTTCGGTAAGTTTGCGTCGTTGGCGACTCGTGTTGCCGGAAACGTACTAACTGAAGGGACAAAGCAAATCGTGCAAGGTAATCGGCCGAAAGCACGCGACTTGTTGTTGACACCACAGAATGTCGGTCGTCTTACCGAGCAGCTTGCGCATCTTCGAGGAGCGGCAATGAAGCTTGGCCAAATGCTGTCGATGGATGCCGGTGATGTTCTTGAACCGGAACTTGCGGACATACTAAGTAGGCTACGCTCGGATGCGGACCCTCTCCCTTCCAAACAACTGAATCAGGTACTGGAAAATTCACTAGGATCGGATTGGAAGTCGGAATACATCGCTTTTAACTTCAAGCCCATCGCGAGCGCCTCAATTGGACAGGTGCATCAAGCGTACAGTGACGCGGGTGATAAGTTGGCGGTGAAGGTGCAATATCCCGGTATTCGCAAGAGTATTGATAGCGACGTTGACAACGTTGGCACCTTACTAAAAGTTGTCGGATTGATTCCCGAATCAGTGGATTATAAGGGCTTATTGGAAGAAGCGAAGAAGCAGCTGCATGATGAAGCCGACTATCAACGAGAGGCACAATTCGCGATACGTTACCATCAAGCGTTGCAGGCCGATGCTCATTTTGTTGTACCGAAAGTTCATCTACCGAGTTCTTCTGATGCAGTACTTGCAATGGAGTTTATTGAGGGGCAATCGGTCGAATCGGTAGAACATGCGTCACAGGAAACGCGCAATTTTGTGATGACGAGTCTGCTTGAGCTGTTGTTTAAGGAGCTATTTGAACTCAAGATGGTACAAACCGATCCTAACTTCGCTAACTATCTCTACAATGAAAAAACCAACCAGATTGGCCTGCTCGATTTTGGAGCGACGCGAGAATACAGCGACAAATTCAGTAACGGCTATCGTCAGGTGTTTCGTTCTGTGATTGAAGGTGATGAAATAGGTCTTAATCGAGCCTTAGAAGATATTGGCTTCTTTAGCGACACCATTGTTGATAGCCAACGACAAGCGGTATTGAACCTCGTGAAAATGGCCTGTGAGCCTATGTTGGTTGAAGGTGAGTATGACTTTAAGAGCAGTGATCTCGCCAAGCGACTGCGAGAGGCTGGAACGATTTTGAGTATGGAGCAAGAGTATTGGCACACGCCTCCGGCTGACGCTTTATTCCTGCACAGAAAGATTGGAGGAATGTATCTATTGGCTGCGAGAATTGGCGCCAATGTTAACATCCGACAGCTGGTGGCCCCTTATCTAAACAGCTGATAGTGGTATAAGTTGTAGTGGCTGTTGGTGAGGTATCGAGAGCCGAGTAAAAGCAAAAAGGCCAGAACCTAACAGGATCTGGCCATTCTTTGTTTAGCGTTTGACTTGTTCTACAATTTCGCGGGTCAAGCGAGCAATCTCGTCCCATTGCTGGCTCTCTACCAATTTCTTATCCACCATCCATGTACCTCCGCAAGCAAGCACTTCTGGCACCGCTAAATAGTTGTCGATGTTACCTGGTGTAATTCCGCCCGTTGGCATAAGTCGGATATTACCGTATGGACCAACCAATGACTTGACCATACTAATGCCACCAGAAGCGTCTGCAGGGAAGAATTTGAGTGTTGTTAACCCCATTTCTAGAGCAGCCTCGACTGTGCTTGGGTTGTTCACCCCAGGGATAATGTCGATACCAATTTCTTGGCAAGCCTTAACTGTGTTTGGATTAAAGCCAGGTGACACGACGAATGTCGCGCCTGCCTCTTTAGCAGCCAAAGCTTGCTCACCATTGATGATAGTCCCAGCGCCGATCAGCATGTCAGGTTGTGCTCTGCGAAGTAGGCGAATGGCTTCAATCGCCGCGTCAGAGCGGAACGTGATTTCAGCCGCAGGTAGGCCGTTTTCAGCTAACACTTTGCCAAGTGGAATAATATCTTGCGCGTTGTCGATGGCGATAACTGGAATTACTTTTAGTGCTTTTAATTGATCGTTAATAGTTAGCATGAGTTTATTTCTCGATAAGAGTAGAAAGAGTGTCTGTGACAGATTGTGGGATGATTGCCCCATGATGCTGGATGACTAACCCAGCCAGCGCGTTACCATGTTGACACGCTTGTGCAACGCTTCCGCCTGTTAAGTAACGTGCAAGGAATCCACCATTAAATGAGTCACCTGCAGAGGTCGTATCAACCACGTTGGTGACCGGTGTTGTTGGGATAGAGACTGGATCTTGGTTTGGGTTTTCGCTGATCAAGCAGCCCTCAGAGCCCATCTTAACGACTACGATTTGTACGCCGAGTTTATGCAGTCTCGCAATTGTGTCTTGCGGCGTTTTGTCTTGCCAAATCAACTGTTCGTCATCGAAGGTAACGAGTGCGATGTCGGTCGCTTGATAAGCAAGTAAGTACGCTTCTTTGGTTGTAGCGATGCTTTCCCAAAGTTTCGGACGGTAATTGCTATCAAATGCAGTCTTAACGCCGTTGTTACGCAACTTGTCTATCTTAGCTAGCAGTTCAACTCGGTCTGCGTCAGGCAAAATAGCCAGAGAAATGCCGCTGAAAAAGACCATGTCAGCATTATCAAGCTGAGTTATTACATCCGTAAATTCAGGGTGTTGAACCATATAGCGCGCCGCGGAGTCATTGCGCCAATACAGAAAGGTGCGCTCGCCCTCATCGTCCAATTGAATTAGGTAGAGCCCTGGAGAGCGTTTGGGGTCGCTTAGTACCAAGTTTGTTGATATCCCTTCACTTTGCCAACGACGGGTCATTTCTTGGCTGATTGAATCGGTGCCAAGCGCGGTTACGTAGCTCGTACGGACGTTAGAAAAATCCACATCTTGTTTGAGGCTGCGGTTCAAATATATCGCAGCGTTCAGTGTGTCCCCGCCATAGCTTTGGAGCATGTTGCCAAAGGGCGCACCATTTAGCTCAATCATGCATTCGCCGATGATTGCGATATGGGTCATAGAATAAACCTTAGAAAGAGAAACTTAGAATGAAGGTTAGAGAAGTAAAGCGTGATCATCAGGAGCGACGATCACGCTTGGCTCGTTTAACCCCACAGTGGTGAGGCAGGGGATTTACTTATTGTCGAGCTTTACAAGTAGCATTGTCAGAACATAAGAGAGTGCGAATACACCTACTACGCCCATCAGTGCTTGAATAAAGTTCTGAGTACCGCTAGCTAGGTAAGCAGGTAAGCTGAATACCGAAGATAAAATGTAGCTCGTTAGGTGAGTGTCAATCGTTACAGAGATAGCGCCGAATACGCCCGCAGCTAGACTCGCAGTCATCATTGCTTTGGTGTACTTGGTTAGAACACCAAACAGAGCTGGCTCTGTGATACCTAAGATAGCTGTTACACTTGACCCCGCAGTAATTGAAGACTGCTCTTTAGAAACATACTTACGTTGTTTGTGCCAGATAGCCATGGTTGCGCCCGCAATCGCCATGTTACCCAGACACATGATTGGCATTAGCAGATCCTTACCGTACAACGCGAAGTTGTTGAGGCTGATTGGCGTCATGCTATGGTGGATACCAAACACAATCGTGATCGGGCGAGTTAGACCAAAGATAAAGCCTGTTAGTGTAGGCGAGATCTCAAGCAGTGAGCTCATTACCCAACCAGCCCCGTTACTTAGCCAGATACCTGCAGGACCAACAAAAGATAGGGTGATTGTTGAAGTCACGGTAAACGCAAGTAGAGGGGTAAATACCGGTTTCGCTGAAGATGGTACTAGTCGATCGACGAGAGGTGTCACCTTAGACAGCAACCAAATCGCTAAAATAGCTGGTACGATCGCCCCGCCGTAGTTCAGCAGTTCGATAGGAACAACACCAAGTACTGTTAGCTCTGGCGCAGCGCCAGCGTCTTTAAGTAGTGTTGCCTTCTCAACCAGCAGTGGCGCCAGCATGGCTGAAGAAACTGCTAGTGCGATGTACTCATTAACTTTAAACACCTTAGCTGCAGAGAAAGAGACCAGCATAGGTAGGAAGAAAAACACAGCTACAGAGATAGAGCGGAAGAAGTACACCGTATCTGAGGTTTCAGAGATAACATTGGTCGCGATAAGCCCTGACAATAGACCCATCAGCATACCGGCACCCGCGATAGCAGGAACAACCGGACCAAAGATACCAGCGACGATGCGCATCACGCCTTGGAACAGTTTGCCTTTTTCTATTTCGTCAGCGACAGAGTCGTCAGCTTGTTGTGTGCCTGACAGCGCGTTAAACCATTTTTCAACTTCTACGCCGATGATCACTTGAGTTTGACCCTGTTGGCTTACCATGCCTTTTACGTCTGAAATCGCTTTGACAGCATCTTCATCAGCCAAAGACTCATCTGCCAATTTGAATCTCAATCGAGTCATACAGTGAGTGATACTCACAATGTTATCTTCACCGCCAAGAGCAGAGACTAATAACTGTATATTTTCATTAAAACTTTTCTTTTTGGGTGATGACTTTGAGTTATTAATAACAGCATCATTCTTTTCAACAATTTGCATACAACACCTGTTACTGGGAGATATTTAACTCGAGCAATCATAGCGATAAGCGTTTTTAATCCAATGGGATAAAAAGAGATCCCAATCACAATTAAATTTCTAATAATTTATTTTTTACCATTTTTCGGCAATTGGTATGTTTTGTTTGTGAAAAAAAATCACTTAACGTACCAATTATTTTTGACCAAAATTTAGCGCTTGAAATGTGGTTTTTAACACGGTTAGATAATAGGAGTTGACTAAGTTTAGGTTATTTAATTGTGAAAGAAACTATTATATCTGACGTCCAATGCGTTATTACAAAACCGGATAGACATAACCTCATTACCGTAATCGTTGAAACGAATGAGGGTGTGACTGGCTTTGGTTGTGCGACATTCCAACAAAGACCATTGGCTGTAAAAACCATGGTTGACGAATATTTAAAACCTATTCTCATTGGAAAAAATGCCAATAACATTGAAGACTTATGGCAAATGATGATGGTTAATGCATATTGGCGCAATGGTCCTGTTATTAATAATGCGATATCTGGCGTTGATATGGCGTTGTGGGATATCAAAGCAAAACTTGCTGGCATGCCGCTGCATCAACTATTTGGTGGTAAAGCTCGCGATGCTATTCCAGTCTATACACATGCAACCAGCGATACGATGGAAGGTATTTATGACCTAGTCGATTCATTTTTAGATAAAGGCTATCGTCATATACGTTGTCAATTAGGCTTCTATGGTGGTGTACCGACGGAGCTACATGCGACTCAAAACCCGACTGAAGGTTCGTATTACGACCAAGATCAGTACATGGACAATACCTTAACCATGTTTAAGTCGTTGAGAGAGAAATATGGCAATAAATTCCACATCTTACATGATGTGCACGAACGCCTTTTCCCAAATCAAGCTATTCAGTTTGCAAAAGAGGTGGAGCAATACAAGCCTTACTTCATCGAAGACATTTTGCCGCCAAACCAAACGGAGTGGCTAGATAACATTCGTAGCCAAAGCTCGGTATCATTGGGATTGGGGGAGCTGTTTAACAATCCTGAAGAGTGGAAATCTCTGATTGTTAATCGCCGTATTGACTTCATCCGTTGTCACGTTTCACAGATTGGTGGAATTACACCAGCTCTGAAATTGGGACATCTATGTCAGACCTTCGGTGTGCGTATCGCATGGCATTGTCCGCCAGACATGACACCAATTGGCGCAGCAGTAAACACTCACTTAAATGTGCACTTACATAATGCTGCTATTCAAGAGCATGTGGAGTACAACGCTAACACTCATAAAGTATTCCCGAACGCAGCAGAACCCGTTGATGGTTACCTATACGCTTCAGAGATCGCGGGTATCGGTGTCGAAATGGATCGTGAAATGGCACAGGAATTCCCAGTGATGTACCGTCCTCACGAGTGGACACAGAGCCGACTCCCAGATGGTGCAATTCATACACCATAGAAATTACCCTCAAATAGCCACGTTCAGTGGCTATTTTTTTATGTAAAGTTCTTATAAGTATTGTTTAGCTTTATCAATGAATAATAGCCTCTTCAAAGCTTATGCTCTTCACTAGAAAAACCTATACTTTCCCATTGTTATCAAGCAGTTTCTAATAACGTTATACCAGATATATTATTAATTTGACTATAAGTATCCCTGTAGTGTGGATACTCATATATCAACGTTAATTGTTCCCAACTTATTAAACTGAAAATATTACTTCATTAGAAAAAGAGAAATATGAATATAGGTTGGTATCTATGCCAATCATATCCTACGAGCTAATTTCAATATTATTTTCATTATGAAATGTGTTGTGCATATTCATTAATCATGGTTTGGATTTATATTGATTTTATGTACAGAGGTAAACAATGATTTTTCACAATTCATACATTATCTAGTTTTGTCTTATTAAATAGATAATGTTTTATTTTATCCATTTGTTTTTATGTTTAAGTTATTGAAGTTAAAGGGTTTTAAAATAAATATAAAACAGTGATTTAGGTCTGCAAATATAATTCCATAGCATTGTGAGCGCTTAGTTATTTCGTAAATATACGTCGTAGAAATTAAGTCGAATACTGTCCATAAACTTCAACTTGATTATCAGAAAGTTGCTATGCAACACATTACTATAAAATGCTATATAGGGTTAATATGAAAAGCACATTCAAGCTGTCTTTAGCTGCGGTACTGGTTTCATCTGCAATGGCTGCCAATGCAGGTATCGCAATTGTGGATAATGAAGAGGGGAACTTCTCAGTTGGTGGTAACGTTGAATTGAACTTTAACTACCAAGACAGAGAGTCAAACGAAAACGGCGATGCAGAGTTCAACCAAGATGGCCGAGTTCTGATTGAGTTCGCCGGTGAGAAGTACACCACAAGTGGTCACTATGTAGGAGTAAAGGCTCAGCCTCTATTCGAGAGTACGGGTAATGTTGCCCTCGATGATGCTTATTTTGAGTTTGGTAAGAAAGATAGCTGGGCGATCAAAGCGGGTCGTTTTGAAGCATACGATATGTTCCCTGTCGGGTTAGATGTATTCCTTGAATACTCTGGCGATACTTCGAATGAGCTATACACTGGTGATAGTGCTTACGTATACCAGATGAAGGAAGCACGAGGTCGTGGCTCAGATGGTCAGCTGATGTATAACCAGAGCTTTGGCAACCTTTACTTAGAAATCGGAACCATGATTGGTGACCGTTCAGATCTATTCTCTGATACTTATCACGGCACAGCCGTAGACCACGACAACGTGAAAGACTCGTTCCTTGTTCGTCCAGTTGTCGCGTATAACATGGGTGATTTTACAGTCGCTGCATCGATAGAAACTAACCTAATCAGTGATGCGATCGTTGATGTAAACGGCAAGGACATTTCAGATCGTACCGGTTATGGTTTGACGGGTAACTGGAACCATGGTTCATGGAATGTAAACGCTAACTTTGCTTACCTTGATGCAGTTGATGAGACTAATGCCAGCGTTGGTTTGAACGCGTTGTATAACAATTTTGGCTTGGGCTATGTTTATGGTGCGAATGAGTATGACTCAACATGGGCACAAGGCGATGTAAAAGTGAACACAGGTTATGCGTCTTACGAGTTCCAAAACGTATTAGAAGTTGAGGATTTCTCTGTCCTACTGGGCACTTATTACACCACGGTCGAAAACAAGACTAATAACGTAAGTGCATTCTCAGAAGATGATGACTTTGGTGCACGTGTACGTTTGTACTATGAGTTCTAAGAATTGCGCATGAGCAAATAGTAACAACCCGCCATCGAGCGGGTTGTTTTGTTTGTATCGTGTAACTTGCCGTTTTTAAACTCGTTACTTCTTATCTCTGTAGCTCATGCTTTCGCTATTGAATGGTGTGTGATAGGTACATTGGTAGTTGATGTCGATAATATCACTGACGATAAACAGTTCACCTGAAGCCAAGAAGCCTCGATTGGTAATATTCATCGCCGCAGCGTTTTTCTTACAGCCAAGTAATTCAGCATCATCCTTTGATACGTTTACTGCCTGATAAGTGGTGAGGTAGCTGTCGATTTCAAGCCCGATAGATAAGGCATGCTTTTGAATGGAACTTTCGATGATATCGGCGTTCATCTCGGGGAATATACGAACGGGTATTCTTGCTTCTTCTACTTGCACCACTTTGTTGTTGATCAATCGTAGGCGTCTAATTTTCCAGATGTACTCATCATCTGTGAGTGAAAATATCTGCTGTTCATGTTGATCAGGGAGAGCTTTATTAAGCTGAAGTTTTTTGTAGGAGATCTCTTCGAAGCTGTTCTCAGTAATTGAGTTGTAAACAAGCGGTGTACCGATAAGTGCGGTATTAACAAAGTAACCTGAACCCACTTTAGATTTGACCATGCCGATCGCTTCGAGCTTAGCCAAAGCCTTACGAATCGTAAATCGAGACAGCCCATAGATCTCAGAGAGTTCTCGTTCTGCAGGGAGTTTATGGTTGATGCTGTTCTGGCAGATCTTACTAACAATATCTTGAACAACTAATTCATACTTCTTCATTCTCAGAACCCAAAAACACTCATCATGACTAAATTATAGTTAACTAAATCAGAGACTCAGCGCACTGCCTGTGGTTCAAAATTCTAACACATAAGGTGAAACAGCATGTTGGGAAATCACGCTGGAAAGTGATCAAAAACCGACCTTAACTAGTAAAACCAATATTGTTACTAACTGAGATACACGGATGAATAAATATCAACTTAGCTTGGTCACACTCTGCCTGAGCACGCTACCATTTGTGGCTAACGCGTCATCGTGCCCAGATATACTAAAAGGCTCACAACGTCTCTTGAACTCTACGGATGAGGTTAACTTGTGTGAGGAGTTTCGTGGCAAGACCTTACTTGTTGTCAACACAGCAAGCCAGTGTGGATTCACGTCTCAGTTTGGTCAGCTTGAAGCACTCCATCAGGAGTACAAAGATAAGAACTTCACAGTGGTTGGGTTCCCTAGTAATGACTTCCGTCAAGACAAAGGCAGCGAGGCAGACAGTGCCAAAGTGTGTTATCTAGATTATGGCGTGACATTCCCGATGATGGCGCGCTCTTCAATCTCAGGGCCTGACGCCAACCCTGTGTTTAGTGAAATCAAGAAGCAAGCAGGCGTTGCTCCGCGATGGAATTTCTACAAATACCTGATTGATAAAGATGGCAATGTGGTAGGGACATTCGGAAGTTCGACTTCACCTTCAAGCGCTACTTTAGTCAATGCCATTGAGCAGCAACTGTAGGGAGGCGATATGTCACAAACAAGAAGCACCATGATAAGGCTAGGTTATCTTGGCCTGATACCTTTTGCGTTCGGTCTGTTGTTGATGCTGTTAGACGCTCAGTTTTTTTCTTTGGGAGGAGCTCAGCTCTTCATTAGCTACAGTGTGGTCATTCTGAGTTTTCTATCTGGCGTGCTGTGGGGCAGAGCCATTGACTACCCAGAGCAAAGCTTGAGTCGCAAAGCGCTACTTTTGAGTAATGTTTTTCTGTTGATTGCATGGGCTGCGTTATTGCAAGGAGCAGGTAGCACCAGTCTCACTATCACAGTGCTAGCGGCGGGGTATATCGCAGTCTGGTTCTCTGAATACCAACTCAGACCTCAACCTCAAAACCAATTGCCAGAAGGGTACATGGGCATGAGGGGGATCCTCACATCCAGTGTCGTGCTGATGCATGGCGTTGCCTTGCTCGGTTAATCAATATTTTGAGGTGAATGATGCTCTAAATCATTTTATGGTGCAAAATTCCATATAAATGGTTAACCACTTAATATATAATGAATTAAGTACGGTAACATAAGAGCAGTGAATGAAAAGATTACAAGGGTTTACTCTTTTAGAGTTAGTGGTAGCTATTGTTATTTTGGGTTTGTTGTCGGTTGTAGCGGCACCTAAATTCTTAGGTTTACAGTCAGACGCTCGAGCAGCAGCTTTGGGCGGTTTAGCCGGAGCAATGGAAGGGGCTGTAGCGATTGTTTATGGGAAATCGGCTGTACAAGGTATTGAGAACCAACCAGCCTCTGCGTCCGGTGGTTCATTTGTCGAGGGTGTTGCGGTTGATTATGGATACCCGATGGCTTCAGAGCTCGGTATTGGAAATGCAGTTCAGGGTTTGAGAGGTGACAATAGTGACTGGAAAATGCTAGGAGCACATGCGGAAACCGTTCCTAATGAAGTCATCGTTTATTCTTTTGCGAATGCTCAAGACAATGAGACGTGTGTTGTTATCTATCGCTCTAATGCGTCAGCTGGCGCTCCAACCATTGTCTCTGCAGGTGCTGAGTTCTGTTAAGCATTAAGCTGCATTAAAAAAACTACTGACTTGTAATAGAAACGGCCATCATTGTGATGGCCGTTTTTATCAGTATGTTTAGCTGCTTTGCTTATCAACATCGAGCCTGCGAATCAGCTTTGCTGGCGTTCCGCCATAGAGGCAATCAGGTGGTACATCGCTGTTGACTACTGAGTTTGCAGCGATCACCGAGCGGGCACCAATGGTGACTCCTTGATTGATCACGCAGTTACCACCAATCCAAGCATCGTCTTCAACAGTGATTGGTTGGCAAAAGGTTTCCCATTTACGACGGCTTAGATGATCCAATGAGTGAGAAGCAGTATAGAGCTGTGCACTCGGACCGATCATGACGTTGTTGCCGATCTTAATGTTCGCGCCATCTAGCATCACCACATTCATATTGATGAAGGTGTCATCACCTATCTCGATGGTCTTGCCGAACTCGCAATGGAAGGGAGCTCGTACGATACTTTTACCGACTTTTCCAAATAGGTTGGCTTGCAAGCGCTCTTGCTGAGAGGCATCTGTACTTCGGTTAAATTCAGAGAGAGCATGCAGCGCATGAGTACGCATTTGGTCGATTTCTTGATCGGCGCCATCGAAGATCTCGCCTGACAACATTTTTTCGAGTTCTGTTTTCATCTCTGTACTACTCGTTAGTCAATTTTGAATATAGGTTAACAACAAATAGGTAATAAAAAAGAGAAAAGCTTTCGCCTTTCTCTTCCTGATTTATTTTGCGTTACTCAAACCTTATTAGATTTGGTCTGCAAAGCTCATTAGGTGCTGTTTTACTTCGTCTGAAGCAAAGGCGTTTTCTACAGAGTATTTGTAGATTTGAGCGTAATCTTCTTTGGTTAGGTCGAACGTTTCACAAACACGCTTAACTTCGTTAGTCATGGTTGTGTTCGATACTGTGCGGTTATCAGTGTTGATCGTTACCACGATACCGTCTTTCTGGAATTCAGAGATTGGGTGGTCGCTGAACTTGTGGATACACTTAGTCTGAACGTTACTTGTTGGGCACGTTTCTAGCGCTACTTGCTTCTCTTTCACGATGTTGTACGCATCTTCGTTACCTTGGATGTGAACACCGTGACCAATACGTTCAGCGTCTAGTAGCGTTACCGCGTCGTAAACGTTTTGACCGTGCCATTGCTCACCAGCGTGTACTGTCACACGGTAGCCTTTTTCGATAGCGTATTTTGTGTACTCAGGGAACTCTGCACAGAAACCAGGCTTCTCACCGCCTGCGATATCAAATGCTACAACGCCTTTACCTAGGTAAGCTTGGCCTGCATCGATCACGTCTTTGATAGAGTCTTTCGGGAACATACGGAGAACAGAAAGGATGTAGTTACCTTTGATGTCGTACTTCTCTTCTGCACGCTTCATGCCTTTCACAGCGCTTGCGATGATAGTATCAAGCGACAGACCTTTATTTACGTGAAGAATAGGTGCAAAACGCACTTCAAGGTATTTCACGTTCTCAAGAGCTGCGTCTTCGTAAAGCTCGTAAGAGATACGCTCAATCGCTTCTTCCGTTTGCATTACTTTAAGTGGTAGAGAGAAACACGCTAGGTACTCATCTAGGTTCTTACAGTCTTCTGGCACAGTAAGAGACTCAACTACGGCATCACGGTCTGCAGGTAGCTCAATATCGTATTGCTTTGCAAGATCAATGATGGTGTCTGGACGAACGCTTCCGTCTAGGTGGCAGTGAAGATCAATCTTAGGGAGTGCTAGAAAGTTCATGAGTATTCCTTAGTTCTATTATTCTTGAGTAGTTAACTCATAGGTTATATGGGTCTAAATTACCAACTTTATGATATGATTGAAAGTGACATAAAATCATTTTTGATGTGAATCTGAGGAATATCATGGTTGATGTGAAGCGATTACTGAAATGCGATATGAATCTTTTGCTCTGCTTGCACGTTTTACTCGAAGAGCGCAGTGTAAGCAAGACCGCACAGCGAATGTTTTTGAGCCAATCAGCAGTGAGTAAACAACTCACAAAACTTCGGACTTTGTTTGATGATCCTTTGTTCGAACGTGAGTCTAAAGGTCTGTTTCCAACGCCCAAAGCACTGGAAATTGCGCCGAAAGTGCATCAGATATTACTCCAAGTTGAGCAGCTTACTGTACCAGAGGACTTCGACCCTCTTGGTAGTGAGCGCACCTTTAACATTGATCTCGTCGAGACGGCCTACACCGCTATTTACCCTAAGTTTATGCCTAATGCGCTTGCACAAGCTCCGAACATCACCATAAACAGCACGACATGGACCGGTGAAACCTATAAACGCCTGTTAAAGCGAGAGGTGGACTTCGGTATTGGCATTTTCGAGCTAGACGAGCGCGCCAGCACGCACGTACATAGTATTCCTTCTGATCTCAATTACGTTGAGCTACTTCAAGATTATTCAGTCTGCTTAATGCGTAAAGATCACCCAGCATTGAAGGAAGAGTGGAACCTAAACACCTTCCTCAAATATCGACACATTCAGCTGGTGACGGGTGGGGTTGGCGATTGGTTATTGCTAGAGATACTGCAAGCGAAGCAGCTCAAGATTAACAAGGCGGCTAACGTGTCTGATATATCGAGTGCAGTAAAGCTTTGTAAGCAAAGCGATCTGTTGATGTGTTATCCCTATAACTCAGTAAGGGACTACATTGAAAGTGGTGAGCTTGTGATGAAACAGATTCCTATGGAGCTTGTCCCTGGTGGGTTGTTTTTACTCTGGCACCGTTATTACGATTCTGAGCCCAGTCATAAGTGGCTGAGAGAGTTAATTATCGAACAAACTCGTTAAGCCTTAATTGGGCCAGCTCTCCTTAAAAACCAACAGTTGAAATTAATTTTGTCGTTTTTCGTCTTTTGGGAATTAGCGTCGTCTTACCCAGGGTGCTTCTAGCAAATTAAAGAAATAGTATGAAAACCAATATTCAATCGTTAGTTCCACAACAGCTTGTACAAGAAGCTTGTGAATGGGCAATTATGCATGGCGTCGCGTTCCGACAAGCGGACAACACAGCGCGACACTGTCCGTTTAGCGTCGCGCCGATGACCATGAAACGCGAGAGCTTTGAATATTTGCAGCGTGTTGTGCCGTTGATGACCAAGTTGATTCACAATGTCTCGGAAGATCATGACTTTTTGCAGGCATCTTTAGGTGATATGGCCAAAGCCGATCCATTTTTCGGACGACTGATGTCATTGCATCGTGAGGCTCATGGTGATGCTACACATCGTCAGTTTCCTGCACGCAGACCATTGCTATTAATGCGTACCGATTATATGGATGACCGAGAGCATGGCGCGAAAGTCGTGGAGTTTAATGGTATCGCGGCCGGGATGGGGCCTTTTGGGCAAAAAGCGACTGAGTTGCACGCGTTTCTGAGCAATCAGTGGCCAAAAGATTTCTCCTCGTGGCTAGAAGACCCATCTGCTGTACCTGCAGAAAACAGTGGCTTAGAGCAGTTGGCATTGGGGATCGCGAGCGCGGCGAGAAACGTCAAACACCATTTCTCCGACTCGGGTAAACCTACGTTTTTGATGGTGGTACAAAACAACGAAGATAACGTTTATGACCAACACCTGCTGGAGTTAGAGCTTCAGAAATTGGGGGTGAGAACGGTGCGCCGCACCTTTGAGCAACTGAGCTGTCAATTGAGCAGCGGCGATGACAAACGCTTGTTGCTTAATGATGTCGGTGGTGTTGATGTGGTTTATCTGAGAGCCGGATATCAGTATTCAGACTACTGGATGCCAGAGCGAAATGAAGATGTATGTTGTCAGACACTGAGCCAGACCCGTCTGTTCATAGAGCAGCATCATGTTGCAATGAACGCCACCATTAGCCAACAATTAGCAACCAGCAAAACCATGCAAATGTTGCTCACTATGATGCCAGCTAATGAGTATCGTCGTTGGGGGCTAACCCTAGCCGAGGCCGAGCTGGTTCAAAGCGTGTTAGCGGATATGAAGCCAATTAATCAGCAGACGATGGCGTGGTTCAAGGCTCAAGAAGATAAACGAGACTGGGTATTGAAGAACCAAGGCGAGGGCGGTGGTCACTGCGTATTTGGGGACGAAATATCGGCTAAGTTGCAACAGCTAAAGCCAAGTGAATACGACGCTTGGGCGTTAATGCAAAGAATTTACCCACATGAGCGAGATAAGCCAATTGTCGCTGTGCGAGACACTCGACCTAGTTTGGTCAACGATTTAGTCAGCGAAATTGGCTTGTTCAGCGTCTATTTTGAAGGGGAGCCGATGACACAGTTGAACGGTTATGCGGGGTACCTAATTCGCAGTAAACCGGCCAGTGAAAATGAAGGCGGTATTCATAGTGGACAAGGGATCCTTGATTCACTGATGCTAATTGATTAGCACTCTATCCTTTGCTTAGTTCAATCGAAAAGCCAGCGTCTATTTAAAGACCCTGGCTTTTCTTTTATGCGCTCACACATATGTGCAGACTTAGCGGTTAAACGCCAGTGGTGTCTTGCCTGTCTGCTGTTTGAAAAAGGCAATGAAGGCGCTATCAGACGAGAAGTTGAGTTCGTATGCGACTTCAGATACGGGCAGTGGGGTGGCGAGCAGTTCAATGGCTTTCATTAACCGCCACTGCTTACGCCAATCTTGGTAGCTCATGCCCGTTTCAGCTTTAAAAATGCGACTCATCGTTTTGGTGCTCGCACCTGACTGGTCAGCAAGTTCGGTTAGGCTTGGCGGTAAGAACTCAGGCTTTGGCACTTGCTGGTGAAACCTAGTCAACCGACGATCTTGTGGTAGCGGCAGCACTAAAGCTTGAGTCTGCGCATTGTAAAACTCTTCCCAAAACAGCTCTGTTGCCTTGCTGGTTCGCTCAGGTTCAATATCCCAATCCCACAATGCCATTCGATTGATGAGCGCCTTGAGGAGCTCATCGACATCCACGGTTGTAATGGTGTCAGGGCAACTAAACTCACCCACGTCGAAGTAAATAGAACGGTAAGCAACCACATTAGTCATTTGTGCGCGATGCATTGTACCTGGAGGTATCCACACAGCCTTGGTTGGCGGAAGAATACAAATGGCTTGCTCTAAGGTCAGCGTAATACAGCCGTGAGGTGCATAAAGTAGCTGCCCTTTTTGGTGCTGATGAAGCCCAGAATCGTGTTGTCCGACATCAGCTGCAATTCCCACCACCTTTGCCTCGATGGAATCAGCATCAAAATGAGTGTTGGGAGTGATCAGTGCCATTTGTCCGAATCTTGATGTTTTTGGTTTTAATGTTGCTAATGGGGCAAGGGTAGGTTGCTCTACACTGCGCGTCAAGTTGATTGATTCGGAGAAACAACCATGAAAACAAAACCGTCATTGTGGCAAATGGTGCTGCTATTGATGCTTCCCCAGGTCGCAGAAACCATTTATAGCCCAGCGTTGACGTCTATTGCTGACGCTTATGCCGTCAGTTATTCGCAAGCGGCGCAAACCCTCTCTGTCTATTTCGGCGCATTTGCACTTGGTGTAGTGGTATGGGGTGTATTGGCTGACCGCTTAGGAAGACGCATCACCATGTTACTCGGCCTAATGCTATTTGTGATTGCGGCGAGTATCGCTATCTCTACTGCGAGTTTCACTGTGCTGATGATGGCGCGAGCATTGAGTGCTTTTGGAATCGCTGTGGGGTCTGTGGTCACGCAAACCATGCTGAGAGACTGCTTCACCGGTGAAGAGTTAAGCAAGGTCTTCGCCTATATGGGGATTGGTATATCCATCAGTCCTGTATTAGGCATGTTGTTGGGAAGCCAGTTAAGTGCATTGGGTGGACATAAGTGGGTCTTCTTAGCATTGCTGCTGATGGCGTTAGCCGCGTTGTTACATAGCCTCGTTACGTTGCCTGAAACTAAGCTGTCTGAAACTGAAACAAAACAGTCTGATACTAGCGTTGCTCTTAAATCGCTCGCTTTAACCATGCTCAAAGATCGCCAAATATGGCTATCTGCACTGCTAGTGAGCGCTTACAACGCTGCCCTTTTTTCATATTACCAATTGGGCGCATTTACTTTTGCTCAGTTGGGGATGAGCAATGAGCAGTTCGGTTATAGCGGCATAGTGCTTGGCCTTGGCACGCTCATTGGGAGCTACCTAAACAAAGCACTTCTGGCACGCGGAAACACGTCACAACAACTTTTGAGACTCGCCGCGCTACTGCTGTTAGTCGGTGGCATTGGTGTATGGGTGACTCAAGACCAAGTGATGTTTCTATTGCCTATGATGCTGGTGGTGATGTCATTTGGGATTGCGATTCCTAATGTGTTGAGCAAAGCCTTGATCGACTATCGCGCTCAAGTAGGCAGCGCCGGCGCGCTGTTTGGCTTGCTCTACTATTTGTTGATTGGAGGCGGACTGGCCTTGGTTGGCGTCGGGCAAAATCTTGGTGTTAGTTTAGTTGTGTGCGGTGTTATTTCAGTCTCCGCGACCTACTCTAATCAAAAAAAGAACAGAAAGTCGGAACTGGTAACAAGTTGATTTAGTGAGGTTTTAGATAGCGAAGGCTTAGTTATCAGATGGCTGACTATCAACAGTGATTGACAAGGGTAGAATGATCGCTCTACCCTATGGGTAGAACAACCATTCTACCTTTGTGAGTGCGTTGATGTATTTCCTCTGAAACGTATTGAGATTGCTCTATGTTGAAAGAACAGATTGCCGCAGCTCTTGAAGTTGCATTTAGCCAACACGGTTTTGCAGAGCCAAGTGTTGCTCAATTAAAAACAGCTTGTGGTGTGAGCTTAAGAACCTTGTACAAACATTACCCCTCCAAAGAGGCGATGATTGTTGGAGCTCTTGAACATCGTCATCAGCGCTATTTAAGTCTGTTACTCGAAGAAGCACCGCAAAGCGCTGAAGAGAGCATCGAGCACGTATTTACACGACTTCAACATTGGATGGAAGAGTATGCACCGCATGGCTGTTTGTCGATGAATGCGATTGCTGCGTTTCCTGACAATGAGTTGATCAACCAAGCCGTACTCGACCACAAACATGAAGTGCGAGCGCTGCTAGGGCAGTTGAGTCACAACGAAGCGTTATCTACCCCACTATTTCTATTGCATGAAGGCGTTTCAAGTGCATGGCCTGTACTCGGCCAAGCAGCCGTCGCTTCTGCGAAAAGCACAGCTAAAACGCTGTTAATTGAGGATTCATTATGAGTTTTGATATACCAGCAACGATGAAAGCCGTTGAGATGTTAGGCCATGGCGGAGAAGAGATGCTGCAATACCGAGAGGATGTTGCGGTTCCAACGCCCGCACCTAACGAAGTACTGATTAAGGTGATGGCGGCGGGTGTTAACAATACCGACATTAATACGCGCATTGGTTGGTACTCGAAAAGCGATGATTCTGAAGATGCCAGTTGGTCTGGTGAGTCTTTGAAATTCCCACGAATTCAAGGTGCAGATGTGTGCGGTGTTATTGTTGCAGTGGGTGAGCAAGTTGATGAGTCTCGTATTGGTGAGCGTGTGATGATCGAACCATGTCTAACGGAAGTGTACGGTCGAGAACTCCCTCAGCCTTGGTACTTTGGTTCTGAGTGCGACGGTGGCTTTGCTGAATACACTAAGGTTGCATCTAAACATGCTTACGCGGTTCAAAGTGAACTGTCTGACATTGAGCTCGCTTCATTTCCTTGCTCCTATTCAACCGCAGAGAACATGCTCACTCGTGCTCAAGTCGCTGAAGGTGATCGTGTGTTGATCTCGGGTGCTTCTGGTGGTGTAGGCTCTGCCGCGATTCAGTTGGCTAAAGCGCGTGGCGCGCATGTGATTGCGATAACCAGTCCGAGCAAGAATCAACAACTGTTAGATCTCGGTGCAGATGAAGTGATTCCTCGAGACGCGAACCTTATTGAGACGCTTGGCGTAAACAGTGTGAATGTGGTGATTGATTTGGTGGCGGGTGACCAGTGGCCGCAGTTCTTGGAAGTGTTAAAACCAGGCAGTCGCTATGCCGTCTCAGGCGCAATCGGCGGTGCGATGGTAGAGTTAGATGTGCGCACACTTTATCTTAAAGACCTAAGCTTCTTTGGTTGTACAGTGCTTGAGCCTGAAGTGTTCCAAAATCTGATTAATCGAATCGAAAAACAACAGATTCGCCCGATCGTGGCTCAGTCTTTCCCATTGGCTGATATTCATCAAGCACAGCAACAGTTCTTGAAGAAAAACCATGTCGGTAAGATTGTATTGGAAGTCGCGCAAGGCTAAAGATAATCGACTATCTACAGAAATCAGAAAGGGGCCCATTGGAGCCCCTTTATTGTTTTTACGTAACTGCCCGTTTCTATGAGTGCCTGTTACTCAACGTTAAGTTCAGCTGCTTCGGCTCTGATTGTTTCGACAATCGCTAATGATTTTGGCTGTGTTAAG
Organism: Vibrio sp. THAF190c; assembly: GCF_009363355.1. Lineage (NCBI taxonomy): Bacteria > Pseudomonadati > Pseudomonadota > Gammaproteobacteria > Vibrionales > Vibrionaceae > Vibrio > Vibrio sp. THAF190c. Next base: position 656,390 of record NZ_CP045339.1, on the reverse strand, counting down.
CGTTGCTCACTGCGCTTCTCAAAAGTCTCAAGATCGATGATCTCTGATCGCAACAGAGATTGCAGTTCGCTCAGGTAGTTGGCTTCTAGCACCGCAATAGCTAATGGCGTTGCCGAAAACTTCTGTGATTCCTGATAAGCGATCGCTAAAAGTACTGATTCCGGTAGCTCCCAGAACTTGGCAAGTGTGTAGGTCAGCTTGATGGAATAGCTGTTGATCAATCGTTTAAAGGCGGTGGAGTTCGGCGGCACACTCGGGTCAACATGACGGAATGCTTCTAGCATCACTTGGAAGATGATCATCTTGCCTAAGTTACGAATGAGTCCGACAAAGTAGGCCGTTGACTCGTCTTCTTTCGAAGTGCTGTCTTTAAGTAGTTCTCTTGAGTAGCAGGCCGTTTGCAGGCTGTGATCCCAAATCTTCTCACCAAATTGTCGCCAGTAGATGTTCAGTGTTGGGGAGAACTCTTTCAAATAGGCGTTAATTACACCCTCAATCAGACCTTGTGAGCCCATATTCATGAATGCGGTCTTTAGATCCGTGACCTCTTTTTCAGAGCGGCGGTAGCGCGCGCTGTTTGCCAGTTTGATCATATCAGCAGCCATGCTTGGCTCTTTGTCGATGACTTTCAATAGAGTTTCAACATTGAAATCTTCACTCTTTAGCTCACTCATTAAAGTCGTGATCGAAGCAGGCATGACTGGTAGTTCATTGAGCAGTGCTTTTGGCGATAGAAGTAGTTTTTCAATACGTGCTGCAACGAAATCACTGAATGGATCTGACTCCGTATTCAATCGAGATTCCCCAAACAGATAATTCAGAAAATCCGCGTCATGCGGGCTGAGAGGTTTATCGGCTCTTAACGTGTGCTGAGACGTTGCTGTTTGAGCGACCTCTGACTGCTGCAGTTGAGATTGGCTTTCAACATTGTTTGCTGATTCTTGAGAGGTTTTTGATGGTTGCCCCTTTAAAGAAGGGAATAGTGTTTGCAACACCCTTTTAAACATTGAGTGGGATCCTAAAAGAAAAACATAATGCGAATAGGCTAATACCCACAATTATCTCATAGGTAATGCATAAATTAAATCAATGAAAGTTTTACAGATTACAAACCCTTACGCATGGTTACTTAATTGTTAAAGGCCGTCGGCTATAGTGCGCCCGAGTGTTAATAATTAAATAATCAATAACACCGTATTGGGATAATAATTTAGAGAGAGATTGTCATGCTTGTCTTTACAGCAGATTCATTAAACTTGGTTTTGGACTTACTAAAAACAGCCGATTTTGCGCAGCACAACATTTACTTTAATGACGGCCAACACCAACATCAGCTGGTCGGCTTTGAAGTGAAATTTGAAGATTTTGAGTGCAACGGCATGTTCCAGCGTTTGGAAGTGGGCTACAAAATGAAGATGTCTTCAGCAGAGTTGGTTGAGTTCTGTTTTCATAAAGGCCAGCTGAAAATGGAACCGATGAAAGCTGTCGCACCAAAGCATGATATCGGTATACCGTCCAAAATTGCTGAGTACAATTTCTAGTAATTCGTGCGAGCAAAACCTTTTATTGAAGCTGGGTAATACCTGCCCAGCTTTTTCATTTACGCACTTCCACAGCACGTCTATTCTTGTTTCAGGCAATCATCGCAAACACAATTTATTTCTAGTTGTGGACTAATCACGGTAAAGCCTTCTTCTCGCGCATTGGATTGTAGATCCATGATCAGTTTAGGATCGATGGTTTGTTCACTGATCTTGTCACACTTAGAGCAAATGAAAAACTGAGGGATGCCGTGTTCATGCTCACAAAGGATATGCGAGCAAGCAATGTATTTATTGGACACCTTGAGCTTATGAGCCAAGTGCTCCTTCTCTAAAAACTCAAGAATACGATAGACTGACATAGCCTGAATCGTCTTATCCAAATGATCTCGGCAGTAGTCAACGATGTCATAGGCAGAGAGTGCTTTTCCTGACCCAATCAGAGCACGAAGCACTAGGCGTCTTGTTGCGGTTAGCTGCTTACCACGCGCTTTAAAGTTGTTTTCGACATGTTTGATCTGAGCTTCAGTATCGACGGGCTTTGTCATTAAACATTTCCATTATGAGAGCTGTATATATCCATAGGATGTTATGTTATATCATAGCTTTTGGGGCGTCAGAAGAGCAAGCAAATGCGATATAAAGCGTGTCCTCGCTAGCGTTCTTGTTTATAACAGGGAACAAATAGAGTTGTGATAGCAATGAGCAACTAAAAGACGGAGGAAACAGTAATAGGAACGAGGAGAGGAGGTATCACCGCCTTACAGGCAAACGGCAAGGCAGTGATTGATAACTTTATTGCTCAGTCAGCGTTAATTTCCAGTCGCTGAGCGCTTTAATGTGTTTAGGACCAATACCACAGCAACCGCCAATGATGGTTGCGCCCAGTTGGTACCAACGTTTTGCATAAACTAGGTAGTCTGCTGGAGACAGTTCTCGCATACGCTGCAGCGTATCATTCGCCTCATGTTCGCTGCTGATCGGTGCAAAGTTGTTTGCATATACACCAATCTCAATTGTGCTGCCTAACTCAATCAATACCTGTTTAGCGTCTTTGATTGCTTGCTCCATCACTTCCGGAACGGAACAGTTAAACAGCACCGCTGCTGCGTCGGATTGAACCGCCAGCTTGATAGCATCGGTCACGGCTTGCCCTGATCGCAGCGTTGCTGCAGAACCCGTTTCGTCGCTCAGGCTGAAGGCGTAGTAGCAAGGTTTGTCTGACTCTTTTAACACGTCATGAATAGCGCTGAATTCTTCCAAACTGCATAATGTTTCGACCATCCACAAATCTACGTACGGTGCTTGCGCGTCATACAAAGTTTGTACGATAGGCTTTGCTTGCTCGGCCTTAAATAGATCTGGTCGGTAGCTGCCAAATGGAGGTGGAATAGCACCCGCAACCGTCACCGTGTGATTAACAGACTTAGCAACTGATTGTGCCAGCTTTCCAGATAATTCTGCGAGTTCAAAACCTTGCTCAGAAAAACGCTGCTCACCGAGGTGAAAGGGAACACATGCATAGCTGTTGGTGATGATCAGCTCAGCACCGGCATCGATAAAATGCTGGTGGGCTTGGGTCACAAATTGTGGGGCTTCGATAAGTGCTTGAGCACTCCAAAGTGGCTGTGAAAAAGGAGCGCCAATCTCTTTGAGCTCCCTGCCCATACCACCGTCTAATATTGTGAGTCTGTTCATAGTCATGCTCATATCCGTGACAGAAATTCTTGCGACACCATATCAGACACAATGGATGAAGACCACGTTGCCGTTGTGCTCGAATTGAACTTTTGTTTTGTCTGACACCGGGTATCGGCTAATCGTTGAGGTAAGCGACAAAAGGAGGGAAGATAGCGGCACAATTCGTACCGCTGTTTTCGATTAGGCTTTGGCCTCTATGAGGCGATCTAATGTTTCTACCAGTTGTTGGTTTTTATGGTCATCAAGAGCATCGGCGTGGGGAGGCTTAAATAACCCTGAGTCATTATCAAAGTATTGGCCCGATGCATCAGCAAACTCATCTGATAATGCTGCTCGGCATAGGATGTCAGCGCCAATTGCTAAGTCGTTGCCATCTAAGCCGTAGGCCTCTTTAACCAGTTTACTGCCCAAAAACGAAGCTGGATTGACGGCAATGATTGATGGCCCATGTCCTGCCAGCGATTGAGCCAGTTCCATTGACCACATATTGAGAGCGAGCTTGCTCTGCGCATAAATGGGCCCATGAATATCACCCGCATTAGGGCTACTTAAGGCATTAAGGTCGACTGGGGCTTGTGCTGCTGAAGATAGATTAATGATGCGACCTGTGGCATCGAAAAGGGGTAGCAACAAGCGAGTAAGTCGGTAGGGGGAGATGGTATTTACTACAAAACGCGTATCTAGATTGTCTTTGGTAGTCACTTCAGGAACGCGGTATACGCCCGCATTATTGATCAGAACATCGAGTTTGCGATGATCACGGATCACTTGCTGAGCAAACTGTTCAACCTCGGCCAGTACCGATAAGTCAGCAAGATAATGCTCAATGTTAGCCTGCTTAGAGAGGCGACGTAAGCTGGCAGCAACGCGCTCTAATTTGGCACGGTTTCTACCGTGAATGAGTAGGTGGTGTCCTTGTTGAGCCAATACTCTTGCGGTCTCCAAGCCAATCCCATCGGTCGCCCCTGTGATAAGAATTATTTTTTGCATTATTAACCCTTCAAAAAATAGCTGGAGAGATTCTTATAACAAAGATCATCTGCGCAAAGTTTTTGTCGTGTCACACGGTTACAGAGCAAAAGTGGTTAAATAATGCACGGATCACGAATAGTGCAGGGATTATATACAAAACGTTGAAACTCATTCAGGAATGTTGGCGGTTATCTTTCTTTGTGTGCTCCGTATACTGCATGCTGAGAAAACAGAACAAAGAGCCCAACTATGCCGCTAAGCCTGCCAACCACTCTGCGCATTGTGATTGAGAAAACCTTGCCGTTAACGGTGGGGGTTTTTGCGATCATGATGGTTCAACTAGTGGACTCTATTTTTATTGGGATGCTAGGTGTCAATGAACTCGCGGTGCACGGTATCACCCTGCCATTTCAGGCTGCGTTTACTGGCGTACAAGTTGGAATGGGAGTTGCGGCTACCTCGATCATTTCACAGGCGGTTGGTGCCAAAAACAGCCGCAAAGCTAGCTCTATGGCGACATTGTCGGTCGGTGCGGGTATGGTCACCATCGCTCTGCTCTGTTTTGTCCTGATTTTGTTTAGTGATTGGGTGTTCCATTCGTTTATTGCTGATGTGCCACCGCAGCAGTATCAATTGTTGCTCGCCGTGTTCAATCAGTATTGGCCCGTTTGGTTGATGAGTGCACTGAGCGTTGCGTTGCTCTACTTAATGACCTGTATCTACCGAGCCAATGGCGATACTAAAACCACAGGCAGTATGTTTCTTGGTGCGAGTATCATTAACTTGATCCTCGATCCGATTCTGATCTTCTGGCTCGATATGGGAATTGTTGGTGCAGCAGTCGCTTCAACTATGGGCTACCTGACTTGTTCGCTTTACATGCTTATCAAAGTGCAAGGCCGTGGTTGGTTTGGCTTGTCTGATGCGAGCATCGAACAGATCAAACAGGATACTTCTGAGTTGGTGAGAACTGTGATTCCAACTACCATGAATCAGATTTTGCCGTCAGTGAGCGCTTTTTTCACCATGTGGTTGATTGCTCACATGGGAACCAGTGAAATGGCGTTTTGGAGTCTATTGTCACGCGTTGAGAGCTTCGTTCTGGTGATGTCGTTGGCACTAACTATGTCGATTCCTCCCATGATTGGCCGTTACCTTGGTGCTCAACAGCATCATAGAATTCCAGAATTGCTGAAGACATCGGCGCTGTTCTTATTGGCTTTCCACTTGGTGATTGCGGCTGTTTTAGCTCTGAGTAGTGGCTTACTTGCATCTACGCTATCGGATGAAGCGACTATTCAGCACTGGTTTGAAGTGAGTTTGCTGTTCATCCCATTTAGCTTCGGACCACTGGGATTGTGTATGTTGGTGGCGTCGGTGTTCAATGCGCTCGGCTTACCTAAACAGGCGTTAAATGTGTCGTTTGCACGTCTTTTCATCTTCTACATTCCAGCATTATGGATCGGTGCTTCTACGGGAGAAATGATATATGCCGTTGTCGCAGCATCATGCGCGAATGTACTGGCGGGTGGTTTTGCGTGGCTGCGATTAAGCCGTTACGTTAAAGAGAATATCGAAACGAAATCCACTAAAACTTCATGCCAAGGTACGTTGAGAACGGAATGCTAGGGCTTACTCTGAAGGGGAAGTGGTGATTTTCTTAACCGCTACTCAAACTGTGATTCAACAAAAACGGCCTCTAATATAGAGGCCGTTTTGGTATTGATGTGAATGAATGTCTATAGCCTATGAAGGCTGTTTGGCTCTTCGTCTCTTGACTGCTTGAAGCATCGCGTAGGGTGATAAACCAGTAACGAGCATGGTGCCTATGATGACAAAGATAGAACCAAAGATGGTATTGATGCCGATGTGCTCATCTAGGAATAAGTGTCCCCATAAGATACCAAATACCGGGATCAAAAAGGTCACCGAAAGTGCAGGTGATGGCCCCAGCTCGTTAATAAGGTTGAAGTAGAGTAGGTAAGCCAATCCGGTACAGACTGCGCCCAATAAGATCACCGATGTGGTGATGGTTAAGTCTGGTGCTTCTCTTACAGGAATAAAGAAAACAAATGGCAGAACTAACAATACCGATGCCCACATGCTGCCATGTGCGTTGCTGAACGCTTCCACCTTTGGTGCGGTTTTGGTGTAGTTAGAGGCGATGCCATAACTAAGCGCTGCACACACAGCTGCCCCAATTGGAATGATTGCTTCGCTGCCAATATTGACTGCATCCCAGCCAACCAGAATTCCCACACCTGTAACACCAAGCCCAAGGCCTGCAACCACACGCTTTTCGAGTGGAGTTTTAGTCCACACCGCGCCGATGATGGCCGCCCAGATAGGCGCTGTAGAGTTAAGAATCGACAACGTTGAGGCATTCAGCGTTTGTGCTGCGTAGGCGAATAGCAGAAAAGGCAACGCCGTATTGAACAGTCCAAGTATAAAGAAGTGCCGGGTATGCTCAGTAAACTTGAGTGTTTTCTTTAGATAAATCGAAACGATCAGCAGTGTTAGCGCGGCAAAAAGTACGCGGGCTTCAATCAGCATAGCGGGGCCAAGTGGTGTGGCGGCTATCCGCATAAAGAGAAAGGAGCCACCCCAAATAGAGGCGAGTATCAGTAGTTTAGCGAAGCTTAACATGGTGTATGACCTGACCGTTCAAAAAAGCGACTATGGAGCAAATAGTTTCAATACACAAGCTAGTGTTACAAAAATGTTGTTCAGCTCATCTTCAAACTTGGCATTACTAATCTAGGAACAAAGCGGCCTTATTTTGTTCTGTTTAATGTTCCGGTTTCTTACCCTAATCTATTTGTCGTTGATTGAATGATTAGGAACAAATGCCATGAAAATCGAACACATTGCGATTTGGACGAAACAACTAGAAGTACTTAAACGCTTCTACCAAGATTACTTCGGCGCAACTTCTAATGAGAAGTATCACAATCCCACTAAGGGCTTTTCGTCTTATTTCTTGTCTTTCGATAGCGGTAGCCGATTGGAGATCATGGAGATGGATTCTGTACCTGAATCGAAAGATGATATCTACGATCAGTTCACTGGGTTTATTCATGTGGCGATTTCATTGGGCTCAGAACAAGCGGTTGACGATCTAACCCAACGCTTGGTTGAAGACGGTTACGAGCGTTTAGACGGGCCAAGAAGAACAGGTGATGGTTATTATGAGAGTTGTGTTCTCGATCCGGATGGCAATCGACTAGAACTTACGGTCTAAAACGGGCTATTCTTGGTTGATAACATATCAACTCGGATACTTTTATGCGCCAACCTCTTATTAGTCTTCTAGGTTTATCTCTGTTGGTCGGTTGTCAGACGACCAGCGAGGTGATTGATGAGCCGATTGGGTACTTGGGCTTCCAGGATGGGCAGGTATGGGCAATTCAGTTCAACGATTGTGGTGTTGTAAATTAGGTCGAAGCGAAAAAATTCCAGTGGTTTGATCGTTCACTTGAATCGATAAGCTGCTATCAATTTACGCCTCAACAAACCATGCCAGCGGTTTCTGTATATGAGTCTCCAAATATGGACAGCCAGCCGATTGAACAGGTTTTGCGTTTTAGTGAATTACAAGTATCTGAATCGGGCTGGGGTACTTTTCCAAGCGTTTATCAAATCCAAGATAATAACTGGGTTCGTCTAAAAGAAGGTTGGATCCACCTATCTGTCGATGATCTTAAGCTGGTTCAGTTCTATCCTGGAGAGCAGAACACTCAATACAAGCAAGCGCATGATCAGTACTATTTAGAACATTAAATAGAGATTAGTCTATTTAAAATCATAGTCTTATGCTGTCATTTCATAGAGAGCCACGAGTCAATATCGTGGCTCTTATTGTTTTCATGTCAGCTAATCTTCTCACTTAGATCAAAAATGAATAAAAACTGTTGGGCTTCGATGTTTTAATTCTTGAACGTTCGTTCTAATATGATTTTATTGATGTCAACTGAGCCTATGTTCGGTTGTCTTTGTAAAACAAATAGGATAAAGACGATGAGCAATTTTAAATTTCATACTATTGAAACAGCACCAGAAGGCAGTAAAGCAATTCTTGAAGGCGCACAGAAACAGATGGGGATGATCCCTGGCCTTTACTCAGTTATGGCTGAGTCTCCAGAAATACTTAATGCGTACAAAGAGCTGCATCAGCAGTTCACGAATAGCTCCTTCGACGCAGAAGAGCTCACCGTTGTGTGGCAAACCATAAACGTTGAACATGAATGTCACTACTGTGTTCCGGCGCATACGGCTATCGCACACTCAATGAAGGTTGATCCAGCGATCACTGAAGCGCTGCGAAACGATGAAGCCCTACCAACTGAGAAGCTGCAAGCTCTGAAGGACTTCACGCTGAGTGTGGTGAGAGGGCGTGGCAATGTTTCTAAAGAAGAAGTGGAAGCGTTTTACAGTGCTGGCTACGGACAGAAACAGGTTTTAGAAGTGATTCTTGGCTTGTCGCAAAAAGTGATCAGCAACTACGTTAATCACCTAGCAGAAACGCCAGTGGATAAAGCGTTTGAACCATTTGCTTGGAAAAAGTAATACCCAGTTGCCGGACTAAACCTTTAGTTCGGCGTCTTTCCATACCTCAAAATTTTTATTCCCCTCTCAATACTTCTATTCTCGTTAATATCAAAGATATAGCGATCACTTGGCTCATCAACTTGATCTCTATGATCAAATAAACCTCAAAAATCTGTTGTTGAAACCGGTTTCAAGGTGTATCTTTGTTGTATCTTGAAATCGGTTTCAGAGTTGCAGCTTTTAAGTTTGTTGCCTTAAACCTATCTATTTTCTAGCGAATAACTTGTAGTGAGTGATGGTATGAACAACGAATTTCCAAACGATTTTTTATGGGGTGGCGCGGTTGCGGCGCATCAGCTAGAAGGCGGCTGGGATGCGAATGGTAAAGGTGTGAGCGTGGTCGATGTGTTAACGGCAGGCGCTCATGGAGTACAACGTCGAATCACCGATGGCGTGATCGACGGCGAAAACTATCCAAACCAAGTGGCGGTTGATTTCTACCATCGTTACAAAGAAGACATTAAGTTATTTGCTGAGATGGGCTTTAAGTGTTTCCGTACCAGCATCGCGTGGACGCGTATTTTCCCGAATGGCGATGAAGCCGAACCGTGTGAAGCGGGCTTAAAATTTTACGATGACCTGTTTGATGAGCTTCTGAAATACGATATCCAGCCAGTAGTGACGCTGAGCCACTTTGAAATGCCTTACCATCTAGCGAAAGAATATGGCGGCTGGATGAACCGTAAAGTGATCGATTTCTTCGTTAAGTACTCAACCACGGTGATGGAGCGTTACCAGTACAAAGTGAAATACTGGATGACGTTTAACGAGATCAATAACCAGATGAACACATCGGCAGACATCTTCGGTTGGTTGTGCTCTGGTGTGAAGTTTCCGCAATGTGAAAAGCCACAAGAAGCGATGTACCAAGCGGTGCACCATCAGTTTGTTGCGAGCGCATTGGTAGTGAAGAAAGGCCATGAGATCAACTCAGATCTTCAGATCGGTGCAATGTGTGCGATGGTGCCTTTCTACCCTCGTTCTTCAAAGCCAGAAGACATCATGGTGGCGCAGCAAGCGATGCGTGATCGCTACTTCTTCTCTGATGTCATGGTTCGTGGTCACTATCCAAGTTACGCTAAGCGTGATTGGGCTATCAAAGGCTTTAATATCGAAATGCAGCCTGAAGATGAGCAGATCCTAAAAGAAGGCAAAGCGGACTACCTTGGTTTTAGCTACTACATGTCAAATACCTTGGACTCGTCTTCTCACCAATCAACAGAAGAAGCGATGGACGGTGGTCATGAAAACTCAGTAGAGAACCCGTTCATCAAATCGAGCGATTGGGGCTGGCCGATTGACCCAACAGGCCTGCGTTACTGCTTAGCGTCTCTTTATGAGCGTTATGAAGTGCCACTGTTCATCGTTGAGAATGGTTTTGGTGCGGTTGATACCATCGAAGAAGATGGCAGCATCAATGATGACTACCGTATTGCCTACCTTGGCGATCACATCAAAGAGATGAAAAAAGCCGTTGCGATCGATGGCGTTGATCTAATGGGTTACACCCCTTGGGGCTGTATCGACTTAGTATCGTTCACCACAGGTGAGATGAAAAAGCGTTACGGTTTCATTTACGTAGACAAACACAACGACCAGTCAGGAACACTAGAGCGTAAGCGCAAGAAGTCTTTTGAGTGGTACAAAGGCGTGATTGCATCTAACGGTGCCTCTATTTAGAATGCCTGCAATTAAACGGCAGCGAGCGTTGCCGTTTCACTAAGCAATACAATTAGCTGGCTTAGGTCGGCTGATTTTTTATAGAAGGGTAAGTGAATGGTAACCATGCTTGATGTTGCGAACCGCGCTGGCGTCTCGAAATCGACGGTCTCTCGCGTGCTGAACGGCAAGAACATCGTAAGGCCTGACGTTGCCAAGAAGGTCTTTGATGCGATTCAGGAGACGGGCTATCGACCAAACTTGTTGGCTCAACAGTTGGCGACCAAGAAGACTAACTTTATCGGTTTTGTCATTACTAACGAGCTTTTCAATGGCCCTTACTTCTCATCTTTGATGTATCACGCCGCTTCTTACAGTGAAAAATCCAATCATCAGTTGGTGATTACCGATGGTAAACACAGCGCTGAAGACGAGCGCAAAGCCATTAACTTTCTGCTCGATATGAAGTGCGCCGGTATCATTATTTACCCGCAATGCTTGAGTGAATCTGAAATCGCGCAGATCATTGAGAGCACAGACACTCCCATTCTTGTGCTCAACCGTGAAATGCCATCTTCACCTGAACATGCGATCACCACAGACCACTACCAGAGTGCTTGTGTGATGATGGAGCATGTTATTGAACAAGGCCATCAGCAGATCGCTGTGATTCGAGGAAAATCAGGGTCATCGACAGACGAACAGCGCTTCGCCGCTTATCGCGATACCTTGTCCAAACACAAGATTGCTTACGACGAATTGAGAGTCGTACAAGGCGATTGGACAATGGAGAGTGGTTATACCTCAGCGCAGGATCTGTTGGCTAACAATATCTCTTTTACCGCGGTGCTGTCGGAAAATGATGATATGGCGATCGGCGCGATGAAAGCTTTTCTAGAGAAGGGCTACAAGCTACCTCAAGATATCTCTATCGTGGGCTTTGATAACAGCAAAGTGGGCGAGTTTTTAACGCCTAGCCTAACCTCTGTGAGTGTCCCATTAGAGCAGATGACGCAAAAGGCGATTCTGAAAATCGTCGGTGACTCAGCGCAAGCAGATGCCATCAACACTACGGGTAGCCTTGTTATTCGAGACTCGGTACTCAGTCGCTAAGATACTCGACTTAAAGGAATGCCTAGAAGGTTCTGGAGTGAATTACTTCTAGGCTGGGGATGTTTGGTAGAGTGTTGAGCTAGTGAGTTAGCTTGGCGATGATTTTGCCAACCGTGCGCTGGTTTCTCATATCCAGTAGCGCGTGACCAATCTCTTCGAGAGTAACCACTTTGAGGTTAGGAACGACTACGTCACCTGATTCAACCAAAGCATTAACGGCGTTGCCTGCGTCGACTAAGGTTTTCATGCCTTTAGCACCATTCACATGACCTGAGCCTAGGCTAAGTTGGTGAAAGCTCAATCCTTTAAGGAAAGCATTGTCGTAGCGTTCTGGCGTTACCACTTGCACTAACTCAACCATTTCGCCTTCATAAGCCAATACATCAGCGGCAAATTTGTCGTTGTCGCCGCCGACACAATCCAGCGCAATATCCACACCTTGGTCTTGAGTAATCTTCATCACTTCTGCGACGACATCTGAACTGCGGTAATCAATGGTGTGAGTCGCTCCAAGCTCACGAACCGCCTCATGATTGGCTTGTGAGCAAGTCGTAATTATGGTTTTTATACCAAGTGCTTTGGCAATTTGAATCGCAAAGCTGCCTACGCCACCTGAACCACCAGTGATGAGTAAGCTCTCTTTGTTGCTAGCATGCAGTTTATCCACCAAAGCGCGGTAGGCCGTCCACGCAGCACATGGCAGAGAGGCGGCTATTTCTGGGGAGGTATTTGGATGTGGAACCAAAGTGCGAGCGTCTTGAATGGCGAGTTCTGCAAAACCACCATGAGCGCGTCGCATATTGCCGTGATACAACACTTTGTCACCCACTTGCCAATTTTCTACCTTGCTGCCAACCGAGATGATTTCACCTGAAACGTCTAAGCCACCAACAAATTGATCGTCCATGTTTGGCACCATTCCATGCCAAAAGTTGATTTTTGCATCTACAGGGTTGAGTGCGACAGCCACAACCTTAACCAAGACATCAAATTCACTTTCTAAATTGGGTGTTGGGAGTTCTGATACTGAGAATGTATCACTCGATTTTTGGTAGGTAATTGCTTTCATTATCGCCTCTATTCCATGATCTATTATCACTAGAATAGCGTGCATTTCATAAATTGATAATTATCGATTGTTTAGTCTACCATTACATTTTGTTATTAGGTTATAGGGAAGATTCAGCCTAATTATTGGTCGTCGGTTAGTTATTTTTATTGGCAAAATTGAATCGCAAAAGTGTGCGCGGCGTTGATTATTGTGTCAGTACAAGCCTCTATAATCGGCGAAAAGTTTTTGGTAAGTAGATAAAGAACATGAAAACAGAAAAACAGAAGATGTTGGCTGGAGAGCCTTACTTAGCATGGGATGAAGAGTTGTACGCTGAGCGAATCGAGTGTCGTAAGGTTCTGCAAAAGCTTAACAACAGTATTCCAGACAGTGACGAGTGGCGCTCTGCCATTGACACCTTGATCCCTGATTCTGAGGGCGCTTATTTAGAGCCACCATTCCGATGTGATTACGGCTCAAACATTAAGCTGGGTAAGAATTTCTACGCCAACTTTAACTGCGTCGTTTTAGATGTAGCAGAAGTGACGATTGGCGACAACGTGCTGTTTGCCCCTAATGTACAAGTGCTTACGGCAGGTCACCCATTGGATGTGAAGAGCCGTGTTGATGAAGGCGTTGAGTTCGGTACGCCAATCTCGATTGGTGACAATGCTTGGATTGGTGCTGGTGTGATCATTTGTCCTGGCGTGAACATTGGTAAGAATAGTGTGATCGGTGCGGGTAGTGTGGTAACCAAAGATATTCCAGACAATGTGGTCGCAGTCGGAAACCCATGTCGAGTTTTAAGAACAATTGATAACGATTAATAGCACCATCAAATAGACAAAGCCCGAACCTAGATTCGGGCTTTGTTTTTTCTATTCTAGCTAGATGCTAGGTGTAGCGACTTGTTGAGTCTGCTTCTTGTCTAATAGGCCACTGAATCGAGTCAGTGCTAGTGCAACTAAGACAATCACAGCGCCAATCCAAGGTGTGTTCATTAAGCCAGACTCTGCAACAATGATACCGCCGCCCCAAGAGCCAAGTGCGATGCCTACATTGAAGGCTGCGATGTTCAAGCCTGATGCTACGTCTACTGCATCTGGCGTGTATTTCTCTGCCAGCTTAACCACGTAGACTTGCAAGCCTGGAACATTACCGAAGGCAAAAGCACCCCAAATCAAAATAGTAGCAACTGATGCGTAAGGGTTAACTGCCGTGAAGTTAAATACAACCAGTACCGCAGCTAAACCAGAAAAGATAACCGTCAGCGCTTTGATTGGTCCCATTTTGTCAGCCATCTTACCGCCCCAGATGTTACCTACCGCGACTGAAACACCGTAGACCAACATGATTAGGCTGATTGCGCTTGAGTCGAAACCAGACACATTTTCTAGGATCGGAGCAAGGAACGTAAACGCTGTAAATGTGCCGCCGTATCCCAGTGCTGTAATTGCATAAACCAGTAGCAATCTTGGTTGAGTCAGCACTTTCAATTGAGCAGAAAGCTTCGTTGCTGGTGGTTGTTTTAGGTTGTTAGGCACCAATAACGCACTGCCGATCAGAGCAATTAAGCCCAGTAAAGCCACGATCAAGAAGGTTGCTTGCCAGCCAAATGTTTGACCAATATAAGTGCCCAGTGGTACGCCAGTCACGAGTGCTACCGTTAGACCGGTAAACATAATCGCGATCGCACTTGCCGCTTTCTCTTTGGGCACCAATCCCGTTGCGATGGTTGAGCCAATAGAGAAGAATACACCATGAGCCAAGCCCGTTAATATACGCGCGGCAATAAGAGTGTTGTAGCCAGGTGCTTGCCAAGCCAGCAAGTTACCCACCACAAACAGCGACATGATGGTGAGCAGTACCAGTTTTCGATTCCACTTACCGGTAAGTGCAGTCAATACTGGCGCACCAACGGCAACACCTAGTGCGTAGAGGCTAACTAACAGGCCTGCAGAGGGCAGGGATACGTTGAGATCGGTTGCCATAGTTGGTATTAAGCCAACGATAACAAACTCTGTGGTTCCTATGGCAAAGGCGCTGAGCGTCAATGCAAGTAAAGCTAAAGGCATAATTGTTTCTCTTAAAATGGGTAACACATAAAAGTGAGAGTCGGTTGTGACTCGTTTCGTTGGCAGGGATTATGTGAGAAATCGCTTTTGCTAAAAACAGTGTGATTAACAAATTACTTTTGTTATAAATGCAATAGTTGCACTGTCTATTACTTAGGGGGATCGGGTGATAACACGTTCGGATGATTTAGAGATTATGCTCACCGTGGTCGATAGCGGCGGGTTTTCAGCAGCTGCGCAGGCGCTGGATATTCAAGTAGCGAGAGTCTCCCGTAGTATTAGTAAGATAGAGAGTCAGCTGGGTGTTTCCCTGTTCAATCGTACGACGCGACGCGTAGAGCTAACCGAAGAGGGCAGGCAGTTTGTAGATTCGATTCGAGCCGGTTTAAGAATCATTCATGAGGCAGAAGAGGAGATTGTCTCGCGTGGTGAACTTCCCAAAGGTCGACTAAGGGTAGACGCAGCCAGCCCGTTTGTGTTTCATCAGCTTGTTCCTCTAGTCAGTGAATTCAATAGTGCTTATCCAGACATCGAACTAGAACTGACCTCAAACGAGGGGTTTGTTGACTTGATCGAGAAGCGAACCGATGTGGCAATACGAATTGGTCAATTAACCGATTCGACGCTCCATGCTCGTCCATTGGGTAAGAGTTTGCTCTACATGGTGGCTTCCCCTGAGTATCTTGCTAAGCGCGGAATCCCTCAAAAGTTCGAAGAGCTTTCTAGTCATCATACTGTCGGCTTTACTGGCGCCAAGGTGCTTAATCACTGGCCACTCCCAAACCAAAATTATGTTGAACCCACCATCACAGCTAGTAACGGAGAAACGGTGCGCCAGCTCGCTCTGGCAGGCAATGGTATCGCTTGTTTATCTGGCTTTATGGTTCATCAAGACATTGCAGCAGGGCGACTCATCCCTGTATTAGAGCAGGAGAAGCTGACCAACACAGGGCGTGAAACAATCAATGCGGTGTATTACAAGTCTTCCTCTGTCTCTAAACGCATCTCTGCTTTTATTGACTTTATACAACCAAGGTTGACCCTATAAAAAATCCCGCACATAGGTGCGGGATTTGAGTGGTTTTATTTTCTCTGGGATATCATAATCAAAGGTCAGTTCTTGGTGTGTAGAACAATCACTTCATTTTGGTCAAGGTTGAACGTCGCGCTGCCGTTAGCTACCACAACTTGGTCACCACCTAGCACGTTGTCGTACGTGCCGTTTGCCAAACCAAGATTAATGGCATTTACTGAGGTCGAGTTGCCTAGGTTCATCGCTACCACGACAACGTCGTCTCCCGCGTTACGCTCATAAACAAGCACATCGTTGCTTATCCAACGTTCAATGTAAGAACCTTGTTGGATCGCGAAGCTCTCTTTACGTAGTTTGCTGAGCTTTTTGATCATCTGGTATGCCGGCGTTGTCTTGTCGAAGCTCGGCATCATTTCACGGTTGTATGGGTCGTTACCTTGCTGACCAAAGCCGTTGGTCGTAAAGTTCGCTGCGTAGTGCTCTGTACCGTAGTAGATACATGGAATACCACGAGAAGTCATGATAAGAGCTAAACCTAGTTCTACACGATCTTGTGCGAATGGGATGCTTTGTCGACCGCCCCATTTGTCTTTGCCTGGACCAAAGTTAGTAGCGTCAGAACGTAGCACAGTTGAAAGGCGTGGTGCGTCATGGTTATCCAAGAAGATCACTTGCCAATCACTACTTGTGAACTTCTGATCTCTCAGCTTCATGTAGTTGTTAATGGCGTACATACCAGTGCCATGATGGCCAAGCAGAGCGTTCTCGATGGTGTTTCTTAACCCGAAATCAAGCAGCGCAGAGCCTGACGTGTTTGCGAAATCGATAGATGCGAAGTTCGAGCCTGTTGCGTCAGCACCAGAATCCATCCACTCACCAAAGAAGTAGAAGTCTTTTCCTTGGCTCTGTTTTGCGTATGCGTTGATTTGACCGGTAAAGTCTTGGATGAACTCTTTGTCCATATGTTTCACCGCATCAATACGGATAGCATCTACGCCTAGGTCGACCCAGAATTTAGCACCGTCAATCAGGTACTGACGTGCTGGCCCCCCTTTTCTTTGATCGAAGTCTGTTAAGTTGAATAGGGTCTTGTTGCGAACGGCCCACGCATCGTCCCACTCCCAATCTTGGCCGTTAGCCGCAATTGCACCGTTGCGGTGGTAATAGCCACTGCTGTCGTTGTTGTAGTCGGCAAGACGAACGCCATTTTTATACAGAGCCCCGTATTCGCCTTCATCATCTGGGTTGGAGTGGTTAGGTGCGTAGTCCAGTACCAGCTTCATGCCGTAGCTGTCCATCTTCTTCTTCAGCGCTTTAAAGTCATCAACCGTGCCTAAGTGCTCGTCTACTTTAAAGAAGTCGCGTCCCCAGTAGCCGTGATAACCCGCACCACCGCGGCTGTCAGGCACGTTAATGTTGTCAGCTGGTGGTGTGATCCAAATAGCAGTGATTCCCATGTCGTGTAGGTAATCGAGCTTTGCTGTTAAGCCTTTCAAGTCGCCGCCAAAGTACTTTTTGAAATCCGACTTGTCTGCTGAATACATGTTGGCGCCTGTCGAGGTATTGTTGCTCGAGTCGCCGTCATGGAAGCGGTCAAGAAACACGAAATACATGGTTTCATCACGCATATCGAACGGCAGTTTTTCATGAACAATAACTGTGTTGGTGTCGTCGTAAAAGTTGATCTCATAGGTTTTGTTTGGATCGACAACATAGTTATTAATCGGGTAATTCTCTGACCAATCACCAAAGCGGTCGACTTTAAAGCTTGGCGGGTTATTGCCGTCGCCAGTATTGAATTTCTTAACAATTTGCCAATGGTTAGGTTTGACCTTCACCATGGATTCGCTTTGCCAATCATTGGCTGTGCCGCGGAAGTACGCTTGGTTCCAATCTGCAGCGGCAGGTAGAGAAGCGAGCAATACTGAAAGAAGTACTATTTTGTTCTTCATTTTATCGTCCTGTTTCACTTGTTAGATAAATTTGGGGTGCACAAAGCCGATCCAGATATTCTCTGAATTAGACTTAATTATTAGGTTTTAAATTTTTTCGAAAAATATAAGCCACCCCAACACATCAAATAAGAGGCAGCTTTCGTTCAGCGATTAGATATTTAAAGCGTTAGGTTCTTTTCTGTTTCTGCATCGAAAATATGACAGAACGCGGAATCAAAGTTAAAACGAATATTTTTACCGATATCTGATGTGGATATAGTTTGGTTATTTACTCGAGTAACCACTTCATTTTCGCCGATTCTGAAGTACAGGTATTTCTCATTACCCAAGTTTTCTACAACCGTTAGCTCACCGTCGTGCACGTTAATCGCTTCGTCATCGTTAGCAAGGTTAATGTGTTCAGGGCGAATGCCTAGGCATACCGGTTTATCAATGTGATTAAGAAGCTTCTGCTGCTTATCTTTTGGAATGATAATGCGTGCCCCCGGAGCGAGCTCAACGTAAACATCATCGCCTAGCTGGCAGAGCTTAGTATTGATAAGGTTCATTGCCGGAGAGCCAATAAAGCCAGCAACGAATTTGTTTTCAGGGTAGTTGTATAGATTGGCAGGCGTATCTACTTGCATGATATTGCCTTGATTAAGCACGCAGATGCGGTCTCCCAACGTCAACGCCTCGGTTTGATCGTGCGTCACGTAGATCATGGTTGCTGGGTTGCCTTCCTCTTTCAAAGATTGGTGCAACTGGGCAATCTTAACGCGCATCGAAACACGTAGCTTAGCGTCCAAGTTAGAGAGTGGTTCATCGAAAAGGAACACATCAGGCTTACGCACGATGGCACGACCTACCGCAACACGTTGACGTTGGCCACCCGACATCTCTTTTGGCTTACGGTAAAGCAAGTCCGTGATCTCAAGCTTTTCAGCCGCTTCTTCAACGCGTTTTTTAATTTCGTCCTTTGGGCGCTTCTGCATTTTTAGGCCAAAAGCCATGTTGTCGAACACGGTTTTGTGCGGATAAAGGGCGTAGTTTTGGAACACCATCGCGATGCCACGGTCTTTCGGTGGGAGATCATTGACGACTTTGCTGCCGATGCGAATATCACCGCCAGAGATGCTTTCAAGACCGGCGATCATTCGCAGTGTGGTTGACTTTGCGCAGCCCGACGGACCGACAAATACCATGAACTCACCTTCATGAATGTCTAGGTCAATGCCATGCACAGCTTTGAAGCCATTGTCGTACTCTTTTTCTACTTTGCGTAGGCTAACTGTTGCCATTTGATACTCCGCATAGGATTACATAATCAAGTGAGTTAATTTGACGAGTCACCTGATGTTATTAATTAAAAACTGTTGATTCAGAAAGACGTTTTCGGCTGACAGCGACTTGCTCAATAAACAGAATGAGAGAGCGAACATTAGGTATTCGCTCCCATCTATTTGTGCTTATTTACAAGCTTTTAGTAGTGCTCGAACGGGCTTTTTGTCCTGGCCAACTTCGATACTCCACAGGTATTTGCCGTCTTCAGGAATGGTGACGGTGGTGTTCTTCGCAAAGCCGCCTCGTTTTAGCTCTTTCTCGTAACCTGCAACCATCTCTTTGCCCGCTGCGGTAAATTGCGGGTTCCAGCTCATAGTGGCGAACTGTAGGCTGACGTTGCCTGCTTTCTCTTCGCTCACAACTTGGTAGATACCGTTGCCTTTATGAGACATTTGACGGTTTTCCATGTGCATCCACTGGCCATCTGGGAAGGTACCAACAACATAGAGTGATGGCTTAATTGGACCACGCTCTTCAACACTTGGTAGGTTACAGTCAGCAAAAGGGCCAGTTGCAATAGCTTGCGCACCTTCTGTGCTGTCAGATGTGCTAGCACACCCCATCAATGCTGATGAGAGTAGGGCAGTAAGCAGCAAAGTACGTTTCATCGTCAAATTCCTTAATCTTATTCGCGTTATATTGTTAAATTTCGATTGGTTTCATAATCGAAAATATGACCAAAATAGGTATCGAAATTAATACGAAAAGATTTCCCGATATCACTTTGGCTAATTAATTTTTTAGTTCTGAACAGTATTTCTTTTTGACCAATCTTTAATAAAATTTCAAAGCTATTATTGGTCTTTTTATAGTCAATGAGTTGACCATTGATGGTATTAAGCTCTTCGTTATCGTCAGCTAAATAGACAAAGTCAGGGCGAATACCAAAATAGACTCTTTCATTGATGTATGAGGACAAACAAGCTTGTTGTTGCACCGGTATGTTCAGGGAGGCACCGGGCTCAAGCTCGATATACAACTCTTTGGTGTTCGACCTTATGTAGGCATCAACCATATTCATTGCTCTGTCCGTCATCTCTATTCCCATTAGCGTTACAAGCTGAACAAACGTGCGATAAACCCTTTCGACTCGGTTGGAGTTTCCGTTTTATCTCGGTCTAACTTCTTGTTGGTCAGCTTATTGAGTGTTGCTAGGTTTTTGTAATAGCTACGAGCATCCTTTGCTGGGTATCCGAAGATATCGCTATTGGCTGGGAAAGAGTGGCTCACGCCCGATTTCGCTTTGATCACTGAGTTCTTGCCGATGGTTAGATGGCCTGCGGTGCCAGCTTGCCCATGAACAATCACATTGTCTTCTAGGGTGGTGTGCCCAGCGAAGCCTGTTTGCGATACAAGTAGGCAGTGTTGGCCAATCTTACAATCATGGCCAATCTGAACTAGGTTATCGATCTTAGTGCCTCGACCAATCACAGTATTGCCTAGCGTGCCTCGGTCGATTGTGTTGTTGCATCCAATCTCAACGTCGTCTTCAATAATGACGCGGCCAATACTCTCTACGCGCTGGTATCGAGTCTGCTTACCTGTCATGTATTCAAAGCTGTAGTTGCCAATTGAGTTGTTTGAATCAATCGTGACATTGTTGCCAATGATGGTGCCCTCTTTGATCACGGTATTGGCATGAATCGCCACGTTGTCGCCAATAGTGACGCCGTTCATGATCTTTACACCGGGCATAAAGTGGCAGTTCTCTCCGATTTGACAGTGCTTACCAATGTATACATCTGGGATATCAGAGGTGTTGCCTTGATCAAACAGTTGGTACTTATGTACTTTGTAAAAGCGCATCAGTTGGTTGAGTTTATCGGCATCGAGCTCATCAATAATGATTTTGGTCTTTGCCGAAGATTGCAGAATCGCTCGTGGTCCAATAATGACGTCCGCTAAAGTTTCAGAAATGCCTTTTAGATCTGATTTGGCGAATACAATCGCAAGCCCACCTTTTTCATCGCTTGAAACCGGACGAATTAGTGATATTTCTATCGTGTCATCACCAACGATTTCTCCACCAACGACCTGAGCTATTTCTGAAACTTTGAGCATATTATTCGACCTATCAATTAGTTAGAAGCGATATAGAGCTTGTAAGAATAGTGTGTTCTGTTCAACTACTTTTTCGTCACCAGCTAATTGTGCAGAGTTTGACGTCTCAGTATCTTTCGCCCATTCGTACTCAGCTTTCATTAACCAGTCTTCACCCACGGCTTGTTCGTAGCCAATAGTCGCTTTGCGAATGTCTTTGAAGTAGTCGTCGTTGCTGCCGATACCGTTGGTTTCATTTTCACCGATACGAGCTCGAACATACATGGTGCCAGCATCATCAAAACTGTATTGCACAATCGGTTCCACATACTTCTCAGTGAAGTCACTGACTTTCTTACCGTTTTTTTCGTTCTCTTTGATTTGGTAGAAGAACTCAACACCCAGCTCCCAGTTACCTAAGCGCTTGTATGGTTTGAACAGTAGGCTATAGCCTTCCTCTTTGAATTCGCCCCACTCACTCTTATCTTCATCATTCAATAGATACTCGAGGTTCGAATAGAAACCAGCACCGAAGTCATTGCTCCAGTAGGTGAGGTAAGGCCTAAAGCTGTGTTCAACGGTAGTATGTCGTAAACCACTTGTACCAGATGTGCTGTAGATCTGACTGCGCGAGTATTCGATGTCATAAACCGTACCTACTCCCCAGCCTGAACCAAAGTTGAAGCCTTTGTCGAGAGACAGTAGGTGAATGTACCCATCTTCCGTTTCGCTGTATCCAGATTGCTCTTTCTTACGATCTTCTAGCTTGAAAGCGTAAAGGGTCGAGAAGTTCCATTTAGAGTTTCGGTAGAACAGGCTTACCACTTCATGCGTACGCGTCTGCTCGGTTATTTCAGCTGCGCCCCATTTAGCCCAGTCAGTCGTCGTTTTGTATTCGTATTCAACTGACGACCCAACATGCCCACCAAAGTTCAAAGCGTCATCAAAAAAGGTGTCTTCAGGAGCAAAGCCTCGATCGCTAGCAAAAGCAGTGGTACTGACAAGCAAGGTGTTGGCTATCACTACAGACAATAATGTTCGTTTCACAGTATTTCCTTATTATTCCGGCATTGGATTTATTTCGATAATTCTGGCCATGAATTTAGTAGTTCACGTTGAACGCCTAATTATTGTTCTTTATTTATTTTTAATTTTCTTCCCATAGAAATTAGTTATGTGATCCCGCTCACTTTCACGCGTGGATTTTATTGATCATCATCACGAATAGTATTGTTTTCATCGATATAGCTGTCAGGATGAGCTTATTTCTTGCTGTAAAGCCTGATACAGACTGATATTGCATATAATCATGCATATGGTTGTTGATAACGTATTTATGGTGATCCAAGTCACAAAGGTGTTTCTATTTTGAACAAATCGTATTGACTTGTTTAAGGTGAGATATAACCTAGTAGTATCTTATGGACTACTAAATTTAACTTGTGCGGTGTGAGTATGAAAGAAAAGCTATTTAGAACAACGCTATTGGCCTCGCTATTGATGTCTGGGTTGGCTAGCGCTGAAGAGATAACACCAGAGAAAGGTGCTGATCTGCTCATTTGGACGGATAAAACAACCGTTGAATACATGGAGTACGCAGCAGACTCTTTCAATAAAGAGTTCGGCTACGATGTCGACTTTTCGTTTCGTGGACTTGCACCTATCGATTCCGCTTCTCGCCTAATTCAGGATGGCGGGTCAGCTCGAGTGGCTGACGTGGCAGAAATTGAGCACGACTTACTAGGGCGTTTGGTGGTTGCTGGTGGTGCGATGGAGAACCTTGTTTCTGCAGAGCGAATCGATAGTACCTTTATGCAAAATGCCATCAGCGCTTCCAAATCTGAAGGTGTGAGCTATGGTTTTCCGGTCAGCTTTGCCACCACTGCTCTCTTCTACAACAAAGATTTGCTTCCGAAAGCTCCAGAGAGTTTTGAGGAGATTATTGAATTTTCGAAATCATTTAATAACAAGCAAGAACACAAGTATGCGTTGCTTTGGGATATCCAAAACTACTATGAGTCTCGTATGTTTGTGACCTTATACGGCGCTTACGAGTTTGGTAACAACGGCACCGACGCTAAAGATATCGGTATTGATTCAGAAGAAGCGCAAAAAGGGCTCGAGGCAATGAAGAGCCTACGCGTAGCCAATAGTTCAAACCCAATTGATATGCGTAACCCGCAAGTTCGTCGAGGCCTCTTTGGTGAAGGGAAAGTGGGTGCGATCATCGATGGCCCTTGGGCGATTCAAGGTTATAAAGATTCGGGCGTGAATTTTGGTGTAGTACCAATGCCAAAGCTGGAAGGTCAGCAGCCACGTACCTTCTCAACCGTTCGACTCGCAGTGGTCTCTTCTTACACCGAATACCCTAGAGCGGCGCAACTGTTTGCTGATTACCTATCGACAGAAGCCATGCTTAAGAAGCGCTACCAAATGACTCAGTCGATTCCACCTGTTCAAGCTGTGATGGAAGAGATTATTGTTAATGCGGATGAAGCGACTTACGCCATCATCACTCAAGGTTTCTACTCTGACGCGATGCCTTCACTGCCAGAAATGGGCTTTATCTGGTCACCAATGGCCAGCGCGATTACCGACTTATGGGTAAATGATAAGTCACCAAAAGCCGTTCTTGACCGCGCTCGTTCAATTATTACTGAACAGATTGAACTACAAGAGTAGAAGAGGATCTATGTTGTTATCTGAGACTAAGGCAGCCCCTAGGTTGCCTGCTGCTCTCCTGATTATGGGGAGCACACAGATTTTAAAGGGGCACTGGTTGAAAGGCGGGATTTTTCTCGCCATCCAATTGGTTACACTGCTGATCTTCCCTGAAATCATGGAATCGCTTAAAGGCCTTGTGACCTTGGGTGATGTCGCTCAAGTGCGTAAAGGCTTTACCATCACACAAGGTGATAACTCGATCTTCATGTTGGTTGAGGGTGTGATTGCGCTGCTCTACTCATTCTTGTTTATCTGTTTGTACGTATCAAATGTACGTGATGCGAAGCTTACTCAGACGTCAAAACTGTCTCTGAGTGAACAACTGAAAGACATCTACGATCGCAAGTTTGCATTCATTATGTTGTCGCCTGCGTTCATTGCGAGCATCGCGTTTATCATCATGCCGATCATTATTACGGTAATGGTGTCGTTTACTAACTACTCAGCTCCACACCATATCCCACCAAAGAACTTGGTGGACTGGGTTGGATTTAAGAACTTCTTTGCTCTGTTTGAACTGAAGATCTGGTCGAGCACATTCTTCGGCGTCGCATCGTGGACGGTAATGTGGGCATTCTTCGCAACGGTCTGTACCTGTGGTTTTGGCTTCTTGCTTGCGTTGGCACTGCAGAATAAGAAGATTAAAGCGAAAAAGGCATGGCGCTTTGTCTTCATTCTTCCTTACGCAATTCCGGCTTTTGTCACTCTATTGATGTTCCGTTTGTTACTTAATGGCATTGGCCCGGTGAATGCAGCACTGAACAGCTGGGGTTTTGATTCGGTCGCTTTCTTGTCGGATCCCTTTATTGCCAAGATTACCGTAATTGCGGTGAGCGTTTGGGTCGGTGCTCCTTACTTCATGCTCCTGATTGCAGGCGCGTTGACCAATATCCCTGAAGATCTATACGAAGCGAGTGAAGTGGACGGTGCGAGCAAATTCCAGCAGTTCTGGGAGATCACCTTACCTATGGTACTTCACCAAGTTGCGCCATCTTTGGTGATGACGTTCGCTCATAACTTCAATAACTTCGGAGCGATTTTCCTACTGACCGAGGGTGGACCAATCAACCCTGAATATCGCTTTGCAGGACACACCGATATCTTGATTACTTGGATTTACAAACTGACTCTCGACTTCCAGCAGTATCAAATCGCGTCGGTTATCTCGATTGTGATCTTCTTGTTCTTGTCGGTGATTGCGATTTGGCAATTCCGTCGCATGAACTCATTTAAAGATGATGTAGGTATGTAACATGGATAAGTTTATTGGCAAGGTTGGGACAGCAGTTGTTTATCTGTTCTTAACGGCAAATGCGCTTTTGGTTTTGGGGCCAGTTATTTGGACTGTGCTGGCATCGTTCAAGGTAGGTAACAACCTTTTCAGCTCCTCTTTTACGGGTATTGAATTTACCTTGGACCATTACCGAGCGCTGTTCAACGATACTCCCTACTTTGAGTGGTACAAAAATACCTTCTTCTTGGCAACGGCCAACATGATTATCTCGTTGGTTGTGGTGACTCTATCGGCGTTTATCTTCTCTCGTTATCGTTTCAACGGTAAGCGAAACATCATGATGAGTATCTTGGTACTGCAGATGTTTCCAGCTTTCCTATCGATGACGGCGATCTACATTCTGCTTTCCAAAATGGGGCTGATTGATACCTACGCTGGGCTATTGTTTGTCTATGTTACAGGCTCTCTACCTTTCATGATCTGGCTTGTTAAGGGCTACTTCGATGCGATTCCAACATCGCTTGATGAGGCGGCAAAGATTGATGGAGCAGGGCATATGACCATCTTCTTGGAGATAATCCTTCCGCTCGCCAAACCTATCTTGGTGTTTGTTGGCTTGGTGTCGTTCACAGGCCCTTGGATGGACTTCATATTGCCAACTCTGATCCTAAGAAGTGAAGAGAAGATGACTCTGGCTATCGGAATCTTTAGTTGGATCTCCTCTAACTCGGCAGAAAACTTCACCCTCTTTGCAGCAGGTTCTCTATTGGTAGCCGTGCCAATCACCTTGTTGTTTGTTGCAACACAAAAACATATTACAACCGGCCTCGTCAGCGGTGCAGTAAAAGAATAAAAAGCTAGGAATACACAATGATTACAAAAAGTGCGCTTACACACTCGGCAAAGAGTGCGGACAGTTACGCCTACGATAATGAGACTTTGCATCTGAGATTGCGTAGCGCGAAAGGCGAAATCGAGCGTGTCGCTCTATGGATAGGTGACCCTTACCACTGGGCTGAGGGCGGTTTAGATGGCGGTAACCTTGGTGGCAGCGATGCTCATGGTTGGGTTGGGGGTAACGAAGTCCCGATGGTTCACGAAGGTGAAACTGAGCATCATGACCACTGGTTTGCTGCCTTTAAGCCGCCTAAGCGTCGTAGCCGATATGGATTCATTCTTTATGGCAAGAGTGGTGAGAAAATCTTGTTTGGTGAGAAGCGTTGTGCGGACTTATCTGATCCTAAGAAGGCGGAAGTTGAGCTAAGTAATTTAAGTAACTTCTTCTGTTTTCCATACATCAATCCACGTGATGTTTTGAACACACCGAACTGGGTGAGAGATACCATTTGGTATCAGATTTTCCCAGAGCGCTTTGCCAACGGCAGACCAGAGATTTCGCCAGCCAATGTCCAGCCATGGGGCACCGATCCTAAATCGGATAACTTTATGGGCGGCGACCTATGGGGCGTGATCGACAAGCTCGACTATTTGCAAGACTTAGGCGTGAATGGCTTGTACTTGTGTCCAATCTTTACCGCTAATGCCAACCATAAATATGACACCGTTGATTACTACAACGTGGATCCTCACTTTGGTGGCAACGAAGCGTTCAAAGCATTAGTTGAAGCGGCGCATCAGCGTGGTATGAAGGTGATGTTGGATGCGGTATTCAATCATATCGGCGCTCAATCACCACTTTGGTTAGATGTTGTCGAGAAAGGCGAAAAATCTAGATACGCCGATTGGTTCTGGGTGAATCAATTTCCTGTCTACCCAGAAACACCCAAAGATCAGTGGGATTTTTGGAATCTAAACTACGAAACATTCGGGAACGTGGCAGAGATGCCGAAACTCAACACCGAAAACGAAGAGTGTCGCGCTTACCTACTTGATGTTGCTCGTTATTGGGTTGAGGAATTCAAGATCGATGGTTGGCGCTTAGATGTGGCAAACGAAGTTGATCATGCCTTTTGGCGCGATTTTCGCACTGTCATCAAAGGCATCAATCCGGATTGTTATATTCTGGGTGAGATCTGGCATGAAGGGATGCCATGGTTACGAGGTGATCAGTACGATTCATTAATGAACTACCCACTAACACAAGCGATCACGGACTACTTTGCTCTGTCTGCGATGGACAAAGAGGGCTTTGTTAACGCGGTCAATACGTCGTATCTGGCTTACCCAAGAAACGTCAACGAAGCGATGTTTAACTTGCTCGATAGCCATGACACGACGCGTATCTTATCTCTGTGTCAGGGCGATAAGCGTCGCGCCAAATTGGCCTACTTGTTCATGTTCACTCAAGTGGGTGCGCCATGTATTTACTACGGTGGTGAGATTGGTATGGATGGTGGCCGTAGCATGGGTAGCGAGAACAACCGTAAGTGTATGGAGTGGGATGAAGCGAACCATGATTTGGACTTTAAAGGCTTTATTCAGCAACTCATCGCGATGAGAAAGAACAATCCAGAGTTTAATCAACCCAACCTAGAATGGATTCCGCTTGAGGATGAAAGCTGTATCGCATACCGACGCTCTGACTACTTGTTCATTCTTAATAATAGTGACCAGTCAAAGTTCATTGAGTTAGATGGACAAGTTCACGCGCTGGATGCGTTTGGCTTCGTGATTGAAAAAGCGTAGCTAGTATGAGTGACTCTGTTGTTATGGGGATCTCTATCGATCCCCAATCTATCCATTCTGTTACGAACACCTCTTCAGGGCGAGAGGTGTATCGTAATGTCCAAAACTGTCCAGATGATTTACCCAAACTATCGGAACGCTTGAAGCAGCTAGTTTCAAGTAACGTCTGGCGATTTGGCAAGGTAACGACAGTCGTCATTAGTGTATGTGAGCACCTACAAACCTTCTCTAATGGTAGAAACAGTCGATTGTCGCAGGTTAACGCGGCACAGCTCGCCATCGACCTAAGTAACCACTTCGGTTTTGATTGCTCTGTAGTGAGCACTTCACAAGCCGGCTTGGCTTCAGACTGTAATATTCTCGATGTTGATAATAGCTCGGTTCTGAGCTTGTCGCTCGACATTGGCTGTAGCCTAAGTTTCTACAAAAACGGCAAGTGGTCAGCCCAATCATTGTGTCGTCATTGGGCGCATTCACCCCTTCCCGACTTTCAATGGTTAATTGATGGTTTAACACCAGTATGCCGCTGTGGAAGAGAAGCCTGTATCGAGCAGTTCTTATCAATAGACGGTATTGAACGTCAATATCACCAAGTGGTGCTGCAAGACAGATCCTTGGTGGATATCTTTTCTGGTGTGGAGGAGGGCGATATCCATTCCACTCGGGTATATCGAGCCTTCATCGATCAGTTGGCACGCAGCCTATTATTGCCAATCGAAGAACTGGCTCCCAAGCAGCTCGTTCTTTCTGGATTTGCAACCACATACCCTTCACTCAATAAAGAGTTGAGGGTTGCTTTATCGCGGTATCACTCATCAGATTCGCTACCTGTCATTTCTCAAAACTCGCAGGATAGCTTCGTATTTGCCTACGGCGCGGCTCTTATGGCAATAAAAAATAACAACAATCATTTACGCTCATAGTTGCAGGAATGGTAACCTTAGCAGGAAGAAAGTATTGAATAGTTTCAGAGGACAACCCGTGTCAGAGTTAGTGATCAAATTAATGGATTTTGGATTCACCAAAACCGATGCACTTGTTTACATTAATTTGCTTAAGAATGGTCGTGCGAGTGGGTATAAGATTGCCAAGGAGATCTCTCTATCTCGCTCATCAGTCTACTCATCGATTGATAACCTATATAACAATGGTTATATCTTTATGTCCGATGGTGACACCAAAGAGTACGAAGCCAAATCACCGGAATTGATCTTTAGCCAAATCGAAAAGAAGACCGTCGAAAATATCAATATTCTTAAGACTGAACTGTCAAAGATGATGCTTCAGGAAGAGAAGGAGTTCGTCTACAACCTGACTGGATTCGAAAACCTTCTGCAGAAAGCGAAAGAGATCATCAATCAAGCGAATTTGGAAATTTACCTCAATACCGATTTCAATCTGAACCTATTTGAAAAAGAGTTGTGCGATGCAATTGAGCGTGGTGTTCGAGTAATCGGCTTTTCGTTTAACAAAATGGCCAAGCCGCACGAAAAGATTGAGCTGTACTCTCGCTCAGAGAACGAAGAGACAGAATACCCTTCTCACCGCTTTATGTGTGTCGCTGATATGAAGCTAGCGCTGATGTTCTCACACCGTGAAGAAACTCTGGGTTTGTATTCAAATAACCGACTGATTGTTAAGATGATTGCTGAGCACATCCATAGCGATATTTATCTTACTGAATATGAGCGTCTAGAGCCTGAAAAGCGAGTTCGCGTTAATACGATCCACGAACAGCACAACTCCATGGTTCTTGATGACCTCAAGAAACAATAACGAAAAAGCCGCGTATCAACGCGGCTTTTTTGGAAACGTGTTTTTAGGCGAGAGACTGACTTAAGCTGTGATTTGGGTTAAAACCCACCGGCCCATGCGTCGAAATCATCGATATTCTGCAGCTCTTCTCTGCTTCTTGGCGCAGGGTAATAAGGCAGTGCCAACCTAACTTCTGATGGTTGTAACTCCCAATCTGGAGTCATCTTTAAGCGTTTCAACTCACCCTCTAGCCTAACGAACATATAGTAGCCATCGACGTGTGTGTTGGCGTAGCTGGCAATGGTGGCAACCTCTCCACTTGGTAGTTTCACATCACGACCAAGAGGATAGAGCTGATGCAGTGCGAAGCTGACTTTTGGGTCTTGCAACTTGCCTTGCTTGAAGCGTTCTAAACCAATGGCTGTCGATGTTGTACGCGGTTTCCACCCTGTGAGAAACAGTCCGCTTAACGTATCTTTGAATGGCTTACCCTTACGAATGCCTTCATTGCTAATGAACTGAACGAGCAGTGAATCTCCCGATTCTTCTATGATTTCAAGAAATTGTTCACCAGTGCGGTCGACGAGGAGCTTCATAAGGAACAGTACCGTTTGAGAAATGTAGCTCAAATGGTACTGACAAAATGATTGACTTAACAGGGTGTCGTGTTGTTATTTATTGATGTACCACATGGAAACGTTCAAGAACCAGCATCATATCCTCACGCGGCTCAATACTGAGTTCAGCGCACTCTTTGGAAAAGAAATTCCAATGTGCCTCTTTCCACCACTCCAATGACAAATCGCCTTCACCTTCTGCTTTGGCAAACTCTTCGGTTACCTCGTTGTATGGGCACTGAGTGACGGTATCTATTTCTATAATGCACACCGGATTGCCATGCCAATCGACAACCACTTGTAAGTGGCCAACGGTAGGCATCGGCTCTTCGCCAGACTCGTACCAGTAAGCCATGCTGCAGGTCGCGGTTTTCTTACCTTGCTTGATAAGCTCAGCACACAAATTGGCATTGTATTCGTCGCCGCAAAAGTAGTCAGAGCTGAAAGAGTGATACTTATTCCGTGTTTGTTCTGGAAGTGAGCTGAGGAAATTGTCTAAGTAGCGTTGCGATCTATCGTCCATGAGAGCCTAACTGATTGAAAAATTGGGTTTGTAATAACTCACTCAAGAATATCACAACTCGGTTAGGCTCAGATGAACTTCTAACGTTGAGGCTTAGCGTTTTCTAATGAAATGACTTTGAACAATCTGACCCAAGTAAGTCTCACTCTGTTTCAGCTCAAAATTGAGAGGGGACTCGAGCTCTCCAAACAACGGAGAACCGCCGCCAAGTAAGATAGGAATTGTGGTGATGATCATCTCATCAATAAGATCTTCTTTTAAGAAGTTCTGAATCGTTACGCCGCCATCGATGTAAAGATCCTTTAATCCTTTCTCATTGAGATCACTAATGATGCTGCTGAGCTCTCCTTGAACCAAGAATACCTTGCCTTCCAGCTCTTCAGGCACTTTCGTTAGTGTATTGCTAAGCACATATACCGGCTTGGTATAAGGCCAGTCGATACCAAAACTCAGAACAATGTCCATTGTATTGCGGCCCATAACCAGCGCATCAACACGTTCCATCAGAGCGTTATAGCCTAAGTCATTGTTGTCTGGATTAGGCACTGAATGCAGCCAATCAATACCACCTTCTTTGTCTGCGATGTACCCATCAAGGCTGGTTGCAATAAATACAATATTCGACATCTTTTACTCCAAATCTAGGCCAGAGCTTGGCTTCTTGTTAAAGATAAATTAAAATATTCTACAGTGTAGAATTAAAGTTTATGGAGAGATCCCATGAGTGTCAAGGATCAAAAACGTGGTCGTCCTAAGGTGGGGGATCGCCAACTCAGTGCTGAAGGCATTCTATCGGTCGCAAAAGTCATGATGCGAGAAGACGGGAAGATCCCAAGTATTCGTGCACTGGCGAAGCAACTTGGCGTTGATGCGATGGCTATCTATTACTACTTTAAAAACAAGAATGAGTTGCTTGAAGCGATAACTGTCTCGCTGATGCAGGATATTGTTGAACCAAGTGAACAGCTTGATTGGAAAGAGAATATCTACCGACTGAGTGTCAGCTATTTAACGATTCTGAATGATCATCCAGGGTTACTAGAGACGCTGTTAACGATGAAGTCATTAGGTCCAGTAGAAGTGTTTAGCCAACGATTTGAAGCGTCTGTTGAGCCTCTTAACTTATCAGAGGCGCAGACCAATACAGCGCGAGATTTACTGGTCGACTATCTTCACGGGTACGCACTGGCGCTTAACTGTAATCCAGATAGAACAGAGCTAACCGCCGAGATGATAGAGAAACCAATGGGGCTGTATTACCTAGCTTTAACGGCGCTTAGTTAACGGAATTTGACTTCACAAACTGACCAGGGGTCATGCCATATTGGCTCTTGAACACACGTGTGAAGTGGGATTGGTCATTAAAGCCAAGCTGGTGGCTGATTTCGGCGATGTTGGGATTGTCTGCGCTGAGTTTGGCTTTGGCTTGTTCCAAACGTTTGTGCATTAAGTATTGGTAAGGCGTTTCACCAACCAATTTTTTAAACTCGCGTAGGAAATAGAACTTACTGCAGTGCAGTAACTCTGAAAGGTCATCCACTGAGATCGTCGAACCGATATTCTCAGCGATGTAGTGATCGATTTTATCGAGTTGCCCTTGATCGAACTTAGATGCGCTCTGTTGAAGGTTCTGTAAGTCTTGGTAGTTAGAGTAGTTCTGGATGTAGTGGTTTGATAGCAGTGCCAACAGCCCTTGCACATATGCCTGCCCGTTACGTCCCTTGTTCATTACTTCTAAAATAAACAGATCGATAATGCCCTTAATGGTTGGATCGGAAATGTTGTAGTTGTTCAAAAACTGCAGCTTCATTTTTCCGACATTAAGTGGGCAACTTTCCAGAAAACGCTTCTCTTCTATTGCCAGAATAATAAAGTGGCAAGGCTCCGAAATATCATGAGTGAATGGCGTCTTAGGTGGGTTGATCCAAATATCATCAGCGACGGCTTTGATGGATGTTAAGTTTTCACCATCGCCGACCTTCCAGCTCAGCTCTTTGTCGAGCGCCAATGCGAAATAGAAATAAGGGGTTGAGACGTTATTTGGGTAGAAGTGAGGAGAGCGCCCCTTTTCCAGCACAATCCCATCCCAACTAAGGGCGTGATTTGAAAACTCGATATCTAAAACATCACCACAATCGGAGAGTTGGCCGGTTTCATGTTGAATGAATTGGAGTTGAGATTTCATATTTCACACTTGGTAACTTGGGTATTTGTCTCATTAAAAACCATCACGGTTGTTCTCGCAATATCCTCGCTTCAATTGATCGTTATTGAAGAGATGACC
The DNA here is from genome assembly GCF_009363355.1 of Vibrio sp. THAF190c. Taxonomy (NCBI): domain Bacteria; kingdom Pseudomonadati; phylum Pseudomonadota; class Gammaproteobacteria; order Vibrionales; family Vibrionaceae; genus Vibrio; species Vibrio sp. THAF190c. Next base: position 623,536 of record NZ_CP045339.1, on the reverse strand, counting down.
GATCTTCCGATTTGCTTTCATCGTAACTAGTTATTCTTGCCTATAATTTTAGGCTCATGAACTGTTGCATATGGAGAGTAACTGATGATCACACCACCGAATACTAACCACACTTATCCACGCTCGTTCAGTCATATTGGTATTTCGGTCCCTGATTTAGAGGCGGCCGTTAAGTTTTATACCGAGGTGTTAGGCTGGTACCTAATAATGAAACCCACAGAGATTCTGGAAGATAATTCAGCCATAGGGGAAATGTGTACCGACGTTTTTGGCGCTGGGTGGGAAAGATTCCGAATCGCCCATTTATCTACGGGAGATCGTATTGGCGTTGAGATTTTCGAGTTCAAGAACCAAGAGAACCCTGAAGATAATTTTGAGTATTGGAAAACCGGTATATTCCATTTCTGTGTTCAAGACCCAGATGTGGAGGGGTTGGCGGAGCGTATTGTCGCGGCTGGTGGTAAAAAACGTATGAAGGAACCGCGCTACTATTACCCAGGCGAAAAGCCTTATCGAATGATCTACATGGAAGACCCGTTTGGCAACATTTTGGAAATCTACAGCCACAGCTATGAATTACATTACTCGGCTGGCGCTTATTGATAGTAGCTGTCTGTAAGCATTGAAATGTTATTAAAAAGCGCCCGATTGCTTGTTTGCAGCCGGGCGCTTTGTTTTATGTGAGAACTAATTTGTTTTTTGAACCAAAATGCGTTGAAAACCAATGTACGTTGAGAACCAATGTGCTTTGGAGAAATTAGTCTCTGATTAAATTCTTAAACTAGAGTCGCGCCTTTAAAAGCACCAATTGGGGCGATTTGGTCTAGTTTGTCTAAGGTCTCTTGGCTTAGAGTCACTGACAAGGCGTCTAGGTTTTCGTCCACTCTTGACGTTTTACGGCTACCAGGAATCGGAATGATGTTGTCACCCTGCGCGACCAACCATGCAAGTGCAAGTTGTGCTGGTGTTACCTGATACTCTGCCGCGATGGCTTTAATCTCTTCCAAGCGCTGTAGGTTGCTCGTGAAGTTGTCACCCTGCATTTTTGGGTTGTTGTTTCTGAAATCACCCTCTTCCAAGTCTTTAACTTGGCCAGTAAGGAAACCTGCACCTAATGGAGACCAGCACACGAGCGCTGCACCAATCTGATTAATGGCTGGCAGAATATCTGTCTCTGCTTCGCGGCGGAACAGTGAGTACTCATACTGTACCGCTGCAATCGGGTGGATTTCATTTGCTTCTAATACTTGCTCTGCAGTGACATTAGAAAGACCGATCGCTTTTACTTTGCCTGCTTTTACTGCATCGGCCATCGCACTGACAGTTTCTGCTAGAGGGACATTCGGATCTAAGTAGTGTGCATAAAGCAGGTCGATTTGCTCAACGCCCAAGCGTTCTAGGCTGTTATCAATTGCGCGAGCGACGTACTCTTTGGTGCCATTAATGGTCAATGGGAAACCCCAACCTGTGTCTAGCTGGCTACCTGTTTGGTCTTCTTCAAATACGATGCCGAATTTGGTCGCAATAAAAGGTGTGGTTTCTGTTTGCGCAATAGCTTGCTTGATGAGGTCTTCATTGTGACCGGCACCATACGCATCGGCCGTATCGATCATCATGCCTTGCTCAATCGCATGTACTAGAGTGTTTACCGCAGACGTGTCGTCACTCTGGCCGTAGTAACCTTCCAATCCCATTGCGCCGTAACCGATTTGTTTGATGTTTTGAAATAGCTCTTTAGACATGGTCTCTCTCCAGTACTTGTATTTGATAATCGGCGTGGTGTTCGCCTGACTTGGTAACAAGATTAGCAGTGGTCACGTTAAGAGGATTGAAAGATCTTGCTCGCGGTTTGGTAGTTTATTGCTCATTCCGTTTTTAGTGAAAGTAAGCCCAGTGTCATTTCTAAAGTAAAAGCCTTGATTTTAGTCTTTTAAGTGGTCAAAATTCACCCATCATTTATCGAGGAGTTTACGCCAATATGAATCACTAAACCTGTCATCCACTTATTACATTTTTATTGGATTTACAGGGTTAGTAGGCGTAGCCCACTGTCGTCATATCTATCAAACCGTTATATAACTCACGATCGTTTTTAAACGATGGCTTTGCTTAGAGTTACTGTATGTATCGGTTCACAATCGTAAAGTGTTGCTGCGGCTGATGTCCCTGTTTACAGGAGGCAATACATGCCATATTTACAAGCAAATAATATCAGCCATCAATTTAGCAATGGCGACGCCATATTCGAAAATCTCTCATGTGTTATGACCGACTCTCGCGTTGGCCTTATCGGGTCAAATGGTGCGGGTAAGTCGTTGCTGGCATCTATGCTATTGAAACTGACAGCGCCTTATGAAGGCACAGTGTCAGAGCCTAAGAGCTTCGTCTTTTATCAACAACAAACCAATCAGCGTTTTAATGATGACGAAACTATCGCCGAGTTCTTAGGCGTATCTAAGGTCCTAGATGCATTAAAGAAAGTTGAATCTGGAGATTGTGATCCACGCTGGTTTGAAGTGGTTGGTGACAATTGGAATTTCGAGCAGCATTTGAAGGACGATTTGTTGCGTTTGGGTTTACCTCCACAACCGGGTTTTCTATGCGAACAGCTGAGTGGCGGTCAACGAGCAAAACTGCTGTTGTGGCAAGCGTTCGGTAGTGAGTGTGAGCTCTTAGTACTAGACGAACCTTCAAACCACTTAGATTACGAATCAAAGCAATGGCTTATAGATGCAATGCAGCGCTTTAGTGGAGGGATCTTGCTGATCAGCCACGATCGCGAGTTGTTGAGAAACATGAATGAGATCTGGGAGTTATCAACCTTAGGCTTGCGAGCTTTTGGCGGTAACTATGACGATTACGCAGCCCAAAACGAAGCAGAGCAAAAGGCGTTAGAGCGACAACTCAATCACAACCTCAAACAGCAGAAGCGGCTAGAAAAACAAGCGCAGCGCAATCGTCAGAAAGCGGAACAGAGAGCAGCTCAGGGTGCTAAACAACGAAAAAGTGGCAGCCAGCCTAAAATCTTGATGGATGCCAAGAAAGGCAAAGCGACCGCGAATATGTCGAATCGCCAAAAAAACGAGAACTTGCGACGCACGCATCTAGAAGGTAAAGCCCAACACTTAGAGGCGAGATACGCGCGAAGCCAATCTCAATCTCTGTATTTGGGGCAGAGTGATGTACGAAGCAAAAAGGTGTTGTCTGTGGTTAATGGCCAGTTGCCGTTTTCTGAGCATGAGCCGATCACCTTTCAGTTGTACTCTAACAGTAAGCTCTATCTCGAAGGGAAAAATGGCATCGGAAAATCGACCTTGTTGAACGTACTACGTGGAAAACAGTCTCTAGTCGATGGTGAGTTACAAGTTAGCGCCCCGGTGTGCTATCTCGACCAGCATTTCGGCGCAATTAATCTCGCTCTTTCAATGCTTGATAACCTGATGCAAGCGTGTCCTAACCTAAGTGTGAGTGAGGCTCGTACTTTGCTCGCTGGTATTGGCTTTCGCCGTGACAGTGTTAATCGAATTGCCCGAGTTCTTAGCGGTGGAGAAAAGATGAAGTTGGCGATGCTTATGGTGAGTCATCAGCCCAATCAACCTATCTTGCTGCTCGATGAACCGGATAATCATCTAGACATAGAATCGAAGATCATACTGGCTAAAGCACTCGCGCAGTATCAAGGAGGCTATATTCTGGTTAGTCATGACCAAGACTTTGTTCACGAATCAGGTGTTGAGCAAAGCCTAAGGTTGAGTGCGCTGCAGCCGTAACAAGGCTTCACAAGTACGGTGAAACGGTGGGAGCCGAGATATTGGCTCCCATTTATTACGCAATCAGTGGGGGAAAGTCCAAAGTTTGGTATATATTTCATTAATAAGGACTTATAAACTTGCTCTCCCCTGAACCGTCAGGGCTTGCAGATCAATCTCGACTAAGGAATGGAATTAATGCTTGCGCTTAAACGCATCAGTGTCTCTTTGTTACTCATCGCTACATTAGGTGGCTGTTCTTCATTACCAGAACAGGTCAATCATGCTCAAGAATCTGTTGTAGCACCGAAACAAGGTGTTCTTTGGAATGTGAGTCAGCAACATCCCGCTCAACCTGATGAGGTGGGCGACAGCGCAGTACTGGTTCAAGAGGCAGGCTGGGATGCGCTGTCTCAACGTTTGGCATTAGTTGAAGCCGCACAATACAGCATTGATATTCAATACTACATTTGGAATTCGGATGCCACGGGTGGCTATTTGGCTAGTCGACTACTTGTAGCTGCCGATCGCGGGGTAAAGGTTCGCGTTATGTTAGATGACATCAACTTGAACGAAAGGGAGCCATTATTGAATGCGTTGGATGCGCATCCGAATGTTGAGATCCGCATTTTTAACCCTACCCCTAGTCGTAGTGGTTTCTCTAAATGGTTCAGCTTCTTGTCAGATTTCTCTCGTCTAAATCGACGTATGCACAATAAATCCTTCACTGTAGACGGTGTGTTCTCGGTTGTCGGCGGACGCAATATTGGCGATGAGTATTTCGATTACTCTGACGAGATTAACTTCCGAGATCGCGATGTACTGGTCAAAGGTGATGTGGTTGGTGAAATCCAATCGAGTTTTGTTGAGTATTGGAATAGCGAATGGTCTTACCCAGTGTCTTTGCTCAGTGAGGATAAAGCGCCAGACCTATCATTATTAGAGGGACTTAGCACGCCAAGCTACGTCAACTATCCATCGTTACCGGAAGGAAAAGAGCAAGCGAAAGTGTTTCTTGACCAACTAATGGATGAGATGGTTTGGGTCGACGCGCACTTTGTTTATGACCGACCAATTCCGGTTGACTCAGGTGAAACCGACCAACCTAAAGAGACTGCGGTGATGCTAGGCGAGTTGGCAGAACAGTCAAAACAAGAGATCTTATTGGAGTCGGCCTACTTGGTGTTTGATGATGGACAGCTTACCGAGTGGCAATCTCTCAATGATAAAGGTGTTGAGATTAAAGCGTTGACCAACTCTATGGCGTCTAATGATCTAGTAACCAACCATTCGGCTTATGCAGGTCGTCGACAAGAGATGTTAGAGCACGGCATTGATCTGTTTGAGTTGAAACCGGATTCAAAGTTATGTGAAGCTTCAACGAAAGATGCAGAAAAGTGTGCCCCTTATGTTGCTTATGGTCTGCATGCGAAATCCGTGGTGTTTGATGAACGAATTGCCAGTATCGGTTCGTTTAACTTCAACCTTCGTTCAACGTATTTGAATACAGAGTCTATCTTGCTGATCGATAGCCCTAAAGTGGCAGGTGAATTGGCTTCGACGATCAGTGAAGCGATGGACATTAATAATAGTTGGCGCCTTGATCTAGAAGATGGCGATGTGCGTTGGTATTCCAGTGACCAAAGCTGGAGCTCTGAGCCAGAAACGGGCCAATGGGAGCGCGCTCAATCGGGATTCCTACAGTTGTTACCGATAGAAAAGTATCTATAGAACGGTCAGGCTGGATACGTTGAAATAACCACTAAATAAAGGCTCCTAATTAGGAGCCTTTGTCGTCTATGCGTGCCTTAGAACTTAACTTGGTAGTTCAAAGTGTAAGTACGGCCACGGCCACGATAGTCATAAGCGGCTGATTCGTAGTGTGTCGCGTAAAGAATCTGTGCACGTTGACCCCAAATAGTGGTGTAGTCTTTGTTAAGTAAGTTTTGGATACCAAAACCTAGGCTACCGACTGGTAGTTGGTAAGTACCAACAAGGTCGAAGACGGTGTAACCATTGAGCTTGTTGTCGCTGTCATCTTCGTAGTCAAACATGGTTTGGCTCTGAACCTTCAGAGATAGGTCAGCTTCGTACCAGCCTGCCCAAGCGTTCGCTTTTGATGTGCTCGCTTCACCTGCTGATTGATCTTCCCAACCATCATCGCCTTTCACTTCTGAAACAACGTAGTGGCCCGATGCACCTAGCTGAACGTTTTCATGTACCCAGTAAGACGCAAGCGCCTCTAGACCATAAACACGTTTCTTGTCGTCGATCTCTTCGATCAGCAGCGTGTTTTTGTTGTACTTAACATTCTTGTCAGACTGAGAGTAGTAAGCCGCAGATTGTAGGCTTAAATCACCTGTGTCTAAACGGTAGCCAAGTTCAAAGCTGTTGGTCTTGATGCCAGACATCTTAGAGTCATTCACATTGATGCTGTCATTAAGTGTCCAGTGATCGCCCACTAAGGTGTAGTTGCCTTGACCGTAGTATTTTGCAGGATCGGCTAAATCGAAACCTTGTGAGAAGTTGGCCCAAACTTGTGAATCACTGTTTAGGTGATAAACCGTACCTAAGTTGAATAGACCAACACCGTAATCCGTTTCACCGCCAGGAACGGCATCTGCGCTGGTTCCGTTACCTGCTGCGATTTGCTTTTGCTGTTGGTAGCCAACGAAGTCGTCAATGGTGTTTTTCATGTATTGGTAACGGAAACCACCCTCTACAGACCAGTCATTCGTGACATCGAAACCAGCTTGAACAAAGCCTGCGATAGAGGCGACTTCAACACCTGGATAGCGTCCGACTTCAGCGAAAGTCTTGTTGATCAGGTTACCCGAGTTGTTAGCAATCGTCGGATCGTAAAGTGCTTGGTTGCTTTCAAGCGTATCTTGGTAAGCGTCTACACCATAAACAACGTTGAAGCGGTTGAAGTCTTTCGCAAGTGCTGCCTTTAGCGAGATCACATCGGTGATTTGCTGACCAGAAGATTGGAAGTAAGGCGTATAAGTTTGGTCTTCTTTACGATATGACGCTTCAGCAATCAGCTGGTGGCCGAGGAACTGTTCATCAATATATGACGCGCTGAGCATGATACGCTCAGTGCCATGTTCTCTATCCGAATCAAAGCCTTTACGAACATCCACGAAGTCACGGCCAACAATGTACAAACCGTATGGAGAGTCTTGTTGGCTATCGTAGTACTGCGCCAGGAAGTTGAGTTTTTTGGTCTCAGAGACATTGACGCCAACGGTCGTTAGGAAGTCGACAGTTTTATTGAATTGCAGAGAGCCTTGAGAAATGTCTGGTGTAACGATATCGCCATTCGCGTCAAAGAAGCCCTGAGTTTCTGTGTAGATAACTGACGAGCGTGCTTGAACGGTTTCATTGCCGCCCGAGATCGATTGTCCAACTTTGTAGTCGAAATCTTCACCTGAGTTGAAGCCTGATGTACCGCCAACAAAAGATTCAAATTCAAGCTCTTCGCCATCTGCTTTTTTGGTGATGATATTAATCACACCGCCGGAAGCACCAGCACCGTAGATTGACGTTGCGCCCGAAAGGACTTCAATTCGTTCAATGTTAAATGGGTCGATAGAGTCTAGGTGGCGGCTGATTTGACGTGAAGATTGCAGCGATACGCCATCAATCATCACCAGCATTTTTCTGCCGCGCAAGTTTTGACCGTAGTTAGTACGGGCACCGCTGCTCACATCCAATGATGGGATAGCGCTTGCTAGGATTTCTCCTAAAGACTTACCACCACGGTATTCTTGTTCAATCTGCTGTGGTTCGATGTACCAAACAGTACCTGGAATATCACTAATGGCTTTTGGGGTACGACTAGATACCACAACCATTTTTTCGTCGGTCGAGTAATCTTGAGCTTGGGCTGTGAATACGGAACTTACCGCCGCTACTGCTAGAGCGACTGTGGAAAGTTTGAAACTTCCTTTTTCGGTTTTCATTTTATTCTCTGCAATTATCAATGAAAGGCTGCACACATTTCTTTGGCGTGATGACTTTATTTTTATTGTTTTTATTGAGAATCAAGCGGTTGAACCTAGACCAAGCGCATGCTTGTTTTTGCATTTGATTCTAAATAAGAATCATTATTATTGTGTTTTTGTTGCGAAAAAACAATATGTAAATGCGATTTATTTTCAAATGCAACAATAGGCGAGCAGATGATAGTTGGTTTTTTTAGTTTAAATTTTGGTTAAGTTTTTGATTTAATTGTTTTTTTGATTTTTTGTGGCGGGTGACTAGGGCGGCGCAGTGAGAAGCCGCCCTGTTATTCAGTTGTTTTTTAGAGAAATACTATTGATGATTTGCTCTCGTTGTTCTTGAGATACATTCATCACATCTTGGTAAGTACGCTTCATCACGCGTACATCATTCTCAAGTAGCTGAGCGAGTTTCTCTGAAGCTGCTTGGTTGTTCCCATCTAAAACGAGTTCCATGATATCTAGACGTCGTTGGCATGAACGGCTGACTGAAGATTGGATGTGCATAGAGACCAAATCGGTCGCTTTACGCAGTCGATTTTGTTGTTGCATCATACCGAGTAAGAAGCGGTTACCGGAGCTTGCTGCAAGAACTTCGTGGAAGTCTGCACTCAAGGTGAAAAGTTGGCTAGCGGTGATTGATTCAGGACTCTTGATAGCTTGAACATGGCGTTCGCGACACTTTTCCAGTGCGTCGCGTTTTAGTTTCCACGTTGCTTCAAGCAGACCAGCAGGTTCAAAAATCAAACGGCATCGGTAACTTTCGGTGTGTCTTTCAAGGGAGTTGAGTACACCATCCAGTTGCCACTTGTAGCCTGGGCTGCGTCGGAATATTGCATCGTTTTCCAATAATCTGAGTACTGACTGCACCTCACCACGATTGGCATCATAGCGTTGCTGGAGTTCATTTTCCGAAAATGAATCGCTGATCTCGCCGAAAAAGATGTCCATAAGTAATCTTAGATAGAGCTGCTCTTGACGGGCTTGCTCTTGATTGTTTTGCTCGCCAGTTTCAATATCACATGCATCGATCTGCAACACAAACCCCTTGTATGGAACAGATTTAGCGACACCTTGATCGGACAAATGTTTGAGCACTGCTCGCATAGGAGTTCGAGAGACTTCAAACTGCTGAGCAAGAGAGGATTCATTCAAACTACTTCCCGCCACGGCGTTCTCCTCTTTGAGCCGCGTAACTATTTTGAAGAGTAAATCCCGTTGAAGGCGTGTGATTGCTGATGTGTCCATATCGTCCAAAACTGTTCAGGGTAGTGTGAAACCTAAGGTCGGTTGTTGCGCCTAAGGCAGGTGGTTGCGCTCATGGTAAACATAAACACGAGCGAATACCATAAATTGTGTTTCTGTTGCAGAAATACAAAACGTTGTGTCGAGGGGAAAAAAGCCCAGTGATTTATTGGTCACTGGGCTTACTCTTTGAATATCGGTTCACGAAATCTCGTTAGCGTCTCATCAGGTAGAGGAAGTAACCTCCACCAATCAAAGAGGCAAGTAGACCCGCCGGGAACTGCCATGGGAACCATAGTGTTCGACCAATCCAATCAGCGCAAACCATGATAACGGCACCGAGTACGGCAGCGGTAAGCATTTGAGGCATGGCTCGATATTGGTGAAGTGAGCGGGCCATATGAGGAGCCAATAGACCGATGAAACTCAGTGGACCGATTACAATCGTGCATAACGTGGTAAGTGCCGCCACGAGCAGCAACAAAGCTAAGCGTACTAGAGTCGTGTTCATACCCAAGCTAGTTGTGGTGACTTCGCCTAGGTTGATGAGCTCTATCCAGCGATGCAGCGACAGTGACAATGAACCGATCACCAAAACGCCGACGGCAAGCAAAATGACATCACTCCATGCGACAAGGTAGGTGGAGCCAGATAACCAAGTCAGTAGTGCGGTGGCGTTCTCATTGCCAGAGCTCATAGCGATTCTGAGCAGCGCATCCAATCCAGCACTTAATGCAATACCTGTCAGCAAGGTTTGGGTCGGCGCAAAGTTGTGTTTACGCCCCATCAGCCAGACCACACCAGTCACCGATGCTGCGCCTAATGTTCCCAATAACATCTGCTGTTCACGCTCGATCGCACCACCCATTAAGGTACCGAGTACCAGTGCCAAAGCGGCACCCGAACTGATACCGAGAACTTCTGGGCTAGCCATTGGGTTGCTTGATATACGCTGAATGATAGTGCCAGCAAAGGCCAATCCAATACCGGCAAACAGTGCAACAAGTACCCTTGGTAAACGAAGTTCGAGCAGAGATGGACTTGACTCTAGGCTCCAACCCAGTTGGTTTCGCCCGAGTGTTATTGAAACCGTACATACAACGACGAGTACCAACAGCATGGCAACCAGCACCTTGCCAGTGGCAACATGTTTGAAATGTTCAATGTGTTCACCGCGAGTTTTTAGTTCGGAGTTCAATTTAGTGCGTTGTAGCAGCCATAGTAGGAAAGGTGCGCCAATCAGAGCAGTCATGGCTCCAGTTGGCAGAAGTTCACCACCTACGCCAGAAAAGGGTTGGATCATTAGATCGACGGTTAGCAAGATAGCCGAGCCAATGAAGCCACTGGTTATGATCTGTTTGGCAAGTGCTCGCACGCCGAGCATACGTGCAATGGCAGGTGCAACAATTCCGACAAAACCAATAATTCCCACTTCGCTTACGACTGCAGCTGTGATGAAAATTGCCAGTGACAAGCAAAGAAGTTTAACTTGTTTGATGTTAACGCCCAGGGATGTCGCGACATTATCGCCAAACTGAAGTGAGGCTAGGGGGCGTTGTAGCATCAGCAGCAGTAAAGTAGGGAGGCAGATCAAAGGCAACAAAATTTGGGTACTGGTCCAATCGTTTTGGTTGAGTACGCCTGCTCCCCAGACAAACAAACTAGTGAGTTTTTGCTCATGCAGCATGAGTAGCATGGTATTCAAGGAACCCAAAAACAGGCTAACAACCATACCTGAAAGCACCATGTGCAGTGGTGAGTAGCCACGGGTTGAGCTCAACAAGAATACCAAGCCGGTAGCCAAACATCCGCCGATGAAGGCTGGTATGAAGCTTGGGAAATTGAGGCCTGCTGGCAAAAAAAGAATTCCCAGCACCATGCCTAACTCTGCGCCCGCTGCTACACCTAGTGTTGTCGGTGAAGCAATCGGGTTTCGAAGTACAAACTGCATCACACATCCCGCGACAGCAAGAGCAAATCCGCAAAGTAGGGCGACGGTGATTCTGGGTAGGTAGGTTAAATGAGTAATGATGTGTTGGTAGTTGGTGGCGTCATACTCAAACAAGGTGTCCCAAATGAGCCTAATCCCTTGAGAATATGGGGCGGTTATCTGAAGCAGTGAACCGATCACCAAAACAGCAGTGACGAGTAGCCCTGCTGTTTTGATTCCAAATACACCAAATTTTGGCGGTGAAGCGTGAACTGAGATCATGGTTGCTGATTTAAAGGTTTGTTGGTCAATTGCTCGGTGATGTGATCGCTAAATCTTTGTGCTGCGATCAGTCCACCAAATGTCCAGATAGCTGGAAGTTCAAAAACCGAATCATTGCGAGTGAAAGCCATCGCTTGCCATAGTGGAGAACTTGTCAGTTTCTTGCGCTCGTTGTCGGTAAGCGGGCCGAAAATCATAACATTAGCTTTTTGGTGCTCGGCGAGTTTCTCAATTCCAGCGGTGCTGAACCCCCAAAGGTTGGTTTGCTCACTCCAATCGTTTTTTAGTGCCATAGCTTGGATTGTGTCTTGAGCCAATGAACCTTCACTATGGATTCGCAGTGTCTTGTCATTGATAAAACGTGTGAAAAGAAGTGGTTGAACAGCGTTACCTGCCGCGCGTATTTGCTCACCGTTTGCTGAAAGGCGTTGCTCAGTTTGGGCAATCACCTGCTTTGCTTGAGCTTCACGTTCAAACAGTTGACCTAATGAGCGTGTTACCGATTTTGCCGATTCTAAGGGCTGTTTCTTCTCACTGTAGATACTGTAAACCAATACCGGTGCGATTTTGTTAAGCGGTTCATAGGCTGCGGCCATGTGCTTGCTGATCAAAATGACATCAGGTTGAAGTTTGGTGAGTAGCTCAAGGTTCGGCTCTCTGCGAGAACCTACATCGACAGCCTGCTTGTTAAGTTGCGGTTGAACAACCCATTGTTTGTAGCCCTCTGCATCAGCAATACCTTCGAGATCGACACCTAAACTCAGAACGGTTTCAGATAGAGCCCAATCCAGTGCGACTATTTTTGTTGGTGTGGTTTCGAAGCTAGTGGTGCCCATCTCATGAATCACGTCTAAGGCATGAGCATTGAGACTGAAAGTGCATACAAGCAGAGTAAAGAATTTTTTCACAACACGTTCCTTTTCTTATGGGATGTAACTGATCGGTTGACCTGTTATTGGATGACTGAAAAGTGCGAGCTCCATACCATAGATCTTGGTGAGCGTTTCTGGGGTCATCATCTCTTGAGGGGTACCTGACGCTATGACCTGACCAGAGTGCAATGCAATCAGATGGTCACTAAACTTAGCGGCCATGTTTACGTCGTGCAGTACCATGATTACGGTCAGACCTAATGACTGATTAAGCTCGCGAATCAATGCTAAGAGCTCGTGCTGGTGAGCAACATCGAGCGCTGATGTGGGTTCATCAAGCAAGATGCATTGGCTTTGTTGGGCTAATAACATCGCGACCCAAGCACGCTGCCTCTCGCCTCCCGATAGTGTGGCGACGAATCGTTGAGAAAATTCGCTTAATCCTACTTTCTCAATCGCTTCATCGACGATTGCGTAGTCATCTTTGCTGTAACGCCCGAATGCGCCTTTCCATGGATAACGACCAAAGCAAACTAACTCGCGTACAGTTACACCATCGGTGATCGGTGGGTGCTGAGGTAGGTAAGCGACTTGGTGCGCAAACTCAAGGTGACTAAACGACGAGAGTGGTTTTTGATTAAAGGAAACTTGCCCTTGAGTAGGACTATTTTGACGGCTTAATAACTTAATTAAAGTCGACTTTCCGCACCCATTATGGCCGAGTAATGTCGTGACTTTTTTAGGCTCAAAATTCAGGCTCGTAGGAGAGAGAATTGTCTTACCGTCGATTTCAAATGATGCATTGGTAAGCTGATACATAATGAAATATGAAGTTGAGTTATAGGTAAAGAGCCGTTAATGTTAGCACAATGAAATTAAAATGATAATTATTCACATAATCAATAATAACAAATTCTGATCTGGCGTTTTTCATTTCGAGTTTATTTACTCTTATTTACGCCCTTAAATTATGCTAGCAATAAATAATAAAAAGTTTCACTTAATGTCGATTGGCCTTATTTCCGCCCTGATGGGAATTGGGCAAAATGGGTTACTTGTATCACTGCCATTTTTGGTAGAGCAGTCGGCCTTTGACCTGCCTACCTGGTCTGCTCTGATTGCTGTGGGCAGTTTACTCTTTCTCCCATCAGCCCCGTTTTGGGGACGATATAGCGATAAACATGGCCCAAATCGAGTGGTTATCCAAGCACTAGCGGGAATGACCATTAGTTTTCTGTTGCTTGCCGTGTTCTCTATGATAAGTCTATCGGGGGATATTAATGTAACGTTATGTTTTTTAGGGCTAATTATCGCAAGGGTTATTTATGGATGTACCGTGTCTGGAATGGTACCTGCGAGCCAGCATTGGGCAATAATATTGTGCGGAGAACAACATAGATTAAAGGCGATAACAGCGGTCAGCATTGGATTAAGTAGTGGACGATTATTGGGTCCAATTGTTTCTATTTTTGCACTAAAGTTGAATCCTTTTGCACCGTTATTTTTGATGGTTCTGTTGCCATTTATCGCCCTTATTTTTGCGTTAATTCTGCCTATTCCAAAGGTCGAGTCCTCTATCTCCAATAATATAAAACGCGAATCTTGGTTACCTAATAAAAGCTTATCACCGTACCTTATTACTGGGCTGCTACTTTGTGCATCGGTTGCGTTATTGCAATATAGTTTATCGCCTTTGATCTATTCATTTACTGAATGGCCCTCAGAGAAGCTAAGCGACGCGATCGGTATTTTATTGAGCATCAGTGCTTCAATGACACTGTTTTCCCAAGTGTGGATTGTGAAAAAAGAGAAGGTGACGCCTCGAATGATGTACTGGGTTGGCTCAATCGCCTTCCTAGTCGGGATGTCGTTGTTCACCATTCCTCATTTGTTGGCCTTTGGGTTGGCGATGGCTGTGACCTCAGTTGGCGCCGCATTACTGGTGCCTGCTTATACGGCGTCAGCAACAGATAAGTGGAGCAGCTCGCCGGGGACGGTGGCTGGTTATATCTCCATGTCTCACACCATAGGTTATGGAGTGGCGGCGATGTTGGCATTCAGCGTTGTGATTGATCCACTGTACCCGATTTATCTTTGTATTGCTTTTTCAGGGGTGATCGTCACTTTGGCATTGTGGACAAGAGGTGAGAGTAAGAAAAAAGCCGCAGAAACGGATGTTTCGAGACAAGCTTGATAAGAGATATTTGACTATTTTGAAGCATAATCCTTGGCACATAAAGAGTGGTTATAGTCGTCATAAGTGGAAAATTAGAGTAGACCAACTAGGCTAAATGAAAACGCTAACCCTTTCATTTTATAAATAACATGGTCGTTGCTATGAAGAAACTAACTCTCTTGTCGGTTGCTATTTTTTCCACTCTCTCTTTTTCATCTTTTGCCAAAGATTGTGATTCATCACTGTTGCCTTCTTGGAAGGACAGCCTCAGTAAATCCGCCATCGTTAAATTTGTTGAGCAAACGAATGACAAGCAGGCCGATACCTATGTACCAGTAGAAGATCGTATCGCTGTTTTCGATAACGATGGCACTCTTTGGTCTGAAAAACCGTATTACTTTCAACTAGCATTCGCACTGGATCGAGTTAAAGAGATGGCATCTGAGCATCCAGAGTGGAAAACAGAAGAGCCATTTAAATCTGTGCTCTCCGATGACATAAAAAGCGTTCTGTCGAGCGGAGAAGAGGGGTTACTCAAACTTATTCTAGCGACGCATTCTGGAATGACGGTGGAGCAGTACCAGAAAGATGTCGACCAGTGGTTGGCCGTCGCCAAAGATGAGCGTTTCGACAAAGCTTATACCGAGCTTACCTATCAGCCAATGAAAGAGATGCTGACTTACCTGCAAGATAACAATTTTAAAACCTACATTGTGTCTGGTGGCGGTGTCGATTTTATGCGAGTTTGGGCTCCAGAAGCTTACAATATACCAACGGAACAGATCATCGGTAGCGCACTCAAATATAACTACAGTTACAACGATGGAAAGCCAACGGTTGTAAAAGACTCTTCTATCTTAACTATTGATGATAAAGCAGGAAAAGTCTCGAACATTCAGCATATTATTGGCAAAAAGCCGATTCTAGCCGTCGGGAATTCAGATGGCGATCAAGCGATGATGCAGTGGGCGACTAGCCAACCAAATTCAATGGCTATGATTGTTCACCACACCGATGCGGAACGTGAGTGGCAGTACGATCGCGAGTCTCATGTTGGCAAGTTAGACAAAGCACTTGATGAGGCGAATCAACGTGACGAATGGGTACTAATCGATATGAAATCGGATTGGTGTCAGGTGTACTAATGGTGTTATTGAAATGGGGTAGCATGGCTGTCCCATTTTTATCATAAATGTTTAAAGCGGCATTAGCCTCGAACTTGGCTAGGCGTCGTCCCAGTCCAGTTGCTGTAGGCTCGAATAAAAGAGTTAGTCTCTTGGAATCCTAATAAGAAAGAGACCTCAATGATTGGCAGCTGCGTTTGCTGTAAATAATAGTCGGCCAACTCCTGACGTACTTTTTTGAGTACCCATTGATAGCTGTAGTTCTCTTCCGATAGCTTTCGTTGCAGAGTTCGCTTACTCATGGCTAACTGTTTTGCCACATACTCAATACTGCTCTCTCCTTGCGGTAGAGAACCAACCAAAACCGTAGAGACACGATCAAGTGTGGTGTTTTCTGCCTGCTGCGCTTCCAATCTTTGCTTTAGCTCATTATCAAACATATTGAGCATCGCCTGATTTTGGGTCAGGAAAGGAGCATTAGCATCGGTGGCTCTGAAACAAATCTGAGCCAAATCCCCTTGTTGTATTTCACATCCAAAATACGTTTCGTATGCTGCGAGTTGGTTAGGTAAGCCTGGCAACACCACCTTCAAAGGCTGAACGTGCGTGCGAGTCGCCATTCTTGCTAATTGCGTCATAAAGACCATTTCAGTTAGGTTGAGTGTTTTGGGTAATTCCCCCTCGTACCCATAGCAACCAAACGTAAGCTGCGTCGCAGTATTGTCCTTTTCGATATCGAGTATCATCGGCCCAATTAATGGTTTGTAATCGCGCAAGCGCACCAGTGCAGCGTTGAGATTATCACTGCACATTGCGGCATAGATTGGTACATCACATGATTCAAAACTCAGTACTTCCGCAAGTTTGAGTGGCATTTCTGTCTTGTGAGATGCGGCTTCGATGCCATGCCAAATTTGGAAGTATTGGGCAGGAGTTAGTTGCACTTTTGGTTGCTCAAAGAGCCCTTGAGGAAGACCTGCATGAGCCAGTATTTCGTGTACATCCAGACCTAGATCATTAAAGAGCACTTTCCAATTGGGTGGAATGGTGAATTTACTGGCTCGTTTCATCTCTTTTGCCTCACTATAAAACAGGTTTAGTTCTTTTCCATCGCTTGACGAGAAATCTTAAGCGCGATCTTGCGTGGCAAAAGAGGGATAATCCAATTAATCATAAATTTAAGCGGTGCCTCATTGAAAGCGACAAGCTCACGCTTTCGCATCGCTTCATAACCGCACTCAGCGACGGAACGTGCAGATTTAGCATTTTTCCAGATGTCGACACCATCGAGATTACCAGCTTCAACAAAACCGGTATCGACCGCTCCAGGGCATAGGGCGGTGACACTGATGTTGTGGTCTTTGACCTCTTCCGCTATCGCTTGGCTAAATGAAGTTACGTACGCTTTGGTTGCGTAATACACTGCTTGCAATAGACCGGGCATGAAAGAAGCGGTCGATGACACGTTAAGGATTTGGCCATAATTGCGCTCAACCATGCCTTGTAAGTAAAGGTGGGTTAGGTTGGTCAGAGTCACCATATTGACTTGCATCATGGATTGTTCATCAACTAATTCTCGCTCTGCAAACTTACCGTGCCCACCAAAACCCGCGTTGTTGATCAGTGTATCGATTTGAAGTTCTTTAGCTTGCGTGTAATTAAATACTTGCTGAGCGGATTCGGGTAAAGATAGGTCTTTTGCAATCACCTCTACATTGACCGAGTAAGCATTTTCCAATTGTTGCTTAAGAGCGTTAAGTTTGTCTTCTGAACGAGCGACGACGACTAAGTCATGGCCTTTTTCAGCATGAATTTTTGCGAGTTCTAAACCAATGCCGTTTGATGCGCCTGTGATAAGTACTGTTTTTGTCATGATGCTACCTTTGAGCTGTCTCGTGGTGTGTTCACATATTAGCCACTGCAGCGATCTAGGTAATATCCGATCACGACAACAAGCAATCTGATCGCGCCAACAATAGTGGCATGCGGCGACACATTAAGAAGAATGAGTTGGTATGAGGTTCTCCCGCTATCTCTTAAATCTGTCTTTTTTACACCTCGATGAAAGTTTTTCCGTGCTCGTTAGGTCGAATATAAGTGGAGTCTATGAGCTGTCTGTTTTTAAAGCTCTATTGAATGAATATGGAGGTCAAATTATGAAGTGGTTTTTTCTATCTCTAACTATACTGTTCGCCGCTGGGTGTCAGTCTACTGCGTCGTCTTCAACAGAGGATGACAGCGTCTGGGTACATACAGGTGGTTGTGATAACTAACTTTTCTTTGTTCTTTTCTGTCGCAACGGCATAAATACCCTCACTTTCTGCTGAGGGTATTTTATTTTAAATCTATAAACTGATTTCATATTTCTGTCTATTATCAATCTAATTCCTCATTGTTAGACTTCTCCGCAACAAAACAGCGCTCCGCCAATTGGGCATCATTTAGAGCGCGTAACTGGAGACACCACTATGCAATATGAGGGAAAAATCTACCGCCCTTGGATTGAGGCTCGCAGCATCCTGATTCAAACCACACTCGGATGCAGCATTAATACCTGTACTTTCTGTAGCATGTTTGATGATAAGCGCTTTAAGGTGCGTGATATCGAGGATGTGTTTGAAGATATTGAAGAGGCACGTCAGATCTACCCATACGTTGAGTCGATTTTCTTAACTGATGGCAATGTTATGGCAGCGCGCACCGATTACTTGTTGAAGGTACTGAATAAGCTCAAGTACACCTTTCCAGAGAGCCAAAGAATCTCTTTATATAGTGGGTTGAACGATTTTCGTCGCAAGAGTGTTGCAGAGTTGAAAGAGCTGAAAAGTGCAGGTCTTGATATGGCTTATTGTGGCCTAGAATCTGGCGACCCAGTGGTACTCGACCGAATTAAAAAACGCATGAGCCAAGAGCAAGCAATTGAAGGTATGTCGATGGCGAAAGAAGCAGGCATCGAAGTACTGTTGTCGTTTATCTTTGGCTTAGGTGGTCGTGAACGTTCTAAAGAGCACATCATTGAGACCACGCGTATTTTGAACATCACCAAGCCGGAACACATTGCACCAATGGCCCTTGCGATTCAACCGGGAACCGTGATGGAGCAAGAGGTCAAAGACGGTACGTTCATTATGCCGACACAATTGCAAATCCTTGAAGAAGAAAAGTATTTACTTGAAAACTTAGAGATAGATACCTTCTATTGGGGCGACCATGGCAACAATATTGTTCCTCAGAAAGGGTATTTGTTGGATTCTCGTGAGCAATTCTTAGCGCGCGTAAATCACGCCATTGACAGTAATCCGATGGCAGCACAAAACATCATCCAAACCTATTCTTGGTAAGGATACAGGCGGGAGCGAGGTGTTCGCTCTCGTCTAATTTAAATACGATTTGTGCCTAAATATTGTTCGATGCTGTGTGCTGGATCTCATCGTTTTTAGCACTCAGTTGCTAAGGTATTTATGACACATTCTCTAATTTCAGCCTGAAGGCTCTACAAAAGGAAAGAGGTCTCTATGCTAGGTGAAAACCACTCTCTTGTTCATGAATTCCCAGAAATGAAAGATAAAATTGCTCAGCTTGCAGAGGATAATGAAAACTTTGCGACTGACATGAAAACCTACAACGACTTAGATAAAGAGATTCGTAAATTGGAGCTAAACGGCTCGCCGATTGAAGATGGTCAAATGCACCAAATGAAGCACGATCGTTCAGTGCTTAAAGACTCGCTTTATGCGCGACTAACCGCGTAACCAAGACAATGATAAAGCAAACACAATGACTAAGCTCCTTCGGGAGCTTTTTTTGTGTCTGAAGTAGCAGAACTTGTACGGTATAGAGATTGTATTACTTCGAAAACCAAGCATAATAATTAGTATTAAATTATGACTTTCAAGTTTTTGTTGGTAATCAGATGAATATTGAACACCTGAAATTGTTTGTTCGCTTAGCTTCGACTCATAACATCAGCATGGCTGGGCAAGAGCTCGGGCTGTCACCAGCGGTTGCAAGTTCGCATATCAGTAAGCTCGAAGACAATTTGGGTGTGCGCCTCGTGCATCGTACTACCCGTAAAGTGTCATTGACTGAAGAGGGGCAAGCATTTCTGCCACATGCCGAAGAGGTGTTGTCTAGCGTAGATGCTGCTCGCTCGGCAATTGGCGTCGGCAGTGATTCTCCAACGGGCACGCTTAGGGTAACGGCATCGGCATCATTTGGTCGTTTGCATTTGGTGCCTGCTTTGGCTGGTTTTATGGAAGCTTACCCAGGGCTTAAGGTTGACTTGAGATTGTCTGACACAGTGGTCGATATGGTCGAGGGTGGCTTTGATATTGCGATTCGTATCTCTGAGCTCAAAGACTCTTCTTTGATTGCTCGAAAGCTTGCGCCGGATGATCGTATTATCTGTGCCTCTCCAGATTACTTAATCAAATATGGTAAGCCAGTCACTCCACAAGATTTAAACGCTCATCAATGTAACAGTTTGATCGGACTTGAGAACTGGACGTTTCAGACTGAGACAGGGCCTGTCACGGTAAAAGCGAATGGTCCATTCCGTACTGATAACGGTGAGGCTCTGAGAGATGCGGCTATTGGCGGAATCGGTCTAGCCATTGCCTCAACATGGTGTGTTTACGATAAGCTAAAAAATGGTGAGCTTGTTCGCGTGTTAGACGACTACCCGCTCACATCTGAGCCATCTATTTGGGCTGTCTATCCTAGTTCGCGTCTATTGGCGCCGAAAGTGCGTGCATTCATTGATTACTTCTCTGAGCATTATGGGACGCCACCCTACTGGGATATGTAGTTTCAGGATGACAGTTAAATGTGAAAAGCCCGCATCGTAGCGGGCTTTATTGTATTCGCTGTTCGTAATTCGCTTAAGCTAGCTTCTGTGCAAGCGTGTGTTCAATCGACTCAACCACCAGTTGCGATTTATTACCATGAATGGCATCTGGATGTGGGTTTGCAAATACTCCATTATCGTTATCGAAATATTTGCCATGAGCGTTCGCAAACTCATCGGATAGCGATGCGCGTACCAAGATACCCGAGCCAATGCTTAAGTCACCGCCCGCAATTCCGTAGGCATCTTTTACCATTTTACTGCCAAGTAGTGATGCCGGGTTCACCGCCACAACCATTGGACCATTGTCTGCTAACTCGGTTGCCATTTCGCGAGTCCACATAGTGATAGCGAGCTTACTTTGTGCATAGGCTTCTCCATCTGACAGTGGTTTACGACCTTCTAGCGCATCAATACTCACCGGCGCTTGAGCTGCAGAAGATAGGTTCACCACTCGGCTAGAGCTGTCTAACAGTGGTAGTAGTCGCTTGGTTAAGTGATATGGTGCGAGAGCATTGACCACAAAGCGCACATCCAAATCATCTGAAGTGATTGGGTTTGGCGTGTTGAAGACACCCGCATTATTAATCAGCACGTCGAGTTTAGACTGCTCTGCCAATACCTTGCTCGCCAAGGCTTCCACGTCCGCCAATATCGATAAATCCGCCACATAGCTTGCAATCTTTGCTGTGTCTGAAATGTTCGCGAGCTTTTGTTCAACGTCTTTTAATTTTTGTGGATTGCGACCGTGCAACAAAACGTGATGACCTTGTTCAACCAGTGTTTTTGCTGTTTCAAAGCCAATGCCATCAGTAGCGCCTGTAATCAGAATAACTTTTTGCATGGTATCTATTCCTTATTGAAACGCTGAGTGAGCAAGCGTTTATGTGTTTGGTTTCGTTGAGATAAAGCATAGCAAGGTTTTGAAATGGTGATAATTAACGGGCTGGTGAAAACACTCTTTAGATTTCGTTGAAAATAAAAAAGCTTAGTCGGGGGAGGACTAAGCTTTTGGTTGCTCGAATTCGCTAGGTGCTGTTAGCTCACTTGAGAAAAACTCACCACTTTTTGCTCAAGTGTCGTCTTTAAGTAGTCCGTCACCATTTGTTGCTCTTCATCGCTCATGTATAAGCCAAGTTTGGTACGACGCCATAACATATCTTCTGAAGTTTGAGACATCTCTTGCGTGATCAAGTAGTCGATTTCACGTTGGTAAACACCATGTGCTTCCGACGAGAACTTTTTACCAAGATCTTCTTCACAAGTTGCACCAGCGAGTAGATCCCAAGTCTGAGTACCAAACTGCGTGATGTAACGAAGCAGTAGACCTTTTGAAGCCCAAGGGTACTTAGAGTTCATCATGTCAGCCAATTGTTCACGACTGCAGCTAAAGTTACCACCTGGTAGCGTATCGGTTGCTGTCCACGCTGGTCCCATGTTTGGTAGGAACGGTTCTAGTTTCTTCAATGCAGCTTCACCAAGCTTACGGTAAGTCGTGAGCTTGCCACCAAATACTGAAAGCAGTGGTGCTTGATCAAGTTCAGCATCAAGCTCTAGCGTGTAGTCACGCGTGATCGCTTGTGGTGAGTCAGACTCGTCATCACAAAGTGGTCTCACGCCACTGTATGTCCAAACCACATCTTCGGTAGTTAGTTGCTGAACAAAGTGTTGGTTAACAATATCGATTAGGTAGTCGACTTCATCATCCGAGATTGCAACTTCGCGAGGATCGCCTTTGTACTCAACATCTGTTGTACCGATGATCGAGAACTTATCTAGATAAGGGATCATGAAGACGATTCGATTATCTTTGTTTTGAAGAATATACGCTTGAGGCTCATCGTGAATACGTGGCACGACAATGTGCGAACCTTTGATCAGGCGAATATTACGTGGAGATTCCTGTTCAAGACCATCATCAAAGAACTGTTTCACCCAAGGACCCGCCGCATTCACAAGGGCTTTCGCTTTACGTTCGAATGTTTGATCTGTCATTACGTCGCGAATCGTTACAACCCATACACCGCCTTCTCTGCGTGCTGCTTCTACGCGACAGTAGTTACGGGTTTCAGCGCCATTTTCTTTCGCCGCAAGTACATTCAGCAATACCATTCGAGCATCATCGACCCAACAGTCTGAGTATTCGAAACCGACTTTCATTTCAGGTTTCAGCAAGCCTGATTGCGCTAGGTTGACTGTTTTACTTGCTGGAAGCGTAGTTCGTTTACCCAAGTTATCGTAAAGGAATAGGCCACAGCGAATCATCCACGCTGGACGCAAGAATGGGCGATGCGGTAAACGAAAGCGCATTGGTTGCGCGATGTGTGGCGCTTTTCTTAACAGAACTTCACGTTCTGCTAGCGCTTCTGATACTAAACGAAACTCGTAGTGTTCTAGGTAGCGTAGGCCACCGTGAATGAGTTTTGAACTTGCCGATGACGTTGCTGATGCGTAGTCGCTAGCTTCGTATAAGCCTACCGTTAGGCCGCGTCCAGCTGCATCGGCTGCGATACCTGCGCCATTAATACCACCACCGATAACGATCAAATCTAAAGTGGAGGATGAACCATTATTTGTATTATGTTGTTGAGCACTCATGATTTTGACCTCTTGGTGAGCGAACGAGCATTTTTGAAACTCATTAAATCCTACTTTAACTTTCGTTTTTGGTCACTATTTATTTTCGTTTATGCGCGTTTAATGTGATTTGAACATAAAAAAACCTCCATTCGATATCGAATAGAGGCTTTTATTAACAATTGATTAAAGTGTAGACTGGTTTTTTGCGTAAGCGAACATATCTGAGTGCTAATGATAGATTCGCGAAATCAATGCCTATTCTGAAGGGGCTGAGCGCGTTTCAATCACTTCTAGAGGAATTTCAGCTTCTTTAAGAATGGTGTGAATCTCTTCTGGCGGCTGCTGGTTAGTGAAAACCATGTGTGCTTGATTAATATTGCCTAACTTCACCATCGCATTACGGCCGAACTTAGAGTGGTCGACAGCAATGAAGATACTACGGCTGTTTTCGATGATGGCCTGTTTTACTCGCACTTCATGGTAATCAAAATCGAGCAGTGAGCCGTCGAAGTCAATGCCACTGATACCTAGGATGCCAAAGTCTAGGCGGAACTGTTTCACGAAATCGAGCGTCGCTTCGCCCATGATTCCGCCATCTTTATTACGTACTTCGCCGCCAGCTAGGATTACTTTGATCTCAGGGTTTGCCAGCAGGATAGTTGCGACATTGATATTGTTCGTCACAACACGCAGCTGTTTATGGTTCTTATTGAGGGCACGAGCGACAGCTTCCGGTGTAGTACCAATATCAATAAATAGAGTGGCGCCATCTGGAATGTGTTTGACTACCTCGTCTGCAATGACGTCTTTTTCATTGAAATTGAGTGTCTTACGCGTGTTGTAAGAGGTATTTTCTGAGCTTAAAGGGATAGTGGCACCACCGTGGTAGCGGCGGATTTTGTTGCTGTCTGCGAGCTCATTGAGGTCGCGTCGAATGGTTTGTGGGCTTACATCAAACTTCTCAACGAGTTCGTCTGTGCTGACGTATCCCTGTGTTTTCACCAGATCGACAATCTGCTGGTGCCTTGGTATCTGCTTCACTTACTGCTCCCATGTGCCTAGATCTTGCTCTAGAACACCAATTTCGAAAATATATACTCGCTCTATTGTGCGCGAATTGGCGCGATGTGAGAAGTTTCTATACTGAGTTATCGGGGCTAAAACGCAAAAAGAGCACGACAGGCGTGCTCTTTTGAGTTTCGTTTGATGATTTTGGTTAAATTACACCCGATTTATAACGAATTAATCTTCGTTTTCTTCATCGTCGTGAAGCTCAGACCATACTTGTGCACACTTGATTGCACGTTTCCAGCCTTTGTAGCGACGGTTACGCTTCTCTTCGTCATGGTGCGGTTCGAATGTGCGATCAAGAACGGCTTTGTCTTGAAGCTCATCGATGCTGTCCCAGAAGCCAACCGCAAGACCAGCAAGGTAAGCTGCACCTAGGGCTGTTACTTCGGTTACTTCAGGACGGTGAACTTCTGTATCCAGAACGTCAGATTGGAACTGCATTAAGAAGTTGTTCGCTACCGCGCCGCCATCAACACGTAGGTTTGCTAGTTTGATGCCAGAATCCGCTTGCATTGCGTCTAGTACGTCGCGAGTTTGGTAAGCGATGCCTTCCAATGTTGCACGAATGATGTGGTTGGAGTTAACACCACGAGTTAGACCAACAATAGTACCGCGAGCGTAAGCATCCCAGTATGGTGCGCCTAGACCAGTAAATGCAGGAACAACGTAAACACCATTTGACGTATCTACTTTTGTTGCGAAGTACTCAGAGTCTTTCGCATCAGCCAGAAGCTTCATTTCGTCACGTAGCCATTGAATTGATGCGCCACCCATGAATACCGCACCTTCCAGTGCGTAAGCTGGTTCGCCTTTAGGGCCACATGCTAGTGTCGTTAGTAGGCCGTTTTTCGATGTTACTTTCTCTTGGCCTGTGTTCATTAGAAGGAAACAACCCGTACCGTAGGTGTTCTTCGCTTGCCCCGCTTCTACACACATTTGACCGTAAAGTGCTGCTTGTTGGTCACCCGCAATACCTGCGATTGGGATACGAGTACCGCCTTTACCACCCAAGTTAGTTTGGCCGTAAACCTCAGAAGAGCGTTTCACATCAGGCATCATTGATGCTGGGATACCCATTTCGTCTAGTAGCTTGCTGTCCCAACATAGATCGTTGATGTTAAACAGCATAGTACGTGATGCGTTTGTGTAATCCGTTACGTGAACGCGGCCTTGAGTCATCTTCCAAACTAGCCATGTATCGACAGTACCGAACAGTAGCTTACCAGCTTCAGCGTCTTCGCGAGCGCCTTCAACGTTGTCTAGAATCCATTTAACTTTGGTACCTGAGAAGTACGGGTCAAGGACTAAACCTGTATTGTCACGTACGTAATCTTCTAGGCCACGCGCTTTTAGGTCTTCACAGATATCAGCGGTACGACGACATTGCCATACAATTGCGTTGTAAACAGGTTTGCCTGTTTCTTTGTTCCAAACAATCGTTGTTTCACGTTGGTTGGTGATACCGATACCAGCAAGTTCGTCACTGCGGATGCCTGCTTTCGCTAGTGCTTCAACCAGAGTTGAGCTTTGCGTTGCCCAAATCTCCATCGGGTCGTGCTCTACCCAGCCTGCTTTTGGATAGATTTGAGTAAACTCTCGTTGAGAAGAGCTAACAATGTTCGCATCATGGTCGAGGATAACAGCGCGAGAGCTTGTTGTGCCTTGGTCTAGCGCTACAATATATTTTTGCTCGGTCATGGTAAGAATCCTTTTTATTTCGTTATCTATATTTTAGTAAATGTTGGAAGGCTTAGGGGTTAAGCACGAGCTTGTTCAGCTTCTTCTTCTGTTTCACATTGATTCGGAATAGTACAACCTTGGCCCGTTGCAGGTAGGTATGCAGCGATGGCTTTCGGGTATAACCAGCCACCAAAACACGCACCAGCAATTGGAGCAAGAATTGGAACAATAAAGTAAGGGATGTCGCGAGCACCGCTCAGAGCGTAGTCCCAACCTGCAAAGTAAGCGAATAGCTTAGGACCAAAGTCACGCGCTGGGTTCATCGCGAAACCTGTTAGTGGACCTAAAGAGCCACCAATTACAGCAATCAGAATACCGATAAGCAGTGGGTTCATTGCACCGCGAGACGCACCGTTGTTTTCATCGCCAAGCGCAAGAATGGCAAACATTAGAACAGCTGTAATCACAAATTCCACAGCAAAAGCGCCAAAGAAAGAGAGGGAAGCGTGTGGGTAAGTCGAGAAAATACCAGCTGTTGCAAGAGCGTCTTGGCTGCTACGTACGAAGTTATTCGCGATTTCATAGTCAGTAAACAAGTTGCTGTAAAGAGTGTATACCAGCGCTGCTGAGCAGAATGCGCCAAGCATTTGAGAGATGATGTAAGGCACAACCTTCGCCTTATCAAATCCGTGGAACATAGCCAGTGCGATAGTCACCGCAGGGTTAATGTGTGCACCAGATACGCCAGCAGTACAGTAAATTGCGATAGTCACGCCGAAGCCCCATACAATACTGATCTCCCATTGGCCAAATGCTGCGCCAGTTAGTACGAGTGCAGCTACACAGCCTACACCGAAGAAAATAAGTAGTCCTGTCCCTATAAATTCTGCTAAGCATTCGCCGAATAAAGAGGGGTGTTTTTTTATTGTCATTGTTCGAGTCCTTGTTAGTTTGCTTGTCTAGCACGTGTATTGTGCATATATTTGCGAACCCGAAAACAAACGAACATTAAAAATGAGCGTTTGAGCATGAATTTGTTAATGAAACGCAGTTTTATTGTTAATTAGCGCAACTTTGATCACAAATGAAACTCATATGAAAGAGGAGTGGGTATTTCGATGGTTGTTTTGATGACAGTTGCGAACATTCACTTCGAGCTAAAACTACTCGTATGCGCTGCAATGCACAACTGGTACGACAAGCCGAGAGTTTGATTTTGTGACGTTACTGCCTTGATGACCGAAATGTAATCAAACGGTTGTTTAAATTGCGCGCAAGAGTCTCTGGTACTGAAACTGGACTTTCTAAATGTGATGTGGTCGTGTGGCTTGTTTTATTGTTGTTACTTTTTTATTTTCGAAGTTCGTAGTCAAGAATCGAATTGCAGTAACGATGTATCGTTTGAGGAAAGCAGTCGTACTTATCTCCTTTTTACGACCGCTTTTGTTTCACCTAGATCCTTTCCCTTATCTTTATCCTTATGCCAATGCTTTTACTTTGCCTTTGCTGACCAGAAGATCACGGGCTGAATCGTAAGCCCAGTTAAAGCCAATCGCATACACCACGAAGAAAACAACTAAGCCAATATCCATGATAAGCACGGTTAGAAAGTCGAGTTTAAGTACCCACATCAACACTGGTAGCGTCACGGTCATTAACCCAAGCTCAAAGCCAAACCCGTGTAATACGCGCGTTTTCTTGGTTCGTTTTGTTCTGTCCGCTCCAAAGATTTTGTCGTAGCCGTAGTTGTAGACATAGTTCCAAGCCATGGCAATTAGCGACATCGCAAGCGCTAACCCTGCCATTTCCCCAGCGCCGTTACCAGTAATGTAGGTGGCAAGCCCTGCCATTAAAACTAATGCAACTAGCTCAAATAGCACCATGTGTAAGATTCGTTCTTTATGTGACATGTTGTTCTCTCTTTTCTATTCAGTTGGGCATTTGTCCCCTTCAATGGTGGCAATAATATCGATTATGTTGATAATAAAAAGATAGTAACTATCACTAATGATGATAAAAGGCAGGTGGTATGTACAATATAGAACAACTCAAAATGTTCGCTTATGCGGTAGAACTGGGTTCATTTTCAGCAAGTGCGCGAAGGCTAGGGAAAGTCCAATCTGCCGTAAGCCAAGGTATTAGTAATCTGGAAATCGATTTCAATACCACGCTATTTGATCGTTCAACTCGAAAACCGACACTCACTCGTGAAGGTGAGCAGATATACAAGCAAGTGAAAGCGATCATTATGCAGGTCGAAGATTTGAATGTGATGGTCAATGCCATTAATGACGAACAAGAGGGGCTAATTAGATTGGCGCTCGACGATTCACTGCTAGTCCCGAATTTGTCACCGATACTGAAAGAGTTCAGCGCGCATTTCCCTGCCACAGAGGTTGAGTTGATCGCTTGCACCACCACAGAGGTGAACCCGTTTGTACAGCAAGAGAAAGCGGATATCGGTTTAATGTTCACTGACTTGACGTTTGATGTTGGCTCCGAGCCCTGTTTTATTGGTCATCTGCCGTTTGTGGCGGTCTGCCATCCCAATCATCCCCTTGCTTGTGTTCCAGAAGCGAAGTTGCCTGACTTGCTTCCCCATCGACAGCTAATGTTGAGAGGAGATAAGGGCAAGCTGATGGATCAGTTCCCTTTGATTGCTGGGAAAGTGTGGTGGTCGAACAGTTTTATCGTGATTAAAGAGATGTTGTTGGGCAGTGATATTGGCTGGGCATACCTACCAGAGCACCTTGTTAGGGACGAAGTAGCTAAGAAGCAGCTGGTGGAAATTAACATCGCCTTTGATCATAAAACTTGGTCGCCTCCAGTGGATCTGATTTTGTCGAAGACCAAAAACAAAGGGCCTGCGCTTAAGTGGTTGGAGCATGGTTTAAAGAGTTTGCTCGATTAAATGTTTGTGCAGCTGTTCAATGATGTTTAAAAATCAAAAAGGCTCATACCTTTCGGAATGAGCCTTTGGTTTCGGTATCAACAGTGATTGTATACGCTTACACTAGTTAAGCGTTTTTACTGTTTGACCTGAGTAATACTTGTCTTTCATTTTCAGAGCGACGTTTACTAGGTAAATCAGAACTGGTACTTCGATTAGTGGGCCAATAACGCCTGCGAATGCTTGGTCAGAGTTAATGCCGAACACCGCGATAGATACCGCAATCGCTAACTCAAAGTTATTACCCGTTGCTGTGAAAGCGATCGATGCGTTCTTGTCGTAATCGATGCCCATCTTTTTACCAATAAAGAAGCTGATAAAGAACATCACTGTGAAGTAAATTGTCAGCGGAATCGCGATTAACAGTACATCCATTGGCAGTTCAACAATCATCTCACCTTTCAGGCTGAACATCAGAACAATGGTTGCCAATAGGGCAATCAAAGTCATTGGAGAAATGCGTGGGATGAACACCTCTGTGTACCACTGTTCACCTTTCATCGAAACCAAGATCTTACGGCTTAGGAAGCCTGCCAAGAACGGGATACCCAAGTAGATCAATACACTATGGGCGATATCAATCATAGAGATATCAACCATCATGCCTTCGTAACCAAACACAGGTGGCAATACGCTGATGAACAGCCAAGCCATAAAGCTGTAGCTCACAACTTGGAAAGCGCTGTTGAGAGCAACCAAAGCCGCACCGTACTCTTTGTTACCGCCACCGATATCATTCCAAACCAACACCATTGCTACACAGCGAGCAAGGCCGATTAGGATAACGCCGACCATGTAACCTAGGTGGTCACCCAAGAATGTAATTGCGAGAACAAACATCAAGATTGGACCAACGATCCAGTTCATGATGAGTGACAGTTTGATCGCTTGTTTATCTTTAACCACGGTGCCTAATAGGCTGTAATTTACCTTAGCCAGTGGCGGATACATCATTAGGATCAAACCAATGGCCAATGGAATATTGGTGCTGCCTACTGACATCGATTCGTTCCACTGTTCAATTTGTGGAAACATAATACCCAGAAGGACACCCAGTCCCATGGCGATGAAGATCCAGAGTGTTAAGTAGCGATCTAGAAAACTCAACTTCGGTTTCATACTATTCTCTCTATTTTTATCGCTAATCGTCGAAAGGCGATTGATTAAGGCAAAAAAACACACTAATGGGAACAGACCATTTTCGGTCTGTCACTTAGTGTGATCGTTGTTTTCTAGCCAATAATGGCTGTTACTTCAATATGCTATTAAAGATAGATTCAAAGCGCTGAATATTGTCGCGGTCAATGCGGTAACACATCTTAGGTGGGATGGATTCCGCTGTAATAAAACCGCTGGCTTTCAGAATTCTTAGGTGCTCAGAAACCGTCGATTGAGCAAGACCCAATTCGCTAACCAAGTCACTATTCAAACAACCACCGGCCTTCTCTAAAGCAGAGAGAATACTCAAAATACGTATTCTTGCAGGATGAGCAAGTGCTTTGGCTAGGGCTGCCATCTCTTGTTCCGCTTCACTGTTACCAGGTGGTAGCATACCGCAGTTACCCTTCGCTTCGCATTGTGCTGTCATGGTGATGTTTCGCTTACTACTAATCGTTAAAAGACGATTAATAGTAAGCCGATTTACTGAGTCGGTCAAATTTATCTTTTCTAACTCGCACATTAACCGTTATCTGATTATTATTTTTCTATATCTATCATGTATTTATTAGTTTTTATCTCCGAGCCAATAGAGTGGCCATGCTTGGTTTTTATTGCTGTTGTTTAACAGAGTACCAATAAAAACAAGAGCCAAACTGCCACTTAATACCGGCGTGATCAGAAATGTCCAATCAATATTGGCGGTGCCAGCGAGCGCTATAACAATAGGGTTAGCTCCCGCTGGTGGATGAACCGCTCGGAAGTGTTGCATCAACATGATGGCAGTTCCGACTGCGATCGCCATGACGATGTATGAATCACCAAATGCAAATAGAGCAGATAATCCTACGGCGGCCGAAATGAAGTGGCCGAGTACGATGTTTCTCGGTTGCGCTAGCGGCGAAGTGGGCACGGCAAATAGCAGTACACACGTGGCCCCAAATGGCGCCATTAACCAAGGTATGCCTGAATAATCCGCAAGCAGAGACAACACTAAAATTCCTGCAGTTCCACCGACAAATCCTTTTAACTTTTGCATTGCGTCAGCTTTGGGTGGTAGCGCGCCTCCACCTGATAATCGACTTCTCATACTCATCTCCTCGACTAGGATAGTTTGATACTTTGACGTGTACAGATCTGTACTGTTTGATTTGGATGATACAGATCTGTACACTTCTTGCAATCGCGGATTTCAGGCGGTGTCTTCAAAAGTTACTAACGGATTGAAAATAATGAGCAAAAAAGATCTGATTTTGGATGTGGCTGAGTCTTTGTTTAATCGGCTTGGTTATACTGCGGTGGGCGTCGATATGATTCGTGACGAAGCAGGTGTTTCAAAGACTTCTATGTATCGTCATTTTGGTTCTAAAACCAAACTCATTGAATCGGTATTGGCAAGGCGTCATCAGAGATTTGAAGAGAGTTTAGTGGCCTGTATAGCTGAAGCTCAGAGTTCGCAAGAAAAGCTATCTTCACTGTTGGACTGGCATTTCAACTGGTTCGCACAAAACGATTTTAAGGGCTGTATGTTCATGCACGCTCTGGCTGAGTTTAAGGAGTCAGAAAGCGAGATTGCACACTTATCTCAACAACATAAAACTTGGATAAAAAGCCTTCTTGATCAGGTGATTAGTGCATCATCAAACGACGATGTTCGCTCAGAAATGATGATGGTGTTTTTAGAAGGTCTGATTGTCAGAAGCGAGTTTGAAAGGTTGGAAGCAGACAAAGATCATTACCATAAAACTTGGTTGATGCTGGCTGGGTACTGATTCTGGTACAGAAAGAAAGGCGTGTTTAGGACAAGAAATAGAGCTCCTTGTTGGGATATACTCTCGCTCTTGGCTCGCCATGGCGAGTAGATGACAATAATTTTAAGGTAAGTTTTGAAGATGCCACACCACAACATTAAATTTATCGCTGCTGATATGGACGGCACTCTACTCAATGAGCACGGTAAGCTCGATCCTGCATTTTTTGACCTGTATGAGAAGCTAGAAACGCAAGATATTATGTTTGCTGCTGCTTCTGGTCGCCAGTACTACAGCCTGATGGAGACCTTTGCGCCGATTAAAGATCGCATGATGTTTGTTGCTGAAAACGGCACACTAGTGATGCATAAAGGCGAAGAGCTTTATAGCTGCACGATCGATAAAGCATCAATTCAAGCGATCATCAAAGAGGCGCGCAAGATTGACGGCGCTCATTTGGTTCTTTGCGGTAAGAAATCTGCTTATATTGAAACGCAAGACGAGCAGGCTACGACTGAATTCGCAAAATACTACCACCGTTGCGAGCTGGTGGATGATCTACTGGCGGTTGACGATGAATTCATCAAAGTTGCGATTTGTCATTTCGGTGGCTCGCAAGAGTTTGTGAATCCCTCTATTAACGAGAAGTTTGGTGAAGATTTTCAAGTCGTCGTCAGTGCTAAAATTTGGTTGGATGTAATGAATGCGGAAGCCTCAAAAGGTGCGGCGATCAAACATCTACAGAATACTTTGGGCTTCACATACGAACAGACGATGAGCTTTGGTGATTACCTCAACGATTACGAGATGCTAAAAGAGAGCTACCACTCATATGCGATGGATAATGCGCATCCACAATTGAAAGAGATTGCGCGTTTCAGTGCGCCAAGCAATAAAGAAGCGGGTGTTTTCCAAGTAATAGAAAAGCTTCTTAGCTAATCCATCAAACTCCTATTTGTACATCGAAAACCAGCTCCCCATATGAGCTGGTTTTTTATTGCGTCTTCCTTATAGACCTTAAACACATTGATTCGACAAGGTGCACTCTGGGCTAATCTGCTTAACGAGCTGTGTCATCCAAAGCGCTGCGGTTAATACAATGATGCCCATAATTACAAACCCGTACACAATCGCATCAGCTGAGGCTAAGAAGGCGATCAGCACGTAGCTCAAGCTTTGCGTCATAGTGGCGAATAAGGTTAAGCCACCATCAACACGTCCTCGATGGGCCATGTTTACGGAATGGTGCATCCAGTTAGTCCTCGCGATTCGATTGAGAGCATTGAACGCCCCTAGTGCAAGGGTTAGTGCAATGATGTAAATCGGATCGCTGAGCTGGCCAATGGCGACTAAGGTTAAGCCCATGATAAGCATCGACAGTTGCATGACGGTTTGATGAGAAGCCATTTTGAGGATTTTAGGTATCAATAAACCAATCACCAAAGCTCCCACTCCTAAAGCTATGTTGTATAGGGCTAACCAATCACCAGTGATGTCGATTTCAGAGAACCAGATTGGAACCAGACGACTTAGAAAAGTAAGTACCGGATAAGAGAGACACGACGCCATTAAAAAGGCAAAGAATGAGGGTGATTGAACAACGAGTGTTTTTATCTCAATCAGTTGTTGTTTGAACGGTGTGCGTACTGATGATTTTATACGGCGTTGGTAAGGGGTTAGCAGGTAACTAAAGGTGGCTAACAAAGAGGCAACGCCTGCAAATAACCCAAACTCAATAATGCTCCACTGTTCCAGCAGAATCACCCCCAGAGCGCCAGCGCCTAGCGTCGTCGACTGCATTACAACCTCTTGATAACTTGAGATCTTCGCATACTCCGTTTGGTCATAGTTTTCCTGTGTAAACGCATTATTGGTGTGCCAAGCTAAGTTACTCGATACCCAAAAGACCAGTTGTGCTGCCCCTAAAACCCATAAACTTCCCCAACCGATAGCGTAGATGAAAGCGACTAAAAATGCGGTCATAAACTGAATGACCTGCATCCATACTAAGATGTTTTTGCGTGAATGTCTGTCGATCAAAGCTGAGAAATAGGGTGTTGAACAGAAAGTAGTGAGGGTACAAGCCAGTGCCGTGAGTGCGACGAATTCACCTTGACCGGGCTGGCTGAGCATTAACCAAGGTAGTGCCAACATAAAGAGGCCAGAACTAATGCCATCAAAGAATCGTCCTGCGAGGTAGGGTGGGGTTTTACTTTTCATACTCTGTCCATGTAATTGTGTTCGTTTTGGGCTACTCTAAATCCTAAAGTTAACTTGAGGTCAACGGCTTTTAGGAGAAAGTTTATGCATATGACAGTAGGGCAGGTGGCTAAGCGAGCTGGTGTAAGTGTGCCAACGCTACACTTCTATGAGCAGAAAGGACTTATCACCAGTACTCGAGATCAAGGGAATCGTCGCCAGTTTGATCGACAAATTCTAAGAAGAATTGCAGTAATCAAAGCAGCGCAAAATATCGGCTTGTCTCTACAAGAGATCATTGATGCGCTAGCAACGCTGCCCACTCATCGAGCACCTAAGAAAGAGGAGTGGGAGCAACTTGCTCTGGATTGGCATAAGCAGTTAGAAGCAAAGATTCAAAGCTTAAAAACACTGCAAAGTGAGTTAAGTGGCTGTATCTATTGTGGTTGTTTATCGATGGAGAAATGCAAACTTTACAACCCCGATGACACTAAAGGTGTGCATCAAACTGGGGGGAGTTTGATTCAAGGAAGGCCAGAAAGCCAAGAGTAGTTAAGGTACTTTCAAGGTAACTCGATGTATATAAGCTAGAACTAATTTATGGTTGAACGACTGTTCATAATTATCTATATTATCTCGACCAGCATAACTGTACGTAGAGTACTAAGTGAAAAACGATGAGTAATAAAATCCAGTTAGATGTAGTTTCCGATGTCATGTGTCCTTGGTGCGTGGTTGGTTACAAGAATTTGGAAAAGGCGATTCAAGAGCTTGGACTAGAACAGAAGGTTGGGCTTACTTGGCAGCCTTTTGAGCTAAACCCAGACATGCCACAAGAGGGTGAAAACCTTCGTGAGCATCTGATGCGTAAATACCAAATCAGTGCGGAGCAGAGTCAGCAAAATCGTCTAAATATCGCTGAACGTGGTAAAGAGGTCGGCTTTACATTCGATTTTTACGATGAGATGAGAATGGTAAATTCTCGTCACCTTCACGTATTGCTTGAATATGCTAATGAGCATGGCAAACAAACCGACCTTAAACTGCGTTTCTTCACTGCACACTTTAGCGAACAGAAAGACCTTTCTGATCTCAATGTGGTGAAAGGCGAGTTAGAACAAGTTGGTCTAGACGCAGAAAAAGCGCTTGAGCGCTTGAGTCAGGCCTCTTACATCGAGCAAGTAGAGGCGCAAGAGTTCCAATGGCAAAGATTAGGTATCTCTTCTGTTCCTACGGTTGTGATCAACCGAACCAGCGCTGTGACTGGTGCACAAACGGTAGAAACGTATAAACAGATCTTACTCGAAGAGCTAGAACAAGAGTCATAACCATCTGCACAGCCTATTGAAAGTGTTTGCTGTTTTGTGACTACGTCGTTTTACAGCAAACATATGAATCGATAGGCTATTTTTATTCCCTTCGTTATTCTCAGGATCTTTATGGATTCGCTGTCTCTCGCCCAAGCTCGAAAAATTATTCTGCACTCTCAACTGTTGCCGCCTAAGCAGGTTAAACAGCCCTCAAAAGCAGTCACTTTGTCAGCTCTTGAGCAGCTTGGTTATATCCAAATTGACACTATTTCAGTGGTCCAGCGTGCTCATCACCATACGCTTTGGAATCGAAATGCTCGCTATCAACCTAAAGATCTTGATGTACTGCTCGAACAAAAGCAGGTCTTTGAGTATTGGTCGCACGCTGCCGCTTATCTACCAATGCGTGATTATCGCTACAGCCTGTATCGTAAAAACGGCTTTAAAACAGGACAGCTGAAACACTGGTATAAGAAAGATCAAAGCTTGATGGACGATGTGCTCAAACGAATTGAGCAAGAAGGTCCGTTAATGGCCAAAGACTTTGAGGGTGAACGGGCTAACAAAGGTGGATGGGGCGGTAAACCTGCCAAACAAGCGTTGGAAACCTTGTTTATGCAGGGCGACTTGATGGTGCCTAAGCGGGTTAAGTTTCACAAGGTGTATGATTTAACCGAGCGCGTAGTTCCTAGCCACATTGATACCAGCGTGCCCAGCGAGCACGAATACGCTCGTTATCTGATCGTCCAATTTTTACAGGCGAATGGAGTGGGGCTTGTTTCGGAAATGAGTTACCTACTGAAGAACGTCAAGCCGCTGCTTAACCAAGTGTTACAGCAGATGCTGGAGGAGGGGGAGGTGTTAGAGGTTGCTATTGATCAGCAAACTTACTATTTACTTCCACATTCACTCGATCTGCTCAAGCGACCATTGAGCCGAGGTAAGCTCAAAATTTTATCGCCCTTTGATAATCTTCTGATTCAAAGAAAGCGAATGAATGCCCTGTTCAACTTTGACTATCTGATCGAATGTTATGTCCCAGAGGCCAAGCGTCAATATGGCTATTTTAGCTTGCCTTTGCTGTGGCAGGGTGAGTTGGTAGCTCGCATGGATTGTAAAGTCGACCGTAAACAAGGGTGTTTACACATCAACAACCTAGTGCTCGAAAGTAAGGTTAAACAGCTTGAGTCGTTTGTTGAAGCCTTAGTACAGGAGCTGAAGCACTTCATGGCGTTTAATCAATGCTCACATTGCGTTGTTCATCAGTCTACGCCACAGGCGGTTCGTGATGTTTTAACACAGCGCTTAAAGGCTCTATTAGGTTAGGTTTAGCTCGCTCAGCAAAAAATCGACAAAAGTTCTATTTTTCAAAGAGAGTTGCTTAGTCTTGTACAGCAGGTGAACCGGTTTCGGTTTGGGCGCGCATCCTGGCAAAATCTCTTTCAATGTTCCTTTTTCTAACTCCTCTTCAACCAAAATTCTAGGTTGAAGTAACACGCCGACACCTTGCAAAGCCGCATAGCGAAGTACATCCCCGTTATTTGAATGCAATCGAACGTGGTCTGAGGTTCCAGAGTGAATTGCAGTCTGCTTAGTTTGGCTATCACCGCGGCTAGAGTAACTGAAACCTAAAGATGGGTGGTTAGTTAAGTCATCGACCGATTCAATCTTAGGATGGTTGTTTAAATAGCAGGGGGAAACGGCATAAATCATCTCATAATCGCCCAGATGACGAGCAACCAAACTAGAGTCGGTGAGCTCCCCA
Organism: Vibrio sp. THAF190c; assembly: GCF_009363355.1. Classification (NCBI taxonomy): domain Bacteria; kingdom Pseudomonadati; phylum Pseudomonadota; class Gammaproteobacteria; order Vibrionales; family Vibrionaceae; genus Vibrio; species Vibrio sp. THAF190c. Next base: position 586,844 of record NZ_CP045339.1, on the reverse strand, counting down.
ATACGCACAATCAAATCGATGTCCGAAGAGTAAGGATCAACGAGGTCATTGTTGAGCATCAGTTCAACGTTAATACTTGGGTGCAGGCTTAAGAACTTGGCAATGATGGGAGCTAACACCTTCTTTCCATAAGTGATAGGGCTGTTAATTTTCACCGTTCCTTGCGGCTTGTTTTCGAGTGTCTGAATCAGGTTTTCTGCGTTACTGATATCTTCCAGTATCCGTTTACACTCGCGGTAATAGAGCTTGCCCGAGTCGGTTAAAGACTGTTTGCGTGTAGTGCGATGAAGCAGCTGGGTATTCAGGCCGGCTTCTAACGAGTGAATATGTTTGCTGATCATGGTTGCCGAGAGGGCAAAGTGGTTCGCGGCGCGTCGGAAGCTGCCGTGCTCAACCACATAAGCGAACACTTTCATGCTAGTCAGTTTGTCCATGATAAAACCTTATTAAACACTCTTAGTTTACAAATAATAAACGAAACGTGAGTTTATCAATTATTAAGGGGTAATTATATTGGTGAGGATCTAAAACTGTGGAAAGATGAAAATGACGAATCCTATCTTCGTAACGGCTGAACTAAGAATAAAGCCAAACATTGAGCGTGCTGTAGCCATCGAAGCGATTGAGCAGTTCTGTTTAGACATGCAGAGTGAACCGGGTTGCTTACAAGCGATTGCAACCTATGATGAAAAGCAGAGTGATAGAGTTATCCTGCTTGAGCAGTACGCTGATCGTGAAGCGATCAATCAACACTTTGGTATGCCTCATACGCAGGCCTTTATTCAGGCCGATATGACTGAACTGGTACAAGCATTTGAAACTCAGAAGCAGGAGAAGTAAGCGATGAAATGGGGAATCCTAGGTACTAGCTTTATTTCGGGTGTCATGGCTGATGCAATCAAAGGTGATGCTCAAAGTGAGTTGTACGCAGTTGCAGGGCGTACAGAGAAAACACTGAACGAGTTTGCTGCGCAATATCAGCCAGCCGTCACTTTTAATAGCTATGACGCTCTAATCGAAGATGAGTCGGTTGATATCATCTACATTGCGCTACCAAACCACGTTCACCATGATTACGTGATTAAAGCCGCTCAAAAAGGCAAAGCGATTCTGTGTGAAAAATCGTTGTCGGTTGATATGGAGAAAACAGACGCGGCGTTAAAGGCTGTTAAAGACGCGGATGTATTTTTTGCTGAAGGTTTGATGTATCTAAACCATCCTCTTATCGCTTCGCTTCATAAAGAGCTAGCAAGTGGCGATATTGGTGAAGTACGTTCGATTCAAGCGTCATACATCGCGGCGATTGATCAGTTTGTGAATCCAGAAAGTAAAGGCGCATTGTACAATCTAGGTTGTTACCCGATGTCTCTGATTCACTCTGTCGCACAGCACCAGTTTGGCGAGAGTGTGTTTGAAAACCTACAGATCTCTGCAATCGGTCGACGCGGTCACGATGGTAATATCTGCGAATCGTCAGCGATGATGCGCTTCAATGATAGCTTTACCGCTCAAATCCACACTGCAGAAGACCATGGGCTAAAGCATGGTTTTACGATTCTAGGTAGCAAAGGCTGTATCACGCTCGATAGCAACCCATGGTTACCGACTGAAGAAAACAGATTCACGGTTGAGATCTACGAAACGTCGAAGCGTGAAGTGAAAGTTGAAGCGCAAGGCGATGGCTTCCATTATCAAGTGCGCAATATCCGCCAAGCGGTTGAGCAAGGTAACAAGGGACTTGCAGCGCCAATGGCAACTCACCAAAACTCACACACAATCATGAAGTTGCTGACGGATTGGGAACAAGCAGCGAGCGTTTAACCCTCAGACTTGTATGTACGACTCATGCTTGATTACCTTGCTGTATAGCTTTGCTAATCAACGTGGGTCGTTTTTTCTCACATATTCCCCCAAATATTTTCCCTTTTGATTTCCTATAAATACTTTGCAATTCAAACAGCCGCAGTGTCCAATACGGCTTAACAAATGTGAGTTGTAAAAGCCTTATATTTTAAGGTGTTAAATAGGAACGTTGCTTCATGCGCAAATCGGATAAGAAAATTGAAAACCAAATCAGAGACGCACTCACCGACGTTTGTGAAGATACGTTGAAAAGCTACGATGGTTTTCTGTGGGTGACTCATACGGTCAACTTCTCTTCTTTTCCTCAGAGCCTGAAAATCGTTGGTGTATTCGATACCAATCAAGATAGAACCCATTTCTTAGAGAGTGGAGGCCAACAGGAAGTCGCTACGGTCATTCAAAATGCATTCAATCAGGTTGGAATTAAACTAAAGAATGCTGATAAACACATCAGTTACGACACTCAAGAAAACTGCGACCGTGACCACCAAGGCAAGTGGAACTTGAGACTCTAGTCGTCTCGTTTCAAGTGTTTCCCCCACGATAGAGGACATAAAGTGAAAAAAGCTCAATGGTTGTTTAATACGCAAACACTGCTCGATGCTCTTAAACAACTCTCATTACTAGCGATGTTTCTGGTCATTGGCGTTATGGTTTGGTTTGTTTGGATGTTTTGGGGAGCGAGCGTTGCTCCTTTTGATGACCCTTACCTCTCAAATGCCGAGTACCAAGTTTTAATTGAGCAGGAAAATCAGCTTATTAATCTGGGGTTTTGGGTTGGCAAGATCTATGTCACGAGCCTAGTGATTTTCTTTGCGGTTCGTATTGTGAAGGTGCTTAGAGCGCAAGATTAATCCTATTACAAAGCGTGAATATGAATATCAGAGCACTGGAACCCAATCGATTGAGCGGCATTCATCAAGGCGTATTGCGTTTTAAATACTCTAGGTTTGGCGGCTTTTCCTGATTCAAGGAAGCTTTGTACGCCCCATTTTCTGCTCTTTACTAAAAGGTAATAGCCACTCTTCTCTGGGGATATTACGCCAACTGCTTCATCTAGGTCGCCTCGCTCAAAGTGCTCTTTGAATTCACGTAGCAACATACCAACTTCCTTATTTGAATATTAAAAAAGGGAGCAAAGTGCTCCCTTATTGAGTGAGGTTAATGATTACAGGAATGCGCGGTAAGGCAGTTCTGGATCATTCTTGAAGATGTCAGCAAAGCCACGGAAGTGCTGATAGTGCATGCGACCTTTGTCTGTTGGGTAAGTGTACTTACCACCCACTTGCCAGAAGAAAGGTGCGAAGCCGTATTGAAGACGCTCTTTCTTCATATTCCATAGTATTTCGATTTCACGTGGGTCGTTTTGGAAGTTAGCCCAAATATCATGGTGGAATGGAACCACTACTTCACAGTTTAGAGACTCAGCAGCACGAAGAATATCTGAAGACGTCATTTTGTCAGTCACGCCACGTGGGTTCTCACCGTAAGAAAGCAGCGCTACATCGATTTTGTGGTCGTTACCGTGCTTCGCGTAGTAGTTCGAGTAGTGAGAGTCACCAGAGTGGTAAACAGAGCCGCCAGTTGTTTCTACCAAGTAGTTCACTGCGCGATCATCCATGCCATCCAGAATGTCTTTATCGATAGAAGACGTACCTTCTGGAAGAGTGACAAGCGCTGTACGGTCGAATGCGTCTAGAACCTTGATGTTTACGTCTTTAATGCGAATCTCGTCACCAACTTTAGCAACAACACAACGATCTTCTGGCACACCCCATTTCATCCATAAATCAACACACGCTTTAGGACCAATGAATTTCACGTGATCGCCACAGTTTTGTAGAACTGCTGCCGCAACGTTGATATCGATGTGGTCGCCATGGTCATGCGATGCCATTACTGCATCAATTTCTTTAATCGCAAATGGGTCTAGCGGGAAGATAGCAGTACGTAGGTTTGGTTGAAGTGCTTCAACACCACCCATACGCATCATTTGGTGTTGGTTTTTCATTTTTTGAACCGCTTGTGTCTTCTTACCAGTACCACACCAGAAGTCCATTGATAGGTTTGCACCTTCTTCAGATTTTAACCAGATACCTGTACAGCCAAGCCACCACATAGAGAATGTGCCTGGTTCAACTACAGTTTGTTCAATCTCTTCATTTAACCATGTGCCCCACTCAGGGAATGTATTTAGGATCCAAGATTCGCGAGTGATTTCGTTTACATTGCTCATGATAATACCTTTTATTTCAATAATTTGATTAATTTTGGATGTAGGGAGCCGAGCGCCTTAATTTGGACTAAGGCACTGAGCTGAAATTTATTATTATTTGAGGGCGGGTTAGCCCATTAGATTTACACTAAGATGACCTGCGTCCCTTGAGCTTCAATCTTTTTAACCACGTCTGGGTTGGCATCTTTACCGGTGATTACGATGTCTATTTGCTTAGTATCGCAAAACAGCATTCCGGTCCTTTGTCCAACTTTAGAGCTGTCTACCACAACGACTAACTTATCGACTTGTTCCAACATCTGTTGCTCGGCAACGGCGGTTAGCATGTCGGCTTTATAGAGACCCGCATCAGTTAGCCCTTTACCAGACGTAAACATCCAGTTACCTGCATAGCCACCCAATGAGTTTGGTGCTGGGTTTAAAAAGATGTTCTGTGCCTTGTTGTACTGGCCACCAATGATGATCACGTCGTCATGATCTTCGTTGATCAAGTAGCTAGCGAGTGGGAAATAGTTTGTCACGATCTGAACATCATCCCCGCACAGCTGCTGACCCAGTAGGAACGCGGTTGAACCACAGTTTATGACGACGGTGTCACCCGCCTGACAAAGCTCGGCAGCGGCATGCGCTATTTGAGCTTTCTCTTCATAAAACTCAGTACTGTTGATATTGAGCGGTGACCACTTTCTCTTTTGGTTTTCTATTCTTTCGGCGCCATTTCGTACCTTTCGAAGTCTGCCTAGCTCGTCTAATTTTGCGATATCACGTCTAGCTGTAGCCGGTGAAACACTAAAATTATCAATAATATGAGAGACGTTAATCGTCTGCATTTCTTCCAGTAACGACAGGATGCCGTTGTGTCTTTGCACTTCATTCATATTTATCACTCTATTTGTCTTTGTGACAACTTTATGATTACTTTTGATTTGTTTTGATTCTAATAATCACGTTCGTGATTGTCAAATATCCAGATAAGTAAAATCAGACTTTAATCACATGCTTATTTAACTCATTGTTTTTGTTGTGTTTTTTATTTTTTGATGTGATCCGAAGCTCAATTAACCATATTATTGAAGTGGATAATTGATATAAATCAAAGTAATCATAAATGAGCATTGAATGATTACTTTTGATTGTTAAAGTTTGTCTCGTGAGCAAAAGCAAGACATCACTGAAACCTACAAACCATTAAAAATACAAATTATATCAGGGGTAAAGATATGGAGTTCTTATACGATATCTTCTATATTTTTTACAGTCAGGTTATGACCAAAGCACCTTTGCTGCTTGGTATCGTAACTTGTCTCGGTTACATCCTTCTCAAACGTGACGCAACAACCGTTATCTCCGGTTCAATCAAAACCATAGTTGGTTTTATGATTGTTCAAGTGGGGGCGGGAACGTTGGTAGCAGGTTTTAAACCTGTTATCGAAAAGATGAGTGAAATACATGGACTGACAGGCTCGGTAATCGACCCTTACACCTCCATGATGGCCACCATGGAAACCATGGGTGACAATTACTCTTGGGTTGGATACGCAGTCCTTATGGCACTGGGCATCAACATTCTATTGGTTGCCTTCCGCAGAGTTACAGGTATCCGCACTATCATGCTTACGGGACACATTATGTTCCAACAAGCTGGCTTGATTGCTGTTTTCTACTTCGTGCTTGGCGCAGGTATGTGGGAAACCATCATCTACTCTGCAATTTTGATGGCTCTATACTGGGGCATCTCTTCCAACATCATGTTCAAGCCTACACAAGAAGTGACAGGCGGAGCTGGCTTCTCTATCGGTCACCAACAGCAGTTTGCATCTTGGGTTGCAACGAAAGTTGCTCCGAAGTTAGGTGATAAGAACGACAGTGTAGACCACATTAACCTACCGAAATGGCTACACATCTTCCACGACAGTATTGCTGCGACTACGTTAGTCATGACGGCATTCTTCGGCATCATTCTTCTCTCTTTCGGTCTTGATAACCTTCAAGAGATGGCGGGTAGCACGCACTGGCTTATCTACATCTTCGAAACGGGTCTGAAATTCGCAGTAGCGATTCAAGTTATCGTAACCGGTGTACGTATGTTCGTTGCTGAGCTTTCTGAAGCGTTCAACGGTATTTCTCAACGCCTAATCCCGAATGCGGTTCTTGCGATTGACTGTGCGGCTATCTACGCATACTCACCAAACGCAATGGTATTCGGTTTCCTTTGGGGTGCTGTGGGTCAATTCACAGCAGTATTGGCGATGTTGGCTTTCGATGCGCCAATCATGATTATCCCTGGCTTCATTCCGATGTTCTTCTCTAACGCAACGATTGGTGTGTTCGCTAACCACTTCGGTGGCTGGAAAGCGGTGATGAAGATGTGTTTCGTGATGGGCATCATCGAGGTGGTTGGTTCAGCTTGGGCGATTCACATCTTCGCGCAGTCAGGCACTGAGTTTAACGGCTGGATGGGTATGGCTGACTGGGCTCTCGTATTCCCACCAATCATGCAAGGTATCTCTAGCTCTAGCATGTTCTTCTTTGTTGTTGTCGCACTAGCGGGTGTTTACATGTACTTCGCATCGAAAGCACTGCGTGCTGAAGAAGACGGCGAAGCGCAACAAGCGCAAACCATGACAGCAGTAACTCCAGAAGGCGTAGAAGTTGAGGTTGAAGCGCCTAATTCTCAAACGCCTAAATCAGAAACGACTGTGAAATCTCAAGCGGTGGCTGAGGCTCCACAAGCGAGCAGCGCCACTGAACAGAAACCAGTAAGAATTCTCGTGTGCTGTGGCTCTGGTCAAGGTTCTTCAATGATGTGTTCTAAGAAGATCAAAGAGTTCTTAGATAAGAAAGGGGTTCCAGCAACCACATTCAACAGTGCAATCACAGACTACAAATCACACTTAGGTTCATTCGACATCATCGTTACTTCGGTTGCGCTGGCTGAAAAGATTACCAACCTACCAGAAGGTAAACAGCAGCTAGCAGTGAAGAACATGATCATGGTGAAAACCTTTGGTGATGAGCTGATTTCACTTATCGAAAACAACTTCCATAAATAATTGAATTAGCCCAGCGGCAAAGCTGCTGGGCTAATAAAAATACTAATAACAAATTACTAAGTGAGCAAAACAATGAACTTGAAAGAATCTCTGATTAGCAACAACTCAATCCAACTTAATGCAAAAGCAACCGACTGGCAGTCGGCTATCAAAATCGGTACTGATGCACTAGTTAAAGCTGGTGTGGCTGAAGAGCGTTACTACGACGCGATCATCAAAGCGATTTCGGCTGAAGGCCCATACATCTGTATTCACGATGCATTTGCTCTACCACACTGCCGCCCAGAAGATGGCGTGATCAAAACAGGCTTTGCATTAACAGTCTTAGAAACCCCAATTCTATTTGATGATGTAGACGAGCCAGTCGATGTGCTGATTACCTTGGCAGGTAAAGATTCAGAAGAACACATCGAAGGCACGATGCAGGTCGCGAACCTAATCGAGTTTGATGAAGATTTCTCAAAACTACGTGCATGTAAAACACCGCAAGATGTGGCGAACCTGATTGATATGGCGCTCGCACAAGCTGAAGCGGCTTAAGGAGTCGATATGTCCAAATATAGCCAATTGAAACAACGTGTTTTAGAAGCGAACTTGCAGCTTCCTAAGTACGGCTTAGTGACTTTTACCTGGGGTAATGTTTCTGAGTTTGACCGTGAAAATGGCGTGATAGCGATTAAACCTTCAGGTGTTGAATACAGTGACATGACGGCTGACGACATGGTGGTAGTGGATTTAGAGGGCAACATCATTGAAGGCAAGCTGAATCCTTCAAGTGATACTGCTACTCACCTAGAGCTCTACAAAGCATTCCCAGACATCGGTGGCATTGTTCATACCCACTCTCGCAGTGCAACAATTTGGGCGCAGGCGGGCATTGATATTCCAGCTCTCGGTACGACACACGCTGATTACTTCTACGGTGATATCCCATGTACTCGTAAGCTCTCGAACAGCGAAATTGCTGATCAATATGAGAAGAACACTGGCTTGGTGATCATCGAAGAGTTTATCCAGCGTCGTATCGACCCGATGGCAGTACCGAGTGTGATTGTGGCGGGGCATGCGCCTTTCTCTTGGGGCAAAGATGCCAAAGACGCCGTACATAACGCGGTGGTGTTAGAGGAAGTGTCGGCAATGGCATTGGCAACACGCTCGCTGAACAGCGGCATTAAGATTCAGCCGGAGCTATCAGACAAACATTACCTACGTAAGCACGGTGAAAATGCTTACTACGGGCAGCAATAAGCGTGATGTGAGGAGAGGCGATGTATCAAGTATTGGCGTTAGACCTTGATGGAACCGTGTTGACCGATGATCACACTATCCATCCTGAAGTGAAAAAAGCGATCCAAGAGGCCAAGCAACATTGCCATGTGATGATCGTGACTGGTAGGCATCACACCGCAGCAAGGCCTTATTACTATGAGTTAGGGCTAGACACTCCAATTATCTGCTGCAACGGAACCTACGTGTATGACTACCAAACCGAGACCGTTTTAACTCAGAACGCAATTGAGCATGAACATGCCCTGACGTTCATCGACTTAGCACAGGAATACAAGCTCAAGATGGTGATGTACATCACCGATGCGATGACTTACTCCAACTACAACCCATTCGCTTACATGTTGGCGTTGGAAGAGTGGGCTGAGCAAGCGCCAGAGCACCATAAGCCAAATATCTATCGCGTGGATTCATTCTCCGAAACGGCGAAGAACACCGAGTTTGTGTGGAAGTTTGTGGTGGAAGGGGAGCAAGAGTCGGTTGATCGCTTGATGCAAACGCCTTGGGTCAAAGGCCACTTTAATGGCGAACGTTCGTGGTTGAACCGAATCGACTTTGCCGCCAAGGGAAATAGTAAAGGCCTACGCCTTGCTGAATACGTGAATGAACTGGGGCTTCAGCCCTCTCAAGTGATTGCCATTGGCGACAATCACAATGACATATCAATGCTTCAATACGCAGGCTTAGGCGTAGCGATGTTTAATGCTGACGACACCGTCAAATCGAACGCTCAAGCCGTATGCAAAACAGACAACAATCAAGATGGCCTTGCCCATCTAATACGTGAACAAATTAAAGGATAAACCATGACTAAACCAATGATTCAAATAGCCCTAGACCAAACGAACCTGCCTGCTGCTATTGAAGTGGCGAACAACGTAGAGAGCTACGTAGACGTGATTGAAGTGGGGACTATCCTTGCGTTTGCTGAAGGAATGAAGGCGGTTTCGACACTGCGTAAAAACCACCCTGACCATATCTTAGTGTGTGACATGAAAACCACAGATGGCGGCGCAATTCTGGCTCGTATGGCATTTGAAGCAGGCGCTGACTGGATTACAGTTTCAGCAGCAGCGCACATTGCGACCATTGATGCGTGTAAGAAAGTCGCTGATGAGTTCAATGGCGAAATTCAAATCGAGATCTACGGTAATTGGACAATGGAAGATGCTCAAGCATGGGTTGACCTAGGTATTACACAAGCGATCTACCACCGTTCTCGTGACGCTGAGTTGGCGGGTGTGGGCTGGACAGAAGCGGACTTAGTGAAAATGCGTGCTCTGTCTGAGCTGGGTATCGAGCTTTCTATCACAGGTGGCATCGTGCCAGCAGATCTGTACCTATTCGAAGGCATTAAAGCGAAAACCTTCATTGCTGGCCGCGCGTTGGCAGGTGAAAAGGGTCAAGAAACTGCTGAAGCACTGAAAGAGCAAATCAACCGCTATTGGAACTAGGAGGCGTCATGTACCAAAACTTAACGCGCCATCGTGTCGGGCTTTATGAAAAAGCCCTCCCGAATGACTTAAGTTGGGAAGAGAAGCTAAAAACAACGAAAGAGTTAGGCTTTGATTTCCTTGAAATTTCGGTCGATGAATCTGATGAAAGACGCAGCCGTTTAGACTGGTGCGATGAAGAGGTCTATGGCCTACGCCGCTTGTGTGAAGAGCATCAAGTGCCGTTGCAGTCGATGTGTTTGAGTGCACACCGCAAGTTCCCATTTGGCTCAGCCGATCCGAAAGTGAGAGAGCAAGCCGTTATCCATATGGAGAAGGCCATTACGTTGGCGTACAAGTTGGGCATTCGCACCATTCAGCTTGCAGGATATGACGTGTATTACGAGCCTGCAGATAAGGCTACACACCTACGTTTTATCGAAGGTATGAAGCTCTCGGCACAACTGGCGGAGCGCGCTGGGGTGATGCTAGCTGTTGAGATCATGGATACGGATTACCTGAACTCGTTAAGCAAGTTTGAAGTGTTGAGCCGTGAGATTGACTCGCCCTATTTCACCGCGTATCCAGACGTAGGCAATATCTCGGGTTGGAACTATGACATCGTGACAGAGCTTAAGCTGAGTAAGCCGCGCATTACTCAGATTCACCTTAAAGACACATATCGCGTCACTCCTGAATATAAAGGGCAGTTCCGTGATTTAGTGATTGGCGAGGGAGAAGTCGATTTCAATGCGATTTTCAAAACATTGAAAGAAACGGAGTGCGTAGTACCACTTGTTATCGAGATGTGGGCGCAAGATGAACACTGGAAAGAGAACATCTTGAAAGCTCAAGTTCGCTTAAACGAAGTTTGTCGTCAAACGGGTGTAATACCCCTGTTTGGAAATGAATGATTTAGAGCTAATTGCTTGGAAGTGAATCGTTTGGAAAAGAATCGCTTAGAAGCTAATCGCGCAGATTGAGATTGCGCAAGAACAAGAGATAGCAGCTAAGTTGGCTTAACCTTTTAGCGAATCAAACATCGCTAATGTCAGAAAATTCATGCTCCTTTCTGGCAATAAAAACGTGCAGCATATTGCCCCCAATATGTTGCACGTCCTGCTTTATCTGCGGTGAAGAATTCGATCGCCGTTGGTTAGATAGCAACAGTGATGTGGTCGCGTCCTACCTTTGCCATCTCCATTAGCACATCGGTATGGTACTTCTTCTTCACGGTAACGTGAGTACCAATTTCACTGGCAATCTTTACGATTTCTAGTGCGTCTGTTGGGTGTAGAGAAGAGTCTTTGGCGATTTCGATGTTTACGCCTAGTTTGACGAGTTCAATTGCGTCGGTTGAATGCATGTCATTATCTCATTAATTGAATTTTTCAGGACTATATCATTTTCAATTTACCTAACTCTACCGTATCCCATGCAAAACGTAGGTGTACCTTCTCAAAATAAGATTTTAATAGAGAAAACTATCGCTTATTTCGTAAAGGAGACCTGAGTTGGACTACGTTATTACGTGTTCGATATTCTCTATTCTATATAGTAACGTGGTTGGTTCTTGATTTAGTAGAGTGCCTACCAATGAAAATAGTTATCGCACCAGACTCATTCAAAGAGTCATTAGACGCTGCTTCTGTGGCGAAATGTATTGAAAACGGATTTCGAGAAGTATTTACGGATGCAGAGTATGTGGCGCTTCCCCTAGCTGATGGCGGAGAGGGCACAGTCGATGTGCTGCTTCAGGGATTGTCGGGGAACAAGCACACCACTGAAGTTATGGGCCCGCTTGGTAATACAGTTGCCGCGCAATGGGCAATGCTAGAGCCTTCACCCAGTAATCCAAAGCGTACTGCCCTTGTTGAGATTGCCGCAGCTTCCGGTTTGGATTTGTTAGCTCCAGATAAGCGTAACCCAATGCTAGCGACGTCGTTTGGTACTGGGCAATTAATGCTTGAAGCGATTGAGCAAGGTGCAGAGGCGATCATACTTGGGTTAGGTGGCAGTGCGACCAATGATGGCGGTGCAGGTATTGTTCAGGCACTAGGAGGAAAACTGCTCGATGAACAAGGTAAGGAGATCGCGTTAGGTGGATTTGCTTTGTCTCAGCTAACGTCTATCGATCTTTCAGAACTAGATGAGCGCTTGCGCAATATTGACCTAACAGTTGCCTGTGATGTTTCAAACCCACTTTGCGGGGAAAATGGCGCGAGTCATATTTTTGGTCCACAGAAAGGGGCATCGTCTGACCAAGTACAAGCGTTGGATTCGGCTCTTCATCACTTTGCGACTGTTGCCATACAACAACATCCTAATGTTACCAGAAGCGACACTTTAGAAATATCAGGCTATGGTGCAGCGGGCGGCACGCCAATGGGGTTGAGTTTGCTGTTTGCAATGCAGTTAAAGCCAGGTATTGAGATGGTGCTCGACACTCTTAATGCTGACGAGGTACTTAAAGGCGCTTCATTGGTTGTGACTGGAGAAGGGCAGATGGACAACCAAACCTTGCAAGGTAAAACCCCTTTTGGTATTGCGCTGCGAGCACAAAAGCAGGGCATCCCAACGATAGGAATTGCGGGTTCGCTGGGCACTGAAGTCGATGAACTCTACTCTGCGATGGGAGCGCTTTTTGGCACAGTACGTTCTCCTCAGCCGCTAGAGCAAGTATTGAAAGAGGCAGAAACCAACCTAACTCGAACAGCACGAAACATAGCCGCGACATTAAAACTCGGCTCTACCATTCTTAACTGATCTTCATAGACTTGGCTTATCTAAATCTTTGTAACCGCAGGCGATTTTGTCTGCGGTTTTTTGTCGATAGATTTTGCCTATCGAATCTATAAATTTATCCCATTATCATTTGGAGCTAGCGAGTTTTACTATTCCTTTTATCAGTTTTAGAGCAGTAAATAGAGTAGAAAAATGAGTAAGAAAGCACTGATTGTAGAAGGTGGCGCAATGCGAGGTATTTTCGCAGCGGGTGTATTGGATGCATTCATGGCGGAGGGTTTTAAACCGTATGATTTTGCATTCGGTGTGTCGGCTGGCGTTTCCAACTTAATCGGCTATCTGTCTCATGCACCACGTCGTAGTCTAGATGTGATCACCACCATGGCGACAGACAAAGCCTTTTTTAACCCAGCGCGTTTTGCCAAGGGTGGCAATTTGGTAGACGTGAAATGGTTGTGGGAAGAGTCGAACTTACGTTACCCATTAGATTACAGCCGTCTATTTGGCGGCATTCCGTTTTATGCAGCGGTGACCAATGTTGAAACTGGCAACGCGAACTACTATCAAATTAATCCAGAAAATCTATCCAATGTTGTAGAGGCGACAACCGCTTTACCCATCGCTTATCGAGAAACACCATGCTTTTCAGGCGGTTGTTATACCGATGGTGGTGTCGCGGACTCTATTCCTGTTCGAGAAGCTTATCGTCGTGGTGCACGTGATATTACGGTGATTTTGTCGCATCCATTGAGTTATCAGATGAAGCCACAAAAATATCAGTGGGTGATCAAAAAGCTGCTTTCAAAGTATCCAAATATTGCAGAATCGATGGCGGTACGTGCTGAAAACTATAACCAGTCGTTAGAGTTTATTCGTAACCCACCGAAGGATGCCAAGATCAAAGTGATCGCGCCACCAGAGAATTTTGGAGTAAAAAGGCTGACCATGGACCAGACGCTATTGAGTGAGGGATACCAAATGGGTATCGATGCGGGTAATGAACATTTGGCGATTCGAAACGGTATGCATGGCTTAGATACGGAAAACTGCCACTTCTGTATATAGGACCTTTTAATGAACCACGAGCTCCAAGTCAGCTCGTGGTCATTCGTATCTAGAGCTATCGGTTATAGCTCGATAAGCTCATTGCCACTCTTTTCATTACTAAAGTAAGCCGTAATGCTACCGAGCGTGGTGTTGGCAATGTTTGATAGAGCATCTTTAGTCAGAAACGCTTGGTGGCCAGTGAATAGTACGTTGTGACATGCAGACAAACGACGGAATACATCATCGACAATCACATCGTTAGATTTATCTTGGAAGAACAGCTCTTTCTCGTTGTCGTAAACATCAAGGCCTAGTGCGCCAATCTTGCTCTGTTTTAGAGCTTCAATTGCCGCCGTAGAATCCAGCAGTTCACCACGGCTGGTATTCACGATCATCACGCCATCTTTCATTTTGCTAAATGCTGTAGCATCAAGTAGGTGATAGTTCTCTTTACTCATAGGGCAGTGCAGAGAAATCACGTCAGAGTGCTGGTATAGCTCATCCAGCTCGACATATCTTGCACCCAGCTCTTCAGCAAGTGGGTTAGGGTATGGGTCGTAACACAGAATGTTCATTCCTAAGCCTTTCAGGATACGCATGGTCGCGAGACCAATTTTACCTGAACCGATGACACCAACGGTCTTACCGTGAAAGTTGAAACCAACCAAGCCCTCAAGAGAGAAGTTCGCGTCACGAGTACGCTGATATGCCTTGTGCAGTTTTCGGTTTAGACACATCATCATGCCGACGGTATGTTCAGCCACGGATTCTGGTGAATAAGCTGGAACGCGAACAACCTGAAGACCAAGGTCTTTTGCTGCCTCGAGGTCAACTTTGTCGAAGCCTGCACAACGCATAGCGATCAGCTTAGTGCCACCTTGAGCCAATACTTCCAAAACGTCGCGAGATAAATCATCGTTTACAAAGGCACACACTGCTTCACAATCGTGAGCCATCTTCGCTGTCGTGGTGGTTAAACGAAAATCGTGAAAATGAAACTCAGCCTTGAGTTCACCTTTCGCCAGTGTAAATGACTTTTCGTCGTATGATTTTGAGCTAAAAAAAGCAATGTTGAGCATGGCTTCCTCTCTTACCTTAAACATCAATAATAAGTATCAAAATGATCAATTCACGCAGTGTGCGCCACTTTAGATGTGTTGTCTATCATGATTAGTCATTGTTTTTATTATGGTTATTTTGTGGTTTTATAGGACTACTCGTTATTGAAGATCTTAAGAGCACACTGTTATTTACGAGTGTTGAACATCTTCTTAGTCTCTTTTTCAGACCAAAAGTTAATGTTGAATTGCGCGTCGTCACTGAGTTCAACACGGTGCCAGTATTGAGGAGGGCTCGTAGCAAATTGACCCGCTTCAATCACGATGACCTGCTCTGGCTCTGTAGCATCAGCATTAGCAAAGCCATAGAAAGTGACAGTCCCTTCCATTACACAGATCTGCCCAAACACACCCTCGGCGGTATTGTGGTGGTTGAGTAGTGCCGCTGGGATATTGTCTTTGGTGAAAAAGGGCGTTGAGCGTTGAATCGTCCAGTGTTTTGGAATACGTAAATGGGCCATAAAGTGATCCTTTTGTCATTGAATTTGAAGAGAATGAATTCGGGTTACCAGTAATTTTCGCTACTGAATTGACCGGGTTTACGACGTAGGTGCTTTTCTAATCCGAGCTGATTTAAGGCTGCGCTGGTGTCGCGAACCATTTCTGGATTGCCGCAAAGGTAGAAGAAACTACGCTCTTTATTGATAGTGACAGTCGTGGCTTGCTCAAGGTCGCCTCCAAGTAACAGACTTGGGATTCGTCCGCGCAAAGCTCCGGTAACGGATTCTCGTGAAATAATTGGCACATAATGAAGCGTTCCTTGAAAGTGTTGGATGAATGTTTGGATGCGTTCTTGATAAGTGAGATCAGCTTGAGTCCTTACCGCGTGAACGAGGATGAGGTGCTTAAACGGCAGAGGTGTCTCTTGTTGTTGAAGCTGTTCTAAAAGCGATAGAAATGGGCCAATTGCGGTACCTGTTGACAACATCCAGAGATCTTTCGCGGTCGGAGGGATCTCTTCGAGCGTCATGAATCCACTAGGATCCTGCCCAACAAACACCTCATCACCTTGTTGGAGCTGGTGGAGTCTGGGAGACAGTTGTCCGTCAGAGTCTTTCACTATCAGAAACTCTAAATGTTGATGGCCCTTTGTGTGTGAAGGAGCATTCACCATTGAGTAGGCGCGTCTGACTAATTCTCCTTGCTCGTTTTCGAGCCCTAGTTTGGTGAATTGTCCCGCAAGATAACTGGAGACAGGCGCTTTCACTTCAATCGAAAAAAGTTGATGGTTCCAATCAGTTCTCTCAATCACTGTACCTGACACTAAGCCGTGGGGTAGTTCTGTCATAATCTTAATCTCCTATTGAGTGCCTCGATAGCAAGGCTCTAATAAGCATAATCAAAGAGTCTGACTTAATATTAGCAGGTTACATGCCATTAATGAGAATCGTTATCAAATGGGGTTTGGGAATATTTTCAGTTGATTTAAGAGTCCATATGACTCAATAAAATTTATTTCCCTATGACTTGGCTGTGTCTAAATGACTTATTTTTAGATCTTGGAATCCCTAATTGCTTTAGCGAGCTTTTTTGAGCCTTGGGTCGATATCAAGTCATCAAGCCGAATTGAACGGTTAGTGGCCTTGTTGTTGGATGGCTTTGTTTTGGTTGCCACTTTACAGCTAGGACAAGCAGGATTGGTGAGTATTGAGCGAGGTTGTTTAAAGACGATGTGGTTGCAACTTGGGCAAAGCAGAGAAACCTTTGTGGTCTGATTTTGGTAGTGATAGCTATCGGTAAATTGATAACCAAACTCGATAGCAACTTGTTCTATTTCACGCTGAGATTTGGCACTTCTTCTGACTATGGGTTTGATTGAAAGGAGGTATTGTTCAAAGTCAGAGTCCGAAAGTTGGTAAAGAGTTTTCATAAGAATTTTTCGATAGCGATGGTGGCGGTTTTGTTATGTCGTGAATCATCATAGCAAGGGCATCTGTTATCTGGCGTAACGACATGTAAGCGCGGTAAGGAAAGTTAAGCCATCGAATTATTGTGAAGTGTCCAAACCAGAATATAACCAATTAATTGAATAGTAATGTGATCTTGTATTCAGTTTTTGGATTTACCCTGTTGGTAATTATTAGCTTATTTCGAACGGTTTGGGTGGGTTTCGTGCGGGTTTCTTTTAAAAAGCCACCAGATAGAGACTGATGGCTACCTATTTCTAGGATTTTTTGAAATATTCAGTTCAAAAAACAAGAGTTCAGTGAACTTTTATGAATACTACATTGTGATTTTATAAAAATAAAGCATAGAAAAGTAAAGAATGTAAATGAGATGAATTATCATTTGCATCGTGTATTATGCACCGCTCTTGTTGTTGTTTATAAAATATAAGTACCATTATGAAACTGAAGTCACTCTCTGCAGCGATTACCGTTGCACTTACTACTTTTGCTGCCCAAGCTGCCGATGAAACCGTCGTTGTTGTCGGTTCCGCCCTAGATCAACACGTTCAAACTGAGATCAACTCTGATACTCTGGAACAGAAACAAGCGTCAGACATTAAAGATGTTCTCAATACCATGCCGAGCGTAACGGTAGATGGTAACGCTCGTTACTCTCGTAAAGTCTTCATCCGTGGTATGGAAGACAAGTTCTCGGTTGTTACCATTGATGGCGCTCGCCAAGAAGGTCAATTGTTCCACCACTCAGGTGACCAGACGTTTGATCCTGCAATGCTGAAATCAGCAGAAATCACTCTAGGTGGTAACTCTGTACTTTCTGGTGCGGGCGCGATTAACGGCTCATTCAGCTACGAAACAAAAGATCCGAGTGACTTACTGCGTGGTGACGAAACAGTTGGTGCACGTGTTAAGACTGGCTACCAAACGGCTTATGAGCGTTTCACTACTAACGTAGCTGTTTACGCGAAGCTAAACGACAAACTGCAATTCATGGGTATCGCTAACTACTCTGAAGATGGTGACCTACATATCCCTGGTGAAGATGACGTTACATCTAAGCAAGGCGAGTTAAAGTCTGGCTTGGCGAAAGTGGTATTTATTCCAAACGACGCCAACGAATTTAAGCTGACATTCAACAAATACGAAGATGGTGGTAAGCGCCAGCTTTCAGGTGAAAAAGCGGGTGCGCTGTACGCAGATGATGAGCATAACTACCATGCAATCAGCCGCGATACAGTGACACTAAACCACCATTACGACAATGGCAGCGATCTTGTAAACCTAACAACTGACCTGTACTACAACCGTCAGTACATGGACCGTGATGCACTAACTGAAGACTACGGTAACTGGGATAATTCATCAGGTAGCTGGGTATTCACTAAAGACGGCGAACTGTCTATTCCAGATCGTGAATACAATGTAACAACCATTGGTGGTGATATCCGTAATATCTCATGGGTCGGTGATCATGAGCTGACTTATGGTGTTGAAGGCTACAAAGCGAAACAGTGGATTGACTCTGGTTTAGGTACTTACACTTCAGGTACTAAAGCAGGTGAAACTAAGAACTACGACATGGATGGTGGTACCGTTACTGCTTACGGTATCTACGCTCAAGACGCCTTTGAAATCAGTGACTTCCGTTTTGTGACAGGTCTTCGTTATGACGTGCACGAACTAGGTGGCGTGTTCTCTGGTAAGTACGACCAGCTTTCACCTAAGTTCCAAGGTGAGCACCAAACAACAGACAACCTAAGACTACGTGTTGGTTATGGTCGTCTATTCAAGGGTGCTGCACTTCCTGAAACGCTAACCATGAAAGCCGCGAGCGATGTAAATCAAGCGGATACTAAGGCGATGACAGGTAACAACTACGAAGCGGGCTTCGATTACGATTTGTCTGATTTGCTTGCAGCTGATCACGCAATCCTAGGTTTCACGGCTTACCAGTACGACCTTGATAACCAAATGCACCCAACGAAAAACAACACAACATTGGCAAACCAGTACGATGTTGAAGTGTGGGGTGTAGAGACAGTATTTACTTACAGCATCGATGACTTTGCGCTATACGCAAACCACTCGTTCTCCGACGGTGACCAAACTAGTCTAAAAGATGGCACAACAAGCCATATGAACAAGACAGGTATCCACAACATCAAAACAGGTTTCAATTACAGTCTATCTAACGAGCTAGTGTTTGGTTGGGATGCGCGTTTCGTACCGGGTAATGATTACACAGATGCAAAAGGTGTGAAGATTGAACGTGCTGGCTTCGGTACTCACAACATTTGGGCGGCTTACGTTCCAGATTTTGCTAAGGACCTGTCGGTTAACCTTGCTGTCGATAACCTATTTGATAAGAAGTACGCTGAGCACACAGGCTTTGGTATCTCTTGGGGTTCTGAGAAGTACACCAGCTACGAAGCAGGTCGTAACTTCAAAGCCTCTGTTGCTTACAGCTTCTAAAAAAACAGACACTGCCCAGAGCAAGCCCCGCATTACGCGGGGTTTGTTCTTTTTGGAGACAGAAATTTTGATATTTAGAGTTAATATCTCTTGTTTAAAACTCTAGTGTTTCACCATCTTCAGGAATCAATACCTTGTCAGCTAACTGATGATGTTCAAGTGTCTGCTTTAATGTTGAACGCTCGATAGGGCAGTGATTCAACGCTTCCATATGATTGGCGATCACTTTACCTGGAGAAAGGCGGATAAACTCCATCACCTCATCGGTTGGCATCAACAGAGGCTGTCCCACATCCATTTGAGCTTGACCAGTTGCGACCACAGTAATATCGGGCTTCAGTTCGTTTAGCGCACGCTTGACGTCGTCAGTCAGTACCGTATCACCACTAATATAAATTGAGGGTTCATTTAGAAGCTCTAAATAGAATCCACAGCCATTTGCCATCACTTTATGGATCCAGCCATGACCATGTTGCGCAGGCACCGCAGTGATCTTCCCCTCTAGATAATCCGTCTCGACCCAGCTGTCTAAACCATGACTCACGGTAATCCCATACTTCTCTAGGTAAGCTTTATCTTTGCTTGGTGTGGCGACTGTAATGCCGTTATTAACCAAGAAAGCTTCACCTGCTGTGTCTAGATGGTCACCATGTTGTAGGGGTTTGAAACCAAAGGTTTGACTGTGTGTGATTAAAGCATGAGTCACCGTATCAAGTAGTGGCCCTGCATTGGCGGGCAAGTCTACGGTCGGGTTTTTGGCTGCTTTGAAGCGCAATACAGAAAACGGAGGCAGTGAGCCTTTTTCACCTAGCATCGGATCAATCAGAATACGGTATTGGCCTGATTCAATAATAAAAGTGGCACTGCGAAGGTGATGAATTTTCATGATGTTTGCTCCGATGAATTAATGTCCAACAATTATGATGCAGAGTGAAAAAGTGTAATACTGTGTTTAAGGTAATCTATCGCTCAAATTGGGCCATTGTTCTATTGAGGTCATTTTTATGCTTTCGTCTTCTACTGAGCCTGTAAAAGTCGCTGTGATCGCGTTTGAAGGGATCAGCGCATTTCATTTGTCGGTGCCCTGTTTGGTTTTTCAAGATGTATTCATTGAGCAGCAACCCAAGTTTTCAGTGAGCTTGTGCAGTGTCTCTGGGGCTGAGTTTTCCTCGGGATCAGGCTTTGGTATCAGTATAGAAGAGGGGATTGAGCGTGCCCGCGATTGCGACATTATTGTAGTGCCGAGTTGGCCCAACTCTTTACCTCAGGTGCCGAAAGCCCTAATTGATGAACTGATATTGTGTCATTCGAAGGGTAAAACCATTGTAGGGCTCTGCTTGGGTGCATTTGTGTTGGCAGAAGCGGGGTTACTCGACGGGAAGAAGGCGACGACTCACTGGGCTTTTAGTCAGCAGTTCAAGGAGCGCTTTCCTCTTGTCAAATTCGATGAACAGCCTCTGTTCATTGATAACGAGAGCACGATTACTTCAGCGGGTACCGCAGCTGCGTTGGATTGCTGCCTACATATTGTGAGGAAAGTATGTGGGACTGAGGTCGCGACTCAACTTGCGCGTATCATGGTCACTGCCCCGTATCGCTCTGGTGGTCAACAGCAATACATTCCGACGCCGATACAAACTAAGCCAAGTCAGGCAATTAGCTTTGAAGGTGTGATTCAAGAGATAGAGCAGAACCTAACTCAGTCATACAACCTAGATGAAGTCGCTTCATTGTGTGCAATGAGTCGACGTACGTTTACGCGTCAGTTTAAAGCTGCGTATGGGTGTTCGTTTGGTGAATGGTTACTGCAACAGCGTTTGAAACTCAGTCAGCGATTGTTAGAGTCCACCGACTACGCAATTCACCAAGTGGCAGAGCAAGCAGGCTTTGGGTCTGAGAGTGTTTTTCGCAAGCACTTTAAAGCGACTTTTAACTTGGCTCCCACCCAATGGCGTGACAAATTCGCTAAAGTCTAACTGCTATGACCACTCGGTAAATATGTCATAAATATTTCAATCGGTAGATAGAGAGGCTGTGAAAAAGGTATAATATGCGCTCCTGTTTTATACCGAATTTCGTTAAGTTACTGTTTACCAATATGTTAGATAACCTCCGTTTAGTCATCAGTGTTACCTTGGTGACTATCAACACTGCCGTGATAACGGTGCTGATCTCTTTGCTTGCCTTGATTAAACTGCTCATTCCTGTTGCCTCGGTAACGAAATTGTCTAACCGTGCGTCTGATGCTGTGTTTTGGCTTTGGGCGACTGTGAATCTCGGTATTTTGTCTTCGATGAACCGTATCGATTGGCAAATTGAAGGGGGTGAGGAACTATCAAAAGAACAGTGGTATTTGATGATGTCGAATCATCGCAGCTGGGCGGATATTGTGGTTTTAGCCTCGGTGATGAAAGACAGAATGCCAATGCCGAAGTTCTTCCTTAAGCACGACCTTCTTTATGTACCGTTTGTGGGCTTGGCGTGTTGGGGCTTGGATATGCCGTTTATGAGAAGGCACTCGCGCGAGTTTCTGCTTAAAAACCCAGAGCGCCGCAACGATGATTTCAATGCGATTCAGAAATCTTGTCAGAAGTTTCAAAACAACCCGACGACTGTAGTGAACTTCGTGGAAGGCACGCGCGTGAATGCTGATAAACTGGCGACAGTGAAAACTCCTTACCAACATCTACTAAAGCCAAAAACGGGTGGTGTGGCGTTTGCTCTTTCTAATATGGGGCATATGCTCAATGGTGTCGTAGATGTGACACTGGCGTATCCAGAGAATCAAGAATCACCATTTGAGGATATGCTTAAGGGCAAGATGACCAAAATTGTGGTGCGAATTAAGGTACACCCAATGGATGAAAATTTAGACGGCAACTACTTTGAAGACAAAGTCTTCAAGCGTCGTTTCCACGGTTGGTTAAACGGAACCTGGGAAGAGAAAGACCAGTACCTTGATGGTGTGTATAGCAGTAAGCAATAGCCTACGTCATTGATGCCAGACACAAGAAAGCCGATTGATTCCAATCGGCTTTTTCTTTGTCTTCGATTCGCAGTTCTAGCTATTTAAACGGCTTGGTAGTGCTCAATGATATGAGCCACCGAATTAGGCTTTCCTTGCTTTTCTAAACCAAAAGAGATGCGCTGATAGTGTTGCAAAGTACGCTGTTTGTATTTCTCGATTACCTGTTGTTCTTGTTCACTGTTGGGTAACCAAATCTTGTTGCCGACAGGAGACACTTTATGTTGGTGTAAGTGAGTACCAGCTAACCCGCTAGTGGTTGGTTGATAAGTTACATGCAGAATTTCGTAGAAGCGTCGGTTCTCTTCCACGAGCTTTTCATCGATCATTGAGAAGTCACCTTTCCCGAGATACTCACGCAGCTCAAACAGTTGATGCACTGGACACAGTAGAAAATCTAAGGAGATATTCGGGTTATTTGAAATGACAGCTTCTATTAGCGCCTGTGTTAGTTCTCCGCCGACACCCGCAATGACAACCAGATGTTTGCCTTTGTGATCGGTAAGTGGCAGTTGGCTCATGTCCATACAGTGCACGTGCCACGGTTGAGTGGTTTCGCTATCTTGGTTGCCCAGATTGTTAGTGACAAAGTGCTGACTAAGAGTTGCTTCAAGCTCGCTCATCAGGCTGGGAACAATATCGACGAAGTGAATATTCGGCGCTTTTTGCTCAATCAATAGCTGCATACCTAAGTGGCCATGATCGCAGCAGCAATCCCAGATATGGTCATAGGGTTTAGTAATGAGGTCACTGATAGATTGAAGTCGATGACTGAGCTTTATCATGAGTAGGTTCTTTCTATTGAGCGAATGACTGCGTTGGATTTGACCGGAGAGGCATTGTAGTCGGTTTCAGAAAAAACGAAAGCACCGAAGAGGGAGCTCAGTGCTTTTGTTTGCTTTATCGGTTTTATGCAGCGGCGGAGGAAGCTGAGTCTTCCGGTGATATAGGTTTGAAATAACCTTCGACGCGGTTTCGGCCTAGTTGCTGAGCAATCACTTTGGCTTGTTCCGCTAACGCCAGAGCGGGTTCTGACTCCCCTTCGAGCGAAGAAAACCCAATGCTGACGCTGGCTGAAAGATCAATATCAGGCGTCTTAATTGTGCTTGATGCAATGGATATCCTGCACTGGTCTAGCTGTGTTCTAGCATCATTCTCGTTGTTGGCTTTAAAAAGAATGGCAAACTCTTTGCCACCCATTCGTGCCAAACTCAAACTCTTTGGTTTTGGAAAGTTGGAGCGAATGGCTTCGGCAGTGTTCTTAATTAAACGATCACCGATGGTTTCGCCATAAGCGTTATTCAGGTGCTCGAAATGGTCAATATCCAGTAGAGCGATAAAGGTATCAGGTTCACTAAGATGAGACGCTAAGGCAGCATTGAAGTTGTTCTTGTTATCAAGCTGAGTCATCAGATCTTTGCAACTTAGTTGATGGTGCAATAGAAGATTCGCTAATGATGTTTCAGTAGCGCTTCGAACCATGCGCAGAATAGAGCGGCTAATAGGGAATGTGCTGTTGATGTAGAGCACGGCGAGCAGCTGCTTGCGTGAATGGAGTGGAATGCAGTAGTGACGCTCAGTAATTTTAAGGCTTCGAGCCAGTGAGTCAGCATACCCTCCATTGCGGTAGATTAGACTATCTGGCAGTAAGCTTTGTGCTAGGGATTGACTGGTGTGCACAATGCGCTTGTTTCCATGGTAATCGATCGTGCTAAATGCGTGACTCGTTGAATCATAGAGACAAAATTGAATGCCCTTGTTGTAGCAGAAGTGATTGATTACTGATTTAAGCTGACGTTTAAAGCCTGCTATATCATCCACTTGATTGAGGAGTGAAAGTGTTAGGTTGAGCCTGTGAATTAGATAATTGGCGACAATCCAGAGTAGTAGTAGTGAACCAAGCACAATCGCGGTCAAGGTAAACTGATGTGAGCTCGTCAGTATGTCTTGTCGATCGGTACCGGCAATGAATACCCAGTTTAGGCTGTTATCTGCATCATAAACCGATACTTTAAAGTGATCTTGATA
Organism: Vibrio sp. THAF190c; assembly: GCF_009363355.1. Taxonomy (NCBI): domain Bacteria; kingdom Pseudomonadati; phylum Pseudomonadota; class Gammaproteobacteria; order Vibrionales; family Vibrionaceae; genus Vibrio; species Vibrio sp. THAF190c. The sequence goes on along the minus strand of NZ_CP045339.1, from coordinate 562,630 downwards.
GTAGTACTCGTGCTGCCCAGAGGTTTGCCCCAAGGATAGCTGGTGGCTGATTCCCGCATGAAAACTGATCGATTTTGTGCCTACTCGTGTCGGGTCTGGGTGGAAGATCAGCCTTTCTGTTGAGCGGTCGACAACAAATATGTAGCCATTATTCAGTGTTTTCAGATCACGTAAACCTTGGGTGGTGTGAAGAAGATCAAACTCGATCCATATCTCTTTCGGGCGGTCTGAAATAGTGTGCTTAACCGCGAATACCCAACGTCCATCAGTTTTTTGATAGACGGAAGAGATATAGAAATCTTCTGCGACACTATCGATTCTGTGCCATGTTAGGCTGCTTAGTGTCGACGAGGGGAGGGATAAGCCGCGGCTAGAGAGGTATTGCTTGGTATCTAAATGATATAGGACGATATCGGAGAAGTTAGGTGTGCGTTTGAGGATGTTTTCACTCAGTTTGATGAAGGCGCTTTTCGAGGCCGTTTGACCTCGTTCTAACCTGGTTTCCAGGAGGTAGAGCTTGCCAAAAGTGGCTTCAATGTTGGACCGAATAATAGAGTTACCAATCCGAATGTTAGAAGCAGACTGCTCCCGCGCTGAGTTCTCCATTCGCTCTAACTGCGCTGCCGCTAAATAGATCATTCCTCCTGTGAGTAAAACAATATAAGGTTTGAAAAGACGAATTAATGTTTTAGGTAAAGCCATGATATCCAAAGACGTTATAGATTCATTTTTATAGTGGCAGCATACTAAACAGTTTTCGTAATCACATCAATGCAAATGATTCCATATAAAAGAAACGGATTTGTGATATTCACCGAATAAAAAAACCAGCTATAAATATAACTGGTTTTTATGTAAATCGTTCTTATATTGAGCGTTTTTCTATATGTTTACGCTGTTCTCTTGGCTAGGCGCTGTAAAGTGCAGAATAGCCATCGACGTTGGTGAAAGCAGCATTTCGCCTTCTGCAGAGCCTGGTTTTACGTTGTGAGAATTGGTATCACAGATCGTTACCCAGTTTTGCTCTCTGTCATTTGGCAGTTTAAAGCGAGCTGGCGCATTGGTTTGGTTGATCAAGTAGATCATCTCATCGCCATCTTCACCAATTCCCAGATGTAGAGCGACAGAGCTGAGTCGATTCCAGTCATCGTGCTCCATCAGCGTGCCATCGACACGGCTCCAGAAGATTCGGTTCGAGTTACGCTGTTCACCACTAAACGCCTTGATGAATGGCACCATATATTCTTGGCGTGCTGAAACCATGTCAGAGAGCCACTGTTTAAAGTCAGACTTACGCTCACTTGGTTCCCAATTTAACCAACTCGTCTCACTGTCTTGGCAGTAGGCGTTGTTATTGCCGTTTTGAGTATGAGACAGCACATCTGCTGTCAGAATGTGTGGGATACCAAAGGCAAACAGTAAGCTCGCCATGAAGTTGCGTTTCTGTTTCTCACGGGTCGCGATCACTAGGGTATTTTCAGTTTCACCCTCTACACCATAGTTTTCCGAGCGGTTATCACCGTGACCATCGCGGTTGTTCTCACCATTCTCTTCATTGTGCTTATGCTTGTAAGACACAAGATCTTGCATGGTGAAGCCGTCATGGTAAGTGATGTAGTTGACCGTCAGCTTATAAGGCCAGTGTGCGGCGCTGTAGATATCGCGTGAGCCCATTAGGCGTGTCGCGAACTCTTTTAGATAGCCTTGATCACCGCGCCAGAAGCTGCGGGTAATGTCTCGCAGTTTGTCGTTACATTCGTTCCAACCGAGTGGGAAGTTACCCACTTGATAACCGTTCGGACCAATATCCCACGGTTCAGCAATCAATTTGGTCTCTTTCAACACTGGGTCTTGAGCTACTGCTTTGAAAAACGCCGCTTCTGGACTGTATTGATCGCCTTGGCGACCCAGAGTTGCAGCGAGGTCGAAGCGGAAGCCATCAACCTTAAATTCAGTCACCCAGTAGCGCAGCGTATCCATCACCAAGTTAAGTGATGCTTGGTATGTTAGGTCAACCGTATTGCCGCAGCCAGTGAAGTTTGCGTAGTGGCAACCGTGCTTGATGTAATGACGATGATCGAGCGCTTTTAGGTTGAAGGTACAACCGCCTTCACCACCTTCCGCAGTGTGGTTGTAGACAACATCTAGGATAACCTCAATGCCATTACGGTGAAGTTCACGGATGGCTGTTTTGAGCTCAGTGACGGCGTCTTTTTCTGCATAACGAGGGTCTGGAGCCATGAATAGGTATGGGTTGTAACCCCAGTAGTTAACCTTGCCCATGTCTAAAAGATGCGGTTCGTGCATACAAGCAGCAACCGGTAAAAGTTGCAGCGAGTTGATGTTCTGTTCTTTGTAGAAGCTGAGCATTTCAGGGCTGACTAATCCCATGTAACGCCCTTTGCTGCTGCTTTCTAGTTCAGGGTGCAGATTGGTGAGGCCTTTGACGTGGGTTTCGAATAGAACTGTCTCTTCTCGGGAAATCTTAGGCCCTTGAATGCCTTGCCAATCGAAGTTGTCATCTGTCACTACACACTTTGCCATACCGAAACTCTTTTCCGGCGTATAAGGCGTTTGATAATGAAGTGGCTCACTGAGTGCCTTGCCATAAGGGTCAGAGAGCAGCAGTGATCCTTCTTCTGTCTCAACGATGAAGCCATATTTTTGACCTGCAGAGATACCCTCGACAAAGGTGTACTTAATGCCAGCGTATTCGTTTTCTAATTTATAAGTGACAAATTCATCATTCTCGTCAAAGAGGGCGAGTGAGAGATTAGGGCAGTCAGGGGAATAAATAGAGAAGTTACAGCCAGTGTCATCTAGCGTTGCACCGAGTGGATATGGGCGTCCGAGCGTTCTAGTCATTGCTTTATTTCTTATTCGTTAAACAGCTTTGGTGAACTATTAGTAAAAAGCTTTGTCTCTTTAAGGTCAAGCAACTTCAAGAAGAATTTATTGTTAAAAAAATAATTTACCGATTAAGTTCAAACAATATATTTGAGCTGGATCTCATTTGATATGAATAATTAGATCTGTGTACTGTCTACTCCTCCTAGATTAAGTGATCTAACTCTTCTAAACACCATTCTGTAAAATTTCTACTCCCTTCTCATCCCCCTTAATTTAGTTAGGGGTGGAGGAAGTCAAACTTGTGCGCCCCCCTTAATATTGACCCCGTTGAAACGAATCAGGGGAAACCCTAAACCTCTCTATCTTACGTCCGCCATTACTGCCTTTGGCTGTCGCAAGAGAGCAAAAATATAAAACCTAAAAATAAATCGTCCTTAATGGAGTTAAGAATGAAAAAAGTAAGTTTGATTGCTGCAGCAGTGACTACCGCGCTAATGGCTGGCTCAGTATACGCAGAAGAAGTAGCTCTTGATGTAACAAGTGGTGATGAGGCAATGGAAGTTGAGGTAGCTAACCCAACTGACGTGATTGCTGATGGTTGGGAAATCCACGGTTACATGTCTTCTAACGTTCGCGTTGTAGATGGCAAAACAGTTGATACTGAATTTGGTAAGCCAGATTACAAAACAGCAGGTACACACGGTAAGAGTACTAACCAAGTTGAATTTGTAGTTAAGAAGCACTCAGAGTACCAAAACGGTGTTTGGGCGGACTACGTTCTACGTACTGAATATGGTAACGGTAACTCTTACGCATACACTTCTTCAGGCAGCCAAAAAGACAACACGACTGCACAGTTTGAAGTAAAAGAAGCGTTTGTTGAGCTAGGTGGCATTCTTGGCGAAGACACGTCTATCTGGGGTGGTCAACGTTTCCTAAACCGTGCTGCAGGTATCCTATCTGGTGAGTTCTGGAAGCAATCTTCTGGTATCGGTGCTGGTATCCAAACTAAGCTAGGCGGCAACACTGCTGGTATCGCTTACATGATGGCAGATACTGACGATTCAATTAACAATGGTGCAGACCGTGCAACTCTATCTTCTCTAGACCTTTACTACTACGGTGTAGATGCTGGTATCGGTTCTCTAGACTTTGACTTCAAATACGGTCAGCAAGCTCTAGACGGCGAGAATGACGACGGCTTCGGTGCTTCTGTAACATTGAACACTAGCTACTACGGCCTAGACGGTTGGACACAGAACGCGATCGCTTACGGTAAAGGTGTAATGCAAAACCGTGGTGTGAACTTCGGTGGCTGGTCTGGCGGTGACGACAACGCTGAATCACTATTCCTAACTTCTTACGGTGTACTAAACATTTCTGATCGTGTTCAACTAGGTACAGAAGTAACTTACATTACAGCTCTTGACCAACTTTGGGGTGCTGAAGGTCTAACTCGTTACATCGTAGCAGCTCGTCCTTCTTACAAACTGAACGACAATGTTCGTCTAGAAGCAACTGCATCTTACGGTCACGAAGAAGGTGATGAAGGTTACTGGGGTCGTACTGGTGACGCTGTTGAAAGCAACATCATCAACTTAGAAGTTGCAACTGCATTCACAGCTAACTCAGACTACTTCGGTCGCCCACAAGTGAAGCCTTACATCAGCTACATCAAAGCTGATGATGAAGCAAGTGCATCACAAATCGGCATCGAAAACGGTAAAGACCAATTTGTATTCGGTGTTCACACTGAAATCTGGTTCTAAACCATTTATAGTAAAGGGCAGCCGATTGGCTGCCTTTTTCCGTTTCCCCCTACTAACAACCAATAGTGAGAGAGATTACAATGACAAATAAAAGCTCCATGTTAGCCGTTTTACTAGGTGCCTTGCTAAGCGGTTGTGCTTCAGATGCTCAAGTACAAACACAATTAACGCCCCCAACCAATGCAGAAGTATGTTGTAGCGATTTTTCGCAATTTCCATACGCCCAACTTAACGACAATGAAGATTTAAAATTTGATATCGACTTAGGTTCTCCTGTCGGTACCTTTACAGCAGGCAATAGCCATTTTGCGGCCTTTAGATTCAGTGATCGCTCCGGAGAAATGGTAGTGACGCTGTCTAGCCTGATGATTGATGACTCAGTGTTTGCTCCGGAAGCAATTCTATTGGATGAAAATTTTCAGCCAGTAAAAACACTGAAATTTGAAGATTTCAAAATTCGCGCATCAGATGCTTTTACTCGCACTAGCTATATTGAGCGCGTGCGTATCGATGCAAGCGAAACCCCATTTATGGTTGTTTACACACCAGCGGATCAATTAGGTAAAGCGATTCAGGTTGATCACCCAGCCAAGGTGCGTGCCAAAGAGTTTGGTGAAGTGATGCCAATGGTGACTGACCCTGTTTACACAAAACAGTTAGGTGGTCGCTTGGAGCTGGAAGTTCAAACTCTAAAACTTCGCCCTTATCGTGCCCAGCCAGTTGTTGTGCCTGCAGCAGTAGCCGCAGCACCAGTTGTCGCTGAAACGAAGAAGCCGACAACGCAAATCCGTGTTCAACAAGAGACTCAAGACTTCTACATCTCTGCCATTCAAAATGCAGTTAAGTCCGGTGATGTGCCAAAAGCACTCAGCCTATTAGACGAAGCCAAAGCACTGAATGTCGAAGGAGCTCAAGAAGCCTTTGTACGAGCAGTCAACGCTAAGTAATTGAACAGGAATAGCGCCTAATATAGGCGCTATTTTTTTATCTAGAGTTAACGGTTTTTGTAATGACACAAATAGAACAAGATGACCTGCTATTGATTGAGGCGTTTCCTATGCCTCAATTAAAGCGCACTCGCACCCTACGAATTTACCTCCCTTACGATTACGCTACATCTAACAAACACTACCCCGTGCTCTACATGCACGATGGCCAAAATGTGTTTGACGAGCTTACTGCGACTTATGGCATGTGCTGGCAAGCAAAGACCACCTTGGATGAGATGCAAAAGCAAGGTGAAACGGATGGCATCATCTTAGTCGCGATCGACAGCAGCGATGAGCTCGATAAAATGGGACGCTACAATGAGTATTCGCCTTGGAAAGCGACAAGTCAGATCAGTGAGTTTGGTATTCCAGACGAGCTTTGCGATTTTGGTGGTGAAGGGGATGACTACGTCGACTTTATTGTTGATACGTTAAAGCCATATATTGATCGTAATTACCGAACCCAACCACAACGTAACTCCACTTATTTAGCGGGCAGCTCAATGGGTGGATTGATCAGTTTGTATGGCGGTGGCAAGCATCAGCATGCCTTCGGTGCGCTAGGCGTGTTTTCACCTGCGTTTTGGTTTAACCACTGTGAATATTTTAATTATGCCTCTGGTCTGGAGTTTGAGCTTCCTGTTAAGATCTATATGGATATGGGAACCAATGAAAAACGAGAAGATACCAGCGTAGATTTTGCTCAGGTATATTTAGAGGGTTCCCGCTCTATGAATGATATTTTATTAAATAAAGACAATGTCTCTCTTATTTATATGGAAGGAGAAGGGCATGAACATAATGAAATTGCCTGGGCGAAACGCTTTCCAGATTTTATTCGATTTATTATGAACCACTAGAAAAAAGCCTGAACAACTTATTTGATATATTTTTGTTCAGGCTTTTTTATTTACTATTAGTCTTTCGCTACTGCGAATTCCTGATTTTCCCTTTTATTACGTAAGTAGTCCTGATTAAGAATACTATTGTGGGCGATTGAAATATCAGGTTGTGCAAACTCAAGCTCTTCTAACAGTTCATAATTTGGTTGGTTATGAATGGTTACTGCCGCCTTAGAAGTATTCGTTGTCACTTCACCACTCTCTTGATTAATGATGATCTCTAGATCAATCGCAAGAGGCGCACGAACTTCTGCGTAGTGACGGTTATTAATATCTAGGGTTAAAACCAGCTCGATATCAGACATCGCTTCCGACTCTTCACTCGATGAGAAAGCATATCGAGTTACTTCATTATCTGACGAATAACCTAAGACAATTTGTTTATTGTCGCCATAAGGTAGCGATGCGTTAAATTTCGTCCACTGCTGAGGTAGCTTAGGCGCAATATTAATACGATTGTCGAGCAATTGAGGGCGGTAGCCTAAGTAATCTTGCTGAGCGTTTCTTGCGTACTCTGATACCGACCAAGCTTGTGCAAAGGTGCCAGATTCAACCAACTTGTTACTGTCGTGTTGGTAGGCATCTAAGTTTTCACTCATGGTGCCACGACATCCTTGATTAAGGATCTGCTTGGCAAGGTTCTTAGACAGTTGGTAGCTAAAGTCTTGTTGCTTGTATCGAGTTAACGCCGTTACGGTAAAGCCGGCATTCCAGCCCCAGATTGTTCCATTGTGATAGGCCGCATCTTTGTGATATTGGCTTTGATTGTCGTGATAGGGGTGGAAGTCGATATGTTGCTGCTGCAGAGAACAGATACCCCAAGGGAACAACAACTTATCGACCGCATTTTTGACGATGTGTTGCTCAATGTCAGGCGTAGTCAGGGACTCTTGCTGCGGAATCGATATTGTCATTAGCTGGTTTGGTCTAACGCTATAGTCAGGCTTATCGCCATCGGTTAGATGGTCCGCTAAACAACTTTGCTCTGAGTTCCAAAACTGGCTGATGAAGCTTTGCTTTACTTGAGAAGCGCGTGTATGCCACTGCTGTTTACTCTCATCATCACCAACAAGGTCAGCTAAAGCCATCGCACAATGAAGGCTTTCGAACCAGAGTGCCTGAATATCATTCGCTTTCGGTCCTCTTGGTGACCATGGAATCGCGCCGTCAATTTTAGCATCCATCCAAGTATCAGGATGTCGGTGGCTCATTAGGCCATCTTGCGCAAGGTAATGCTTCTCTACGCCTGAGATAAAGCGTTTTAAAGCTGGGTAGATGGCTTTAGCAAAGGCCTCGTCTCCCGAGTAGTTGATGTATTCTAGCGCTTCACGAATCATCCATGGTGTGCCATCTGTGGTGTTATAGATGATATTAGTTTTACTGGTGACTCGGTTTGGAATGCGACCAAAGTTAACCGAAGATTCGTCGGTCATCTGCATTGCTGCGAAGTTCTCAATAATGGCCTTTGCTTCTTCAAAGAAACCGTTAACCAGGCTAGTTCCAGATAGCGCGATAAAGGTATCTCGTCCCCAACAGTCTTTAAACCAAGGTAAGCCAGCCCATATCCCAGTACCGAATTCATGGCTCACAAAGGTACGGCTGGCCAAACGAGCCCACATTACTGCTCTGTTGTACTCAACGTCGTTGGTCCACAAGTAGTTGTTACATAGGAACTGGTAAATCGCTTGCTGGTGGCGAACAAGTGCACCTTTCTCTGCAGCGTCTTCTGCCATGTATTCAGCTTCTTGTCGCTGATGTGCAAAGCTTATGTACAGCACCAGTTCTGTCTGCTCTTCTTTTGTTGAGAACAGCAGATTGATGTTGTTTGAAGAGAGCTGCATAGGCTCAGCGATAGAGCGGACTTGCTCTGGCGTAAGCTCTTCAACTTGTACGGCGTGATTGGCTATGAGTGAAACAAACTTAGGGCACCCTTCAGGACAAACCTGGTCATCGAGCTCTAGGATGATGTGGTTAGAAGACTGGTGAACCTGCACGTAATGGCTTGGAATATTGAGTTCAGGCAGTAGGTTTAATGTCTGCTCAGTATCGCTCTTAACGGAAATTGCGACCTGTCTTTTCTCTTGCATCAAGCTCAAGCAGTCTTGGCTCGATGGATAGTGATGCTCAAGCCCATAAGGTATCAAAGACGCTTGTTTTGCTTGGGTTTTGTCATTGATAACGCGATTGATGAAGCTTGCAAACCCACCAAACAACCAACCTTGATGATGGCGATATTTGCCGCTGTTGATGAAGGTGTGCGTGGTACCGTGATAGTAGCCATCAACGTTGTCGCCAAACACGAAAGTAAACGGCGTTGTTTCGGTGATCGCAAGATTGGCAAAAAGATCGTTCGCCTCTAAAGCGAAGCTAGGCTTTCTCCACTCTTGTTGCTCGGCCTCGATTGCCTCTAATGCAATATCGACAGGTGGCCTCTGTGTCACAGCTTCTGATTGCTGTTCACCTTGCTCTATGGTCATGGCTGGCGTGTCAGATGCAAGGTCAATGGTCACAGTGTAGTGGCCTGCGGCTTGAGGTGTGAAGAGTAAGTCATTACCAATGCCTTGAGTGTTAACCAGTGGTAACACGTTTTCTAGAGCACATTCTACGGCTTTGGTTGGGTGGCCTGATAACGTCCATTGCTTGGTGCCATCGAGATCGGAGATCTTAAAGCGGTATTGATCTGTAGAGAGGCATAACGTGGCTTGCAGTGTATGGTCGTTGATTGCTGTAAGTGGGGTATCGAGTCCCCAGCCATTAAACGTACCTTTTAGGTAGAGTGTTGGGATTTGCATAGGATGAAGGTTCCAAAACAAAAAAAGGCACAGCAAACTGCTGTGCCAAAGGACATAGGATATTAATTATGGAATGGTTTACTTAGTAATTTGTTTTGCGGCAGTGTCTAGCGCTTCACGCACGGTTTGCTTGCCTTGCATTGCGTTATCAATTGCAGCACCCTCAGCGAACCAGTAAGCGGTCATTTGTGGGATGTTTGGCATGATTTCGCCGTTTTCTGCGTTAGTCATTGTTGACTTGATGCGCTCATCACTCTCAAGAATCTTCTGGAATGATTTCAGTGTTACTGCACCAAGAGGCTTATCATCGTTCATGATTTTTAGCGCGTCGTCTTGGAATAGGTAGTTTTCTAAGAACTCAACAGCTAGATCCGTATTTGGGCTCGAAGCGTTGATACCCGCACTTAGGATACCTACGAATGGGTTACCTTTACCGCCGTTCAATGTTGGCAGTTCAGCAACACCGTAGTTTACGCCTAGCTTATCTAGGTTACCCCAAGACCAAGGACCATTGATGGTCATTGCTACTTCACCTTTAGTGAACTCAGCTTCAGATACAGAGTAATCCATGTTTGGATCAACAACACCTTGGTCAACCATGTCCACTAGGAACTGTAGGCCGCGAACGCCAGCTGCGTTGTTCACACCTGTGCTTTTTGCGTTGTAACCTGTCGCTGTTTTCTCAAATGCGAATGCACCACCCGCTGAGATCATCGGCCATGTGAAGTAAGCGTTTTTCACGTCCCACATGATCGCTTTCTTGTTCTGCTTCGCCATCTCTTTTTGAATGTCAGCTAGCTCTTCCCAAGTTTTTGGTGGCGTAGGCAGTAAGTCTTTGTTGTAGATAAGAGAAGGTGCTTCGATTGCCAGTGGGTAACCAACAACTTTGCCGTTTACTGTTACTGCATCCCAGCTGAAGTCGACAAGTTTTTCTTTAAATTCTTTGCTTGGGTTTAGTTCATGAAGCAGGCCAGCTTCCGCGTAACCACCAAAACGGTCGTGTGCCCAGAAGATGATGTCAGGGCCGCCGCCTGTTGCAGCATGCTGTTGGAATTTCGCTTCTAGAGAATCTGGGTATTGAACCTTGATTGCAACGCCTGTGTCTTCTTCAAACTGCTTACCGATTTCAGCAAGGCCAGCGTAGCTCTTATCGCCATTGATCCAGATAGTGATTTCGCCTTCTTCCATCGCAATAGCAGGAGCATTGCATAGAGCAGCAAGGGTACAAATTGAAAGTGTTTTTAATAGAGGTTTCATAGTCTTGTTCCATATTAAGAAGGTTATCCGTAACGGGAAACGCTTCTACCAGTTCTTATTATCTGCTGAAAATAATATCGACTAATTTAGCCTTTGAGAAATAGGTAAACGCACCTTTGATATAGTAAAAAACTATAGCAATGCTGATATAGTGCTGTTTTACAGGCTATTGCCATAGTTTTGTGAAGTGGCGCGTATAGAGAAATGTGAAGGCGGGCTCAAACTATTTTGGGGTGTTGAAAGCCATCCAAAACTAAGCGCTAGGTTGCTTAGGTTAAGATGTGAAATGTTGGATAGAATCGATGGCTTTGTGTAATAAAAAAGGCAAGGAGAGCCTTGCCTTTGGTGTGTTGAATTTAACGTATGATTACAGTTTTATAGCGAATGATTCATACGGTGCCAATTCAAGTTTGGCTGGCAACTCAGTGATCGTTTGATAGTTATTGATGAGGCAATCAAGCGTCTGAGTTTGGTATTGTTCAGGCATATCCAGTGTCAGGTTATCGTTTGAGAAGTTACAAACCACAAACAGCTTTTCGCCATCCAGTTCTCTCACGTACGCAAACACTTGGTCATGCTCTTCAAAGACCGGAGTGAATGAACCATAAACGATTGCAGGATGTGCTTTGCGAAGCTCAATCAGTTTTTGATAGTGGAAGAATATTGAGTTTGGATCGCTCAGTGCACTCTCTACGTTAATCTCTGGGAAATTCGGGTTCAGTTCGATCCAAGGTGTACCTTCTGTAAATCCACCATTAGGTTTGTTGTCCCAATGCATAGGCGTTCTAGCGTTGTCACGGCTGTTCTCGTGAATCGCGCCCATCATGTGTTCATGGGTTACGCCCGCTTCTGTTTTTACTTTGTAGAAGTTGTGAGTCTCGATGTCTTTGTATTGTTCTAACGTATCGAAAGCAACGTTGGTCATGCCGATCTCTTCGCCTTGGTAGATGTAAGGTGTCCCTTTTAGGAAGTGCAGACACGTTGCGAGCATTTTCGCTGATTCAACGCGATACTTTTTGTCGTCACCATACTTAGAGACTAAGCGCGGCAAGTCGTGGTTGTTCCAAAATAGCGAGTTCCAGCCATCGTCAGCCAGTTCTACCTGCCACTTGGTGAGTACGTTCTTGAATTCACGCAGATCTAGCGGGATTGGATTCCACTTGTCGCCATTTTCCCAGGTCAGGGTTATGTGTTCGAATTGGAATACCATCGAAAGCTCATCGCGATCTTGTGCGCTGTATAGCTTAGCGATTTCAGGCGTTGCGCCCCAGGTTTCACCAACTGTGAGTAGGTTTTTGTTGCCAAAGGTCGCTTGGTTCATCTGTTTCAATAGGGAGTGAAGACGTGGGCCGTTGCCAGTGATGCCTTTATCAATCTCTTTGCCGATAAGATCAATCACATCAAGGCGGAAACCACCAATACCTAAATCAATCCACCAATTCATCATCTGGTGAACTTCTTCTTGTACTTTTGGGTTTTCCCAGTTTAGGTCAGGCTGACGTTTTGAGAATAGGTGGAAGTAGTACTGCTCTGTTTGCTCGTCCCATTGCCATGCGCTGCCACCAAAAATAGATTGCTGATCATCCGGTGCGCTGCCATCTGGTTTTGCGTCACGCCAGATGTAGTAATCGCGGTATGGGTTGTCTTTTGAAGAACGAGCCTGTTCGAACCAACGGTGTTCATCTGATGTGTGGTTGACCACAAGATCCATAACGATCTTGATATCGCGCTTTTTGGCTTCATCCATCAAACGTTTCATGTCTTCCATGCTACCGAATTCTTCGGCTATCGCTTGGTAGTCTGAAATGTCATAGCCGTTATCATCCATTGGAGATTGATAAACTGGCGACAACCAGATGACATTGATGCCCAGTAGTTTTAGATAGTCAAGTTTGCTAATGATGCCGTTTAGGTCACCAATACCGTCATTGTTAGAGTCTAGAAAGCTGCGAGGGTAGATTTGGTAGACTACCGCGTCATGCCACCATTTTTGTTCCATTGTACGATCTCACTTATTCATTTCACTTTCGTCACTATAGAGATTTCACCTCTCTCTGGGAAATAGCGAGAATGGTGCTCTCTATAGAAAAATCCTATATCATTGTGGTTTGAGGCGGGATCCAGTCTTAGCTGTCTAAAACTGTTGAAATTCTAACCTTACATTTTGTGATCCGATGCAAACTAAGAGAATACGATGAATAAGCTCTACCGATATTTTTTGATGGTTGCGCATACAGGCAGTATTAAAGGTGCTGCTGAAAAGCTCAATATCAGTCAGCCATCATTGACCGCTGCGATTAAGAAACTTGAGAACGATATTGGCGTGCCGATTTTTGTTCGTAAGTCGAAAGGTGTTGAGCTCACTGAGTATGGCTTACTCTTTCGTGAACATGCTCAAGAGCAGCAAGAGAAGCACCTTTCTTTAATGCATCGTTTTACCGATATGCAGCAGCGTCAACTGGGTAAGTTGAAGTTGGGTACGGGCGAAGCTTGGTGGGAACAGTTTGTTCGCGATGCGGTAGCAACCTACAAAGAGCAAGAGCCTTCGGGATCACTTCATCTGGAGTTCGGCAACAATCTCTCTTTGATGCATCACTTGGTACAAGGCGATATCGATCTGTTTGTTGGCCACGAAATCTACGGTTTGCATGAGCGATGTAAAGTGACCTTTTATCCGCTGTTTAGAGATAAAGAAGCGATGTTTGTGAGGGCTGAACACCCTTTATTGACACGGAAAAAGTTATCGACTGAGGTGTTGATGACTGAGGCCGAGGCTTATCCGATCTTGCGGGTTACGCCAGATCACTCGCGTCACAACTCGGTATTGAGTGATCATGTAAACTCTCAAATCATGACCAAAGAGAGCGAACACCTGGGCCGAGATATCTATGATGTGGACTCTCTATCGGCCAGCATCGATCTGTTGAAAATGACCGATGCGGTTATGCCATATAGTCACACCATGTGCCAGTGGATGGAAGAGCAGGGTGTTGAGACACTTTTGGTGAACAGTGAACGTTTGGGGAATGTTGGGCTTTACGCAAAGCAGGGCGTGAAGGATAAAAAGATCGAGGCCTTTATCGAGATTCTTCAGCAACACTCTTATTAGTGTGCCCTAATTTCTGCGAGCTTGAATTTTCTGCGATCTTACGTTTTTAAACGAGTTGAAAAATAAAACGCTGACCTGAGTCAGCGTTTTTTGTAGGCGTTGAACGAGCGATTACTTAGTCGCTGCGATATTAACCTGTTTAGAGATGATATCGAATGTCACTGTGTAAGTGCCTTCGCTTGCAGGCGTAAAGGCTAGGTTGCCACCATTGTCAGTAACGGCAAGTGAACCTTCAGCAACCACGACATCACTGTAGCCATGCTCACACTGTCCCCAATCTCCACAAGTAAACTTGAATTGGAACTCTTGGTTTGCAGCCAGTTCTGCAGTGGTGAAGCTCACCATAGTTGCGTCTTGTGCATTCGTGGTCATCTTCTGTGCATCGTCGTGACCCCAATTACCCGAGATTGTGCCTGGGATGTACCAAGTTTTGTCTTTGTAGCTTTCAGCAAGCTTAGCTTCGACAATTACTGGATTTTCCACATCAGAAGCGTCCAATGAGAACTCATACATACCCATATCAGAGAAGTTTGAAGGACAGTTCTCACCGCCGCAGCTAATTTGCGAGTCCCAATCACCATGCGTGAACTTGTAACCAGTGTCAGAAGCCAAGCCTAACTCGATAGTGTACAAACCGCTGTTGGTGTAAGGCACTTCAATCGCTGCTGGATCCCAGCTAGCTTGCTCGAAGCCGCCTGCAATGTAGACCTTAGTTTTACCAAACGGTGGTAAGTCTGCTTTCTTCTCCGCAACTGGTAGACCTAGGCCGCGTTCAGAACCTCGTGGTTGAACGAAGACTGCAGTAGACCAAGCCGGTACTGAGAACTTGCCTTCAGTGAAGGATGCATTTCCAGCAATACCGTTGTCTTGATGCGCAGCACTCAATTCAAAGTCAGACAGAACAATTGGCTTGCTCTCGTGGTCAACGAAATCTCCGACTGTTTGCGTCTCTGGCGTTGCATTGATGATAACGACAACAGCATCAACTGAGCTGTCGATATCCGCGGTTTGGGTACTGCCGTTATCGATGGTCATTGCGATCACACCGGTCGTTTGACCTTTACCCGTATTACGGAAATCAACACGATTGATGATCTCTTGTGCGCTTGGAAGCGTCATTAGATCTGAGGCAGAACGAAGCATCAACAACTCTTTGTAGTTATTGTACATGCGCTCCATGTGTTCAGCTTGAGGCTGAGAGTTTAGATCCGCAGTTGCACGAGCGATTTGGTCGTAGTTATCCGCATCCTTATCTTTTGCTGGCAGACCTTTGTTCCAGTTACTGTCGGTAAGAGTGAAATCAACGAGGTTGTACCAATCGCCGTAGTCGTACGAGTCACGTTGCATCGATTTTGAACGCAGCAGCTCACCACCCATGTGGTTGAACGGCATTGCTTGACCTAGTAGTACAGTAGACATACCAATGGTCTGCATTTGAACACGTACATCTACGCTAGCATCTTCCGATACCTTGTACATGTTGATGTCCCAGAATGTTTGGTTATCGTGTTTTGATACGTAGTTCTGTACTTCCCATGGTTGCTCTGCGTAACCCGCTTCTTGGCCGTTGTAGTCAATGGATGAACCTACTTGGGTGTTGCCTTCGAAGTCGACCATCTTGAAGTCTTTCAAGTTACCCGCCATACCCAAACGAGTCAGGTCGATTTGGTGTAGCGCGCGCTCTAGCTCGACGTCAGAAACATTACCTTCATCATCGGCTATTAGCTCATTTGGCAGTGTTGCTGCGCCTGTTGCGAAGCCTTGAGTCTTACGAATCGCTTCACCACCATCGAATGGGCTACCGCCTCGAACAGCATCTCTGAGTCGGTCTGAGAAAGAACCGATGCCTGTGCCACCTAGGTTAGGTTGTGTTGCTTGTGTAAAGCGACGGTTGTTTTCAACTTCACCAAAGTTCCAACCTTCACCGTAGAAGTAAACCTCTGGATTGACTTCACGAGCTGCAGCGAGCGTTTGTTGCATTTGAGATAGTGGGTGGTGGCCCATCAAGTCCCAACGGAATGCATCAATCTTGTACGCTTCAACCCAAGTTTGGATGGAATCGTCAATCAGCTTAGCGAACATCGCATGCTCTGGCGCTGTGTTTTCACAACAAGTCGAAGTCTCGACCATACCCGAATCTGGAACCAGACGTTGGTAATATAGCGGTACGACTTTATCGAGTACCGATTTGTCATTCATGCCCGAAGCGTTAGTGTGGTTGTACACCACGTCTACTACCACGTTCATGCCAACATCTTGCTTGACCGATTTAACCATTTCACGGAATTCAAGAATACGTGCGGTACCTTCTGCATCTGTTGCGTAAGAACCTTCTGGTACAGTGTAGTGGAATGGGTCATAGCCCCAGTTGTAAGAGTCGACAGAGCGGACGTACTCGTTAAGGCCTTCTACCACTGCGTTGTCTTTGGTATCAGTCGCTTTAAGCTCTTTAAAGGCTTCGGCGATTGTGCCACCGCTAGTGCAGTAGTCGCTGTAACGGCTGTCGTTCTTAATCGATTCATTCAAAGAGCAAAGCTTGCTGAATGGTTCGTCGATATCTGCCACTTGGCTTGGATCTTCGTTGATGGTTGCGATATCGAATACAGGCATTAAGTGCAGGTGTGTCATGCCCGCGTCACTAAGCTCTTTAAGATGATTCACTGGTACTGAGTTTTGCTCAGTAAACGCTAGGTATTTACCCTTGTTTTCAGTGCTCTTATCACGAGCTGAGAAGTCGCGTACGTGTGACTCGTAGATCACCATATTCGCTAAATCGCCATTGTCTGGGTTTTGTGAGTGTGGGGCATCTAATCCATCCCAACCAGCTGGCTTCAGTTCGTCAGAATCTAGATCCACAGCTTGGCTGTAGAAAGAGTTCATAGATAGGCTGACAGAGTATGGATCTGTTACTTCGTAGCTGTAACCTTTCTGCTCTCTTGGTTGGAAGACCTTCATTGCGTAGCGATAGAATTTGCTGTCTACGCTGTCAGTTTCAACTTCGACACTCCAACTACCTGTTTCTGCGTCTTCGATCATGGTGTGGCGAGAAGCTTCTGATTTGTCACTGTTGTAAACAACCAGCTCAACCTCAGAGGCTGTTGGTGCCCATAAGCGGAACGTCACACCGTCCTCACCATAGATAGGACCGTATTCAAGGTCAGTAGCTGCCTCGGCAAAGATAGCATCCAGTGCACCTGCGTATTGAACCGCTGTTGAAGAGCGCAGTGCTGCTGGCTCGCCTTCAGCACCATCAGAAGAAGCCAGTGCAATTAAGCTGCCCTTCATTAATGAGTTAAGTGATAGCTCTTCTGGTAAGTCAGGAAGTTCGAACGCTGGGTAATCCGCTAAGTGTGGGAATTTGGCTTTTTGAGCGTCTGTGAGTGTTGCACTTGAAAGAACGATAGATGCACCGCTAACGACGCCATCTTCTGATACTTGGTACTCACCATTGGAACTGAACATAATCTGAACTTGGTCAGCTCCGTTACCTGCACTCCAAACCAGTGTTTGGTCGTCAATCAGGATCGCGCCAACACTGTCGATAGTGAACTCAGAAGATGGACCTGCAACCTCAAAGGCTTCACTGCGAGTCGCATAAGACGTTGAGCTACCAGCCATGTAAGTGACAGCTGGATTTTCAGCTTGCCCAGAAATATCGATAACAAGGTCAGCACCAATCAGCTTATCTTTATTGGCATTACGGAAGATGAGATTGAAACATTGGCTTGCATCATCGGTGACAGGAACATACCAAACTGGGCCGAACTCGTCTGAGTCGTCTGGTGTGACACTGGTGTCTTCCCAATCATCATTGAAATAGCTTGGATCGCCAGCTGCACACTTTGAATCGTTCCAGATGTGTAGGTTAAGGTTGCCGTAACCGTCTTTGTCTGCGCCTTCTTCTTTCTTATCGCCTAGAGGATCATAAAGATGAACGGCGAAGTGATTAGCTGGTGGAGCAGGCAACTCATCCGGACGCTGCGCTTCAGGAAGTTTTACATCGGTTCCTTCTTGGTCAAGCCCGTATCCCTTAAGCATGGTGTCCTGACGTGAACCTGAAACCTTCTCACCCGTATGGGTTACACCAACAGTGCTACCCGCATCAGAAGCATCAAGGTTAACCGATGCTTGCTCTGTGGTGCCATCGGTGATCTTACAGCTTCCGGTTGCCTCGCTGGCCGCGACTAGCCAAGTTGGACCAAATTGATCCGAAGATGTCGCAGTAAAGGATTTGTCGCCACATACCAGAGTCCATTTGCTGAAATCTGTCGTGGTATTGGACATGCGCGCCACGTTTGAAGTGGTATCAGCGATGTAGCTTAGTGAAACTTCATTGGCACTTGGAGTTGCAGCTGCGGCTGGCAGATCAACATTAGGTGCGAGTTCCACTTCTCCCGGTACCGATGTACCTGGTGTTGGTGCGGTGTAGCTGCTGTCGTCATCTCCACATGCACTTAGTGCGCTTGCAGCAAGGATTGGCAGCATTGCTTTTGCAAGGGTAGAGAGTTTAAAGTTTTTTGTATTCACGTGTTATATCCATATTAGTTTTATTCTCGATGAATATCGTAATGTTGAATACGGTGATCTATTTGTGAGCCTTATAAACAAAGTTATTTAAAATTAGGAAATTAAAAGTAATTAGTGTCGGAATCACATTTTGTATTAGGCCAAACAATAATTATTTGGATCGATAACACACAAAACGGGTGATTATTTTAAAAAGGCGTAGAAGGGAGGATGAGTAAATAGGATGAGAACTCAGCCTAATTTTTGTGAGATTACTAGCGCTTTATTTACCACTTAATAATTATCAAAAAAAAAGAGCCGTTTGGCTCTTTTATTATTAGTGATAAATATAGAATTAATTGAGTTTCAACACCCAAGCTAATGCGGCTAATGGTTTTAATTCACAACTGAAATAACCGATGCCGTTATCTACCGTGAGTGATTGCGTCTCCAGACCTTCAATTTCCTCTTCCAAAGAGTAAGTCCCGTCAGCTAGGTTCATCGCGGAGATATGCTCTTCAGGGATAGTCACTTTAATCGAATCATTACTTTGCGTTGCAAAGCGACTGGTCGCGATAACTAGCTCATTGGCATCATATCGTAGAAAGGCGTGGCTAGTGTCAGAGAGCTCGCCTTTGGCGAAGAGATCGATGTATTCACCTGTCATCGACGAGTGCTCTAACGTGAAGTTCATGATGCGTTTATAGAAATTACGCAGTGCGATTTCACTTTCATTTAGGAGACCGCCATCAAACTTGCCGTGGTTCATCCATTTCTGGTGTTGTGGCACACCAATGTAATCAAAGATTGAGGTGCGTGACGGCTGGCCAAACCCTGCGTTTTCAGCGCCGGCTTCACCGACTTCTTGACCGAAATAGAGCATGGTTGGAGAGCTACTGATTAAAGCACTCACTAACATAGCAGGCCTTGCCATTTCAGGGTTACCAGCAAACTCCGGCGACGCGACACGCTGCTCATCGTGATTGTCTAAGAAATGCAGCATGTGGTGCTCAATGTCCTGCATCTTACCTTGAATTTCGGGAATGATCGCAGTTGATGCTTTGCCCTGCATGATCTCTTTTAGACCATCATATAGATCGACCTTGTCGTAGAGGTAATCCATCTTACCAAGGCGAATGTAATCTCGGTAGAGATCCGGTTGGTAGACCTCTGCCATCAGGAAGGCATCGGATTTGCGCATTTTAATAGATGAGTTCAAGTAGCTCCAAAACTCGACAGGCACCATCTCTGCCATGTCGTAGCGGAAGCCATCAACACCTTTAGCGATCCAGTACAGCGCAATATCGCGGAACTTAACCCAAGAGCTAGGTACATCAAACTGCTGCCAGTAGTGGTAATGCTCGATGTAGTCTTTGTCTTCATAGCCTTGCGGAAGTTCAGGGAAGTCTTTGCTGCCATCAGGCTTGATACCGTAGTTAATTTTGACCGTTTCATACCAATCGTCGAAGTTAGGTTTAGCCAAACGTGAGCCGTTTCCGGTCCATTTGGCGGGCTTTTCAACGAACGGTACTTCTAGGCTAGGGTGCGCTTCTCCACCAAGTGGCGTAAAGGTTGGGTCGATATCCGGCAGCTCAAACTGGGAATCTGGGATGTAATAGAAGTTATTCTCTCTATGATACTCAACACTGGTATCGTCATTGGCACCGAAGTCTTCAACGCCAGCTGGATTGTGATTACCGCGATACTGACGGGCGACATGGTTTGGTACGATATCGATGATAACTTGTAACCCATTTTCGTGGCTGCGCTTAATGAGAGCCTCAAACTCATCAACGCGCTTTTCCGGGTTATCTGCCAAATCTGGATTGACCGAGTAGTAGTCTTTGACCGCGTAGGGAGAGCCAGCACGGCCTTTGACCACGCTTGGATGATCTTGGGTGATTCCCACTTCTTGGTAGTCATTGATCACTGCGTGATGCGGGACACCGGTATACCAGATATGGGTGATGCCTAGGTCTTTAATTTCAGAAAGTGCTTTGTCGGTAAAATCACTGAATTTACCAACGCCATTCTCTTCAATTGTGCCCCAAGGCTTATTGTTGGTGTTTTGGTTGCCAAACAGCCGTGTAAAGACTTGATAGATGGTATGTTTTTTATTGTACATGGTTATAATTCCTTAACTTCCATCATGTTATGTAGGGATGAGGCGAGTAGGCTAGCGTAAATAACGGGCTTATTACTCATCCTTTCTATAAGAATTCAGGGCGTAGTTATTGAGCTTCGTGAGCTGCTGCGCAAAAGGGGATAACCTTGTCGTCATCATTAAAAATTGTGTTTACCTATCTCTTTATTGTGAGCCTATCGATCGTCTTTTATTCAAGCTCAAAACTGATACTTGGAGGCTATTTATTGATAGGGCTGATGACTTATTTTATTTACGCAAAAGATAAGCGAGCGGCAATAAAAGGTGAGTGGCGTGTCCCTGAGAATACACTTCATTTGCTTGCGTTATGTGGGGGCTGGCTAGGTGCGTTGATAGCCCAGCAGCAGTTTCGACATAAGACTCAAAAACAACCCTTTAAAACGCTGTTTTTCATCTGCTGTGGTCTGAATATTCTAGGGTTTGTGTGGACATTAACGCCTCACGGACAGTCTATGTTGACTCTGCCTCAAGAGGCGCTTTTTAGCTGGTTGTAGATTCAGTAAGAAGTGAATCAGTAAACACTTAAATCATTGGTACGGTCGAAACTAACAGCAACAATGCCATCGCGTAGTTGAAGCCTTTAATGCGTAAGGGAGTCGTCAACCAGTGCTGGAGCTGTTTCCCCGCTGCTGTCCAAAATGTCACGGATGGCAGGTTAGCAAGCGTAAAGATAGCGGCGATGATTGCGAGCTCAACCCATGAGCTGCCAGTGCTGTAAACCGAAATTGCCGTTAATGCCATTGACCATCCTTTCGGGTTAACCCACTGAAAGCTTGCAGCAGCTAGAAACGACATCGGCTTGTAGCTTTCTTTCTCTTCTGCTTTACCGCTGGTGGCAATCTTAATCGCTAAATAAACCAGGTAAGCCAAGCTCAGATATTTCAAAATTTGGTGAATAATAGGGAAGCTGTGGAACAAACCCATTAAGCCAAAGCCGACCAATAGCAGCATAATGGCGAAGCCAAGTGCGATACCCAGCATGTGTGGGATGGTCTTGGTGAAGCCTACATTTGCGCCCGAAGTCATCAACATGATGTTGTTTGGGCCAGGTGTGAAGGTCGAGACAAACGCAAATAACGCGAGTGCGGTAAGTTGTTCAAAAGGCATGGCGTTGTTCCTAAATAGTGAAAATTACAGTTGTGTCTGACCGGTCACGATTCATACTAAGTGGAAAGTCGGGCAATTATGTGCTTTTATTCGAGTTAAATTCATTAATTGCACAATTAAATTCACTTATGGATAGATTTGACGAAAGGATATTGCTTGAGCTAAAAGCGGACGGCAGAGTCTCCAATATTGAGCTCTCGGAGCGCATCGGTTTATCTCCGTCTGCAACATTACGCCGCGTTCAGGAACTAGAGAAACAAGGCGTGATTCAGGGCTATCGTGCCGTGCTCGATAACACCTTAATGGGCGTTGGCTTTATCGCGTATGTTTCTATTGGTTTATCAAGTCACAGCAAAGCAGCGCAGCAAGAGTTTGAAGATCATGTAAGTTTGGAAAAAGAGGTAGTCGAGTGCCATAACATTACTGGAGCGAACGAATACCTGTTGCGGGTGGAAACTCAAGATTTACCCAGCTATAAAAAGTTTCATGCGGATGTGTTGGGTGAGTGCCCTCAAGTACAATCCATCACAACCATGGTGGTGATGGATACGCCGAAAGATGAACGATAACCGAATCTATTTTCTAAAGAGAGTCATGTGTTAAATACCAACCAATTACTTCTGTTCCTTGATGTGGTTCAGCAGGGATCTTTTACCAAAGCGGCAACGCTTCATGACATGGATAATTCGTCTTTGTCTAAGCAGATCAAGCGCTTGGAAGCTGACCTTGGTGTTCAGCTGCTCAATCGATCCACACGATCGTTTTCACTGACTTCTGCGGGTGAAGAGATCTTAGCGCAAGCTCGTGTGCTTCAAGACACCCTAAATCAGATTCAAGGAATTGCCGACTCGTATCAGTCTGAACCTAAAGGTGTATTGCGGATTACCTCTCCAATCTATTTTGGGCAACAGTATTTGCAGCCGATCGTGACTCAATTTATGCGTCGCTATCCCGATGTTCAGATCGTGCTCTCACTGGACGATAAGATTGCGAATATCATTGCGGGCAAAATCGATATCGCCTTCCGTTTCAGTAAGTTGGTTGAATCAAACCTTATCGCCAAGAAGATAGCAGATAGTCACTTTATGCTGGTGGCATCGCACGATTTTATCGCTGAGCATGGTGAGCCACAAACGCCACAGGATCTGTTGTCGTTGCCTGCGATTATTTATACCAACGGTGATATGACGCTCGATCAATTGCGCATTAGTGAGCAACCTAATGGCGATACGTATCAAGTGTTGTCGCTGCAAGGCAATTATAAGGTGAGTGACGTACGCACTATTGTTTCGGGCGTCAGTGATGGGTTGGGTTATGGTTTGTTGGACCAATCGAACCTGCACGCACCAATGAAAGACCTTGGGCTAGTTCAGTTACTTCCTGGGTATCGTATATCAACCGAAGAAACGGCCATCTACGCTGTGTATCCACATAGAAAGCAGACAAAGTTGGTGAAAGAGTTCATTAGCTGTGTCCAAGATTACATTGGCTCGCCGACTATCTGGGAAAGAATGCAGAGCGAAAAATAGTAAGATTAACAAAAACGGTAAGCTTGGGCGGTTTGAGACATGAGTTTCAAGCCGCTTTTTTGTATTTGGTGTCTGCCGAGGAATTTTGGTGCCCCGATTTACAATGTAAAACTGAGCAAAAAAGAGGCGTAAAAATGAGGTGATTAGAGAGAGCCTAGTTGCCACAATGTTACGGTGTAACCTTGTGGCAAAGGTTATTTCTTAAAACTAGCAAATTGCTGATAAACGAAACGATAGCGCAGTAACACTTTCGTGACCTTGAGTAGGGAAATATGCTGAGAGTGAGTATGATGGTTTACAAGGTCAAAGGGTGAGATGGCTGCTTGCTGCAGTGACATCAAGCGAAGGACATAGGTTGGAAGCAATATCACATCACCCACTAGCATTTCATTCTGAACAAATCGGTTTAGCTTCTTATGGCACAAGAATCCTGAGATACTAAACTCATGATGGCTATAGGTTCTTTCTTTAGCCTACTAATCTCCATTTATCGACTAGTATCGATATGAAAATAAACACTAGTTGAACAACAAATAGTTGAGACGTTATGAGCACAATGGGCATCGCTATCGGTGCAACCGCACTTTCTCTGATTTTAGTCGTCATTTGGCTGATCTCTTTATCTCTGAGAAAGCAGCGACTAGAGCAGGAACGTAAGGCTAGAGAGGTCGCTTATCGAAAGGCGATAGAGAAGGCTCGCCTGCAAGAGAAGAAAGACCGCTTGTTCAAAGCTGAGACTGGCCATATCCCTTCAGTCCTCTATTTGGCGAAAGAAGCAGAACGCACCAATATCAAAGAGGCGTTGTATTGGTATGAGAAAGCGGCGCAGCAAGATAATGTCAACGGTATGTATGGCATCGTTCGCCTCAGCATGAAGCGTAAAGAGGACCTGATCTTGAGAGAGCAGGCAAACTTTTGGCAGTTAGCGATTGCTGCATTAGATAACGATTCCGATGCCAAGTTCAATATGGGGCAAGCCTTGATTCACGGTCGAGGTACCACTAAGAACATCCCGAAAGGGTATGCTCTGATTGAAGAAGCAGCCACCAGTGGGCACACCGATGCAATGTTGTTTATGGGCGATTGGTGCCTTGATAAAGACAACTCTGACTACTCTCCAGAAAATGCAGTCGAGTGGTTTCGAATGGCGGCGGATAAGCACGATCTCAACGGAAAGATTAAGTTAGGCCTGAGCTATTTGAATGGTTTAGGTGTCGAGAAAAACCACGGTCAAGGCTGTTATTGGCTAGAGCGAGCTGCGGAGAAGAACAATACCGAAGCCATGTTCCATGCGGGTGAAGCTTGGATTGACCATGGTGAGCACGGTAATGCTATTGCTTACATCTGGCTGTTTTTATCTGCTCACTTTGGTTATGAACCTGCTAAAGCGCAGCGTGACAAAGTCGGAGCTAACCTTGGTGTTGATTCGATCGTTGGATTACAGGCGTTAACCAAGCCTATTATGACCAAGTTATCGCAAGAAGCGGTAACCAAGCACTCTGTAATCAAGGCGCTTAATAAGCTTTATAAACGCAAAGTACCTGTGCCTAAGAAAACAGAAGAGGGTGTCGAAGTGATGCCTGAAGAGATAGCAGAAGACGTCGCACTAGAGCAGCCGACAAAGGAAGTGAGTGATTACACACAAGTCCCGTTTGATGCATCAATCAACAAACCAAGTGATGGTTCCGCTGGTCTCGATTTCAGTCAGTCGACCGTTCAGCCCAATTGGAAGAGCTAGTTTAATATACTCATTGAGTCTCTAGAAAACGAATCTATCAGCGATGTTGGTATAAGAATCGAAGCAAATAAAAAGGGGTAGCCAGTGGCTACCCCTTTGCGATTTTAATCTGAGATTAAGCGTCAGACTTTTGCTGTTCAGCTTTACATACAGCGGCAGTGAATACCACGTCAGTTGAGCTGTTAAGCGCTGTCTCAGCAGAATCTTGAATCACACCGATGATGAAGCCTACCGCTACAACTTGCATTGCTACGTCGTTCGAGATACCGAATAGGCCACACGCTAGTGGGATAAGTAGTAGTGAACCACCCGCAACACCAGAAGCACCACATGCAGATACAGCCGCAACAAGGCTTAGAAGGATCG
The DNA here is from genome assembly GCF_009363355.1 of Vibrio sp. THAF190c. Taxonomy (NCBI): domain Bacteria; kingdom Pseudomonadati; phylum Pseudomonadota; class Gammaproteobacteria; order Vibrionales; family Vibrionaceae; genus Vibrio; species Vibrio sp. THAF190c. Next base: position 537,552 of record NZ_CP045339.1, on the reverse strand, counting down.
CTGTGAAGATATCGATTTGGATACCCATAGTGTGTACAGCAGCTAGTGTTAGAACAGTAATTGTGATTGCAGCACCAGCCATGTTGATGGTTGCGCCTAGTGGGATAGATACAGAGTAAGTATCTTCGTCTAGGTTAAGCTTCTTACATAGGTTCATGTTTACAGGGATGTTTGCTGCACTTGAACGCGTGAAGAATGCCGTTACACCAGATTCACGTAGACATTGAAGAACCAGTGGGTAAGGGTTCTGCTTAGTCTTAACAAATACGATGATTGGGTTGATAACCAATGCGATGATCAGCATAGAGCTTAGTAGTACAGCCAGTAGTTGACCGTAGCTTGCTAGTGCTTCGAAGCCAGTTGTCGCAAATGTTGCAGATACTAGACCGAAAATACCGAAAGGTGCTAGACGGATAATGAAGCGAACAATGTGTGAAACACTGTGGCTTAGGTCTTCGAATACCGCTTTGGTTGTCGCTGAAGCGTGGTGTAGAGCAAGGCCGAGACCGATCGCCCATGCAAGGATACCGATGTAGTTTGCGTTCATCAGTGCATTTACTGGGTTATCAACCAGTTTGAATAGCAGTGTTTGTAGAACTTCTGTGATGCCCTGAGGAGGGTTTGCACCTTCAGCACCAGCAACCAGAGTTAGAGTCGTTGGGAACATGAAGCTCAGAACTACAGCCGTTAGAGCAGCAGAGAAGGTACCAATCAAGTAAAGCACAATGATTGGGCGCATGTGGGTATGCTGACCTTTCTTTTGGTTAGCGATAGAAGCTGCAACAAGAATGAATACTAAAATTGGGGCTACAGCTTTTAACGCACCTACGAACAGACTACCTAGTAGACCTGCATCTTGAGCCGCCGAAGGCGAGAACATGGCGAGAACGACACCGAATACAATACCAGCAAGGATCTGTAGAACGAGATTTCCACGAGCGATGCGGGCGAACATGTTGTGATTTTGCATAAATTACCTGCAATTGTTAACTTATTATAGTGATATTTCTTTTATAAAATGGAACCATTTCGAACTATACACTAGTCGAATGGGCGGTCATATTAGCTTGATTAATCTCAGTGTCTAGGATTAGTTTCATTTTGGTGTGATTGTTTGCGCTGTGTGGGTGTTTTAGCTCTAATTGTTAAATTTATGTATGTAATCTAAGATATAAATCTTTACAAATATGGATATGCAGTTGATGTGTCTGTGGTTGTGATTGGCAAGGAATGGTTATGCAAACTATGTATGCATAATTGATATCTTGGATGTAAAAATGCTGCCAAGCGATCTCTCACTGGCAGCATAGTTTGCTTTATCTTTGTCTGCTACTTGATGACTAAGTATGCATATTAATCATCGAACTGTTTTCGATGACGGCTTTCATTCTGCACACTGCGATACATCTTAGTTAGCTGTTTAAAATTTGCACGCTGCTGCGCTAACGTCGCACTGTTTCTCGCTTGTTCACGGAGCAGTTTCTGGTAGTTGTGGAACCGACGCTCTGTTAAATCGCCATTTTCGAGTGCTTGTTGAATCGCACACCCTGGTTCAGATTGATGTTGGCAATCTGAGAAGTGACAATTCGTAGCAAGCTCTTCGATGTCGGCAAAGGTTTCACTGACACCTTCGGCACAATCAGAAAGTTGCAGCTCTCGCATTCCTGGAGTATCGATCAACAAACCACCGTCTTTCAGCAAATGAAGTGAACGTGATGTGGTTGTGTGTCGACCTTTGCTGTCGTCTTCACGAATCCCACCCGTCGCTTGAGCTTGCTCAGCCATCAGAGAGTTGACGATAGTCGACTTACCTACTCCCGATGAGCCCATCAAAGCGACAGTCGCACCAGATGTACACCATGGTGCGAGTACCTGAACTGACTCTAAATCAAGTCCGTTGACGGTCTCGATCATGAGTAACGGATCCAGGCTCTGAACTTGGCTTACTTTGGTCTCCCAGTCGTCACATAAGTCTTTTTTGGTTAAGACGATGACAGGTTCCACTTTCGCTTCATTAGCTAGTGCTAAGTAACGCTCAATGCGGCTTAGATTGAAATCGTGGTTCAAGGATACGACGATAAACACGGTCGTAACGTTGGCCGATATCAATTGCTCCGCTACTCGAGTACCTGAAGCCTTACGGCTGAACAGTGACTGGCGCTCCAATAATCGCTCAAATTGTTGGTTGGGTTTGAGTATCACCCAGTCGCCAACTGTCATTGCGGGCAAAGCATGGTGAATCGCGAGATGGATTTCACCCTGCTCAGAAGCAAGTGTATAGCCACTTCGGTGATGTGCGATGACGCGAGCTGCGAAGTTTTCTTGCTCGTAATCTTCAAGTGTTAGCTGTTGTTGAAAAATAGGTTTCCATCCAAGTTGCGAGATTGAAATTGGATCGGAAAATGCGTTTTTAGAATTCATTGCTATACCTCGACATACAATTCGCGACTTTGGCGCTATTGCGATGTCAAAAAATGAGAATATGGGTCGAATTCAATAGATAGGACCCCGGGTTTTGTGCTTGTCTGCAGCGCAAACCGGGTAAAAGAAGTGGTCATTAGATTTTTCAGCCCAGTGTGAATGATGTTTACACCATGCTGGATAACAAGTTACAGATATATACGAAGTAACTTATTGGTCGTAAGGGAAAGTAAGTGGTTGTTGCCTTACGAGTAGTACGCTTCTTTTACTACGGGCGCTAGTGGGTTCATTACAATCATGGACGTTCTCCTTGGTGAGTTAATGACAGTAGTGAGTATAACGTAATGTCATACCACTCGACTCTAAATTGCTTGGCGACTTTAACAAAAAACCATGACAACGAGAAGCTGTCATGGTCAATTATTATGCGAAACTGAATGGAAACTCTAACTTAATGATGAGAATGGTCCATTTTCTTCATGCCATTCATCACTTTTTTGACAGGAACTTCGACGGTTTGGGCGTCGCCGTTCGCGTAATTGAGGGTTAGAGTGATGCTTTGCCCTTCCTCAAGGCGAGCAGCTAAATCAAATAACATGATGTGTAGGCTTCCCGGCTTCAGCTCTGTGCTGCCATGCGCTGGGATTTGAATGCTTTCAACCTGGCGCATTTTCATGACCTCACCTTCCATGATGACATCATGAAGTTCTACTTTCCCAGCTGCTGGTGTCGAGGCAGAGACAAGCGTGCGATCTGCATCGTTGTGGTTCATCAGAGTGGTAAAAACAGCGCTATTTACAGCAGAAGGTGGCATTGCGCGTGCGTAGGCGTCATGAATCATAACGTCACTTGCTTGAGCAACTGAAGAAAGCAGCATACCTGCTAATGCGAGGGCTTTTAGTTTCATTATACTTGGTTCCCTAAACAATCTAATTGAATCGGTTAACGGCTATCGCTAGGCGTTATAGCTTTTTGATTGCATCAACAATCGGTGCTGGCGTAAGTGTATGTGGAACCTTAGTAATCAAGGTACCATCAGGTTTTAAAAAGTAGAAGTAAGAGCTGTGGTCGAGTGTGTACTCAAGCTCTGAGCCTTCTAATTCTGACTTACGGAAAATCACGCCGTAGTTATGAGCCAGCGCAGTTGTGATATCAAGAGGGCCGCTTAATCCTTCCATATTCGGATGGAAGTATTGCGCGTATTCATAAGATGCTTCTGCAGCATCACGTTCAGGGTCCAACGAGATAAACATCGGGCGAACGTTCGCGACTTCTTCTTCAGATAGCTGATTGAGCGCCCCAGCCAACATGGCTAGTGACGTTGGGCAAACGTCTGGGCAGCGTGTGAAGCCAAAGTACACAATGCGCACTCGAGAATCATTTTCATCGAAGATCTCTACGGGTTGGTTATCTTTACCAAACAGAGTAGTTGCTGAGATCTGTTGCTCTTTCTCTAGCTGCATTTGAGCTTTACTCTGTTCATCAAGGTAGGTTTTGACCCCGAACCCGAGTACGAACGCAACGACTAATGCGAGTGACCAGTTTTTACTCATCTTTCCATCCTTATTGCTGGGTGTACCGTATTATTGCCGTCGGTTAATTCACCGAGCCATGTCATCTTGTCCATGGTACACACAGGTAAAATGACGTCACCTTGGAATGTATTCCCTTCGGTGCGCTTTAATTGAAATCTCGCCGTACCCATCTCCATTTCTAAACCACTGAGTGATAACTGAAGTTGGTCAGAACTGGTGCCACCCCAAGTGACGGTCAGAGTAGCAGGAACCAGAGGTTGAGCAGTATCGTGCTCAAACACCATGGTGACCGAGTCTTGAGCGCACTCTTGCGTGCTCAACATACAGTACTGACTGATGTCTTGCTCTGTTTGAGTGTCTAGCGCGTGATTAACTTGCTCGAGTAGTTGTGGGCCAAAGAAGCCGGCAAGCAGGGCGGCGCTTACCATCGCAACCTTAAGTGCTGGGTGCATAGGGGCTCTCATCATTCCTTATATTAAGGGGCGATGGTATCACAAAGCTCATTACGTGCTTGTATCAAAAAACAATTTTGTGCGGAGGGTAGAAGCTTTGTTGTGGAGATTTATCTGGATATTGGTCATGGATTTTTCGGATATACCAGATACAAAAAAGCGAAGCTGCTTGCTTCGCTTTAGGTGTTTTCTATTAATTTCTGTCTACTGGCTTGTTAATGAGCGTTTCGTTCTGCGAATTTCTCTAGGCCCAGCACCAATAGAATCGCTGCCATCATCATGATTACCGCTAGAACCAATTGTGATGGTTGAGAAGTAATGGATTCAAATTCAAATGGAGAAAGATTCTCTTGAATCAATGGCACTTGCTCGCCCTTGGAGTTAGTGCGCCAGCTGATGGTCTCTTTCCAAGGCCAGATTTTTGGCAGGGTGCCAATCATCAAACCGGTGAGGAACACTAAAGTTACATCTCTAAATGAACGCAGTAGCCAAGAGAGAACGTGAGAGAAGCTTAAAAGACCAATCACACATCCAGAAAGAAACAGCAGTAGGATGTCAATTTGGAAACCTTTTACGGCAGCAAGTACAGGTGTGTACATGCCGATAAGTAGCAAAATGAAACTGCCGGAGATACCTGGAAGGATCATCGCACAGATTGCAATCGCACCTGCAAGCATGACATTAATGCTGGTCGGTTCCATGTGCAGCGGTTTAAGAACCGTAATGCTATAAGCAAAAGCAACGCCGAGTAACAGAAATAGACCACGTATTGCATCGCGCTTCTCAACTTGCTTAAGAATATGGAACACAGAGACCAAGATCAGACCGAAGAAGAAAGACCATAATGGCACCGGGTGGGCGACCAGTAACCAAGAGATCAGTTTTGCTAAGGTAGCGATGCTAGTGAATACGCCACCAAATAGAGCGATTAAGAAGAAGCCATTGATGTGATTGAATGCAGCTTTAAAGCCTTCACGTTTCCAAATACCTAACACACTAGGGTTGATTCGACGAATGCTTTCTAAAAGCGTGTCATAAATGCCAGTAATAAAAGCAATGGTGCCACCCGATACACCAGGCACAACATCTGCTGCACCCATCGCCATGCCTTTAAAGAAAGTACTTAAGTAGTTCATTTGTCTCTGAGAGTTAATAATGGTTTGGTGCAGTATACAAACTTTGGTGTAAAAAAAGTATGAATATGCAATCGAGGACGTCACTTTAATTCTTAGTCCACGGAGACGGTATGGATTGTGTCATCACATTCATTCTGGGAAGCAAAGTAATAAACCTTGCATCCTATTTTGACTCGCATTATTACCGAATCAAATGAAATTGATTTCTTATTCATATTGCGCGCGTTTGCATTATGCAATTGCATTTTGCATATTAAGAGTCGTTTAGAGAGTCGTTTTTGCGATATTCCCCCAAAAAACTGTGTTTTAAAAGTTGGCACGCATCCTGCTTTATACCAAGTGACCCTTCTTAAGCCGAGGGTCACCTAGCCAACTGACGTTGTTAGTGAACCTGAATTTTGTTCACACATATATAGAGCCAATCGCGGATATTGCGGTTGGCTATTTTTTTGTCTGTAAGTTGGTGTTGCCTGTTTTATAAGCAAAAAAAAAGCTAGCCACCATCGGCGACTAGCTGTCTCTTTTCTTCGATTCTCGAATCTTCTTTAGTATCCCATTAACTGCAATAAGTTCTCAGCGGTACTGATCGCTTCTTTACGGTTGGCGATATTCAGCTTTTGATACAAGTTACGAATATGAGTCTTGATGGTTGTACCTGCCACATCAAGTTCTTGTGCGATCTGTTCGTTACTAAAGCCCGAGTAGATTAGGCCAAGTACCTGCCATTCACGTTGTGTGAGCGGGCTAGTACGCACTAGTTCAGGAATGTTAGGGTGGTTGACCAAGTTTTCTACAAAGTCTTCATCGAAGTGTACAGAGCGACTACGCTGAGTGGTTGAGATGTCTTTCATGATCTGTTGCGCACGGTGACGCTCTAGATCGCCTAGGCCAGGTTTATTACTCAGCTTATCAAGAATGTGGCCAATCGTTGAACCATCAACAAGGAAGTTGCCGACCATACCCGTTTGGTTGGTCATGTGCAGTGCTTCTTCAAGCAGTACACGAGCGCTCTCTTCGTCGTTGGTTTGAATACGCAATACAGCCTCAACAATCAAGTTGCGGTTGGTGTCAGTGACAAGATGAGATCGTTTTGCCTCACTCTTCAAGAATACCAGTGCCTCTTCTGCCTCTTCAAACTGCTCCAACATGATGTGTGCACGTACAATATTACGCCACTGTAGTTGGCAGAAGTGGTTGCTCGCTGATTCAGGGCGAACCGCAACGTTCAACCAATCTTGAATCGAATCTTTATCTCCTTTCACTTGCCAGAAAAGCAGCAGTGAAAGAGAGGCGTTGGCTGTCCAATCTACGTGATAAGTGGACTGGCGCAGAAGGTGTTGAATCTGGTCGATAAACTTCGCAGCTTTATCAATTTCGCCGCGGCTGAGTGCAATGCGAGCTAACATCGAGTAGCTGTGCAGGTGCTTACTTGGCGAGTGGTGACCGAGAATATCTAGTCCTTTGTAGCAACACTCTTCCGCTTCGTCTAAACGGTTCCAACACCAACAAATCTGAGCACGCACACGCAGTAGGAATTCATGAAGCGGTACGTACTGGAGTTGGTGCTCTTCGATAAGCTTGAAGGCACTGTCTTGCAGTTCGAATGCCGCTTGAACGTAACCCTGTGCGATCAGAATTTCGCTCTGTTGCAGAATCGCCCACAGTGCTTGATGGTAAACCTGATATTGGCGCGCGAGTTTTTCGGTTTGCTGCATCATTGGCAATGCTCGGCTTAAGTTACCCATTACGTGGTTAACTTCACCCACGACAGAGGTGGCAACAATACGGCTACGGTAAACGGTGGTATTAAGCTGGCTTAGCGCTAACTCTGCGAGCTCGAGTGCTTTTTCAGGTTCGTTACTGTTAATAGCCACTTGTGCTCGGAGTGCGTTGTATTGACCTTGCTGCTGGGTATCAAGCTCAATATTACGGGCTTGATATTGAGACTCTGCCTCTTCTAGCAGTGTGCCTACTTGGTCGTAACGGTGTTGGCTCTGCGCTAACCAAGCACGTAGCATCGAAAGCTTAGGATCGCTGTAAAGCTGATCTGGCGTGAGTTGCTTGATCGCCATCTCTAACGAAGAGAGTTCGCCTTGGTTAAACATTTGCCAGCCGTGTGTACCTAAGATCTGGACGATTAACTCAGCATTGTTTGCTCTTTGTGCATGACGAAGAGCTTGATGAGGCGTGTCCTGTTTTAACCAAGCTTGAGCGGCAGCGTTATGCAGTTCAGCTTCTTGCTGTGGGATACGCGCTTGACGCTCGTGAGCCAAAAACTCACCGAATAGATTGTGGAAGCGGTACCAGTTTTTCTCACCCTCTAATGGGTAGATAAACAACCCAAATCGGTTGAGGGACTCAATCATCCCCAATGCGTCTTCACGCTGGGTCAGTGCGCACACCAACTCATCATTAAAGTGGTCGAGTACAGAGCACTGCATTAAGAAGTGGCGAGTCTCTTTGTCCAGCAGGTCGAAGACTTCTTCCACTAAGTAATCCCAGAGGTGGGCGTGGTTAAAGTGAGAAACGGATTCCGCCGATTGAGCAAGTGTACGTTTTTGATGTTGCGCTTGCAGGGCAATCAATTGAAGTGCAGAAGGCCAGCCCTCAACATAGGCACAGATACTACCCGCAGTCGTGTCATCGACGCCGTCCGTAACTCGTTGGTTGAAGAAGCGTGTTGTCTCTTCTGTATCGAATGCTAATGAATCGTTGCCTAGCTCAATCATCAGATCGCGAACGCGTAAGTTTGCTGTACCGAGCGGTGGCGTGCCGCGACTTGTGACAACAAGCGTTAGGTTATCTGGCATGTGCTTTAAGAAGAAACGCATCGCTTCATGCACATCGTCATTGTTAACAAGGTGGTAGTCATCAAGCACAAGGAAGCACTCATGATGAAAGTTCGCCATTTCAGCGAATACTTCACTTAGCAAAGAGTGCAGTGATGAGAACTGACGCTTTTCCGCTAACTTTTGTGCGTTAGGACAGGCGTTTTGCGTTGCTTTATTAAGAGACTGCAGCAGGTAGTTGATGAAACGGAAGGCATCATTGTCACTGTCGTCAATGCTGTACCAACCTACATTGGGTTTATCAACCAACCACTGAGCGGCCATGGTGGTTTTTCCATAGCCTGCGGGAGAGCGGAATAATACGAGCTTATAGCAGTCGGCATTTTGCAGCAGATCTAATACGCGTGGTCTTAAGATTGCGTTGTGTAATCGCCCCGGGCGAGTCAGTTTAGACGGGATCCACATGTCGAAGGTTACCTATTCCATGGCTCTTGTCTTTATGAGGAGAGTCGATTGCGTATAACCGACCATCAAAACAAAAGCCGTTATGAATTAATTCTGAAGCTATGTTACGTGAAGAAAAATGGCCCAGACCATGATCAGCCTCAGAAACCTTGCACTGTGGCATATTTTGACCCAACTACGCCCTTTAATTGTGATGTTTGTCACTAAATGGGGTGGTTTGTGATCGTGATGTTGCTCGTTTCTACACATGAATTTGTGAAAAAGATGAGAACATGAAAAATATTTCGTGATCTAAATATCAGAACTCGCAAGAAAGTGAAAATAGGTAAACAAAAAATTCATCATTCAAAGTTAAGTTATGGAACGGGGGCTTGTGATCATAATCACTCCAATTTTTTATTCTGGAGCTGAACATGAGATTTAGATCACTAACCCAACGTCAGTACGCCCCCTACGCCCTTTCATCTACTCCTAGTCAGCCGTTAGGCCGGGATGATGTTTAGTTAATTGTGACCATGCACGATATGTCACAGATGAATTAGAACAAATAAAAGCGAGATTTCTGAAATGAAAGCAACTCAGCAAAAAACTTTTGATAAAGTGTCGTTCCAAGAAAGTGTTAAGAAACACCTATCTGCAACCTACGCAACAACAGTAGAAGCTGCGGACAGCCGCGCATGGTACCTAGCAATGGGCCGTGCTCTAGCAGAACTGACAACATTTGATCTGCTTGCTACTGAAAATGATGAGAAGATTAAGAACGCTAAGAGCGTTAACTACCTATCTCTAGAGTTCCTAATTGGCCGTCTAACAGGTAACAACCTGATCAGCATGGGTCTTTATGAGCAAATCACTCACGCGATGGAAGAGCTAGGTCAAAACCTAACGGATCTTCTAGAAGAAGAACGCGACCCATCACTAGGTAACGGTGGTCTAGGTCGTCTAGCAGCATGTTTCATGGACTCTTGTGCAGCACAAGAATTCCCAACTGTAGGTTACGGCCTACACTACGAATACGGCCTATTTAAACAGTCTTTCGAAGACGGTCGTCAAAAAGAAGCTCCAGATGCATGGCGTGGCGTTGAAGGCTACCCATGGGAAGTGGCTCGTCCAGAACTAGCACAAGAAATCGGCTTCTACGGTCACGTTGAAGTGGTTGAAGAGAACGGTAAGCAAGTTCGTAAATGGGTTCCAGGTATGTCTGTTAAAGCAATGCCTTGGGATCTACCAATCGTTGGTTACGAGTCAGACACAGTTTACCCACTGCGTCTTTGGGAATGTCAGGCTATCGCGCCATTCTCACTAGCAAGCTTCAACAACGGTGACTACTTCGAAGCACAACACGCGCTAATCGATGCTGGTAACATCACTAAAGTTCTATACCCGAACGACAACCACGAAAAAGGTAAGACTCTTCGTCTAATGCAGCAGTACTTCCACTCTGCAGCGTCTGTTCGCGATATTCTACGTCGTCACGAAGCAGCAGGTTTTGCTCTAGCGGATCTACCTAAGCAAGAGACTATCCAGCTGAACGATACGCACCCAACAATCGCTATCCCAGAGCTAATGCGCATCCTTATCGATGAGAAAGGCCTAGATTGGGATACTGCTTGGGACATCAGTGCAAACACGTTCGCTTACACGAACCACACACTGCTTCCTGAAGCTCTTGAGACTTGGTCTGAGTCGCTAATCCAGCGTCTACTTCCACGTCACATGGAAATCATTTTTGAAATCAACCACCGCTTCCTACAAGAAGTTCGTAAGATGTGGCCTGGTGATGGTGAGAAGCAAGCTAAGCTGTCTATCATCCAAGAAGGTTTCCACCGCATGGTTCGCATGGCAAACCTATGTGTAATCGGCTCTTACAAAGTAAACGGTGTAGCAGCGCTTCACTCTCAGCTAGTTAAGAAAGACCTATTCCCTGAGTTCAACGAGATCTTCCCAGGCAAACTGACTAACGTAACAAACGGTATCACGCCACGTCGTTGGTTGAAGTTCTGTAACCCAGGCCTGTCTGCGCTAATCACAGACAAGATTGGTTCAGAGTGGCCAGCGAAACTTGAGCAGCTAGAAGGTATTGCTAAGTACGCGACAGACGCGAAATTCCAAAAAGAATTCATGGCTGTTAAGAAAGAAAACAAACAGCGTCTTGCTGATTGGGTTCAAGAGAACATGGGTATCGAGCTAGATACTAACGCTATCTTCGACGTACAGATCAAGCGTCTGCACGAGTACAAGCGTCAGCACCTAGACTTGCTACACATTCTATCTCTATACCACCGTATCCTGAACGAACCTGGTTTCGAATGTGAGCCGCGCGTATGTTTCTTTGCTGCGAAAGCAGCACCGGGTTACCACCTAGCGAAAGAGATTATCTTCGCGGTGAACAAGATTGCTGAGAAGATCAACAACGATCCTCGCATTGGCAACAAACTGAAAGTGGTATTCATCCCTGACTACCGTGTAAGCATGGCTGAAATCATTATCCCAGCGGCAGATGTTTCTCAACAAATCTCGCTAGCGGGTAAAGAAGCATCAGGTACGGGTAACATGAAGATGGCTCTAAACGGCGCTCTAACTATCGGTACGATGGATGGTGCGAACGTTGAGATTCGCGAAGAAGTTGGCGAAGAGAACATCTACATCTTCGGCCTAGACGTTGATGGCGTTCAAGCGGTGAAGGCGCAAGGTTACAACCCTTACGACTACTACCACGCAGACCCGCTACTGAAAGCGTCACTTGACCTACTAACGGGTGAAGAGTTCACTCCAGGTCAACCAGGTCTACTACGTGCAACGTTTGATAGCCTACTAGATGGCGGTGACCCATACCTATGTCTAGCGGACTTCGCTTCTTACGTGAAAGCACACGAAGACATGGACAAGCAATACAAAGACCAAGCGGGCTGGGCTAAGAAAGCCATCCTTAACACCGCATTGGTTGGTAAGTTCACATCAGACCGCTCAATCCGCGACTACGTGAACAACATTTGGAAACTAGAAGCGGTTAAACGTTAATAGACCCCAAATAAGCCAAGGCAGTTTCTGCCTTGGCTCAATTAGTTGGCTCAAAGCTAAATTGAAAAAATAAACTTAGACAAATAACCCTACAAAATTGAAAGCGTTAGCGCGTTTTCGGAGAGAGCGATGAAAGAACAAAGCGTATTAAAACAAGTCGCAGAAATGGCAAACCTTGCCGACAGTTACGTAAGTGCGTGGGGCGATGAAGCACAAGTATCTGACGAAACATTAACTCGTCTATTGGCTTCATTGGGCTACGACACAAGCAGCGACGACGCTCTGCTTAAGTCTGCAGAGAAAAAACACAAGAAAGATGTATTAGACCCAGTTCTTGTCTTGCGCGATGGTGAGCCTGTAGAGGTTGCACTAAATCTAGGTGTGAGTGCTCGTGAAAGTGAGTTCAGCTGGCGTTTAGAAACGGAGCAAGGAGAGGTACTTGAAGGCTATCTTCAATCTCAAGTTGTACGAGACGAACGTGCAGAGGGTGGCCCTTTAGTGTTTGCATTGCCAAACGATTTGGCATGGGGTTATCACAAACTTGTGGTTAGCCGTAAGCGCCGTAAAAAGCCTTACGAAATGACACTGATCATTACGCCAAAAGCGTGTTTCAAACAGAACCCAATTGAGCAGGGTAAGAAGCTTTGGGGTCCAAGTGTTCAGCTTTACACACTTCGCACTCAACACAACTGGGGTATCGGCGATTTCGGTGACCTTAAACAGTTGGTGGCTGACATCGCTTCGCGTGGTGGTGATTTCGTGGGTCTTAACCCAATTCACTCTCTGTTCCCAGCAAACCCAGAAGGCGCAAGCCCATACAGCCCATCTTCACGCCGTTGGTTGAACATCCTATATATCGATGTGAGCTCAGTGCCTGAGTTTGCGTTGAGCGCAGAAGCGCAACAAACAGTAGGCAGCGCAGAATTCCAACAGCGTCTGCAGAAAGCTCGCGACGCACACTGGGTGAACTACACAGAAGTGTCTGAGCTGAAGATGAGCATTCTTCCGCTGCTATTCACTGAATTCAAACATCGTCACCTAGACAAAAACAGCGACCGTGCTCAAGCATTCCTAGCGTTCGTTGAAGAGGGCGGTGATAGCCTAATGCATCAAGCAGCGTTCGATGCATTGCATGCGGAGCTGCATGCCGAAGATTCAAACATGTGGGGCTGGCCTGTATTCCCAGAGAAATACCGTACATTTGAAAGCCCAGCAACTCAAAAATACATCAAAGAGAACATTGAGAAAGTACACCTATACATGTACCTACAATGGCTAGCGGATTGTCAGATCAACGATGCACAGTCTTTGGCTGAAGAGAAGGGTATGGCTGTAGGCCTTTACCGTGACCTTGCTGTGGGTGTTGCTGATTCTGGTAGTGAAACTTGGGCAGATGAAGGAAACCTAGTAATGGATGCGAGCATTGGTGCTCCACCAGATATTCTAGGCCCTCTAGGTCAAAACTGGGGTCTTCCACCGCTAAACCCAGAAGTACTTCAGGCGACGGGTTACGATGCTTACATCAAGCTACTACGCGCAAACATGAAGCACTGTGGTGCGCTACGTATCGACCACGTACTGGGCCTACTACGTTTGTGGTGGATTCCAAAAGGTGAAGATGCAACACAGGGTGCTTACATCTACTACCCTGTTCAAGACATGCTGGCGATCTTAGCGCTTGAATCACACCGCTACCAATGTTCTGTAATTGGTGAAGACTTGGGTACTGTGCCTGATGAAATCGTCGATATCCTAGCGGATGCTGGCGTTCACTCATACAAGGTATTCTTCTTCGAAACATCTGAGGAAGACGGTGGCTTCATTTCACCAAAACACTACGCATCACAATCAATGGCGGCGCTGTGTACGCACGATATGCCGACGCTACGTGGCTTCTGGCACTGTGATGACCTGAAGATGGGTCAAGAGATTGGCCTGTACCCAAATCAAGAGCAGCTGAATGGTCTGTTTGATGACCGTCTTGAGTGTAAGCAGGGCATTCTAGATTCTGTTGCATGGCATGGTTTCCTACCGGATGGTGTAGGTCGTGATGCGAGCCAAGTGCCAATGGACTCTTACCTGGCTGAAGCGCTACAACTTCACGTTGCAGCAGGTTCTTCAACGCTTCTAAGTGTTCAATTGGAAGACTGGCTAGAAATGGATCAGCCTGTAAACATTCCAGGTACGGTAGACGAATACCCGAACTGGCGTCGTAAGCTATCGATGAACCTTGATGAAATTTTTGCTCACGATGGTGTTAACCGTATTGCTTCTCGTCTGACCGAAGTTCGTGAAAAAGCGGGTAACTAATATGCTTGAGTGGCCCGATAATACTGAGATTTTTGCTTGTTGCATAAGAAACTATAATCTTGGTCACTCAAACGTTTCCGTACGTCAGGTACAATAGATCGTCGTTATATTGCCCGCATCCATAGCGGGCATTTTTATTTTATATTTTTTGGATGTTTGGTTAGGGAGAAAGGTTTTGGAAATGAGTTCAATTTCAAAGCAAGAACAAATATATACCCAACTATCACAGGCTTCGTTTGCTGACCCATTCTCATGTTTAGGTCCGTATCTTCCTTCTGATGAAGGTGCATTGCGCGTATGGATCCCGGGCGCAGACAAAGTTGAGTTGATTGTTGGCGACGAACCTCGTGTTGAATTAGTGCGCGAAGGCGACAGTGGTTTTGTCCTAAAGCAAGAGCGCGATTTGCGTTTTACGCACTACAAACTGGCTGTTGATTGGGCTGGTGTAGAACAAATCTTAGACGACCCATATCAATACCATGAGCTGTATGCGAGTTACGAAGCACTACATACACCAAAAGATATGTACCATCATATGGGCGCTCAGTTTATTACGTTAGAGCGTGGTGGAGACACAATCTCTGGTACTCGATTCTTAGTTTACGCACCACATGCGTCAGCGGTGAGCTTGGTGGGTAACTTCAACTCTTGGGATGGCCGTCGTCACCCAATGCAGCGTCTTGATTATGGCATTTGGGGTCTATTCATCCCTGAGTTAGAAGAGGGCGCGCAATACAAATTCGAATTGAAAGGTCCAAATGGCGAAGGTCTACCGCACAAAGCGGACCCTTGGGGCTTCTATTCTGAGCAGTACCCATCGTTCTCTTCTGTTACTTATGATCACGCTCGTTACCAGTGGCAAGACAGCCAGTGGCAGAGCCGTCCAGTAACGGAAAAGCGCAAAGAAGCATTGTCTTTCTACGAGCTGCATGCGGGTTCTTGGAAGCGTGACGCTAATGGTGACTTCTTAAACTACCGTGATCTTGCAAAAGAACTGATTCCATACCTAACGGATCTTGGTTACACCCACGTTGAATTGATGCCTGTCTCAGAGCACCCGTTCTACGGGTCATGGGGTTATCAACCCGTTGGTCTATTTGCACCAACGAGCCGTTTTGGCTCACCAGACGATTTCAAATACTTTGTTGACCAGTGTCACCAAGCTGGTCTTGGTGTGGTACTTGACTGGGTTCCAGCACACTTCCCAAGTGATGATCATGGCTTAGCTAACTTCGATGGCACGCCTCTGTTCCACGATCCAG
This sequence comes from Vibrio sp. THAF190c, assembly GCF_009363355.1. Lineage (NCBI taxonomy): Bacteria > Pseudomonadati > Pseudomonadota > Gammaproteobacteria > Vibrionales > Vibrionaceae > Vibrio > Vibrio sp. THAF190c. Next base: position 522,161 of record NZ_CP045339.1, on the reverse strand, counting down.
ATCCACGTCGCGGTTGGCATCAGGATTGGAACTCGTACATCTACGACCTAGGTCGTGAGCATGTTCGTCGTTTCCTAGTTTCTAATGCTTTGTATTGGTTTGAGCAATTCCACATTGATGGTATCCGTGTGGATGCTGTGGCTTCGATGCTTTACCTTGATTACTCGCGCAGCCATGACCAATGGGTGCCGAATGTCGACGGTGGCAATGAAAACTACGACGCCATCGCAACATTGAAGTGGATGAACGAAGAAGTCTACAAACACTTCCCGAATGCAATGACCATCGCGGAAGAATCAACGGCATTCCCAGGTGTATCAGCACCGACATTCATGGGTGGTTTGGGCTTTGGCTTTAAGTGGAACATGGGTTGGATGCACGATAGCTTGTCTTACATCCAAGAAGACCCTATCAACCGTAAGTATCACCACGACACGATTACGTTCCCACTCGTTTACGCGCATAGTGAAAACTACGTATTGTCTCTGTCGCATGATGAAGTGGTTTACGGTAAGGGCTCTATCCACAATAAGATGCCAGGTGATGAGTGGCAGCAAACGGCTAACCTGCGTGCTTACATGGGTTACATGTATGCGCAGCCGGGTAAGAAGCTTAACTTCATGGGAGCAGAGTTCGGCCAAACAGCAGAATGGAACCACGATGACCAACTGCAATGGTTCTTACTTGACTACGAACGTCATCAAGGTGTTCAAAAGCTGACGAAAGATCTCAACCATCTTTACCGTAATGAAGCTGCGATGCATGACTTAGATTTCGACCCACAAGGCTTTGAGTGGCGTCTTCAAGACTCTGCAGAGGCGAGTATCTTGGCTCATGAGCGTATCAGTGAATCAGGTGAACGCGTGTTGGTGGTATCGAACTTTACACCGGTACCGCACGAGCACTTCCGTCTGGGTGTTCCGGCGCAAGGTCAGTACAGCCTATTACTCAATACTGATGATGCTAAATACAACGGCAGTGGTTTTGAAGTAAAAGAGGTGGCTGAAATCGAAGCAGTGCAAAGCGAAGGCTTGGACACGTCGATTGAACTGAAACTTCCACCACTGGCGACAGTCTTCTACAAGCTGAACTAGTGTTAAAGATTTCTAAGTAAGATTGAAAGCAAAATGGGAGCCTCAGGGCTCCCATTTTTTATGTCTGCTAATCGTCATTAATATATTCTTGTTAACTAGGCAGTGCCTTTAGCTCGGCCTAAAGTTAGTCATTCTAAGAAGCGAGCGACCAATAACAGTTTCAATAACTTGTCTTGCATTACTACCAAAGCTTTCGATAGCTTTTTCACGAAAAACACCATCAGCTTGCAAATCAAACCCCTCTGGTTGTTCTGCTTGTGATGCATGGAAGAAGATCAGTTTCATGACGCTCTGAAATTGTGGCTCATCCAGAGCTTTATCCCAAGATTCATAGAAGGTGTTCTCATTCGTGAAATCTAAAGGCTTCATGATAATTGGTAATATATGCCCATGTAGAGCCGCTCTAATCGCGCGAGTTGATGGAAAGTAACCTTGCAGTGTTGTTAAGCTCACGCCAATCTCTTTCGCGATACGTGCATATGTGAGCGACTCATGACCTTCCGCCAAGAATAGGTCTAGAACGACTTGGTTGTACTTTTTTTGGTTTTCTATTTTCTGTTGCTGGGTAATACGAGCCATGTGGTATTGGGATGCTGTTCTGGATTTAGAGTATGGTAATCCGATAACTTAAATATCGCAATTATGAAACAAATAATTCATATTAATTTTTATAAAAAAATAAGTTTCAAAAATAACAATAAGAAAGCCGCTTGGTTAAAGCGGCTTTTCATAACTTAGTATTTTAGGGTGAGACCTAATTAGAAGGGATACCAAAATAGCTCTGGTTCTAATACCCGCTTGGTAATCGCTAGAGCGACAATCAGTACTATAACAACCAGAGCGATGTAATCTGCCCTCTTAAGCGGTGCTGTACTGTACCAAGTACGTGACTTATGACGTCCGAAGCCACGTAGTGTCATCGCGTTCGAAATCTCATCAGCGCGGTCTAAACTCGAAAAGATGAGTGGACCCAGTATCTTAGCAACATTCTTAATGCGAGCCACGAGCGGCGCTTTCTTTGACAACTCAACACCACGTGCTTGTTGGGCATGCATGATGTTGATGAAGTCCTTTTTAACCTCTGGTAGGTAACGCAGTGTCAGGCTAACGGCATAAGCGATCTTATAAGGTACGCCAATGCGGTTAAGGCTTGCTGCAAACTCTGTTGGGTGCGTTGTAAACACAAAGATTAATGCAATTGGGAACATGCTCATGTACTTCAGAGTCACTGTAATGAGATAAAACAGTGTCTCTTGGCTCAAAGAGTAGTTACCCGGCAGCGTCAGTAGAATGTGCTCGCTTCCAATCAGTTCAGTACCTTGTTGAGGGGCAAGCAAATACATAAACAACGCATTCAAACTCAGAACACTAAATGTACCAATCAGCAGTGGCTTATAAACACTGACCGGTACTCTTGTCATTTTGAGCAGCAATAGACCTGTTGTGATTAGCAATACGATCAAGCGCAAGTCAAAGGTTGTCAGTACGACCGTCACCCAAGCGAGAAACAGTGCGAACTTAGTGATACCGTTCAATGCGTGCAGTGGAGATTGAGTATCGATATAGTTGATACCAAACTTTATCTTAGAGGCATTCATATTGCGCTTCTCTCGTAGTCGATGAAGTACTGCATAAATGCGTTGGTATCTTCGATTTTCATCATTGTCGCAAGTTCGTAAATACTGGTGGTACACAAGTTGGCACGGTCTAACAGCGAAGGTTGGCTGAAGACTTCAGTCATCGGTGCGTTGGCAATAAGTTTGCTGTCAGCAATCACAATAGAGCGTGTGGTGTACTCAAGCACCAGATGCATGTCATGAGAGATGATCACCACCGTAATACCCAATTCTCTGTTTAGCTTTTGAATAAACGCCAACATAGATGTGTAGTTTCGATAGTCTTGACCGGCTGTTGGCTCATCGAGAATCAATAATTCTGGCTCAAGAACAAGAATAGCTGCAATGGTGACACGCTTCTTTTGTCCGTAGCTTAGAGCTTCAATTGGCCAGTGACGGAACTTGCTCAAGCCGCAAAGCTCTAGTACTGATTCAACCTTCTGTTTAATGCTCTCTTCATCAATACCACGATTACGTAGGCCAAATGCCACTTCATCGAAAATCATATGGTGTGAAATCATATGATTTGGGTTTTGCATAACAACGCCGACTTTCTGGCTACGCTCAAAAATAGAGAGTGTGCTTAGGTCCTCACCGTTAAGGTAAGCAGAACCCGAATCAGCCTCAATCACGCCCATGATCAACTTAGTGATGGTCGATTTACCAGAACCGTTTTTGCCTAAGATCGAAACAAACTCACCTTTGCCAATTTTAAAGCTGACATCTTCAAGCGCGTTTTTTTCACCATCATAGGAGTAGGTAAGACCGTGTACTTCAAGTAGCGGTGTGTATTGCTTTTCAGCTTGTGCTGGTGGACGTTGGTTAAACCAACCTTGAACTGTTGGCCTAAACGCTTTGTAATCTAGAGACTTTAAGTTCGAGAGGGTGTCTTTTGCTGAAAGTGGTACCTGTGCAGCTTTTAGCGCTGATAGGTACAGAGGCTCACGGATCCCGTGCTTTTCGAGAAGTCCTGACGCAAGTAGCTCATCAGGCGTCGAGTCGGAAATGATCTCACCTTGGTCCATCAGAATCACACGGTCGACATGGCGATGCAGCACATCCTCAAGACGATGCTCGATAATAATGACGGTTTTGTTGGTTTCTCGATGCAGTTGATCGATGATCTCGATAGTCGCTTTGCCCGTCTTTGGGTCTAAGCTCGCTAACGGCTCATCAAAGAGTAGTGTATCTACTTCGTCAACAAGAATGCCTGCCAGTGAAACACGCTGTTTTTGGCCGCCAGAGAGGTCGTGAGGCGAACGCTCAAGCATGTCTGCTAGGTCGACTATCTTTGCGGTCGATTTCACTAACGGGTACATGTCGATGTTTGACATCAGTTGGTTTTCTAGTGCAAAGGCAATATCTTCACCGATGCTAAGGCCAACAAACTGGCTGTCAGTGTCTTGAAGAACGGTGCCGACTTGTTCGGTAAAGTCATGCATAGAGAAGCTAGCACAGTCTTTGCCAGACATCTCCAGTTTACCGGTCACTTCGCCTTTTGTAGCGTGAGGGATTAAGCCATTTAAACATTGACCAAGGGTAGACTTGCCGCTACCACTTGGTCCAATAATGACGATTTTCTCTCCTTTCTCTATCCTTAGATTGATATTTTTTAGCGTCGGTTTATCCAGCGACTCATATCTAAAAGAGAAGTTCGAAAATGCAATAGTCATTAAACGCTTATGCCTCTGTTAGGTTACGGCTTTGCTTATTGCGTTTTGCAACAGATTTCAAAATTAGGAAGCCAACCACAGCGATCAGTACTGTGTTGCCTGCTGCAATGATAGAAAGTTGCGTGAAGACTTTAGTGAACGGTTCTGCGTAAAGAATTGTGTCTAAGAATGCTGAGCAGCCGTAACCTACCACGTTACCTGCTAACGCTAAGATGACGAAAAGAGCAAAATCTTTCATTGGTAGCTCACCTTGAGCAAGGCGGTTTTTCGTCATTACTGGGAATAGGCCAATAACCATACCAACGATACCTGAACCCAGTACCCAAGTTAACCAAACGCCCCAACCAGCGAAAAGGTCGGTAACCCAGTGGCCGATGAAGCCGACAAGGAAGCCTACAATTGGGCCGAATAGAACAGAGAACAGCGCAAGCACTGCCATTGCTGGCTTAAGAGTGGTGTTGGCAAAGACAGGTACACCAAACATAGGTAGACCACCAATGCCGTATAGGGCAGCGCCGATGGCAATGACGACGACAGTTTTCGCTGAAAAGTTCATAGATAACCTCAAATGAAAAATTTGCTTTATAAAGAGCGTTTATTCGCCATTGAATTATAAGAAGTCTTAAAGACGATTTTTTAGGCAAATATAAAAAATAAGGCGAGCATTATACAGTAGAAATACGCCACAAGGAAAGATAAGTGTCTGGATGTCTAAATAACTTTAAGGGCTTGGTTAAAGGGTGATGGAAATGCGGAGTTTTTGGCCGCTAACAATCAAAAAAAGCCAGACAGTGTCTGGCTTTTGGTGTTGTCGTTAGCACTCGATTGAGCGTGTTTAAAGCGTTAGTGATCTAAGTAGAGGTAGTTTTGCCAGCTTTTCATACGAATCAGAACCTTACGCATAACAGATACGTGGGTGAAGCTATCAGAATAAACCGCAACTTCGACCGCTGTTCCCATTGGAAGGTGATATTCCGATAGATCGTCGGTAATCGTTAGCTTCGCAAATACGCGACCACTGGTTTTGAGTGCTTCAGTACCCAGGAGTGCACCACGAGCTTGGAATTGGCTTTCACCAATCGCTGGAAGTACCTCTTCAATGCGCCCTTTGAATACCTTGCCCGGAAGCGCACGGAATAGGAATTCTGCTTCAAAGCCTGGCTGTAGACGCTGTAGCGAGTTCTGACGGAATGCCGCAGTATAGAACTGCTCTTCAGTGTGAACAAAAGTCATGACTGGTGCGAGTGGCAGTGGAACCGCCATAACACCAGGTCGCAGTGCCAATTGAGTCACGTAGCCGTCTGTTGGAGCACGAACTACCGTTTGGTCAAGATCGAATTGCGCTTTACGTAAGTCAGCCAATAAGCCCGCTACTGCCGTGTTCTCACCACCGATTTCAGAGTTAAGGGCAATCTGTGCTTGCTCTTGGCTTGCTTCAGCCACTTTAAGCGCTGCTTCTGCCGCTTTGTATGCTTGGCGACGAGTATCCAGTTGTTGCTCGGTGAAGGCACCGCTATTAAAGCCTCGTTGGTATCGAGAGAATTCACGTTGCGCCTTGTCACGTTCAGCAATCGCTTTGATTTTCGCAGCTTCCGCTTCAGCAACCTGAGACTCAAGACCTAGCGCCCCTTGGCTTGCCTCTTTTACTTTCGCTTCTAATTTCGCCACTTCTGCTTCAAATGGGATAGGGTCGATTTTAAATAGGATGTCGCCTTGTTTCAGGGGCTTGTTTGGTTCAACCGGTACCTCAATTACCTTACCTCTGACACCAGAAACGATCGGCGTGGTTGAGTAAACTTGGTTCCCTATTTGAGTAAATGGATGGTTATAGTTCATCAACAAAATAAGGGTGCCAATAATCACCACGCCACCTAATACAGCGGTTGGGACTGTCCACTTGTTGAGAGGGATATTGAACACTTTGAAAATGGTGATACAAAGCGCCGCATAGGTCATTATCAGTAGTAAATCCATTACTTAACCTCCTGATCTTTTGACTTTTCTTGGCTTGTAGCGTCTGGTGATGGTTGTGTTGCCACCGCTTGTTTGAGTGCTGCTACTTCTTGTTGCAGAGCGGTGACTTGGTCGATGAGCGTATCAACACGGTGATGAGTATCGTGCTGTTCTTCTTCTAGTTTGGCGAAGCCCCAGCCACGGTCTGTACGCCATAGCGTTGCCCAAATCCAAAGGAATGGCCAAATGGCATGAAGTGTAAACAGGCTAACCCAGCCGGAAACATGAATGGCATCTTGATGAGGGTGGTTACGTTCTTTAGCGATTTCATATGGGATGTCATGAATCACGATGATTCCGTAAAAAATGACTAGTGCAACAAAAATTAATAAGCCGAGTGCAAAATAGTCTAAAAACATAACAGATCCTTGTAATGTTATTTATGAGTTATCAATATAGTACGCTATCGTACAAGTAATTGTTATAAAAATGATTTGTTTGCATATGATTTTTAGAACGGACACCGATAAACAATAGATTGATACTATTAGAGCCTTTGTTAGTGTGCACTTACTACTCTAAAGCTAAGGAGAGCGATAAGGTGAGAAAGCAGGTGAGCCAATGAGTTATGTAGGTGAAGTAGCGGCGATTGGAGCCGCTATTGTGTGGGCTGGGGCTACGTGGATCTACAGTCAGTTTAGCCATCGTTTCTCTGCGATGCAGTTGAATATCGTCAAAGGGGTTGTAGCCTCGGCGATGATGATGCTTGTTATCCCTTTGATGCCGATGCCCGAGCTCCAATTAGAGTCGACCCATATCTTGGTGTTAGCGGTATCAGGAATCATAGGTATCGCGATAGGTGATAGCGCTTATTTTGCATCATTGAAAAGAATAGGGGCGAACAAGACGTTATTGCTTGAATCGCTCGCGCCGCCTTTATCTGGCGTGTTGGCTTTAATGCTGCTCGGTGCCGCACTCTCCCTGCAGAGTTGGCTAGGGGTGATTATTACCACAATGGCGGTCACATTTGTCGTGTTTCAGCCTAGTCAGCAAGAAGAAAGTGTTGATTGGAGTGGCGTCGGTTACGGTTTGTTGGCCAGTGTTTGTCAGGCATCCGGAGTGGTTATTTCGCACTATGCATTGGTCGCCGGTGATATCCCGCCTTTACTTGGTGCTTTGATCCGCTTAGCGGTTGGTGTTTTTGCAGTGATCCTAATGATTCGATTCTTCGAACCTAAGCCATTTTCTAGCATGGCTAGACACTTAAAACAGATGGGCAAAAACGACAAAGCGTGGCTATTGGGGGCGATTTTTGTCGGGACCTTCCTCGCACTCTGGCTTCAACAAGTGGCGCTTAAGCATGCCAATCCCGCGATTGCACAAACACTAATTGCGACTAGCCCAGTGTTTATTCTGGGTATTTATGCCTTCAAAGGGGAGTCAATATCCAAGCAGAGTTTGATAGGGACGTTGTGCGCCGTAGGCGGTATTTCTCTGTTTTTCCTTTGAGATACTGGATACAAAAATAGAGAGGCGATGACCTCTCTATTTTTATCGTTGTTATTTACCAAGCCTTCTATCAGATAAGGTTACTCGGTACAGACTTGGTTTCGTCCATTCGCTTTAGCTCGGTAGAGCGCCTTATCAGCACGGTAGAAGGTACGTTGCGTGTTCTCACCATCACGATGTAGCGTAATGCCAACACTGACGGTTAGTCCTCTTTCACCTAATATTTCATGCCAACCATATTGGAATATGCGTTCTCGATAATTCTCCGCGTGCATAGCGGCTTGTGCTTGAGTGGCATTTTCCAAAATAACCAAGAACTCTTCACCACCAAAACGCACACAAGAAGCGCCGCGGAATTTAAAGTAACCCGCTAGCTCTTGCGCCACACTAACGATCGCTTTATCACCGACTAGGTGGCTTAGCTCGTCATTGATCGATTTGAAGTGGTCAATATCGACGACCAGCAGTGCAAACGGTGTATTGTGGATGAGAAGGTCTTTGAGTTTCACATCCAGCCAGCGACGGTTATGTAAACCTGTCAGTGGATCGGTAAATACGTCTTGTTGCAGCTGAGCTACCGCATTTTTGTGTTGTTCCGTGGTCTCTTTAAGCTCTTTGTTCTCTTGCTCAGATAAGATGAGTTTCAGTTGCAATTCGAAACGAGATAGCCGACGCAGTTGGCTTGCCCCAAGCTCACTGATTGGGATCTGTTTCATCAAGTCGGTTTCAATGCGATAACCTTTCTTCTCGTGCTCTAACGCTTCTTTATAGCGCCCTTGATGCATGCACACTTCACTCATGGAGTCGTAGAAGCGCTTAGCCAACACCGGCGATGAGTAGCTTTTTACTCTCTTGCTGGTGCTCTCGAGAATCATACTCGCGTAATCTTGCTTGTTGATGATAGTTAAGCAATGTGCGAGCTCTAAACGAATCATAGTGGCTAACCAACTCGCTTGTGTGTTGGTTGCTGTATGCTGAACAGATGAGATGCAGCGTAAGGCTTCGTGATATTTTTTCTGAGCGCGGTAAACTTTGGCTTGGTAGAGCGAAATCTGTGCGGTCAGTAGTTTATTACTCACCAAAATACTCAGCTCTTCACACTCACGAAGCAGATCACTGGCTGCGGTGATTCGGTTGAGATGAAGGAAGCTAGCGACCATGTGAAGCTTGAACTTCAAACGCAGTAGACGACTACTGATGGCATGATCGATACTGCTGATTTTTTGGTAATAGCGCAGCGCTCGGTTGTGATCGCCATAAGCATCACACAGGTTACCCATGCCCAAGATGGCCATTACGTACTCGTCAATATGCCCGTGTTCAACGGCAATCGTCGATGAGCTGATAAACTCATTGAGTGCGGCAGTGTAATCCCCTTTTTCCACCAAGCGACTGCTAAGACTGGTTTTGACGGTTAGTATGTCTTCAACATCGCTGGGCAAGGTTAGAAGATCGAGCGCGGCGCGCAGCTCATCGATACTGATTTGATTCTGTTGCAACTCAGCACGATATTCAGAACTAATAATGTAGCAGTGTGCCTGCTCTTGTTGTGTAGTCGCGATGTGCTGGCGAATGTGATCCCAGAAAATGATCGCTTCTTCGCCAGAAACTGAAGAAGGGTCTAAACCTGCGTCCGTGATCTTATTTAATAACGTTTCCATCAGTCTCTTTCTCAGCTTCGTCTTCTTCTAGTTGTTCTAATGTGAACGGGAAGGTCAAGATGTCATGAAGTGTCACGACGGGCGGAGCGCCTTTAAGTCCCTTTCTATGCCAAGGGTAGATGTTGAGCATGGTGGTGAGTTTGTCGAAGATAGCTTGCGCTGCGTTGCCTTTCTCTGCCAGCATGAGCGCAACGCGTTCACCGCTCAAACGTGAGATGAAATCTTCTTGGTTACAGAAGGTGTGAGCGAGTTCAGTACACACTTCGAGATAGTTGGGGTCGTCGTGCTGGAACATAATGATGCTGTGATTTGAGCGCTTGAGCTCGGTTTTAAATAGCACCAACTGCTCCCACCAAAACGTTTCTGATACCACGTGAGAGAATTGCTTCTCTGGGTCATACTCGTACTGACCGCGAATTCGGTTAATCAATTTACGGGCGCGTTGTTCGAGTTGGCGTTTTGAGCTGCGAGCTTTATCTAATCCGACACGTGTCGTCTGCTCACGAAGCATGTTGGTCGAATATTGACGGTATTTTTTAAAGGCGATCAGTGCCGCTTCGTAATCTTGATTCTCTTCAGCAACCAGAGATTGTTGGTAGCAAATTTGGCTTAGCAACTCACCGTTATCAAACTCGTTTGCTGATTGCTCCGCATAGGTAAGTAGTTCAGATGCTTGGTGTGGGCGCTTTCTTAATAACTCTAAGCGAGCACGGCTAATGAAGGAGTGCGCTTTCATCCACACCAGGTTGTGTTCAACAGCCAGCTTGTGCGCTTTGGCGGTCGCTTGTTCAGCATCATCAAGACGTTCAAGCCCAAGCAGTGCCAATCCTCTAAAGTCCCAAACCTCTGCATGCCACGTGTTATCTGGGTGGTCTTTTAGCGCTTCTTCTGCACCATCAAGCACCGAGAGCATCTCAACGTAGTTATTGAGCAGGTAGTAGTCCCACGCGAGTAGGATCCGTGCTTTGCCTTCCAGCCACCCAATTCGGCTATTATTTGCCACCTTTACGGCAAGCTGGTGGGTAGAGCGAGCGAGTTTGTACTCATGGGTGATGCGCCAGATGTTACCAAGCCCAATTAGACATTCGATTTGAATTTCAAGTTCGTCGACCAACGCAGACTGTTCGAGCGCGTTAATCCAGTATTGTTGAGCGGAGTAGTATTTAGCTTGGCCCCAGAACTGAAGCGCATGAAGGTGGAGAATTTCAGGAAGAAAGAGATCAGTATCGAGTCGACTTTGGCGTTTATAGGCCTCTTTGATGTACTTTAAGCCTTTGCGATAATCCATAAGATTCCAGCAACAGCGAGACATCAACATCAATGACTGAATCGCTCCCTCTTCAAACAGAACCTGTTCTGCTCTCACCAAGCATTGCTCAGCTACCTCGAAGACGACGGCGGGTTCTGAGTCTATACGCTTTTTGAGTTGCTCAAGCTCTGTTTCAATTAGATACTGGTTTTTGTCCAAGGCATAAGTCCATTAATTATCGAACATACTGATAACACCATCATTATAAGTGTGTGATTTAGGATAAGCACTAATTATCTAACGAAGAGGTGATACCAAGTAATGATCTTTTTGATTAATGAGTGCTACCTCATGTTATTACTTGGTATTCAACCACTTCTAGCATATTCAGCTAGATGACTATCTTTTCGTTACGACAGCAGTTGCTTCAAGGTGAGAGGTTGTTCAGCAACACCCAAGCGCTGTGCTGCGGTCAGCCCCTCTTTATCTTGATAGCACAAATTATGCCAAGCTCTAAAGATATCGAGCAGAGGAAGGATGCCACCAGGACGCAGTTTACGTCTTGGTTCGTTAATAAAGCCATCAAACAGGACCTGGAATCGCTGTTGATAGAACTTGGTCTGTTTTAGGGATGCGTGCTCGAACCAATGTTCTGGTTGAGTGTTGTTACCAGCTAAGTAACAGATACCTTTTTGCTTGTCACCTTGATTAGCTATCGCCCAACGGTCTCGCCACCAACTCATGTGCACAATATCGATTTTCTCAAACCCTAGACTGTCATCCCACAAGGCATCTTCTTCAACATACATCAGATCGACGTTGTTGTTTTGGATCCTTGGTAGGCAGACACTCAATGCCGCTGAACGCAATAGCGGATCTTGAGGCAAGTAGATAGACACCGGTTTGCTCTCGTCACACATGTCTAACACATGTAAGAAATGAGCATAGGAGGTATAAGGCGGACGAACCAAAGCCCCTTTAGATGGGTAGCTAAAAGAGGTGAGGTTACCCATCGGATCTTCGACATTGCCGCGAGCAAGAATCACTTGGTATTGCTGCTCAATGCGCTTTTTAAGATCATCAGACGTGGTTGGTAGCTCTAAGTTAGCCTCAGAAGAGTGCTCTTTTGAGACGAATCGAGCGACAGAGTCGTAAGGGTTATGATCAACATTGCCAATGGGCTCTTCATTTTGCGAGTAGTTGACGTGTTGGCAAAGGATGTAGCCTGAGTGAGCTTCACCAGTGGCGATCCACACAACGCCATTGTTACTGTGTGGTTGTAGTCGTTGGTAATCGGAAGCAAATTGGTAATCCTTCGCGTGATTCACCCAACGTGCATCGATCATCGCTAGTTTGCGACGACAGCGGCTCGCAATATGATCCACATGATCGTAGAAGGTTTTTGGGTTGATCTCTAACTTGCGGCAGATTTCACGTACGGAATAACCCATGAACAAGAGGCCCATGAGGTTTTCTTGGAATTGCAGTTTTTTATTAGAGCCTGACCATTTATCAACAAACGTCGATTGGCAATCTTTACAGCGATAGCGTTGTCGATCTCCGCTGTAGCCAAAAGCATGGTATAGGTGTTTGTGAGTGTGGACAGAAAGCCCAAAGTTATCGCAATCATCATTGCGACAAGCAGGAAGGCCGTCACTATGGAGGTGACGAAGCCGATGAAGTTCATTCAAAACTTCATGGTTGTTAAGTAAGGGGGGGAAAGCTCCACATTCACGACAAACCATCGCTGGACGCTTTGGGTTTGCATGTTGCAAAACATAACGTTTTGCATCGCTCAAGCCAAAGTTGTCACACGCCAATGTTTTACAAAAGTTGAGTTGTAAACCGTCCGCGTCTTTTGGCAGCTCGTCGTTGGACACGATCGCCCCCTCGGGATTATTTGGGCAGCCAAGCGAACTTGGCTGCGGGGTATTGCTTTTCAAAGTATCGTTAATCAATGATTAGATGTTGATAGCTGTCTCTAGAGCTACTTTCATCATGTCGTTGAACGATTTTTGACGCTCTTCTGAGCTTAGTTTTTCACCACGGATGATGTGATCAGAAACTGTTAGGATTGTTAGTGCTTTCGCGCCTAGGTCTGCAGCAACGCCGTAGATACCTGCCGCTTCCATGTCTACACCTAGGATGCCCAGTTTTTCCATCTTCTCGAAGATGTCTGCTTCAGGTGTGTAGAATAGGTCTGCAGAGAATACGTTACCTACTTTCACTGGTACTTCTTGAGCGCGCGCTTGGTTTACAGCTTCTTCTAGAAGACCGAAATCAGCGATTGCTGCGAAGTCGTGGTCGTTAAAACGAATGCGGTTAACTTTAGAGTCAGTTGATGCACCCATACCGATAACAACGTCCATTAGTTTAACGTCGTCACGTACTGCGCCACAGCTACCAACACGGATAACATTTTTTACACCGTACTCAGCAATAAGTTCGTGTACGTAGATGCAGCATGAAGGGATACCCATACCGTGGCCCATTACAGAAACTTTCTTACCTTTGTAAGTGCCTGTGTAGCCGAACATGTTACGAACATCACAAACTTGCTTCACGTCATCAAGGAATGTTTCAGCGATGTATTTTGCGCGAAGTGGGTCACCCGGCATCAGTACAGTTTCAGCGAAATCACCAGCTTGTGCGTTAATATGAGGTGTAGCCATTGTCGTTCTCCAAATTTATAGCGGTAATTATAGGAACAGAATTTTTAATTACCGTTTCTGTTGAATTGAATTCGTTTCGTTGAGGCAATATTAGCGAGTTAAAACGGTGTTCCTTGAGAAGCAGGTCACAAAAAGAGGCGTTTCCAACAATTGTTTGATCATTAATAACTAAAAATGTTGAAACCGTAAAGGCAATCGATTTTGCCAAGCAGATATCTGTTGATTTGAGGAAGGAAGCCGCGAATGTGGCGTGATTCGTGTGCGAAACGCCGATAATGAGCATTGTCGAGACAAGGATTCAACATTAATCTAAAATGATAATAATAAAAAACAGGGTTGTTTATGTCGTACCTCTTAAGCTCAACGCTTCTTAACGTAGTAAAAAAACGAATAATTGAAACACGCATTGCCGTTGCTTCGCTGCTGGCTACTAGTCTTTATTCCGCCTTTAGTGTCGGGGCAACCTTTGAGTTACCACCGAGTGATAGTCGTGTTGTTGGCCGAATACAGCACCATGAAGTCGTTGCTGGAGAAACGTTAGCTCTGATCGCTAAGCAGTATGATATTGGCTTTTTGTCTCTAATGGCTGCAAATAAAGGGGTCGACCCATTCTTGCCGGCTGAAGGCTATGTGTTAAGTATTCCTAGTCGGTTTATCCTTCCTGATACTCCACGCCAAGGTGTTGTCATCAATCTAGCCGAGTTGAGGCTTTATTACTTTGAACCGGAGAGGAATCTTGTTCATGTGTTTCCTGTGGGGATAGGTCGAGTAGGGCGAGATACACCAGAGATGGTAACGACGATTAGCCAAAAGCGACCGAATCCTACATGGACGCCACCGAAATCCATTCGTGAAGAGTACTTGAGCAAAGGTATTGAGCTTCCGCCAGTCGTACCAGCAGGCCCAGAGAACCCACTAGGGGAATATGCGTTGAGGTTGGCTTACGGTGCAGGAGACTATCTTATCCATGGAACCAATAAAGACTTTGGTATTGGACTACGTGTCAGTTCCGGTTGCATTCGAATGGAGCCGAAAGACATTGAATGGTTGTTCGAGAAAGTGAATAAGGGCGAGAAGGTCACGATAATCAATGAACCGATCAAAGTGGCATTGGAGCCCGATCGTAGCGTATTTGTTGAAGCGCATGAGCCCTTAACACGTAGCGATGGTTCGAAAAAGCCATTAACGATTCCTATCGAGTTGAAGTGGTGGCTGGATGAAGCTGACGTATCTAACTCGAAAGCTAAATCCGTGATTTTTGCTCAGAACGGTGTGCCTGTAGAGATAGCACCGCCTACTCAGCAGTGGTAGGCATAAGTCTTTAATTCTTCCTGCAATTCAGCTCTCTCAATCAGCTTTGTAAACCATATTTGGTCGAAAACAAAAGCGCCACTGCAAAAACAGTGGCGCATGAACCCTTTTAGTAAATAGATTACTTAGTGTAAGAGCTTGCGATATTGTCGATACGCTCGTTAGCACGCATCGCTTCTTCTTTCGCTGCCATCGCCGCGTCATTTGCTTCTTGAGCTTTCATCTCTGCTTCGGCTTTTTCACTCTTAAGTGCTTCAACTTCACTGGTTAGTTGAGCAACTTGATTAGATAGCTGTTCCACATCCGACATTGCCGCCTCTTCAGGACCAGAAGAACAACCTGACAATACAAATACAGAGGCTGCAGCTGCGATTAACACCTTATTCATAAGAACTCCTTGCTTATTAATCATCATTAGATGCGCTATACATTCTTAATCATATAGTCGCTTCAACATTGATTGTAGCGACTAATTACTTAAGCGCAAAAGCGATCCTAGGAAAAATTGCCAAATTATTGAGGTAATTAGCAAGGTGTCACACGGATTCTCAAAAATGAGAATGCCATGACCTTCTTCTTTGTCAGGGCCATATCTTTTTGATGCTTAACACGAATTTACCGTATCCGTGATAGAACACTCACTAAGAATCCCGGATAAATTTTCTGTGATCTCTATCCTTATAACGGGGTTTCGCGGTATCATGTCATGTTAAAATAATTTTGTTCAATACCATCAAGACTGGAGAGTCCTTTGCACTTTAAAGATTTAGGCTTAGATAACCGCTTACTGAAGAACTTAAAACATTATGACTTTAAGAAAGCGACAGAGATCCAACAGAAAGCGATCCCTGTTGCTATTGCCGGTAAGGATCTATTGGCTTCATCAAAAACGGGATCAGGTAAAACATTGGCATTTGTACTGCCGATGATTCACAAAGCATTAAAAACAAAAGCGTTTTCTGCTCGTGATCCACGTGGTGTAATCTTGGCTCCGACACGTGAGTTAGCAAAACAAGTGTATGGCGAACTTCGTAGCATGCTTGGTGGGTTGTCTTACGATGCAGCGTTAATTCTTGGTGGTGAAAACTTTAACGATCAAGTGAAAGCACTCCGCAAATACCCACGTTTTATTGTGGCAACACCAGGTCGTCTTGCTGACCACCTAGAGCATCGTTCATTGTTCTTAGATGGTGTTGAGACACTGATTTTAGATGAAGCAGACCGTATGCTTGACTTGGGTTTTGCTCCAGAGCTTCGCCGTATTGCTAACGCAGCTAAGCATCGTCGTCGTCAAACGCTGATGTTCTCTGCAACGCTGGATCACGCGGAGGTAAATGGCATTGCTAACGAAATGCTAGATGCCCCGAAACGTATCGCAATCGGTGTTTCAAATGAAGAGCACCTAGATATCACTCAGAAGTTCTACCTATGTGATCATCTTGATCATAAAGAAGCGATTCTTGATCGTGTTTTGGAAGAAGCAGAATACCGTCAGGTGATGATCTTCACGGCAACACGTGCTGATACTGATCGTCTTACAGAAAAGCTGAACGAGAAGAAGTTAAAAGCAGTAGCGTTGAGCGGTAACCTTAACCAAACACAACGTAACGCGATCATGAGTCAGTTTGAGCGTGCAGTGTACAAGATCTTGGTTACGACAGACGTTGCATCTCGTGGTATTGATATCCCGAACGTGAGTCACGTGATTAACTTTGATATGCCTAAGCACACTGAAGAGTACGTTCACCGTGTTGGTCGTACCGGCCGTGCTGGTAATAAAGGTGATGCAATCTCTTTGGTTGGTCCAAAAGACTGGGACAGCTTTAAGCGTGTAGAGCTTTACCTACAACAAGATCTTACTTTCTCAGTACTTGAAGGCCTGAAAGGTAAGTTCAAGGGTATCAAACCTCGTAAGCCAGCTTTCAAGAAAGGCGGTCCTGCGAAGAAGGCTAATAAGCCACAAGTGAAGAAAGCGCCGAAGAAACCTGTTAAGCGCGATAAGAGCTTCCACCAAAATGTGGCAGTGGGTGATTCAGTCTTTATCCCTAAAAAGAAAGTCGCACCTAAAGTCGACGACGAATAAATAAGAAAACCGCCGTTAATGGCGGTTTTCTTTTATCTAAACGGTGTGATGCCTTTAAAAGTCGAAGGTCGACATTGAGTTCATCAGTATATGTGTGGCGATGTATTTGTGAGTTGCCGTGGTTGGGTGTGTTACGCCCCAGAACACGTAGCTGTCAGAGCCGTAAGCTGCACAATCATTTGTTAAGCTGTGGCTATACAGGTAATCCTGAGAGGCGCTGCGATTAATGTCTAAGCAGGCATCTTTTGCGTTTCTGAATCCATGTTTTTGTGGATCACTGGTGATACTCGAGAATAGTGCGTGAGCATCAAAGAGGATCACGTTGTCACCTTTACTTTGATAGTACTCTGATTGTTCCTTGATGAATTGGTTGAACGCGAGAATCTTACCACGAACGGTCTCGATTTCTTGTTCAGTTGAGTACTTAAACTGAGGCGCTTTGGTCGCATCTGGTAGGGTGAATAGAAGAATATTTTTTGCGCCAGCGTCGGTTAGGCGGATCAGTGCGCTGCTGAAATCGGCTTTTACATCAGCCACTTCGCGTCCGTAATTCATAAAATCATTCAACCCGAACTCTAATGTGAACAGGGTGTTCTCTGGTCGATAGTTCTTCGCCATCTTCATGTAAGTAAGATACGAAGTTACTTGATCATAGACGCCAGTGAGAGCGACATATTGATTGGTCCCTGCTGCGCCACCCACAGCCCAGTTATAGAGTGGGACGCCCTTAGCGTTAGCTAGGTATTCAGTCCAAACAAAACCATTCGAGAAGTGACCTAAGAACCAAGAGTTTGGGTTAGGGAAGATCCACTGTGAGCCATTGAATAGGTTGCCTGTGTCTGAAAGGCTATCGCCAAAAGCGACGATTCGGTTGATTTGATTGGCTTGAAAGCCGTGGTCGTTAGTCCAGATGGAGTGGTTGTAAGAGAAGCGATTGTCTGCAGCAAAGTAGGTAATATCGGCTTTGTCGTGTTGAACATCTAATGTCTCTGCACAACGGTGTTTAATCTCTTGTTGTGGGGTCTCGCTGTAGAACATGTTTTTAAAGGAGATTGAAGACCACCAGTAACCGTCAATGGTGTAATAGTCACCGTTTTCTTTTCTAGCCCACTCCCAATCCGTAGCGGGTGAATCGTGGCTTGCATCTGTTCGATACCAGCACCTAACGTAGGTATAGGTGGAATCAGATTGTGTTTGTGCAACTTGCGCTGACGTGATTGACTCTGGAGTCATGGTGTTATCTTGTGCTGAAACCGCACCAAATGGCATCAATAGAGCCAAAACTAACGTTGTTTTTTTCATATGTAGGATCTTTCAATTGAGTGTGAGGAATTGAATAGACCAGTAATCAGTATTGTTTATTGAAAACTGGTCAGACCTATATGTCTTAGTGATGCGTTTTGGTCAATCCATTTGATTTTATAATTTTCTCTATCTGGTACTAAGATCCATTTTTCAACGACAATCTGTCTAAAAAACAACCTTGTCTTGTTCGCTAAACCTCATTTTTACTGATTGCGAATGTATGGACTTTTACTTTAATTCAATAAAAAACAATGTCTTAAATATAGAAGTGTCATTAAGGCTTCTGAGTTCTTAACAGAGGCGGAATCGTAGGAACTGTACTCCTGTGAATGAGTGGTTGATGTTTAATTTAGATGTTGAATGGTCGTTATTGCTCACGATTCTTAATTTATAAATTTCTACTTTTTGAATTCCTCTCCTAGCTTTTCAACTCATCCGAGGTCTAATTAGTTAAGGAGAAAGACGTTGAAAAAGATGATGCTGATAGCGGCCCTTTGCGTGGGAAGTGCCAGTGTGTACGCTGGAACGAGCACCGCGCCACTGGAACATTCAGGGTACACGCAAACACAGTACCCAATTGTGTTGGTACACGGGTTATTTGGTTTCGACACGTTAGCTGGTGTCGATTACTTTTACGGTATTCCCGAGTCTCTAGCGAAAGATGGGGCCAAAGTTTATGTCGCTCAGGTCTCTGCGACGAACAGCTCAGAGGTGCGAGGAGAACAGCTTCTTGCTCAAGTAGAAACCATTATCGCCGTTACTGGGGCTGAGAAGGTTAACTTAGTTGGTCATAGCCATGGTGGTCCTACAGCAAGATATGTAGGCTCGGTGAGGCCTGATCTTGTAGCATCGGTTACCAGTGTCGGTGGGGTTCATAAAGGCTCTAAAGTCGCGGATTTAGTGCGAGGCAATGTCGCAGAAGGATCCATTACTGAGTCGATTGCAGTTAAGTTGGCTGGTGGCCTAACCACATTGATTAACTTACTTTCAGGCGGAAGCGATCTTGAACAAGATGGGCTCGCTTCATTAGAAGCACTCACGACTGAGGGCTCTCTAGCATTTAATCAGCATTACCCGGAGGGTGTACCGACATCGGCGTGTGGAGATGGCGAATGGCAAGCGAGCAATGGTGTCTATTACTACTCTTGGACGGGATCGTCGACCTTTACCAACTTGCTCGACCCTACGGATGGAGCCATGACAATTTTAGGTTTAGCGTTTGATGGTCCTAGTGATGGTCTAGTGGGGACTTGTAGTGCTCATTTAGGTCGTGTGATTGGCGACAACTACAAAATGAATCATTTGGATGAAATCAACGGGACGTTAGGGATCCACCACCTTTTTGAAACAGACCCTGTCACTCTCTATCGTCAACACGCCAATCGCCTCAAGCTGGCTGGTTTATAAAGCTGATCAGTATTAAAGGAGTTAATCGATGAAAAAGGCCACACTGTTACTGATATCAATGATCGCTGTAGGTAGTTTCAGTGCGGTCTTTTACCAAGGCCAATCACGAGCGCAAGCCGTATCGGCAAAGCACCTCAAGAGTGAATCTCAAAGCGACACAGAGATCGACCAAAGTTCAGCCAAAGATACGATGGATTATTTCATGGCTGCAATGGTTGATATTGACCTCGATCAGATCAAAGAGAATGTCTCCGACTTCAATAATATCGCTCCTAATAGCGTGATAGATGATCGATTATTTGAAAAATATTTGGAGTACAAATCGGCACTAGAACAGATAGATTTTTCGAATAATTATTCTAATTTAAGCATTGAAGAGCTGACAGAGTTACACGAGCTGTTGATGGATCAACAGGCCTATCACTTTACTGTGAGTGAACAAGAGTTGCTATTTGCCCATGAAAATCGAATGCGCGAGCTAGCGATTGAAAAACTAAAAATGAGGCAAGAATATACTGACCCAATTGAATTTGAAAAGCAGTGGCTCGAGGCATTAACTCTTCAACCTGAGTATGTTCAACAAACGCAGAAAAATACTTTAACCTTAACCCAGCTTAGTCACGCAAACAGTTTAGATAACCAGCAAAAATACCTCAATCGAGTAGAGATTGTCGGCGAAAGTGCTGCACAACGCTTAAGTGCATTAGACGCCCAACGTGAGCAATTTGATAGTGATTTCCAACGGTTTATCACTCAAAGAGAGACGATACTTGATAACCCAAATTTGAGTGCAGATCAGCAAGCACAGGAAGTTGCTTTGTTGAGAAACGATCTGTTTACCGAGCAACAGATAAAGCGAGTAGAAGCGCTAGAGCGAATTCATGATAGTGAAAAAAACTAAAGTAATCGCTTAACACCCTTAAAATGAATAGTTAGACAGAATAATAAACCAGTAAATCTAGTCAATCGAGCACAATAATTGAGATTCATATCACCAAATTGTGAAAATGATAATTGATCTCATTACCATTTGAGTGCAGTATACGCGAAATTTATTAAATTGGCGTATGGATTTATTGGGTTTATGAAAACGTGTTGCCTGCTTGTTTTAGCAACTTTAGTTTCAGGAAGCGTGACTGCTGCGGATCAGTTCTCTTGGTTGAGAGACGATTCTAGAAGCAGTGAGCGCGTATTGGGTTATCTCGAGAAACAGAATGAGACGACCGACGCGTATCAGAAGACCTTACAAAATGAAATCGACTCGCTGCAATCCATGTGGCGAGAGAACCGACCGCAACCTTCAGAGAAGCCTTGGCGAGAAACTAATGGCGTAGAATATGCTTGGAATGACTACACACTGTTGTCGCGCGCACCAAGCAGTGTTGGTGTGACAACTGTCATTTTCGATGCCAAACATCACGCTGATCAACACGAGTATTACCAAATTGGTGGTTGGAAACTAAGCCCTGACAATTCCTTACTCGCTATTGCAGAAGATCTTGATGGTTCTGAACAGTATCAAATCAGCATTGTTGAGTTAGCGACCAATAAAATCACGCGCCTTATCACTGGTGTTGAGCCATCTATCGTTTGGTCGAATGATGGGAAATCGCTGTATTTGGTAAAACAGGAGCCAAAGACACAGCGGCCACATACTTTGATCAATAAGTCATTGAAAAGCGGAGTTGAGACATCGCTTTTTCAAGAACATGAAAATGCTTGGCTGCTTTCAACATACCTAACAAGCGATAGAAATTTCGCCGTTGTCCAGAGCAACAGCGACAACAGCAGTGAACAACGCTTTCTCGATCTTAACACTGGTGAGTTATCACCACCCATTCAACAGCGCCAAGAAGGCATTGAATACTATGCAGATCGTTTTGCCGATCATGTGTATATCAATAGCAATCACCAACGCAAAAATTTCCAGATCTATCGTGTGAGTCGTTCTGATTTAATGAACATAGAGGCTTGGCATTTATTTGGTGATTTTGAAGCGGATGAGGCAATCAACAACTTTCACCTATTCCGTTCAGGTGTCGTGGTTCAAACCAATCTGCAAGGTAATCAAAAACTGCACGTCTTTGATGAAAGCGACAAGCTGATAAAGATTGAAAACGTAGCTCGTGAAGGTGGCGTCGCTTGGGTAAGCCAAGTGGGAGACTACAACAGCAATAAGCTACATATCCGAAGTATGTCTATGATCCAACCGGGTCTTTGGGAACGCTTTAATACGCTAACGGCAACTCGTGAATCGATTGGGCAAGATGTTTATCCAAATTATCAAGCAGACATGTATGTTACCCAAACTCTGAATATTGAGAATGATGGACATGCTGTCCCAGTGACGCTCGCTTACCGAAAAGAACTTCTTAATAAGCAGAGTCCGGTAGTCCTATATGGGTATGGCGCTTATGGAGTCACAATGAAGCCATACTTCATGCCACAAACTATCAGCTTACTCGACCGTGGCGTGATCTACGCTGTTGCTCATGTCAGAGGCGGAGGTTTTAAAGGTGAACAATGGTATCTTGCTGGTAAAGGCCTAAACAAATCGAACAGTATCGCTGATTTCGTTGCTGCAGCTAGAGCACTTCAAAACTTTCAACAAGGCGAACGAGCTATCTTGGCAATGGGGTCAAGTGCTGGCGGCACCTTAGTGGCAGGAGCCTTAAATGAAGCTCCTGAAGAATTTGCTGGCGCGTCCCTTAAGGTCCCATTTGTTGATGTGATCAATAGTATGTCGGATGAGATGTTGCCGTTAACTGCTCAGCAGTATGCCGAGTGGGGTGACCCTCATAAAGAGTCTGAACTGTCAGTCATGAAGGCTTATGACCCATATTTCAATCTTTCCAAAGCCGACTATCCACCTGTTTTAATCAGTGTTGGCCTAAATGATCGACGGGTTCCCTATTGGGAAGGCGCTAAATATCAAGCCAAGTTGAAATCTTTGACGACAGGAAGTGGCCCTTATTTGCTGTCGACCAATTTTAGTCAAGGTCATTCGAGTGACAGGCGGCAGTCTTTATCACAACAAGCGTTCGAATACGCATTCCTATTATCACTTACGCATAAAAATACTAAAGCGGAGCAGTAAATGAAGCTTTCACCCCTATCAGCGGCAGTACTGAGTGTACTTGCTGCCAACGTCGTGCACGCCGAATCCGAGGTTTTCGAGTTTGAAGAGGTTGTGGTTACCGCGAATAAAATCGAACAACCCCTATCTGAAGTGGCTGGATCCGTTGCTGTTATCGATGGTGAACAGATCGAAAAAAACGGCGCGACTGAGCTTTATGATGCAATCAGAAATGAACCGGGTGTTAGCGTGAGTGGCGGGGCTGGTCGACCTCAGAATATTACTATCCGTGGTATGACAGGCAACCGAATTTTAGTGGTTAAAGATGGAATAAAGTCATCAGATGGTTTTGGTGCAAACGACATTAACGACAAAGTAGGCCGCAACTCGTTTGATCTTGCGGACATCGACAGTATTGAGATTGTCAAAGGCGCGAGCTCTTCGGTTCATGGTTCCGGGGCTATTGGCGGTGTTGTCGTTATTAAAACTAAACAACCAGGGGATTATCTTAAAGATAGCGACTTTTACAGTGACGTGTCGGGTACTTACACAGGGGTAAGCGATAAATATCGAGGTTCAACGAGGCTTGCGTATCGCACAGGAAGCTTTGAAAGCTTGATCAATCTGGCGTACTGGGAAGGTGGAGAAACGCGTAATTTTGAAGAGAACTTGTACAAACGCGATATTGATGGTGTTAGCGGCGCGTACACATTGAACTACTGGGCTCAAGATGACCTTATGTTCAAAGCCAAAGTCGATTACTACAAAGAAAATCTCAGTAGGCAAGCGGGCGAAGCGAAAATTCAAAAAGATGGCAAGTGGAAGACTGAAGAGTATGATCAACAAACCTATACTGAGTCTTACACAGCTTACGTGGGGGCAGAATATTTCCCAACAAACTCTTGGTTTGAAGAACTCGATACAAAAGTTTATTGGCGCAATACTGTGGCCGATGAAGCGACGAATGCACTGATTTCGCAACAGCAAGGTAACATTATTGCATTTCGTAGATTGATCGATGATCGTCATTTCACAGATGAAGTTATCGGCGCAGAAGCAGATTTTATCAGCTCTTTCTCTGGCTCGGGTTTCAGTCATACACTCTCTTATGGCGTGAGCTTCGATACTACTTTTCATGAGCGTCCAAGTAATTCCGTAATCCTAGATTGGAATGGTCTTAACCAGAAAGATGCGAAACCTTTTGCGTCTGCACGCTCTTATGTTTTTGCTGCGCATCTAAGAGATGTAATTGAAGTAGATCGTTGGACGATTACAGCGGGTGCGCGTGTTGATGTCCACCAAATTACCCCAGACTCTGAAGGTACGATCGAAGGCTATAAGTTAAGCGATAAGACAACTGGTGAATTTTCACCAAGCTTGTCTGTTTCTTACGAAATCACCGACTCTTTGAACTCATACGTTTCCTATAACCATGGTTTCCGAGCTCCTACGTACGACAAAATTTATGGCTATCAAAACCACGATTTTGTGCCGATTACACCGTTTGAAATTATTCCTAATGAGGACCTCGATAAAGAGACCAGCGATTCATTTGAATTGGGGAGTAAGTTCGATAATGGTCAAACAAAGTTATATGCAGCCGTATTCTATCAAAAGTTTGAAGACTTCATCGATATTAAGCAAATATCGTCCGCTCCTGATACAACCAACAATGGAATGCTCTATAAGCAATACCAGAATATTAGCGGGGTCGAGACCTATGGTTTTGAAGCGACAGCAGCTCAACGTTTAAATGAATTTTGGAGTGTTACTACCAAACTGGGCTTTGTTGATGGTGAGGATGATGAAGGCGAGAAGATCCGTACATTGACACCATGGGAAGGAAACGTCGCACTGAATTACGACAAAGAATCTCTTTCTGCTTACACCATGCTTAATTGGGTGCAAGCTATGGATGACGTTCCGCAATGTCAATCTGATATTGGTTTGGCGGTAGATTGTGCAACAACGTCTGGCTGGGCAACCGTCGACATGGGCGTTAGTTACTCCTGGAACTTTGGGCTAGACGTTTCTGCAAATGTAATCAACTTGTTTGACAAAGAGTACATCCGATACCAAGACGTAGCGGGCATTATTGACTCACACAAGTACTACTCTACAGAGCCTGGACGTTACTTCACTGTACACGCTAAATATCAGTTCTAAGGCAGCATCATGAAACTTAAGCCATTAGCAATATCACTTGTTCTCGCATGCGCTCCGATCGTTCAGGCTGCTGAGTGGGACTACCCTTCAGCTAACGTTGTACTTAACGATCAAGCGGCAGTCAAAAGCTACCTCGACTCCAATTACTCTGAGTTTGGCGATTTTGTCTTTCGTTACAAAACAGAGTCGCAGTTAGGCGAGCATTTCAATTTTAATGTTTGGGTCAACGGTGAATATCAGCCGCAACGTACAGTTGTTGTAACCACCGATAAGACACAGCGCATCGTGCGCGTGTTTAAAAGTTTTGAAGATACGATATTAAGATCGGGTGTACCTACTGTTGCTGCTGAATTAGAAGCGCCGCGCTCTCTTGAAGCGGATGCGCCTCCAGCACTGAACTCGGGGAACTTGGTGAATGTCGATGTATATCTATTTGATCCCGATTTAAGAACCATGCAGCAACAGGAAGCGCCTGCATCGACTTGGTCATTGGTTTCAGAATACCCCCAACCAATCGAATATGTAACTAAGTCTATTGAGGTTCTGCAATCCGGTGGTAACTATTATCTGTCTAATTCAAGGCTGAACCAGGTTGATATTACAGCCTTGATCACTGTGCCCTCTGATGGAGGAGAACCGGTTCGAGATACTTCCGGTTTCTTGAGTCCAGAAGGTGTTCAATCGTTCGATAGCGTTGAAGCCATTGAAAATGTGCGTTTTGGTGATGATGCTTTTCCGCAGATTATGGCTTTCTATCACCTTGATACGTCTTTGAAATATCTAGAAAGTTTGTCATATCAATTGTTTGACGACCCGTTGCGCTTTGATGGAAGAGGGTTATCTCTAGATAACTCATCATACTATTACGGTCCGAGGGTGGTCACTTTTGGTATCGGCGGCGCTTCACCAGATGCTGTTGATTCAGATGTTGTCTTACACGAACTTGGACACGGTATTCATTACCAAGCCGTACCGGATTGGGCTTACGGTCATACTGGTGCTATCGGCGAAGGTGTCGGTGACTATTGGGCTGGTAGTGCGAGCTATCGTACCCAGTACTTAGACGCGTCTCGCCGTGGACAAGAATTCGAACTGGATACCGTGTTTAACTGGGATGGTTTGTTTGGTGTTCGCCGCACTACTCGTAGTTTGTGGAATCAGCGCGCGCGCTACTTTGAACGAGCAGAATACCCTGCCCACGTGAGTGTGGGAGGGGAGCTGGGTGACGAGCTTTGGTCAACTCCGCTTTTCCAAGCTTTAAAAGCTGCTATAGAGCGTTATGGTGATGGCACAGATAGCGTTTTTCGCGAGTTCGACGCCATTGTTGTTGAAGGACTTTATGGTGTCGGTCGTGGCGTAAAAATGCATGATCTCGCTGAGTCGACGGTATTTGCTGCTAACGCACTGTTTCCAGACAAAGAGTATGCTCAATTTCTTACTGATAGCTTCAATCAACATAACTTATTGAAGCCTCCTTTTGTGGTTCGTCATGATAAACGCTATATCAGTGAAGGCGATGATGTCACTGTTCATTTGGCACAAAATGGTCGCCAAGCCACGGTGAAAGGTCAATGGCGACTGAATAATGAGTCGGTTTTCGACATTGATCAAACTGTGTCTGATTCATCAAGTATGAGCGTTTCATTACCTTCTAACTTGGCTTGTGGCGTGCAATTCGATTCTGAAATCTCACTAGACTATCAATTTGGTGCAGAGCTAAAAACGCACCAGTGGGTAAGCAGCACTAAGTTGGTTAATGGTCTTCCAAAGTTAACCACACAGCCAACCGCGTCAAACTCAACGCTTCCAGCGCAGGGTGACAAAATTTATGTTCAAACCTTATCGGACAAAGAAGCAAAGATCGATGACACCTTTGCTGTCTATCTGAATATTGAACATGCCTCGCTTGACGATCTGCATGTCAAATTGGTGTCTCCTCAAGGCAAGTCGGTGGTGCTACTTAATCACCAATCAAGCAGCAGTAATGGTTTTAAAGGTTATTTCACAGCTCAATATGACGACGAGTTAAAAGAACTTGTCGGTGAACCGAGCTGGGGAACTTGGCGCCTTGAAGTTTCTGATCGTGTTTCAGGAAATTCTGGGGTCTTGAAAGAGTGGGGTGTGAGTCACTTTGCTCGATATCAGTGTAACGCTGATGCCACTAATGAAAGCAGTAGCGGTAGCTCAGGTGGTAGTGGTTCACCTTTGGGTTTGATTGTCCTGCTAATGCTATCAATGGTGAGAGTGATTCGCTCTCGATAAGCCACAAACTATTAATTAAAAGAAGATAAATCTATGAAGTTACAATATTCTTTCATTGCTGTATCGCTTGCCCTTGCTGGCTGTGGCGGTAGCTCTGGTAGTGACGCAGCAGCGGCGCCAACTTACGATGTTGCTGGTACTATTCGTTCCCAAGGTTCCCTGCTTGATACTCCTGTTTGTATTGATTTAAACCAAAACTTCGCATGTGATAGTAACGAACCAAGTGCGAAAAGTGACAATACAGGTCAATTTACGCTGACTTCGACAGACAAAAACATTTTGAATAGCACTATTCTTGCGGAAGTCGATGCTGGTTCGAGCAAAACACTGCGTATTGCCGCTCCGGGCCAAGGTTTAGCATCGGGTAACTCTATTAATGCAGTTACTACTTTGGTTGCTAGTCTGGTTATTGATGGTGAAACGGTCGCCCAAGCCGATGAAATGGTCAAAGAACAAGTAACAAGTGCGGGTGTCTCGCTAACCGGAACAGTGATGTCTGATCCAACGGTAAATGAGCTAACCAACCTTGAGCAGAATACCACTGCGCTACTTACTGAGATGAAAGTAGAAGAAATGACTCAAGGTGTCGCTCTAGTTGCTAAGAAGTTGAGTTACGAAAATAAATCTCTTGTTTCAGGTTTACTATCAGCGGCTGAAACTACGGCATTTACTCAAGAGCTATCTCTTGTTGCTGCTCAAACATCAGGTTCGAACGACACAGGTGCAGTACTGTACTTTGCCGATGGTGCTAGCGATGTTGCAGACGCTCAGACCGATTTCCCAGGTCAGGATGCCGAGTATGGATTTGATAAAGATGACCTTCAAACAGCAACGGGTGCTGGTTTCAAGTTCGTGAAGCTTGATGACAAAGGTGCAACACTAGCGGCGGATGCAACTGAATGGTCTTGTACTTTAGATGAGAGAACGGGACTTATTTGGGAAAACAAGAGTGCCGATACTAACTCAGTACAGTTTAAGGACCGTACGTTTGTCTATGAGTCAGATACCTTTGAACCATACTACGAGGATGTAGCTGTTGTTGGTTGTGTTGCCGCGGGCGACAACATCTGTTCAACAAGCGAATATGCATTACACATTAACCAGCAATCTCTATGTGGCGTTAGTGATTGGCGCTTACCTACTTATCAAGAGTTTTACGATGTCTTGGATCTAGGCGAGACCGAGAAAGATGCTGACGACAATGTTTATGGTTTGAACTACGCGTACTTCCCTCAACAAGGTCTAGGAAGTCCTGACGTTGGAACAGGTGCAGTTTGGCTGGATGACTTTAGCCATGTGAACTACTCAGCTTATAACTACGATGGCGGGATTCAGTTCGCTGTAATCGCAACTAAAGGTGCGGATCGCGGCTATGTTAGTTTTGTTGAGATCTACTCTGATAAAGTTGAGCGTGATAGCGGTACTTCATACCAATTTCCAATTCGTCTAGTTGCAGTTAAAGGACAGTAAGATGAAAAAACTAATTTCCGTATTATCTCTAGCGTTAGTTTCTCAAACGGCTTTTGCTGCTCAAGAGTGTTCTGTTGATTTTTCTAAATCTGCACCTAACACACGATACACCTACTCTGATGCTGGTATAGTGACAGACCTTAAAACGGGTCTAACTTGGATGCGTTGCCCGGTAGGTACAACTTGGGACAAGACTAGTGAAGCATGTACTGGTTCAGCTGATAAAGTGACATGGCAGAGTGCGCTTCTTACTGCAAAACAGATTCGTGATGAAGATGGCAATCATGCATTACATGATTTTGGCGGTAAAAAGAACTGGCGACTGCCGAACATTAAGGAGCTTGTGGCACTGACCGAGCGAGCATGTTACGGACCAGCCCTGAACGGCACTGCATTCGCAAGTGGCTATGAGTTAGAATTGGGTGACTATGCTGGTTACATTTGGAGTAACACACCGAATGGTGATGGCGCTAATGTAATGGTATTCGATTCCGTGAATGGTGAAGTATACAACTGGAACCCTCTGGAATCTTCCAATGCATTTTCTGTTTTACTGGTAACCGATGAAGACAAGTAAACTGAACTTAATGTAAAAGCACCGCCAATATGGCGGTGCTTTTTTATGTAAACATTTCTCTATTGTCTACACCTTAAAGTAATTCAGTGCCTGCTTTTGTCTTTCCGATAGACCAGACAGTTCATGAGCAGCAGCTGCCGATTGAGTAATGCCAGTTACATTTTGGCTTACTAGTTCGTAAATGGTGCTCAGGTTATTGTTGATGTCTGAAGTAACCTGTTTCTGCTCTTCAGAGGCTGTTGCCACCTGAGTGTTGATGCTATTTAGGTCAGCAATCGCGTTGTTGATGTCACTTAAAGAGCCGCTTACCTTTGTTGCTAATACTTGGTTATCTTCAAGCATAGCGAGGCTTGAGTGCATGCTCTCATTCGCTTGGCCAGATTGAGTCTGTAGCTCTTCAATAATGGTCTGGATCTCTTTAGTCGACTCTTGAGTTCGAGCTGCAAGCATACGAACCTCATCTGCTACTACTGCAAAACCACGGCCGCTTTCACCTGCACGAGCCGCTTCAATCGCTGCGTTTAGTGCCAGTAGGTTAGTTTGCTCAGAGATACTTTCGATTACTTCGATGACTTTACCAATCTGTTCTGATTGATCCTTAAGGGAAGTCACAACGTCTGCTGCTTTGTTTAGTTGGTCAGCCATCTTTTCACTTGCACGGGTGCTCTCTTCAAACATGTTTAAGCTTTGCGTTGTGAGTTGGCTAGCTTGGCTTGAAGCATTGTCAGCTTGTTGAGCGTTGCTTGAAACTTCTGTTGCCGTCGATTCCAGTTGGTTAATTGCCGAGGCTACTTGTTCCACTTCTTGCTTTTCTTGATCAGAGTTGACGCTAGATTGAGTCATTACTGCAGCAAGCTCTGTCGAAGCTGACGCCACCTCAATACTGATGCGAGACAATGAACCGACGGTTTCACGAAGTTGGTCAACGGTTTGGTTTACGTCTTGAGCAAGGTGAGTGATCTCGTTGTCGCCTTCAGCCTTTGCTTTCACCAATAGGTTGCCTTTAGCAACTTCACGCATGGTTTTTTGAAGCTCACGGATAGGTTTAACGATCACACCTGCCAGAGTCCAGCTGATGATCAGAGCGATAGATAGAATGACGATAAGACCGATCTTCGCTGAAGTTAACGTAGTGTCATGTTTCGCACCGTTTGTCTCAACCTCTTGTAGAGCAATGTGGTTGAGCTTTTTAGATAGGTCATTGATCGCTTTTACCATTGCATTACCAGCGTTTCGATATTGAACAATGGCGGTTTGGTATTGAGACTCAAAGTTGTTCGGCGGGAAACCATTACTGTGCTTGATTTTCAAAAGAGGGAGCATGGTATGTTGAGAGAAGTCGACATAATGCGTCATCGCTTTACGAAGGTCTGCCACTTCATTTTGCAATCCATCAACGGTGCTTAAAGAGTTAAGTAGTTGGTTGTTGGCTTGGAATTTCTGATTGAGGACATCCATTAAAGTCCGAATGTCTTCTGGATTAAACAGACTGTAAATAGCTTTAATACGCATACCATAGCTATTGTCGACGATGTCGCTCAGTTCTTCTTTATGGACAATCAGGTTGTCTGTTGCTGTAGAAACGTCTTGGAAAGCCTCTTCAAGCTTCTCTCCTCCTATAATGACTCCGGCGAGCAGTAGAACGACGGAGAAAAGTACGGGGAGTAAAACTTGCATTTTAATGGATAAGCCATTGAGTAACTGGCGCATGAATAGGTCCTCTTGGTAATGCGTAATTGAGAATTGTTCTTATTTGTTATATTTGAAACTGAATTCTAACTAATGAGACTGATACTTCAATCAATAAAAGATTACATTTTGTTATGTGCGAGCCATGTTGAATTACATTTAGTAATTAATATGCTGATTGATTACTCACTTATATTGATAGTTATTGTGAGTCGTGCGACATATTACAGAAATGAAATAAAGATATGTAGGATTAATTTACGAATTTATAAATAAAAAGAGTCTTGTGGAACAAAGAGTTAGCAAAGTCACTCTAGAAGGTGGGAGGAATAGAAATACAAAAATTGCAGTTGTCATATAGGCTTCAATTTACTGAAACACAACTGTCATATTCGAAACTTAAAGTGAGCACCGTTCAAGTAAAACACAACGGCAATAACGCCACTTAAGGAAATTGTGATGAAAAAGACAGTTATCGGTGCAATGGCACTACTAGGCGCACTAACAGTGAATACAGCTTCAGCTAAAGAAACTATCTCTGTAGTTGGCTCTAACAGTGCTTCTCCACTGGTTGAAGTTTTTGCAGAAACATACATGAATAAAGGTGAAAATGTTTTCATCGAGATTCAAGCTCCTGGCTCATCTGCAGGCATCAAAGCAGCAAAAAATGGAAGTGCTGACCTAGGTATCTCTTCTCGTGACTTGAAAGCTGAAGAAAAAACAGCTGACCTAAAAGAGCTAGTTATCGCTCGTGACGGTATCGCGGTTGTAGTTAACCCAAGCAACGAAGTATCTGCACTAACAGCAGACCAAATTACAGCAATCTACAAAGGCGAGATCTCTAACTGGAAAGACGTTGGCGGTGCTGACAAGCCTATCGTAGCAATCACTCGTGATACAGCTTCTGGTACACGTGGTGCATTCGAAGACATCCTAAAGCTTAAGAAAAAGATTGGTGACAAGAAAGTATCAGCAATCTCTCAACGCGCTCAAGTTGCTAACGGTAACGGTGCTCTTAAGGTATCTGTAGCAAGCAACCCATACGCAATCGGCTACATCTCTCTAGGTACTGTAGACAACTCTGTTCAAGCTCTAACTATCGACGGCGCAGCAGCAACAGTTGATAACGTTAAGAACGGTTCTTACAAAGTAGCTCGTCCTTTCCTAGTTCTTTACAAAGATGGCGCGCCATCTTCTGAAACTCAGAAGTTCCTAGACTGGATGGTAGCTGACGAAGCTCAAGCTATCTCAGCTAAGAAAGGTTACATCACTGTAAACTAATCTGAATTTAATCAAGACTTTAATTATTGCTCAGCCTGCCTTTAGGCTGAGCCTTTTCTTTCAGCTTTGTCGTCCACAAAGCATGAGATTTTAAATATGACCATCGCACATAGTGAAAAGCTTATGAATACTGAAGCTACACAAGTTAGTAAGCCGAGCCTACGTACTAAAAAGCGTATCGACTGGAAAGAACGCATTTTCCACGGTTTATTCTTAACGAGTGCTGTAATCGGCATCGTTTCACTGGCAGTAATCGCTTATTTTATCGTTGCAGAGAGTATTCCTGCATTTCAAGAGGCTGGCGTCTCTGGCATCGTTCTCGGTGTAGATTGGCTACCACCAGCGCTATTCGGTGTTGCAACCATGATTGTTGCTTCTATCGTTTCAACATTAGGCGCGGTTGTAGTAGGTGTACCCGTTGGTGTTTTAACTGCTATCTTTATCGCTGAAATCGCACCAAAGCGCCTTGCTGACATTATCCGTCCAGCAGTTGAGCTTTTGGCAGGTATTCCTTCAGTGGTATACGGCTTCTTTGGCCTTGTCATTATTGTTCCAATGATTCAGAACATCTTCTCAGTACCAGCGGGTAACACTATCCTAGCGGGTATCATTGTTCTGGGTATCATGATTCTACCAACCGTTATCACAGTATCTGAGACTTCAATTCGTGCGGTACCTCGTACCTACAAAGAAGGCTCTCTAGCACTTGGTGCTTCTAAGATCTTTACCATCTTCAAACTTCTCGTTCCTGCTGCTCGTTCGGGCATTATGACAGGTGTGATTCTGGGTATCGGTCGTGCACTTGGTGAAACCATGGCAATCATCATGGTTATGGGTAACGCCCCAGCGATGCCTGAAGGCATTTTAGACTCAGCTCGTACACTAACAGCAAACATCGCGATTGAAATGTCATACGCAAGTGGTGTTCATGCTAACGCTCTGTACGCAACGGGTGTGGTACTTCTAGTGTTCATCATGATGCTAAATGGTGCTCTACTTTATCTAAACCGCGAAAAAGCAAAGTAAGCGGAAGGTGGAAAAAATGGATCGTGTAAAATTAAAGCAGTCTCGCCAGAATAAAGACAATATCTTGAATGCCTTTATTTGGGCAGCAGCGGCTGTCACAGTCGGTTTCCTATTTTGGATCATCTGGTACATCCTTTCTAACGGCCTACAGCACGTAGATTGGAATTTCATTACGGATAATTACACACGTACGGGTACTGAACACGGTATCTTCCCAATGATCGTTGCAACCATCTACATGGTTATCGCATCGATTGCGGTGGCAGCACCATTGGGCATCATGACGGCAATCTACTTAACGGAATACGCGAAAGTGGGTAGCCGTTTAGTGAAAGTCATTCGATTCTGTACTGAATCACTAGCGGGTATTCCATCGATCATCTTTGGTCTGTTTGGTATGACTTTCTTCGTATCGATTCTTGGTCTTGGTTTCTCGATTCTATCGGGCGCCCTAACACTAAGTATCCTGATTCTTCCTGTAATCATCCGTACTACAGAAGAAGCATTGATGGCGGTACCACAAACATACCGCGAAGGTTCTTACGGCCTTGGCGCTTCAAAAATCTACACTATCTGGCGCTTAATCTTGCCTAGCGCGATGCCAGGTATCTTAACTTCGGTCATTCTTAGTA
Organism: Vibrio sp. THAF190c; assembly: GCF_009363355.1. NCBI lineage: Bacteria > Pseudomonadati > Pseudomonadota > Gammaproteobacteria > Vibrionales > Vibrionaceae > Vibrio > Vibrio sp. THAF190c. The sequence continues at coordinate 488,449 of NZ_CP045339.1, read as the reverse complement.
TTGGTCGTGTAATCGGTGAATCAGCGCCTGTTTTCTTAACAGCAGGTATGGTGGCGCGTATTCCAGAGTCTCTAATGGATTCCGGTCGAACACTAACGGTTCACTTATATAAGCTAACCACCGAGCTATTCACTATCGATGAGTGGAACCAAGCTTACGGTACAGCGACAGTCCTGATTGTGCTTGTTCTTCTGATCAACATGGTCACAAAACTAATTGCAAGACGCTTTAACACAGCAACGTACTAACGACTCCCGGGCATAGAAAGAGAAATGCCCATAGTACAGGGCTCTAAGGAGAGCCCACTGACAAAGCATCAAGTTAGACACGAATTTAAGAATTTAGAGATTAAGAACATGAACAAATTTGATATTGAAAACCTAGATCTGTTTTACGGCGAAAACCAAGCACTTAAATCTATCAACCTGCCAATCCCAACGCGCCAAGTAACGGCTCTGATTGGTCCATCAGGTTGTGGTAAATCTACACTGCTACGCTGCCTGAACCGCATGAACGACCTAATCGAAGGCGTAACGATTAAGGGTAAGCTGGATATGGATGGCACGAACATCTATGGTGACATCGATGTGGCAGACCTACGTATCCGTGTTGGTATGGTTTTCCAAAAGCCAAACCCATTCCCAATGAGCATCTACGAGAACGTGGCATACGGTCTACGAGCTCAAGGTATCAAAGATAAGAAGCATATTGATGAAGTAGTAGAACGCTCACTACGTGGTGCAGCACTTTGGGATGAGGTGAAAGATCGTTTGAAATCGCACGCATTTGGTCTGTCTGGTGGTCAGCAACAACGTCTATGTATTGCTCGTACTATCGCGATGGAACCAGACGTTATCTTGATGGATGAACCTACATCGGCACTTGATCCAATCGCGACACACAAGATCGAAGAGCTGATGGAAGATCTGAAGAAGAACTACACCATCGTTATCGTAACGCACTCAATGCAACAAGCTCGTCGTATCTCAGACCGAACTGCATTCTTCCTAATGGGTGAATTGGTTGAGCACGATGACACTCAAGTTATTTTCAGTGACCCGAAAGACGACCGTACTAAGGGTTACGTAAATGGTGATTTTGGTTAATTTTAACCTTTGCCATCACCGCGCTTAATATACTGGCATATCACTACAATAATAAGCGATGGACTTTTGCCCCACTGATTCGTGGGGCTTTTTTGTGTATAGAAGAAAGCTATTTTGTCGACGAAATTTTGGGTAGAAAATCCCATTTTTGTAGCGCTTCTCAAGCTTGTGATAAAGGAAAATAGGAAATTGCGAGTCGCTTAACATCTCATTTTGTCTTCGATTGATTGCATATTAAGGCTTAGGTATTTTTGCTACACTCTTACAACCATTGGATGGAACGTCGTGCCAGTAAAAGCCTTTGCAAAACAAATATCTTCCACTCGCGACCACCGTCTTTTGGCTGATTCTCTGTTCGAATACCTATCTCATCTATTGGATCCACATGGTATTGGCATTTTTGTCGAGCCAGCCTCTCTCTCTAATCGCACACCCATGTATCAGTGTGGTGAACTGGCGAGTCTAAACAATTACCCAGCGACTTTTTGGACTTGGGTTTCTCAATTTGATACCGCTGATGGCGTTTTGCCTATGGCGATCAATACCTGTAATTGGGATCATTTCGATGCCCTCGGTGGTGAGTCTTTTATCTTGATGCTAGACAACTGTCCGAGTTGTCGAACCTATCTCATTATTCAGAACTGCGCTGCTGAAAGAGTGAATCAAACCTTCCGTGATGGGGTTGATGTGCTGCAGTTGGCGGCAGCGAGGTGGCAATGTATACGTGCTGAAAAAAATGCCGCAATTGAAATAAAGAATAGAGACACACGTGAAGCGCAGTACCTTGATGAGATTAACCTCAGAGAGCAGTTCGTTGAGAACATGAAGCTAGTGCATCAGGTCGCGTTAGATCTTTCTAACCCAGATTCGTTAGATGCGCTCTATAAAGCGTCGGTTGAAGCGGTTAGAGATCGTCTCGGGTTTGATCGCGCAATCTTCATGTTGCTTGATATGAAGAAGCGCTGCTTTAGTGGCACTTACGGTACCGATGAGCATGGAAAGACCAACAGCGAACACCATACTCAGTACGATCTCCATCAGTTGGAAAGTGAATACATAGAGGCGCTTTCTGACGACCACACCAATTTGGTTATCATCGAACAAGCCCCGCTTTATACCGCAGGCCAAGTGGTGGGGCAGGGTTGGAATGGAATGCTGATCTTGAGGGAAGGGGATAAGCCTGTTGGCTGGATAGCGATGGATAACTACATTAATCGCGCCCCAATAACCGGTTATCAAAAACAGATGTTGGAGTCTTTTGGCTCGCTATTGTCTCAGATCTACATTCGCAAACGCCAAGAGCAGAACATTCGTATGTTGCACTCCAGCATGGTCGAACTATCACGCTGTGACAACGTCAGTGCGGTGTGCAAATCGGCGGTAAGCTTCGCCATTCAACATCTTGGTATTGATCGATTAGCCGTGTTCTTAACCGATAAAGAGTGCTCCTACATGCAGGGGACTTGGGGTACCGATATCCAAGGTAATATTGTCGATGAGTCTTACTATCACTCTGACTTGGTTGAACGTGACATTGTAGCAGCAGCAAGGTCGCGCCCTAACGAAGTCGCTTTTGAAGAGTCTGTGCCTATCTACCATGACTACAATATCGTCGGGGTGGGCTGGACGGCGATGACACTACTGACCAGTAATACTGGTGTGCCGATTGCCTTTATTGCTGCTGATAACTTATTAACGCGCAGTTCATTAACTTCTCAGCTTCGAGAGGTAATACGCATCTTTGCATCGAGCTTGGCTGAAGTGCTGCAAAGAACTATGGCGCAGGAAGAGCTTAAGGAGCTCAATGAAAGGCTAGAGGAAGAGGTGAAAAAACGCACCTTAGAGCTGCAATTGGCTAATGAGCAACTGGATGTTATCTCCAAGTTGGATCCTCTGACGCGCCTCGGCAATCGCCGTATGTTGGCACAGGTATTGGAGAACCTGAATTCAACCCACTTCGAACCAAGCAGACCGAATGAGAAGGTCGTTTTTGGATTGATCTTGCTCGACTTAGATCATTTCGGTTTATACAACAGTGTTTATGGTCATACGGAAGGTGACTCTGCGCTGCGTTCGGTTGGAAAAATTCTAAACGACCATATTCTGCATGAGAATGACACCTTCTGCCGCATTGGTGGCGAAGAATTTATGCTATTGATGGTGGATACTTGTGATAGTGAAACCAAGCAGCGTGCCGACAGTATCAGACGTTGTATTGAAGAAGCGCAGATCCCGCATAGTGAGAGTTCAACCAGCGACTATCTAACAGCCTCAGTGGGTTTTGCCTCGTTGAGTGCGAGCTTGGATTGTCTTGACTTCGACTTACTCTATGACATGGCAGATAAGGCGCTGTATCAAGCTAAAGATCGCGGACGTAATCGCGTGGTCTCAGCATTTGAAAACAGCCAGATAGAGGCGACATTTTATTAGCCAAGCGCTGGCCTATTAAATTAGATGACCGGATAAAAAAGCCCCTGAGTTCTCTCTCGAACTCAGGGGCTTATTAGTTTTTGTGTTTTAAGCTTCTAACGACAAGCTATAAAGCCGTAAGTTGGTCATTTGTTTTTATCGTACGGTTGCGGTTGGCTACATTAATTGCTTCGATGGCTGAATTTGGTGACCAGCCAGCCCCGTCATCCGATTGCGGACCAAATAAGTGCTGGTTGAGTGTGTCGATTTCTTGCTTCACAGTATCAAGGTGCTGCTGTGGAAGATCTGGATTCTCTTGTTGCCACTGACTGAGTTTGGCGCTCGCCATCAGGGCATCTTTTCTCTGAATCGCGTCGATAAGCTCAGCTTGGGTCTCATCTTTGCCGACGACTTTCGGTGTCACTGTGCTCGTTGAACCTTTTTTACGCCATAGGCTTAAGGCAAATACAGAAGTGATTAGCCACAATAAGGCAAAAAGCGCGGTTAGGTAAGGCCAAATACCTGGTTGGTAAGTTGTTACTACTTCAACGTTATTTGGCTTATCTGTTGATGTTGGAGCCTGCACTGGCGCATCGTTATTACCAGTGACGTTTAAGGTTAGCCCTTTAATTTGGCTGGTGGCTTTCTGTTTGGTTTCAGTGTTAAACCAAGCTTGTTCCAGCCCCGGGAGCTCAATCGTACCTGCTGATTTTGGAATCAATACCTGTTTATAGACGACAAGATTGTCTCCAGAGTCAGTTTTGCCAAACTGAGGTTTCTCTTCATAAACACGTACGCTATTTGGGTACTGAACATTAACACTTGGCAACTGATGAGCTTTAATGCCCTTAGCACTCACAGTAATGGTACGTGTTAAGGCATCACCTGCTTCTAGATCTAATTGTTCTGGGGAGCGAGTAAGCCTAGTATCGTTAATGCTCCATACTTGATTGACGTTTAAGTCAGCCGTTGGCAACCAATCACCTTGTGCATCGCCCGGAATGGCTAATACCTCGACTGGCAGCGTTTGAACTGGCGTGTCGAGCTGGAACAGACGTGTCTTGTTTGAGTTGTTAGCAGAGTAGACAACCGCACCTGTCAATTTTGGCCCGCGCAACTTAAACTTACCCGCAGTATCTGACGATATCTCAAAGCTCTGCTGAACAACAGTCACCTCTTTGCCGTGGTATACATCTTGGTACTGTTTTGATTCACCAATAGGTTCAACCTTTAGGCTCGAAGAACTCGGGGGATCAATGCGCGGATCTTGCAAGCGTCTTGGGTCCGCCTTGATGATCAGTTTCACATCTAAAATCGCCACCTCACCGACATAGAGCGAATCTCTGTTCAGGTCGAGTTTGAACTCAGCCATCTGATCTTGTGTCGGTGCGGCTTTGTTTTGAGCGACATTGATTTCAATCGGTTGAGTCTGCGTCCCTTCGATATCAAAGGCTGGAATGGTTAACTTACCCAGTCGCAGTGGTGCTAGGGTGATGGTCCATTCGCTTGAAACGGTGCGGCTACCATTGATGATGCGAATCGAAGAGCCAAAGTTTGGCCTGCCAATGTAAAAGTCATTTTCAAGCGCAGTTAGATCTAATGCGTCTGAGCTGACTTTTTCATCGGTTGAAACTCTTAATAGAAATACTTCGTCTTTAGTAACTTGGTTCTCGCTAACACTAGCAACGGCTGTCGCTGCATAGGCGGTATGGCTACTGAAAATACTTATGATGAGCGCGAACAGCAGCGTTAAAAATGGTGTATGAATACGTTGCATGGTTACCACTTTTTCGATTGGTTATTTGGAGCGCCTTGTTCTTGCGCTTGTAACATCATTTGAGCTCGAAGCAGGCGACTTGGGTCGCGTACACTCTCGACTTGCTCAAGTTTTTTACGGTCTGGGTCTTGCGAGGCTTCTGAGGGTTGAGCATGTGCCATTTGCGGCGAACCTTCGGAATCAGACTCTTGTTGCTGGGCTGAAGTGGGAGTAGCCGAGGCAGTTGAGCCTTGTTTTTCATCCCCCTCGCCAGCTTGAGTTTGGTTAGCATTGCTGCCGCTTGTCTGTGATAGTTCTTGTTCAGATGATGATGTTTGGCCGTCACCACTGTTGTCATTTTGCTGTTGGCTTTGGTTTGCCGATTGCTGAGGTCGTTCTCCACTTGAATCAGAAGCCGATGGTTGTGACTGGCCTTGGGAGCTTGACGAACTATCCTGGCTTTGGTCATTTTCTGCTTGCTGACCTTGCTGACCTTGCTGACCTTGCTGGTTCGCTTGATCTTGAGGTTGGTTCTGATCACCATCTTGCTGTTGCTGTTGCTGTTGCTGTTGCTGTTGCTGTTGCTGTTGCTGTTGCTGTTGCTGTTGCTGTTGCTGTTGCTGTTGCTGTTGCTGTTGCTCCAGAATCTCTAGGTTGCTTTTAGCAAAGGCGTGGTTAGGGTTGTTCTCAAGGATGCGCTTGTACTCGTCGATAGCGGGCCCGAACTTACCTTGTTGTGCGAGCGCATTGGCATGGTTGTAGCGAGCACGTTCCGTATCTAGAGCAGAGAGTGTGTTTTCGGCCTCTTGATATTGCCCTGCTTGATATTGAGCGACACCTTTCCATTCCGGATCAGTAAACAGCTTTGCTGCCTGCTCAAAGTCGCCTTGTTCATAGTATTGATGGGCTATTTGATCATCGGTGAACCAAGGGCTCGCGAATGCTGGGTTTGGTTGAGTAGCCAATAACGCAAAGCCTAGTACGCTCCAAATCACGCCCGGTCGGAATAGCCCTAACGCAGGAAGTAGAATTAACGGCAGTAGCCAAAAGCCGTGATTAACGCGGCTAGTGACACCTTGTGTCGTCTTCTCAACTTCAGCGGTTAGGCTATGAGATTCAATAAACTGGGTAATTGTCTCTATGTCTGAGTTGTCAGCTTGTACCAAAGCAAACGCACCTTGGTTGGACTGGCTGATTGAACGCATGTTACTGATGTCGCTTTTGGCGATTACCGTTTGGCCTGAATCTTGAGTGAGCATGGAACCATTGCTCATCGTGATCGGTGAACCAGCTCGAGTACCAACGGCTAAAACTGACAAGCGCCAAGGTGTACCAGAAAGTAGGTCATTGATCGCTCCTTTCTCATTGTCGTCGATGTCATCAGCGATCAATATCAGATCTCCCTGAGAGACATTGGCACGTTGTAGCATCTCGATACTTCGTTCGACCGCCTTGGCTGCATCAGCACCTTGATAAGGCATAATATCTGGCGACAAGTTAGGGACAAGGTTTGCGATGGTCGCGCTGTCGGTCGTAAGAGGGCTGACAGTATAAGCGTCACCCGCGTAAGCCACCATGCCTGTTACTCCTTCACGCCATTGAGAAAATAGATCCAACGCTTTGTAACGAGCTTGGGTTAATCGGTTAGGTTTCACGTCGGTGGCATACATCGACATTGACATATCCATGATCAAAACTCGTGCTTGCGTTTTTTCAAAGCTTGGGCGTTCGCTGGTACTGAAACTTGGGCCCGCTAGCGCGATGATGGTGATGATCCACCAAACAGAGAAAAGGGATAACTTGCTGCGCGAATTGGTTGCTTTCGCCGGGTCTAAGTACTGCGCGATGTGTGGCGCGAGTAATCCTTGCTTTTGGTTACGGCGCGATAGCATCAAAATCACAGGCAGCGCAAACAAAGCGAGCAACCAAGCTGGATAGATAAAGGTAAAGTTAGACATTGTTTCTCCTAATGACTAACAAAATCAGTGATAAAGCGACAGCAACTGTAAGCGGCCAGTGGAACCACTCTTGCTGTGGATGCCATACCTTAGTTGCGCCTGATATTGGCTCTAAACTATTAATCGTGTCATAGATAGTCGCCAAATCTTGGCTGTCGCGAGCTCGGAAGTATTGGCCCCCGGTTCGTTCTGCTATGTCCATTAATGTTCGCTCATCTAGGTCTTCGGCAGTATTCACCTTACGCGACATAAAAAACTCTTTGACCACCATTTCGCCAGCGCCCACGCCAACGGTGTAAATAGTGGTGTCGAACTTCTTGGCAATATCAGCCGCTTCAAGCGGATCGAGAACGCCAGCGGTATTACTGCCATCACTGAGCAAGATCATCACACGCTGTGGTGCATCACTGTCGACAAAGGTTTTAGTGGCAAGGCCAATGCCGTCGCCAATCGCTGTTTGAGTGCCGATGAGCCTCAACACCGCTTGATTAAGCTGCTGGCTGAGTGTGTTTTTGTCGAGCGTGAGTGGCGTTTGTAGATACGCGTGATCGGCAAACAGTACGAGTCCGACGCGATCTCCTTTGCGTTTATCGATGAAGTCACTGAGCACACGTTTTACTGCCGATAAACGGTCGATGTACTCGCCATTAAACGCCATATCCTCTTGGCTCATTGAGTAAGAGAGGTCTACCACCAACATCAAATCACGGTGCTTAGGTTGAAACTCAACCGGCTCGCCGAACCAGACGGGTCTGGCACTGGCCGTGATTAACATCAGCCATATCAACGAGGCTAGAACTTTAGGTAGGCGAGTGCTAGGCGCTTTACCCTTGGTGTTGCTAGGTAAAAAAGGCAGTGTCAGTGTGTCTGTTGGCTTGGCGGCTGGTGCCAAACGAAGTACAAGCAGTGGTAACGGCAACAGCAAAAACATCCACCACCACACAAATTCAATATTCAATAAACTACTCATAATTGAACTCTCTTCGGTGGCAATGCATGGCGAACCCAATAGATGCAATCATCGATTAGCATGTCGCGTGTTGAGGGATCGATTGGAGCCTGCTCGCTCTGATATAGAGTTCGCTGCCACGCCTCGCTATGGTCAACAAAACGAGGTGACTTTATCTGCGCATCAAGAAATTGATACCACTGTTCTCCCTGCAAAGAGGCGATCGCTTCTCGAGGGAAGTAGCTCATTGCCGCTTGGCGAACTGTTGCGAGCGCCTCTGCGGGTGAAAGCTCAGGGTTCTCCGTCAGTTTGGTTAGAGCGATGTTTTGAACCTTGCGCTCCTGCTTATATTTTTTGTAAAGCATTCGACCAATCACAGCGAGTGCGATGACGGCAATAGCAAGGCACCACCAACCCCAAGCGAGTGGCCACCAATGTGGTGCTTCGGGAGCAATAACGGGGCTGAGGTCTAATTTAGGCGTCATGCTTACCCCCAGAAATTTGCTTCATCAAAGGCTCTGCGCTGGTGATTGAACTATGGGGAATAGCAAGACGTAAGCAGAGGTCTTTGATCTGTTGTTGATGCTCTTCGAAGGCGGTCTTTAGCTTGTTCTTCTCCGCTTTTGAAGAGAAGTTAAACCATTGAGTTCGCTCACCATCGCTGACATGTTTCATGCCTTTAAAACTGGTGTTGCCTTGCTCTAAAGGGTCATAGAAGTGAACAAAACGGATTCTGTTGTGTTGACGCATCTGATTTAGTAGTGAGTAGTCACTATCTTTATAACGATTGAAGTCGCTTAAGAAAATAATGTCGCTGCCTTTAGGACTGAGTCGGTTCAATGACTTGAGTGCCATTGAAAAATCCGTCTGACAAGGAAGCCTAGTCGATTGCACCGACTGGTTATTAATCGCAATCAACTGCTGCAAGATACGTAATGGTGCGTGGTGGCTAGAGCTTGGTTTGATCTCAGTTAGCGTTTGGCCGTCATCGATAACTGCACCTATACGGTCTTTACCAGCAATCGTCAGCCAGCAGAGTTGGCTGGTTAGATGAGCAAGCTGAACCGACTTTAACAATAGAGTCGACCCAAACATCATGCTATTCGACATATCCAAGTAGAGGATGACAGGTTGCTCTCGCTCTTCAGAAAATATCTTAGTATGTGGCTTGCCAGTACGAGCCGTGACGCGCCAATCAATACTGCGAATGTCATCGCCAGCTTGGTATTGACGAACTTCTGAAAAGTTCATGCCTCTACCTTTACTACGACTTTCATGTTGGCCGTTGAGCTGGGACCAAAGGCTTTTTGCGGGTGGCAGCCAACGAATCGCTTGAGCTTTATATTGCAAAAGTTCATCTAAGCTGAGTAACACACCGTTACTGTGCCGAGGGAGTTGCTGATTCATGCTAAAAACTACGCGCTGCCAACAAGAGAGATAAGATGAGTGATCACCTGATTTGGGGTGATACCTTCAGCTTGTGCGTGGTAGCTACGTAATAAACGGTGACGCAGCACTGGGAAGGCCATCGTTTGTACGTCTTCAGGAGTGACATAGTCACGGCCCGACAACCATGCGTGAGCACGCGCGCAGCGATCAAGCGCAATAGTGGCACGAGGGCTAACCCCCATCTCTAACCATTGAGCGAGCTGTGGGCTGTATTTCTCTGGCTGACGAGTCGCCATAACCAGTCTCACAATATATTGCTCAATGCTCTCAGCCATGTGCACATTCAACACTTCTTGTCTCGCTTCAAATACAGCTTGTTGCGGCATTGGTTCTGGCTGCTCGAGTGCTTGGCCTTGAGCCTCACCTCGATTTAAGCGAAGTATTGCTAGTTCACTTTCCATATCTGGGTAAGCGACATCAAGGTGCAGTAGAAAACGGTCGAGCTGTGCTTCTGGCAACGGGTAGGTGCCTTCCTGCTCAATCGGGTTTTGCGTCGCCATGACGAGAAAAAGCTTTGGCAGTGGATAAGTCTTGCGTCCGGCTGTCACTTGTTTTTCTGCCATTGCCTCTAGCATTGCAGCTTGTACCTTCGCGGGCGCTCGGTTGATCTCATCGGCAAGAATCAAAGAGTTAAAAATTGGCCCCGCCTGAAAGGTAAAGTCCCCCGTCTCAGGGCGGAAGATATCCGTTCCGGTTAGATCGGCAGGCAATAAGTCCGGCGTAAATTGAATACGGTGGAAGTCACCTTCTACGCAATCTGCAAGCGATTTAACGGCGCGAGTTTTTGCCAAGCCCGGTGGCCCTTCAACCAAAATGTGACCATCGGCGAGCAGCGCAACCATTAGCTGTTTAACCAGCTCCTCTTGTCCAATGATTTGAGCCTCTAGATAAGTTTTCAGCGTGTTGAAGGCGTTTGAATGCATGACGTTGTCTCGGAGTATCTTGTATTGAAATAGGAATTTTCTGTGTAATCACAGTGTATTAGCTACTTGGTTAGAAAATCTAGCCAAAAGTTCCGCAGAATGTTAAGAACTAACAAAGAACTGATTTTGATTGATGGTTTTATCTTCAATTCAGTGACAATAATCAAAATAATTAATATTTTTTAGGCAGAAGAACGCATCGTTTTCTCGTCTTTTACTAACATTTACACGCATATTGGTAGCAATGTTTGCCGTTCCAAACGTTTGCTTAAAGGTCATCGAGATTTATGGTTTTAGTGTTGCCATACGCTAAAGCTTATGAATAATTGGCCGATAATAAGTGAGTTACAATTTTACTTGCCCAATTTAGGTGTAGAGAGATGTTCAATTTAAATTCAATGAGTATTAAGCAGAAAGTGGTTGCCGGAATCACATTTGCGGTACTAGCGTCAACGGTCATCGTTGGTGCAATGGCCCAGCGCCAAGCTAGAGACGTACTAAGCCACCGTTTGATAGATATCGAGCTTCCAGGCTTACTCGAGCGCATCAATGGCGAAATCGACCGTGAAGTATCGCAACTGCTACTTGCAGCTGAACAAGTTGCGTCGAATGAGTTTATTGCTGATGCGATTGAATCAACCTATCGCGATCCTGAAGTTGAAGCCAAGTTAGTCAAGCAGCTCAACAACGTTCGCAATCAATACCAGTTGAATGATGCCTCGGTAGCAAACCGTGAAACGGCTTACTACTGGAACCAAAATGGCTTCCTACGCCAGCTTAACCAGCAGCAAGATGGCTGGTTCTTTGGTTTTACTCAATCTGGTCAACCGACCATGGTAAGCATGTTCCAAGAAGCGAACGGCGAAGTGAAGATGTTCGCGAACTATCAGCAACCTGCTGGCAAAGCGATGTCTGGTTTGTCTAAGTCCATGGATGACATGGTTAACTTGTTAAACAGCTTCAAGATTGAGAATACTGGTTTTGTCTTTTTAACCAACAGCCAAGGTGATGTACAGATTCACCGTGACAGAGCGCGCAGTGATTCATCTCTACAACAACTATATGGCGCGCAAGCAAGCCAGTTGTTGAACAAATCAGGCTTTAACCTGATCACGACAGAGTTCCAAGGCCAAGAACTGTTTGTTGCAAGCTTGTATGTTTCGTCAATGGATTGGTTCGTAATCGGTGTGGTTCCAACGTCTGAAGTGTTTGCAGAACTTGATGCAACCGCACAAAAGATGCTGATCATGACGGTGATTGTTGCTCTAGTGTTCATCTTTATGGGCTTCTTATTGGCGAACAGCATCACCAAGCCAATTAAACTTCTCTCTGAGCGCTTTACTGACCTAGGTAAAGGCGATGGCGACCTATCGCAGCGTATCGAAGTAAAAGGTAACGACGAGATTGCACAGCTATCTGCAGGCTTTAATGGCTTCATCGAAAAGATTCACTTATCGATGAAAGAGGTATGCGAAACCAGCCAAGCGCTTCAAGTCGCGGCGGAAAGCGTATCAAGCAAAGCCCACATTACGCATGACAACAGCCAAGAGCAGCGTGACCAAACCATTCAAGTGGTAGCGGCAATCAACCAGATGGGTATGACCATCAGCGAGATCGCGTCTAATGCGGCAACGGCTGCAGAAACAGCGACTCACGCCTCAGACAACACTGAAGTCGGTCGTGAAGTGGTGAACAAAGCGAAAGATGCAATCAGCCGACTGGCTCAAGACATTGAGAGCACAGGTCAGGTGATCGAGCAGCTAGCGTCAACCACTCAAGACATCGGCTCTATTCTTGGTGTGATTCGTGATATCTCTGAGCAGACTAACTTATTGGCTCTTAACGCGGCGATTGAAGCGGCGCGTGCTGGTGAGCAAGGTCGTGGTTTTGCTGTCGTAGCGGATGAGGTTCGTAACCTAGCAAGCCGCACTGCAGATTCAACGGAAGAGATTCAAAAGATGATCAACCAGCTGCAGAGCGATGCGAAAGACGCGGTGACCGCAATGAGTGCTGGCAAGATCATTACGATGGAAGGTGTAACAGCTTCTGATGAGGCGGTTGAAGTGTTAGGTGGCATCTCAGATCGAATCCTAGACATCACCGACCGTAATACTCAGGTGGCGACAGCGACTGAAGAGCAATCGACAGTAGTTCACACCATCAACCAGAACATCGAAGAGATCAACGCGATTAACGAAGTAACGACGGGTACAGCTGAACAACTGGCTGATGCAAGCCAAGAGTTACGTTCGCTCTCTTCTCGTCTTGATAAGATGGTTGGCTCATTTAAGCTTTAAGCTTATAGTTTTAAAATATTGATTTGCGCATCGGCCTTACCTTAGTTTTTGGGGTAAGGCCAAAGCTCCTAGCATCATTGCTTAGAAATGAGTAAAATTGTCTTAGTATTAATGTTTAGGTAAGAAAAAATCATGAGCGATTTTGAAAAAGAACTTGAGCTTATGTCTCAAGAGATGGGCGACGAGCCAGAAGTGAAGCTACCGTCACTAGAAGAGCAAAAAGCCGTTGTTGCTGAGCTTAAGCGTCTAGAAGCGGAAGGTAAACTGACACCAGAAGTACTAGAAGAGCACTTCGGTAAGTTCAACCAAAAGAACACACCAATCCATTAATCTGGTCGGTGCCGGGGCAACCCTCTAAAGAATGACAAAGGTCTAGCGAGTGCTGGGCCTTTTTTGTAGGGGCTGACAGGGCTTTTAGATGGTTTGGAGTAGGGGAGTAGAACCGCCTTATACCAATCACAGTAAGTAAATGCTCAGAAATAGCGCAGAAAAAAGGCTTGAGAACAAGGCAAGATTTTTCGATAAGTAGTTATTCTACAATCAAAAATTCTAACGCAGTTATCGAGCATTTTAACAAGCTAGGGCGAGCAGTTATTTACTACGATTGGTATTATAGGTTACTCATGTTGGCCATCTAGTTGGTATCAATTCACCCTGCCTTTGAGACAAAAAATCCCTCACGAGGAGGGATTTTGATAGGGCAATTTATTCTTAGAAACAGAGCTTGAATCTATAGTCGAGGCTTACTCTGTACCTTTTTCTACGTATAGACGACGACATGCTTTACCGTCGCTATGGAATAGGTGACAACGGTGTGCTGGGATACCGATAGCAAGTTTGTCGCCTACTTCAACGTCTAATGTATCTGGTTGACGGAAGATAACGTCAGCATCTGCACTCTCTAGGTTTAAGTAAACCTGAGTTTCGTTACCTAGTTTCTCAACAATCATCACGTCGCCTTCGATGGTTGCGTCGCCGTTTTCTGCAGACAGCAAGTGCTCAGGACGAACACCCAGTGACATACGGTCACCAACGTTAACTGTCGTGCCATCTACTGGAACCCAGAAAGTCATGCCGTTTGAAAGTTGAACCATTACACGCTCAGACTCTACTGCTTCAATGTGAACAGACATGAAGTTCATCTTAGGTGAACCGATGAAGCCTGCTACGAAGCGGTTTTGAGGGTAGTGGTATAGGTCAAGAGGCTTACCGACTTGAGATACGTAACCGCCATCAAGAACAACGATTTTGTCTGCCATCGTCATTGCTTCTACTTGGTCGTGCGTTACGTAAATCATGGTACAACCAAGCTGACGTTGTAGCTTAGTGATTTGAGAACGCATTTGAACACGTAGTGCCGCATCTAGGTTAGATAGAGGCTCATCCAGCAGGAATACGTTTGGTTGAGAAACCAGAGTACGACCGATAGCAACACGTTGACGTTGACCACCAGAAAGCGCTTTTGGTTGACGCTCTAGCAGATGACCTAGCTGTAGGATTTCAGCAGCATGTTCAACACGTTTGTCGATCTCAGCCTTGTCTGCTTTCGCTAGCTTAAGACCGAAAGACATGTTGTCGTATAGGTTTAGGTGAGGGTATAGAGCGTAAGATTGGAATACCATGCCCACGCCGCGCTTAGATGGCTCAACGTCGTTCATACGCTCGTCGCCAATGTACAAATCACCTGAAGTGATATCTTCTAGACCTGCGATACAGCGCAATAGTGTCGATTTACCACAACCTGATGGTCCAACGAATACTACAAACTCACCTTCGTTGATCTCTAAGTTTACGTCCTTAGAAATCTGTACATCACCATATGATTTATAAACGTTTTTTAACGTGACACTCGCCATCTAGCTCGTCCTCGATCGATCAAATTTTAAAATTTACTGCTTATCATTATAAGAGATTATTGGGTCAGCAGTAACTGTAGGAATTGGTAAGCATTGAGTGTGTAAGAAAAAACGGGTGTGCTTGGTGGTTTCAACAAATTGTCAGTCCAACCAAGCACACCCTCATAGCCAAGCAGATGTCTCTTTCCCCCACATCAAGTTAAACCTCCCCCGTGATTCCATCACTGGTTTAGCTTGATGCTTAATTTAAGACAAAAGCGGGCAATGCAAGCCAACAAGTATTGTTCGGTCTATATAAGAGCAACAAACAATTGCCGGTAAAGGGTTCTTACTATCCACTCTTGGATGACTGCAGTTTCGGTTAATCCAAGAAAGAGTACATCCTCCTAATGGAAAATTAACGAGGGGGAGTAGGAGGGGAGGAGTAGATAAAGAGGGTGAAACGCAATAGGCGATCCACTTCAAATAAATTCATCGGATAACGGTGATATTGATCACGGTGCTTACGATTTTTGTGATTTCGCTCTCTAATCCGACCCGATGGTGATCACGAATTTAAGCCATAATAGCTGGGGCGTAGTGGCTAGGATGATGAGCTTAAGACGGTTTTTTCAGATCATATCTATCGAAAACTGGCTCGTCTTAAATGAATGCGCCCTACGTATAAATATAAAAAGGATATTAACATGAAAAACGCTCTAAGCGCTGTAGCTCTAGGTACAATAGTTGCTCTGGGTTCTTTCGGTGCAAACGCTGCTATCGAAGAAGGCCAACTAACAATCTGGGTAGGTGGTGATAAAGCTTACGAAGGCATGGCAGAAGTAGGTAAACGCTTTGAAGAAGACACAGGCGTAAAAGTTACTGTAGCTTTCCCAGACAAACTAGAAGAGAAATTCTCTCAAGTTGCAGCTGCGGGTGACGGCCCAGACATGATTTTCTATGCACACGACCGTTTCGGTGGCTTCGCAGAAGCGGGTCTTCTTGTGGATATCAAACCTTCTAAAGAGACTAAAGAAGGTATCGTAGACTTCGCATGGGACGCAGTGTCGTACGAAGGTAAAACAATTGCATACCCTGTAGCGGTTGAGTCAGTTTCTCTAATCTACAACAAAGCACTTATCGAAACGCCACCTAAGTCTTGGGAAGAGATCCCAGCACTTAACGCTGAGCTACAAAAAGACGGTAAGAAAGCGATCATGTGGCCTCTACGTGGCGGCGCATACTTCACATGGCCTCTACTTGCTGCTGACGGCGGTTACGCATTCAAGCAAGGCGCTGAAGGTTACGACATTAAAGATGCTGGCGTAGCGACTGACGGTGTTCAGAAGTCTCTAGGCTTCATCGAGAAGATGGTTAAAGACAAAGTGATCTCTGCTGACATGGATTACTCTGTAGCAGAATCTGAGTTCGTTGCTGGTAACGTAGCAATGACAATCAACGGTCCTTGGGGCTGGGCAAACATCGAGAAATCTGGCGTAGATTACGGTGTTGCAACTCTACCTAAATTCAACGGTAAAGCATCTAAACCTTTCGTTGGTGTATGGGCTGGTGGTATCAGCACTGCTTCTCCAAACCGTGACCTAGCGGTTGAGTTCATGGAGAACTACCTACTGACTGACGAAGGTCTTAAGAGCCTAAACGACGACAAGCCACTAGGTGCTGTAGCGCTTAACTCTTTCCAACGTCAACTAGACAGCGATACTCGTATCGCGGCGACAATGGACAACGCGATGAACGGCGAAATCATGCCTAACATCCCTCAGTTCACAACGTTCTGGTACAGCATGGAAGAGGCAATTGGTAACGTAGTTGACGGTCGTCAAACTGTAGACCAAGCTCTTAAAGCTGCTGAAACACGCATGACTAAATAATATCGACGAAACACCCTTTTAAGGAGGGGGTAACCCCTCCTTACTTTTCTATTTTATATATCGCTAGCAGGTTCCTCTATGCAGTCAGTTCAAGGTACAGATGCTATTCAAGCACCAACAAGCCTTCCAGGAAGTAAAAGCGTCTTCATTAAGTGGGGATTGCTTGGTAGCGTTGGCTTAATCAATGGCTACGCTACAATCCTAATGTATTCTCGCGGTGAGCTCGCATTCGCGTTGCTTACAGTGATCCTAACGGCTTTAGCTCTTTACGTTTTCGGTAGCAAGAAAACTTACGCACACCGTTACATCTACCCTGGTATTGCCGGAATGATTCTTTTCATTCTCTTCCCTTTGGCTTATACCGTCGGTCTTGCGTTCACTAACTACAGTGCAAAAAACCAACTTTCGCTTGAGCGTACTCAAACTGTCCTCATGGACCGTACGTTCCAAAGCGGTGACAGCTTCCCATTCACTCTGTACAAAACAGACAACGGCCACCAAATCGTGGTTAAAGATGGTGAGCAACTTCTCGCGACTGAAGAGTTCTCGTTAGACGGCTTGAACGCCACTGACATGGATCTGAAGGCAATCGACTCTGCTCAAGGCGAAAAAGAGAAGATCAAAACGATCATCCAAAATCGTACTGCAATCAGTGCTGTTGATTTCCACCTACCATCAGGTGAAGACATCCGCATGAGCGGCCTACGTAAGTTTGCTGCTGTGGTTCCGCTTTACACAATGCAAGACGATGGCGAAACGCTATACAACAACGAAACGGGTGAAACTCTAAAACCAAATATGGAAGTAGGTTTCTACCAACCAGTTGATGAGAACGGTGCATTCATTGGTAATACTATCTCTCCGGGCTTCGTTGTTGAAATCGGTACGGCTAACTTTGAGCGTGTTTGGAAAGATGAAGGCATCAAAGAACCTTTCATCAGCATCTTTATTTGGACGGTTGTATTCTCGATTTGTACCGTTGCCTTCACTCTGGCTATCGGTTTGATTCTTGCGAATATCGTACAGTGGGAAGAGCTGAAAGGCCGCGCTGTTTACCGTGTTCTACTGATTTTGCCTTACGCAGTACCAGCGTTTATCTCAATCCTTATCTTTAAAGGTTTGTTCAACCAAAGCTTTGGTGAAATCAACATGGTGCTAGAGAGCATCTTCGGTCTTAAGCCGAACTGGTTCTCTGATCCAATCCTAGCGAAGACCATGGTGCTTATCGTAAACACATGGCTAGGTTTCCCTTACATGATGATCCTATGTATGGGTCTATTGAAGGCGATTCCTGATGACCTATACGAAGCGTCTGCGATTGATGGTGCGAACTTCATCGATAACTTCAAGCGCATTACGTTCCCGTTGATGATTAAGCCATTAACACCACTACTGATTGCAGCATTCGCATTTAACTTCAACAACTTCGTAATGATTCAGCTGTTGACGAATGGTGGTCCAAACATGATTGGTACTTCTGAGCCTGCGGGTTACACAGACTTGCTTGTAAGCTACACGTACCGAATCGCGTTTGAAGGCGGCGGCGGTCAAGACTTCGGTCTAGCAAGTGCAATCGCAACGCTTATCTTCCTACTAGTAGGTGCCCTAGCGTTACTAAACCTTCGTTTCACTAAACTGTCTCAAGATTAAGGAGCACGACAATGGCTATGGTACAAGGTAAAAGCCTGAAATACCGAGTGTGGGCAACGCATATTGCGCTGTGGTGCTTCCTAGCACTGATTATCTTCCCACTACTGATGATCATCGCGATCTCATTCCGTGAAGGTAACTTTGCGACAGGTAGCTTGATTCCAGAGAACCCATCACTGGAGCACTGGAAACTGGCACTGGGTATCCCAGTAACTAACGCAGATGGCTCGGTAACACCACCTCCATTCCCAGTACTAACTTGGCTATGGAACTCAGTAAAAGTTGCAGGTATCACATCAATCCTGATTGTGGCACTGTCTACAACATCAGCTTACGCTTTCGCTCGTATGCGCTTTAAAGGCAAAGATACGATTCTAAAAGCGATGATGATTTTCCAGATGTTCCCAGCGGTACTAGCATTGGTTGCAATCTACGCGTTGTTCGACAAACTAGGTCAGTACATTCCGTTCCTAGGCTTGAACACACACGGTGGTCTTATCTTCTCTTACCTAGGGGGTATTGCACTGCACGTTTGGACAATCAAAGGTTACTTTGAAACGATTGATAACTCTCTAGAAGAAGCGGCAGCGCTAGATGGTGCTACGCCGTGGCAAGCATTCCGATTGGTACTATTACCACTGTCTGTGCCAATTCTAGCGGTAGTATTTATCCTATCGTTCATCGGTGTTGTTGGTGAGGTTCCGGTTGCATCTATCCTGCTTTCAGACGTGAACTCTTACACACTAGCGGTTGGTATGCAGCAGTATCTATACCCACAAAACTACCTATGGGGTGACTTTGCGGCGGCAGCAGTACTATCGGCACTTCCTATCACTATCGTCTTCCTATTAGCGCAACGTTGGCTAGTTGGTGGTTTGACGGCAGGTGGTGTAAAAGGATAAGCTAGAGCTTATAAGAAAGACAAAGAGCGACCGCAAGGTCGCTCTATATTGGCATTTTTATTACATCATTTGGTTTGGCCGCCGATCAGTAATAAAAATAACCCTCAGGTTACGCATAGCTGGCTACTAATCAGGTTCCTTACGCTATTCAATGATTAGTGGTTTTTGTAACTCTAACCCAGGTACTTACTTGGGTTTTTTTATATCTGCAGAAAACCACTCCTTTCAAATGCGCTTACATCTCTTTAAGATCTTCTTACCCTGTTCGAGATGACATGCTCATCATAGCTCTAGTCATTCATTGTCTCGTTACCAACTAATCGTAAAGCCAGTATAAATAGGCAAAAGGGAATTGATACTTTGGTCAAAGCCCACTGCGTGAGACTTCAATGAAAGTCATGCAACAATGATCAGTGTTGCATAAAAAATGTATGGCAAGGCTGCTTGAAGATGAGTTCCACAAGGGGATTAGTCGCTTATCAATAATTCACTATTTATAAGCGACTGAAATGTATTGGATTAGAGTTCTCTATTGGACGGAGCGCAGCCGAGATGTTGCAGCAATACGTAGATACTCTCTTGGTCTAATGCGACGCGTCTAAAGAGGTCTGCGAAGGTGTTATCGCCACCAAAACAGGTTTGGATATAGTGATTGATCTCTTCGTTGTTGTAGCCTTCTACGTACAGGGTTCTTACCCATTGATACTCAACCGCCTTAAGATTGTTTAGGGTTGATTCACTCAAAGTAGTGCGCGTAACGCTCAAGAGGTGCTCCAGAAATACAGTGATGTCCATGTTAGATGGCAGTATTTAAGCAGAGCTAAATGACGACTTTATTACAGTTATAATATTTTACAGACTCGTGACTTGATAAACGAACAAGAAGAGAAAATGGAGTTACACACTCAATGGTTAAGTGTGTAACCCTAAGATTTATTTCAGATATTTGACGTGTGCTTCCATCTCTTCGCCAATCTCTTTACGCATGTTCATGAGGCGAACAGCAGAATCGCGTAGCTCAATATCTTCTTGGGTTTCTGGTACCCACTCTGGCACTTTGGTTGGCAAGCCATTTTCATCAACTGCCACCATGATAACAATACAGTGGGTCGTTAGGCGGTTATTGAGCTCTTTCGGATCACTCGCTTGTACATCAATCGCGATATGCATGGAAGAAGAGCCTGTGTAGATCACTTTTGCACTTACTTCGACCAAGTTACCCACGTGGATCGGCGCAACAAAACGAATACCACCGGCATAGGCCGTAATACAGTATTTGCCACTCCAACCTGCTGAACAAGCGTAGGCTGCTAAATCGATCCATTTCATCACGGCACCACCGTGAACTTTACCACCAAAGTTTACATCTCCGGGCTCAGCTAAAAAACGCAAGGTTACGTCGCGCTTTCCATTTTGACTACTGCTCATCTTTAGTCCTTTTTATTCTTATGTTGTACTGCAACAACTATGTTACTTACCAATAACATATACTTTAGTCGTAGGAATTAAAAGCAGAGTTTGCTGGTTGAGCGGGGAAATATTGACGCGAGAGCTATTGGGAGAATTAACTGGTGCGGATATGAAAAAACACCGAGTATTGAGCTCGGTGCCTTCCATGATTGGGCTGATTATCTAGCCTCTATTTTTATAGCCAACTAACCGTTGCTTATTCGGTTAACTAAAGCGTATCCTATACTAATTGTGTGGGTATTGCCATACAATTTTGAACATTTCACCACAAGATATGGGACCTTCGCGTAGATGTTTCCCTTCGGATTAATGATTGGTAAACCTTTCAAGGAGTTACCTACAAAGCAAGTTTGGATATGGTAATAAAGAGGGATTGCTGCAGGTGATTTATTAGTGTTGAAGGTTTGGGTAGCCACCAAATGCTCAAGAGCGAGTCATTCTGGTGTTATCGCCAGAGCTTTTAGCGGCTACATAGGTTTTCATGCCTACTTTCTCGATTAACCGGCACTATCCTTGTTGGGGAACAGCCGCTTTGACCACCTGCTTTCTCTTGATTTGCGCCATAATCACGCCAGAGATCACCATGATACCGCCCATGAAGTGGTAGTCATGTACCGTTTCACCAAGCCAAGTGGCTGCAAGAACGACGGCAACGACAGGCAATAAGTTCATAAACATAGCGCTAGAGTCTGCTCCAATTGCATCGATGGCTTTCACCCACATCCAAGGAGCCAATACTGAAGCAGCAACTGCAGCGTAAGCGATAAGTGGTAGCGACTCTTGAGAAGGCATCAGCTGTTCGCTTGACAACCATAGAGGCGTTAACATCGCGACCGCAAATAGACCTTGCATGTAGATCACTACCCAGTTACTCACCGGCATCTTCCAACGCTTGAGCAGTACACAGTATGAGGCGTAGACAAAAGCCGCAATCAACATATAGCCATCACCTTGGGTGAGTTCTTGGTGCAAGAAAAACAGTGGATCACCTTTACCCAGCATAAATGCCAAGCCCGATAGCGATAGCACGCCACCGACAATGCTCAGCCCTGAGATCGACTTATGCAGCAGCGGAACACTTAAAAACACGCTAATCAAGGGTACCAGCGAGGTAATCAACGCCATGTTTGATGCACTAGTGGTAAGGCCAGCATAGTAGCCAAGAGATTGATTCAGAACCATTCCCAGCAAAGCTAGAAATGCTAGCTTAGCCAGATTCGGCTTGATCGCAGGCCACTGTTTAATGGCACTTGGCAGGCAGAAAGGCGTAAGAATGAGCATGGCGACAAACCAACGGAAGAAACTCATTGCGCTTGGCTCGATAACGCTCGCCGCCATCTTATTCACAATAGCATTGGCACCCCAGATACAAACAGTAAAAAATGGCAGAAGATATGACATGTGAATTCCATCGCAGAATGAGTTGATGTGCATAGTTTGACAGGTCGTTACACTAACAGATATCTTTAAAAAGACATCGAACGCGATAGGAAGACAAGTTTGAAAAAACAATCAAGAAACCTTCATCCGTCCTTATCAATTGATAAGGCACCATCCAACGTATTTATGAATTTCGAAGCGTTTCTCTCTAATACTGAAACCCGAGTCCACAGCCATCCATGGGGACAAGTACAACTGATCAGTGGTGGCATCTTAGAAATGGAAGCGGAAGGAACGCGTTTCTTAGCACCGCCACATCTTGCTATTTGGGTGCCAGCTGGCGTGATGCACTGTAGCTATAATCGTAAGCCCCTAGATTACTGCTCACTGAATATTGCGCCAGAGCTGACTCAACACTTGCCAGAAAAGACCAGCCTAATAAAGATCACGCCGATCGTATCGTCGATCATTGATGATTTTCGAGAAAGGAACATCAATGTCGCTGAAAGCGAACCCGACAAGCGTTTAGTGCAGGTACTGCTTGATCAATTAGCAGAGCGACAAGTTGAACACCACTTCTTACCGTCAACCGACAACAAGTATTTAGCCCCAATCCTTGCTGCGATTGAAGAGAACCCAACCGATGAGATTTCTCTTAAGGATTGGGCAGAGCGCGTTCACACCACTGAACGTACCTTGTCACGCCATTGCCAAAGTGAGTTAGGCATGAGCTTCACTGAGTGGCGTTTACGTGTTCGCTATCTCTATTCAATGGATCTGCTACGTAACGGCCAATCGGTGAAAGAGGTTGCGCTCACCCTAGGCTACAACCAAGCCAGCCCTTTTATTTCTATGTTTAAGAAGTACTCAGGGCAAACACCAGAGCAGTATAAGAATCGACTATTGTAAGAAAACGGTTATATTTCGAAAAAATCGAAAATATTTTGCATCTTTTTCTCTGCTGCGACGTCTTATAGATACAAAACTTAAGATTAGTAGAGAGAAACGATGTTTAAAGCCATTCCTGACAACCCAAACGCCGCCGATAAATTCATTAAGCATGACAGCAAAATGCTCAAACAAGTTTATGGCTCGGATGACGTTACCCCTTATTGGATTGCCGATATGGCTTTTCCTATCGCGACGCCAATTACTAAAGCCATGCAGGATTTAGTGAGCCGTGAAAGTTACTCCTATGAGTTTGATTCTGAAACCATTTTCAAAGAGATCGCGCTTTGGAATCAGAAACGTCATGGCTTGGAGTTAGAGCCAACTAAGTTCGTGCAGGTGCCGGGTGTGTTAAGTGCGATTGCGCTTCTTATTCGCGAGTTTACAGAGAAAGGTGAGGGCGTCCTTATTCAAACTCCGGTCTACCATCAATTCCGCCGCTTGATTGAGTCGGCAGGGAGAACCGTGGTCAATAACACACTTAAGATTGAACAAGACCATTATGTGATGGACTTTGATGCGTTCGAAAATCAACTTCGTGATGGTAATGTGAAGATGGTTTTGCTGTGCAACCCTCATAACCCAGTTGGTCGAGTTTGGACACAGCAGGAACTGGCTCGAATGGTTGAGATCGCAGAGAAATACCAGACTTTGATCGTGAGTGATGAAGTACACGCGGATATTGTTTTCGATAGCGCGAAATTTACCAGCATGGCCGAGTTCGATTATGAAAATAGCGTGACCATTATTGGATCTCCGGCGAAAAACTTCGGCCTCAACAGCATCTCCAATGGCTACATTTACACAGCTAATAATGAGCTGAAAGAGCAAATTAACGCGACTGTAGAATCCATGGCACTTAATCACGGTAACGCTTTTACCACCTATGCGACGATTGCGGCTTACCAACAGGGGGAAGCGTGGTTTGAGCAATTCCTCCAATACACTCAACAGAGTCGTGATTGGATTGTTAGCTTTATGGCTGAGCACTTACCGCAAGTAAAAGTGTTCAAGCCACAAGGTACCAATCAGATTTGGTTTGATTTTACGGGATTAGGCCTAGAGGCCGAACAACTTAAATCACTGCTTGTAAATGATGCGAAATTGGCGTTGACTCCAGGTACTTGGTTTGGCGAACCTGATAAGAACTTCTATCGCATGAACTTTGCTGCGCCATTGGAGCAGCTGAAAGCTTCGCTGCAGTTACTGCATGATGCTGTAAACCAAGCAAAATAAACCGGCAAAGGCTGCTTTATTAGGCTCAGTTCGCCATTAAGCTTCTGAGTGTCTCTTTGAGCCAGACGAGCTTAGGGTTATAAGCATTGCGCTTGTGCCAAATCATAGTGAACGGAATCGTCATTTTCTCTAACTGTTCGTTGTCGAATGGCAGAGGCAGTGCCACAAGGTTTGGGTGAAGCTGCTTGATATAGTCCTCACAATAACCGGGAGACGTCGTCAGCATTTGATGCCCTGGTTGCGCGGCCATATAAAGCGCCTGCTCAAAGCTAGATAGGGTTAAACCTGCATTGCGGGTTCTCCCTATCTCTTTTAGAACTTCATCCAGTGCCCACGTCTCACTTTTCTCCCATACGATGTTGATATGGGTATATTTGAGAAAGGTGTCGAGCGTCCATTCTTCATTTAAAGCGGGATGATCGTTGCGTAGGAATACCTTAGGCTCGTCGTTGAACAACACCTCAAAATCGATAGAGTAAGGCATCAGATCCAGAGACTCTTTTGACCTTGGGTGAGTCTCACGCCCTGTAAACGCAATATCAGCCTCTCCACGAATTAACGCGTCTATCGAATCATAATCCCAGTTGCTGGTTTTAACACTTGCATTGGGATAACGCTGCTCAATTTTGAGTAGTAGGTCGTTCAAGAACGTCAGCAACAAGGGAGATTCAATATGAAGATCAAAGTGCACCTTATTGGTTGCGGCTTCGCTGCGTTTGTCCATTAGTTGATGGCTTTTTTGCAACCATTCTGATAGGTCTTGCTCCATACTCTCGACTAGGGGCGTAGGCGCTAATCCTTTTGGTGTTTTCACAAACAGAGGGTCGTCAAACCAATCCCTCAGCTTGTTCAAAGACTTGCTCACAGTAGACGGCGTAACGTTGAGTTTTTTTGCTGTCATTGACACGCTGCGTTCTTGCACTAGCAATTGCAGCGTGAAAAGTAAGTTGAGATCAAGACGGTTGAGAGCTTTCTTCATAGTGACGATTCGTTGTTTGTACTCGTTCTAATAGTAATAGAGCGCAACTGGCGATACTACCTAAGACTAGGATAAAGAACAGAATATTCAATGCATTAATGCCTAGCACTCCCATCAGCCAGATATAGGCTGCCGAGAAAGAGACATGGCTAATGCCAAGTAGTGAGCTGGCAACTCCCGCACGTTGGCTAAATGGCGCTAATGCCTGACTCATTGTTACCCCAAAGCCTAAAGAGAAGCCAATACACAAGGCGACGAACGATACGAGATAATACGGTGTAGCGAGCTGTAATTGAGAAGAGAGCAACAACCCAGTCGCCGCAGTCGCAAATAGAAGCTGTGCGTTAACGATTAGGGTTTTCTGATTCACATAATTCAGGACAAACGGTGTACAGAAAGAGGTGAGCATGCCCGCCAGTGCGGTGTATGCCATGACAGATGAGTAACCACCACGATCCATCTCTAGCGTTCCCATGATTACCATCGGTGATACGTTCACATAACTAAGAATGGTGGCAACGCCTAAGGTCGTAATAACCAATCTTCTTAAAAAGTAGCCATTGATAAAAGACTCGGAGCTCTGTTCTTGAGTGGCCTTGGATGGTTCTTTAGTCAAGGTTTCACGCAGCACAAAGGTGGCGAGAACACATACCAAAACACCAATCGCGGCCATCACCGTGAATAGGGTTTGCCATGGTGAGTAGAGCATGATCATATGCCCAACCACCGGAGCTATCACTGGGATAATACAAGTGATGCCATTGAGCATAGACAGCACCTTAGCTCTGGCTTGATCATCCAACACATCTCGAAGAATCGCAAAGGCGACCACGTAACACGCTCCAGCCCCAACCCCTTGGAAAAAGCGACCGGTTAAAAACACCGAGATTTGTTCGGTACTGCCCGCAAACAGAGATGCCGCGATAAAGATCAAAGCACCAATAATGATGACAGGCTTGCGCCCTAGTTGGTCTGCCACTTTACCGGCTAACAACATAGTGCTCGCCATGCCTGCTAGGTAAATCGAAAACGCAGTATGTAGCTGTGATTCGGTCGCATTAAGATCCGCCGCGATTTGCGGCAAGCCGACTAAATACAGATCAATGGCAGTCGGGTAGAGCAGTACAAAGCTAAAACTACACAGTAAGAAACGGATCATAACAACCTCTAAACTCGAAAAGATGGCGTGAGTTTAAAGAGTGCAGCATGCAATAAGCGAGTGAACACCACGACAACAGGTATGTCGTGATTGGAAATAGATGACGATGATTGAAATTAATAAATAGTATTTCGTGATATTTCAATATTAAGTCATATAGAAAACTACTGTGTATTTTAGGTACTCCTATTATGATTTTGTAATGTGTATCACGCTTCTATAATTGCACTCAATTGTATACAAAAGTAGTATCATAAAAGCGGTTTATCGCTAAGGTACTGATGTTCAAACACTATTTGGTTCGTTGTTATATCAGTCTCAAAATAAATATTGCTTGAGGTTCGACAATGGAACAAGAAAAGTACTTGGGCTACATAAAGTATGATGGTGAGTTAGTTGAAAGTGGGCTAATGGATGCAAGGAGGCAAGCCAAAGCTTTACTTGCATATGATGGCGCTATTAGAGAGCTTATTTCTAAACAAGCGCCAGATCTGAAGCATATCGACTTTGAAATACCAATGAGGGTACAAAAAGGGTCCTGGGAGGCTTTAGTGCCTGAAACAGTTGCTGGATGGGCACAAGCTGGACTTGGAGTAGTAGCAACTGCTTATTTTAGTAAAGCAGCGTCAAAAATGGCGGAAAACGATTTTGAAAACTTTGGCTTCACTTCTGTTTTTTCAAAAGCACTTGATGGGATCAAGTGGTTTGTCCGTATTAGCAAACACCTCGGAGAAACTGGTAAAAAAGACCTTTCAAACCTCAAGTTTAAAAACGACAACAAGCTCATTGGGATACCTAACAAGAAAGGGGAATACATATATGTTCCTAAGCCTGCTTTAGACCTTTATTTAGACTCAAATTCAAAGTTGTTGGAAGAGTTAGCTCGCAATGTTGCTGAAGGACGTACATTAAAGATAGGAACATATAACGATGGAGTTAAGGATGAAGTTACTATTGGTAAAAAGGATAAGGCAATCTTCTGTAAAGATGATAACGAAGATGACGAGGAAATGTTAGTTTTACCTGAGCTAGTACACGGTACAACGGTTGTTATTGAGGGAGAGGTTACAAGAGAGAATAAAACATCAAACTCCCTTGGGTTCAAATATTTAGGACATATCCTTACTGCTTATCCAGATGTGGGAAGTGTCGTCAAATATAAACCTCTTTTATTCTTGCGCTGTAAGCTAGTAGGCATTGTTAGCCGTACAGATGAAAAAGGTCAAATGACAGCGAAGCGCCCTAAACTTATCGTGTCTCATTTGGAAGCGCTTGAACAAACCAACAGAGATTTGTTTGACTAAATACATATAGGATAATGCAATTCTGTTTGGCAGCGCGTGGTTTAGCTATTAAGTCGTTCTTCAATAGCTATGAATTACGTTGCTAAAAAATGTGTTCTCCTTCGAGTTTAGAAATCGAATACTAAGTTCTAATCACCTATCAAATTGATAATAAGTTGTCTGTGTGAAGAAACTATCCGGTATTTATTCCTCTTATAATTATGTGAAAAGATTATATGTAAATTTATCGATAATGAGATAGCGCATGTTCTTATCAAACAATAGTTCTACTAGTCATTTAAATGAAATCTCGAGGTTAATCGAACTCTCTGAAGAGTGTATTCTGTGTACGTGTTGGCTTGATCTTGAAGCTTTAGACCTAATTGAGTCGTTTGTAGAAAAAAGAAAGTCGGCTTCAAAAGTACAAATTTACTCTGATGGTAGAAAGATGCATGTTTCGGAAGCGGTTCGAATGCGATTAAAAAGCAATCCAGACATTGAGCATTTTTACGCAAAACGTGGGAAAAGATTACATTCAAAAATTTATTACTTTTCGACAGGAGATAGCTATAGTGCGATAATTGGCTCGGCAAATCTCACTGGAAGAGGTCTTTCTCGGAATGATGAGTTTTCCGCTGTAATCTCTGGAAATAAATCGTCAAATGAACATCAAGAGTTAATTGATTACTTAACTAAGATAAAGTCTAGCCTCAAGTCAAACTCTCCAAAAGTCGTCTGAAGTTTCGAGGCATCTAACTTTACTGAAATGTTCTACGCACTCACTACAAACGGTTTCTACCCAAAAGCTAATATCTTTCACTCAATACCCCGTCAGCTCCATATATCCACTTCCCGAGTGAGAGCCTTGGATGGTGACTGGGCCTTCCCAGTATGGGACTGACAGCGGCATTTTTGCGTTGGGGTTAAGTGCAGAAACGGTGAGTTCAATTTCGTGATTTGGAATCTCGATTGTCCACTCCGTTGGGTAGTCTCGGTTATCGATTTCCGTATGTTTTTTTACACGCATTACAATCTCATCTTGTGTAATTACTGTGCCTGAACCGTCTTTATGCATTAAGCGTGCGTTGGAGTAACTTGCGCTCCCCGTTTCAGAGTCGCGCAGTTGGAATACGACTAGGCTAGTTTCATCATCAAGCCTTAATGCAAACCAATCCCAGCCCTGTTGTGAATCAAGCAAGAACTGCGAACTCCACTCCCTATCTATCCAACCTTTGCCGGAAACTTGATGTGTGTTGCCATCAATGATGACTTCACCAGAAACATCAATAAACGGTTGGCTGTAGTAGTACGAAGCCACCTGCCCATCGGCACTTTTTACACTGTAACCCTGCTTGCCTTGTTTTTGATAAGGCGCGCTACTGTTGAGAGTAAGCGAGTAGCTGAACTGTTCGGAGCTTGCATTCAACGTGGCAGGGAAAAGATCTTTGGTCGACGATGTCCATTGCCAATCATCAAGATAAACACGAAATGGTGAGACATCGACACCCGCCAAGGCTGCGTGATCACGTGACCATTTTTCATCTGCGTAGTGTTTTGTATTCGTTGTAACAGCACTGTGTGCCATGTAGATCTGGCTGCTTTGCCATTGCATTTTCTTGGCTTCATTTGAAATAGATGGTGGAGCGGCCGCGAAGCGAAATTGGGTCCACTGTACACCGAGTGACTGCCCATCTTCATCGGTTAAATTGGCGGTTAAATACCACCATTCATGCCGAAAGTCGGGATGGGCTTGGTGGTCTGCTGGGAAGTTGATTTCAACTCCTTCTGTAACGGGAGTGAACTGGTCATCTTGTGATTGGTCGCTTCCAGCACTTCCCAATAATGTCCCCATGGTTTGAGGTTGCTTGTCTTCGCAACCAACCAGTGCCAGAGAGAGTAGCGTAAGTGTGCTGAGTTTGATGGGGTGAATCATTACAAAACCTCACTTTGCAAACTGGAGACGACAGGTTTACTGACTAAGCGCCAAAGCGGTATTAGGGTGGCAACTACGCCGACCACAATGGTTACGGCCGAAATGCTCAGTGCATCACTCCAATCCCATAGGTAGTTCAAGCTCCAACCAAAGGCGCGCAGGGTAACAATATCGGTGAGTACATAACCGACCAAAGCACCCAGTGGTAAGGCGATCACCAGAGTAAAACTGACTAGTGCGACAATCTGCCCAATCACCATCGTCATCAGCTTTTTACGATTCACACCAAGTGCATACAACCTTGCAATCGCAGCTTTGCGTGCATCTAGTAACATAAAACAGGCGGTGAATAGGCCGATTACAGCAACCATCAATGTAACGCCATTTAACGCTCGGGTGATGGCAAACGTCTGCGAGAATATATACAAAGCGATGGATTTGATCTGCGCTTGGTCGTAGAGCTGACTTGGGTGCAGATTCAACTCTGTACGCAACTGCTTATAAACTGACTTTGGATTGCCAGAGACTTTAATACCAAGACTGGTAGGTAAGTCGGTAAAGCCGCTGTCTCGCCACAGTTTCGGCGCCAAGAGTACTTCGCCATTTGGGGAGCCGTAATCATGGAAAACAGCGCCGACGATGAGTGCTCTGTTTGGAATCGCGTCGAGCGTAAATTCACTTGCAAGTGATAACCCAAGTTTAACGGCGGTAGGCTCGCTAATGGCGACGACTTCACCTTGATAGAAACGCGACCAAAAGTCATCTATCCGAGATTGAAACACCATGGTCTGCTCTAAAGTGTCTTTGTCTTTGGTGCCGAGCAAAATGGGTAAGCCATTCAGATTGTCGTCAACGTAGTACTGTTTATAAACGGTTTGGACGTTTTCAAATTGCTCTAAGGCTAGTTCAACATTGGCGATTTCCCCTTGAGAAGGGCTGACATAGATGTCGGCATGAAGTCGCTGTTCAAGCCATTGTTTGAGTGTTGATTCAAAGCTGCCGACTAGGGTATTCATCCCCATATTGGCGGTCACGGCGAGCAGCAGTGCCATCATCGCCAGAGAAAGAGGGGAGATAAGCTCTCTCAGCTCTGCAAATAGATACTGCATTAACCCAGAATGCGTGCGCTGTTCACACCAAATCGCTAATACCATCAGTGTTTTCGGAAGGTATAAGGGAATGGATACCACCAAAAGCCCTAACCATGCCATAGTGAAACGATGATGTTCGCTCAGCCAAAGCCCTGTTAACGCGATAATGGTGAGTAGCGCGCCAGCAACAAACAGTTGGTTTTCATTGGATGAATCTGGCGCTTGGTAATATCCGCCATGGGAGGAGAGCGGTTGTTGCACTCGCTGTTTAAAGTGCTGCCAACACGCAAGCAATGTCGCTGCCAAAGTGAGTAGTAGAGCTTGAGCCCACCATTGCCACTGCCACGTTCCCGGCAGTAGCGTCGCACCATAAAGTTGCTCTAGGGTTAGCGCTACTGTTGGGTGTAACCAATGGCTGAGCTGCATACCCAGAACAAAACCGATTGAGGCACCAATAGCCACTAAAATGGTGAGCTCGACCAATAAGGCTGAGAGGACTCGAGAGGGTGCTATTCCGGCTTGCTGAATTTGCACGAGCAGTCGGTTACGTTTGAGTAAGCTGTATTTTACGCCGTTGTAGGCGATGAATAGTCCGACTAGGAATGCGAGCAAACTCATTGCAGTTAGATTGAGATGAAAGCTGTCGGTCAGAGAGCCTAAATCGGTGCTTTGATTGTTGGTTATCCATTGCCCTTGGTCGCTAATGTATTTTTGCCAAGCGGCTTGAGTGTCATTCCCTAAATCGAAAACGGCGATGTAACTGAGTTGACCTTGTTTGTTGAGCAACCTCTGCGCA
Organism: Vibrio sp. THAF190c; assembly: GCF_009363355.1. Classification (NCBI taxonomy): domain Bacteria; kingdom Pseudomonadati; phylum Pseudomonadota; class Gammaproteobacteria; order Vibrionales; family Vibrionaceae; genus Vibrio; species Vibrio sp. THAF190c. Next base: position 457,048 of record NZ_CP045339.1, on the reverse strand, counting down.
AATCCAATATCCATCAACATTCGGCTACCGAGCTGCCATTCATCGGGTAAAACCGCGACTTGCGTTTTAATGTCGTCCAAAACCAGCGTGTCGAGCTCCCCGATATTTCGATATTGCAACTGGCTCATCATCATGATTGGCTCGCTCGCTAACAGTTCTGGAAGCGGGAGTAGGCTATCGAACAGAGAAACGTTGTAATCATTGTTAGATGCGTATCGCGAACGTGATGTGATCGCAGTGATCAGTTCACTGCCTTGTATCGACCAGCGGCGACCTTGCTCGTCTCTCACTCTTCCTTCAATTACGGGCAGTGCAGCGCTCAACCCTTGCTGTCTGAGAGTAAAGTAGAGCGATTCTGGTAAGTAGTTTTGCCCCGCTGGTGGAATAATTAGGTTCTGAGCTTGCGCACTCAGTTGTTCGGTGGATTCAGCATAGCTGCGCTTAGCGTTGAGGTTGATGGCTTGTACTGCAACAAATAGAGTCACGGCTAATACAATGCCAATCAAAATAGCGGCGGCTTGAAGGGGCGCTTGCCGATAGTGGGCGGCGAACAGATTCAGGGCAAGCTTGGTATGACTGAATTTAAAAGCGTTAACTTTAGCGTGCTTCATATGAGAGGTCGCTTTGGCTTTGTGGACGCACTCGCTGAGCCTTATGCAGCTCGCTGTTTTCAAGGCGCAGGCGTGTCTGCATAAACTCGGCGCAGTCATTGCTGTGGGTGACCAACAGAACTGCAGTGTTTCCTTGGGTTGTGATTTCACTCAGTAGCTTCATCACTTCGATACCGGCTTTTTGATCGAGGTTGCCTGTTGGCTCATCGGCGAGCAGCAGTTTGGGTTGGTGTGCCAGTGCTCGTGCGATGGCTACGCGTTGCTGTTGGCCGCCGGATAGCGCAGAGACATGACGTTCGAGCAGTTGGCTGATGCCAAGTGTTTCGACCAAATAGTCACACCAGTCATTCCATTGTTGTTGATTCAAATGCAGTGGGAAGGCGATGTTCTGTTTAACATTCAGGGGCGTTAATAGGTTGAACTGCTGGAAGATCACGCCGAGTTTTTGATGGCGGAACAGGCTCCAGTGTGAGTCTTTCCAGAGGTTGGTGTTGTCGCCATCTAGCCATAGTTCGCCGGAAGATAGCGGCTCAAACCCTGCAATCATATTCAGTAGAGTGCTTTTCCCACTACCACTGGCTCCTGTTAACGCCACACTTGAACCTGTCTCTAGTGCAAAGTCGACACCTTCTAATACTTGATGGTTTTCTTTGCCATCGACAAAGCTTTTACTGGCACGTTTAAGTGCGACGAGTGGCCTTTCCATCACCTCTCCCTAGGGGCTTGTTTCAGCAGTAACGCTTATAAATTGAGTTACTTAAAATCTTAGCTCACAAACAGAGAGAAGGGAGCGATTTAGTTCGAATTATTAATAACTTGGTACTAATAGTGAGCTTAGAAGGGAATGAAAAAACGCCCAAAGCAGATGTGCATTGGGCGTTAGTTTTGTTCTGGAACTATTACTTCGAGGGCTTGATCTTGCTAGTCGACCTTAACCAAAGTGCTTGAGTCGGTGTGAGCGAACACATTGTCATAGATCTCTAAGCCCGTGGTTTGAGAGTATGTGATTTGCTCATCCGTAATCACTAAGTTCATGGTGAAGTCAGTGGTCTTCGCGTTGTCGGTCATGTATTCAGACTCTGCGATGCCGCGCTTCGAAGAAACCAGTGTCATGTTGTCACCTGCAGGCCCTTCAGCTGTGACACAGGTGGTTCTTGGTATGCAGAATGAGTTGTAGACGATCTGGTTCTTCTGGTCGTAAATGAAGTAACCACGCTGATCATGGAACTTAGAATCATCCGACTTTCTGAATACCTCTTGCTTGTAGTTCAGCGCAACAAGGTACTGGTCACTGGCATTGGTTGCATCCGCTGCGACTTCAAATGTCATCACTTCATAAAACGGGGTCACCGCTGGGCCTCCTGCGCCAACTTCTGTGCCTTTCTGGCCGGGTGAAACATCAATGCCCGCCGCATCAATAGATTTCCATGTGCCGACAAGTTTCGCCAGTGGGCCAAAGTCCATACCATTGATAGTGGTGTGGTCTGCGAATACGGGTGTTGAGACTGCTGTAGCTATAGCGAGGGCTAGAACTTTTTTCATGACTGCTTCCTTATATTTTTATTATTAAACCTTTTTAAAGTTAAGGTTATTTTGCAGCCGATTTATTAACTCAGATCAGTATTGCTGACTGTTATTAGAGCAAGTTGTAACCTTATGTATCAGGCGGTTAGCTCTAGTGAATTAGTCATACCATTGAACTAAATTTGTAGTAAATACGCGTGGTTGAGTTTAAAAATCTTGTACTAGTGTGGGTGTCTTGGAGTGAAAGAGTTTGGTGAACAGAGATTTGTATCTCCAACCGAGTGATAACAGATGCTGCGCCAATCTTCTGTTTTCGATGATTGCGACTTCAATGCCTCGGTAGTGGTAAGGCGAGCGTTTTACATAGTCGATGAACTCAGTCAGCACACCTTGACTGCGGACAGAGGGGGAGAAGTTAACCGACACAATGCTAAAGCGCTGGCTTCCCACAGGGCAGCGCACGAAGCAATGACCAAACTCGGTGTGTATGGTTTCGGAAAACTCGGGAAATGGTCGAGACTGGCATGTCTCAGAAAGGGCATCGTATTCAGCGCAAAGTTGGTTAAGAAGGTGTTTGGCGTCATCATTCATACTGGCTACTCCGGGTTCGGTCTCGCTGTTTTTCTGATGATTATTTTACCGCTGATTACTGGCGTAAATGCGGTATAAAGCATTACCTATTTTGTTCCGAGTTTTGGCTCAGTACATCGAGAGATAGTTATGAAAGAGATGACGTTTACATGGCTTTGGGATTCGCAAAGCCCTTGCCTCTCGTAGTGATGGCGCTCATTGGAAGTCTTATAAATGCTGTTGAACTAAAGGCGGTGTTCCCCTTTAGCGGATCAAGTTATCGCTTACCTTTCAGGGTTTTTACACTCGGTGTAAAGAATTTAGCTTTTTAGTAACTTAATAAATTGAAGTGTCTTTCCTAGCAGATTTATCCCTACTCTTAATGGCACCGTGTCTCTATATTTGTCGCTAATGGTTGTCTCAAAATAGTCAAAGGTGTATCGAGAGAGCCATTTACTCTTTTCGTTAGCTATCCTTGTAACATCCATGATGTGTGTTTTGTAAAACTATCACAACTGTCAATTATTATTTGTTATTTTCCATTCATGTTTTAATGCATCCCTGTTAGTATTCTCGATTTATAAAATATAAATATAATAACTACTTAGCATGAAAATTCATTCATCTAGTAGATGAAGCAATGTCTTTAGAATCGTCATTAATCGTTGATTGTGATGTGTTGGCTTGAAAATAAAACATGGATTTTTACAAATGCAAGAAATCACCAATATGCCTTGCGACGAAACACAAAATGTCTCTTCACCTAGTGAACAAAAGCCAGGAAAAATAAAGGCTTCTTATCCAAGAAAACCGTTCGTAGATGCGCTCTTGTTTTTCTGCACCTTTGGCCTCTATTCCAGTTTCTGGCTTTACCGTCGCGTTAAAGAAATCAAGCTTATATCTAGAGCTGATTTTAAACCTTGGTTATGGGTATTCGTTCCTTACTTTGCCATCGTGCAGTTTTTCGCTTTTCGAAACTTAGGTAAGGCACTGAGTGATTTAGAAGATGATAGTACTGAGTCGAAGGTTAAAACCATATATGACTTGGGCTGTCTAGGCTTCGTACTAACCACGCTGTACTTCTCTGTGACTTCCAAATGGGCAACCCCAGCATGGCTAGAGTTTGTTGTATACATACTTGCTGCCATCTCGTTTGGTGCTATCGCCTATCGTGTAAACGCCTATAAAAAACAGGTTAAAGGAATCGAGTTCACAGGCAAGGAACGCGGTTTCAATCCATTAGAGTGGGTGGTCGTACTAGTCATGACACCGACAGTTTTGGGTTTATTTGCTTTCTCTATTATCTCTCCATTAATGGTAGAGAAGTTGGATACTTTCTCTGATGGAAGTGTATTCGTACAAGAAAATCATGACTATCAGTTGACCTTCCATGGAAAAGGGTGGCAACAAGTGGAAGTCGGTACGTATTCTGATGGCACCGCATTAGCTGAATTTGAAAGTGAAGATTTTGATGCTTACTTTACGGTTTTTGAAAATGGGAAGTTCTCGGCTAACGACGTCAATGATCATATACAATGGCGTCGTCAGTGGTTCGGAGAGCAAATTGGTAATTCTAGCTGTAGGGAGGATCGTCGATTTATAGGAGATGAATTTGTCGTAAAGATTGAAGTTATCTGTGTTGAAGAAACCTTCAAGCCTAACGCTGCTGCCTTTTTGGCATTAATTCATTCACAAGATAAGACATACGAGTTGCTTGGTGTGCTCTCCCAACCTGAGTTGTCGTTCAATCGTAGGAAGCCTCAATTTGAAGCGATGAGCAGGGAGTTTACACTGCAATGAGATTGAATCAGTTATTGGCATTAGCCTTGGCAACTTTGTCAAATTTCTCAATCATTCACGCTTATGAATTGTCTAATGTTGGATGGGATCTTTCTCAAGATGGCCTCAAAGATACTCTATTGTTGATCCCTCAAGACAATCAATATTCTGAGATGGTACAGCTGCTCAGAGATATAGAGTTCGATGTTCAGAAAGAACAAGTTATTGAACAAAGAACTATAGTCAATTATTTCCCTCGGTTTGTCGATACTGAGTCATATGGCACGATGAGTTTGTATTTCGACCCGAGCTATCAACAAGTGGTTATTCAGGCTGCCGCTTCGGTTTCTCCTGCTGGTGTTGTAAAACAGATCTCACCCTTACAAGTCCAGTTGTTGAACACTGGTAGCTACAACACATTTTCCAGTCGAAAAGAACTCGCGTTGGCTGTTCCTGGCCTAGAGGAAGGAAGTGTTGCGATACTGAAATATCAGGTTGTTACCCAGCGTTCGATGATGGAACATGATTGGGCTGAAGAGTTATTTACTCAACAAAACTACCCAATTGCTGCGTATAAACTCAATGTAAGTTGGAGTAATGAATCTCCGATATCCTGGTCCAAAGACACCGAAGTTGTTGAGTGTGAACAGTTGAATAACACCCTCGACTGTCAGGGGGAGGATATTCCTGCCTTTGAAGGGGACTATCAAGTTTTGTGGCGTGATGGAATCAACCGTGTTTCGTTGGGTTCGTTAAATTCTTGGCAAGATGTAGCAGATTTAGCGTCAACGAGGATGGCGGCAGCTTCGACAGACCAAACTGGTTTGGATAACCTCTTTTTAAGGCTAACAGTAGGAGCGAAAAGTACGGATGAAAAGATAGAGCGTATTTTGGCGTTTGTCTCTCGAGATATTCGATATGTTTCGCGCTCTGAATTTGGCCATGCAATGACGCCTCATGATATTGCAGAGACGATAGAAAATCGATTTGGCGACTGCAAAGATAAATCTACTTTGCTTTTGAGTCTGTTAAAGAAACTCAATTTAGAACCAGAATTAGTATTGGTAGCTACAAACCGAAATGACCCTGAAAGGGTTATCATACCAAGTATGTTGGCATTCAATCATGTCATCGTCTGTTTTGAATATGATGGTCAACGTTATTGCGTTGATCCAACAGACTCTCAAACTCACTGGCAATATACGCCTGCATGGGTACAAGGGAAAGTCTCACTGCCATTAACAGCGCACACGCAACTTGGTCAGATACAAAAAAGTCCTTATCGCTGGAAGATACATACTCAAACAAAGATTGTGTTTGATGAGTTTGGTGGGCAAAAAGAGACCCAGAAGCGCAGTTATGTTGGCGAGTATGCTGCAGCTGTGCGATCTAATTTATTTGAATTGAATGATGACGATCGTCTTAATAAATTGACCGATGAGTATCACGAAGTCATTTCATCAATAGGTCACCCAGAATTTCGTGTTGAGAATATTGATGCGATGACTGAAGGTTCTGTGATTCATTCCGACGCTACTCTAGAACCGTTCCTAGTTGTTGGAGAAGAGCTGAGCTATGGAGAGTCTGATGCTTGGATCGAGCGTGAGCTGTCAGAATTAAAGATGTTTAATGAGCTACATCCTGCGCTTTTCCAAGGCGTAAATATCACTTCGACTATCAATTATGATACTAATGATGTATGGGAAATTACTGACGTGCCGCCAACGTTAGAATTGAGCCACCCACTAGGCTCGTTGATACGTCAAGTGACTCTTGTATCACCGACAGAGCTCTCTATCAAAACCGAACTCAAAGTTAAATCGCGAATGATTGAACCGGAAGAGCGAGAGAACTTTAATCGAATGCTGAGCGTATTTTCAGAGCAGTCGTTTATAAAGTTCTATGGTAAAGCTGCTTCAAAACCCCCAGCTGCTAAATCATAACGAGTCACATAACTTATTTTAGTAATCCATGTAAAACGCTGCTTAGTCAGCGTTTTATTTTTGGATTCAGTCTATCTAGATGTGTATCGAAAGGTATGAATACGTTGGGGGTGGAGTTCATAAGATTTACACTCAGTGTAAAGAATTTAGCTTTTTAGTAACTTAATAAATTCGGCTTTGTTTAGAGCATATACTACAAATAATGTTAAAATTTAACGCATTGCCAACATGTCTTCAGTGCCGTAAACGATTGAATCGCATAATGAAGAGGCGCTGATGCGTAGGCTAGATTGGCTAGGAATATCAACGAGCAAGGAGATTTCATGCTTAATTCTGTAACGGCGAAAGCGGTGATCGATCACGCTCTCTTTTTAGGGGCTGATTTCGCAGAGCTATTCGTTGAACACCACCAAACCAGCAGCGTACAAATTGCGTCTGGTGAAGTGGACAAGGTTAACTCGGGCATCGATTTTGGTATCGGTATTCGCCTCTTCTTCGGTCACAAAGTCCTTTATGGCTACACCAACAGTACCGATGAGAATGAACTAAAACGCGTAACATCACTGCTTGCAGCAAAAGATAAACGTGAGCAAATTGCTTCTGCAGGTGCTCTGAATCTGAACCGTTACCCAGTGCAGCATGGCTGTCGTATGCCATTGAGCAAAGACGCGAACCTTGATTCAAAAATTGCGTTCTTACTGCAAGCGGACAAAGCGGCGCGTGCGGAAAGTGAGTACATCAGTCAGTTTATCGGTAGTGCGCTTCAACGCGAGCAGCAAGTCTCTATCTTCAACTCGGAAGGCCTTCACGTTGACGATACTCGCCACTACATTCGTGTCTCGGGTAACACTGTTGCGCAAAAGGGTACTGAGCAGTCTTCTGGTATGGAAGGTCCGGGCGCACTTGCTGGTTGGGAGTTTAGCGAGCAGTTAGATGCCAAAGAACTTGGTCAAAGTATTGCCCAGCAAGCCCTAATTAAACTGGGTGCGGATGTTTGTCCATCTGGTGAAATGCCAGTGGTGATTGGAAATGGTTTTGGTGGGGTAATTTTCCATGAAGCGTGTGGCCACTTACTAGAGACCACTTCTGTTGCTAAGAAAGCATCTGTATTCCATGACCAAATGGGTGAAATGATTGCGCATACCGCTGTAAACGCAGTGGACGATGGCACCATGACTAATGAGTGGGGCTCCATTCACGTTGATGACGAAGGTATGCCGACACAGCGTACTCAGCTGATCAAAGACGGTAAGCTCACTAGCTTTATGGTCGACAAAATGGGTGGCATGAAAACCGGTTATGAGCCGACGGGATCTGGTCGCCGTCAAAACTACAAGTTCGCACCAACGTCTCGTATGCGTAATACCTTCATTGAAGAGGGTGAGCACACTCTTGATGAGATGTTCGCAGGTATTGAACGCGGTATCTACGCGAAGAAACTGGGTGGTGGTTCTGTTCAGCCGGGTACTGGTGAATTTAACTTTGCGGTCCGTGAAGCTTACTTGATTGAGAATGGTAAGGTCACCAAGCCATTGAAGACGGCGACTTTGATTAGTACTGGTCCTAAAGTGCTGAAAGAGATCAGCATGGTGGGGCAAGATATGGCGTTAGCACCGGGTATGTGTGGTTCGGTGAGTGGTTCGGTACCGACGACGGTTGGCCAACCTACGTTGAAGGTCGATAACATCCTAGTAGGAGGCGGTAACTAATGAGCCAAGAACAACAACTTCTTAATGCCGTTGAATACGTACTTGCTGAAGCGAAACGCCAAGGTGCGGAAGCAGACGTTATCGTTAACAGCAGTAATAGTTTCTCGCTTAAAGCGAACCAAGGTCAGCTTGATGAATATAAAGTGAGCTCAAGCCAAGTTCTGGGTGTGCGTGTGGTCAAAGATGCACGTGTCGCGACTAGTTACTCGGAATCCCTAGAGCAACCAAGCCTTGATCTACTGCTGACGAATGCATTGCAGAGTGCTCGTTTTTCTAAGCAGGATGAGCATCAAACCATCAGTTGTGTAAACAGCACAATTACGACGGATGTGGCTGAAATTGCTCAACAAGACACAACGTCGGTTGATGAAAAAATCGAGCTCTCTTTGTCGCTTGAGCAAGGCGTGGTGAGTCAACCGCACGCAAAGAGCTCGCCTTACAATGGTTACAGCGATGGTGAGTCTCAATTGATCATCGCCAACACTCAAGGCTCACTGTGTAAGCACTTTGAGCGTTCATTTAACTGTTATGCCTACACGTTATTTGAGAAAGATGGCAAGCAGTCGATGGCTGGCAAAATGTCAGTAGGCCGTCGCTTCGATGATCTGAAGCCAGCCTACTGCATTGAAGAAGGTTACAACCTAGCACGTGATCTGCTTGATGGTGCGCCAGTTGCTACTGGGAACTATTCTGCGATTTTCCACATTAATGCGCTTAGCAGCTTGTTCGGCGCGTTTGGCAGTGCATTTTCTGGTGTGAGCGCTATGAAAGGCATTACGCCACTCGGCGACAAGCTAGGTCAAGGTATCGCGAGTGAACTGCTGTCGTTCACCGATAAAGCGTATATGCTAAACGGCATGGCGATCGCAGGCTTTGATAGCGAAGGCTTTGCGACTCAAGACAATGCGATTATTGTCGATGGTCAGTTAAATACGCTACTTCATAACAGCCAAACAGCGAGCTACCTAGGTGCAACATCGACGGCAAGTGCCGCACGTGGCGCTAAGTCGAGCCTAGATGTATCAGCAAACCATCGTGTGATTACAACAGGTCAAAGTAGCGTAGCAGAAGTGAAAGCGGGAGAGTACTTAGAGCTGGTAGAGCTGCAAGGTGTTCATTCGGGAGCAGATACGGTGAGCGGTGACTTCTCATTTGGTGCGAGTGGTTTCTTGTGCCGAGATGGTGAACGAGTTCAACCTGTTCGCGGTATTACGGTTGCGGGTAACTTCTACAAGATGCTGCAAGAAATTGATGCTGTAGGTAATAGCCAGCTCAGCAATGATAGTCGCACCTTCTTTGCTCCAGATGTTCGCTTCGCGCGTCTAAGCATTGGTGGTAAGTAGCATTGGCGGCAAATAGCGGTCTGATAATGACCTAGGCTATTCAGCTAAGAAAATTAGCAGCACCAAAACGACAAAGAGGACTCAATGAGTCCTCTTTTTAATTCTATATAGCTTAATGTGATATCAATCAGTCAGCCATTTCTGGTTCAAGCACTTCGCTGATGCATGCGCGGCTGATGTCTTCGTTGATATACGCCATGCCGAGCTTATTTTGATAGTCCATACGATCTGCGGAGCGAAGATCAATATCCGGTCCTTCAATACCACACTCTTGGTATACCTTAGCTAAGTGTGCCATGAAGTTCTCGCCGATACTCATCATTAACAGGCTCATTGCACCCACGTCCGGTCTTACTTTCGCTCGTTGTTTTTCTGATAAGTTAACCGCCAGTACGATAGGTTGCTCATCACCTTCGAAACGCACGCTACGTTCACGCACAGTTTGTTGCGCCCAGTAGTAAGCCAGCTCTTTACTTTGAGTCAGGAATACAGGCTCAGTCGATTCTGTGTAGTTATTGCCAATCGTGGCCATTGTTTTCTGCGCTGCTTCATTCAGTGCTTTGTCTCCCGAGCGTTTCAGCCCTTGACCTTTAATGGAAGCAAGCAAGGCTGAAGAGGTTCCGTGATACCAAATATCACCGGTTGCAAAGCCATCGTCAGTTAGCAGTTCTTTTGCATCTTGTAAGTAGGTAGGTACAGAAGTCATAGGCACTCTCAACAACATGAATGGTATTAGTTTAGCCAGAAGAGCGAGAAGGAACAGTGGTTTATCACGCAAATCTGGCTTTTGAAAAAATCGCGTTTGTTTATTTGATACCAAGCTTTCGGGGGATAAAAGCTTAGTAAGATGAGCTTCCCCTCTCACCAGGAGAAGAAGAGAGGAAGCTCGTTAAGCGATTAGTCAAATTGGTGTGAAGTATTCAACTCACCTGCAGCTTTCAGCGCGTTCTCACCTGCAAAGTACTCTTTGTGATCATCACCCATATCTGAACCAGACATGTTTTGGTGTTTAACACAAGCAATGCCTTGGCGAATCTCTTTACGTTGAACGTTTGCAACATAGCCCAGCATACCTTGGTCACCGAAGTACTCTTTCGCTAGGTTATCTGTAGATAGCGCAGCCGTGTGGTACGTTGGTAGCGTGATTAGGTGGTGGAAAATACCTGCTTCACGAGACGCATCTGCTTGGAAGGTACGGATCTTCTCATCAGCACGCTTAGACAGCTCAGTTTCGTCGTATTCAGCACTCATTAGGCTAGCGCGGTCGTATGCAGAAACGTCTTCACCAGCTTCAACCATTGCATCGTATGCTTGTTGACGGAAGTTTAGTGTCCAGTTGAATGATGGTGAGTTGTTGTATACCAGTTTCGCATTAGGGTGTACTGCACGAACGCCATCCATCATCTCTTTGATTTGACCAATGTGTGGTTTCTCAGTCTCAATCCAAAGTAGGTCAGCACCTGCGTTGATTGCTTCAATACAGTCAAATACACAGCGGTCTTCACCCGTACCTTGACGGAATTGGTATAGGCCTGAAGGTAGACGCTTAGGACGAACAAGCTTGCCGTCACGGTTGAAGCAAACGTCGCCTTGCTTCATGTCAGCTACATCGATCTCTTCTACATCTAGGTAAGAGTTGTAGATATCGCCTTGGTCACCCGGCTCTTTCACTACAGCGATCTCTTTTGTTAGACCTGCACCTTGTGAGTCAGTACGTGCAACGATGATGCCGTTGTCGATGCCTAGCTCTAGGAAAGCGTAACGAAGTGCACGTAGTTTCGCGTGGAAGTCTGCGTGAGGTACCGTTACTTTACCGTCTTGGTGACCACATTGCTTCTCATCAGCTACTTGGTTTTCAATCTGTAGACAACATGCACCCGCTTCAATCATCTGCTTAGCCATTAGGTAAGTCGCTTCTGCGTTACCGAAACCTGCATCGATATCCGCAATGATTGGTACAACGTGTGTTACGTGGTTGTCGATTTTGTCTTGAATAGAGTCTTGTAGGTCAACATCACCTGCTTCACGTGCTGCGTCTAGTTCACGGAATAGACCACCTAGTTCACGAGCATCTGCTTGACGTAGGAATGTGTATAGCTCTTCAACTAGGCCAGCAACGGTTGTTTTTTCGTGCATTGATTGGTCTGGAAGAGGACCGAATTCTGAACGTAATGCCGCAACCATCCAACCAGAAAGGTATAGGTAACGACGATCTGTTTTACCGCCAAAATGCTTTTTAATTGAAATCAGTTTTTGTTGACCGATAAAACCATGCCAGCAACCCAAAGATTGAGTGTATTGAGAGCTGTCTTTGTCATAAGCCTCCATATCTGCACGCATAATGTCTGCCGTGTATTGCGCAATGTCTAGACCGGTTTTGAATTTATTTTGAGCACGCATACGAGCAGCAGATTCAGGGTTGATAGCATCCCATGGAGCACCAGCAGCACGTTTTGCAACTTCGATCATTTCGATATCTTGTGTGATTTGCGACATAACTATTCCTTAGTTTCACGTGGGGTATGTTTGCCAAATTTGGCTTGGATTAAAACTTTGCTATGGACAAAGAATAATCACACATGTGATAATTTTGTTAATTTATAGTTATTATATTCGGTATTTTTTATATGAATATTGCTCGTATAGACCTTAATCTACTTGTGTATTTAGACATGTTATTGCGAGAGCGAAACGTGACTCGTGCAGCCAAGCAACTGGGTATTACTCAGCCAGCCATGAGTAATGGACTTCGTCGATTACGCGACCTTTTAGAGGACCCATTATTGGTGAGAACCAGTGAAGGGATGATACCGACGGAGCGCGCGCAAAAGCTTCAGCCGTTGATTCGAAATATTTTGGCTAATGTAGAGAAGACATTGCAGCCAACCACCGAATTCCGGGCGGAGGACAGCGAACGCGTGTTCCGAATCATGGCGAGTGACTACGCAGAATCGACCATTATTCAGCCATTATTAAGAAGGCTTAGTGAGATCGCACCGAAGATTCGTCTCGATATTATGACGCCCAGTGACGTGAGTTATCAGGACGTAGAACAGGGCACCGTTGATATTATTATCAACCGTTTTGACAACATCCCTCAGTCCTTCCATCAGATGAGCCTTTGGCATGACGGGTTCTCTTGTTTGTTCAGTTGCGACAACCCAATTGCCGATGACTTTAGCCTTTTGTCGTATTTAAAAGCTCAACATATTTGGGTAAGCAAGACGGGAATGGGTACTGGCGTCGGGATCAACCCAAGTGAAGCACAGAAATTGGGGTGGATAGATGAGGCACTAATGCGTATCGGTAAAACGAGAAACATCACGGTGTTTACGCGACATTATTTGTCGGCCATTCTTTTTGCCCAACAGAAGAATCTGATTCTGACGATTCCAACAAAGGCGGCTCAACTGCAAAGGGATAACCCAAATTTGCTGATCAAGCCTGCGCCATTTGCTATTGAACCTTTTGAGGTGAAGATGGCATGGAGTCCGTTATTGCAGAGTAATCCCGACCATCAATGGATGCGTCGTTTGATTAAAAGTGTCGCTAGTGAAATAGAGAGCGGCGTGACAGGATAGCCCCGATTTATGGGTATTTTTTTCATGAATATTCAATATAAATGGCATAAATTAGCTAAATTTTGGTCCGTTACGTAGTTTATTGAGTAGTCATCGGTTAATTTGAGAGAGATTTTATGAGCAGTCGTATTCAACAGGGAAGCTTGAACATTGATAGCACCCTCTACCAGTTAATTAATGAACAGGTCATTCCGGGAACAGGCATTAACGCCGAAGATTTTTGGCAATCTTTTGCTGATATCCTTAAAGACCTTGCCCCAAAGAACCGAGAATTATTGATTAAGCGTGATGACCTTCAGCATCAAATTGATGTGTGGCACCAAGAGCGAGCTGGTCAAGCGCTGGATCCGGTTGAGTACAAACAATTCCTACAACAGATTGGTTACCTTGTACCAGAAGGCGATGATTTCGAAGTCACCACAGCAAGCGTAGAACCAGAGATCGCAACTCAAGCAGGCCCGCAACTTGTAGTGCCTATCATGAATGCGCGTTTTGCACTTAATGCCGCAAACGCACGTTGGGGTAGCCTATACGATGCCCTTTACGGCACGGATGTGATCAGTGAAGAAGATGGCGCAGAGAAAGGGGGTAGCTTCAACCCAGTACGTGGTGCCAAGGTAGTTGCGTATGCTCGCGAATTTCTAGACGAAGCAGCGCCATTAAACGGTGTTTCCCACAAAGACGTCACTAAATACAGCATCAGTAATGTCAGCAAAGGTAATACTCTTACCGCAACGCTAGAGAACGGTGAAGAAGTTACGCTTATCGAGCACAGCCAGTTCATCGGCTACCGAGGTGAGGCAAGTGCACCTTCTTGTATTCTTCTTAAACACAATAACCTTCATATCGAAATCCAAATTGACCCGAGTGCACCTATCGGCAGCGTAGATGCTGCTGGGGTTAAAGACGTTCTGGTTGAAGCGGCACTCACGACCATTATGGACTGTGAAGACTCTGTTGCTGCGGTAGATGGTGAAGATAAAGCACTCGCTTACCGAAACTGGTTAGGCTTGATGAAAGGTGACTTACAAGAGTCGCTTGAGAAGAATGGTAAGACTATTGTTCGCAGCCTCAACCCAGATCGTCAGTACACCAGTGTTAGCGGCGGAGAGATCTCTCTGAAAGGCCGAAGCATGCTGTTTGTGCGTAATGTTGGGCACCTAATGACTAACCCAGCAATCATCGACGAAAACGGTAATGAAGTACCAGAAGGCATCATGGATGGCATGATTACTTCGCTTATCGCAATGCATGATTTGAAGGGTAACAGCCCATACCAAAACTCGACTGCCAATAGCATTAACATCGTAAAACCTAAGATGCATGGCCCTGAAGAGGTGGCGTTTACCAATGAGTTGTTTGGTCGAATTGAAGATGCTCTAGGTCTTGAGCGTTTCACGATTAAAGTGGGCATTATGGATGAGGAGCGCCGTACCTCGGTTAACTTGAAAGAGTGTATCCGCGCCGCGAAAGACCGTGTGGTATTTATCAATACCGGTTTCCTAGACCGCACAGGTGATGAGATTCATACCAGCATGGAAGCGGGCCCGTTTGCTCCAAAAGCACAGTTGAAAACCATGACTTGGATTGGCGCGTACGAAGATCAAAACGTCGATCTCGGTTTAGCGTGTGGCCTACAAGGCAAGGCGCAAATTGGTAAAGGCATGTGGCCAGAGCCAGACAACATGGCCAAGATGATGGAAGCTAAATTAGGTCATCCTAAAGCGGGTGCGAACACAGCATGGGTTCCATCACCGACTGCAGCAACACTGCATGCACTTCATTACCACCAAGTGAGCGTACCGAGTCGTCAAAAAGAGCTTCGTGAACGTGTAAGAGCGAATGTCGATGACATCCTAACGATTCCATTACTAGGTAACCAAAAGCTGACTGCTCAAGATATCCAGAGTGAACTTGATAACAACACTCAAGGTATTCTGGGTTACGTAGTGCGCTGGATTGACCAAGGTGTTGGTTGTTCTAAGGTGCCAGACATCAACGATGTTGGCTTGATGGAAGACCGTGCAACACTGCGTATCTCAAGTCAGCACATTGCAAACTGGATTCGTCACGGTATCTGTGATGATGCGCAAGTGATGGCCACAATGAAGCGCATGGCTGCAGTGGTTGATGAGCAAAACGCAGGTGATCCAAATTACCGCAACATGGCGGATGATTTTGAAAACAGCATTGCGTTCTCAGCTGCTTGTCAGTTGGTTTTTGAAGGCTGTGCTCAGCCGAGTGGTTACACTGAACCTGTCCTTCACGCGATGCGCTTGAAGTTAAAGGAATCGACCAGATAACAGAAATCTAATAAAACGAATTTCACAAAAAAAGTGAAACTGTAAAATCCCTGTTATTTACCAAGCCCAAGGTGCCGCACTCATTAGTGCGGCTTTTTTTGTTTTTAATTTCAGTGATATAGGAAGGGTTTGGAATTAGTTATGGATCCTCTGATTAGAATGATCTCGCGCTGTAAAATTGACAAAATCTGTAAAATTAACACTGTGAAGTTTTTGTTGTGAAATTGTTTCTAAAATCGATGTAATCTTTAGTTACTGCAAAACACAACGCAATAATCAATTAAAAACGGGTCGATTAAGCTTTTTGATCTAGATGGAATTTAAAGCCGTACGAGGGAAAGACTATGAACATGCTTACATTGGATAAAACAGAACTTCACAGAAACCATTCTACCTTTATCGCTGAAGCTGTCTTTGCTGTCGAAATGGTTAAAGCGGACAAACAGATGGAAAAGCAACGCATGGCGAAGCAACTGCTAGACACGCTTTTCCCTCTAGAAAGTGGTTCGCATGAAGATGCAGTTAGCTATGAGATCGATTACCGTCACGTTCAAGTTTACTTTAAGAATGGTGAACACACGGGTCTGAAAAGAGCGAAGCACTTTGTGGCTTACGCAGGCGACAAATCTAAGCCATCAGCAATCCTGTTCCGTGACGAAAGCGGCACACACGTAGAGGTTACCATTGGTGCTCGTGCCGGCACTGGTCGTCTAGAACTTGTAAATATCGAAGATATTCAGCTAGAGACATGTACCACATTTGGTCAAACGGAAGAGAGCTACTCTTCAGGCATCAGACACTGGGTTAGCTTGGTACAAGGTGATGAGAAAGGCCGACCAACTGCGTGCAGTGAAGACAAAGAGTACACAGCAAAAAACGGCGATGATTACAGCCTAGGGTTTAGTTTCGCACTGTAAGGTGACTTTAGCGATAACGGATAATCCTGAATAGCAGATACAAAAAGAGCGACAGCATTCAATGCGAGTCGCTCTTTTTTTTTAGGGTCTGTTACGCGCTTAGCTCATGCTTAATCACATACTCCAAGCCACCCACGATTGCCGCAACTTGAGCATCATTACACTCTTCGTCAGTCACTTTGTCACTATCTGGGTAAACCTCGGTTGTTGTACCGTACTTGCAGTTGGTTACGCCGCCACATAGACCAAGCTCTTTCATTGGGTAGTTGATCACGCCGTGTTGAGTCACCTCTGAACCGATGATCTTACCGTCGGCATCCGCAGGCGCGATGTGAGTAACTTTCTCTACAGAAGCGATAACCGCCTCTTGGAAGTCAGGCTGCGGGTTTTCTGTGTCACCGACTGTGTAGAAGCCATCTGGAATCATACCTTCGATGTATTCAAGGCCATCGCGCGCAGCTAGAGCAGGGCGGAACTCTGTCTCATCAGAGTCTGTGGTTTCATGAAGATCAATGTGCATCAGTACTTCTTGTGGAAGTGAAGCAACGAGTGCACGTAAGTTCGCTGACTCTTCTGCAGGCGTATTGTCATAGAAAGAGCGGTTTGGATCGACAGCGTTTGGATTCCAACGGTTGATCACTTCGTAACCCCAAGGGCTCACACAAGGCGCGATAACGATGTTGAAGTATTGGCTGTAGCGTTCTGCTTGTGTATCTGCAAACTTAAGCGCGCCATGAACACCGCTGGTTTCGTAGCCATGAACACCACCAGTCACGAGTACCGTTGGCTTGTTCTCATCCCAAGCTTTCGTTTTGATTGCGAATAGAGGGAAACGAGCCTCGTCATAGCTCAGTGCACCATATTGCTCAATGTCGAAACGTTCAGTCAGTGCTTTGATCTTTGGCACAACTTCTTGTTGATATTCACGCTTGATCGTTTGGCTTTCACGCCAAGCTGTACGCTCAACGTCTGTCCACTTTTTGCCAGGTTCACCGATAGGGTAGGAGTAGCTGTCTTTCATTATTCTTTCTCTGTGTAATCCATTGCAAGCAGAGAGAATAGTCAGCTGTTAACTGGATAGCAACTGTTATTGGAATCAGTGATATGAGGTGGCGAAGTCATTAATGATGCATTTAACTCACGTCGTTTAATCGATGTACTTAGGTTCTAATGAGATGAAGTACCGAGCAAGTAAGCCTCGTCTACCATTGGAGAGGAGTTGTGGTTTTGGTCAAAGCACCCAACGGCATTTCGACCATGTTCTTTGGCGTAATAGAGCGCAATATCCGCTTGTTTAACGGTACGAGCGAGACTGTTTTCCTTTTGGTGAAGGCTTACCCCAAAACTAGCAGTAATAGGTTTTGGTTGCTTGAGCCAAAACCTTTGGCGCTCAATCAGCAATCTGAGTTTTTCAGCGACTTGGCAAGCGCCGTCAAAGTTGGTTTCAGGGAGCACAATCAAAAACTCTTCTCCGCCGTAGCGAAAAGCAAGATCATGGCCTCTTAATTCATTGAGTAGTAATCGCCCTATACCATTTAACACTCTGTCACCTGTTTGATGACCATATCGATCATTGATCTCCTTGAAATGATCAATATCCAGAATAATGAAAGAGATGGAGTTGTTAAAACGAGTGTTGCGTATGATCTCGCGAGGAATCAGCTCAGTCATGGCACCGCGATTATAGACTTGGGTAAGGCTGTCTTTGAGTGATGAGCTATAGAGAGACTGCATGAGCCGAGTGTTAAGAATCCAGCTATAAGTAAACCCGAGAGTACTAATCAAAAGCGCAGTGATAATGATAGCAAATTGATGAATGCTACCTGCGTACAAGAAATCGCCTATGTTGCCCTCATTTAGAGTAAACCAGATTCGATACATCATGAACACTGAATGGAGGATCAAAACAACGAGCAAAAGTCTGAGCGCAGAACTAGGGTCTTTGGCTGTACCAACATTAATGACTTTAATGCTCGCCAGGCTACAGAGCGTAATGTACAGGCTCATTACAATCACACGAGCGTTTGTTGAGGGGGCAATAAAGGTGAAGTAGATAAGAGCGGCAATGGTTATCAGTAGTGCTAACCCGCTGCTAACGGCGTAGTGTTTTGGTGATTGTCTGAGTTGGCATAGGCTCAATACGATTAAGCAAAATCCGCCAGCAATAGTCGCGTTGGAAAGGATCTTGGAAACCCATAAGTTGATGTCGTTTCCGAAGCTGAGCAGCGAAAAGCCGATCATAAATAACAAGATGGCATAGAAAAGCGTGCGCACGCCTGTGGTTTGAGGCTGACTGTGTTGTTTGATCAATAACCCGACAAAATAGGTGCCCGATAAAAAGACCATGATCAAACAGAGTGTGCGGATATCTAAGCCTAAATTCATGCAAACCATTTAATAAGTGTGGTTACTATTTATATAAGATTAGATACGATTAATGGATTCGCAAGTGACTTTGTTCACAAACAAAAAAGCCCTGCACAGATAGTGCAGGGCGTATTATTTTTGCGACAAATTAAGAACTTATTTAACTGTCCAACCGATTGTCTCACCGCCACGGATTGGCACAACAATGTCTGAACCGAATGGCATTGTTTCTGCTACGTTCCACTCTTCCTTGGTAAGAGTCACAGTGTCGGTGTTGCGAGGTACACCGTAGAAGTCAGGGCCGTTGTGGCTTGCAAAAGCTTCTAGGTTCTCAAGTTTACCTTCTTGCTCAAACACTTCAGCGTAAAGTTCTACTGCAGCATGCGCCGTGTATGAACCAGCACAGCCACATGCCGACTCTTTCGCGCCTTTTGCGTGAGGTGCAGAGTCTGTACCTAGGAAAAACTTCTTGCTACCACTTGTTGCTGCTTCAATTAGCGCTTGCTGGTGGGTGTTACGCTTAAGAATCGGTAGGCAGTAGAAGTGTGGCTTGATGCCGCCAACCAACATGTGGTTACGGTTGTACAGTAGGTGGTGTGCTGTGATGGTTGCTGCAACGTTCTCGTTAGCGTTTTTAACGAATGTCGCTGCATCAGCCGTTGTGATGTGCTCTAGAACAATCTTAAGGTTAGGGAAGTCGTTAACGATAGGCGCTAGAACGGTATCTAGGAACTCTTTCTCACGGTCGAAGATATCAACGTCGTGAGTGGTTACTTCACCATGAACTAATAGCAACATGCCTACTTCTTGCATTGCTTCTAGTACGTGGTAGATGTTCTTTGCAGACGTCACACCAGAATCAGAGTTCGTTGTTGCACCCGCTGGGTAAAGTTTCGCTGCTACCACTGCACCGGACGCTTTCGCTTTGCGGATCTCGTCAGGAGTTGTGTTGTCTGTTAGGTAAAGTGCCATCAGTGGCTCGAACTGATCACTTGGCTTTTCTGCCATGATGCGCTCGCGGTAAGCCAGCGCCATTTCTGTATCAGTTACAGGTGGGACAGTGTTTGGCATGATTAACGCTCGACCATTGTAACGGCTGATATCGCGAACTGTATCTTTCAGTACTTCGCCATCGCGTAGATGAACGTGCCAGTCGTCAGGACGAGTAATCGTAAGTTGTGTCATTGAAAGCTCCCACCAATTGAAATGTTATGTAGTTGGAGCCTAAACAGTGCGAAATCTGTGAAAGCAATCGCTTACGTTTAGGCGACAGGATGATAGTGGAAAAGCCGTTTTATTTCATCCTATTTTTACTACTTCATCGGTAGAAGCTTCGATCTATACAGGCAAAGGGTTGATTTGTATTAAATGTGCTCGATTATCGAGTCGCCACCCATAAGCCGTGAATCATTCCCGGAACCCAGAAGAAGATCGTGAGTACAATGTTGATCAATAGGTCTTTGCCTGCGCCACGAGCGACGAACACACCAAGTGGTGGAAGAAGAACACATAAGATGATGACGAGAAGCTTATTCATGATAATTCCTTTTTATTCAATGACGTTTCAAAAGTCTCACCTTGCAGCTTGATAAAAAATACACAGCCACAAGGCTCCTGATGTTTATAACACGACTAATGGTTAAAGGTATATTTTGCTCACTTCTCAATATAATAGCTGAGTATCAAGTGTTTAGTGCGAGCGAGTTCCTAAAACTGGGTGCATTTGTTAGCATTGTAAAAAATCTAATAACACTGGAGTCGTTATGTCAAAGTCCTCGGAAGCTCAAAGTCCTTATCTCTCTCAGGTGAATGTTTATCCTGTTAAATCAGTTGGCGGGATCTCGCTATCAAGTGCGTGGGTAGAAAAACAAGGTCTGAGTTTTGACCGACGCTTTATGTTGGCGCTGGCGGATGGCTCAATGGTAACGGCTCGTAAGTATCCGCAAATGGTAAAAGTGTCTTCTAGCTTGCAACCGGATGGCTTGATTTTCACATGTGAAGGTAAGCCTGCACTGCGTGTGAAATATAGCGAGTTCAAGATGCAGGAAACACCCGCCACGGTTTGGAAAGACAACTTCACCGCATACACCACCAATGATGCCGCAGATGATTGGTTCAGTGATGTGCTTGGACAACGTGTCGAGTTACTGTTTACGGGCGAGCAGTCCAATCGTGTGCGTGAGAAGCTCGGGCATAACGTGAGCTTCGCTGATGGCTACCCACTTCTTATTATTAGTGAAGCATCGCTAGCGGAACTTAATCGCCGCAGCCCAGAATTGCATACCATGGATCAATTTCGTACCAACTTAGTGGTTTCGAACACTGAAGCGTTTGGTGAAGATGGTTGGAAGCGTATTCGAATTGGCGAAGTCGAGTTTGAAGCGGTGAAACCTTGTCAGCGCTGTATTTTAACCACGGTTGATGTAGATAAAGGTGAGTTTCGTCCTTCAAAAGAGCCACTGAATACCTTCTCTCAGTTCCGCGCTGATAAGACTGGTGGTGTTTTCTTTGGCCAGAACCTTGTAGCGAAAAACGAAGGTGTGATTAAGGAAGGCGATAAGATTGAAGTACTAGAGACCAAACCTAAAGAGCAGTATGAAGATACCTGGGTTGAGTCGTTGCATCTTACATGTGTTGAGCGTGAAGAGATCGCGCGCGACTTTACAACGTTTTGGTTGGAGCCTGCCAAAGGTGACAACGTCCTACCTAGCTACCAGCCAGGTCAGCACCTACCGATTGAGATGACCATTGATGGCGAAAAGATTTCTCGTCGTTATACACTGTCTTCAAGCCCATCACGCGCAGGTCGCCTTGCGATCTCGGTAAAGCGTGTCGATGATGGCCGAATCTCAAACTGGCTTAATGACCATTTCCAAGTGGGTGATATATTAGTGGCGCAAAACCCTGATGGTGCGTTCTACTTGGAAGAGAATCCAAATCACCCGCTCTTGCTGCTTTCTGCAGGCAGCGGTGTCACACCTATGCTTTCTATGCTGCGTTACCTTGCCGACCACAACCAAGTAGAAGATGTGGTGTTCTATCATCAGTGCAGCAGCGAGTTGGATATCCCTTATCAACAAGAGATTCAAGAAATTGCTGATATGCACCCAGGCCTAAAGGTGATCTACTCACTTAGTCAGCCAGCTAAAGATTGGCAAGGTTTGTCAGGGCGTTTGAGCGTTTCTCATATCGCGAAGATCGATGACTTGCACCGACGCCAAGCATTTGTTTGTGGCCCAGATGGCTTTATGGACAATGCTAAAAAGATGCTGATTCAAATGGGTTTAAATCCACAGCATTACCATCAAGAAGCGTTTGGTGTTAACCAAGCAACAGAAGAAGTGGTGAAAACTCTGCAGTTAAGCGTTAATGGTTATCTGTTTGAGGGCAACAACCAAGGTACTTTGCTAGAACAAGCGGAAGCCGCGGGTGTGTCGATTGCGTCTAGCTGCCGAGCTGGATTCTGTGGAGCATGTAAGGTGACTTTAGAGTCCGGGCAAGTGCATCAACCTGATGTTCCAGCGCTGCAAGATCATGAGCGTAATATGGGGCAAGTACTGGCGTGTTGTTGTGTACCACAAACCGATATCGAAGTGGTCGACTAATCGCCAAAGGTCAACAGATTCTGGTGATAAAACAGAATGAAAAGGCCGACGGTGAACTTCACCGTCGGCCTTTTGCTTAGCGAGTCTTGAGCTAGGTAGGCACGCAGATTACTGCGCAACCAACCTGAGCTTAGTCGTAGATCGTTGGGATCGGTTGACGCTTGTGCTGCGTCGCTTGGTAGATGCTTACTAGACGATCAGAGACCTCTTTAGACACCTCTTTGCCTTCTAGGAAGTCATCGATCTGGTCGTAAGTTAGGTTTAGTGCATCTTCGTCTGCTTTCTGAGGATCTAGCTCTTCAAGGTCAGCTGTAGGTACCTTTTTCACCAGAAGCTCTGGTGCACCTAACGTTGCTGCCAGTTCACGTACTTGGCGTTTGCTCAGACCAAACAGTGGTGCAAGGTCACAAGCGCCGTCACCGTGCTTTGTGTAGAAACCTGTGATGTTTTCTGCCGAGTGGTCAGTACCGATAACTAAGCCACCAACGTAACCTGCAATTTCGTATTGAGCGATCATGCGAGCTCGAGCTTTTACGTTGCCTTTTACGAAGTCAATTTTAGCTGAGTCAGTAGGAAGAAGACCTTTGCCTTCAAGCGCAACATGAGACGCGGCATGCAGGCCATCAACGCCCGCTTTAATGTTTACTGATACAGATTGAGATGGTTGGATGAAAGAGAGAGCAAGCTGCGCTTCATCTTCGTCTTTTTGCTCACCGTAAGGTAGGCGAACGGCGATAAACTGGTAATCGTTGCTGTTGCTTGATTCGTTAAGACTGTCTACTGCTAGCTGAGCGAGTCGGCCACATGTTGTTGAGTCAACGCCACCGCTGATACCCAGTACAAGAGACTTACATCCTGATTGTTGTAATTTGGTTTTGATGAACTCTACACGACGATCTACTTCAAATTGAGCGTCAATTGATGGTAGAACGCGCATTTCATCACGAATTAACTGTTCCATTCGTATTCCTTTCCTGCAAGCAAATTGAAATCTAGTGTTATCATACCGAAATCAAGAGAGATAAAAACCTCTTTACACAGTGAGATAAAAGAAGGCAGCGACAAGCGATGGAAAAAATAGCGGTTTTTGGTAGTGCATTTAACCCACCAAGTTTAGGGCATAAAAGTGTCATTGAATCTTTGGTGCACTTCGACCGAATTTTACTTGTTCCGAGCATTGCTCACGCGTGGGGAAAAACCATGCTGGATTATGATATTCGATGTCAGCTTGTTGAGGCATTTATCAATGACTTGGCTATTGAGCAAGTTGAACTATCTTTAGTAGAGCAAAGTTTGTACAGCCCAGGTGAAAGCGTCACAACGTACGCAGTATTAAAAAAGCTTCAAGAATCTCATCCAACGGCCGATATAACTTTTGTCATCGGGCCGGATAACTTCTTTAAGTTCTCGTCTTTTTATAAGTCTAACGAGATCACTGAACGCTGGTCTGTGATGGCTTGCCCAGAAAAAGTAAAAGTTCGTAGCACCGATATTCGCAATGCGATTATAAATGGTGATGACTTTGCAAATTTGAGTACAAAGTCAGTTACAAACATCTTGCAAGACGGTGGGCTGTATAAGACAATGTAGTCCTTAATTCTTAGAGGTCAGAGCACTATGCTAAAAAGAGCACTTTTAACGACCAGCTTCGTCGTTACCTTCAGCTTGCATGCGCATGCTGAGTGTGATCTATTCAGCTTAGACTCAATTATGTTTGATTCGGATGAACAGACGACATGCCTTAACTTTTCAGACAGCCTTGAATCTTTCAGCCAAAGAATGCTGAGCCTGAGTGGGTTTAGTGACGAACCTGAAGCCTCTTCAAACGACTACTGGTCTGATTGGGTACTACAAACCAAAGACTCACCAATCATTACTCAAAGCATTAGCTCGAACTATGTTGGCTTGGGGATGTGGTTTCCTGAAGATCTGGAAGATAAAAAGTACGACATGACCACAGAAGAGTGGATCCTAAACCATGGTTTGCAGCTCAGCATTGGGTTTGGTGAGAAATCAGTGGGTGAGCCTCGTATGCGATTCGATTATCGCTGGCACGATGCTAGA
The DNA here is from genome assembly GCF_009363355.1 of Vibrio sp. THAF190c. Lineage (NCBI taxonomy): Bacteria > Pseudomonadati > Pseudomonadota > Gammaproteobacteria > Vibrionales > Vibrionaceae > Vibrio > Vibrio sp. THAF190c. The sequence goes on along the minus strand of NZ_CP045339.1, from coordinate 432,732 downwards.
GAAGCCGACATGATGATGCAGATAGAGTTTCCGTTCTAACAGAACTCATTTCAGACAAAGAATAAGCTTTAGAAAAACACACCGAATTAAAAAAGCCGCGACTCTCATAGAGTTCGCGGCTTTTTCGTTGTCTGGGCAGAGTATTTCAGTTTACAGCGTGTCGCCAAACACCAGCATACACAGCTGCTCGAATTCTTCGGTTTGCCCCGAGAATAACTCGTCAATTACCTTCTCTTTCTTCTGACCTGACTGCATGCGTTTTTTCGCTTCACGCATCACCATCACTAGGGTTTGTTCTTGAGACAGTGGTGAGTCTTCAATGTTCCAACGGTTGAAGCGTTGCGACAATTCGCTTTCACACAGCAATGGTTTAAAGGTCAATACTTCTTGTTTCACTACCGCTAATAACTCTTTAAATGTTGAAGACGCATTGTTGGTGTCTTTGTTTTTAACTGCCAAGGTTGCGAGCTTATCGAGCAAAGCTTGTGAAAGTGGTGTTTGGTTCACGTAGCCCGCTTGCTTAGGGAAAGCATCGGTTAGGCGCACTGAAAAGTCGACGCGTGCGATTCGCGTGTTCGGAAAGTAGGTGAGGGAAGTTAAGCAATCAAACGGGATCCAAAGGCTTTGACCCGGCTCAATGGCGTGTTCCTGTTTACCAATCTTAATCAAAACTAATCCGCTTTCAACGGATACAAGGCTATGTTTTACCACTTTTTTTCTAGGAGTGATTTCTAGGTGGGAGTAGTAAGCCGATGTGTATTCGATAGCGAAGTTCATAGAAGGTCCTTAGTTTTGCGGCCGCTAAGATTACCGTTAATTTTGACGTATGCCAACAATAATGCAGGTAAATCCGATGTTTCTGGTCTGACCTTGTCAAAAGTATGGGCTCTGTAGCTGCGAGAAAGCAAAACAATGCGTAGAATGAGCCAGCTTTTTATTAGATGTAGTGAAAAATGACCTCTCAGACTGATCCATATATTGATATCCGTCCTTATAATGACGACGAAATTCCTGCGGCACTCGATCGCCTAATCAATGATGAAGAATTCATCAGCGCGATCCTAAACTATCGTTTCTCGAATCACGCAGCTTGGTTCCAAGCAATCATGAGCCCAATCTTGCGTGTTTACCTAAAAATGAAGTGGAGCAAGTTGCAGAGCGTAGAAGCGATTCAGATCGAAGTGAAAAAGTACCTTCGTGATACCTTAGCGAATACCACTAAAGGTGTGACTTACACAGGACTAGAATCGTTAGATCAAAATCAGTCTTACTTGTTTGTCTCTAACCACCGTGATATCGCTATGGATCCGGCTTTGGTTAACTATGCACTGCATCAGCAAAACCACAACACATGCCGTATTGCGATTGGTGATAACCTGCTTAAGAAGCCATGCGCGACTGAACTTATGCGTCTGAACAAGAGCTTTATTGTTAAGCGCTCGCTTAAAGGGCCGCGTGAGATGATGAAAGCGCTTGGCCAACTCTCTTCTTATATTAAGCACTCTCTAGATACGGGTAACTCTATCTGGATTGCGCAGAAAGAAGGGCGTGCAAAAGACGGTAACGACTTCACTGATCCAGCTATCCTGAAGATGTTCCATGTTGAAGGTCGTAAACAGAAAGTTGCTTTCGCTGAGTATGTTAAGTCATTGAAGATCGTACCGGTTGCGATCTCTTACGAAAATGACCCGTGTGATACGGCAAAAGCACTAGAGTTGTTCGAAAAAGACGTCAATGGTTCGTATGAGAAAGGCGAATTTGAAGATATCGAAAGCATCATTCAAGGTATCGTGGGCAATAAAGGCCATGTACATGTTGGCTTTGGTTCTGTGATTGACCAAGATTTTGAAACGCCAGAAGCACTAGCTGAAGAGATTGACCGCCAAATTCATGAGAACTACAAGCTGTTCCCTGTGAACCTACTGGCAGCAGATAAAGAAGACGACAGCATTACTGAAGCGGTGAAGCGTGAGTTTGAAGAGAAACTATCAAGCATCCCTCAAGGTGCGCATCAGTACTTGATCGATAGCTATGCTAACCCAGTAAAGAATGTCGGCTAAATTCGGTCTAATGATTTAACGACGGCAGATAAAAATAAAAAGGAGCGTCATGCTCCTTTTTTGATCGCAATACATGGCAACTCGTCATGCCCCAACTTTCCTAGCTAGCGCGCTACCGCGCCACCCAGATTCAATGTCGTTGGCCATTTGCTAATGACATTACCACCGAGATAGATATTGCCATTCACTGTCATCACGTCGGGGAACTGTGTAATCGCAGAACCACCAATATAAAGATTCCCTTCAACCACAATGCCATTTGGCAGTTCGGTTAGGGGGGTTCGAATCAAACTCAGATCGCCTTTCACGCGAAAGCCATTTGGTAGCTTTTTCAGTGGCGTATCGGTGAAGTTGATAAAGCCACCAACCTTGACGCCCTTCGGCCAACTTTGTATCTGACTCCCAAGTAAGTTGGCGTAACCTTTGATAGAGGTGCCTGCTGGTACACGTCTGAGCAAGCTATTCGCCGCTTGTAGACTACCACCAATTTCGAGCTCTTTCGGTAGTTGTTTGATAGACGTTTTCTCTATATTTAAATTACCTTTGACAACTAACCCTGTTGGTAATTCGGTATAAGGCTTATTACGCAGATAAAGATTTCCGTAATTGTCGAGATGATTCAATATTTGATAGTGATCGAGGGGCTGGGAGTAACTATTTGATATGGTGAGTAAGCACGCAAGCAATGTGACAATTCTGAGCATAATGACGATCTTCTAACAGAGTTGCGCTTACTATATCGGAAATTGCATACGAGCCCAGAAATATTGCCGATAATTGTTAAATTTAGCCAATTAAACAGAGGGCGAAATATAAGTGAAAAGATTAAATGCAATTAAAGTCATATCTTTGACAGTAATCTCAGGTCTATTTGGGAATAATGCAAACGTTTATGCCGACAATATTATTTCTGTACCGGCGAAAAAGGCGGTGGTTGTATCGCAAAAGAATACGCACCCACGGGTCTGTTATTACGATGATAAGGCTTACAGTTTAGGTGCTATTCTGGAAATATCAGGAGTAGTGATTCAGTGTGCAGAACAGAATGATTTCGAGACAAATGGCGCTCTTTCATGGAAAACACTCGAAAAAAAAGACGAGCAATAGGCTCGTCTTAATCAATAGAGTAGGGCGCGTTATCGTGCGATTGAACGTGTTTTCAGTTCAAAGATAATTTTCTCTGCGCTCACTTCGAACTTGAAACGTGTACGTAGTTCGTTGCTTTCTTCTGTTAGTTCTGTTGATTCAAACTCAACACTGCTAGAAACTTGTTTAGCTAAATCAATGTACTTAGCTAGCTCTGCTTCCATCGCTTCCTTCGAGTTACCGTAGATTACAACTTCCGCTACATCGTCGCCTTCTTTAATGATGAACCCCATTTCGCCTGCGCAACCGCAAGCTTCGCATACATCATTAGTGCCAACATCTTGGTTCATAAATAATCCTCTTACAAAATCTGAGGTTATTTTACCGAGCAATTTGATCTGTATCTACAAAAATTAAATCCTTTGGCCTATCTTGCATTGGTATGCTATGTTGTTTGTTGAGGAAAACAATGAGCATGGCGTTTTATAAATGTGAATATGGGTGTGATCAAGCTCATATTTTTCTGAAAATTAGTGTCATTAATTTGTCAGAACATCATTCAGTTAGTTGCACCCTGAATGATTTTATAAGAGTATCTATCGCTTGATAGGTATTTATATAATGAATTTATTGTTTCGCATTTCATATTCTAAGCGGTTATTTTAAAACACTGCTTTAGAACGGTAAGGTGAATTCCGAAGACTAATTAAACAAAGTGCGCAAAGACGCAACACTGTAAAATTGGTCGTACAGAGTATTCTCGTGTTATTGGGCGCAAATACTTGCGAAAAATCGCCTTACTCACATAATGCTGATAACGATTTTCATTCTGACTTCATTTGATGAGTTAGATGGATTTACAAAAAGAAGAGCCTGAATATGCCAAAGCGTAGTAAAGAAGATACAGAAATCACTATCCAGAAAATCATGGATGCCGTAGTTGACCAGCTACTAAGACTGGGTTACGACAAGATGTCATACACGACGTTGAGTCAACAAACGGGTGTTTCTCGTACTGGTATTAGCCACCACTTTCCAAAGAAGACAGATTTTACGGCAGCGCTTGATGGTCGTATCTTCAAAATGTTCATGGAACACATTGATTTCGAAAATGGTTTAGATGCATTTTCTGATAGCTGGATTAAAGCCCTGGAAGATGCTGAGTTCCTAGCAATCTTACGCCTGCTATTCCACCATATCGTTACATCAGAAAGCGCACACGAGTTCGCTGCTAACGGTATTGACCGCCTGTACAAACTGACTGAAACTCAGTTTGGCGACACAAGTGGTAAAGAACTAGAATGGTTAATTGGTAAGTCTCTAATTCAAATGAGCAAATAATCCATTGAAAGAAAAGCTCCTTATTAGGAGCTTTTTTTGTGCCTGCTGTTTTTGTGGTCAACAATCATTTGGCTCTCATTGTGGCTTCAAAAGCAGCGAGGTGACTAACGTTTAGAGGTACCTGATTAGGTACATGGAATCGTTCAGTATTATGTAAATCTCTAGCAATAATACCTATTGTTAATCTGGACAATAGCTTAAATGGCCGTGAATGGCGTTTTAAGCCTTTAGAAACTAAAAAGAGCACCGTAAGGTGCTCTTTTTGTTTATTAGCCAGCAGGGTGGACTTGAGGGAAGCTCATAGTAGGGTGTTTTTCAACAATACTCCGATACCCGTAGACATCTTCAATCATCTCTGGCTTTAGTGCTTCCCATGGTGTTCCATCACACACTAACTGCCCGCTTTTCAATACGACTAAACGATCAGAATACTGCGCGGCCAGGTTCAAGTCGTGTAGCACCACAATGACTGCCGCGTTTTGTTCGTCTGCCATTTTACGAGCGATTTTCAGTGTGTTGTGTTGATGAGCGAGATCGAGCGCTGAAGTGGGCTCGTCGAGCATCAATACACATTGATCACCTGAGTGATGCAGTTGAGTCAACACGCGCGCTAGATGCACACGCTGCTTTTCACCACCAGAAAGTGATGGGTAGAGACGAGCAGCAAGATGAGACACGTCCGCCGTATCCATTTTCTCTTGTGCGATTTTAGTCAGTGCTCGATTGGATTCTTGTAGTGGAATGCCACCAAGTTCAACCACTTCATTGGCTAGGAATGGAAAAGTGAGCGTGCTGTGTTGTGGGAGCATCGCTAAATGCTTCGCCAGTGTGCTCGGTGACCATAGTGCTCTGTCTCGGCCAAAGTAATTGATGTTACCTTGGCTTTCGATCTCTTGACATAACGCTTTGAGTAACGTGCTTTTTCCGGCACCATTCGGGCCAAGAAGTGTTGTTACTTTACCCGCTTCAATCTCGATAGAGACATTATCTAGAATCACTTTGCTGCCAAACTTTACATGAATGTCGCTGGCTTTTAAGGCTGGGGAGTGCATTACAGAATTCTCCCTTTTTGTTGGAAGAGTAGATATAGGAAAAACGGTGCGCCGATAATGGCAGTCACGATACCAACGGGCAGCTCGGCTGGTGCCAGTACCACACGTGAGAACATGTCAGCGGCTGTGAGTAATAGTGCGCCTAGGACTGCGGATAGAGGGAGTAGTACACGGTGATCAGGACCAGCAAGCATGCGACCCAGGTGAGGAATCACTAACCCAATGAATCCAATCATACCTGAGAGACTTACCGTAATGCCGACGCCTGCCGCAGTCAGTAAGATCAATTGGCGTTTGAGCTTTTGAACGGGAATACCTAAGTGTTGCGCTTCTGACTCACCAAGGAGTAGTGCATTTAACGACATAGCTTGGCGATAGAACAAGATAAACAATACAACCAAGGTGACAAGGGCCAATGCAATTCCAGACCATTTAGCGCCCGCCAATGACCCCATCGACCACAATGAGAGATCTCTCAGCATTTGATCATCAGCGATGAAGTTTAAAAAACCGATACCAGCACCAGACAGGGCACTAATTGCGACACCTGCCAGCAGCATGATGGTCACGGAAGTACCGAATTTACCTGTACCCAGCTTATAAACTAAAAGTGTCGTTAATGCGCCACCAAGAAAGGCGAACACTGGTACTGCTGCAAAGTTCATGAAACCTGGGTAGTTAAGGCTCAGTTCAGAAAAAAGAACGATTGCTAACGCAGCACCTAAAGCAGCACCAGCGGAAACACCAATGATTCCCGGCTCTGCTAATGGGTTTCTGAACAGCCCCTGCATCACTGCGCCACATAGCGCTAGTATGGCACCAATCACCATGCACAGAATGGTTCGTGGCAATCGAATCTCTTGGATCACCAGGTTGATGTGAGGCGCGAGTTCATTGTTTGGATTGAACAAGCTTGCCGCACTGTCGCTCAAGCTAATGTTCATTGGTCCAACAGTAATCGAAAACAGGGCAATGAAGACTAGGGCGATACCAAAGCCTAGCATTGATGTTTTTAAAGGTACGGTTCTTAACAGCATAATGAGAGCCTTAAACTAAACGCACAATCAGTAAGTTATTGTGGATAAATACGTGCGTTTAAACGTTTTGCTTCGGCAAGACTCGCTAAGCCAAGGCCACCAACTAGTGCGCTACCGTTGACGGTGATGATCTGCTTGTTCATACCCGCTGGCGTAGCCGCTAGCATTGGTAGTGATTTCAAAATAGCGTCTGCTCCGCCCATTTTTTGGTAGCTACGGCCACTAACAAGAATAACGTCTGGTTGCATCTCAACCATAGATTCCATAGACAGTGGTTTATAAGACGTTAAGCTTTCAGCCGCTGGGTTAATACCACCCGCAAGCTCGATGATCGCGTTTGGAGAGGTCTCACTGCCCGCAACGTTCGCTGGGCGACCTTCGTGGAGTAATAAGAACAGCACTTTCTTAGCTTCATTTTGAGGAACTTGGTTAGCTTCAAGCGCAGCGATTTTCTTATTCACGCTCTCTTTTACCGCTTTAGAGTTCTCTTCTGTATGCGTGATCTCAGCGATTTGGTCGATACGCTTAAGTAGGCCCTCTACGCTTGCTTCGGTGTTAACGATTTCAACATCAACCCCTGCAGATTTCAGTTGAGATATTGCTGTATCTGGACCCATTTCATCAGAGCCGATAAGAGTCGTCGGTTGCAGAGCAATAAGCCCTTCTGCTGATAGATTACGGTGGTAGCCAATTTTAGGAAGTTTGTCTGATTGCGGGAAACGGCTAGTAACATCAATTGCGACCAATTGATCTTCGGCGCCAAGTGCCAATACGAGTTCCGTGACTGCACTACCGGCACTGATAATGCGTTGTTGGTGCGCATCGTCGGCCGCAATCGCTGAATGAGTTGCGAGGGAGAAACCTAAAAGCGCTGCCATCGAAAGTAGCCCCTTCTTAAGCGGCTTTTTAATTGAATGATTGTGATTGAGCTCTTTAATTGTATTCATAATTCTATTCTTATTGTCTGTTTTTGTCGGTTCGCATATATGGCCGACATGATTTGAAATCTTTACGAGGCGTAGATTGGTGCCTACGCCTTTGAGGTTTGCCGCCTAACGTCAGCTGTTTATTCGCCTTCAGTCAGTAGTTGCGTTGCTGGGATACCGTTGTCCTGTAGGAAGGAGAGCAACTTAACTAGGTTCTGCACATCCGCGGTTTTGTCCGCACCAATGATGATTGGCTTCTTGTTATCACCAGAACCGACTTCTTCAAGTAGCGCCAACTTAAAGTTCTCCCAATCAATGTACTCTTTACCGTTGATTGCCCAGTAGGGTTCGCGGTTAAGCAGGTTTACGCTGATCGAGTCTTTATGCACCTCAGACACATTGCTGCTGTCATTACTCGGTAACTCAACGTCCAATGACTCCAACTTCACGGAAGCGGTAAGAAGCAAGAACACCATTACGATAAAGATGATGTCCAAAAGAGGTGTCAGATCAGGCGTTAAGCTTGATGCATTGTGATTCTGAGAGACTTTGATCATGACTAGCGCACACCTTCCGTTGTAGCGGTCTGCTGTGATGCGGTAACTTGAGTCGTGGTTGGTTGCATCGACATACCTTCTAGCCACACGTTGACGTAGTTCAGAGTGTGTTCCAATTTAGCCAATACTCTGTCGGCCCATAGCCCTAACAGTTGTGCACCTGAAATGGCAGGAAGAGCGATGATCAAGCCTGCTGCGGTGGTGCGCATCGCAAGGCCGAGTCCATCGGCTAGGTCATTGGGTGTGATACTGCCCGTTGTTGCAGCAACGCCTTTAAACATCTCGATTAATCCAAGAACGGTACCCAGTAGGCCGATAAGTGGGCTGATAACGCCGATCAAACCAAGCAGTCGTAAACCTGCATGTAACTGGTGGCGTTTCTCTTGAAGCCAGATTCCAGCTGCGTCTTCACGTAACCCCTTAGAAAAAGAGTGATGAGCCAGTACCATCGAAACGCCTTTGTAAAGCAGTGGTCGCTTGTTGGATAAGTCAGCCGCTAGCGTTTCAATTTGATGAGTGTTGGTTGGTGAGATCTGGTGAAGCTCTTTACGAATAGCGCGGCGTCCAACACCGATACTCAGCATCACTTGGAAAATACGCTCAACGATGATCATTGCAGTAAGCGCTGAGCAGATAAGCAATGGCCACGTCATTAGGCCCAATTGCTCTTGTACATAACTGATTTGTTGCATTTCTTAGTCCAAGTTAAAACGAACAGGTACTCGTACACGGTGAGCGATCGCTCGACCATTTACGGTGTGTGGTGAAAATTTCCATTTTTTGATTGCGTCGAGTGCGGCCTTATCAAGAAGTAGTGCACCTGAAGAGTTCACTAATGCTTGCTTAACTTGCTTGCCGTCTTCATCAAGCCAAATCTCATAGGTTGCGACACCCTCTACGCCTCTGCGTCTAGCTTGCCTTGGGTAAACAGGTTGCACCGGACGAGCACTAAAGCGTGGCTTGTTAACCAATACCGGTTGAGAGTTTGATACACCTTGGTTTACAGGTTGAAGTTGCGCTTCACTGTGTTCGCTACGCTTAACTTTTTTCTCAGCGATTTTCTTGTCCGGTTGTGGCTTAACCGGCTCAGGTTTCTTTTCAACCACTTTTTTTTCGACGGGCTTTTTCTGTACAGGTTTTTTCTTTACCTGTTTTTTAACTGGCGGTTTAGGCTCAGGCTTTTTGACGAGCTCTTTTTTTGGCTCAGGTTTTGGTTTGTTAGTAATTGCTTCTTTTTTCGGCTGAACCTTTTTCGGTTCTGCTACTGGAGGTGGTGTGGGTTCTACAGGCGTTTCTGTAATTTCAGGTTCAGGAGTGACTTCTGATTCAACGGGTTCGGTGACCGTTTCTTCACGTTCAACGGATCGTTGAGTTTGTGGCTTAAAGTTCAGAGCAACAGTTTTAGATTCTGCGCCAGCTGGCATAGCAAATACCTTTGATTCTTGCGCGACAAACAACAACGCAGCATGAATCACCAATGAGGCTCCCCCCGCTATGACATACCTTGGAACGTTCACAATTAACCCTTCACCTAAACGAAAATCTGGCACCGATTATTGCCTAGAATCTAAATAAGATCAATTATCAATTGCATTATCATTTCAGGCTATTTATGATTCTCTCAGTTTTTAGCGAATAGTCTTCCAAGCTTGGCTCGGTAAGCGTTTAGGTAATTTATATGACTCTCGATATTTATAAATTTGACGAATCTATTTTGGGTGTTTCAACGCCAGATCCGCTGCGTTTTGCGTTTGCAAAAAAGCACTCGGCACACGCTGGTGGAAGTGCGACTCCAATTGCTCAAGATAATAAGTTGAATTTGTTCGACGAATTGATGCTAACGGAAGGAAAGAAACAGGATAAACGTTGTTTGTATATCCACATTCCTTTTTGCCGAGTGCGTTGTACTTTTTGTAATTTTTTCCAGAACGCAGCCAGCCGCAAACTTGTTGACGATTATTTCGAAGCCTTGCTTTGTGAGTTGAAGCAAAAAGCGAAAACACCTTGGGCTCAATCTGGTCTTTTCCATGCGGTTTACATTGGTGGAGGCACTCCAACGGATTTGTCTGCAATGCAAGTTGAACTTTTGGGCAAAGCGATTCGTGAGCATTTCCCATTGGCGAACGACGTGGAAATGACTCTCGAAGGGAGAATTAACCGTTTCAGTGATGAAATGTTCGACCGAGCGCTAGAAGGTGGCTTCAACCGATTTTCTTTTGGTATTCAAAGCTTCAATACCAAAGTTCGTCGCAGTGCAAAAAGGTTAGATGATCGCGAAGTGGTTCTAGAGAGAATCAGCTCGTTGAGTAAAACCGAGCAAGCACCAATCGTACTTGACTTACTTTATGGTTTGCCACATCAAACCATGGATGTCTTCGAGCAAGACTTACACGATTACATGTCGACAGGCGCACACGGTATTGATCTATACCAATTGATCGTGGGTGGTGATGCACCAATGCTGAACTTGGTTGATAAAGGTAAGATTCCGCCTCCTGCGACAACACCTGATAAAGCGAGCATGTATTTGGCAGGCGTCGAGTTTATGGAAAAACACAAGGTTAAGAAACTGAGTGTGAACCATTGGGCTCGCGACAATCGTGAACGCAGCATCTACAACAGCTTAGCTAAGACATACGCCGAAGTACTGCCTATTGGTTGTGGTGCCGGTGGTAATGTCGGTGGTCACGGCATAATGCAGCATCGAACGCTAGAGACCTACATGGACTCGGTTAAGCGTGGTGAGCTTCCAATCGCCATGATGACTAAGCAAAGCGAGCTTGAACCTATTTTCTCTTCACTTAAAGCGGGTTTTGATTCTGGAGTGGTACGCAGAAGCTTACTGCCGACCTTCATGGGACAAGACACGTTTGACTATTTAAAACCTCTATTTTCGCATTGGCAAAGTAACGGACTGGTCGAATTGTCTGAAGACTACTTAACTTTAACCATTGCGGGCAGCTTTTGGGCTGTGACATTAGCGCAAAGCGTTATTCAAGTTTTGAATGCGGAATACTTTGAAGCGAATCCACAAGCAAGACCGTCGCGTCCTGCTCATCACCCTCATGCTGTAAAGAAACACGCATAATTAATAATGGAAATGAATTCAATGACAGATACAACGGTAGAGATGATCGAAACATTAGAGCAAAGCGTCGCTCGTATTCTTGAAGAAGAACCAAAGCTACTTCCTACAGCTATTGCTGAAAAGCTGAACGTGACAGAAGCAGAAGTCGTCGCTGCATTTCCAGGCGATATGTCTGTGATGCTAGACGGCTCTCGTGCTCAAGAGATCCTTGAAGGTCTTGTTGGCTGGGGTCCAGTAACGACGATCGTGCATTCGTTCGGTTCAATCTTTGAAGTTAAAGCGCCTTTCCCTAAAGGCAAAGTGGCGCGTGGTTACTACAACCTAATGGGCAAAGAGGGCGAGCTTCATGGTCACCTTAAACTAGACAACGTTAAACATGTGGCGTTAGTAAGCAAACCATTCATGGGGCGTGAGAGTCACTACTTTGGTTTCTTCAGTGAGACTGGCGAAAACATCTTTAAGATCTACCTAGGCCGTGATGAGAAACGTGAGCTTATTGCTGACCAAGTAGAACGCTTCAACGCGTTGAAGGCGCAAGGCTAATTCTCAAGTTTCACGACTTGAGATAAGCAACGATTAGAGCGAACCAAGGAGAGGCATCGGAGTTTCTCCTTGGCTAAAAATATAATAATTTAGAGAAAGTAAATAAAGGAATCACCATGGAACAGCAAGTAAAACAAGAACGTCTTCAAGGTCGTTTAGGTCCTGAAATCAAAGAGTTCCGTCAAGAGCGTCGTACGCTGCAACTGGCTACTGTTGATGAAGAAGGTCGTCCAAACGTGAGCTACGCGCCGTTTGTTCAAAACCAAGAGGGCTATTTTGTTTTAATTTCTGATATCGCACGTCACGCTCGCAATCTGAAAGCGAACCCGAACGTGTCATTGATGATGATCGAAGACGAAGAGAGCTCAAAGCAGCTTTATGCACGCAAGCGTCTAACGTTTGATGCAACGGCATCAGTCGTTGAGCGTGAGAGTGAGCTTTGGACTCAAGTTATCGGACAAATGAAGGACCGTTTTGGCGAGATCATTGATGGTCTAAGCCAACTTCAAGATTTCTCACTGTTTAACCTTAAAGCTGAAAACGGCCTGTTCGTTAAAGGCTTTGGTCAAGCATACCAAGTGTCTGGCGATGATCTGGTAGACTTCGTTCACCTACAAGAAGGTCACAAAAAAGTATCAAACGAATAGTCTGAGCTTTTGCTTGATTGATAAATGGCTCTCGCTTGTGGTGAGGGCCTTTTTTATGCACCTAAGGTTGGGTTTATGTTTGCTTTTGCCAAGGTATTATCTAATAGTGTGCGCGAGATACCTATTAGGAGCATTAAGTGAAACCAGTAAGCCGAGATTGGGATGAGTTCTGTTATCCGTTTATTTACGAAGAGAGTCCAGCGTGCGACTTTGAGATCCTTTCCGATGAGCTTTGTTGTCGCATAGGCTTAGTTCTTACCATGGATCTTGAACCACAAGTACGCGACGTATTAACTCGCCTGTAGCCGAATGTTTATCACTTGAATGGTTCGGTTCGAGGAAAGCTGGCGATCACTGAGTTAGAGTTGAGTGAACTTAAAACCGATTATCATGCGATACGTGAACGCTTAGAGGGTGGTTTCTCAGGCTTTGTATTACCAGGAGGTTGTCGAGTAGCCAGTGAGTTGCACTTGGCGCGTTGCCAAGCAAAGAAAGTGGTAAGAGCGCTGGTGGCGATCGAACATAGCGGCAAAAAATCACCTGCTGATATCTTGTTCAAATACGCCAACTTAGTCGCCAACACTCTGTATGCATTGGCGTCGCTAACCAATTTTATCGAAGGTGTGGAAGAGGTAGAATTTGTGAGTAAAAGCTACCCAATGCCGAAGAAATAAAGTTTAAGATAGCGGTGAGCTGATTCTCACCGTTAAATCGTAATTTGCTGCTTTTTAGGTGTATTTTCTAACGATTTTGCGCCTTTAAGCATCGCTTCTATCAGCTCACCGGCATTAAACTTTTCTAGTGCTTCGTGTGCACCTACCTGCTGGGCTCTATCAACACAGATTTCACTTGATAATGAGGTATGTAAGATGCAGTAAGCATGGCGCAGCGAATCATCGTTTTGCACTTCAAAGGCTAGTTCATAGCCATCTAATCCTGGCATCTCAATATCACTTACCAGAAGGTCGATCGCTTGCCCACGTTGCGCTTGTTCACGCATCATTTTCAGTGCGTCCATGCCGTTGTTACAGATGCTATAAGGAATATTGATACTGTCGAGCGCATCAGAGAGCTGCTTTCTGGCGATGAGTGAGTCATCAACCAAAAGAATGTTCAGAGCTTTGAGTCGCTCACGTTCAACGTCGGTCAACATTGGGATCTGAGCATTCTCATATTCTGGGTAGATTTTGGATAGCAGTAGCTCGACATCCAGCATCTGTACGATGCGATCTTCATAGCGTGTAATACCAGTCACAAATACATTTTGACCAACACTTGATGGTGGTGATTCGATACTGCGCCAATCACACTCGATGATTTTATCGATAGAACGGACTAAGAATGCAACAACGGTTCTCAAGCAGTCTGTGACGATCAAAACACAGCTTTGGTACTCTTGAGGTGAAATTGGACGGAAGCCTACCGCGGCCGACATATCAATGACAGGAACGGTCAAGTCACGAATGGTGACAGTGCCGATAACATGGTGGTGCGAGTAGGGCAGTTGAGTCATTGGTTGAAAGGGAACGATCTCTCTTACTTTCAACGTGCCGATTGCAAAACTCTGCGTCAAAGATAGCTTAAACATAAGCATCCCCTGAGACTGGCTCGCCTTACTGATCGTTTTCGCCATTGTTGTCTCCTGATTTCGTCGTTGTTTTTTTATTTATAAAAAGCAATGTAAATGGAATCACGCACTGCGGCAAGGGACTTAATCAATTTTACCGTTGTTTTGGGTTTAGCCGAGCTTAATGGAGTGAAGATTGGTCAGTCTTGAGTTAAAATCCCCGCATCGCAACACAATGAGAAAGATCATGGCAAGAACCGCAGCAGCGCTTCATATTTTAGTGAAGCATAAAGAACAGGCAGAAGACATCATTAAGCAACTGAAAAAAGGTGCTAAATTTCAGACTCTTGCTAAGAAGTATTCAACCTGCCCATCAGGAAAAAAAGGCGGCGACTTAGGTGAGTTCAAAAAGGGCCAAATGGTACCTCAGTTCGATAAAGTGTGCTTTACCGGAGAAACATTGGTACCTCACTTAGTGAAAACCAAGTTTGGCTGGCATGTAGTCAAAGTACTGTACCGTACCTAGTCATTAAGCATGTAATGGAATATAAAGGAGCGTAAATACGCTCCTTTTTTGATACCTAAAGCCAGTTTTACTCAAATATGGCGGAGTTCTTCATCCCAAATGTTGTGCGATATTTTAGGCTACGCCCTGTTTTATCCCCCTAAGCCCTTGCTAGGTAGGAGGATGGAAAACTTAGGCATAGCAATATAATGAACGCCATTCTTAGAGAGAATTTATCTGCAACCTTCGTCTTTTACTCTGTAGTTTAAGGTTGCGACTGAGTTTGGTAGGAGAACCACATGGAGAGTTCAGCAATGTTAAACCAACCAGCCACGGATGTTATTTTACACGCCTTCGATTGGCGTTATGCAGACATCGCGGATAGCGCTGCACTGATTCAAGAATTAGGCTACAAATCGGTATTGGTTTCACCAGCAATGAAGTCGCTACGTAGTGACAAGAACAAACCACAACAGAAACCAACCCAATGGTGGCAGCGCTACCAACCCCAAGATTATCGTGTCATCGACAACCAGTTGGGTGACACCCAAGACTTTGCTGCAATGGTCGATACCTTAAGACAGCATGGTCTAAGAACCTACGTTGATGTGGTGTTTAACCATATGGCGAATGAGTCGAGTATTCGTAGTGACTTGACGTACCCAAATCAAAGCGATCGCAACGATTACCAACAAGACCCTGAATATTACGAATCGATTCGCCTGTTCGGTGATTTGTCACAGCCACTATTTGATGAGAATGACTTTGTGGAAGCGTTCGGCATTAAGAACTGGCGTGATAAGTGGGAAGTGCAGAATGGTCGTATTACTGGTGGCCCTACCGATCCGGGTTTACCAACTCTGTTAGACAATGAAAATGTTGTTGAGCAACAGCGTAGCTACTTGAAGGCATTGAAAGCCATGGGTGTGAAAGGCTTCCGTATCGATGCCGCTAAGCACATGACGTTAGCTCACCTACGTAAGGTATGGACGGACGATATTTGCGAGCAAATGCATATCTTCGGCGAGATCATTACCGATGGTGGCGCAACAGAAGAAGAGTATGAGCTGTTTCTGGAGCCATACCTGAAGCATACTCGTTTAGGTGCTTACGATTTCCCGTTGTTCAATACCATCTTTAAGGCGTTTGATAAGAAGGGAAGCTTTAAGTCGTTGATTAACCCATACTGTTTTGGACAAGCCCTCTCGAACACTCGCGCAATTACCTTTGCAGTGACACACGATATCCCAAATAACGATGTGTTCCTTGAGTACATGATGGATGAAGACGCTGAGAAGTTGGCTACTGCTTTCATCTTAGGACGTGATGGCGGTGTACCTCTGATTTACAGCGAGCTCGATACCAGTGGCATTAAAGACCGTGATGGTCAGCCTCGTTGGCTTAACGATTGGAAAGCGCCATATATGCGCGGCATGATCCAGTTCCACAACTGCACGCACGGAGAAACAATGCGTGTCGTAGAAGCGAATGATGATCTATTGGTGTTCGTTCGTGGCGATAAAGGCATTGTGGTGATTAACAAGTCTAAGCGCAGTAAAACCGCCAATCTGACTTGGTGTGGCTCTGTGACGGATACGCTTTCAGGTAAAGTGTTTGAGAGCGATGAAAAGACGCTAACGCTGAAAGTGGAAGCCAACAGTTGTTTGATGCTGCTTGCTACCCCTGAGGATGAATCGGCGTAACTGAACACTCAGACAGTATATTAGTTGTATTAAAAAGGCCGGTTGATTATCAAACCGGCCTTTGTTTTTTTCATTAACTAACTGTGATTAAACCATTGCACGCTAACGCAAGTTACACGATGAATTTGTTCAATAGCTCATCTTGTTGACGAACATTGTCTGTTTGAACTTGCATCGCTTCGTTCGCTTGCTGTGCAGACTCTGATACCTGAGTAGATAGGTCTTTGATCTTAACTGTGTTGTTGTTGATCTCTTCCGCTACTAAGCTCTGCTCTTCAGCCGCAGATGCGATTTGAATGTTCATATCAGAGATGCGTTGAATTGCATCACGGATACGATCAAGTGCCGAGTTCGCTTCTTGAGCGCGCTCTACCGCATCAGTCGCTGTGTCTTTGCTTTGATTCATCGCGTTCGATACTGAGCTTGCACCTGCTTGAAGTTGTTCGATCATGTTGCGGATCTCAGTAGTCGACTCTTGTGTGCGCTGGGCTAGAGTACGAACTTCATCTGCTACAACTGCAAAGCCGCGACCTGATTCACCTGCACGTGCCGCTTCAATAGCCGCATTTAGTGCCAGTAGGTTAGTTTGGTCAGCAATGTCATTGATTACTTTCAAGATCGTTTCAATGTTTGCTGTCGCGGACTCAAGTACTTCTACTTCTGCTACCGCTTGGTCGATACGAGAAGATAGGTTGTCAATCGCTTGCGTTGTATCGCTTACTACTGACGTACCATCTAGTGTCGCTTCATCCGCTTCACGAGCCGCTGCTGCTGCGCCTTGAGCGTTGTTAGCAACTTCAGTAGCCGTAACTGCCATCTCGTTCATTGCGGTTGCTAGCTGTTCAAGCTCTTGAAGTTGCGTGCTCATCGCGTGTGCAGACTCTTCAGCACCTTGAACGGTGATTTCAGTGCCGCGTTTGATTTCAACACCAATCGCTTTTGATTGAATGATCTGTTTCTGAAGGTTCTCGGTAAAGGTGTTGAAGCCTTTCGCAAGTTCAGAGAACTCTTTGTCAGTGTTGGTATCTAGACGCTTAGTCAGATCACCTTGACCGCTTGCAACGTCATTGATCGCTTCGTTCAGAGCATCCAGTGGGCGCATTAGCACGCGAATCAGAACGGTTAGTGCGATAACACTTAGAACAACAGCAATCAAAGAGTAGATGATAGAGCTATTTTTCAGCTCAGAAACTGTCTGGAAAGCGATCTCTTCGTCTAGGATTGCACCCACGTACCAGTTTTCGCTTGGGATTGGCGTAAAGCTTACTAGGTAAGACTTACCATCAACCTCGATACTCTGTGAACCTTCACGAATAGAAGCTTGTGGTAGGTAGCTTGATAGCTTCTCACCGTTATTTTTCGCTTCTGGGTGCGCGATGGTTGTGCCGTCAGCTGTTACTAGGAATAGGTAACCCGCGTCAAACAAGTTCACCTTGTTTACCAGTGTCGCTAAGTTGGTCAGCTCTAGGTCGTAGAACATACCAGCGGTGAATTGGCCATTATCCTTAACTGGTGTACCCACAGAGATGATGACTTTCTTGCTTGATGCATCCACGTATGGAGCTGTTACAACAAGAGAGTTATTTGTTTTCGCATCGATATACCAAGGACGAACGCGAGGATCGTAATCTGGCCCTGCATCCCAACCGTCATCATTTTCGATAACAAATCCGTTGGCTTCATAACCGAAGCCCACTGCCAAGAAGCTGTTCTTTAGTTTTGGTTTTTCCAAAATAGTTTTCACGTAGTCACGATCTTGCGGTGCAATTTCGATAACTTCGGTTGTCGATTGGGCAAGTGCTTTTTTGGCCGTCATTTCAGATACAACGGTATTTTTTACACCTGCAACCATCTCCTTGAGGCTGGCGTTGACGTGACTCTCAACCGCACCTCGAACAGTGTATAGCTGCTGAATAGACAGTAGTGATACTGTGACTAGCAGTAAGGCCGATGATGCTGCGACCACCTTATGGCTAAATTTCATTGAGTATTCCCCTTCTCACAGGCTTTGCGAAGACCAAATTAACTTTTGTTTTTATTGTTTTATATATATCGGCAAATAAATTCCTTACTTGAAGATATTTTCACAAAAAAGATTACAAAACCACAACAAAATAAACAACACAAAATTCCATATATTGTTAATTTATATATTTCTCATTTAAGTTCATAGACTTGTGTGTCATGTTTGTTAATCGTTTGCGCGGGCATGATGCATAAGGCTTGGGCGATTACAATGCCTAGTGGGAAGAGCTACTTACTTAATTATTTTTAAAGCTTATCAATTTAATTTAATCAATAAATGAAACGGTCGTTCAAATAATATACAAGTGGTTTAGTATAGGCGGGAAATAAAAAAGCCTCACGCTAAGTGAGGCTTTGAATATCTTTGCACAATGCGTAATTAGAATATCATATGTGCTACACCAGCAATAACTGGAAGTGTAATCAACGTACGCAGAATGAAAATGATAAACAGTTCAAAGATGTTAACTGGGATCTTACTTCCAAGTAGTAGTGCACCGACTTCAGACATGTAGATAAGCTGTGTTACCGACATCGCTGCAATCACGAAACGTGTCATCTCGTTATCAATAGAAGCTGCAAGGATTGCTGGGATAAACATATCAGCGAAACCAACTACGATCGTTTCAGATGCTGCTACCGCTTCAGGTACGCCTAGTAGCTCCAAGAATGGAATGAAAGGCTGACCAAGAATAGCGAAGATGGAGGTGTACTCAGCAATAATAAGAGCGATAGTACCTAAGCCCATAACAACAGGAAGTACGCCAAATACCATATCTACAGCATTACGCACGCCTTCACCAAAGACACCTTTCGCTGACTTCACTTGAGATGCTTTATTTACCGCTAGCTCAAGACCCCAAGAGAAAGTGCTGTGACCTGCAGGGATTGCGTCAGCATCTTCTTGTGGTTTAGAGCCGTCAATAAACGTGTCTTTTTTCATGCTTAGTGGTGGTAGGCGAGGAATCACAACTGCTGCAACGAAACCTGCTAAACAGATCGCAGCGTAGAAAGGTAGGAACAGGTGCTCTAGCTCTACTTGTGCGATAACCACAAGGCTGAATGTAATAGAAACTGCAGAGAACGTAGTACCAACAACTGCAGCTTCACGCTGAGTGTAGAACTTGTTTTCGTACTGCTTGCTAGTTAGCAAGATACCGACACTACCGTCACCCAACCAAGATGCCATACAATCGATCGCGCTACGGCCTGGTAGGTTGAAGATAGGGCGCATTACTTTACTTAGTAGTGTGCCAAACAACTCTAGTAGACCAAAGTTAAGTAGCAGTGGCAGTAGAAGACCAGCAAAGATGAAGACAGAGAACAGTGTTGGCAGTAGGCCTTCAAGCACTAGTCCACCAGTATTTTCTTCCCATACCGCCATTGGACCGACTTGGAAGAACGTCATCACAGCAGCCGCACCACCGATAACACGTACAGCCAACCATAATGGAGATGGGTTGAATAGGCCGTTTAGGAATGGGCTAGATTGAATAAACGCAGGCTTGAAAAGTTTAGTGCAAATAGACGCGAGCGCCATAAAAGCAACAATCGCTGTGATTGCAGGCACCAAAACATCACCAAAAACGGCTTGAATGGATTTTGCAAGGATTGCAACAGGAATGGTTAGATCACCCTCATAGCTGATAGGCGCCATGAATAAGAATAAACCGATGAGCGATGGGATTAAGAAAATCCAGAAACTGCTTTTTGATTTTTCAGTATTCGCAGTGTTCATGTTGTTAGACATTGTATAGTTCTCGTATATCTACTCGTAAAAAGCCACATCCTTGGCATTTTTATGCACTAAACATCCGTATTCTTTCATTGGCGGCAAGACTACATAGTATTATGCTAACTTGCAATACTATTCATCGTGGATCGGTAAATATTCACCACCTGCATGCTGCCATTGCCAGAAAGTCTAGTATAAAGTTTCGCAGATGTTACTTTTGTTTTGGTTATGTTGCTAGTTTTTTATAAAATATCTAGCTTATTCGTTTGGCGGTAGAGGTATAGCCAGTAGACAAACGCGATCACAAATGCAAAAGAAGCAGGGAAAGCCAATGCAGTGATCTCGAATTTTTGGAATAGACAAGCACCCACCAAACCGCCTGATAAGAAGCCGACTACGATAAAGAGTAGCAGCTTTGCTTTACGGCGATCGAAAGGCGTCCCTTTTAAACGAGCGCCAATCATAATGCCAAGGTCAGTAATGATGCCGCTCATGTGAGTGGTGCGGATGATAGCGCCGCTATAGGTGGTGATCATCGCATTTTGCAGTCCACACGCCGCTGACGCGAAGTATTGACCATAAGCGTAGCCATTAAGCAGTGCCCATAACGCTATGAATAGCAACGTCCCTTCAATACAAAGTGCCACGCCATAACGTCTTCCCAGCTTGAGTGCTTGATTCTCAATGAAGAAACCACTAAATGCGGCGCCAAGCATGAAACTGACAACAATTAACAGTAGATGCCAAGAGATCAATGAGGGTGTGAGTAGGCTACTCCCTAATAAAGAGAGGGTACCTGATAGATGTGAAATCGCTTGATGTTGGAATCCAAGCAGGCCAATTGCATTAACACTTCCCGCCAAACCGGCAAGCAGCAGTGCACCATATTCGATCCAACGAGGGAGTTTAGAGATCATGCGCGTGGCCTGATGAATGAAAGAAGGGGCGGATTATAACGCTAGCAAAATCTAACGCTAGCGTTGTCCATTAATAGAGTTTGATCTTAGGCAATCAATAGCGATTTAGTTAAAGCGTTCCATTTCACAATCAAACTTAACCCAGCCATGTTTGCGCTCTTCATACACGGAAAAACTAGGGATAGGAAAGTCGCGCTCTTTGAAAAGACCAAGGGGAACGATCAGAGCATCTGGTGCTCCTGTGGTTTGTAACAACATGGTGGTGCCGCATTTAGGGCAGAATTGATAGTGGACTTCATTGCCGCTATCGCTAATGCGTGAAAAACTGGTGACTTCTCCACTGAGAGTGACTTGTTCGCTAGCAAATCTAGCCTGTACGCCAAACACACTTCCTGTTCTTTTTTGGCATTCATAGCAATGGCATACCGCGGTTCTGAGTGGCTCGCCACGACAGACCAAACTGGTGGCACCACAACGACATTCACAACTTCTTACAGCTTTTTCATTCGCACTATTTGTATTCATGCACAACTCGCTTTCTGATTAAGCTCATATTGCTAATTATACTAAAGCCATTTAAGGTCTGCACAAGTCGATGAAAATCAAAGAATAGAAGTCCATGAAAAAGAAAATTTTACCGATTCCCCTGATCCTGTTGATCCCAATTGTGATGCTGGTGGTTGTGATTGTTGCGGGTCTATATCGCTTTAGTTTGACTGATGAAGAGATATTGGCCAAATTCCCCTCGTCTCAGGTGAGTTACGACCCAGTGGTTGAGTTGGTGTTTGACTTAAAAGCAACCAACCCTTGGACAATTAAAGTGCCAGAGACCCAAGCATTCGCATTTATTGATGAATATATGGACTCTAAGCATATCGCCTCTGGTCGATATGATTCCGGTGCAGAGCGAGGTACGGTGCAAGTGGCTACAGATAAGATTGTTGCACTCACTGTCGGACAAGGTCAGATGTTTGTCGCACCGATGTGGGTTTCCAATCAAGGTTCTGGCGTGTTTCATTACCTAGCATTGTTTAAATTTGATAAAGCACGCAGTCGTGTAGTGTTGGTGGATGAGCTTCTTTTAGGTGACCGCATTCAATTAGAAACTTTGGATATCACAAATGCGGGTGGTGAAGCTCAAAATAGCTATCAGGGTTTGGTGAGCTTCAACCAACACAGTGCTCAGCAGTCTTACGCAGAGGCGCCTGACGAGAAAGTGATATTGAGCTTTACGGTAAATAAGCAATCAATTGAAGTGCATTAAAGGTTTTAATAGTGCATTGTTTTGTTGTTTATGTGAGCTAAATTACATATTATCTTAGATAGTTGACTGAAATTTAGACACAAAATCGGTTTTGTGTTGGACGATTTTTACAAATGGAGCTTGCGAATGATTAACAAACGCTTTTTTAAAACCAAAGATGAAGTAGAAGTGACCTTTGAGCTGGAGGCTCAAGAAGCGAACTCAGTGTCTATTGTCGCTGATTTCCTGGACTGGAAGGCCACGCCAATGAAGAAGTTGGCAAAAGGGAAAGTCTACAAGTTTAAAACACGTCTACCAAAAGATGGAGAGTTTCAATTCCGTTACTTAGTGGACGATCAGCAATGGGTCAATGACGCCAATGCTGACAGCTACATCCCGAATGAGTTTGGCGAAGATAACTGCTTAGTATCAACGGCGAATGCATAACGGCGGTTAGCGATTATAAAGGATGATAAAGCAGAGGCTGTAATGCCTCTGCTTTTTTATTTCTGCAGTGAATAGATATTAGGAAAGTTCGGCGACAATAACTCAATGACTTAGCATGATCGAGTAAGATTAGCGTCATATTATGACAATGTATTGATGATTTATGCGTTTGAAAAGCATATCCTATGGTCTTTATATCGTAGAAAGACCTGTTTACCGTGTATTCAAAACTATTTTCATCTCCGTTTGCTGCGCTTTCGCCCGTAAAAAAGATAACCATTTTGGGATTGCCTGTATTCGCCTTAATCGGCGTAGCAATCAATTCATCCCAGTCGAGTTTAACTGGAACCATTGAACTCAACTTGCCAGACTCAACCGTGATTGAGTCAATTCTCTCTCCATCGCATAACGTGGCTGAACCACCGGCATTCGAATATCAGATCCAAACTGGCGACAGCTTGAGTGGCATTTTCACTCAGTTGGGCTTCTCTTATCAGTCGATGATGAGCGTTATGGAGACGGATCTAAACTACCTAGCGCTTGATACGCTTCAGCCGGGTAACCAGCTGCGTTTTTGGCGCAATGAAGAGACGAACAATCTTGAGAAGATGGAGCTAAGCTTCAACGTTGCTGACAAGGTCGTCTATCGTCGCCTTGAAGATGGCAGCTATGAGTTTGAAGATATCTCTATCCCTGGCGAGTGGAAACAGAAGCCAATGGTGGGGGCTATACATGGCAGTTTCTCTACCTCAGCGAATAAACTCGGTCTAAGTAGTGTCGAGATTGACCAAGTTGTTTCTCTCCTTAAAGACAAGCTTAACTTTAGCCGTGACCTACGTGCTGGCGACACCTTTGAAGTATTGCAGCGTGCTCAATATGTTGACGGTGTTGCGACAGGTAAACGTGAAATTGAAGCGGTGAAGATCGTTAATCGCGGGCGTTTAGTCTCCGCTTATCTGCACAGCGATGGTCAATACTATGATGCGAAGGGTGACAGCCTACAGAGAGCTTTCCAGCGATACCCTGTTAGCCGCAACTGGCGCTTGAGCTCGCATTTCAATCCGAAGCGTCTGCACCCTGTGACGGGGCGCGTTTCACCTCATAACGGTACTGACTTTGCGACACCAATTGGTACGCCAGTACAGTCGACAGGTGATGGTACGGTTATTATGACCCGCAAACACCCTTACGCGGGTAACTATGTGGTTATTCAACACAGCAGTACTTACAAAACCCGCTACCTGCATCTAAGCAAGATCTTGGTGCGCAAAGGACAGCAAGTGTCGCGTGGTCAGCGTATTGGTCTATCGGGTAAGACAGGTCGAGTGACGGGTCCACACCTTCACTATGAGTTGATCGAACGCGGTCGTCCAGTTGACGCAATGAAAGCGAATATCCCGATGGCAAACTCGGTGCCTAAGAAAGAGAAAGCGGACTTCTTTGCATTGCGCGATAAAGCTGATGCTTTGTTAGAGAAGCAAGCTAACATTTAAGTCATCGTGAAGCTCAAACATAAACCGTGAATAGTTAGCTATTCACGGTTTATTTGTTTATGGCTTTTGTTTGTTTGTTGTTGGCTGTTCACTCCAGCTCTATCTCATCTTTGTTAGAAGTTAACTCAGAAGTTGGCCGCCCTTGGATTTTGGCGATCATGTCTTGCGCGGGCAAGGGACAAGAGAAGAAAAAGCCTTGTATCTTATCGCATCCCATAGCGTGCAATGTTTCGAGCTGCTCTTTATGCTCAACTCCCTCCGCAACCAACGACACCCCTAGGCGATTTGCTAGTTGTACAATAAGCCAGACGACGCTCTCAGCAGTATCACTGGTCAGCAACCCTTGTATGAAGGTCGCATCGATCTTGATGCAATCAATGGGGTAACTATGAATATAGTTCAAGCTCGAATATCCAGTACCAAAGTCATCAAGTGCGATAGTGAAGCCTTGTTGTCTCATCGTGCTGAGCACATTTTTAGTCCCTTCAGTCGGGGACAGCAGCACCGTCTCTGTTAGCTCGATAACAAAGTCGCGCTTGTCGAAGTGAAAATGTTTAATCATCTTGGTCAAGTAGTTGAGGTAGCGTTGGCTGTCATGTAACTCGTGCGCTGAACAGTTGATACCAAGCTTCACTGAGTACCCTATTTCTTTCTCTAGAAGTGTTTTTGCTCGGCATGCGAGTTCAATGACTCTTTCTCCCAGTTCGACTATCAGCCCAGACTCCTCAGCCACTTCAATAAACTCGACAGGGGAGATGTTTCCGTGCTTTTTCGTGCGCCAACGCGCCAAGACTTCAAAATAATCCCAGCGCTGGGACTGAGCACTCACTATAGGTTGAACAGCAACGTATAACCCTTGCTCTGAATGTGGGTCGATGGGTAGTGAAAGCTCGTCTTTTAATGCAGTGACAAGTTCTGCCTTACGATGATAAGCAGCGCTGAGGTGCGTGTCGTAACACTTAACACGAGTATTGGGGGCCTGTTTACACGCCTTTAAAGCGAGGCTGGTATTAAAGATGAGTTGTTCGATGTCTTTCATTCCGTCCTGGGAGCGGGCTAACCCAATACTGACGTTGAAGTCGAGTTGCAGGGTGCTGCCGATACGACTATGTTTGAGCTCTCTTAAGATGGCGTCACAAACACTGAATGGATCTGAATGATAGGTGATAAAGGCAAATTCATTGCCTGCGGTGCGGAATGTTAGGTTCTTCTCGGGTACCACTGCTTTGAGAATGTCGGCTAATTTCTGTAATACCTTGTCGCCAATGTAGTTGCCGTGCATGTCGTTGATGGCTTTAAAACTGTCTATGTCGAGAATCGCCAAGGCGAAAGGTGGGTGGCTCTGTTGAGTAATTGACTCCAACGTATCCGCCAAACAAGAACGATTGAGCAGGCCTGTTAGGCTATCGTGAGAAACCTCGTAACTGAGTTGGTGAACGAGTTGCTCAGATCGATCATTGAACCACATTTCTCTAAGGGTATGCGTCATGATGTTGGCGAAGATCTGATGGTGTTGAATCATCTCTTGCTGAATCTCTTGATCCAAAGGCGTCTTAAATGATGACAGTAATACCCCCATGACTTCGCCGCTCGGCGTTTTGGTTGGGATTGCTAGTAAATAGTTCGTCTGAACAACTTGGGTAAAGGCCTCTGACGGCAGAATGTCAATAACGTGTCTCGCAGCGTGACTATCTGGATGATGGTGACGCACGGCTTCTTGATAGAGCTGACGATGCAGAGGATTAATTCTATCGTGATGGATGTGGTGATCGTGGGCGATGATCATCGGTGAGATCTGGTCGGGAAAATACTTACGTTCAACGAGGCTTGTGTAGTCGGTATCGTAAGCGCTATGTAGGCTCAAAACGGCAGACTCCAGAAGATCCAAGCCATCCAATTCGAGGAGTTGCCCGACAGTTTTGAGCTCAATTTCAGTGCGATTATGGGCGTATACCATATGCACCCCCTAGCCATTGCTTATCTAATTTAGTATATGCATATTAGTTAGTATGGCGTTTGTTAATCAGATTTCAAATGGCGTTGAGAACTTTTCTCGCTGATTCGGGGGGACAGAGCGATTAATAGAGTGGGCTCCCTTCTTGTCGTAAACGCTCTTTTAAGTGATCCAGAAATAGCGTGGTCAAGGTGTGGGAATAGTCGAGTTTAGGGTAGTAGGCATAAACCATCAGTTCGTCCGCAGTGACGTCTGGCAGAATACGAACCAAGTTACCCTGTTTGAGCTCTTCTTTGATGATGGTGCCGTTAGTTAACAGAATGCCAATACCACGCTTTGCTGCATGAAAGAGAGCTTCTGGGTTAGTGGTTGCAAAGTTTCCTCGAAGGGTAATCCGTTTGCCTGTGGCCAATTTCACTTCACGGTCAGGGCGCTCTCCCCATACCAACGAATTATGTTGATCGAGTTCTGTAATATCTTGTGGAGTGCCATGCTTTTCTATGTAGTTCGGTGCGGCATAAAAGCCCGCTTTGTGCTCAAACAGTGGCGACTTTTTAAAAGCAAGTGAGTTGAGCTGTTCTAATTCACGGCTAATGACCAAATCTAGTCTGAGCTCAGGTACTTGGCCAGGAGTGGTGGTGATTAGTTGAACCTTGATATCCGGGTATTTTTCCAAAAAGTCATCAAGGTATTGCACCAGAAACTTGGAACCTACCGCAATGGTAGCGCCGATTTTCAGTAAGCCTGCAGGTGTCTGATTTACTGAGCGCGTTTCATCTACGATCGATTGCCAGTTTTCTAACTGCGCTTTTGAACGAGTATAAAAAAGGGCTCCAGCTTCAGTCTGACTGATAGAACGAGTAGTGCGCTTCAGGAGTTGTGTTCCAATGCGATCTTCTAACCAATTAACGCGCTTACTGATGGCTGAGCTGGTGGTATTCAGCGAACGAGCCGCACCGTTAAAACTGCCTTCTTCAACCACTTTGATGTAACTCTTAACGTTCAGTATCCAATCCATATTCGTTCCCAGTAAGACTTAATCTAATTCCAAATTGGCTAATTATCATCGCTTAGCTTTGAATGTAGACTCATTATATGAATAAATTTAAGCCAAAAGGAACGATATTGAACGCATCTGACTTTAAAAAGACGCCACTGCTCCTTGCGATGATGATCATTGCGACTGGGCAGGTTGGGGTGAGTATATACCTACCATCACTGCCACTAATTTCATCGGATCTGGGTATTTCTCAGGTCGATGTTCAACTTCTTGTCACACTCTTTCTAGTGGGGTTTGGTGCATCTCAGCTCTTTTATGGTCCTATGTCTGATGCGGTCGGTCGTCGACCAATATTTTTGCTTGGTCAGGGCGTTTATCTGATTGGTACAGTGATCTGTTTTACCTTCTCAGATAGCGTTGGCGCGTTAGAGTTTGGTCGTCTATTACAAGGCTTGGGAGCTGGTAGTGCTTCGGTACTAGGACGAAGCGTACTTAGAGACAGCTACGATGGCGGGCAACTTACCAAAGCGCTCTCTTACATCTCACTAACGGCATCGATTATTCCTATCATTGCGCCGGTTTTTGGTGGTTGGATTGCATTCCATTTAGGTTGGGAATCGGTGTTCTTGTTTGTTCTGATTTACTTGTCGGCGATTTATACCTTGGGGTACTTTGTCCTGCCAGAGACCCTACCTTACGGTAAGAGCCGCTTTGAATGGAAAAGCGTGATTAAGAATTACGGCAGTTTGCTGTTAAATCGCCAAGTGGTTGGTAGTGCGAGCTATAACTGGGTGAGTTATCTTGCCAGTTTGGTGACATTGTCTTTGTTCCCGTTTTTGATGCAAGAGCAACTCGGGCTGAGTGCCGCGGATTACGGCTCACTAATGATAGTACCTTCCGCTGGGCTGATGATGGGTAGTGTGCTGTTGAATATCTTCAATAAACGCTTTTCAATGACTCAACTAATGGCAGCGGCGATAACGATCATTTTTGCGGCTGGTACTTGGTTATTAATGAGTGAACTGACGATTTTTAATCTGGTATGGGCATTTACTTGGTTGGCTATCGCACAAGGTATCTCTTTTCCACTATCTATCAGTATGCTTCTTGAACCTCATAAAAAACAAGCGGGTGCGGTATCTGCACTCTCTGGCTCAATTCAGATGTGTTTGGCTGGGTTGTTAGGCGGTTATTTAGTTGAAACTTGGGTTACGACTCATGTGCAACTTGGTTGGTTCTATCTGGTATCAGGTAGTGTGATGGGGCTGGTACTGTTTACCTCAATTAAGCGTGGCGTCGAAGAGAGTAGCCGTTCGAAGCAGTATGCATCGTAATGATTGAGTTTAACGACGCCGTTTCTTACAATGTGCGGGTTCATTTAATAGGTAAATAAATCATGCAGCATAAAGAATTCGAAACATTGGTAAAGGCTATCTGTGATCTTGAGACGCTTCCTCAAGCTCTAGAACTGCTAAAGAGCAGCGAAGAGACTGAAGTCGCAGAAGCAGCAGCGTCATTGAGTGGTCAATTTGCGCTTGCTGAAGTAGAAAACGAAAAGCGTATTTACCATGTTACTCAGCAAGAGAATGAGCAGGGTGAAGAGCAAGAGTTTGTTGAGCATGTAATGAACGAAGGCGATGATCTGATCAAATTCGCAGCATGGTTCTTTGACTCAATGTTTGGTGTTAAGCAAAAAGAAACTTACCAAACGGCAGGCAAAACATATCGTCAACCTAAGCGTAGCTAATCAGCATTATCTGTACTGGTCTGTTTTATAAGAGTCAGTGCGTTATAAGACCAAGCCACGCTACAAGATAAAAGTTGCAGCGCAAATAGTTTAAAAATGAAGCTCTACTTCGGTAGAGCTTTTTTGTAGGTATAAATGAGCCTATCTAACTATTGATGTAAATTAATTACTAAAAAGTGTGACTTAAGTCTTGTTTTTGGGGTTTTTAGGTGTAAAATTACCACATAAAGAAAATTTATTACATCTGTGGTGATTATTATGAGTTACGAATTAGGCAATGTTTACGTGGGTCATATTGTGGCGAAAAACATGATGCACGAAGCGCTACATGGCAAACCAAAACAGAAGAAAATCTCATTCGTTAAGCGAATGATGAAGAAAATGGCAAACTAGTCATTGATCTAAATGGATTTTAAAAGGCCTTAAGCGAAAAGCTTAAGGCCTTTTTCGTATTCAACAGAACAGCGGTTCAATTACAATTACTGTTGATACGTCTCTTTGTGGATGGACACAAAATTCTGAGCGATGATCTTTGTAACTCTATCTTAGCCAGTGGATTGGTTAGAAAGATCAACCACGTTGTTTGGGATGGCATCTAAACCCTTCTCTTTCATCCAAGCTTCTAGGTTGTCAGCACCACCAATGTATTGACCGTCTAGCCAGATTTGAGGCACAGTAACGGGTGTTTTCTGTCCAATGTGTGCCTTCACTTCAGGGATCATTCGGTACAGTGCAGCACTGTCTTTTACAACGTCGTGGTACTGGTATTCGATACCCGCTTCATCAAGCATCTTCTTCGCTTTTACACAGAAAGGGCAAGTCGCTTTACCATAAACAATGTTGCCTTTTAGCGTGTCGCGCTCTGTCCACTCTTTGATGACGGACTGTACTAATACACCACGGTTTAGAGCTTCACCTTGGCTAACAACTTTACCTTCAACGACAAGGATTGGAGCATGCCAAGCGCCATATCTTAATGGCTCCCACCAGTGAGACAACCAATCTTTCACCTCTAGCTCGACATCCACATCGGAAAGCTCGTTATCGAACGTGTCCTGTAGAATATCTTTGGTTAGGGTACACTCACCACATGGGATATTGACCTTGAATGGTCCCCAGCTTCCGCCCCAGCGATACAAGGTAATTTTAATTGGTTTGCTCATAGTGACATCCTCGTTTTAAATCTCTTGTAAATATAGAACGATAAGCTCAAATTTTTCTTTCAAAGAAATTTAAATTTATCTGTATTTCCCTATCTTTTAGCACTTACAGCATTTTGCATGAGCGTAACAATCTTATCGCTCTTTCTTAGTTTCCCAATGGGTGATGAAAGCAACTGAAGCGATGATGATCGCGGCACCAAGCCAGAGACGACCTGGTGGTACCCAGCTAAATACAATCCAGCCCGCCAGCACATTCAGTGGTAATTTCGCGTGATCGAATGGTTGAACAAATGAGGCATCGGCAACCGAATACGCCTTTACAATGGCCCACTGTGCTAGTGCGGTCAGTACGCCAATAACAACCAGAATTGCCCAGATGTTAAAACCACTCGGCATTTGCCATTCAGGTGCTGCCAATAGGATGTTGAATGGCGTGATGAGTAGCAGTAGGTACACCACCATGGTTGAAGGACTGTCATCAGAAGAGAGCTTTTTCACCATCAGTGAGTAGCATGCCCAGAAAAAAGCAGCGCCAACAGGTAGAAGTGTTGCCCAGCTAAAGTCTTCTGCCCATGGTTCTAAAATGATCATCGCACCAGTAAAACCTGCAATGGTCGCTCCCCAGCGCGCAGTACCGACAGTCTCTTTTAAGAACAACCCTGAACCAACAGTCGCAAACAGTGGAGAGGTCATCAATAGTGCAATACCTTGCCAAATTGGCACTGGATAGGCGAGTGCCCATATCCACAACTGAATACCAATAACCGATAAAAATACGCGCGCGATGTGCATTTTAAGATTGTTAGTTTGCAAGGCTCTACGAATACCCAGAGTCTGCAAATAAGGAAGAATCGCAAAGAATGCAATGGCGTATTGAATAACAGCAACAGTAGTCGATGCGAGCCCAAAATGAATACTGGCGATTTGGGTTAAACTGTTGATGATCGCGAATGCAAGGCCAGCGGTAAGCATCCAGCTTGCGCCTTGAATCGGGTGATGTTGAGACATAATGTTTCTAATTCATTGATGTGGTTTACGTATGATACGGATTTAGGCCAATGAAACCAGAAAAAAGCGTTGATGAACTTGGTCAAAATAATTGAAGAAACAAAAAAGCTGAGCAATTGCCCAGCTTTTAGAAAGTCTATCTAGAAGACGAGATTAGAAGTCGTAGCGTACACCTAGGCGAAGTGTGTCTTCACCTTCAGTGACAACGCCAGCAGTCTTCACTTCGTCTAGACCATTAAGGTAGTACGATAGGTAAGTACGGAAGTTGCTGTTGAACTTGTAGTAACCCGCAAGTTCGATACCGTCTGTAGCGTCAACTTTTGTGCCGTTCGCTAGTTCGTTTTCTTGGTACGTGTATACCGCTGCTGCAGAGATTTGCTTAGTGAACTTGTACTGAGCTGCGAATTCCATAGCTGTGAACGACTCTTCGTCTGTACCTGTCGCCTTGTCATCTAGGTCACCCGTAGAGTAAGTCGCTGCAAGGTATAGGCTGTCTAGCGAGTAAGCAACACCAGCTAGAACTTGGTTTGCGCTACCTGCACCAGCACCTAGGTCTTCAGCTGCGTAAGTCAGACCAAGATCTAGACCGATTGGCAGAGAGTAAACACCTGAAATTCCGTAGCCATCAGAATCTTTTGCACTGTTTGTTTTGTAAGTCGCTTCTAGTTGAAGTGCATCGAAGCCACCACGGTATGCGAATACACCGTCTTCTTTGTCAGAAGCCGAATCGATAACTTGTTGTACGCCTGAGAACTCAGTGATATCGGTGAAATCAGAAACGATAACAGAAGCCATGTCTTGACGACCGAAAGAGATAGCTTGGCCATCAAAATCAACACCAGCGTACATGTAGCGGTTTTTAAATGTATCGTCGCCAGAGCCTTGTTCTGCTTCGTAGAAGCCAAACGCAGTTGCTGTATCAGTTAATTGAGTTTCACCTTTCAGGTTTAGACGGAAGCGAGTTTTGTCTTCCATAGAGCCTTCAACTTCTTCACCACCTGAACCGATGAAATCGCCACGGAATTCCGCACGACCGCCGATTTTAAGCTCAGTGCCGTCAGAGCTGTAAACTGTTGCTGCTAGAGATGAACCTGAAACTAGTGCTGCTACCACTGCAGAAGCTAGAACTGCCTTTTTCATAATCACTTACCTTGTATTGTAAATTCCGTGAGCGCTGTGCTCGTTCTTTTCGAGATGGGGTTAATTTAGAGCAGCCAAATTAAGCTTTCATTTCTGGGAAATTACATTTTCGTGAATAGGGAACTTTTTGTTAGTTATTAATTTCATTGCACTTTTGTTTCATTTTTATTTTCTATTGTGCATATCTGGTCGTTTTTGTTTGTGTTTTTTGACTAATTATTCACGCCGAGGGTGAGAGGGAATTCTATAGGTAACTTATTGTTATGCTTCAATTCATTCATAGAATTAAAGGTTGTTCTAAGGATCGATTAGGTTATGATTCAAACTGTGGCAAACGGATTAAACTAGGCGCAGTAGCGGGGAAACCGAATGAAAACAGAGTATTTAGGAGATGTGTTACAAGGAAGACAGGTAATTACCTCTCTTAATGTTGATGATCTCCCTGTGGGCGAACATCAATTTTGGTTCCAAGTGACCAGTGATGGCCTTGGTCAACCTAAAAACATGCCAGTGTCTGTTTTCAAAGGGAGCCAAGACGGTCCGAAGTTGATGATAACCGCAGGTATTCACGGTGATGAACTGAATGGCGTGCTCGCGGCACAACAGATTATTCGAGAACTGGTTGGAAAAGAGTTGAAAGGAACGGTAACAATCGTCCCAACCGTCAACTTGCCGGGTCTGCTGAATCATAGCCGTGACTTTGTATCATCGGATCCGGGGTCTTGCCCTGCCAATTTAAATCGCCTATTTCCCGGAGATGCTCATGGTTTAGCGGCAGAGCGATTTGTCGCGTCATTATGGGAGCATCTACTTAAGCATAATGCGACGTTTGCTGTTGATCTTCATACCCAAACCCGTGGTGCAGTTTACCCTCTGTATGTATTTGCTGACTATCGCATTGAGCAATGTGTTGAAATGGCACGCCTAATGAAACCTGATTGTGTTCTGAATGATCCAGGTGATCCGGGTATTTTGGAAACGGTTTGGAACCGTAGTGGTATTCCAAGCGTTACCGTTGAAGTGGGTATGGGTAAAGTCACGCAACCAGAGATGATTCAACGCGCTGTGGATGGTGTGTTCAATATACTCAGCTACTACGACATGTTAAGTGAAAACCTTGAAGCTGCAGTCTTACCTGATATCGATTGGGTTGCAGGTGACAGTGTTGTCTCTATTCGAGCGGATATTGGTGGTTTTGTATTGCCTCAAGTCTCTATGTTGCAGCAGGTTGTTGCTGGTGACTTGTTAGCGATCCAATACGATGCGTTTGGTAACGAATGTCGTCGTTATTTGTCACCTTCGAAAGGGCATGTATTGAGCTATAACGTTGATGCTCTGAGGGAGCCAGGTGCTTTGGTTGTTCGTCTACTTTGTTAGATACGAAAAGCGCATCAAACAGAAGACAAAAAAAACCGAGCAGAGCTCGGTTAAAGGACAGTGCCATAGAGTAGGCGTGGGTGTTGAACTCTTTGTTTCAACGCCTTTAAGTTAGTCGCTGTAAGTGAAACTTATGTGGACTAATGATGACACTTTGAAACCACTTTAATTTCATTGAGATGACGAAAAATGGAAGCGTGATTCGCTTCCATTTTTTATTCTTACTTAAAACGCTTGGTCTACGACGTCTTTAAGTTTGTCATAAGGCATGTATCCCGGAAGGAACTGGCCATTGATGATCATTGTCGGTGTGCCAGTTAAGCCCAGCGCTGAAAATGTTTGGTGGTTGGTAGTGAGAACCGAATCAAGCTCTGGTGTCGACTTTAGCAGCTCTTCTGTACCTGTGCGTTTCGCCACTGCTTCTAAAGAGCGAGTAGTATGCAGTCCGCTTTTTGCTACTAGCAGGTCATGCACTTCGGTGTACACTTCTGGCTTTTGTTGCCAAACGTTCATTGCATACAGCGCAGAGTTGGTTTCGATCTTATCAAGCTTCTGTTGCTTGAACGACACGTAAACGTTGATGACTTTGAGATCTTTCTCTTCTTCTACCAGTTGTCCAAGAGCTTTCTCTAATCGTTTACAGAAAGGACAGTTGTAGTCAGTGAAGTTAATGATGATGTTCTTACTATCTGGGTTACCCATAATCGGGTGAGCCGGATTATTGTAGAGCCATTCTTGACTATCAGCTTGCGCCTTTTCTGCTTGCTCTTTACCCGCTAAATATTGTTGAAGGCTAGTATGCAGACCTGAAATGGTTTCAGGGTTCTCTTTTAAAAAGTTATTGATCTCTTCCAGTTGCTGTTCTTGTTGAGGGCTAAGTGCTGCTAGTGCAGTCGTCGAAAATAGAGCACTTAAAATCATGCCAGCCAGTAGTTGTTTCTTCATTATTGATTCTCTTTCTTGAGGCCACTCTTTTTAGTAAGAGTGGCATTGTTATTAGTTCGGTTGGTTTATGCCAAAGCAGCACGCAACCAAATACCTAGCGGTGTGGTAACACCCGTTGTAATACTTTTGATCTCTCCATCTTTAATGATGGCGATGGTCGGTGTCACGCTGATCGCCCAGTCACGGCCAATTTGTCCACTGGTGTCGTTGAGTACATCGAAGTTGTAGTCCTTAGCTTGCAAGTAACGGGACACTCGCTCATCGGGACCAGAAGAGAGAGAGACAGAGACGACATTGTGAGATTTGGCTAACCAATCGACACTCGGACTGACAAATTTACAAGCTCCACACCAGGTCGCCCAAAAATAGACGATCACGGGCTCGCCTTGTTTACTCAACTCTATCAAGTCGATCTCTTCTCCTTGAATCGAAGTACCGACCATAGGGATAGCGTTACCTTGAGGCATTGACTGTGAGCGATAGAAGTCCATTGCCGCGGAGATTACTCCGACAATCAATAGAATCGAAAGCAGCTCTTTGGACCAACGCTTGATGTGTTGACCTAGACTCTTCTGCTCATTATTTTCGGTTTGATCATCCTGCTCGGACTGGTTTGATTTAGTCATGATGATTACCTCGCAGTGTTAATTGCTTGAACCACGGTATCGCCATCCAAAATAACTGGCAGTGGTATGCCTGTTGGAACCTTCGGTCCATATACAATATTGAATGGAACGCCGTAACGACCATTGCTTTGTAAATATCCTGTCACGCTTTCACTTGGTGTGGTCCAGTCGCCTTTCATCAATACCATGTCTTGTTGCTGTAGGTGAGAGTAGACAGGGTCTTGTAAGATCACGCCGACTTTATTGGCCTTACAGGTGATACACCAATCTGCTGTGACATCAACAAACACGGTTTTCCCTTGAGCGACTAACGCTGGAATCTGTTTAGCATCAAGTGGTTGCCACGGAAGATCGTCAACGATAGGCGTTCTCCAGTGTTCAGCCGTCATGCTGCCTGCAATCAAACCGACACCGGACAGTACTGTTGTGATCGCTAATAAAGGCACCATTACTTTGCGTCCGAGCTTCACTCCCACCCAGATCAACACCGCGATGAAAATAGTCGCGCAGAGCACAATGGTCGGAAACAGCCCGATAAATGGTTTGAGCAGGCTTGCCAACCAAAGGCTGGTAATGAACATCATTAAGCCAAACAGAAGTTTGACGTGATTCATCCAGTTGCCCGGTTTTGGTAGCAGTCTGGTTAGGCTTGGGAAAAGCGCGAACAGTAGCCATGGGGAACTCATACCCAAACCTAAAGCCAAGAAGATAGCCCATAGTTCAACGTAGCTTGCTCCAAGGGCATAAGCGACGGCAGTTCCTAAAAACGGCGCACTACAAGGTGTTGCTAACAAGGTCGCAAACATGCCTTGCACGAAATGACCCGAGTGCGAGTTATCCCCTTGAGTTGCCATCCAAGTGTTCATGCGTGACGGCAGTCTGAATTCGAATAGGCCAAGTAAGTTGAGTGAGAACAGCAACGTGATAATCAACATTAAGGCGATGAACCATACACTCTGAAATTGAATACCCCAACCAACGGCGTTGCCGCCGAGCTTAAGTAACGTCATTCCAGTGGCCAGAATCGCGAATGAAGTGATAACTCCTGAAGCCGATGCGACAAAGGACAGTCGGATGTGCTTATTTGACGCACCTTGATTTTGGATAATGCTGTTGAGTTTCATGCCAAGTACGGGCAGAACACAAGGCATAATGTTTAGAATGAAACCACCAACCAGCGCGAATCCAACCATGACCCAGAAGCCTTGTGTCGTATTCTCATACACAATAGGCTGGGTGCCGACACTAGCAGACAGCTCTTCAGCAAAGCTAGTATCTGAAACGGTTACGTTAACTACGCGCTCAGTCAGGTCAACTTCGCCTAGCCAGTTAGAAACATCAAACACCGCGGTTAGAGTGTTGTCTGTTATGTGCAAAGCAGGTTGAGCGAAGAAATCATCAATGACAGACTCACCGTCAATCAAGACTTGTGGCTTATCCCAAGCTTGATCGTTATCGAGTTGAACAACTAGTTGCTGATTGGCTTTGTCCCAGAAAAGTTGTTCGTTAGATACGTGATAAGCAGATTTAGGTGCACGGCTCATGCCTTGGTTAAACAAGAACATGGCCTGTTCATCAAGTGCTAATGATTGGCCATCTATTGGCAACTCGATCGCATAGTCGTGAAGCACACAAATGGTCGTGCACGATGGGAACGTCAGGTTGGCACGAAACAGCGCGGGTAGATTCGGATCTTTTAGCGTCAGTGTTACAGGGAAGCTGATGTGTTTTTTGTATCCGAGCGTCATCACGCCCAATTGTTCGTAATATTTCGGAATCGGCCAATGCCATTCGACAGATTCAATGTTGCTGGATTCTGACCAGTCCCAACTAGGCGGAATACCACCCTCACCAGGACTACGCCAATAGGTTTTCCAGTCTCCAGACAGCTCGACATCGAGGACGGTTTGAATGATTTTTCCGTCATTAGATTGTTCGCCTGTCGACATCATCCGCATTTTTACGGGTGGATGCTCAGGCGCGCTGATCCAGCCTGTGCTTTGAGCAGAAGCTAGCATTGGCAACAGTATTAACAACGTAGCCAGAAATTTTACGCATGTGCGAGTGATGGTTGCTAAACGCGCAGCAACTCTATTGGTTCGTGTGTTGTACACAAATGTATCTCCAAAAAGTAAATAAAAAGGGTGAGAAGCCCTTTATCTACTCTCTAAATATACAGTGCTCTAGATGAATGCGGTGCTTTACTGTTCTTGCTGCTCGATCATGATTCGCAGGGATTCGAGATGATCTTGGTGCGCTAACGAGTGCAATAACAAGTAAGAAAGTGAGAGGGAGAATCCAACCAGTCAGTGGCGCTGAAAAAGACGGTAAGTTTTTGGAAAGGCTACAACTACTCTTATCAGGAGAAGTTAAAGGTTGAGAAGCCTCAGGTCCAAATACATTGTTGAACAGCGACTGCATCTCTGAGGTTGATTCAACAGACGATGCAACTTGAGCTGAATTAGCCATTGAAAGTACAGGCTTCGAGAGTGATTTACCTTGAGATATACCAAACGCCAAGCAAGTCATGATGACTAACCCGGTTAGCATTAAAGCCCAAATTGAGCGCTGCTGGGTTTGGTGATAGTTAGGTAAAACAGACAGTGTAGAATCCTGCACATTATAAAATTGAGTGAACTAGGGTAGTGAATAAATGATTGGTCGACAAGTCATAATCGCGTTAAAGCCAACAACAAATGTAACAAGTTGAATGGGGAGGCTGATATTTAGGACAAAACAATCGTTAATGAAGAACGGACTTAACGGAAAAGTGATACAAAAAAGCCAACCTTTTGGCTGGCTTTAAACGATTTATTTCGTGAGTACGGCTAACTTAGCGAATGAGGCTAATTTAGTGAGTACGACGTGGGCCGTTGCGCACTAGGTCTTTACCCGTTTCGTACACTTCATCAGTGATCCAGCGAGCAAGAAGAACTTGGTGGCTGCTGTTGAATACCGCTACGAAGTGACGACCGTCGGAGTTGTTGGTTGCCATACCTACGCCTTCAACACCTTCTAGGCCTAGACCGCCAGATTCTACGTCGATCAGAAACTTCTCTAGCTCTTCTAAAGAATCAATAATTTCAAGTTCGTTGTTCATCTTTATTACTCGTTCTTTTACTGTTTAGCGACTTCTATTATAGCTTGTCATAGAGTTGCGTTTTTTTGTTGGGCGCTACTCTACAGGTCATCCGCGCAGATTGAAACTCTCAAATTTTTGAACTCTCTAGTAATTCTGAGTGAGAGCTGAATTAATTTCATTTAAATAATTGTTATCCATATTCTTTTTACTACTCTTTAAAGTGGTTTTCGGTCTTTATTAGAGGTTAAGGATGATGAATTTTTGGCGATATCTACTGTTGATGTTGGCTCTGGTAACGTCTGTGAGTTTTGCAGAGAGCATCGAGAAAATATCAGAAACTCAAGATCAGTTAATGGTGGAATTAGCGGAGCTGCAATCCGCTCATGAGGCTGAAAAGCCTTTTCTAGAAGATATTTTGAGGCGTAAGAATCAAGCATTGCGTGATGAGCTTTTCACTCAGCTCTCTTCCGACAATAAACAGCTGGTGGACAAAGTCCTAGGGCAGCAAGTGACGATGCTGGAGCTGCTGCTCGAAATGAATGAAGTTAAAATCGTAACTCTGAGTAAGGAGAATCGGACCACAGAGGGCGAGGCGAAGAAGAGCATTGAATTACGTGTTCAGAAACGCATTGGCATGATGGATGATTATTATCGTCAATTAGCTAAAACGCTGACTTGGTCGAGCGATCGTGGAATCGATGTTGCAGCGTCGAAAGAGAAACTAAAAAAGGCGCTCGTTGTCCGGTCCGAATATTTAACCAACGCTATTTTGTACACAGATACACAACGTCAAGATTTAGAGAAACGTCTCGCTTTTGTCGGAGAGGAAGAAAAGGCTACCATTAACAGCGAGCTAGAGCGTTTTAGTGAACGCACCAGTGTTATGGTTGCCAGCTTAGAAGAAACCATCTCACTTATGGAGCCTTATGGGGTTGACGTTACATCATTCAAGCGAGTGTTATTGGCAACCACAGGCGATATTAATGCGGACGTTTTGGAGTGGAACGTCGCTCGTGAACTGTTAGAAGGTTGGGTAAGAAACTTTGGTTCATGGGCGTTTGAGAATACTCCATCGTTTGTGGTGAAGCTTGCGCTGTTCTTGGGGATTCTTTACGCGACGAGTTTACTTGCCAAGTTAGCTAGAAAAACAGTGAGGAAGAGCGTCTCTCACTCGAAGATGGACTTCAGTGTCTTGATGCAAGACTTCTTTGTCTCGATCGCGTCTAAGGCAGTCGTTTTCATCGGCTTGCTGATTGCACTATCCCAGATTGGAATCGAGCTTGCGCCACTGCTCACTGGTTTTGGTGTAGCAGGTGTGATCATCGGTTTCGCGTTGCAGGATACGCTCTCTAATTTCGCTTCTGGTTTGATGATTCTCATTTACCGTCCTTATGACGTTGGCGATATGGTTAAAGTGGCGGGAGTGCAAGGCACAGTAAAAGACATGAGTTTGGTGTCGACCACGGTGCAGACCATTGATAACCAGCGTTTAGTGATTCCAAATAACAAAATTTGGGGCGATGTGATTAACAACATTACAGCGGAGCGCGTGCGTCGTGTAGATATGGTCTTCGGTATTGGCTATTCCGATGATATCGACAAAGCGAAATCGGTATTGAATGACATCATCGTTAATCATCCTAAAGTGCTGAAAAAGCCAGAGCATATGATCAAGCTGCACACACTCAATACCTCTTCAGTGGACTTTGTGGTTAGACCTTGGGTGAAAACCGACGATTACTGGGATGTGTATTGGGATGTGACAGAAACCGTTAAGAAACGATTCGACGAGGAAGGCATTACTATTCCATTCCCTCAACGCGATGTACACATTTACAATCACGAGCAAAACTAAATAGAGTTGCGGCAAAATGGACTGATTAATAGACGCCTAAGTAGGCGTCTATTTTTTTAGCGTGTAAGTGGTACGCGATAACTGACTGTTAAGCCGAATAATTCGGTATGATAGCCACAGACTGAACTAGTAAAGAACGACGACATGGACAATTCAGAGCAAAAACCTCGAATCAGAAAAGCGACACGTATTGAGAGTGTTATGAACTCTGCGATGTGGCATCTTACTCAGAGAGACATGACAGAACATGAGCTTGTCTCAAAGTTGAAGGTTAAAACAGACAACCAAGAGTGGATCGACGAAGTGCTTCAAAGGCTGCGTGACTTTGGGTATCTAAAATCAAACCAAGACTTCGCTGAGCAGTTTGTTGAGCAGTCGTTTTTTGGCGAGTTCGGTTCCGCGTATATAGTTGAGAAGCTTAAGAAGAAAGGCCTGAAAGACTCTGATATCTACGATGCGATCCATAAGGTTAAAAGTGATAAGAATATTGACGAACAATCGCTTCTCAATGACCGAGTTAACAACTACTACAATGACTTCAATATGAGTCGTGAGAAGTTGGTTTCTACCTTACAGAAGCGTGGATTTAGCTATCAACAAGTTAAGATCGCTATCGATCAGCATCCGAGTAGCTCAAACCTGAAAACCAACATTCAGATAAAGGCGGAAAAAGCTGATTTGGAAAAGGAGGTCTTGAAATACGCTCGAAAAGGCAAAGGTCTCACAGCGATCAAGCAAGAGCTAAAACAGCGACAAATAGATACCAGCGGCATCACTGAACTTGTCGACAGGTTGATCAATGAGGAGCAATTAGATTTCTATTCAAGCTGTTTAGAGCAACTGCAAAAAAAATCTTATGATGTGAGTGATCATAAAGAGCGAGCAAAGGCCTATGCCATGCTCACTCGTAAAGGTTTTTCTTCTGATGAGATTAAGTTTGCTCTCGCCGAGGTTGAAGGCTCTAACGAATAGCGTTGGAGTTTTCAGCAATCCCAAGTCCGTTTCTCAGTGCGAACTGAGTCAACTCAATATGGTTATCTAGCCCAAGTAGCCCGAGCATTCGGTACTTATGTGACTCAATGGTTCTTGGGCTCAGGTGAAGCTTTTCTGCGCACTCTCTTGCGCTATTGCCTTGGGCAATCAACGCCAGTACTCGAGATTGTTTCTTTGATAACAGCAACAGCTTATCACTGTCGTCTTGAAGGCAGGTTTCGCTTTGTTTCAGTGAGCGCGCTAGCGTTGAGTGTTGCCAGTAACAGAGCCAAATTTCACATATCAACTTAAGGCGTTGAATATCCTCTTTCGCAAGCTGTCTTGATGGATCGTGAAAATTGCTAAACGACAGTGCTCCCCAGCGCTGGCCAAACAATTGTAGCGGGATAATGCAGTGCCATCTTCCCCCTTCTCGGTAGAGCTGCTGCAACACAAAATTGTCGCTGTTTTGCATTTCATACTCGTTGAAAGTCAGGTACGTCTTTGAAGTTTTCAGTAGCTTTAGGTAATCAAGATGATTCCCACCAACAAATAGAATCTTATTGATTTGAGGGATATGTTTTTTGGATACCGAGCAAGTCTTCCCCTCTTCAAGACAGACCATCGAGTTTGGAAATAGCGTTAACCTGTCGATATCAAACCAATCGAGAACATCAAACCCCGCTTCAGACCAGGCTTGATTGAAGTTAGTAGGGTCGCAGTTGATCAGGGCTGATGACTGCTCCATGACAAGTTGTTCGAAGCTCTTTTTGATTGTGTCCATGTGTCTACCGGGTGTTACTGTAACGATTAAATGGGTAAAAATTAGTGATTATGTACACTGTTCAATTGCGAATTTATAACATGTAATGATAGATAAGAAAACTGGATGACTGCAAAGCAGTAGATGTACTGCATAAATTATTGGTGAAATTTACGACAATTCATCGGTTTTTATTATAGTCAGTAATCGTCATGAAGCCCCTAAACCCCATTATTTTATTAACTGCTCTTTCTCCCACTTTGTTCTTATCTTTTGATGCAGTTTCTTCCCCGATGTTCGTCTACGCTCAGTCTCCCATTCACTCGAATGTGTTGTCGACGCAACTTAGGAGTGCCGAGCCAAATAGGGCAGGGACGTTTGAGTTCAAGTCTTCCTATACACAAGCAAGTGTTTGGGCTCACACCAGTGACTATGCTTTGGATTATTATCAAAACCAGACTCATCTAGCGCTGCAGTGGCAGGCATCTCCTGTATGGAAAACAGAGTTGGAGTATCGCAAAGTAACGGCAGTAGATAATGGTCTAGACAGCTTTGTGATGGGTTTTCATGACCTATTTGGCATTGGGCAAAATGGTCGCGACCAAGTCGATAACGACCAGTTCACCATGGATTTTCATAAGGCGGGTATATCGATATCGGACTTTGAAGGAGATGACCTGACCAACGCCGTGACTTGGTACAACGAGTTGCTGCTGTATGCACAAGGCCCAAGTTCACTGTCTGTAGGTGGTTCACTTTTCTACAACAAGGTGAAAGATGGCGAATTCGCACGTTCAAGCTTCGAACAAGGAGTACAGGCCAATTACAGCTTTATGACCCCGCAGCATCGAGTTTTTTCAACCTTGGGTTTAGTCCATCGTAACGGCGACAAATACGTAACTGAGCTTGAAAACTTCAGCTTTAGTTGGGCTGTCGGATACGAATACATGTTCAATTTACGCCACAGTGTTGTTCTTGAGTCATTGAACTATCATGGTTGGGCGACCAACGATCCTGACTTTTCTGAACCTTCGAATGAAGTGGTGCTTGGCTATCGCTACCGCTTGCAACCAGTCATGATTGAAGCGTTGATGACTGAAAACATCCGTAACATGGATAACAGCACGGACATCGCTTTCACCTTGAGCTTTAGAATTCAAATATAACCTGAGTTGTATATATAGAGTTCAAATAAAATTCAGGGGAATTATGAAATGCCGTAAATCTACGGTACCTCATGAAACGAAATTTAATAAGAATGGCGCCACACCAAAAGTCTTGCTGATAAAAGACTTAACAAACACAACATATAGGTAGTGGTCACCATGAAAAAAACTCTAATTGCACTTGCGATTGCAAGCATCTCTAGCTCTGCGTTCGCTGTAAACACAAGCAGCCAAAATAGCCAAAACGAAGAAATGTTCGCGTTTAATCCAATGCACAAAGATCAGTTCTCTGTGTCTGGTTCTTTCGGTGTTGGTGGTTACTACGATACAGGTTCAAAAGCATTTTACGATGATTGGGCGACAGGTCTA
This sequence comes from Vibrio sp. THAF190c, assembly GCF_009363355.1. NCBI lineage: Bacteria > Pseudomonadati > Pseudomonadota > Gammaproteobacteria > Vibrionales > Vibrionaceae > Vibrio > Vibrio sp. THAF190c. Next base: position 389,593 of record NZ_CP045339.1, on the reverse strand, counting down.
ACACTGGCTCTTAATTACCGTAATAACCGCGTTGTTGCTTACGTAGAAACAGACCTAATGCTTAACTACACGACAGACAACAACGTTGCAGATGCTGACGCAGCAACTTCTGGTTGGGTTAACGGCATCGATACTGGTCCTGCAACGCACGTGGATAAAGCTTGGATCGGTTTTGACACTGGTTACGGCATCGCGTCTTTCGGTTGGGAGAACGATACAGCTCTAGATAAAGTTGACGGCGCTGGCGACACAACTTACGAGTTCGGTGCTTCTGCAGGTGATGCATCAGATGCGTTCAACGTAGTTAAGTTCCAAGGTGCAACCAACGGCTTTGCTTACGGTATCTCTTACTTCGAAACTGACGATGACCACAACGACGCTGACAAAGGCGTTAACGGTTACATCGGTCTTGAGCAAGAAGTATTCAGCGTATACGCGGGTTACGAAACTCGTGATGATGAGAAAGACTATGAGGTTTACTCTCTATCTGGAAACATGAAGCTAGGCTCAATGACTCTAGGTCTGAACTCTTGGATCGACCAAAACGATGAAATGAAGAACACAGGCTTCTACTTCTCTGGTGGCTACACGCTGTCTGAAGACCTAACTATTGCTGCAGGTTACGCGTTCAACACCAACGAAGAAGACAATGCATCTGACATCGACTCTTCTTACATCAACGTTGCTGCAATGTACCGTATCTCTGCAAACGCTGACATGGGTATCGATATCAAACAAGACCTAGAAGGTGCTCGTATCGGTAACTCAAGCCTTCAATACGATGAAGAGACTCACGTATTTGCAGCGGCTTACTACTACTTCTAATAGCCATATATGGAGGGGGCATGCCCGGTCTCCCTCTGATTATGTGTCTTAATGATATATCCACTGTTTAATTTAAATGCCACTTCGTCATGAAGTGGCTTTTTGCGTATTTATTTTTCTGAGAACTATTATGATTAAAAGCATAACAGCGCAGGGGGTGATTTATGGTAACCCTACACTGTTTACGTGCAAACCCAACCGTGAAGGCAAATATGAACTGGCTCGTAAGGTAGGTCGAGAGCCTGGAACGCGCCCTCAAGACTTACAAAACAAAGTGTATGTTGATACGTTGGAAGAGGCTTTGAAGCTTCTCAAAACCCATCACTACTACATTGTGTTATCAGGGAAAGTTTTTGGTATTCATCGTAAATCGTTACGAAGCATCGATTCTGTCGACATTGTTTGTCATGGTACTGAAACTACCACATCGGTCTAGTTCGAATTTTAAGTGAGCTTAGCAAGACCAAAGCCTTTTAGCTGTCACCCATTACGGTAGTGCTTGGTTTACTTGAGTTATTAAAAAGCCGCTCAAATCACAATGATGAGAGCGGCTGTTGTTTGTGCGGTCTAGCTTAGATTGATTGGATCGCTAAGCGTGGTATTTCTCTGCGATATAACCTTCAAATGCAGTAAGCATAGCTTCATCTGATTGTTGGTTGTTGGCGATCTCAAAGGCGCCATCAACAATGCTGATCTTCGCATTCAAGCTACTTGCGTGTGCTCTTTCTCTTCTTGCGAATGCCGCTATCTTCTCTTGCTCAATCTCCCAAGCTTGCTCAACCGTTAGGTTACAGGCATCAGCTAAATACTTAGCATTAAAACCTTCCCCAGTTAGACGCTCAATGGTGGTGTTGTGGTTAACACTATTACCAGCGTGCCAGTAATGTTCTGCCAATAGAGGCCCAATTTCCGGGTTATCGGTTAAGTAACCAAACTTGTTCGTAAAGTACGCTCGTGTTTGGTATACCGCCATATGTGCCAGCAGGTAACCTTGGTAGGCACAAGCAGCTTCATCAGAAAGTAGGTGTGGAATTGCCATCAATGGACGTGGGCTTGACTCTAACCCTAAGATTTCTAACTCAGTACGACGAGCAAGCTGAGTAATGTTTTCTGGCGTTAGCTCGTTATCATTAAGCTGATATAAGGCACGCTCGAAGTACGGAACAACCAGAATACAACGCTCTTGATACGCCTTGAACGGTTGTTTGCTGTCGATCATCGCTTTGATCAGTGAATCAGGTACGGCCTCGCCTTTGTCGTTTAATGCGTACTGTTTTAACCAGTCAGCATCATCAAGCAAGCTATCACAGAACATAGATTGTGTTTCTGCATAAGCCATCGACGTTGGTGAAAACTCCTGTGAGAAGCAAGGCGCGTTCATCTTCACGTTGGCAAAGTGCGCGGCATGACCACCTTCATGGAAGAGGGTGTTGATACCATCAAAGCCGCTGCCAATTTGATCTGGCTTTGCGTTACTCGTGAAATTGACTTGCGCAGGAACCCATTGGTTTTGGTCGTAAAATGATGGTGTTGGCCCATGGCAGAAACCATTCGGGTATTTGCCTTTACGATCGAGCAGGTCGAGTTTGAGTGTGGCTTGTGAGTACTCAATATTCAGACGACCAAACGACTCTACCCAGCGACGCAGAGATTTTGAAAACGGCACGTAAGGATCGAGTTCGTTCATCACATCGCCAGCAAAAGAGTAGGTGAAGTTGTGACCTAGTAATGCTGACTCGCCTTTCTCTTTCGCTAGGTTAGCCAGACTCTTTAAATGGCTGTCTCGGGTGCGAACTTCAAAGTCATCTAAGATTGAAAATAGCTCTTCCGAAGTCATCTGCTCGGTTTTCACCACTGAATAATCGAAGTAGTTTTTGTAACCGAGTGCACGTGCGAAAGCATTTCTCTGTTTGATGAGCTCAATGAAGCCGTTGCCGAGTAGCCACTGCTCAAGATCAAGCAGTGATTGGTGAGCAGAACGACGCACAGCCTCACTGCCGCTGTTTCGAATCGCAGAACCCAACACTGGAAGCGAGCCTTCGACTTGCTCACCTTCTTCGTTGGTGTAGGTCATGGTGTGATTCTGTTTTTTCTCAAACAGTTCAGCTTCGAATGCAATTAGCTCTGCTTTGAGCTTTTGTGCCTCGTCACCTTCTATGGCATGAGCTTTGAACGTGGCTAACCAACCTTGAAGACCCGTTGTTGTCGCGACTCTCTCTTCGTTATCTTGAATTAGATTCACGTTATGCAACTGTGCGTCAACTTCAGCAATTTTGTCTGCATTACTAAGAAATTGAGTCCATGCCGTTTGAGCTTGCGTCGACCCATCATGATCGTCGCTGATCCCCATATAGGTATCCCAAAAGAAAGCTTCTTTCTCTTGGTGAATAACGAGGTACTCTTTGTTGAGTTGGTTGAGGTATTGAGTTGGGTTCATGTCATTCCCTTAATTGATATCCTGTTTGTGTGGCTATCTATCAATGTCACTGGCCTTTAATAATGTATTTGTCGACGTCGCGATCTGTTGATTTAATTCATTACAGATGGAGATGATTCATTAAAGTCATTGATATCTAGAAGGTTATTCCTAGGCCGCAATGGTGCAAATCATACTTGAACGAGTTGCTCTGCACAGTGACGTCTATTCCTAAATGGTTATTTATTTACTCAATATAAGGCGATTATGGGTTCATTTTATGTATGTTAAGCCGATAAATGCGTGTTGAAATGTAATATATAGAATGATATTCTATTTGTGTAATGGTTCTCAACGTGATGGATTACGTTATTTAAGCAAAGTGAATTTCTGTAGCGGGCGTGTATGCTCGCTTTTTTTTGCTTTCCACTCAGAGAGTCGTACTTATTTAACCCGCGCGAACGTATAATTGGGGAATCTCAGATAAGGATTGCTCGATGAAATTCTCTTCAACTCTTTGCCTCTCTTTTGCTCTTCTATTCAGTCATGCAACACGTGCCAGTGAGTCTTGGTGGTTTCGTACTGTGTTTAATAGTGATTTAAGTGCTCCTGATACTGCCAGCCTAATGCATGATGCTGAGCTGTTTGATTGTGGCGAAGAAGAGGGGACTTTGTTGTGCAGTGATGAGACAAACTACTATGATCTAAAAGTGTTTGTTGAACTCGAGTTGATGGAAGGAAAAGTATCTTCAACCAGACTCTCTTTACCCAATTCTAAGTTGAATGATACCAAGGCCCAGCTCTACTTGCGTAAAGATGGCTTACAACTTAAGTCTGCGACCATCAATGGCGTTACCTTCGATGTGTTGAAGGAACTTGAGCTGGCCGATGAGCAAGGAAATAGCCCACAAAGTGTTGACCAAGCATTGGTGACTTTTCTTAACACGACGCCTTCATCGAGCTCTACCTTGGACAGCAATAAATCCTTGGTTTGGCATTGGCCAGACAATGAAGCAGCTTTGGTGATGATGCGCCATCAAGATCAAGAGATCATCATCGAACTCACGAGAGACATGGTTAACCAATAAACAGCCTTTGTCTTTTATGACGATGTTTTTGTAACAAGTTCACATTTTTATAGTGGGGCGTATCGACGAAGGCTTTATTAATTTGAGGCTATAATTAAATAAGCATAGGATACGGTTATTACTGATATAGGAGATAACCCATGGTTGCAAAAGTAACAATCGCGCCACAAGGCCCAGACTTTTCTGAGCTGGTTCAAGGATATTGGCGTATGGCTGAATGGGGCATGACTCCGCAACAACGCCTCACTTTTCTCAAAAAGCACATAGACCTCGGTATAACAACGGTTGACCACGCAGACATTTATGGCGGTTACCAATGTGAGAAGTTATTCGGTGAAGCGCTGGCTTTGGACCCGAGCGTGCGCGAGCAGATTCAGATCGTCACTAAGTGCGACATTAACTTGTGTGGAGACCATACTCCTGACCGCAAGATCAACCATTACGACACTAGTGCTCAGCATATTTATCAATCAGTGAACAACTCTTTGGAGCGCCTCGGCGTTGATGAGATTGACGTTCTACTTATTCACCGCCCAGACGTACTGATGGATGCGGATGAAGTGGCAGAAGCGTTCAACGAACTGTATAAGATCGGCAAAGTGAAACACTTTGGTGTGTCTAATTTCACTCCTCGTCAACTGGAGCTTTTGCAATCGTGCTTAGGTAAGCCCTTGGTTACCAACCAAGTAGAGATCAATCCACTTAACTTTGAAGTGGCTCATGATGGAACTCTGGATCAACTACAGATGAACCGTATTCGTCCAATGGCTTGGTCTTGCCTTGCTGGTGGTGAGCTATTTACAGGTAAGAGCGAGCAAGCCGTTCGAGTACGTAATGAACTTGAAGCTATTCGCAAAGAGGTTGGTGCTGCAAGTATCGACCAAGTGATTTATGCATGGGTTCGTCGTCTGCCATCAAAACCCTTGCCGATTATCGGCTCAGGAAAGATTGAGCGAGTGCAAACAGCGATTGACGCATTGAGTATCGAGTTGACGCGTGAGCAGTGGTATCGAGTTTGGGTAGCATCGAAAGGCCACGGCGTGCCTTAGGGCTTTAATATGTCTAAGTTCAGAATATATAAATAAGGCCAGCGTTTGCTGGCCTTTCTGTTATGGTTTGGTAGCTACCGTATACTTTTTAAGCTCTTCGTCATAGTCAATACCGTTTGATAGATCGGTAATGCCAGTGACCATTTCTCCATCAACTGCGTTATAGAGTAGGAATGGTGCTTGACTAAGATCACCCTCAATGCTGTAAAAATGGCAGTAGGAAAATTCACCAGTTGGTTGATTAATAAGAAATTTGTAACCGTTTTGTTTAGCTAATTGGAAGTTTGAAAAACTTGGGGTTCTGCTCGTACTTCCCCCTTCTTTAGGAGAATTACCGTAGCGGTTATCTTCATAATGATCAGAGTTAGTCAGATCTTGTAGTAGCCAATAGCAAGAACGATTGTTATTGATCGTTCTTTGGATACCCGACGCTGAATTCCAAACCGGGTAGCAGCTTCCGGTATAATTGGAGTAAATACCTTCGATATTGAAGTCAGTTGCGTTTTCATCACGCCCTTCTTCTACATCTCCCCCGCGCGCCAAACAAGCGGCTTGGTAAATGTTCACGGCAGTTTGAAAGTTTTCTAGTAAGGTAGAACTAGATGCTGATCTTGCATCATCGGCGATAGAAAGGAACCTTGGTGCAGCTACAACGGCAATAGCTCCAATAATGACAATAATTATAATCAGTTCTAATAGTGTAAAGCCTTTATTGAGCGTATTGTTTTTCATTACCTATGACCTTTGAAGTAATATTCTAATTCAAAACGTGAGAATGATGTACGATATCACATTGGGGCGATCAGTGTGTCTTAAATTTGAGATATATTCACTCTCTTTATTAGTGAGTAAATTAACAACGGCTACTATTGAGTGGAATATTTTCTAAAAACACTCATAATGCACTCTGTTTTTCATTAGCTGGAATTGTCCTGTGACCACTGCAAAATTCTCTTCAATTGCCCTAAAACCAGAACTTATTCAAACTCTGGATTCACTGGGTTATACCGAAATGACACCGATCCAAGCACTGAGCTTGCCTTCTATTCTTGGTGGTAAAGATGTCATCGGCCAAGGTAAAACGGGTTCAGGCAAAACCGCCGCCTTTGGTTTAGGTGTGCTACAAAACCTTCGTGTTAAGCGCTTCCGTGTTCAATCACTGGTGCTATGCCCAACTCGTGAATTGGCTGACCAAGTGGCGAAAGAGATTCGTACACTGGCTCGTGGTATCCATAACATCAAAGTACTGACGCTTTGTGGCGGCATGCCAATGGGGCCACAAATTGGTTCTCTTGAGCATGGTGCTCACATTCTTGTGGGTACACCTGGTCGTATTCTTGATCACCTTGATCGTGGTCGTATCGATCTATCGGAACTGAACACATTGGTTTTGGATGAAGCTGACCGCATGCTAGAGATGGGCTTCCAAGATGCAATTGATGCCGTGATTGATGCAGCGCCGAAAGAGCGTCAAACATTGTTATTTAGTGCGACGTTCCCGAAACAGATCAAGTCGATTGCTGATCGTATTATGAATAACCCTGAGATGGTGAAAGTAGAGTCAACACACGATCACTCAAGCATCCAGCAGCACTTCTATAAGCTTGAAGGCACGGAAGCACGTGACGATGCACTAGAGCTGCTGTTACTTCATCACCAGCCTGAATCTGCGGTTGTCTTCTGTAACACTAAGAAAGAAGTTCAGAACGTAACAGATGAGCTCGCACATCGCGGTTTCAGCGTAATTGAGCTGCATGGTGACATGGAGCAGCGTGAACGTGATCAGGCGTTGGTTCAATTCTCAAACAAGAGCATTTCGATTCTGGTGGCAACAGATGTTGCGGCTCGTGGTCTGGATGTCGACAACCTAGACGCAGTATTTAACTTTGAGTTGTCGCGCGACCCTGAAGTTCACGTACATCGCATTGGTCGTACTGGACGTGCAGGTAGCAAGGGTGTTGCTTGTAGCTTCTTCAGTGAGAAAGAGATGTATCGCGTTGCTCAAATTGATGAGTACATGGATATGCCGATTGAGCCATCTGAGTTGCCAGCTAAACCAGTTGCGAAGCCATACTACTCAAATATGGTAACGATTCAGATCGATGGTGGTAAAAAAGCGAAGTTACGTGCTGGTGATATTCTAGGTGCCTTGACAGGCCAAGGTGGTATTGAAGGTAAGTCTGTGGGTAAGATTAACCTTTTCCCAATGCGTGCCTATGTCGCAGTCGAAAAATCGGTGGCGAAGAAAGCGTTACGTAAGATTGAGTCTGGGAAAATGAAGGGAAGACAGTTCCGAGCTCGAATTCTGAAGTAATTCGAACGACTAATTTCTTGTGACGCCTTAACGGCACTCTGATTTCAAAGTGCCGTTAAGACTATCCACACAGCTCTATTCATCTGGGCGAATAGAATAGAGATCATTGATATGCTTACCTTCACCAAGATACCAATTCATAGCTTCCTGACGATTGTTCGCTAATATCCTTACTGTGGTTATTTTTCCATCTTCAAAATAGCAAAGCTCATATTCTATTTCGCTCGAATAATGAGGAATAGCGGCCATAGATTGCCTCCCAAATACTAACCTTCGATATTTTATGCAAATATCATACCTTTCTGTATGTTTAGTTGCTTATCTATTGGTCAATAAATTACGAAATTCATCACTGCCAACAATTAATTTTATTTTAAGCATTTACCCAAATAGAGAACTTGGCAAGTTCATCTCTCAATTTCTTTATAAATCCCGCCAAATGAAGCACAACAATCTAAACTATCTGTGAGTAAACGTTGCAGACAGAGTGAGTTGTATGAAATTTCATCGATATTTAGCGGTTATATTGGCAAGCCTTGCCACATTTGGGTGTGCCACCAAATTTGCATACAACAATATTGATTGGTTCATTATTTCGTATATTGAAGACCTAGTACCTTTAAATTCAGCCCAAGAATCGGAATTAGAGAATCGGCTACAAGACGTACAGCAGTGGCATAAGTCCACTCAACTTCCATTATACATTCAGCAAATCAATAACATTCAGCAACAAAAGCGGCAATCGATCACCGCTGATTTTATTCAGCAACAGGGCGATGAAATTAGAACGCATATTCGAACTATCGTGACTGAGTTTTCACCTGATATATATGCCTTGAGCTTGCAGTTGTCACCAGAACAAGACCAAAAGTTCTTAGAAAATTTTAGAGTGAAGCAAAAGGAATATTATGATGAGCGTCTATCGTTGGATGATAAAGAAGCTCGCGAGTTCTATTCCGAACGAGTAAGAAAAAGAGTGGAGCGCTGGCTCGGAGATATAAGCTCGGAGCAAGAAACCATCATTAAGAATTGGGCTAACGAGTGGGTAAATACGAATCCTGATTGGCACCAATATCAGAAGAATACTTATCAAGCGGTATCAGACCTAGTAGAGAAAAAGGTTGATTTACCATTCGTTCAGGTAACAACCATGCAATTGTTGCTGAATAATGAATCTTATTACCCAGACACATTACCCGACAAATTGAAGAAGAATAGTGCCATTTCAGCGAAGTATTTAATGCTCATTGCACAATCAAGTAGTGAGAATCAGTGGCAATATTTTATGGATGAACTGGATACATTAAAGTCTACTCTAATCGACTTACAGAAGTAGCTTCGTGCCCATGACTGAATAGTCAAAGGCATGAATAAAGGGCTAGCTCACTTGGTTTGCCAATAGTTTTGAGATAGCGGTTTTGCTGGTTTTTGAGATCTTCTGCATTAAAGCGAAATCGGGGTTGGTAATACCGTGGCCAGACGCTAGCTCGTCTAACATCACTAACCATAATTTGGCTGTCATCTCTGAATCCGCTAAGGCTCGGTGAAAGGTACCGTCGTTTTCTATCTGCTTGTATCGTACTAAATCGCCCAGCTTATGTGTTGGTGCATCTTGGATTAAACGGCGTGCAATCAACATTGAGCACGCGAATTGCCCATCATAATTTCTACCCACTTGCTCAAGCTCAGCATCCAAAAAACGCTTATCAAAAGAGGCATTGTGTGCCACCAAATGGCTACCTTGGATAAAGTCTGCGAATTCTGTCATAACCTCTTCGCAGCTAGGGGCAAGCCTTAACATGTTATTGGTAATGCCCGTGTAGCCCTCAATGAAACTGCTGACTCGAAAACCTGGGTTCATTAACTGCTGAAAGGTATCAACGACGACGCCATCAACTAGTTTTACTGCACCAATTTCGATAGCGCGGTCGCCCATGTTAGGAGACAGGCCAGTGGTTTCGAAGTCGAGTACGATAACTGAGTGGGCAGAAGAAGACGGCATAATGGTTCCTGATGAAAATGGTTTAGCGACGATTTTAATTGATGACAAGTTCGGTATAGCCAGTCGACTCATCGTGTTCACGGGTAAACGTGAGCTCAGGGTAAGTGTGTAAGATAAGTTCAGCCGTGGTAGCGATGAGTGTGCCTTCTAGCAAATGCCCGCCAATGACCTTTCCTTGCTCGTCCGCTACTGAGATATGAATGTGCTGGTGGTTGGGCGTTAGAGTTCCCATTACCGAAACTATCTCAAATGGCGCGTCAATTTGTAGAGTTTGGTCAGCGTTGGCGAGCCGAAGGTTGATGGTTGAGACACAACCGACACAAGATGCGATGGTACCCGCTGATATTTGGTGCTGGTTAACCAATTCTTGAATCGACAGTTTGAGGTCTTGGCCTCGGGTTAGCCTAACTGCTATTGGAGTGATCATAGTGTTTCCTTAAATCAACGCTAGAAGGAAAAACAAAAGCGAAGCCAGATGACTTCGCTTCTTGCTGAATGCGTTACTTCTGTTGCTCTCTTTTGTGTTTAGGCACAAAGTTCAACACAGAAATCGGCACAGGCTTACGCGGCTCAAAGCCTTCAATCACGCGACGTTCAATCAAATGACCGAGGCGCTTTTCAATGATGCATAGGTTTTTGAAATCATCTTTTGATAAGAATGAGATCGCTTCACCTGAAGCATCTGCACGGCCAGTACGACCAATACGGTGTACATAGTCATCCGCTGGGAATGGCAGGTCGTAGTTGACTACGCGAGTCAGGTTGTCGATATCGATACCACGAGCAGCTACGCCAGTTGCTACAAGGAACTTTACTTTCCCTTTTTTGAAGTCAGCTAGGACTTTCTCGCGAATCGCTTGGCTGCGACCACTATGGAAAGACTCAGCGTGGATACCGCGTTTCTCCAACTGAGAAACTAACTTGGCTGCACCGTGTTTGGTCTCAATGAAGATCAGTGCTTGTTCCCAGTTTCCTTCTTGGATCATATGGCTTAGGAGTGCTGATTTACGGTCTTTATCAACAGTAACTAACCACTGCTCAATGTTGGCCTTTGATGCGGCATGCTTAGCAATTGAGATCTCTTCCGCTTCTTGAATAGCACTCTTAGCAAGATCTCTAACTGGGTTCGATAGAGTAGCCGAGAACAGCAAGTTTTGTACGTCTTGAGGAAGACGTGCGATGATCTTGTTGATGTCTTCAATGAAGCCCATGTCTAGCATGCGGTCAGCTTCATCAAGAACTAACACTTCTACTTCTTCAAAGTACACCGCTTTTTGACCGTACATATCGATCAAACGTCCTGGCGTCGCAACCAAAATATCGACACCTTCAATGAGGCGCTCTTTCTGATGCTTGTACTCAACCCCACCGTACATTGCCAATGAGGTTAGGTTAAGGTGCTTCGCATACTTTTTGATGTTGCGATCAACCTGAACGGCTAGCTCACGAGTTGGCGCTAAAATCACAGCACGAATGCGTTTTTTACGCTGAGTCGTCCCTTTGCTCAACATCTCCAAAATCGGCAACACGAAGCTCGCGGTTTTACCAGTACCGGTTTGCGCTGCGGCGATAAGGTTACGACCAGAAAGAACAATAGGAATTGCTTTTTCTTGGATAGATGTCGGTTTATCGTAGCCGAGTGCATTAACGGCTTTAACAATTGGGGAGCTTAATCCAAGTTTGGAAAATGGCATAAGGGTCTCAGTTAGGTTGGCTGTATTAGCGGTGGGTTGGAACAGTCATTAAGACAAAGTCTATGATGATGCGGGGCATTCTACCACGTTGCCTGACTACCGCTAGTTTTATGGCGGCTTTAGTTGGATAATGCCTTTTCAATCGCTCATTCAAACCGCTCAACTAAGTGATAGGGAAGTATGGAAATCACGACCAACGAACGCGACGCCGTTTATAAGACTATTTTTTCACGCCGAGATGTTCGAGGCCAATTCCTGCCAGACCCGGTATCTGAAGAGGTGCTAATGCGAGTGCTTACTGCGGCACACCATGCACCCAGTGTCGGTTTCATGCAGCCATGGGATTTTATCGTGGTGCGAGACGCGGAAACCAAACAAAAGATAAAGCGTGGCTTTGATCAAGCTCATGCAGAGTCGGCAGAGATGTTTAGCGATGAAAGGCAAGCGCTCTATAAAAGACTGAAGTTAGAGGGCATTGTTGAGTCGCCAATTGGTATCTGTGTGACTTGTGATAGGAACCGAACTGGTCCGGTAGTTCTCGGTAGAACAATCAAGCAAGAGATGGACTTGTACAGCACGGTATGTGCGGTTCAAAACCTATGGTTGGCGGCAAGGGCAGAAAACCTAGGGTTAGGATGGGTGAGTATTATTCATGATTCTGCGTTGAGAGAGGCTCTGGAGATCCCAGAAGAGATCGATATCGTTGCTTACCTTTGCCTTGGTCATGTCGAGCACTTTAAAGATAAGCCTGAGTTAGAAACTTTGGGATGGCTGCCACGACGTGATGTGAACTCTGTGATTCATGAAGGAAAGTGGAACCCTGAACAGGTCGAGTCCGCTCAGTCTGATAAATAAAACCAATAAAAAAGGGCTCTAAGAGCCCTTTTACAATCAATTTTCGGTATCAGACCGTTACTCTGCTGCTTGACCTGTCATTGATAGTGCTAGCGCTTCTGCAGCCTTGATACCATCAATACCTGCTGACAAGATACCACCTGCGTAACCAGCACCTTCACCGGCAGGGTAGAAGCCTTTCAGGTTGATGCTCTGGTAGTCTTTACCACGCTTAATACAAACTGGTGATGAAGTACGAGTCTCTACACCTGTTAGTAGGCCATCTGCGCTAGCGAAGCCTTTGATCTTCTTATCGAACGCTGGGATAGCTTCACGAATTGCTTCGATAGCGAAGTCAGGCAGCGCTTTAGAGATATCCGTTAGGTGGATACCCGGTGTGAATGATGGTTGGACATCACCTAGCTCGCTTGGATCGCGACCTTTCAAGAAGTCACCAATCTTCTGCGCCGGTGCATCGTAGTTTTCACCACCTAGCACGTATGCGCCTGTTTCCAATTCGCGTTGGAAGCGGATACCTGCCAGTGGGTCACCCGGGTAATCGCGTTCTGGGTCAATGCCAACAACGATTGCACTGTTCGCGTTACGTTCGGCACGCGAGTATTGGCTCATACCGTTAGTTACTACGCGGCCTTCTTCCGAAGTCGCAGCAACAACAGTACCGCCTGGACACATACAGAAGCTGTAAACGGTACGGCCATTCTTACAGTGGTGAACCAGTTTGTAGTCCGCAGCGCCAAGGATTGGGTTACCTGCATTTGGACCGAAACGTGCTTCATCAATCATTGATTGTTTGTGCTCGATACGGAAGCCAACAGAGAATGGCTTCGCCTCCATGTAAACACCGCGTTCGTGCAGCATTTCGAATGTATCACGAGCACTGTGGCCTACCGCTAGAATAACGTGGCGAGATTTGATCTCTTCGCCGTTAGATAGCGTCAGGCCTGTGATTTGACCATCTTCCATGTGGATGTCGTCAACACGTGTGCTGAAGCGAATTTCGCCACCAAGCTCGATGATTTTCGCACGCATTTTTTCGATCATGGTAACCAGTTTAAAGGTACCGATGTGCGGCTTACTTACGTATAGGATTTCTTCAGGTGCGCCTGCCGCAACAAACTCTTCGATAACTTTACGACCGTAGTGTTTTGGATCTTTTACTTGGCTGTATAGCTTACCGTCAGAGAATGTACCCGCGCCGCCTTCACCAAACTGTACGTTTGATTCTGTGTTCAGAGTACGTTTACGCCAGAAACCGAAGGTATCTTTAGTGCGTTCACGAACTTCTTTACCACGCTCAACAACGATAGGCTTGAAACCGCTTTGCGCTAGGATAAGCGCTGAGAATAGGCCACATGGACCAAAACCGATAACGACAGGGCGCTCAGTTAGGTTTTCAGGTGCTTGTGCAACAAACTTGTAAGCCATGTCTGGCGTTACTTTCACGTGAGGGTCGCTCACGAACTTTTCGAGTAGGGCTTCTTCGTTTTCTACAGCGACATCGAGAGTGTAGATAAGAAGGATCTTTGTTTTCTTACGAGCATCGTAGCCACGTTTAAAGATATTAAAAGAGATAACCTGATCAGCAGTGATACCCAGTTTCGCTTCAATTGCGTCTTGGATTTCGTGCTCTTCGTGGTCGAGTGGAAGTTTAATTTCGGTTAAACGTATCATGTATAGATGTCTCGTTTTATAGGTGTCTTAGCTTGGCACTGCGGATCTCATCATAGTCGCTGAGAGAGTGCTTCGCTCACAATGGCGCGCATTTTACGAGAAATTGAATTCTCTGTCATAATAAATTGAAAGCAGAAGCGAATTAGAGATGATATTCCCTCGCGATGATATTGAATTTTGTCTTGGGATGAGTATTATCCCCATTCCTCAATTTTGACTAACTTAAGAGCAGAGCATCATGGCATTTGTCGTCGGCGATAACTGTATCCAATGTAAATACACTGACTGTGTGGCGGTATGTCCCGCAGACGCATTTCATGAAGGTCCCAACTTCATGGTAATCAATCCGATTGAGTGTATTGACTGTGGCCTATGCGTGCCGGAATGTGATGCCCAAGCGATCTTCCAAGAGGACGAAGTACCAGAAGATCAGCAAATCTACATTGAGTTGAATGCGGAATTGGCAGAGCTGTGGCCCGTTCAGACTGAAGTGAAACCTGCAATGGATGAAGCTGAGAAGTGGAATGGTGTGCCAGATAAGCTAGGTATGTTAGAGAAATAGAAAACGGAATGATTTAGAGGGTTGGTATGAAAATGCCAACCCTTTTTACTATCTCATGATACGAGATACGAGATACGAGATACGAGATACGAGATACGAGATACGATGTGATCGTCGTAAAGTTAAATTAACTGTGCTGACGACGCATGTTGTCGAGAATGATCCCTGTTGCCATCGCGACATTAAGAGACTCCGCACCGCCAAAGGCTGGAATCGTGATCTTGTCTGTTACGAATTGAGCCGCTTTTTCACGAATGCCGTGAGATTCGCTGCCCATCAATAGAATGCCGTTAGCTGAAAACTCAGTGCGATGTACACTCTCACCTTCAAGAAACGCTCCGTATACTGGTAAGTTCGCTTGTTCCAAGTAGCTCGGTAGATCCGTTTGGCTCACTTGCACACGACCAAAGCTGCCCATTGTTGCACTGATGGTTTTTGGGTTGTAAGGGTCAGCACAATCGCTGCTCGCCACAATGTGTTTAATGCCATACCAGTCAGCAACACGAATGATTGTGCCAAGGTTGCCCGGATCAGAGACACCATCAAGTGCGATCATCAGCCCGTTTGCTTTTGGCAGTTCGAATGATGGAATCTCAACAACCGCAATAGCGGCATTGTTACTCACCAATGTGCTGGCTTTGGTTAGCTCATCTAGGGAAGCTTCAACACAATCGAACTCTTTCAGTGCTGCGTGGTTTTGTGCCAGAAACTCGGCTGTTGCAAAAACGTTCTTCACCACTAGGTCGCTGTCGATTAGCTCAAGCACATTTTTTTCCCCTTGAACAAGGAACAAGCCGTGTGCTTTACGTTGCTTCTTTTGACCTAAGGCGCGAAGGAGTTTTAATTGGTTTTTTGAAATCATGTTTTTATCCTAGATATAAGCCCGCGCATTATAGAGCAAAGGTTAGTGAACACAAAGTGGGAGAGTGAAATGCTCGCGAGATTAAAAACAAAAGCGCACCTTTCGATGCGCTTTATGTTTCAGTTTAGTCTTGTTATCACCACATAAGGTGGCGTGACCGCGAATTAGTACGGTACTGGGTAGCGTCTAAATACGGTGTTGATATCAGCTAACACTTCTTCCGACAGAGGCTTACTGAACGCCGCCACGTTCTCTTTCAGCTGGTCTAGATTCGTTGCACCGATAATCGTCGATGTAACACCATCAACTTGGTTACACCATGCTAGAGCAAGTTGGCTTGGAGTAAAGCCATGGGTTTTCGCCACTTCCACGTACTCTTTCACTGCCGAGTTAGCGATTTCAGTGTCACGGAAAATGCCTTTACGCTGCATGTATGTCCAACGACTGCCCGCAGGGCGCGCTCCATCAATGTACTTGCCACTCAGCATACCTGCTGCCAGTGGTGACCATGGCAGGTAAGCGACGTCTTCATGAACACAATTTTCAATCAAATATGGCCAATCTTTTGCGTGCAGTAAGCTGAACTCATTTTGAATCGACACCATGCGTGGTAGGTCGTGTTTTTCACTCAACTTGAGATAGGTAT
Organism: Vibrio sp. THAF190c; assembly: GCF_009363355.1. NCBI lineage: Bacteria > Pseudomonadati > Pseudomonadota > Gammaproteobacteria > Vibrionales > Vibrionaceae > Vibrio > Vibrio sp. THAF190c. Next base: position 373,609 of record NZ_CP045339.1, on the reverse strand, counting down.
TGATCCCCCAAGTTGTGTCGTCAGACAGACCGCAGTGACGAATCTTGCCTGCTTTAATGCAGCTTGCTAGTGCCTGAAGAATCTCTAGCATTTGGTTTTCGTGTTCCTGGCGATCAATGTCGCTAAACGAAATGTGACCTGGGAAATGCTTACCAAAATGCGGTGTTGCGCGATTTGGCCAATGCAATTGGTAGAGGTCGATATAATCTGTGTTGAGTCGCTTCAATGACGCATCGACAGCGGCAATTACCGCTTCACCAGTAATAGGACCGCCACCACGAACCCAAGGTAGGCCTGCACCGGCAATCTTGGTTGCAATGATCAGTTCACCACGGCGTTGAGGGTTACGTGATAACCAGTCGCCAATAATCTCTTCAGTTTTGCCGTAAGTCTCAGGAGAAGGTGGAACCGCGTACATTTCAGCGGTATCGATGAAGTTAATCCCTTGGCTAAGTGCGTACTCGATCTGTTGGTCGGCTTGCTGTTGAGTATTTTGCAGGCCCCATGTCATGCTTCCAAGACAGATGCGAGATACTGGAATTTGGCTGCTTCCTAACTTTGAATATTCCATTGGTTACTGGATTCCTATTGTTATACGTCCACCGCAGATGAGAGTTTTTGACTAAAAATAAATCGCGAGTGGCGTGAGTTGGAATACAAATTAGTAACATAAAAAAACACGTTCGGGTACGGTTTTTAACGATGTATAGAACGCTTGAATGAAGTGTAGAGTGGATACAAGTGTATGGTATTGAATCCAGAGAAAAGGATGCTTTGGTTAAGGTAGGAAGTAGAGAGGATAACGCCCTGCGTGGAGAAGTCAGGGCGTGATACGGCTCTAAGTGCATGATTGGTTTGGACCGATTTTAGTCCTCTGCGCTCATGCCACCTTGTTGTTGAACCTGTCTTAAAGCTTCCAGTCTTTGAGATTCTTTGTCTGTCGATGCCGTTTTAACTTGTTCCTCAGTCGCTTGAGGAGCAAAAACAAAGTACTTATTGATAGTCATAATCGAACCCTCATGTAACGTATGACATAGTTTGCTCGAGGGATAAACTGTGATCATCATCCATTTTGTTCTTTTTTTAGGCTGAGAGCGGAGGGCGTAGAATGCGAACAAAACGACGGTTTATCATCCTCTTGCAATAAGTAACTGACGAAACCCTCTAATTTCAAGTATAGGAAGCTCTGATCATTTCGCAGAAAAATGATTTAGAGCAAATTGCTCATCCTTTAGGGGCGTAAGATGAGCGTTCACACATCAACATCTTCAAGACTACCTTTCTCAAATCTTAGTCTATTCGAATCATAATTATGTTGATGAATCAGTTAGTTAAATCCATGGTGAGAACAAGTTATGGAACAGTTAGTTGAACGTTTTCTTAAGTACGTGACCTTTGATACTCAATCTAACCCTTCGAATACCCAGTGCCCTAGCTCTAGCGGTCAAATGACTTTTGCAGAGGCGTTAAAGGAAGAGTTGATTGCACTAGGACTTAGTGATGTCAGCCTAGATAGCAATGGTTATCTGATGGCCAAGCTACCGTCGAATGTTGATTATCCGGTGCCAGCGATCGGTTTCGTTGCTCATATGGATACCGCACCTGACGCATCGGGTGCCAATGTCGCGCCACAATTAATACGTGACTATCAAGGTGGCGTAGTACAACTAGGTAGCAGTGGCGAGTGTTTAGACCCGGAGCAGTACTCAGATCTCAACGCACTGCACGGTCACGACTTGATTACGACTGACGGAACGACCTTGCTTGGTGCGGACAATAAAGCAGGTATTGCTGAGATCATCACGGCTATCGCTTGCCTAAAAGCTAACCCTGAATTGAAACACGGTGATATTTGTATCGGTTTCACGCCTGATGAAGAGATTGGACGTGGCGCTGACCTGTTTAACGTTGAAAAGTTTGGTGCCGAGTGGGCGTATACTATCGATGGTGGTCCTGTAGGCGAGCTGGAATTTGAGAACTTTAACGCGTCAAGTGCTGATGTTATCTGTCATGGCGTCAATGTTCACCCGGGCACTGCGAAAGGCAAGATGGTCAATGCGATGAACATCGCAGCACAGTTTCAACTGATGATGCCAGCGGACGAGACACCTGAATGCACCGAGGGCTATGAAGGTTTCTATCACCTTAAATCAGCGGAGATGGGCGTCGCGCGCTCGGAGCTAGGCTACATCATTCGTGACTTTGAGCGCGAGGGCGTAGAGCAACGCAAAGCCTTCATGCAGCAAAAAGTTGATGAGCTAAATAGTCGTTTAGAAAAAGGCAGTGTAGAGCTTGTACTTACTGATAGCTATTTCAACATGAAAGAGATGGTTGAGCCGCATCAGCACATTATCGAATTGGCAAAACAGGCGATGATCACTTGCGACGTTGAGCCGATGATCAAACCAATTCGTGGCGGTACGGATGGTGCGAGACTCTCATTTATGGGGTTACCATGCCCGAATATTTTCACCGGCGGTTACAACTTCCACGGTATTCATGAGTTCATTACTGTTCAGGGTATGGAACTGGCTGTGAAAGTGATCGTAGAGCTATCTCAAAATACTGCTACGCATTATCAAAAATAAGATAGGAATTAATACTTTATCCCTTTGTATTTTAGAGAGTATTCATTAATACTTTCCATAAGTATAAGGGAGTAAGCGATGAGAAAATTAATTCTACTCTGCACCCACCTTGCTGTGGGTGCTTTTGGTTTTGGGCTAGGGGTATATGCGTTACCTATTTTGATTGAACCTGAGTCACCGTCGGTCAATTCAGTGCAAGCGGTAACAGAGAAAGCGGTGCTGAGTGGCGAGTTTACTAAAGATCGCCAAGACAGTGATTTTCTTCATTGGGGAGAGGGGATTGTCTCCATTACTGAGGATGCCATAGCCTTTGAGGGTGAACTCGCTCCGGGGCCAGACTATAAACTCTATTTGTCGCCGAGCTATGTTGAAACTGAGGTTGCTTTTAATGAGCTTAAATCAACAATGCTGAAAGTGGGCGATGTAAAAACCTTTGACCGCTTTATGTTGACTTTGCCCCAAGGGACGGATCTCACTCAGTACGATACGGTTGTGATTTGGTGTGAAACTTTTGGCGAGTTTATTACTTCTGCAAAAATAAAATGATAGCCTAAACAAAGCCGTTTTTAACTAACAAAAACCAAAAGCGCTCAGTAAATGGGCGCTTTTGTTAGGTTAAGTCATCATCATTCCAAAGGAAGTTGTAATGGAAAAAATGTGGCAAGTGATTGATTTCTTATTGGCGCACAAAGGCTTGTTCAGTGCGCTAATCATCGCTGTTGTTTTAATTATTCGCCGAATCACACTGTCTCAAATCAGAGGTGACGTTGCCTTTCTCTCTGAAGATCAGCGTAACTGGATGTCTCGTACTAAGAATGGCACCTTTGCCTTCATAGTGATTACGCTATTCATACTTTGGCAGTCGGAAATTAGTGAGTTCGCGCTGTCGTTAACTGCGATTGCGGTGGCGATCGTTGTGGCATCGAAAGAGATCATCCTCTGTTTTACAGGCTCAATCCAAAGAGCAAGTTCACGCTCTTTTCGTATTGGTGATTGGATTGAAGTCGGTAAGATCAGCGGTGAGGTGATTGAGCACAACATGATGGCGACAGTGATTCAGGAAATCGATCTGTACCACGGGCAATATCACTACACAGGTAAAACAGCCACGCTACCTAACAGTATGTTTTTTACTTACCCGGTAAAGAACCTCAATTTTATGAAGCGCTATGTTTACCACGATTTTTCTATTGTGGTGAAAGATTTCGTTAACTTGTACCCGCTGATTCCAGGATTGATCAAACAGATTGAAGCGCACAGTGAGGACTTTATTGAAGTTGCTCGCCGCTACAATGCTGTGATCGAGCGTCATGCTGGGGTAGATCTTCCGGGTTCAGAGCCGCACATTCATGTGACAAGTGGGGCAACAGGTGAGCAAGTGGTGCACTTCATGATTTTTTGTCCGACTGAACAAGCTTCTCATCTAGAGCAGGAGATTCGTCGCGACTTTATGGAAAGCTATGCTCAAGCGTTTCCAGAGAAGGAGTAATTTCCGCTCTCTGCTCATTGAATAATAAACAATAAAAAGCCGATAACAGCGAACTGTTATCGGCTTTTTTGTATTAATGCATTCGCTATATAAACGAATAAGTTTTTGGGTTATTGGTTAAGAGAGTTCTTCTACTGGTAACCAATCAACCTGCACGCCAGCTTGCTCAAACATGTCTTGGCTGACTTTGATCTTATCGCCCCAACGTGACAAAAAGTCTTCGCTTTGCGCAGGACAGTGAACCGCAGAGATACCCGTTTGAATGATCTTTGCAGCGCAGTTTGGACATGGGAAGTGAGTTACCCAGATTTCACAACCATCCAGATCTCGCTTAGCGAACAGAATTGCGTTCTCTTCTGCGTGCAGTGTCTTCAGATATTTCATCTCGCGCTCATCGGTGTCGGCACTATCTGATACGCCATGTGGGTATCCATTAAAGCCAACAGAGACAATGCGGTTATGTTTGGTAATTACGGCACCTACTTGAGTTGAAGGGTCCTTGCTCCATGAGCCGACCAACTCTGCCATTTGGTAAAAACGCTTAGCCCATTTTGAAATCATGTACATTACCTTAACGATGTATAAGACAAATTTTGGATATGAAGAATCATCATGTTAGACAATATCCTGTCAGACTAAAAGCCTAAGCCTAAGATTTTCCGGAAAAATGTAGCGTAATTGTAAGCTATTTATGTGCATCAAGTTGCTATTTACAAGTTGAAACATTTTGACTGGTAATAATTGATATTCCTCGGACAATCGTCGCAATTGTGTTACGTAGATTTTTATACTGTTCTATTTTTAACTAGCGACGGTATACCAATGCGTAAAAAGCTACTCCTGACCGCTCTGGCCAGCTCTATGATCCTTGTCGGCTGTGGGCAAGATGCCCAAAACGCCCAACAAGCGCCTTTACCTCTCGTAGCAGTACAGGATGTTAATGTTATTCCTCACCAACAAAGCAAGTCTTATATTGGTCGTATTGAAGCTGTAGAAGATACAGCGATTACGGCTCAGGTATCGGGCTACCTTCAAAACCGTCATTTCAAAGAAGGACAAATGGTTGAGAAAGGTCAGTTGCTTTACACTATCGAGCCTTCTTCTTTTGAAGCACAAGTAGCGAGTGCAAAAGCGTCGGTAGCGCAAGCGAATGCCAACCTCAAAAAGGCCGAATTGGATTTCAATCGTGGTAAAAACCTACTTCCTAAAGGCAGCATCTCTCAATCGGAATTCGATGCTCTTACTGCTGCCCTGTTAGGTGCTCAAGCACAACTTGAAGCGAACCAAGCTCAGCTAAACTCAGCTAACGTTCAACTTTCTCACACTCGCATCGAAGCGCCGTTTGCAGGCCGTATTAGCGATAGCAAAGTGAGCACCGGTGATCTTGTTTCTCCATCTTCTGGTGTATTAACCACATTGGTAAGTCTAGACCCTGTTCATGCCGCATTTAGCATTAGTGAACGTGAGCGCTTAGCGCTAGGTATGGATCGTATTGAAGGCGATGGCAGCAGCGATAAAGACCGCGTTGAAGTACAAATTGTTTTAGAGAACGGCGAAGCGTTTGAGCACCTAGGCAAGTTGGATTTCTTAGGCAACCGTATCAACTTAAATACAGGTACGATCGCAATGCGAGCTATCGCGGATAACCCGAACCAACAGCTTCTTCCAGGCCAACACGTACGTGTAAACCTGCGTGATAAGCAAGAGATCGATGTTGTGACTATTCCACGCCGCGCTGTTCAAACTGACCTTGAAGGTGATTTTGTGATGGTTCTTGTGGAAGGGGAAGGTGCTCCGGTTGCAGAGCGTCGTAATATCGAGATGGGTCGTCAGGTTGAAGGCGGTGTGATTGTTCATTCTGGTCTTGAAAAAGACGATGCGATCATCACACAAGGCCTACAGCGCGTAAGAAATGGAATGTCAGTACGTATTCAGCCTTCTGCTTCTGAGAAAGCAGAGTAAGGGGCACAAGTATGCTAAGTCGTTTCTTTATTCAAAGGCCTAAGTTTGCCCTTGTTATCTCGATTATTCTGACACTGGCGGGGGCGATTTCTTTAGCCATTCTGCCCGTTGCAGAGTACCCAAAAATTAGCCCACCGTCGGTGAGTGTTTCTGCATTTTATACAGGTGCAAGTGCTGAGGTTGTGGAACAGGCGATAGCCGACCCTATAGAAACCTCGGTTAACGGCGTAGAAGACATGATCTACATGTCATCGAAGAGTGCGAATGATGGTTCTTACAACCTAAACGTGACCTTTGATGTCGGTACTGACCCAGATATGGCTCAGGTAAACGTCCAAAACCGTGTCGCTCAAATTGAGTCGAAGCTTCCGCAAGAAGTAAGAATGGTCGGCGTTACGGTGAAAAAGCGTTCTCCAGACCTGCTGATGGTACTCAACTTCTACTCACCAAACGGTAAGTACGATGACCAGTTCCTGATCAACTACGTTAACCTCAACATCAAAGACCAACTAGCACGTGTTAGCGGTATCAGTGAAGTAAACGTATTGGGTGGCGGTGAATACGCAATGCGTGTTTGGTTAGATCCAGAAAAGATGGCTAACCTAAACCTGACGACAACCGATGTTTATGCCGCGTTGGCTGAGCAAAACGTACAGGTGGCGGCGGGTCGTATCGGTGCCGCGCCATACAACAATCCTCAAGAAGTTCAGTTTAACTTGGTGACCAAAGGCCGCTTAGAGACTGCAGACGAGTTTGAGAATGTCGTTTTACGCGCTAGCCAGGATGGTTCGACGGTTTATCTGAAAGATGTTGCTCGTATCGAGCTTGGTAAGAAGTTCTACGATGGTAACGGTAAGTACCGTGGTCAAGATGCCTCTATCGTGACGTTGTCACTACAGTCAGATGCGAACGCACTCGAAAGTGGTAAAGCGGTTATGGCGATGCTAGAAAATCTTAGCCATAACTTCCCTGATGGTGTTGCCTACGAGGCGAGTTACGACACCACAGTATTCGTTGCTGAATCGATCAAAGGTGTAGTTAAAACGCTTATTGAAGCTATCTTGTTGGTAATCGCAGTAACTTACCTGTTCTTGGGCAGTGCGCGTGCCACCTTGATCCCTGTTGTGGCTATTCCGGTATCCTTGATTGGTACCTTTGCCGTAATGCAGATGACTGGCTTTACCATCAACACGGTAACCCTGTTTGGTTTGATCCTCGCGATTGGTATCGTGGTGGATGATGCGATTCTGGTTATTGAGAACGTTGATACCACCATGGCCAAAGATCCAACTATCTCTCCTCGTAAAGCAACACTGATCGCGATGAAAGAGGTGACTGGACCTATCATTACCTCTACCTTAGTACTGCTTGCGGTATTTATTCCTGTAGCAATGCTTCCGGGTATCACCGGCATTATGTATCGCCAGTTCGCACTGACTATCTGTATCGCGGTTGTGATTTCGTCTATCAACGCACTAACGCTATCTCCTGCGCTGTGTTCTCTGGTTCTCAAGCAGGGCGGTGGTAACACAGCGCGCTGGTACCAAGCATTCAACCGTGGTTTAGAAAGCGTGACCAAGAAGTACGGTCAAGTGGCAGGCTTCCTTGTTAAGAAAGGTGTACTGCTATTTACCTTCTTCGTGGTGGCATTGGCAGCGGTAACTTACTTCTCGAAGACAACGTCAACAGCGTTCGTTCCTCAGGAGGACAAGGGGATCTTGCTGGTCAACGTGCAACTACCTGATGCAGCTTCTCTGTCTCGTACAGAAGAAGTGACAGAGCACTTGCTGGAAATGGTTGAGCAAGAGCCGGGTGTTGATGGTGTGACGCTAGTAAACGGCTATGCCTTCATGACGGGTGCATCCGCATCCAATGGCGCTTCACTGTTTATCAAATTGCACGATTGGGATATGCGTAATGCACTTGATGGAGAGCACTCAGCACAAGCGATCTCTCAGCGAATCAACGGTCGTGCTGCGATGGAACTGCCACAAGCGGTAGTATTCGCGATGGGACCTCCAGCGGTTCCGGGTATGGGTGCAGCGTCTGGCTTTGAGTTTGTGCTTGAAGATACATTAGGTCGTAGCCGCAGCGATCTAGCGATGGTAATGGATGACGTTATTCAGAAAGCCAACCAGCAGCCTGAGATCGCACGTACCTTCAGTACCTTCCGTGCTAACGTACCGCATTACTACGTCGACATCGACCGCGAAAAAGCGCAGCAGCTAGGTATTCCTCTGTCTGAAATCTTCCAAACACTGCAAGGTAACCTAGGTTCTCTGTATGTGAATGACTTCACCATGTTTGGTAAGAACTTCCGTGTAACCATGCAAGCCGACAGTGATCACCGAAGCAGCATGGAAGATCTGCAACGCTTCCACGTTCGTTCTTCATCAGGTGAGATGATTCCACTAAGCACATTGGTAACGCATGAGCAGATCTTTGAGCCAGACGTTGCATGGCGTTACAACATGTACCGCAGTGCTGTGATCCAAGGTCAACCGGCTCCGGGTTACTCAAGTGGTGATGCGATTGCCGCAATGGAACGTGTTGCTGCAGAAGTGCTTCCACAGGGCTACCAGTACGAGTGGACAGGCATGGCGTATCAAGAAGTACTAGCAGGTAACCAAGCTATCTTCGCGTTCGCACTGGCTCTGATCTTCATTTACTTGTTCATGGTTGCACAGTACGAGAGTTGGACAATTCCGGTTGCGATTATATTGGTGGTACCAGTGGCAACGCTAGGATCCTTCTTAGCGCTTAACCTAACCGGCACGCCACTCAACTTGTACGCTCAGATAGGTCTGGTTCTGCTCATAGCGCTGGCGGCGAAGAACGCTATTTTGATTGTGGAATTCGCTAAAGTTGAGCGCGAAGAGAAAGACGTGCCTATCGATGATGCAGCAGTGAAAGGCGGTACACTACGTTTCCGTGCTGTGAACATGACCTCTTGGTCGTTTATCTTAGGTATCTTCCCATTGATCTTCGCTGCGGGTGCAGGTCATGTGAGTCAAAACTCGCTGGGTATTTCATTGATTGGTGGTCTCTTATGTGTGTTGTTAGCAGGTACATTCCTAATCCCTGGCTTCTATGCGTTCGTTCAGCGTAAACGTGAGAAAGCACATGGCGGAAATACCAAACTTATTCCTCTCGATGATGAATAAAGCTATCTAAAATTAACCACATGAAACAAAAGGCTTAGCATTCGCTAGGCCTTTTTTATATCCAAACGGAATATAAATACTATCCGATATGCTAATTTTCTAAATATATCGTTGAGTTTATACTCTAAACTCGATCTTCTAATAAAATAGTGTTTTTTAAATAAGTATTTGATATTTATTGAAATAACACCTTTCAGTGAACGTGTGTATGCTCGAAAATGTTTGCACAATATTGTGAAGTGTTTCAAAATTAGTGGGTTAAGTTACGTTATTTTGTGCATTGAGGTTCTTATGAAGGTCATTGATTTATTTAAACACCGTAGTGATAGTGTGTCGCCACAACACTCAGAGTTTATGCAATGGATGTCTCCAACTCTAAGAGAGTACTGGGGCGACTTTCTGAACCGCACGCAAAATAGCCACTTCTTTGCATGGGTACGCGACCATCACAAACCTGCTGTCAATGAAGATGCACCGATCCAGCCAGTAGCACCGGTTGAGAAGCCGATCGAGCTGAAACCTGAAGCACAAGCGGTTTACGATGAGCTGTCTGCACAGATCGGTGAAGTGATCCATACTGGTGATTGGATTCACGTAGGCCAAGATCGTATTAACCAGTTTGGTGAAGTAACGGAAGATATGCAGTGGATTCACACGAACCCTGAAAAAGCAGAATCTGACTCACCATTCAAAACAACCATTGCACACGGCTTTTTGACTCTGTCTCTACTACCACGTCTAACAGATAGTGTTGATCCTGATAAGTCGCAATTCCCGACGGCAAAAATGGTGGTGAACATTGGTTTAAACCAAGTGCGTTTTCCATACCCTGTTAAATCAGGCAACAATGTGCGTGCTAAGAGTACTCTGACGAAAGTGACTCCTATCCGTAAAGGTCTTGAGATTGAACGTGAAATTCGAGTTGAGATCGAAGGCGTACGCCGCCCAGGTGCTGTGGTTGTTTCAGTTATTCAACTGCACTTCTAAACCAGAATTAGTTATTTAAGAATAAAAAAAGAGAGAGCCTTAACTCTCTCTTTTTCGTTTGGACGTAAACTTATTTCACTCGAGTGTATCCGTACTCTTCAATAAGATCTTGGCCCTGTTTTGAGCTTACGAACTTAACAAAGTCTTTGCTCTCATCGGAAACCGACTCTTTCTTGTAAAGGATCAGGAATGGACGAGCCAGTTCATAACTGTGATTGGCGATGTTTTTAGAGCTTGGCTCCACGCCATTAAACGAGATTGCTTTGATTGAGCGGTCGATCGAACCCACCGACACAAATCCAATCGCGTGTGGGTTGTGATTGACGATGGTTTTAACCATGCTATTGCTGTTCACAACTAAGTTGTTTGGGTTGATGTCTGAAACCATACGGTCGTTGATGATTCTAGTCAGGCCCATTAGGCTTTCAAAGCTGTAACGAGAGCCAGACGACGCTTCACGGGTAACCACAGCGATAGGTTGATCTGCACCACCAATCTCTTTCCAGTTAGTGATTTTACCCTTGTAGATATTGAACAACTGCTCGCGAGTAATGTTAGTCAGTCCGTTTGAGCGGTTCACGACAACAGCCAAGCCATCGTATGCGATAGGTTTAACAGCTAGGTCATCCGTTTGTTCTTGGTCGGTCAAACGACGAGAGCTCATCCCAAGGTCTGTAACGCCTTTGTTCACCATAGTGATACCAGCCGTTGAGCCGATACCTTGAACAGCGATGTAATTGTCAGCGTGAGTTTTATTGTACTCTTCAGCCAACACATCCATAACACGAGCGACAGAGGTCGAGCCTGAAATTGTGGTTTCTTGCGCCAGAACGGTTTGAGAAGACAAAGCTAGTGATAAAAGAGAGGCAAGAGCGACTCGTAACATATACAACTCCTATTAGATTATATTTGCCGCCTATCATATGTAGCTAATATGACATTTTTGTGAAACTCCATGCGGTTGAATTATGGCAGTTTGGTTCACATTTCATAAAGTCTTGTTCGCTAAACGAAGAGTTCAGTTCTAAGCTCTATTTAGGATTGTTCGCCAGACGAATTGGTGTCAAGGAGGGAAGTGGATGTCGGTAGTACAAATAGAGCTTAGTCGACTTCTACATGGTGCTGAAAAGCTATGCACTTCACGCAATCAAAGTTTGCCCGTTGAGTTAGGAAAATCGCTCTTTGAAGAGTGCGAGGGCGGTGTTGTTTTTTCGAAAGCACACTATCTACTAGACTCATCCCATAGCGACTATACAGATGACGTAGCACGCGTCGTCTTTAACTCCAGAGACTCTACCTGGCTGGTGGAGGTACCCTTAGATGAAGGAGTGCAGGGCGATTCGGTTCTCTGGGGGCCTTATCCTTATCTATCTCGTTCAAAGGATTTGGAATTAATTCTCCACGAAATAGAAAAAGACCCAAAAACTTACTTTTGGGTCTGATCGTTAAACCATATTTTTAAAGTCTTTTTATCGCGACTTATCTTGCCTTGATTTCAACGCCCGTGCTCATTGCGTGACTTTGTGCGATCAGTGCACGGAAGTCTTTCGGTGTTTTTCCGTGATAGGTTTTAAATGCGGTACTGAAGTGTGCGGCACTTTTGAAGCCGGATTCGTAGGCGATCTGCGTGATCGATTTGGTTGATGTCCGCAACTGCGTCGCAGCATGAGCAATTCGCTTAATCTTCAATAGATTTGAAAATGAGAGATCTTCTGCAGACAAGCGTCGCTTCAGGGTTGCAGGAGACATACCCATATAGCTTGCCAACGTATCAAGAGAGATGTTGTTCTCGATGTTTTGCTCAATGTAGTTAATCACCTTCTGTGTCACTGTTAGCTTTGAGGCTTTGCCAATTACAGCGAGTAGGGAAGGGTGTGCTTCGACCATTAACGAGAGCAGTGCTAGGCTCAACTGGGTGACTGCGTAGTCATTTTGAGTCGGTGCACTGGCCAGTGTTAAGAGCATCTCTTTGAGTTGGTCTAAGTTACGGTCTTCAGCGTTGAACTTGAGGTATTTCTCGGGTGGTCTTACTGATTCGAGGTCACCAAATTGATTGATGAATTTTTGAAAAATAGAAAGGTCGAAATCTAAACAGATGGCGTTGAACTCGCCTTGTTCGGTATGGACTGAAACGTCTTGTATTTCACCTGAATTGTAGAGTGCAAATTCACCAGCTTGGAGAGAGGCTTGAGTGCCATCGGGTAATGCAAAAGAGATACTGCCTTGACGAACGATAAAGATACCATTTCTCGAGGCGGGGTATCGTTCCCGTTTCCTGGGGGTGAAATTTCTAAATTGAGTGACATTGATTGATGGCATACACACTTCTTTGACGTTCTGATTGCTTAAATGCTTCCTCACTGAACCTAATATGCATTAAGTTACTTAGTGTTATATAGCAATAATAGCTTGTTTTGTTGTTATTTTTAGCGAGACTGCAATAAAAAAGGCGCTAATTATTAGCGCCTTTAGAAGAGTTGTTCAATAAGGATTAGCTCGCTTGTTCGCTTGCTTCTTCCTCTTTGCTTGGTTGATCTGCAAAGACTTGAGTTGGCTTAGCGACTAAGCTGCGGTTTTCTTGGTTAACCTCAGAGAGAACGACTTCTAATACGTCTCCCAGTCTGTATACCATTTCTTTATCGATAGATACAGTGCCCATATCACCATTGCACTCAATTCTTTCTTTATTATCAAGAATGAGAGAGCCTGGGATAAATGCAGCAGCACCATTCTCCAGTAGACGTACACGCATACCTGCACGGTTGATGTCGAAGATCTCTGCTTGGAAACGAGTCTCTTCTGCTGGTGCATTGGCAAGTGTACGAGCATATAGCCAATCGCCAACGTTACGTTCTGCCATACCGTGGTGACGGCGATGCAGTGCCAGTTCTTCACCGACCGTTTCATCAGGTGTTTGAATTGGTGCTTTGCCTAGGATGTGTGCTTTCAACATGCGGTGGTTAATCATGTCGCCGTACTTACGGATTGGAGATGTCCAAGTCGCGTAAATATCTAGACCCATCGCATAGTGCGGTGCCGGCTCATTGCTGATTTCACTGTACGCTTGGAACTTACGAATACGGTTGTCGTAGTAGTTGCTCTCAAGTGAACCTAACCAACGGCGCAGAGCTGCAAAACCTTCAAGGGAAGCGATTTGCTCTTCTGTGTACGGTGTTTCTGCCTGTGGGTTTACTAGCTCAAGTACGTCTGCAAGTTTGTCTGTCTTAAAGCCTGCGTGGCAGTTAAACACACCTTGGTTGAAGCTCTCTTTTAGCACACGGCCAGCACAGATATTCGCGCTGATCATAGCTTCTTCAACCAACTTGTTCGCACTACGACGCATGTCTGCGTGAATGGCTACTACATCGTTGTCTTCGCTTAGTTCAAAGCGGTAGTCAGGGCGGTCTGGGAATACGACAGCATTCGCTTCACGCCACGCTGAGCGAGCTTTAGCAAACTCATGTAGGTCAGCAACAATGGTTGCAATTTCTTCGCTTGGTTGCCACTTCTCAGATGCGCCGGTTTCTAGCCAATCGGATACGTTGTCGTATGCTAGGCGAGCATGAGACTTAATGTTTGCCGCGAAGAACTTAATATCGTCGCCAATCACACCGTCTTTAGAGACAGTCACTGTGCAGCAAAGCGCGGGGCGCTCTTCGTTCTCGATCAGTGAACATAGGTTGTCTGCTAAATCACGTGGCAGCATTGGAATGTTGCGGCCCGGTAGGTAAATCGTGAAGCCACGATCGCGTGCTACTTTGTCCATCTCATCATCTGGTGAGATGTAAGCTGTTGGGTCAGCAATAGCAATCGTTAGTTCGAAATCGCCGTTCTCTTTTTTCTTCGCGTACAGAGCATCATCCATATCTTTGGTGCTTTCACCATCGATAGTTACGAAAGGTACGTGCGTCATGTCGATACGCTCTAAATCCGCATCGTCATTGATCTGCCAGTTATCAATGCCTTCAGGCTCACTGTTCGGTAGATCGTTTTGAGCAAGCGTTACCCACCAAGGTGCGATTTTGTCGTCCGCATCGGTGATTTTTTCAGAGATCTGCGCAAGGAAGCCGTTATCACCTTTCAATGGGTGCTGAACGATGTGAGCAACAACCCAGTCGCCTTCTTTTAGCGTTTCAGGGTTTAGGCCTTTCTTTGCCTTGGCTTTTAGTTGAAGCTTTTTAAGCTGAGGGTGATCAGGTACAACGTTTAGACGGCCTTTGAAAAGCTTAACGCGAGCGATAAATCGAGTAAGACCTTGTTCTACTAGCTCTTCTGGTTCAGCGACTTCACGTTCTTTCTCAGTACGGATGATCGCGACCACTTTGTCACCGTGAACACACTTCTTCATATACGGTGGCGGGATAAAGTAGCTAGTCTTGCTATCTACTTCTAGAAAACCAAAGCCTTTTTCTGTTGCTTTGATTGTGCCTTCCTTTTTAGGAAGTGTTTCTTGGATTTGTTGCTTAAGCTGAGCGAGTAGAGGGTTATCTTGAAACATCTTACTTTTATCTTACGAGAACAATTGAGCACACTATAATCATTGCGAGGCCTGATTACTACTTAAAGCACGTGACAGCGCAAATTAAATGGTGACAACGAATGTGGGTGACTTTGCACGATAGACCCTCATTTGAATGGGTTAACGTCAAATTTTGATGACAAGATAGCCAAAAATTCAGTAAATCAGAAAAATATGTGATGTATTTCAATTTTTTCTGGCTTTTTTTATGCATTTAAGGAATAATCCGCCTCCCTTAGACGTCCCTAATGGCTTGATGCGTTTTATTACTGCTTCGCAACTGAACGGAATCAGTATCTGATAGGATCAGTATTGGAATTGGTAGAGCTCCCGGGACCTTTTGTTTACTTAATATAGTGGGATCCCAATGTCCGAATCTGTAATTCAATTTAATGAATTAGCACTTAACGAAAACATCCTTTCAGCTCTTGATAGCATGGGTTTCGTATCTCCAACTCCAATCCAAGCGGCAGCAATTCCTCTTCTTCTTGAAGGTAAAGACGCACTAGGTAAAGCACAGACAGGTACTGGTAAAACAGCAGCATTCTCTCTGCCTCTACTTAACAAAATCAACCTAAACCAACACAAACCACAAGCAATCATCATGGCTCCTACTCGTGAGCTAGCGATTCAAGTTGCTGCGGAAATCAAAAACCTTGGTCGTGATATCAAAGGCCTTAAGGTTATCGAAATCTACGGTGGTGCTTCAATCGTTGACCAAATGCGCGCTCTAAGCCGCGGTGCTCACATTGTTGTTGGTACTCCGGGTCGTGTTAAAGACTTACTAACTCGTGACCGTCTACACCTAGATGAAGCACACACATTTGTTCTTGATGAAGCAGATGAAATGCTAAAAATGGGCTTCGTAGATGACGTTACTTGGATCCTTGAGCAAGCTCCAGAATCTGCACAACGTGTACTATTCTCTGCAACTATGCCTCCAATGGTTAAGACTATCGTTGATCGTTACCTACGTAACCCAGCGAAAGTTGACGTTGCTGGTACTAACCACACAGTTGACAAAGTAGCGCAGAACTTCTGGGTTGTTAAAGGCGTAGAGAAAGACGAAGCAATGTCTCGTCTTCTTGAAACTGAAGAGACTGACGCGTCAATCGTATTCGTACGTACTCGTCAAGACACTGAGCGTCTAGCTGATTGGCTATCTGCACGTGGCTTCAAAGCTGCTGCACTGCACGGTGACATTCCTCAGTCTCTACGTGAGCGTACTGTTGATCACATCAAAGAAGGTGTTATCGATATCCTAGTAGCAACTGACGTTGTTGCACGTGGTCTAGACGTTCCACGTATCACTCACGTATTCAACTACGACATCCCATTCGATGTTGAATCTTACATCCACCGTATTGGTCGTACTGGCCGTGCTGGACGTAAAGGTAAAGCGATCCTTCTAGTTCGCACTAACCAAATCCGTATGCTTCGCACTATCGAGCGCGTAACTAAGTCATCAATGGAAGAAATCCAACTTCCTCTACGTGACAAAGTAGCTGAAGCTCGTTTAGCTAAGCTAGGTGCAGAACTTGAAGCTGAGAAAGAGCACAAGTCTCTAGAAAACTTCGCTGAGCTAGTTGCTAAGCTACAAGAAAACCTAGAGATCGACCCAACGACTCTTGCTGCAATGCTTCTTAAGCGTCAACAAGGTAAGCGTCCACTGTTCTACATTGGCGAAGACCCAATGATCGCTGCAATCGAGCGCGATAAGAACCGTCGTAAAGAGCGTCGTGAAAACCGCGATCGTGATGGTGGCCGCGGTGGTCGTGACTTCAACAGCCAAGATTGGGATACATACCAACTGCAAGTTGGTCGCGAGCAAGGTGTTCAAGTTAAAGACATCGTTGGCGCACTAGCAAACGAACTAGGCCTAACTAAAGGTTCTATCGGTGCGATTAAACTAGACCAAGCAGCAACTTACGTTCAGCTTCCAAAAGCGATGAACTCTGAAACTGCTGGTAAGCTAAACAAACTACGCATCCGTCAAAAAGAAGCGGGCGCAGTGGTTGTAGATTTCAACGATTTCCGTGAACCACGTCGTGGTAACGGCGGCCGTGGTGGTCGTGATGGCGGTCGCGGTGGTTACCGTGGTAACCGTGAAGGCGGACGTGGCGGCTACCGTGGTAACCGTGACGGCAACCGCGAAGGCGGCCGTGATGGCGAGCGTCGTTTCGACCGTAACCGTGGTGGCGATCACCGTGGTAACTACCGTGGCGAACGTGGCCATGGTAACGGCAATGGCGGCCGTGGTCGTCGCAATGACCGTGGCGAAGGTTAATCTTAGAGATTACCTCATATAAATAAGAAGAAGCCGAGCATCTAGCTCGGCTTTTTTGTACCTATCACTTTGTCTATTTCAGAGCGGGTATTAATGCCTAATTATTTGCTTTGTCTATTAAAAGGTAGAAAAATAATCTCGCATCTCGCATCTCGCATCTCGCATCTCGCATCTCGCATCTCGCATCTCGCATCTCGCATCTCGCATCTCGCATCTCGCATCTCGCATCTCGCATCTCGCATCTCGCATCTCGCATCTCGCTAATAAACAAGAGGAAGCTTATCGCTTGAATGGAATTGCTGCGTCCAGGTAATAATGCTTGGTAACGGCTTTGGTGCGCTATAGAGGTAGCCCTGAATTAGGTCACATTTCATTGTCATCAATGTCTCTAGTGTTTCTCTGTTTTCTACCCCTTCGACAACGACATCAAATTTTAATCCATGTGCTAAATCGATCGAGGTTTCGACGATGGTTCTACTCTTGGCGTTATCGGTAATATCTTGAATGAAGCTACGATCGATCTTGATTTGATCAATCGGTAGTTCGCTTAAGCGAGCCAGTGAAGAATAGCCCGTTCCAAAATCATCCAAACTAATGCGATAACCGAGCTGTTTGATTCGCTCTAAACGCGATTGGCTGTTTGGGATATCTCGAATGGCTGCAGTTTCTGTAATTTCTATTACGATGTTTTTGGTGATGCTTGGATTGGCGGCGGATGCCTGAGCAAGTAATTTAAATACTTTACCGCCAATAATGTCTTTTGCAGATAAGTTAACGTGGATCGGCACCGCTATGTTTTGGGCGTGAAAGCGTTCGAGATCGTCAAATACTTGTTTGATAACCCAAAGCGTAATGTCAGTGATCTTGTTACTTTGCTCAGCGATAGGAATAAATTGAGCAGGGGAGATGAACTCACCGGTTTCTGTCTTCCATCGAATCAGTGCTTCAAACTCGACAACGCGTTCTGAGTGCGGACATACAATCGGTTGGTAGTAGAGCTTGAACTGACCGTCGTCTAACGCGTGCTGTATCTGGCTTGCGATAGAGAGGTTGTGTTTTGCACCTTCTATCATCGCAGGTTGATAAGAGACTAGGCTTAAACCTTGGCTCTTTGCTTGGTACATACTGATGTCAGCAAAGTTCAGCAGCTGGGTCGTATCTTTCGCATCGCTTGGGTAACGGCTAGAGCCAAACACTACACTGGTTGATACCTCAAACTGCTCGACAATAAATAGCTCTTTTAAGGCAAGTTCAATGTAGCTGACAAGCTGGTTAAGTTCGAATTGGGACTTACGATTAGTGATGATCACAAACTCATCGCCCCCCAAGCGGGTGAGCAGTTCATCAGACTTTGTCAGTTTACAGATTCGTTGTCCTAGTTGGAAAAGAAGCTGATCGCCACAGTGATGGCCAAGTGCATCATTGACCTGTTTGAAGTTGACGACATCGAACATTAAAACCGTAAAAGGCTTGCCTTGTTCAATGCGGCTAGACATCTCTTGTAGGCAGTAGCTTCTATTCGGTAAACCAGTAAGAAGGTCATGACGAGCGTTGTAGTGCTCCTCAATAGCCTTTTGATTAAGCTCAGTAATCGAAGCTAGGCTAAATCTTAAGACCGTAACCACAAAGATACTGCCGAAGAACAGGATAAGAGAAACGCCAACGACCAGCGAATCAATATCATCGAGTACCAAAAGAGCGTCTAGAAATAGGCTGTAGCCGATAACAAAACCGACAATCAGGCCAGACAACAGTTTCCAGCCTCTTTTTTCGGTGATGTGACAGATCTTATGCGCAAAGACCAATCCGACACCTAGAATTATGATGCCTAGGGAGACCAATGCAGCAGAAAAAATAGACAAGAGTAACGTTCCTTGTAGCGTTATTTTACTTATACGGTTATTTGTTCTGTAATCTAATTGTAGACCATGTGTTACATCGAGTACAAATATTGTACATCCACCTGGTGGATTAATGGTCGATTTAGATTGTAAATATCAATAAGAGCCAAAAATTTTTTGAGCGCAAAGTCTATAATTTATAGATATATACATCTGGTTGAATTCAACTATTTTTTAATTTTCAGGCGTAAAAGAAATCAACTGATGACTAGGATCAACTAATTTGTGTTAATTTAGTTAAATACTCAAAACAAAAGTTGAAAGATTCAAAAATTATTGAATAATGGGCTTAACTAAAATTGAAGTAAAAGCTTCATCAAATTCGTACTGAAACAGGATCCATATCCAATGTCTAATTCGTTTGTTCTGGTTATTAACTCAGGTAGTTCTTCTCTTAAATTCGCTGTTATCGATTCAGTAACAGGTGATGCAGTTGTTAGTGGCTTAGGCGAGTGTTTTGGCCTTCCAGAAGCAGTAATTAGTTGGAAACACAATGGTGAAAAAGTTGAAGAAGCGATTACTGCTCCTGACAACCACCATCAACATGCAATTACTCGTATCGTTGCATTAATGGAAACACTTGGTTTCTCTAGCGATCTTGTTGCTGTTGGTCACCGCATTGTTCACGGTGGCGAGAAATTTACTTCTACGGTTCGTATCAACGATGAAGTACTGGCTGAGATCGAAAGCCTGTCTGACCTAGCGCCACTGCACAACCCAGCAGGTGCAAAAGGTATTGAAGCTTCTATGCAAGCTTTCCCGCATCTTCCTCAGTTCGCTGTATTTGACACAGCGTTCCACCAAACAATGCCTCAAAAAGCATTTACAGGTGCAATTTCTGGTGAGCTTTACAAAGAGTACGGTATCCGTCGTTACGGCTTCCACGGCACAAGCCACTACTTCGTGAGCCGTGAAGCTGCAAAAATGCTGAACAAGCCAGTTGAAGAAGCGAGCTTCATCTCTGTTCACCTAGGCAACGGTGCGTCAGTATGTGCAATCGAAAACGGCAAATCAGTTGATACATCTATGGGCTTCACGCCACTAGCAGGCCTAATGATGGGTACACGTTCTGGTGACCTAGATCCAGGCGTTATCGAGTTCCTAATCAAGAAAGGTTGGACGACTGAAAAAGTATTCGAAACGCTAAACAAGAAGTCTGGTTTCCTTGGCGTATCTGGCCTAACTTCTGATGCACGTGGCATCCTAGAGGCGATGGAGAACGGTCACGAGGGTGCTAAGCTAGCATTTGAAGTCTTCACTTACCGTGTTGCAAAATACATCGGCTCTTACATGATTCCACTAAGCAGCCTAGATGCAGTTATCTTCACAGGTGGTATCGGTGAGAACTCTCTACCAATCCGTCGTGAAATCCTAGCAAACCTGAAACTTCTAGGTTTTGTTGAAGACGAGAAGGGTAACGAAGATGCACGCTTTGGCGCTGCAGGCGTTATCGCGAAGTCTGAGCTTCTGGACGCAGTCGCAATGGTTATCCCAACCAATGAAGAATTTGTAATTGCTAAGCAGTCGGTAGAGCTTCTGTAATCTACGAAATAAGCATTACCAATTAAAAAGCGAGCCTAGTGCTCGCTTTTTTAGTTTTAAGCATTATGTGATGAAAGATAACCTTGTGACTTGCAACGCGGGTAAGAGTTTAATATTGGTGCTGTTGCTCATTTGGAGGAGCGTCTACATATAATGTAAACTTTTTATTATAACTTTCCGACTTACCTATAGAGAGTTTACCTCAATAACATAGCTAAAACTGCCTTGCTTCCCGTCTTCTTACCTTTAATGAAATTAGTTGACTAATAAAACTCTCAATAGTAACGTTTGTTTTATAAATAATTAATATCTATCCCCATATTACGGTAGCTAACTGTTTGTTTTTAGGTTGTTATTGCTTTGTAAGCTCATAGACGTCTCAGTTTAAATAGCAGTCAAAGCAGAGCTTGGCTACACGCATTTTTATCTGACGGTTAGAGTACAAAAGATAAGCAGGGCTTATGTTTGAAGATGCACCGAAAAAGTTCAATGTATGGACAGTGTACTATGCTGTGCTTTTTGCGGCCTTTGGGGTGTTTTTGGCTGTATCTTACTACAATTGGACTTTGAGTAAGGAGGATGTGCTTAGTAAGCAACAAAGTCATATTGAGCTACTCAGCAATTCGGTTGGGGCCTTTATAGAATCTCAAGAGTCTTTATTGGAAACTCTTGGTATTCATCTAATTGAGCTTAACGTTGCTTCCTTAGATGAGCCAAGGCATGATGTGATGCTGGATAATACAATGAAAAACTATCCAGCCTTTTTAGGGCTAGGTTTGATCGACTATGAAGGCCAAGCATTAGTTACGAGTTCAAACTTGGACTTAACACGATTCACTAGCCTCATGGAACTTCCGCAAACAAGGAAGACATTTATCGAAGCTAGGGAGAGTCGCCAGGTTCAAACAGGCCCGACTTATGTACTTGACGCTTTAGAAACAAAAGACCACGCGATGCCCATTCGCAAAGCTATATACCTTCCTCAAGAGTCTTCACGGGCTGTTGCCGTTATGACCGCTGGACTAAATCTTGATAAGACCCCGATTTTCAATGGTCACACAATTCAGAATTGGCAACATATCGATATCGTTCGAGGGGATGCTTATCCAGTTTTTACTACAATGGAGCATATCCAATATGAAAAGCCGATTGATGATAAGTATTATGCCAGTTTAAAAAAACACACTAAAGACGGCCACTATTTTAGCGTGTTTGAGCATTATGAGGCCGAAATGGGCCATATTTATCAAGTGTTATCACATTATGACCCTTACCTAGATTTTTGGTTTGTTTCCAAGGTAAATAAACACCAGATTTACGAAGTGTTTTATCGTCAATTTTTCCTTAGTTCAGTCATTTTCATTCTGTGTAATCTAATATTTTATTTGTTGACCCGTGTTATTTCTCAAAGTGAAAAAGCCAAACAAAAAGAGTTAGCGCATCTAGCTTACCATGATGCTCTTACAGGACTGCCAAATCGCCTATCTTTCATCGAATCATTGAGAAATGCTAAGGCATCATGCAAACAGAATAATCAATACTTTGCTCTGCTCTTTTTAGACCTTGATGATTTTAAAGCTATTAATGACACTCATGGTCATGAATATGGTGATTCTTTGTTGAAGCATGCGTCAATTCGTATCAAATCCTGTGTTAATGATGACGATATAGTAGCTCGCTTCGGGGGAGATGAGTTTGTAATCGTCCATGCGACTTCATCTGTTTCGCTAATCGAAGCGACAACACGTTCAAATCTACTTGCAAATAGCCTACTTGAAAGTTTGTCTGCAACCTATGACTTAACAGAATATAGGTATACCAGTAGCGTCAGTATTGGCATTGTTTTGTTTAATGATGCTTCTCTAGGTGCTTCTGATTTATTAAAGCAGGCCGATATTGCAATGTACAATGCCAAACACTCAGGTAAGAACTCAGCTTGTCATTTTGATCCTAAGATGCAAGAGAAAGTAGCTGCTCAGTTTTCAATTGAAAATGAACTGAGAATAGGTTTGGAACAGCAACAATTTGTTTTGTTTTACCAACCACAATTTAACCATGAGAATGAGATTATAGGTGTAGAAGCATTAATCCGATGGTTGCATCCTGTGAAGGGCTTAATTACACCATATTCATTTATTAGCGTTGCAGAGAAGACCGGACTAATTGTACCTATTGGTGAGTGGGTCTTGAGAACTGCTTGCCAGCAACTTGAAACTTGGGGAAAACGTAACGATACTCGCAATCTATCTTTGTCTGTAAATGTTAGTTACGATCAATTTCGTCAACCAGACTTTGTTGCAAAGGTTAGTCAGTTGTTGGAACAATATCAGTTTGAAAATGGAAAGTTGAGACTTGAACTGACGGAAACTATGTTGGTTGATGAGATCGATCTAGTAGTAAGCAAGATGAATACACTTCGTGAGTTGGGTGTGACTTTTTCACTTGATGATTTTGGTACGGGATACTCTTGTCTCAAGTACTTGAAAATGTTGCCTCTTGACCAGTTGAAGATCGACAAGTCATTTGTTGATGATGTGGTTAAAGATGTTAGTGATCAATCAATCGTTAAAACGATTATTTTGATGGCTAAAGAGTTGGGATTGAAAACTATAGCTGAAGGGGTTGAAACAGAAGAGCAGCGAGACTATTTGGAAAGTGAAGGGTGCATGTTGTATCAAGGTTATTACTATAGCGCTCCGCTTCCTCTCGATGTACTTGAGGGTTATCTAAACGACTTTAATAAGTCAACTCACCATTAAGAACGTTGGGTGGAACTTCTTGTTGGATATTTCTGCTAATTCTCTGTTTCGATAAAATTCGAGTAGTCCATCTAGAGTATAAAAGCTCAGTTTGATATAAATTAAAGATAATTACATATAGTGTTGTGAAGTAATAGCCATGGGTGAATTATTATTATTGATCTTAATAAGTTATTTACTGAGAGGGAATGTGATGGTGGCATATTTATTTAATAACTAAAATTCAAACTTAGCAAATTTATTAAATGATTTTTATTTGAGCGTAATAATTTATCATTTGATTAGGTTTGCAACTTATTAATACGTCAATCCTATTTATTATGGTAGGTCACAAATAGTAGATAAGGCCAAGGAGCGCTTTGACTTATCTCTTTAAATAATATTTAAGGTTAATGTTGAGTTAAGGGCTTAGGTGTTAATGTGATAGAAAATGTTGAGTTTTAATTGTTTATTAACATTTGTTGTATATTAAATATTTATCATTTCCTGCTGTTTCATGTTTATTATTATGAAATGTGCTATTTTATAAAATAGCAATACGTTCTAACCTTAGGAATCATATATGAAGCAGTTCGGATTTAAACACGTACTTCTCGCAGCCGTCTCAGTGATCATTGCGCTGAGTGTTGGGTCATCAAATTACTTCTCATATCAAAGTGAAAAGAAAGCACTGACAGAAAGTATCTATCGGGGTACACAAGAACGTATTCGTATTGAGGGTAGTAAAGTTGAAAGCTACTTGGAAGCCAAAGCACAAGCAGTAGCAAAAGTTGCTGAAGACTATCGCCAATATCGTTATCAAGATGGCCATGCGGAAAGGATGCGTATTGGCTCATTGGGTGCAGATGTCGTCAATTTAATGATAGGTTTTGACAATGGCGATGCTTACGCTTCATTTGACTATCCAGGATGGCAAGACAATAAAAACCCTTCAAGCTACGATCCACGGACAAGGCCTTGGTATCAAGAAGGCAAGAACACCAACAATCTGATTTATACCGATCCTTATAATGATGCAACTACAGGTGAACTGATGGTAAGCATTGGCAAAAACGCGGGTGAAGGCGTTGTACTTGCCGATATCCTTCTAGATGGCTTGAGTGATACTGTTTCCGAGATCGATATGCCTGGTGCGATTGCCATGATGATGACCGATGACATGACGGTTCTGGCAAGTACTTCAAACGTAGTTAAAGTCGGAACCAAGTTAACTGATTATTCCTCGTTAACCAATGTCGCTAGAGAAACTCGTGGAGTAACTAATACAATCGTTAACTATGACCTGAATGGCGTTGATAAGGTTATGTTCACTCAGGCTGTTAATTACGGAGACAAACAATGGTATTTGCTTGTTGGTCTTGATAAAAGTGTAGTATTCGCAGCCCTTACAGAGGCACAAAGACAGGCTGTTATTCTGACGATTGTTTATTTGTTTGTTAGCGTTCTAATCACACTGCTAATTCTAAATATTATATACAGACCTATCTTAGCTCTAAAGGAAACTATTACTGGTTTATCAGACGGTAATGGTGATTTAACCCAACGGTTGGAAGTCAAGAGCCAAGATGATCTAGGACAGATTGCTTCAGGGGTAAATCAGTTTATTGAGCATATCCAAAGTTTGATGCTTAAGATTGAGTCAGCATCAACAGAGCTCAGAGAAAATGTTCAACAGTTAGAGCATAAGTCTGATGAGAATAATCATATGTTGACACAACACGTGCAAGAGACTGAGCAAATCGTTACGGCAATCGAAGAGATGAGTTCAACAGCGGATACTGTCGCACAGAATGCTGGAGAAACGGCGCAGTCAACAAAGGTCGCTTCTGACATTGGAGTATATTCTCTTGACGCGGTAAGTGATGCACAGATTAAAGTTAACGAACTAGTTTCTGAAGTTGAGAACACATCATCTAGCTTAGAAAGCATGAGTGAGGAGACAAAAGGCATTAGTGACATCCTGAAGGTGATTGGTGAAATAGCTGAACAAACTAACTTGCTTGCATTAAATGCTGCTATTGAAGCAGCGAGGGCTGGTGAACAAGGACGAGGTTTTGCAGTGGTTGCTGATGAAGTTAGAGCATTGGCGAGTAGAACACAGGATAGCACTGAAGAAATCGAGCAGGCGCTAACGAGATTGTTATCTGTGAATAATGATGTTGTTCAGTCAATGGATAGAACTAAAGCTACTTGCGGTGAGACCTTTAGCAATACCGAAAAAGTTGGAACGAGCCTAAACGAACTAACTGAACATGTTACAGGAATTAACGACCTCAGCGTTCAGATTGCGACAGCAGCAGAAGAGCAGAGCAGTGTGACACAGGAAATCAGTAGAAATATGAACGCGTTGAGTGACATTGTAAATGAACTCAACAGAAATGGAGAACAGGCTTTACTTCAGACGGGAAGCATATCGCGAGTCAACGAACAGTTGATAGCGATGGTTAGGGAGTTCAAATTACGTTAAGTGGCATTTAAGCCGATGGTTATCCCATCGGCTTATTACTAATCTATTAGGTAATTGGTGCTACATATAACGAAATGTAATGAGAATCGTATGTAATGAATGAGGCGGGCGTCATACATACGAGTGATGATTTGGCGCATTTGTTAATTATAATGTTATTAATAGACTTCAGCTTTAGATTAAATCTGAAAGGGAATGTTGAAGGTGGCTAAATTAAAAAGATCAGAAGATAAGTTCGTACTCCTGTTTGAAAACTCACCTGTCGGAATGGCGATGATTGATCATCATTCTGGTGCCTTTTTGGAAGTGAATGATGCGCTGCTGGGGTATGTAGGGTATTCAAGAAATGAATTCATGAAGATGAGCTTCTGGGATATAACGCCTAGAGAGTATGATTCTCAAGAGCATTCTCAGATTAAGGAGCTTAATGAATGTGGTCGATTTGGGCCAAATGAGAAAGAGTATATTCGAAAAGATGGCTCAAAAGTTCCGATTCGTCTCTCTGGTTTCAAGATGACTGATGTATGCGGGCGAGATGTTGTTTGGGGCGTCATTGAAGATATTTCGACAGAGAGAGAGCTCGAAGAGGAAAGAAAGAAGTTGAAGCATCTTGCTAACACAGATCATTTAACAGGCCTCTACAATCGCCAAAAGTTAGAAAAAACACTACGGTTTGAAATGAGTCGCGAGAGCTCTTCACTCAACACCTTAAGCGTGATCATGATAGATATGGATCACTTTAAGACTATAAATGACACTTTGGGACACCAAGCAGGCGACAAGGTATTGGTTGCTGTATCAACTCTACTCAGAGAATGTGCTCGAAATATAGATGTCGTTGGGCGCTGGGGTGGAGAAGAGTTTCTTATTATCTGTCCAGATATCAGCCAAAAAAAGCTAGAGAACCTCGCTGAGCAGATTCGCGAAGGAATAGAAAATTTGGAAGTTTGTGATGATAGGGTAATAACTGCTAGCTTTGGGCTTGCTCAGTACGAAGATGGAAATGATATCAACGCTGTCATAACTCGAGCTGATAACGCTCTATACAGTGCCAAAAAGAATGGGAGAAATCGAGTAGTATTAATTAAGCAGTAGTTAGTTGGAGCTACACGATTTGCTTGAATTCCCTTGATTTGCAAACCCCTACACCGAAAACAGTAATCATCAGATGCTTCGTAGTTAGAAAAAGATTATTAGCTTTCTCCCCAATGGGAACAAAAGCCTCTTCAGCAAAAGCTCCATCCGTCAGTGTTGAATTAAAATGCGACGGCTGAACAAGGTTAGCCATGTATTGGTTTGCGATTTTCACTTCAATTAACTTTTGAACAGCAAATGCTCAGTCTGAGTAGTTCGAAAATATGACTTGAACTACACGCTCCATTGAGTGTGAAAACTCTTGCTGCGAGCGACACTTCAGTAAAACACCTTTAGATGCGATGTTTAACGTAAATGCTTGTTCCATAGCCGAGTCCATCGACGTTGTTAAGCCGCTTAAGACAAGAAATTCCGAAAGCTTTAGCATCAGATCACTCTCCCAGTTGCCGTCAGCATCTTCAGCGAATTGAATCCCCGCTTCTAATACCGAAGCTCCATGTGGAGTTGTGCTCAATATAGGTACAAGCGCTCCAGACCAAGCTTCAAAGAAAGCCACAACAACTTGTTTTGGATCTTTTGTATTAGGGCTTTTTATCACAATCAGAGCGGCTTCAAAAAGCTCTTCCGTAAAAGTCTTTAATACCCATTCAAGTACACCTTGCTTCGACCCAAATCGTTTATGTAAAGCTTGTCTTGTTACGCCAGTGACAAGAGCCAAATCTGCAACAGATGTTTTCTGTACGCCGTGCTGAGCGAAAGTCATCAGCATTTCTCTTGCACTCATATCTCTTCTCTATTCATGAAACAACAACCTTCTAATTCAAGCGCAAAATTTTGTCACATTTTCGATTCATGTCAATTGAAAGGTTTACCTATAGCAATTGTTATGCAATCCTTTTGGTTGTCTAATTGTTCAAATGTGACAACTTTGGGGTTTACCGTTATGCCTTAATGTGACAACATAAAGTACATAAAACGCTCTATCGCAATATCTAACGAGGATTTTCAATATGACAAAGAGAACGGTTGTAAACTCAGGATTCAGCACTTGGAATGTTGATCAACTCCCAGACCTGACGGGTAAAACTTATTTGATAACGGGCGGCAATGCGGGTTTGGGTTTTCAAACTGCAAAGTACCTGGGAGCGAAAGGTGCTAATTTGGTTTTAGCCTGTCGCTCATTAGATAAAGCCGCTCGTGCAAGTTCTGAGCTGAGAAAAACCATTAAGGGTAATGTTGAAGTTCTGAAACTTGATTTAAGTGATTTGGCATGCGTCAGAGATGCAGCTCAGGAGGCTCATCGACGTTTTGATAAACTAGACGGCCTAATCAACAACGCAGGCATTATGCAGTGCCCAAAGAAAGAAACGAAAGATGGTTTTGAAATGCAAGTTGGCACTAACCACTTGGGGCATTTTTTATTTTCAGGATTAATGTTGGATTTAGTTGAAGCGGGTAAAGGTCGATTTGTCACGCTCACCAGTCTCGCAAATCGAGTAGATGGTTTGAAGCTGGACGACTTTATGTCTGATAAAGATTACTCACCAAATGGTGCGTATGTTAAATCTAAAATCTCTAACCTTATGTTTGCCTTAGAACTGGACTATCGCTTAAGAGAATCGGGGAGTTCCGCGATTTCAATCGCGTGCCATCCAGGTTACTCGAATACTAACTTACAA
Source organism: Vibrio sp. THAF190c (assembly GCF_009363355.1). Taxonomy (NCBI): domain Bacteria; kingdom Pseudomonadati; phylum Pseudomonadota; class Gammaproteobacteria; order Vibrionales; family Vibrionaceae; genus Vibrio; species Vibrio sp. THAF190c. Next base: position 345,170 of record NZ_CP045339.1, on the reverse strand, counting down.
AATGCTGGGCCTAAGGGGTTGCTTAATGCCATCTACAAAGTTGTTAATCCTTTATTTGCTCAACAACCAGCACAAGGCGCACTATCAACAGTATTAGCTGCTGCTGGAAAAGAAGCTGTTCGTGGTGCGTATTACGGCCCGCAGAAAATGTGGGAGATGCGAGGGCCTGTAGGCGATGCTCAAGTCGGCGCTCATATCCTAGCCGAGGAGACCCGTCAGCTTCTTTGGGCAAAAAGTGAAGATTTAGTTAACTTCAAGTGGTCTTTTTCGAAGTAGCTCTAGCGCTATTCTAACCGAATTAGTTTCTGAAATTTGGGTGAAAATTCTAAGGTAAGTATCATGATTAGATTAGCATTTGTAGCAGATAATAATGACACTGTGGGCTGTTCAACCCCTGAGGAACGAGCTTTAAGAGCGAGCCAGTGGCCTAAAGCTCTTGCTGCTGAAGTAGAAAAACTTTTTTTTGGAGAGAGTGCGATTGTAGGCAGTGTTACTTATGACCACAATATAGAGCTATTCTCACAATTAGATCCTGGGGATAAGGAGCTTCTTGTCCTCACCCGAAATCAAGACTTCGACTTGCATGGTAACCCCAAAGCAATGGTTGTGACTGATTACATGCAGGTAGTGAATAAGTATAAAGATTCCGACGAAGTACTAATTGTTGGTGGCGGTGCGGTGATCTGGGAACTCTTTTTGCCTTATGCCGATGAAATTATCATCGCTTGCACTAATGAATCATTGGCAGGTGATATCAAATTCAGCTCATGGAGAGACTCTCCTTTTGTAGAAAAGCGACGTGTGACGTGGGAAGGAGGGGCTACGGTTTATTTCCAACGTGAAGAGAAAGAGTTACGTTAACTCATTGAAATATAAAGTATGTGATAATCATAACGACTTAATGCGAGCATAACACCATGGAACCTAACCAAATCTTTCCAATTGAAGATTTTAAAAATACAGTATTTTTGAAGCCTCTTATTGCTGATAGCCACGTGACCAACGTTCATGCTGGCGATTATAGTTATTACAGTGACTTTGAAGACCCGACGAAGTTCTTAACTAAGAATGTCTTATACAATTTTGGCATTTCAGGCAGTTCCATTTACATCGGTAAGTTTTGCGCGTTTGCAAACGGTGTTCAATTCATTATGCCTGACGCAAATCATGTGACTTCGGGCATTACAACTTATCCCTTTGCTGTGTTTGGTGAAAAATGGGCCGAAGCTTTACCCCTATCAGATTACCCATTTAAGAAATACAAAGACACGGTCATTGGCAATGATGTTTGGCTTGGTTATGACGTCACGATCATGCCTGGTGTAAACATTGGTCACGGCTCAATCGTTGGCGCTAAATCAGTCGTTTCAACAGATATTCCTCCGTACAGCATTGCTGTAGGTAATCCTGCAAAAGTTGTAAAAACTAGGTTCAATGAAACAGAACAAAAAGTGCTGATTGAATTGGCGTGGTGGGATTGGGAAGTTGAGCTAATCGAACAAGCAATGCCGATTCTCGTCAAAGGTGATGTTCCTAAACTAATGGAATTTGCCCAACAAAATGGCTTGGTACCATGAGCTAGGGATAAAAACATGTGTTCAGAACTCTACGAAATATGAGACTTTAGTCATGGCACTTTCTAGAGCGGAAATGTCAAGAGTATGTTAGGTTAAACTGTCTATCAATTTTGGGTGTGTAAGCTTTCCATACAAAACCTAACTTTAAGTTTATGACTGAATTGTTTATCACCTAAGCTCGTTTTTCTGTAAAGCTACTTAGTTTATTGAGTTTGAATGCTGTTTAAGTATGAAAAGTGGCACGTTTTACTGAGTGCCTAGTCTTGATTTGTCAATGTGGTTTCAAATAATTTATTGTTTATTAATAGGTTTGTTTTTTCCCACCTTGGATAATACGCATTATTGAAAAGTGATAACACGCTCGCGTGTTTTATGTGGAAATAGAATGCGTTTCTCCATATTTTTCTTTAATTTTTAGTGGTTTATGATAGATTGGTCGAGCATTAATCAGGCAGAAAAACGAGACTGCTTGTTATTAAGTATGTTAGCTTAATAGGAGAGAAATTTTAATTGGGTGAATATATTGACTTGGTCTCTAGCGTACTCGGTTTCTTAACCATCATAATTACAGGTGTGCTTTGGTACTACAAAAAGAATCCATCAATCAAAGTTTCTGTACATAATACCGACAGTAATGTCTATATTACGGTTAGGAATCATAAAGATGCGCATGTGAAAATTAGGCATGTACTCCTCGTTAAAAAATCTAGGTTTAGAAATCGCTTTCAGTTTGACCCTAATTCGTTTTTCGCGCTTGTAGATAGTGATAAGTACGGCTTCCAGTCCACTCAAAATGACGACCTAGACATATCCTTGGAGCCAAACAGTCCAACAGTGAACTTTGATATACCGTACTCCAGAATTACCCATCTCTATGAATATTTCTTGCCGTATAAACAATGTAATGTATACAACGCAGTATATCTTGAAAAAGTTGTTAAAATGCCAAGGTGCTGTTTGGCAATTGTTCTAGATTCGGGGAAACACAAGCTTATTCCTTTACCTCCTAAATTCTATCCCTTTTATAGGGAGGGTGTTGGTCACGAGCTTGATAGGGATTTCATCATTTATTTGGGAGAACATCCCGAATTGTCGCTCCACTTTGCAACTCAGGAGCATAAATTGAAGTATGAAAAGTGGCTATTGGGGAGGTATTCAATGACAAGAAAAACATATCACTACCTCTTAGAAAATTAAGCTAACAAGTTGCTTAAGAGTGATTCGCAACGCGTGGCATTTTTACTATGCGTTGAATTTAGTGATTAAGGTGGTATGCAGCGGCATCGGTATTGCGTTGCTCACCCCTTAGCAGGGCGTTAGCCAAAGCATGCTATGCGAACTGATATTTTATATTTATAATCATATAGTTTCGTAGCTAAGTAAAAGGAATATTATGAAGTGTCGTGGTGAAGAAAGTCGTGAGCGCATAGTTAAAAATTACATTATCAATCCAATCGCGCATGTCAAACTTATTGGCGGTCAAGAGAAGCTAAGCTGTACTAATGATACGTTGACTGATAGTTATTATTGTTTTGACTATGTTTCTCGCAATGATCCTAGTGAGAAAGGAACTTTCTTTTGTGGTTCTCATGCAGCAAGTGATTTTTTAAAAAAAGCGAAACTAATGCCGCTGCCTCTTTTCAATCCGTTAGTTTCTAATGGCTCCGGTACTGGTGGTGGCGGAGGCAACGGTTCTAGGGAGTGGCATCCAGTAGCAAAGCAATTAAATGATGCCATAAATATGATTGTGGTATGTTGGGATATAGTGCCAGGTGGACCATTGGCGAGCATTCAAACTAAATTACTGCAGTATAAGAATTACGAACCTTATTTCTCAAAAATAAAATCAGTAAACACAATCTTAAGTCACGACGGTCGTACTTTACAGCAAATGATTGATGAATTAAGGATCAATAATAATGTTCGTCAGTTTAGGTTTGACCTTCTAAACGAGATGCTAAAAGTTAACGAAATTGAATCTAATTTCGGCTAACAAGGCAATCAAGGTGACCCTGGACTTCGGCAGTTTTGGTTTAGAGTTCAGTGCGCTTTGCATGTTTCCTGCGGGGCACCTTATTGCAGGCGTTATGCAACCTTTTTGACACCTTCGTCAGAGTCGTTCACCGAGTTAGGATTTTCTTCTGGGTCTTCGAGTTGCTGAATAGCTTCATATGCAACCAAGTCAAAGTTTTGATAAGTCGTTATCTCTGATGTCGGTATTAATATGACAAACTCACTAATGTGTACATTCTCTTCAAGAAAGTAGCTTTCGTAATTATTGGTGATGACTAGGTTTAGGTTATCCTTGTCGCGAAACCCGCTTCTAATCGGGATTATGCCTACATGTTCTAAGTTCCCGTGAAGTACATTATTACCGCCGACACAAAACCCAATGTAAACCTTTCTTGAGGATAGTGTTATACACACTACTTGTGAGTCCTCATCGTCGTTTACGAAAGATAATGTAGCTTTTGTTATAAATGACTCTAGTGGGTTTTCTCTTACAACATGCTGCAGCATGTTAAGCTTACGAACTCGGTCCACATTATATTTTCTCGACTTAATCCAAGCCACTGCGTAGGAAAAAAATACTGTGAAAGCAGCCCAGACCAAGAGCTTAAGATCGCTATGAGAAAAGGGGATTTGTATAAAGTCTGGTCTATACATTAATCCAGTGGTTTTCTTTAAAACCTCACCAATAACATCGGTGAAATCAATCAGTACACATATAAGAGCAGAGCCGATGGATAGCTCAAAGCCTCGACGAGCAACCTGAAAATATAGGTCCCATCCATCTGATTTTGCCATCTTATATCGTGAGGGAAGGTGTTTGCTCGAATAAATATAGCCTGACGTAAGGATTACGATTAGTAGAACAGCGAACATTAAGCCTCAACGTACTTTTTTATTGAATCAGCCGCCACCTTTGCTTGAAGAGCTCTGCGCTGAATCTCTCTTTTTGAACGAATCTTTCTTAGTTGTTTCAAAAACTCATTTTTGAAATTCTCATCTTCAACGTTAACTGTCAAAACACCGTTCTTTGAAACGTGGTACGCTTCGCCAACTTCTTTATTGTAGTTCACTAGATCGGCATTTTTCTTTGCAGTAGTCATGTGAATATCCTCCAACTTCTAGCCAACGATACCATGCAAGTTTAGTTCAGAATATGCACTTAGTGTAAAATTGTTCACTTCGTCGCTTTAGAATGGAGTTATGGTTGCATAACAAGAGACTATGGCGTCAATAGTTAATTTTTGGCGCTATCCTTATCCCACATAACACCGTCTCTTTCCAGCGTTTATTGTGTTCTGCTCTACTAATACCTTGCCAACCAATGAAGAATTTGTAATTGCTAAGCAGTCGGTAGAGCTTCTGTAATCTACGAAATAGCATTACCAATTAAAAAGCGAGCCTAGTGCTCGCTTTTTCGTTTTTGTACGTCGGATAGGCTAATGCGAAATACCTTCGCTGAAAACGACAATCACTAGATGTTTTACGATCTAACAGTTGCTTTCGGCTTGCTCCCAGTTACCTAGCACCTCATAACTTGCTTCTTCGCCACGCACACTTTCAAACCCCGCAATGTGCTCTATTTCTCAAGAATCTAGCATGCATAACCATTCATTAATCCAATGTGTTGTTGTTTTGTATCACACTTATTAATAAAAGTGATGATACATACATTTATAAATGTGACTTATATCTCCATCCGCATTTTGATTACTTTCTAAGCTTAGTTGATTTTTATCCAATTAAACAGAAGGTTATATGATAAATAGAATAATAACACTAAGTGGCGTTGCATTACTTTGTTCAGCAAGTGCGCATGCTCAAATGCAAAATGGCAGCTTCGAAAACTGGGAAGGAAACGTCCCATCTGGATGGAGTGTAATTGACTCCGGGGTTTCGGTTTCTCCCTCTACCGACCCTGTTAGCAATGGCAGTTTTTCGGCGCAAGTGACAGTGAATACTGGTACTCAAAGTAATACCGATTTTCTGCAAACGATCAGTGTTGAACAAGGGAAAACTTATGATTTCTCTGTCGATGTTTACCACACTGAAGGTAATGTGAAAGCTCGCCTTTTTGTTGATGGCTATTTAGGTTACTCGAACAATGGTTTAACGAATCAGTGGCAAGCATTGACTCACTCGTACAATGCTACGAGCACCAAAGACATTGTTGTGGGCGTGCGATTTTATGATGATGCAGGTTTTGACGGATCGGAAGTTGTGTATCTAGATAACTTTCAGCCTACGGTGACTCCACCTACACAAAGCTGCAATGATACCAGTGCCACGTTTACATTAGTGACGGATAACTATGGCTCTGAAACCAGTTGGTCTCTTAAAAACTCAGTTTCTCAAACTCTTTATTCTGGTTCAGACTATCAAAGTAACACCACCAATGAAGTGGAAATGTGTTTAGCAAACGGTAGCTACACTCTAGAAGTTAAAGACTCTTATGGCGATGGAATGTGCTGTAATGTCGGCAATGGTTCGTACAGTTTGTCGGTTAATGGAAGCGTTGCAGCATCTGGCGGTGATTTCCAATCAAGTCAGAGTACAGAATTTACGGTTGGTGGCTCAACGACACCACCAACTGAGCCACCAGTATTAGGCGAATATTACAAAGACGCTGAAGGCAAAACGGGCTTTGCGTTAAAAACGGCCTTGTATCAAATTATTGATAATCATAGTAGTAAGGGTTACACCGCTATTTGGACATTGATGTCTGAAGCTGACCTAGACGCATACTATGAGACAGATGGGTCGATTCTCGATATGTACTCAGAGAAGCCTTCGGGTTCAGATTCAGTCCAATTCACTAAGGTGACTGATCAATGTGGCCAGTACAGCAAGGAAGGTGATTGTTACAACCGCGAGCACTCTTTCCCGAAAAGCTGGTTTGGTGGAAAAGTTGAGCCTATGAACTCTGACGGCCATCATCTATTTGCCACTGACGGTTACGTTAATTCGAAACGCAGTAACTGGCCATTTGGTGAGGTGAGCAGTGCAACATACACATCAAGCAATGGTTCTAAACTGGGTAGTGCAGCGAGCTCTCTTGGTTATGTGGGTACTGTGTTTGAGCCAATTGATGAGTTTAAAGGTGATTTCGCAAGAGCATATTTCTACATGGCAACACGCTATGAAAATGAAATCGCGAGCTGGGAAGGTAACTCTGCAAGCTCAGATGCTGTTCTAGATGGGACTAATACCACTGTGTTTGAACCTTGGCTACTTACTATGCTTAAGCGTTGGCATTCTGAAGATCCGGTAAGCCAAAAAGAAATCGACCGAAACCAAGCGGTACATGACTTCCAAGGAAATCGTAACCCGTTTATTGATCATCCAGAGTTTGTTAGCCAGATCTGGGGAAACTAAACGGAATATAACCACTATAGTAATGGTTTCATGACTATAGAATAGAGCCCAACCCTTTGTTTGGGCTCTTTTTTAGGCGCTTTGAAGGGCTTTATCCGCCGCTTTCAGACCCATCTGATAACCTGCTTCTAGTTTGTCTTTGTCGGTTGTTAACCTACCAACCTCAAAGGTGTCATCGGGGGCGATCACCTCAATGGTGCAGTCGTGTGGTGGGTTGTTAATGAATGCCAGAGTTTGATTATATTGATCGGCACGACTGATCATTGCTTCAGCGAGTTGAGGTGTTTTCTTCAATAGTTTTCGAACTAGCCAAGGCGATCTTGGTGGACGCTTTTCATAACCTTGTTTCTGAGAGAGGATCACGGTGATCTTTTTGGCACCACGGTTGTAGGCTTCGATGACAGGAATCGAATCAACGACGCCGCCGTCAATCATTCTGCGACCATCAATGGTCAGGGGAGTGCGATAAGCCATAGGTACCGAGCAAGATGCTTTTAGCAACTCTTCAAGATTTTCTTCGTCTCCGCGGGTATAAACAGCCGTGCCGTTATCAACATCTGTAGTAACGACGTGAAAAGGTAGTGGCTGCTCACTAAATGCTTGCATGTCATAAGGGTAGTTTTGCGCGATATGATCCCAGAGCCAATCGAGCTCTAATAAGTGTCCACCTTTAGCAAATCTCTTGAAGTCGATGAACTCTGGTCGGCAAGAGTAATCAGATATGATTGTGTAAGTTCGACCACGTTGATTTGAAAGCCAAGAGGCGATGTTGGTCGAGCCAGCCGATACGCCGATGCAGAAATCAAAAGGGTTGTAATTGTGATCTAAAAAGCCGTCCAATACACCAGCAGCAAAGATGCCTCTCATCGCCCCACCTTCTACAACGAGGGCATGTTTCATTTGTTGTGTCATGGTTCGTTTATTCCCTAACGTTTTATAATTATGTTCCTTCAATCCGCTCTTACTGGCGGAGTATTAGCTCTATTATTACTAAATTAGCGTTCTGATGTGTAGAGGCAATAGTCAAAAGAACCGAAATCAACGACTGTTTCGATGAGATAGAATTCAGACAAGGATCAGGCAAGCGAGCGCTTAACTCGCTTTCCATTGGGGAACATAAGGAGAACTACGGTAGGGTAGAATGATGTTACTGCTTGCTATCAGGGTAATGGATAACGTTATGAAATACCGCGTTGTCTTTACCGATGTTTTTGTAACCATGTATCTGATTAGCATTAAAGCGCACAGCTTGACCCGCTTGCAATGAATGCCACTCTCCATCAAAAAAGACAGCCATCTCTCCTGAAATACATAAGATATGTTCGGTAACACCCAAGTTATGTGGGTCAGACTTATGTTGGTACTCAGGTGCCAAAGTGAGTTCGAAGATCTCAAAGCCTAATGCTGGCTCGAAGGGAAACAATAAACTGACAAAAAAGCCGACATTGTACTCTTCACGCCTTAGCTCGTTAGCATCTCGAAATAGACTCGTAAGTTCATTGTTCGAGCCCGCTGTAATAAAGCTGGAAAATGAAACTTCGAACCCCGACGCTATTTGCCAAAGTTTTGCTACGGTTGGACTGGACTCTCCACGCTCAATTTGACCGAGCATGGCCTTGCTAACTCCTGTCGCTTGCGCTGTTTTATCTAGGCTCCAACCCTTCTCTTTGCGAAGGCGCCTTAAATTGTCACCCACCTTTATTTCTGATTGCATATTTTCTCAACAAATTTTTTCGACAAATAAGTTGTGCGTTATAGCGCACAAGTGCTAGATTGACTCTATGGACGTTATAACGCACATGGAGATCGATTAACATGACTAAGCTAAAATTTTCGCACGTTACAACCGGTTTTATTGCCGTATTTATCGGTTATGCGAGTGCTGCTGCGATTATCTATCAAGCTGCGATGAGTGCCGGCGCAACGGACGAGCAAGTCGCATCGTGGTTCTGGGCATTAGGTATTGGAATGGGGGCTACAACGATTTTGCTCTCGTTTTACTATAAGAAGCCGATCGTAACGGCTTGGTCGACTCCTGGGGCTGCGTTGCTTATCACTTCTCTTGAAGGGTTGACCATGAACCAAGCCGTCGCAGTGTTTCTTTTTAGCTCACTGTTGATCACCTTGGTTGGGCTAGCTGGCTTATTCGAGAAGATCCTTAAACACATACCAACATCGATAGCTTCCGCTATGCTCGCCGGTATTCTGCTGCAATTTGGTTTGGGTTTGTTTTCCTCTCTCATGACAGAGGTTGAAATTGTTTTGGTGATGCTCACCATGTTTATTTTGGCAAGAGCTTGGCTAGGAAACCTACTGATTCCGACGATTTTTGCTGTTGCTCTGGGAATGTGTATCGTCATGGGTAAGCTTGATTTGAGTGAGGTTTCCATTGGTTTGACGGTCCCTGTGGTTATGGTGCCAGATTTCGAATTCTTCTCATTAATAAGTGTTGGAATCCCATTGTTTATTGTCACTATGGCATCGCAGAATTTACCGGGGTTTGCGGTCTTAAAAGCCAATGGCTATCAAGTGGATTCCTCCAAGGTGATTACCACTACTGGGGTGACGGGTCTTCTGCTAGCGCCTTTGGGAGGTTTTGCATTCAATCTTGCGGCAATTACGGGTGCGATTTGTATGGGGCCAAATGCGGACGAGAACACCAAAACACGCTATATGGCAGGGATATCAATGGGCGTATTTTATCTTCTGGCTGCGGTCCTCGGTATGTCAATGGTGTCCTTGTTTAGTGCAGTCCCTACGGCGATAGTTATTGCGATAGCTGGCTTGGCCGTGATGCCGACCTTACTAAATTGTTTGTCAGTATCAATGGCGGATGAAAACTATCGAGAACCCGCACTGTTTACCTTTTTGTTTACTGCCTCTGGTATCAACCTAATGGGGATCGGCAGTGCCTTTTGGGGGTTGTGTATTGGTTTGCTTTGTTGCTGGCTACATGACTATAAAACTCGCTCGTGTCAAACGAACAGTACTTCATCAACACAAACATAAATGCTCGGATCTGGATAAGGGCATGAAAGTGTCTAAAGCGAGTTGATTTCATTGGCTCGCTTTTTGTGTAAATCGCGTTATTTGTTGTGCAGAGACTTGAGGAGCGTTGATATTTTATTCTTGTTATAATATAACAGTTGCCACTCTCAAATGTTCTAACTCTAATGGAAGCCACAGCATGTTGTCGAAACTGCATAAACAGTTGATCAGTTGGTCGATGCTCGTCATCGTCGCGCTGGGATCGACAGCTTCTGTTATTGGTGAGTTTCGTTCCCATAGTCTTTTGTCTTATAGCCCTGTAGGACATCATCACCATGATGATAAGCAATACAGTGTAGCTCACCATCATGCCGTGGAGCATCATGCTATCGATGAGTCTAGTCAGATGGCAGAAGGACTTGGTTTTGTTTCACATCATGATGCGAGTAATCACCATCATGATAAAGGTCATTTAAAGCCAGAGTTGATGATCACAAGCTCTCAACTTTTGAGCATCGTTAGAGAACCTCGAATTTCTGGTGACCCCAATTACAGCCCCTTCATTTTAGATCGCCCTCCTATAATTTCGATATTCGCCTGATTTCGAGTTGCGTTGACGCGCAGCTAACACAGTTCAATTTATATCGGAGTTTGTATGAAGCAATCCTCTTCCCATGGGGTGAAGTGGCTCAACGATAGCGTTGGCACTCACATAAAAAATGGGGCGGTCTTTTTCATTCTACTTTTCTGCACGTTACTAAGTAGTGATGCCTTGGCACACGCCGTTGCAGAGGGTGATAAAGGCTATATTCAAGAAATTACTGGGACACATATTGTCTCTTTCATGTACTTAGGAGCGAAACACATGGTCACGGGATATGACCATATTTTGTTCCTGTTTGGTGTGATTTTCTTCCTCTATAAGATGAAACACATCGCGCTTTACGTAAGTCTGTTTGCCTTAGGGCATTCATCGACCATGCTATTGGGTGTCTACTTCAATATCGGCATCAACAGCTACATCATCGATGCCATTATCGGCTTCTCGGTGGTCTATAAAGCGATGGATAACCTAGGTGCCTTTCAGCGCTGGTTTGGTGTTCAACCGAATACCAAGCTCGCGACCTTACTGTTTGGTTTTTGTCATGGCTTTGGCTTATCGTCCAAGATCATTGATTATGACATCTCACCAGACGGGTTAATTCCCAATCTATTAGCGTTCAATATAGGTGTGGAAATAGGGCAGCTCATGGCCCTTGGCACCATTTTGATCGTGATGGGCTTTTGGCGAAGACATGCGAGTTTCTATCGTCAAGCCTATTCGGTAAACGTAGTAATGATGAGTCTCGGTTTTATGCTTATCGGGTATCAAGTAACGGGCTACTTTGTCGCTCAATAAATAGAAAAGGAATTATTTATGTACAATTCAGACATGCCAAACAGAGCCGAGTTACCAACAACTAAGCAGCTCGTTCGTTCTACTGCCATCGCTCTTGTTGTGGCGGTTGTGACCTTAGTTACGGTTATCTTACCTGCTGAGTATGCCATTGACCCCACAGGTGCTGGCAGGATGCTCGGATTGACCGAGATGGGAGAAATCAAGACTCAACTTGCTCAAGAAGCGGAAGCGGATAGGGCGCGCGATCAAGCGGTAATCGTAGCAACTCCTGATACAAAAGCTGAACCGAAGCCACGTACGGACTCTCAACAGCAAGCAAATACTGATTCTCAAGAACAAGCAAGCACAGCTTGGAAAGACAAAATGATGTTGGTACTAAAACCGGGTGAAGGTGCGGAAGTTAAGCTAGTGATGACAGAGGGACAAACAGCGACCTTTGCTTGGTCAGCCAAGGGTGGTCCGGTTAACTTTGATACTCATGGCGATGGAAATGGCAACGCGATAAGTTACGAGAAAGGTAGAGGTGTACCGAACGATGAAGGAGAACTGGTTGCAGCGTTCACTGGACATCACGGTTGGTTCTTTAGAAACCGAAATGACAGTACCGTAATGGTGATCATTCGTACCAAAGGTGAATATTCGGCGATGAAGCGAATGCTGTAAGCTAGATAAAAGCTGTTAGACAAGGCCTACCCAATCAGTAGAGGTTGAACTGATGAGTAGGCCTTTTTCGTTATTGGCACTAATCTACGCTTGGTAACACTGCTAGAGATGTTCGCTCTCTTCTGCCAGTTAACATTCTAGACCTAAGTGGTTATATTAGCGTTAAGCACTAAACGTTGCTGAAATAACTAAAATGGTGTGCTGATTAGAAAGGTTATTTAGAGGATGTATCTGGTAACCGTATTTGAAAGTGAGCGCCAACAGAGGACTCTTGTTCTACTACTCTAATATCCCCGCCAAGTTTGTGAGTGATTAGGTTATATATAATGGAAAGGCCCAATCCTGTTCCACCATTTAATCTGTTGGTTGTATAAAATGGAGTAAATACTTTACTAGCAACGCTATCTTCAATGCCTACACCATTATCTTGATAAGATAGGACTATATCTTTATCGGATTCTATGGCTTTTATGTAAATTAGGTTTTTGTCCTCTTTACTTAATTCAAAACCATGAATACAACTATTGTTTATTAAATTTGTAAGAATTTGTTCAAGAATTCCTGTATTTAAACGGATGTTTAAGTTTTCTGATATTTCGAGTATGAACTCTACATTATAAGAAGCGTATATAGGTTCAATACTCTCTATTAATTCACTCGTTACGTTTAAAACGTTTATATCATCGACGTCACCATGGTGATCATGAACGGATGTCTGTTTGAATTGTTGGACTAACTGAGCAGCGCGCTCTAAATTGGAGCTCGTCATCTTATGAGCAGGGCGGACGCCTTCTAGGAAGTCAACAAAGGTGTTTTCATCAAGCAACTGGTTGTTGTATGCATTCTCAAGTTGGTCAATGTGTTCCTCCATTACCGACAAAGCAGTAATCGCAACTCCAAGCGGTGTATTGACCTCATGAGCCACGCCATTAACAAGGTGACCAAGCGCTTCCATTTTTTCCATTTCTACTTGATATTTCTGCGATTGCTCTAAGTTTTTCAGTAGCTGTTTGATGTTCTCATTTTGGCTTTGAACACTCTGCTGAAGCTCTAAACCTTGTTGTGTGTGTGCGCTAAAATGGTGATTCATCTCCGCCGATTTTATTGTTCTCCCAATGGCGAACGCAATGCTGATGGCGAATTGAATGCTAGATTGGTCTAGCTTAACTCGGTGTGGTGCCTGCCTGAGTAGTATGAATCCAATGATTTCTTGATTCAGCTTTACAGGCACTAGATACGATTGGAAATAGACAAAGTCAGGAATCTTAAGCCATTGGCCTTTCATTGCGTTGGTATGGGTGTACGCTAAGTGACTTTTGCTATGAATTTGCTCCAAAAATACGCGGTAATCTTCTGACTTAATAAATTGATTTTCAGTGACTTTTGTATCTTCTTTGCGTTCTACATAAACGCAGCTGACGTCATTTTGGTCCGTTGTTAGCCACAGGCTCGCATCCGAAAGGTGAAAAGCAGAATTGAGCAGATTAAGGCTTTCTTTAGCCAACGAGTCGACATCCCCAAGGTCGATGCTTGGGTGGTCGAGAAGGGCATTCAATTTCTTAGTTAACATATTGGTGGTTCAGTTCTTTAGTCTGCATCAGGATAGTGTTTGCGGATTTCCATGATTTCAGCAAAGTGCTGAATCGCAACATCAGCGATTTTAGGGTCGAAATGAATCCCTTTTTGGTCTTCGATGAGATCAATAATATCTTGGTCTCGCCATGCTTTTTTGTAAGACCGTGCAGAGCCAAGCGCGTCAATAACATCTGCAATGGCCATAATACGTCCCTCAAGAGGGATATCTTCCCCTTCTAACTGGTTTGGGTAGCCAGAACCATTCCATTTCTCATGGTGTGAAAGTGAGACCATTGCACCCATCTGAGGAATCCCATAATTGAGCTTGCTCAATAGGTTGTAACCAATAGTTGGGTGGGTTTTCATGATGTCCCACTCCTCGTCAGACAAGGCTGCAGGCTTATGTAGGATGCTCTCTGGAACGCCTATTTTTCCGAGGTCGTGCATTGGCGCTGCGTGCTTGATGATTTGAACGTGCTTCTTACCCAAACCGAGTTGTGTTGCTATGAATTCGCAAATCAAAGCCACTCTCAATACATGAGCACCGGTCTCTTTAGAGCGAGTCTCTATCGCTTCGCTGAGCATCAACATCAACTGTTGTTGAACTTCTTGAATCTCATGGTTAGACAATAGGTTCTTGAAGACCAAAACAAAGTTAGAAGTGAAATGAGGTAGCAGGTTGCTTACGCCTCTGGATATCGGCTTTTGGAAGTCAAAACCAATAGTAATATGTTCGAATTCATTGATTTTTAAGCAATGAAGAAGCCTTTTGTTGTTTACATCAATAATGGGCTTATCTGGCTTTGTCGTCGGCAAATCTACAATGAAGTCTTCAACGGCATTAATCGATTCACCTTCGAATAGCTCGTTCTCATCGGTGATTAAATACTGTTTTTTTACTGGTTGTGCGTAAGGCATATGGCTTTCAATATTGATAGCCAGCTGCAATTGGTCATGTTTTAGGAAGCGTTTTAACTCAGAATGTGCTGCACGAAGGAAATCTTTCACCTCTGAATGAGCCAAAATGGTCTCAGTTGAGGACAGTAACTGCTCCAACCTCTTCTGGTTGGAGGAGATAATTCGGATGTCTCGATAAGCACGAAGTGCCGTCAAAACAGAAGTTTTGAGACGCGTCGCATTTAGCTCAGTTTTATTTTTGTAGTCATTAATTTCATAGCTACTAATGACTTTTTCTTCCGGAGCTTGCCCAGGTTGTCCCGTTCTCAGAACTAATCGTATCTGTTTGTTGTTCTTTATTTCGCGAATCCAATGGATTAAATCAAGGCCAGCACTGTCAGTTTCCATCACCACATCGACCAGAGCTAGCGCGATATCTGAGTGTAGATCCAATATTTCTTTTGCTTGTTGTGCCGAAGACGCAGAGAGGATTTCTATAGGATTATCTTGGAATTTCAAGCCTGTTAGCGCCATTTTCGATACAGCAATAACATCTGGCTCATCATCAATAAGTAGTACTTTCCATGGACGAATTGTTATTTTTGAGTCGGGCTCTGCCATGATTTTCGGGGAGCTTTCTTTCCCTTTCTGACTCACAGAAAAAAGAGAGTTGGGCATATTGTTATCCTTAACATTGAGAGTGCGGCTTTTAACTTAGTTTTGCCGTTAACTTCAATCAAGCTTTTTTAGAAAGTCAATTTTTGCGATTAGATTCAATTAAAATTTAGAACCTATTGCCACAAAATCAATTTTATCCGTCACTTAGTTTGACCAATATTCGTTTTACACCTAGTAATTAAGAGGTTGTTTTATTGTTATTCCATTGTTAGGTTAAATATTAAATTATGTATGTTTTATAAGAAATAACTTGTTTTGATTATGAGTTACTCAAAATCAAAACAATAGAGTATTTACTTAATTCGTGATTGGCAGTACTTCTTCATCAGAGGTTTGGAAGATGAGAGCATTTTTTGAAGTCCATTTAAGGCTAGTGATTACAGTATGGATAATCCTAATGTCTGTATTAGGACTTCTGTATTTGATGAATTACATGAAGTTCGACAGCGTTATGTCGAATGTTGTTTCATCGAAGCTTGACGTTATCTCTTCTTCATTAAAAACCTCAATGGAACGTGTCGATCGTATGGGGATACCATTTGAGTCGGCAGATAATCTTAAAGACCAATTTAATCACGCTCGAACTCGTGAGCCAGATGTAACGGCTATTTCGCTGGTGGACCATAACGGTGAACTTTTGATTCACTCTTCAAATACTCAAGGTACACATGTCCCTCCCGAAGTGCTGCGCAGAGCACTAACTTCAAATGAAGTACGTTGGTCGTACAACAACGATGCTCAGCTATACAGCGGGCTTCAGACTTTCGATAGTTTTGGAAACCTTTCGGGCAGCATAGTCATCGAGTACGACAAATCTGCGCTGTTTGGTGTTTACGCTCTAGTTAAATTGCACCTCTTAGAAGCAACGGTCGTCATTTTCCTGACAACAGCTCTGATTGTTTTCTTAGTGGTAAGGCTAGGCTTCGGTGATGTTGCGGGTGTTATTGATCTTATCCAGAAATATTCCAAGGGCGATAAACAGCTTTTAGATAAAGCGCCACCAGGCACGATGAGCCAGACATTTGCCGATCAGATTAAACAGAGTGAGAAGATGAAAGCAGAGGTGTCTGCTGAATTAGAAAGATTAAAAGAGCTTTCAAAGAAGCAGGAGAAACAAGACACCGAGGTGATTAAATGAGTAGAGTTCAAACTATGGCGGGCCTAATTAACAAGCGCTTAATCTGGATTACAATTGTCAGTGCATTTCTTGCCTCTTTCCTCAGTGCGGCTTACACCTTGGTTGAGTTCAACTTTTCAATCAAGCCTGAACTTCTTAAGAAAGCGAATGCTATTGCGCAGAACATTCAAGACGATGTTGAACTCGCGATCGATGTAGGTATTCCTTTTGAACAAATAAAAGGGATGGACGCATATCTAGACAATACGCTTACAACCTACCCAGAGTTAACCTTTGTTGCGATTACGCAGAATGAGGATGTGCTTTATCGTTCAGGTGAGGTCGAAGCGCTTGATCCAACTTACGCGGTGGCGTTTGAAAAAGTCTCGAATCAATATTTGTCCGCTACTTTTTTGGAGCGATTGATCGTCGTCTTCAAAGAGTTGCCAAACTTGCTACCTTCTCTGTTTAGTTCCGACAAGGCTCAAAGCGATGTCTTTCAGCTCGCAATCCAAGGTGCGGAAGAGGTGTCAGGTCGAGTATACGTGGGCTTGAGCTCAACTTTTGTTCAGTCTCAACTGACGGATATCTTTTTCGACATCGCGATTGTACTGATCGCAGTATTGCTGGTTTGCTTCGAAGTAGTGATGGTCGTGGTGATGTTTTATGTATCAGGGCCATTAGAAGAGTCTGAGTCAATCCTAAAGCGTCAGGTCAAAGGGGACTTTTCCGTTAATGAGAGAACCAGTTCCCACGGTGTGATTGGTCTGTTTTCTCAGCGTCTAAACGAAGACTCTAAAGATCTCCAGTCTCGCTTTAAAGCTCTGTTTTCTCGATTTATTTCGTCGAAATCTGATGTCGACGGTCATGCTGAATCAAATACGGTCACTTCCAAGTTATCAAGTATCTCAGAGCGATTTAGTTTAGAGAGTAAACTCGGCTTTCACAAAGGCAACATTGTTGATGCCCGAATCCCGCTCTTTGTTTTCTCGTTTGCAGAAGAGCTATCAAAATCCTTCATGCCGCTATTCGTGAATGAGTTTTATAAGCCGACTAGCTGGATTTCAAAAGATGTGATGCTTGGTCTGCCAATTTCCGTGTTCATGTTTGTGATTGCAGCGTGTACTCCATTTGCTGCCAAGTGGGTTGATCGTTGGGGACAGAAGCAGCTCTTCTTACTAGGTTTGATTCCAGCGATTGGTGGTTACTTCGGATGTGCCTTTGCGCAAGACAGCATGGATATCGTAATCGCTCGTGGTGTGACGGCCTTTGGTTACGCGATTATCACCATAAGCTGTCAGAGCTATATTGCGGCAGTGATCACCCCGGAAAACCGAGCAAAAGGCATGTCGATTTTTGTCGGTGTATTAATGACTGCAACAATGTGTGGTACCGCGTTAGGCGCAATCATTGCTGACCGTATCGGTTATCAGCCGGTGTTCTTACTCTCGGCATTATTAGCCGCATTTGCTGGCTTCTTAGCATGGCGCATGTTTATTGGCGATGTTTCTGGCGATAGCGCTAAAGGTAAGGCCGCAGCTAAGGGTAGTGTTTTACTGTTGGCTAAAAACTTGCGCTTCATGGCAGTGATCTTGTTCTGTGCTATCCCAGCTAAGATTGTGCTAACGGGCTTCCTATATTTCTTGGTTCCTCTCTATCTCGTATCTCTTGATGCCAGCCAATCGGAAATTGGTCGCGTCATGATGATCTACTCATTGGTGATCATTCCGTTGAGCCCTATAGCTTCTGGCATTGCAGATCGCACCCAGAAGACAAAACAGTTGGTAGTTCTGGGCACCTTGCTATCTGGAGCAATACTCATCTCGATGTACGGTGATGATTCAATATTTAAGATCTTACTGGCCGTAACACTCATGGGTATTGCGCATTCAATCTTGAAAGCGCCACTTATCGCTTGTGCACTTGAAGCATCAGAAGCGACACCTGAAGTTGGACGTACTGAAGTACTTGGCTTACTTCGTACATCAGAGCGAATTGGTAGTGTTATTGGACCAATTTTGGTGGCCTCACTGTTGATCAGCTACAGCTTTGGTGAAGCGATGACCATCGTAGGTGGTGGTATTTTCCTAGCCGGTATTGCCATGTTCATGATTCTTAGAATGCCAGAGCGCACAGCGTAGTAGGGGCGTCATTATGAATAAGATAATCACACTGCTCATCGCCCTTATTGTCTCCTGTTCAGCATGCGCTGAAGAGCCGAAATCTGTTTATATGACAGTTTGGCGCGGTTGCGAGGAGGCGTGCCAAGGATTCTTTGACTATATTAAAACCAATAACTTACCGATCGAAGTTACCTTAAGGAACGCAGACCGGGATAAAACGAAGTTGGCAGAGTTTCTTGAAGAGGCGAAAACCCTCTCTCCAGACTTGGTTGTGACGTGGGGAACTAGTGTCAGTAAAGCAATTATTGGAACCCAAGAAGAGTTTGGAAACAAGACTAAGTTAGGTGACATACCGGCTCTATTTATGATTGTGGCTGACCCTGTAGGTGCGGGCATTATTGACTCCCCACAAACGTCAGGCCGTACGCTAGTCACTGGGATTCGAAATCGAATTGATGAAGAAGTACAGATCCGTGTTATGCGCGAATACTTCCCTGTGAACAAGATAGGCGTGGTGTACTCCACAGCAGAGCTCAACTCCAACTTGAATACCCAAAAGCTGCAGAGCTTAGAACAAAAGATGGAATTTGAAACCTTGGTTGAGACTTACGAACTTGATGAAAATGGTAAACCGTTGCCTGGTCAGTTTGACGCTAAGATGCAGAAACTTGTCGAGCAAGGAGCGGATGTAGTGTACGTCGGTTCAAGCTCTTACAACCTAGCGAATCGTGATGAGTTCACAGCGGCTGCTGTTGCTCATGGTCTGCCTGTCGCATCTGCTTACGATTCAATGGTGACAAAATCGAATGCATTGATCTCGGTATCGAATAAATACTATCGAGTAGGACAACTCGCTGCGAACCAAGCTGAGAAGGTGCTTTTTGAGGGCGTAGAGCCGGGATCTCTACCTATTGCTGAATTAAGCAGCTACTCAATATCGATCAACATGGAAGTAGCAAGGAACATGTCTATCTTCCCTCCGATTCAATTGCTGCGGTTTGCCGAACTGGTAAACGCGGACATGAAGTAAGGATCGAATATGCAAGGATCGCACTACACACTGAAAATTGAGGAGGTTCAATGAACGAACTGATTGAACCTCAAGGCAGCCTATTGGTGGTCAAAAACTCAAAGAGTAAAGAATTTGTCGCTTCTGAGTTATCAGTCTCTGAAGCCGTTAGCGACGAATATGAGTTTCAGGTCACGGTATTGTCGACCAGCTCTAGCGCTGAAGATTGGATTGGTGAGCCGATCGATTGCAATTTTTACACTGAAACCGGTACAAGTCGCAAAGAAGTACGAACATTTAAAGGCTATGTAGTAAAGGCTCAGGTGCAATCGCAACGTGTCGATTCATCCTATTTTGGCGTCAAGCTGACCGTTCAGCCTTGGTTTTTCTTGCTCAAACACTCTCGTCAGTGTCGTGTTTTCCAAGAGGCGAGTGTACAGACGATCGTTACCAGCATCTTTGATGACTTGGGTTTCAAAGGCGACTATAGCGTCAAGAGTATGCCCTCGACCAAGCGTGAGTACTGCATCCAATTTAACGAGTCTGATTTTGATTTCGTCACTCGATTGTTGGCCGAAGAAGGCGTGCACTATTACTTCGGTAAAGACAGCAAAGCAGACACCCTTTATTTGCAGCAAGCGTCTAAACCATTTGCTTCCGACGATAGCGTCACTGTTGATTATGCAGCGCAACCTTCTGGTGACTATGAGGTGCTTGATACTTGGCAACGAGAGAAGCGTTTCCACAGTGCGTCACTTGAAATTGCAGGCTACGACTATAACCAAACCAAACTGGTAACGAGTAAAGCGAAGAAATCGAAATATACGCTATCGAACAACTCAAAGCTCACCGAGTATCGTTACCCATCAGCAAGCCCTGCTGGTAGTTACACCGACTTAGCTAGTGCTTTGGTTGAAAGTCAGCGCGGTCAATTGGACTCTTCATACGATAGAGCTTATGCCAAAACGCAATCGTCAGATGTTTGTGCAGGGCACTTTCTAAAATTAGCGGGTCATTCAGATACTACTCAGAAAGGTAATTATCTAGTCTCTGAGCTGCGCTACGAGTTTGATGAAAAGAGCGGTGACTTAAAGGCTGAATTAACCTGTATTCCAGAAGACCAAGTCTTTTATCCAGCCGGAAAAGATAAACCTGTTTTGCATGGCCTGCAATCTGCTTTGGTATCAGGCAGTAAAGATGGTGAGCCAGCGAATGACGCTTTAGGACGCGTAAGAATTAAGTTCCATTGGGATCCTGAGAGCGGCGATAAAACCAGTTGCTGGGTGCGTGTTGCTCAGGCAATGGCGGGCAATGGATATGGCGCTCAATTTTTACCTCGCGCGGGTCAAGAAGTGCTGGTGAGTTTTATCAATGGCGATCCTGATCAACCAGTGATCGTTTCAAGTGTTTACAACAGCAAACATAAGCCACCTTATCCAACCGCAAACACCACTCAAAGTGGCGTGATGACGAAGTTGGCTGGCAAGGCGAATGAAATCAAACTCGACGATAAGAAAGACAATGAGCTGTTTGCCGTCAATGCCGCAAAAGATATGACGCGTGACATTGTTAATGATTACACCGAAAGCGTGGGCGGAGAGTACAAGTCGACAGTCACTAAAAACGTCACGCAAACCATTGAACAGAAAAATATTCTATCTGCTAAAGAAGGTATCGAGCTTTCTACAGATAAGTCGTATGCCCTTAAGGCAAAAGAATCTATTACCGGAGACGGTAAGACGATCACTCTAACTGCGGATGACACCCTGACTCTTAAAGTGGGCAGCAGCAAGATCGTGATCAGCAGCGATAAAATCGAATTATCCAGTGGCACTGTGGCTATCAGTGGTAGCTCAAAAGTCTCGCTAGATGGCGGCAGCCTCAGCCAATCGGGCACCTCAGTTAGCATCTCATCAAAAGGCTCTTTAAGCGCTAAGGCCAGCACATCGATGTCGCTTAGTGCCTCTACCAGCTTTGCCGCGAAAGGCAGCACCGGGGCCAAGATTCAAGGGCTTAACGCGGAGTTAAAAGGGGACGTTACAGCCAAAGTTTCTGGTGCGGCGACCGCTGAGATCAGTTCATCAGGCCAAACTGCCGTGAAAGGCACAATAGTGATGGTGAACTAATGAAAAAGATCCCGTACAAGAATTCAGCTCAGATACTTGCCCATTTTGAATTATCAGAAGAAGCAAGCGCATTGGTAAACGGAGAGACGTCACCAACAGAGGCGATCGCTAAGTTGCAAGAAGCTGGTTTGAATATTGACCTCACTAACTACCTCGCACACGCGTTGCCAATGCGAGAGGCTATTTGGTGGTCGGTACAAGCGACGTTGTTAAGAAAGGCTGATTTAACAAACCAAGAACTGAAGCTCATTAATGAAAGTGGCAAGTGGGTGAAAGAACCCAACGAAGCGGCGCGAAGACACATTGAAAAGACCTTAGAGCCTCTACCAAATGAAAGCTCTGCGAGATGGGTAGGGCAATCCGTATTTTGGAGTGGTCAAGGCAGCATTGCCCCTGCGGATTTGCCTGTCGTGATGCCTGCCGATCTTCTTTACGCAAAAGCCGTGGCTGGCGCTGTAAACACAGCCGCCGCCTTACCTGAATGGTCTGGGTATAAGGCTTATTACAAGAAGGTGTTCAGCAGTGCCGTCGACATTGCCAATGGCGGCTCTGGGATGATGAGTGAAGGAGGCCAATGATGCCGTCTGCTGCAAGATTAACTGACATGCACACTTGCCCAATGCAAACACTGGGTACTCCGCCAATTCCTCATGTGGGAGGGCCAATTGTAGGGCCGGGCGCAGTCACTGTACTGATATGTAAATTACCAGCGGCAAAAATGGGTGACTCGCTGGTATGTGTAGGACCACCGGACAGCATTGTAAAAGGTAGTGCGACTGTTCTAATCAATAGCACTCCGGCTGCACGAATGGGCGACACAACAAGTCACGGGGGCAGCATTGTTTTTGGTGCTCCGACGGTTCAAATAGGTGGGTAGTTGAAAGGACTAACTATGAAGATGGTGAGTGGAGGGAACGATGCCAACGCATACTCTTGAGGGAGTTATTTCTCAAACAACGTTTTGGGACAATGACCATAAGCGCGAACAGATAGAAGAACTTGTTGAGCAAGCGAAGCTGGCTAACCCCAAGCTGCATGCTTTTATGCTTAATCTTACTCGTAAAGTAAATAATGAGTCAGGTAAGGCGATTGCCTATAACCGTGGGCCTTTGAAAACGCGTGAGCGTATCGCGGCAAAATGTGGCATTACTAACTGGGATGACCCTACAACAGATAAAACACAGGGTGTTAAAAAGCCTTTGGCAGTGAAGGACATCGCTCGTGCAACGATTGTTTTTAGCACTATCGCTCAGATGTTCGCATTCCGAGACTATATTTACACAACACCTGAATATCAGGCGATCAAAGACAAGCAATCAGATGCTGTGAAAGATCTCTGGGAAAAAGAGATCCTAGACCAATACAAAGACGTGAAGTTTTTCTTACAGGTAGAAATTGACTTTTCAACTAAGGTCAACAACGTACCTACGCCTAAGAAAACGATCCCTCATATTGTCGAACTTCAATTAAACGTGAGTCAGATGGCTTGGGGTAAAACCTATGGTCACGCTTTCTACAACCTTTCACGCCTTGCTTATATCGATGGCAAACAGAAGTTTGTTTGGGACGATACGAATTGTGTCATCACCGTACCTGCGAATATTTCAGGAAAAGTAGCGAACAAGCTAAGAACGGCTATTACTCACTGTCGAAGTATTGCATGTGGAGATCAGGACGTACTGTTGGCTGCAAGCATCCTATCCAAGATGGTCTCAGCGAAATTCAAACTTCCTTCGTCTAAGGAGTGTGAATCGTTACCGGCAGCTCAACACTACAGCTACAAGAATCGTAAGAAACCACTCGTGATTCAATGTGGTCCTTATGATTACAAGAAAGCGGCTAATCAAGACTCTAGTAACGCGCAAGCTTGGGCTATTTCGTTTTTAGCGAGCTTTATCTGGGCGAATTTCACCAAGTCTCAGCATAAGCCAGGCGTGACGGGTACTGCAGCCAACTGGCATGCGAAGTAGTAAGGAATCAATGAATGTTTGAAGATTTGCTGTCACCGATTTCTGATGAAGCACCTTGTGGTGAATATCTAAAAGATAATCGCTCGCTGTTTCGTGGCTACCGTAATGAATTCAATATGGCGCAGTCGTCATTTCGTCAGTTAATGGAAATTCCCGATGCTCTAGAAGATGCAGAGCTAGTGGATGCGAATTTCGCGAACTGGCAAAAGTTGTCGGACACCTGCTATCAATGTCTGAAAGAGAATTCGAAAGACCTTGAAATCTTCTCGTGGTTCACCGTTGCTCAGTTGTTTGGGCCAGAGCCGTTCCAGAACTTGTCGAGCTCTCTGAGAACTATGGAAAGCGTGGTCGAAAAGTACTGGGACACGCTAAACCCAGTATTACCAGAGAAGAAGCGTAAAGGTGACACTGAACAGCAACAAGCGGTTGAAGTGGCAGAGCACAGAATCAAACCTTTGCTACAGTTGATTGGTGATACCGCAGAAAGTGGTTTGTTGTACATGCCGCTTCAAATGTTAGCGCTAGTGGGTGATATCGATTACGGCAGATTCTACAAGAATGAAAAAGACGGCACTTTAGCAACATTAAAAGCTGAAGCGGTGTCGGCTCTGGCGAGCGAAAGAGGCGAGGTTGAAGCTCGTATCTTGGCACTGGGTGAGTCTTTAGAGGCGCTAACTCAGCTTGAAACATTGATTTCAAGTAAGTGTGGTGATGTCGGTGCTCAGGCTCTGAGTTTCCGTTTTGTTAAAGAGTCTATTGAGCGATTAATTTCAGCACTTCGATACCTTGTGGGTGAGCAGTTCGCTCATTGGCCACTTGACCCTGTAGTCGAAACGCCGGCTGAACCAGAGCCTGCGGAAGTAACATCAGTAGTTGATTCTGCTGTTGTAGACGCTGTCGCGGAGTCGCCGACCACGCCCGCTGTATCTCCAGTTACTGTTGCAGCTCCCGCTGCTCTCAGCTCACCTGCAATCGCGACTATGGCAACAGCCAGTGCAGCAGCGACTCGTGAACAAGCATTGGCAGATCTGCAGGTGATTGCCGACTACTTTTTAGAGAATGAACCACACAGTCCAATTTATTTACTACTTAAACGAGCGATACGTTGGGGAGGAATGTCATTACCAGAATTACTCGAAGAACTGGTCGGCGATAACAACGCCGTACATCAAAGAATCGAACATCTAGCTGGACTTGAGAGTGCTGAGCATAAAGCAGAACTCAAAGCGACAGCGGTACCACAACCTCAAGTGGTCATGCCGCCGGAGACAGTTCAGGAAGAAGTGAAAGTGCAGGAATCAACCTCTACCCCAAGCTCTGATTCAGGGCTCTCCAATATTGAGTGGTAGCGGTTACTAACAGTCAAAAATGACAAATCATAGAAAAGGGAATAATCATGGCTTCTATTTACATGCGAATTGATGGTTTAAACACGATTAAAGGTGCAGCAACAATTGGTGATATCGGTGGCAAGAAAGGCTTCTTCGCTATCGATAACATGAGCTGGGGTGCAAACCGTGGCGTAGCTGTTGATGTTGGTAACGCAAACAACGCCGACAAAGGTATGGTTTCACTGGATGCAATCCATGTTTCTCGTACTTCAGACGGTGCGTCTCCTCACCTAACAACATTCCTATTCGCACCAGGTGCAGAAGGTAAAACGGTTGAAATCCTGCTGACTAAACCATCTCGTGATGGTGCGGGTGCAGATCCATACCTTGTATTAACTCTAGAGAAAACTCGTATTGCTAGCTACAACATTCACGGCTCTGATGGCCAGCTACCAGTAGAAGATTTCTCACTGACATACACCACGCTGACTAAGGTTTACTACCAAGAAGGTGACGGCGGTAAGATCGAGAAAGGCGATACTGTTAAGTTCGATTGTACCACAGGCAAACTTGAGTCTAAGGCGGCTTAATTTTGATTAACAGGGAGAAGTAACGTGGCTTTAAATTCACAACACAAACGTGTTAGCAAAAACCGGGTAAGTATCACTTACGATGTCGAAACTAATGGTGCAGTAGAGAACAAAGAACTGCCGTTTGTTGTCGGTGTTATTGGGGATTTTTCTGCGCATAAAGAAGATCGTGAAGATTTAGAAGAGAGAACGTTTTACCAGATCGATAAAGATAACTTCGACACTGTGCTTAAACGTGTAGGCCCAGAGCTAAAGTTGAAAGTAGACAACACGCTACAAGATGACGATAGCCAATTTGAAGCCGCTTTATCTTTCTCTTCAATGAAAGACTTCGAGCCAGATGCTCTCATCGAGCAAGTTGAACCATTGAAAAAACTTGCTGAAACACGTCAGCAACTAAAGACACTCCTTTCAAAAGCGGATCGTTCTCGTGATCTAGAGAAGCTATTGAAAGAGGTACTACAAAGTGCAGATCAGATTAACGCACTTTCTAGTGAGTTGGGCGTAGAAAGCAAAGGAGATGAGTAATGAGTTCTGAACTAGAAAGCCAAGCGGGTGGAGAAGCAGAAGCGGCATCGGCGAGTCTATTAGACAGAGCGATTGCAGCGACTAACCAAACGCCGGCTGATACAACCAAAGAACTGTTCTCTGTACTGGCAGAACAGGCTCTAAGCGGCACTGTTACCTGGGATAAAAACGTTTCTAAAACGATAGAAAACGCGATTGCTCAGATCGACCAACAGATGTCAAAGCAGCTTTCACAAGTGATGCAAAACGATGAGTTCCAAAGGCTAGAAGGCTCTTGGCGCGGATTGAACAAACTCGTGAAAGAGAGTGAAACCGGTCAGTCTCTTAAGATCAAACTGGTCGACTTTACCAAAGATGAACTCATTGAGCAGTTTGAAGATGCGCCTGCCGTTGATCGTAGCCCGCTATTCGATGCGCTTTATCAGAAAGAGTTCGGCACGGCTGGTGGTGAACCTTATGGTGCACTGATTGGTGACTACAGCTTCAGTCATAAAGATGAAGACGTAGCGCTACTGAGATACATGGGTGAAACAGCGGCAGCAAGCCATGCTCCTTTTGTTGCAGCAGCTAACCCTGAAATGTTTGAGTTTGATTCATTTGAAACTTTCGATGAAGGTAAGCCAGTTGCGGCAGGTTTCGACTCTCCAGCGTACGCTTCTTGGAACGCTTTCCGTGAGAGTGATGATGCTCGCTACGTGGTATTAACCATGCCTCAAACGCTTGCTCGTCTTCCATATGGTGAAAAAGGTCTGGCGACTAACTCATTCAACTACGAAGAGCTAGCAACAGACGCAGAGGGCAACCCTAAACCAAGCAATAATTCAGAGTTAGTTTGGTCTAACGCTGCTTTTGAGTTTGGCTTGAAAATGACCCAAGCTCACACGCAATTTGGTTGGTGTACGGCAGTTCGTGGCCTAGACAATGGCGGTAAGGTTGAGAACCTTCCTAACCTGACGTTTAAGTCTGATGCTGGTGATATTCAGCAGCAATGTCCGATCGAAGTTAACCTGACGGATGAGCGTGAAAAAGAGCTGAGCGACCTTGGATTCTTGCCTTTGGTTCACTACAAAAACACCAACTACGGTGTGTTTATCGGTAGCCAAACGACTCAGAAGCCAAAAGTCTACACCGATCCTGATGCAACCAGCAATGCAGCGATCTCTGCTCGTATCCCTTACATCATGGCAAGTAGCCGTATCGCACATTACCTCAAAGTAATGGGGCGCGATATGTTGGGCTCGAACCTTGAAGCAACG
This sequence comes from Vibrio sp. THAF190c, assembly GCF_009363355.1. Classification (NCBI taxonomy): domain Bacteria; kingdom Pseudomonadati; phylum Pseudomonadota; class Gammaproteobacteria; order Vibrionales; family Vibrionaceae; genus Vibrio; species Vibrio sp. THAF190c. The sequence goes on along the minus strand of NZ_CP045339.1, from coordinate 317,958 downwards.
GATATTCAGAAGCAGCTGCAAACGTGGATTGATCAATACACGAACTCTGGTGCTGTTGGTAACTCTGAACGTTCTAAAACACCGCTATGTGAATCTCAGATTCAGGTTGTGGAACAGCCAGGTAGACCGGGTGCGTACTCTGCTGTCGCTCACCTAAGACCGTGGTTGCAAATGGAGGAATTAACCACTTCTGTCCGTATGGTTACGAAGATCCCAGGTTAATTTGGAACAACAGCAAGCACGAATGGATTGATGGATGTTTGATGAGAAGCTGCAAACGGAGTTTTGCGAATTGAATAGTGAGGACAGTGCGTATCTGCATGATGCGCTCTCTTTGCTATTCCATATTGATGCAGAGATGCTAAGTGACACCGGTTTGTTATTCGCCGGTGTCACTCGCCTCATTGCGGAGATAGATCGTCGTATTTCAGAGCAGCTGTCTCATATCATTCATCATCCTAGTTTTAGTCAATTGGAGGCAACATGGAAGGGCGTAGAAACCCTTGTCATGCTTCCAGTTAACTACCAAAAAATACGAGTTAAATTATTAGATACCTCATGGGGAGAGCTTTCTCATGAGCTTAATAATGCCGTCTCTTTAAAGAGAACCAGCTTATATAATTTGGTCGCCAATAGAGAGTTAAACACTTCTGGCGGTCAGCCTTTTGGCATGATAGTCGTCGACCATGCTATCTCGATGGATGTCGATGACGACTATGATGATCTCTACACATTAGAGCTATTAGCCTGTCTAGGTGAGCTCTGTTTGTGTCCTTTTGTACTGTCTCCAGAAGATAACTTTTTTGGAGAGAGTGGCCCTGACTGGCTATCTGATACCAATCGAATAGAAAAGATCTTAGATGGACCGGATTTTGTCTCTTGGCAGCGTTTAAGAAGTATTAGCCAAGCCAGATTCATCGCTCTTGCGATGCCACGTGTTCGCTTGCGTGAAGCGCACTCTTTTTCATCTTCTCGTCGCATTGTTTTTTCTGAATCAGCACAGATGCAAAAGGGCTTGTGGGGCAGTGCAGCTATGCTGTTTGCCTCGATTGCGATACGAGAATTTAATCGCATCAATTGGTTTGGTTTTATGAAGTCGCGCTGGCAAGACAAGTTGATCGGCTCATTAGTGAATGTCCCGCAAAATGGCGTGGGCACGCCTGCAACATTCACTCCAACGCCAGAACTCAATATCTATACCGAGATGGGTAACTTCTATGCAGACCAAGGATTTATTCCTTTGTGTCATAGCACCACCACCGATAAGTATTTCTTCAGAGGTAATCGTTCTATTTGGGATAAAGCCCGAGATGACGCCGACCTTGTCGCAGGCCAAGTGCAAACCACTCTGATGATCTGCCGAATCGCTCATTTCTTGAAGGTGCAAATCCGCGGCATGATCGGCAATTTTCAAAGTGCAGAAGAGTGTGAATTGTATCTGAACAACTGGCTGCAAAAGTACACCAGTAACTTGTTCAATGCCGATGAAGCAACGCTTGCAAAATTTCCACTTAGTAAAAGCCGCGTAGAAGTGAAGCAGGTGAAAGGGGAGAACGATCGCTACGTGTGTAATGTACTCGTTCAGCCTCAATATCAGTTCGATAACGTGTGTGGTGAAGTTCTGCTTTCAACAGACCTTGGCACAGAAGAGTCATTGTTTGCTTCTGGAGGCCGCGCATGAGTTTCTGGAAAACCTTCGTGAAAAAAAGCAACACAAGCTCGGATCGAGATGATCTACTTGAATCTATTCACTATCAATTAACGACGTTACTCAACTCGGAAGCGCCAATGCGTTTGATTCCGAGCGTCTATTCAGAAACGCAAAAGTCCATTTATTGCTTTGGCTTGGACAATTCACAAAGTCAAAGCAGTCAAATCGAGAAAGATCAGTTCTCACGAGCACTAGAACGCTTAATTCAGTCGTTTGAACCGCGACTATCGGAAGTGAGCGTATTCGTCCAAGAGGGCGACCAAACCAAGAACGCGATCTGTTTTTCCATCATGGCTAAGGTCAATACCTCAGCAGGAGAGCACGTATTCCTGTTTGATTCGAATTTAAGTCTATCGAATCAACAGGCGACCATGGAGGGACAGGAAGTTGTCTGATCAAATGCTAAGTTATTTTGAGCGCGAGTTGGCGAGTATACGCTCAGCGCTCAGTGATTATGGGCGTGATTTCCCACAACACGCTGGCTCAATGCGTCTTAATCAACATGATCAAGAAGATCCGAACATTAGCCGCTTGATTGAAGCGGCTGCATTACTCAATGCAAAAACAGAGAAGCGCCTTGATGAGCAGTTTCCTGAAATCTTACAAGACTTGATTAACATTGTTTATCCGGGCTATCTGCAAATTATTCCAAGCTATACCCCATTCTATCTCGACGTTGAAGCTGAAGAAGCGACAACGAAGGTTGTTCTGAATAAAGGTTCAGAACTCTCGGTTGTGCATGATGAAGTTGAATCGATCTTCACGCTGGTGGATGAAATGGTCATTGAGCCTTTCCATATCGCGGATATCTCAGCAACAACGGCTCCTTTCAATTTTCCAACGCCGCCAACACTGCGACGTTCAGATTCGGCGATTCAAGTTGAGCTTTCAAGTAATGACCCAGAGCTATTTTTCTCACAAATGGACATCGGCTCGTTCGATTTTTATGTGAGAGGGTTTGAGAGTAGTTCACGTGGCTTGATTGACCTTCTGTTACTGAATACCGAAGCAATTTCGATTACCAGCGGTGAACAGCAGGTTATCGTTGATCCAAGTAAGTTACGCAGTCGCATTACTGATCCCGATTTTATCTGGCTACCTACTTACGATGGCCATCTGAGCGGTTTTGATATCTTGCGAGACTATTTCGCTTACCCAGACAAAGCGGCATATATGCGTATTGAAGATCTCGGTGAAGAGCTTGGCCAGTTTGATACTGACAAAGTTCAGCTCACTTTCTTCATCAAGCAACTACCCGTTGAGTACCTTAGCCTGTTTTCACGAAACGTATTCTTATTGAACACAGCACCTGCAGTGAACCTGTTCAGTAAACGTGGCGAGCCAATGCGCTACGATTTTTCAAAGCTATCGATTCCGGTGATCGCTGATGCACAGCAACAAGACCATTTCACCGTAGTTTCGGTTGAGTCGGTGTGTGAAGTGATGTCGACGGGCGAGGTACCGTTATCGCCGATATACGCCAGTGGTTATTGGTCTGATACCGATGCGCCGCAATGGCAAAGTAGCCAGCATTGGGACCATAAAGGTCGACGCTGTATGAATTTATCCGTGAGCTATGCGCAGTTGCCTGCCGAGCAAGAGGCCGTGGTTTTAGCCACTCAGCTACTGGTTTGCAATGGTAGAGCCCCGTGTCTGATTCCATCTGGGACGCAAGCGAATTCTCTTGCTGCGGTCGATTTACCGGGCGAGTTTTCCATTTTGAAAACACCGACCGCACCTCAGTATCCATCGCTGGATAATCAACTAACATGGCGTTTCTTGGCCATGTTGAATGCCAACTTTGCGAGCTTGGTTCAAACAGATGACCCAACGGTCGCGCTTCAGGATACGCTGCGCTTAACGTGTAACTCTGTGCAATGCCCACAAGCCTACGCAATTAAAAAGGTGTCCTATCGCCACCTCGTAGCTCCAATTACTATTGCAGGGCACAGTATTTTTGCTTCCGGAACCGAAATTGAAGTCGTTGTCGACGATGAAATTCTAGGTGCGGACTTTTCAGTCTTCTCTCAAGTTCTTAACTCAGTGTTTTCGCAATATTGCAGTTTTGACCGTTTTATTCAGGTCTCGGTAGAGCGCTTTGGTAGTGACAATCCGGGCGTGCAGTTCCCTAAAACTCATGGGAGCCAGCTATGTCTATAACTCAGATGACTCAACAAGATGCCGACAACGTCAAAACTCGGTTGCTGAGCCAACCTCATACGTTTGATTTTGTACAAGTGATACGTCTTCTGAGAGCCATGGGCAGCCAAGCGAGTCTAGAGCTGTCGCCAGAGGTTATGCCATATGGTGATGCGAGTGAAGTGACGCGTATTCGCCATAGCGACAATACACTAAAGATTAAGCTTGGCCTTGAGGCGCTGTCTGGGTCAAAAGGGGTAATTCCTGACTATATGTATGCTGAGCTCCTTAACAGCTTGCACCAAGATGACTATGCGCTGCAAAAATTCATCGATGTGTTTAATCAGCGTTATTTAGAACTCAAACTGCATGTTGAAACCAACCGTAACATGCTTCTTAAACAGGAGCGTGACGTGCAAGCGGGTAATGTAGTGGGGCGCTTATCTCAACAAGCGGCACTGGCGTGCATGTTTGCTCTTCCGAATGCAAATCGAGAAAAATCTGACCCGAGTATGTTGCGTCATGGCATGGCATTGGGCAACAAAAGCAGAAACCTCAACGGGCTAAAACGTCTATTGAGTAACTATTTCTCTTTAACGGTGAACCCAGTTGTCGCGCCAGCGTCGTTCTATCGAATCAATACAAAATACCAAACCAAACTTGGTAGTCAGCAAGGTCAGAATCAAAAATTGGGTCAAGGCTTTTGGTTGGGTTCAACAGGAACTCAAACCTTCAAAGCATTGGAAATTAACATTACACCTAAAACGCGCAGTGAGTATTTAGGGTTATTGAATAACTCACACTTTGCGTCCTCGATGAAATCATTAGTACAAGCCTATTTGCGCGAGAGTCTCGATATTCGACTTTATATGTATGTGAAACGTGAATACATCGATGAGCCAATGCTCTCAAGCCAAAAGAGTGGCCTGAGACTTGGAGAGGCCAACTGCCTTGTGCCTCATAAACGAAAATCGGAATTTCGTAAGATCTTAATTCAACAGGAGAGAGTTTGATGTCACAAATAAAACTAGGGAACCTCGTTTCAAAGCTAGATATTCACCTTAAGTCAGCATTAGAGGAAGCAGCAGGAGCTGCTATGGCACAAACAGTCACTGCCATTGAGATAGAACATTGGTTGGTTCAACTCATCGCGATGAAGGAACAAAACCTCATCGGCTGCTTGAGCAAGCAAAACATCGATCCTAGCGTTGTGCTCAGCGAACTCACACAGCGCATTAATCGACTGTCTACAGGTGCAGCTGGACAGCCTACGATTAGCCTAGCAACCAGTGAATTGATGGAAAGTGCTTGGATGCTTGCTTCTGTTAATTACGGTCATCAGGAAGTCACCAGTCTTCATTTACTTTTAGCCCTAACTCAGACTGATAACTTAGGGATGAAGAAGTTTTCTTTGGCTGCACTTCAAACTCTATCTACTGAGGCGTTGAACTCTCAAATCAGTTCCCTCAAGAATGTGAAAACACAAGCGGCTTCATCTGGCGCAGCAGCATCAGAAAACGCAGCGGGCGCTGTCGCTGGAGGTGCTCTTGAAAAATACACAGTAAACCTGACTCAACAAGCTAGAGACGGCGAACTTGACCCAGTATTAGGTCGTAACAGCGAAGTTCGTATGGCGATAGACATCTTGTGTCGTAAGCGCCAGAACAACCCTATTTTGGTGGGTGAACCGGGCGTGGGTAAAACCGCTGTTGTAGAAGGTTTGGCTCATAGCATCGTTAAAGGTGAAGTACCGCCAGCGATTCAAGGTGTTGAAATTCATACGCTTGATCTTGGTTTGCTGCAGGCAGGTGCGAGCATCAAGGGTGAATTTGAGAACCGCCTGAAAGACGTGATCAACGAAGTGAAAAGCTCACCGACACCGATCATCGTATTCATTGATGAAGCACATACACTGATTGGCGCCGGTGGTGCAGCAGGTCAAAACGATGCCGCTAACTTGCTTAAACCAGCCTTAGCTCGTGGTGAATTCCGTTCTATTGCTGCAACGACGTGGGCTGAGTACAAGAAGTACTTTGAGAAAGACCCAGCATTAACACGTCGTTTCCAAGTCATTAGCGTTGAAGAACCAAATGCAGAAGATGCAAAACAGATACTGCGTGGTGTTGGTGAAGCTCTACGTGCCCATCATGGCGTGTTTATTTTAGAGGATGCGATTGAAGCCGCGGTTAGCTTGTCGATTCGTTACCTGCCATCTCGTCAGCTTCCGGACAAAGCGATCAGCTTGTTAGACACAGCATGTGCCCGTATCGCACTGACTCAAGGTGCAAAACCAGAGTGTATTGAGAGTCTAGAGCAGAATATCAGTTACCTTGAGAGTGAGCGTTCTGCCCTAGAAGCAGAAGGTGCGGTGTTTATTGATAAAGCCGTTGATCATGAAGCGCTTAATCAAAAAATTGAGCAGCAGAAAAGCGAGTTGAATGCGCTTAATGAGCAGTGGGAAAAAGAGCGTGAATTGGTGACAACCATTACTTCATTATGCGAAACGATTGAAAGCAGCCGTCTTGAAGACAATGTTGATACTGAGAGCCAAGCACAACTTAATACCGCGCTAGGTGAACTAAAGCAGATCCAAGGTGAACAACCATTGGTGTTCCCTGTGGTGGATGAACAAGTGATTGCGACGGTTATTGAAAATTGGACGGGGATCCCAGCAGGTAACATGGTTCAAGAGGAGGTGGCTCAGCTGTTGTCTCTTGATAAAGCCTTGCACAAGCGCGTAATCGGTCAAGATGTGGCGATCAGTGAGCTTGCGAAGAGCATTCAGATTTCACGTGCAGGTCTAACCGACAGCCGTAAGCCAGTTGGCGTGTTCTTGATGTGTGGTCCAAGTGGTGTGGGTAAAACTGAAACCGCAATGGCACTTGCTGACGAAGTGTTCGGTGGTGGTGATAACCTGACCATTATCAACATGACCGAGTTTAAAGAAGAGCACAAAATTTCAATGCTACTCGGCTCTCCAGCAGGTTATGTAGGGTTTGGGGAAGGTGGTGTATTAACCGAAGCAATTCGTCGCAACCCATACTCTGTGCTGCTTCTTGACGAGATGGAGAAAGCGCATCCGGGCGTCCATGATTTGTTCTATCAGATCTTTGATAAAGGCCATATTAAGGACAGTGAAGGTCGCACCGTCGACTTCAAGAACACAATTATCATCATGACCTCGAACGCAGCCGATCAAGCTATCGTGGACATCTGTGAAGAGCATGAAGATCGTTTGGCTAACGAAGACCTGCTAGAAGAAATTCGTCCTGCACTACAGCAATACTTCAAGCCAGCGTTCTTAGGGCGAACCACTATCGTGCCTTACTACCCGCTGAACCGTGACGAGCTTAGCCAGATCACAGAGATCAGCCTAAATCGCATCGCCAAGCGCTTGGATGAAAAATACAAAGCGACCTTTGAGTGGGATGAGAAGTTCGTTGATTTTGTAGTGAGTCGAAATACAGACCCAACAACGGGTGGTCGTGCGGTTGAGCAGATTATCAACCGATCTCTGATGCCACAGTTAGCGATTGACTGTATTCACAGACTGAGTGAAGGGCTGAGCATCAATCAAGTCGCGGTGACAACGGATCCTGTGACTGGTGAATTAGTGGTTAACATCACTTAATGGAGAAGGATATCTCAAAGGTGAGCAGTATTATTAGAAACACCTTTTTGTTGCCTAAAACACTTAAGGCTGCGGCGCTCAATACGGCAATGATCATTGCTACTATGGGTGTCGCAACCAGTGCTCAAGCTATTGAACGCTTGACGCTGGCAACACAGATATGGACGCCTTATCAAACCGTGGATGAAAACGGTGAGATAGGTGGCGTTGCCGTTGACCGTGTAAAGTGCGCGTTGCGCCGTATGGGACAACCGTATGAAATTAGAGTAATGCGCTGGGATAAAGCTCAGTTGATGGTGGAAACTGGAGAAATGCACGGTTTCTTCTCTGGTTCCGCGAACAGCCGACGTGCGAAATATGCGACCGCATCGGAGCCTCTTGTGTCGGAATACTTGGCGTGGTTTATCGCGCCAAACATCTATGCCGACATAAATGATGAAACAACCAAGTTTAGTCTGCGATTTGGTGCTAAATTTAATACAAACAAATGGTTATCTTTAAAGCGTGATGGCTATAACGTGATCCGTAAACCACGTGATGCAGATTCACTGCTCCAAATGTTATGGAAAGGCGACTTGGACGTCGCTTATGAATATGAACTTGTTTTTGAAGATTCGTTGAAGAAAGCAGGTATACCGGTCGATTACTTTCAAAAAGTAAGGATCAAAAAACAAGATCTAATGGTTCACTTTTCTAATGACTTCTTGCGTGAGTCCCCAGGATTCTTGGACAGATTTAATCGTTCTTTACGTAAGTGTTATTGAAGTAAGGGTAAGGGAAAGCCATGAATATTAGTTTTCAGTTGATCGAGCTACCTGAAAACGAGCAGGTAGTCAGCCGACAGATATCATTGCCGAGTAGTGGTGGGACTATTGGCCGTTCTTACGAATGTACGGTTCAGCTACCAGACATGAGTCGCACGCTCTCTCGTGTTCATATTGAAGTGCTTCCTCACTCAGAGGGAGGCTTTCAAGTTATCGATCGCAGCGCGAACGGTGCGCAAGTAAATGGTGTTTTTCTTGGTGCTGGTCAATCGGCTAAGGTCAGCGACGGTGACAGTATCCGAATAGGTGGATACTTACTGTTGGTGAGTGACATGCAGGAGCTTTTCTCAAAAGAAGCCAAGCCTGAGACATCAGAGCCGATTCACACGCCACTTGATGAACCCGTTTTTGATTTTGCGGGAGTGATTGAAGAGCCAGCAGCAACCGTCTTTGGTGCTGAATCAACGGCTTTCAACGAAATTGAAGAGGCGATTGACACCGCGAGTTCGTTCAGTGCCGACAATGTCGCTGGCGAAGATGTGTATGCCTATGACCCGTTTGAGGAGGACGATCTTCTCAATATTACCCTTGATGAAAAATCGAGTAGCGATCCCATCATCATGGCCGACGAGCCGAGCCCTCGCAATTCTTCAAACAAGATCTCTCAAGAGACTGGTGTGACTTTGAGTAATGGCTCTCAAATTCAAGCACTGGATTCAAGCATAGAGAGGCTTAATCAGATCGTTGAGCATCAACAGTCAGCTTTAACAGCAGCTGTGGATCGTGAACGCTTGGTCTCTTGTATTGAAACCACTTTGGATAAGTTCCTTGCAGACTTTAATCCGCAGCATCTGGAGTCAGAGTTTAATGACTACCTATCTGGGTGGGGCAGTAAAGAGAAGAAATACTGGGGACTGTACAAGAAGCAGTTCGCACGCAAACAGGATCGCGGAGAGTTCAAGCGCAATTTTACCGCGATGCTTTTAGAAGAGTTAAGGGACAAGTAATGGAGACAAAGCAGTTTTTTGTTCGTTGCCTGTCAACTGTAGTGAGTTCATTTTTGATCATGGCTTGTAGTTCAAGCGATGAAAGTGTTTTTCAACCATCGATGTCGGTCAACGTCAAGATGGAAGCGACGAATGATATCAATGCATTCGAAGACGATATAGCAAGACCTTTGGTTGTAAGAGTTTACCAATTAAAAGAAACAGGCGCGTTTGAAAAAGCGGATTTCATTAGCTTGTACGAATCGGACAGCACGGTGTTAGCTGGAACCCTTGTCGACACTAAAGTGTTGGCGCCCGTATTGCCTGAAGAGAAGCGTTCTTTTGTGCTAGAAGTGCAACAAGAAGCCAAAGCTATCGCGGTGTTTGCTGAATTTGCTGACTATGAAGTAGCAGTGAGTAAAGGCTTAGTGGCGTTAGTAGAAGAACCCGATGAAAACCCAATAATTATTCGAATCTCACAAACAAAGATTGAGATTACTCAGCCTGTTGATAGTTCTTGGTGGTAAGGAGACCTATTTGAAACATCAAAGAAAAGTGGTTTGGAAAGAGGGGATGTTTGTCGCTCCTCAGCATTTTCAGCAAACCGAACGATACATTACGCAATATATTCAGAAATATGTTGCATTGACGTCAGGCAGTGGCAGTTATGGCGTATCAGCGCTAGAGATCGAATCCAACTACTTGAAGCTGGGTAAGTTTGGCGTCGTAAGATGCAGTGGCGTGTTTCAAGACGGCACTCTATTCGACAATACTCGAGAGCTACTGATCGAAGTACCCGAAAACACCATCGACAAGTGCATCTACCTTGCATTGCCACTCTCAGTTGAGGGTGAAAACGAATATGGGCCAAAAGAAGAACTTAGACGCTATATCGTCGCAGAGCATAACTTGTTTGATGCAAGTGATGCCGAGCAAAGTGGCATTAAAGCGACACTCGCGGAACCCAATATCCGTTTGGTTGTGGAAGGTGAAGACGTTAATGGTTTAGTGCTGATTCCGATCGCTAAGGTGCTTGAAAGAAGAGGCGATGGGGAAGTGGTTCTCGACCGAGGCTTCATTCCTAGCTGTCTTCAATATGGTGCCTCAACCCAGTTGAAAGAGCGCCTAAAAGAGCTATTCATTTTAGTGCAAGCGCGAGCGAAAAACGTATTGGAACGCATCGGTGTTGGTGAACAGACTAAAAGTGATTTGAGCTTAATGCGCGAATTTATGTGGCTACAAACCTTAAACCGTTGGAGCCCACAAATCCAAATTTTACTATCTAAGCCAGATAGCAACGTTGAGCTTCTGTATGAAAAACTGACTAGTTTTTCGTCTGAGCTTGATAGCTTTACGCCCGCGATTGGTAACGCCAATCACCGTGTTTTAGACAAAGACAATCTTTATCACGCCTTTGGCCCTCTATTTGCGACACTTCGTGAGCAGCTCTCTATGGTACAGAGCGATAAGGTGACTGAGTTTGATTGGGACGTGAATCTGTTTGATAAGCGTCGTCTACTGCGTTTGTCTATTCCAACTTTGCATCAAATGGATGGTCGCAGGTTGGTGTTGTCGGTGAAGTCTTCTATTGGTGCGTCTATGCTCAGCACGACTTTCCCGAGCGCTTGCACATTGAGTGGTATCAGCTTGATTGCTGAGCTGGTACGTAACAGTCAATCTGGCGTGACGATTAATCCGTTAGCTGTGGCTCCGTCGGAATTGAAAGCTCAAGTGGATTTGGCCTATTTTGAGATTGAAACCTCTCATGAATACTGGCAACAACTTAAGTCGAAAAGAGAGCCGATTGCACTGCATGTCGACAGCCGAGTGCCAGATCTAGAAATAAAACTGTATGCGCTAGGGTAACGTTATGGATGACCTACTCGACGAAGCGACGATAGCGATAGAGGCTGACTCCCAATCTAGGGATGCTCAGTCCAATCTCGACTCTGTGCGTTTGGCCAGTCTTAACGCCATAAAAAATCATGCGCGATTTAATATGTTTCAGCGCAAAGGCTTGCTGTTTGACAACGATATTCTGAGTTCTAGTTCAGAGTTGTTATCGCTTTCTGTCTCTATCAAACGGCTTGAGTGCCCAGCAGACATCTACACCTTTAGAACCGGTATTAAAAGCCTGCTTACTGACCTGAAATACAAAGTGGCTAAGCTCGACTACCCACCATCAGTGGCAGATAAAACCTGTTTCCTATTTGCAGTGATGTTGGATGAACAGATCCTTCACTCGGACTGGGGAGAGGAGTCTGGCTGGGAAAACCAAACCTTGGTCAGCGAATTGTTTGGTATTAAAAACGGCGGTGAACAGTTTTATCTGGTCGCAGAACGCGCATTGCTTCAGCCAGTGTTACTTCGAGACTTGTTAGAACTCATCTATATCATGATCAAACTTGGCTTCCGTGGTCGATACCGAGTAGAAGGAAAAGAGTTGCTGGGTATTTTGCTACAAAGAATTGAGGAAGCAGTTTTTGCACAAGATACGCAATCCACAGAAGAGAATGCCCACGCTATTCCAAGGCCCCATGCCGCACAAATCAAAAAGGTAAGCCGTCCGCAGAGGCCAGTACGATTAACCAGAGGTTTCTTGTTATTCGCAATGCTTCTGTCATTGACCTGGGCAGGTATTTACTACTGGTACAACTTAACAACGCCACAAAAAGCACAAGCCTTTATCCAGCTTCCTCAATTTACTGACAAGTATTACAGCCAAGCTAATATTCAAGAGCAAGAGTTTATCTACACCAGCACCCCAGAGGAGTTGGGCAGAGCACCTAGAATCACGGCTCCGGTTAGCACCATTAGTGATAGTAGCAATGTGAGCGAACCAGTAGCATCCGGCGTGTGGCAAGTACAATTGGCTACCTTATCGACCAAGACGGCGTCTGAAAACTTCTTGTCTCGCTATGGGGCAGTACTCCCTAACATTGAAGTGAGGCTGTGGCGAGACAAATACCGAGTTTTAAGCCATGCAGACACAAGAGAACAAGCGGCTGAAATATTGGAAAGTGCCAAGCAGTCTGGAATAACCGATGCCTTTATCACCAAAGCGAAGTAGTAGGGTTAGTTAATGATAAGTAAGAAAAAAGCACTCACTTTTGCCATTTTGCTTTCACTACTTGTGATCTGCTTATTAGTTGGTGGTTTGTGGTTATTGGATTGGTATTGGTTAGAGCCGATTTGGGCGGTAGTCGTGCAGATTATCGTAGCTGTTCTAGCCGCAGTGGGTATTGGAGCTCTAATCTATTCTCGACTAAGACGCCCGCCAGTAGACGAAGATGCGAAGAAGCGTGAAGATTGGCGCGAAGAGGAGATCCAACGTACCTTTAATCATGTCTGGCGCAAGCATTCTCGCCTTAGTGCGAACCCTTATCTAATCCCATGGTATGTGCACTTAACGGAAGACATTGAGAACGACCAACTTTGGCTGCAGCAGATGGGGTTTGAGGCGATTGAGCCCGCAGATAACCTACCTGAAGATTTGGTCGCCGTTCGTTTTTGGGCATCAGATGATGCGATCATTGCTACCATTGACTTGCTCCATCCAAAAGAGGGAATGCAGAAGAGCATCAATACGCTGGTGGCATTAATCCTGTCTAAACGTTCAAGACAAGCCTTCAATGGTGTGTTATGTGCTGTTGATTTGGGTAAGTTGATCAATAGTACCGAAATCGCTGTCAGTGAACTAAGCCAGAAATATCGCTCGGTTCTAGAAGACCTGAATAAAGCCGTGGGTTTAACACTGCCGACGTATTGCACGTTTACTCATATGTCACAGATTCAGGACCTGTGTGAGCTATTCTCGCCACTCGAAGAGAGCGAACGTGAGCTACCATTTGGTGCATTACGCGATGTTGAAGAGAGCAAAGAGTACGATAAAGCTTGGTTCGATGAGTCGTTTGAAGCGTTAAGCCACTCTTTGACGAACTCTTTAAGTTCATCACTGAAAGGTCAGCTAAACGCGGACTATCGAGACTCTGCGCTGGTTGGTATCTATCAGCTCTCTGCCCTACGTTATGATGTCGAAGACTTCCTCTCACTCACTTTCAATCAACATCAGTTTGATGAGATAGACCTATTTTTCCGAGGCTACTTCTTTGTCAACGTGGGCGGTGAAAGTGAAAACGTCGACATTATTAGCACAATGCACGCCTCTGAGCTGGGTTTTGAAACTTTGTCTAATATTCACACTCAGTCAAAAAGCTTGAGCCTATTTGGGAAAGGCCTATTCAGAAGTTGTGTTTTAAAAGAAGCGCCTCTGGTTGGGTTCAACAAGAAACGTGAGATCACCTATCGAACAACACGCTGGGTTGTCTCTTGCGGTTTGGTAATCTTGTTTGTAGGTTTTGTCGCTACCATCAAAGCGGGTTTTGACTATCATCAGGCGTTGGACAACAAGGCGCTCGCGATGTTGGACCGCTATAAAGAAAACCTAGAGAAGAATGCGATTCAACCTGATGATTTGGCATCGCCGGTATTCAGTCTCTATGAGCTTAGAGAAATAGTGCAGCTTTATGATGAAAAGCATCACCCTTGGTACGTTTCTAGTTGGCTGCCAAGCTCTAGCATCTCTGGTTATGTTCATGATGCTTACTTTGGTGAGTTGAACTCAGAGTTACTTACTTTGATGCGCGACTACATCATGAAAGATATGTTCGTGTATAACTCGTTGGATGACAAAGTAAAGACTTTGGAGTTACTTAACCTGCAGCAGATCTTATACAACCCAGCACGCCATTCTTCAACTTCATTGGTGAATTACTATATTTATGCCTTGAATGAAGAGGGTAGCGGTGATGCAAGCCTTATTAAGCGCTTTAAACTCCTTGCAGAAGATGCGCTTAGCACATCGGCTATTCCCCCTGCGTTTGATGAGCAGTTACTGGGTTTAGTGCGTAAATCCTTATCGACCGATGATGTGAGTGAGTTGCTTTATCAGCATATTTTGCAGCATCGCGATTTTGCACGCCGCGTCGATATTCGTAAGAGCCTGAATCCCGTCTATGAACAAGTATTTACGTTTAACGACGGCTTCAGTGGTTACTTGATTCCTTATGCATTCACACGTGACGGCTTCCAAGATTTAAGTAACGAAACCGGCTTCCAGCTCGCTTCTGAGGCTATCACTGCGTATGAGGGCGTGATGGGGCGCATCAACGGTGAAGCTGAGATGAATCGCATCAACCGTCAATTGCGTGAACGTTATATCAAAGACTACATACAGTATTGGAATGCGTTTGTTTCGAGTGTACAGCTTACTGAAGTATCGAGCTGGGGTGGCAGTGAGCAACAGTTGGATCTAGTTACGGACGCTAACTTCTCACCAATAACGCAGTTCTACTCAGTGGTGAGCACCAACACTAACCTCATCAAGAGCACATTGGAGAGTAAAGAGCAGCAGAAGGAAGAACAGCAGAAAGAAGGTCAGCAAGCTGATGAAACTTCACCACTGCAATCTAACAATGGCTCTGCGATGGAGCGAGTGGCAGAATCGATCACCTATCCGTTCCGTCATATTCACGGTGTGATTCACGCTAACCAAACGGGTCAAAGCTCATTAGATATTGCGCTGACTAATCTGACCGCGCTGCGAGATTGGGTGAACAAGTCGAAAGAGATTCAATCGAAAGGGCACTATTTCTTAGAGCAGCTTGAGAATGCAGATTCAAGCAACCCGATTGCGCGCTTGCACCTCTCTGCGGATGATTACAATGTTCCTCTGTTGCCTGAACTGATGGACTCGCAAGCGACTCTGGTTAACGGTTTGGCGCTGGATGCGGTTCGTGAAGTGATCAATGAAGATTGGTCTAAGGTGACTCACTTTTATCTGACTCGTTTAGCTAACCACTACCCGATTAAGAGTAATGCTCAGACTGACGTGCTGCTCTCTGATTTTGAAGCCTTCTTTAAACCCGAAGGGGAGTTCGATCAGTTCTCGAAGAAGTATGCGAATCACTTGGATATGACTATTAGTCGAGAAATCTACCTGAATGGCTTCATTCCTCATCAGTATTTGTCGCTCTCTTGGCAATACCCGTCGTTCAGCGACTCGGTTGAAAGAATCCAGAAGCAACTCTTTACTGGCAAAGATCTGGGGTTCAACTTTTCAATAAAAGCCGTGGAGATGTCACCATCGTTGACGCGATTTGCACTTGAAGCGAATCTGAAATTCTTCGAATATCAAAACGGACCTAAGCTGTGGCGATTGCAGAGTTGGCCGATTCCAGCAAACCAAATGCAAGATATCTCTGTGATGACTCGTGATACCGAAGGGGTTGTGCAGAGAGAGAAGTTCTCGGGGGTTTGGAGTTGGTTTAGAGTGGCAGAGAAAATGAAAGGCTCCACTCAGGTTGGTAGTAATGAAATATTGTGGCGCTACAGTTCGACTAATGGCGAAGTGAATCTTGAGGTGAAACGTGATGGTATAGGACAACCCTTTGAGCCTGATCTATTCACTAATTTAGGATTCCCAACGTGGCTATAACGATTGAACATCCAGAGTGGCTAGCGAAGTTTTGTAGTCAAACGCTTAACACAAACTGTCCAAACACTGATAAGACGATATCACTCGGCTCTTTGACAAGTATTGAAATGCCCGAGTCTAACAATATGACTGTTTCCGATGGGACTAGTGAGTCACATCGGCATCAGTTCTGTTTCGATTCAGAGCTTGGCCGCGTCAGAGCAAAATACTCTGAAACCATGATTGAAACTATCATGTTGCAACGTGAGGCGTTATGGCTTTCGAGGCTCAATAGTCAGGGGTTATCAACGCAGCGCTGTCTCGATTTCTATCGAGACGGCTCTCGTGCGGCATTGCTGACTAACTACGTTGAAGGGAAGTCGCTTTCAGAATTGATACAGCATAATCAAACCAGTGATATTAACGTGGTTGCGAATGTCATTGACCAGCTACTGAGTGAACTCGAAGAACTGCATCGATGTGGTTATGTGCATGGGGATATCAAACCCTCCAATATTCTGCTTTCGGAACAAAATATCGTCGCATTCATTGATTTCTCGAACGCCCGCCGAGTGGGTGATAGCTGGCAAGAACGAGGGGTAGAGCAGTATTCACCGAGTTACACTTACCCAATTAGTGCTTCCTCTCAGTTGCGCCAAGGAGAAGCACATCCTGTTTGCGATAGTTACGCAAGTTTGATTACGGTTGCGCTGTTAATCGGTGTTCCTGCAGACGAGCTACCCATTGGTTTAGGTAGCTCTCAAGTCATTGATTTTTTTCTTGGCTTGCCACAATACGAAACTTGGACGTCGTTACCTAAATTAACTCAAGAAAGTGTTCAACGTCATATCGACAGCGTGATTAAAGATTTAATCTAGAGGTCACTAGGAGTACTTTTAAGGAGTTTGGAGTGATTAAAAATGTGGTGTTTGATGTCGGAAATGTGTTGGTTCGGTGGGCTCCGTTGGAAATTGCTCGCCTGACTTTTGGGGACGTTGAAGACTTAGAGCAGCGTGCTCGAGCAGTGTTTCAATCTGAGACTTGGTTAGAGCTAAACAAAGGGCTTCTTTCTGAGCAACAGGCCAAGCAGCGCTACCAAGATACGATTGGCTTGTCTGAATTAGAATGTGAAAAGCTGTTTTACTACGTTAAGCAGACACAGCTCCAAATATACGGCTCTGTTGAGCTGCTTAAGCGCATTAAGCAAGCGGGGTATCATGTTTATGCGCTGACAGATAATGTGCATGAAATCGTGGCGTACCTGAAAGAGACCTATGATTTTTGGCCGCTCTTTGAAGGTGCGACTGTCTCTGCTGAGCTTGGCATACTCAAACCTCAACCTGAAATTTATCAATCTCTGCTCACAACCAATAAATTGAATGCGGAAGAAACAGTGTTCCTCGATGACATGCCTTACAACGTAGAGGGCGCTCAAAAAGAAGGTATGGCGGCTATTCAATTCAAAGACGTACATCAATGTGAGCACGAATTGAAAGCAATGGGTTTAGAATTTTAATCTAGGTAAATTTCGCCCTAGCTCACCCAACGTATTTATCATCAATGCTTGTGACTTAGCCAAACCTTGGTTAGGTCACACCATCCGAACCCATTTACCTGTACATCATTAAGTCTCTTGGAAACCTCTAAGGCGAAAGGATCTCCGGCAAAAACCGTCATAATTTGGTCTTCGATTAACTTAACTTTCAACGAGTCCAGCAGTTGGTGTGCTTGTTTAAAGTTTCGGGTCGCTCGGATGTTGTCTAATTGATTTGAGATGCCCTTGCAGTACTCCTCATCGATGTTAAGCTGCGAGAATGGAACACGTGATAAAAGGCGTAGCCACGCACTGAAACTATCGTTCTCATCAATAATGCTGCATTGCAGACCACCTTGAACTGACTCGTAATTCCCATAACTACATGAAATAAGCCTACTAGACTCATTAACCAGCTGTTGAGCAATTTTCTGCGATTCAGAGGTATCTTCAACAGTTAGTTCTCTCAATGGTTTATATGAATCAATCGCCTGAAACAGCAAAAATACTGCGGGTTGCGATTGGTGTTTGGTCGTTGTTATTTCTGGCGTTGAGACTCGAATTTCATTGTGAGCACAAGCCTTACTTTTCGCCCAGTCGGGGTAAGACCACAACTCAATTTGGTCCAAAATCGCTTGCTGGTGGCAGTAACTACTATAACGACTCAACCGCAGCATATTGGTAGAAAATACATCTAGCTTTAGTGCTCCTGATCCAATGGTGTGCTGGGTAGTACCGTGTTTGAAAATTGATGCTTCAGCTTGTGCAAGCAGTCTCGGTAAGTGCCAGTCGGCTTTATGGAGTGTTATCTCAACCGCATCCGGATAAGGTGAGTGAATGTGGGCAATATGTTGATAGCAACTACGCCACTGAGGTCGATTCGCTAACTGTTGCAATGAGCTGACGACATGCTGCCCCACTAGAGGTTGCCCATCATGAAAAGTGACTCCAGTACGCAGCTGAAAATACCAGACTGTCGCATCTTCATTGGGTTGCCAATGATAGGCGAGATCTCCCGTTACCACACCCTCATTGATTTGGTTTAAACGCTGATACAGATGGTGAACCAAAAATCGTTCAGTTCGGCGCAACACTTTATGTGGGTGCAGTGGTTCTATTGTTCTGTGAAAAGGGAGGTAAACACGTTGTTTGTTGCTCTGCTCATTACGGCTTAGAAAGGCTTGCAGTGCTTCACCCGGTTCGCGACCTCCAAAGCTCAAGACCTCCAAAAGCTCATCGACTTTTCCTTCATTGGCGATCGGTTCAGCCAAAGAATGACAAGCATCTATAGGTTCGATTAACAGCTCAATTGTGGCTTTTTTATTTCTTCCCACAGACGCCTGCCAGTTGATCCAACCAGCGGAAGTCATCACTTTTATCAACGTAGAGACATGTCGTTCGCTCACTAGCCATAGCTCGGCTAGTTGATTTACCTGACATGATGATTGTCCCGGACCCAAGGAACGAAAGAGGAGTTCATACAGTTCTAACTTTCTTTTTAAATTCTTCATGTCGTTACTTGTGGCTGATGTAAGTGTTTGTTGGTTCATGCTTGAGCTGAGTGTTAACGACTTAGCTAGCGGTTCTTATTCGGTAAGTGAGTCAGATGACTAAATCCGCAATCTACCAGAGCGGTTTCTAATGTATTGATCACTTGTTGAGAAGTTTCTGGCCTCAGTAGTTTAGACGTTCGCTGTTGCTTTTGTAGCAACGTAGAAAAATGGTCGATTTCATATTCGAAGCCATTCCCTGATACGGGTATATCAATGAGTTTAGATTGACCGTTATGCTCAACTTCAATACGTTGTGGGTTCCACCACTTTTCGCATATTTTTATCGTTATCCCGTCACCAGTTAACACCGCATCGCGTTGAAGGTTTCGTGTTATTGAAGCACTGATCTTTCCAGATACGCTACCAGTAAACGTGAAACAAGCATCGGTATCGACAGCACAGTCTTGAAGGCCTTGCGTTAGCTGCACTGAAGGTACATCAGGGATGCTGCCGAGAGTGTGGCATAAATCGTAGTAAAGCCATAGCCCGTACACACCAACATCAAGTGAAGCACCACCGCATAGCTCTGGATTGAAGATAAATAAGCTAGGGTCGTAGTCGTGCTCATTACCAAACCCCGCCTCAATGTGAAGTCGTTGAATGTTCTGTTCTACCAAATACGCTTTTAACTCTATATAAGCAGGGAAGGTGACGGTTTTCATCGCTTCAAGCAACAGTACATTGTGCTTCTTCGCCAGTGCACTCATTTCCAACCAGTCATCAAGTTGTGTAAAAGCGGGCTTTTCTACTAAGACATGCTTGTTGTGCTTGATAAACAGTTCTGCAAGAGGCTTGTGGTAAGGGTGAACGGTAGCGATGTATACAGCATCGACCTCAGGATCCTCGGCCATGTGTTGATAAGATTCATAGCTATGGTTAGCGCCGTATTGTTGGCAAAATAGATTTGCTCTTTCTGCGTTTCTGGCTGCAACCGCATATAGCTCGGCCTTAGAGCTATGTTGGGTAACTGCCATTGCAAAACGATGCGCGATGTTGCCTAAACCAGCGATTCCCCATTTGATTTTATGCATTGATTGGACCTCTATGTAGTGACCCATAGAGCATAGCGAATGAGTAGGTGGGGAAATAGAGCACAAAAAGTGAAGGTTGTTCATTATTTCCTAGTTATGTATAGGAAACAAAAAAGAGCTGGTGCCTATTGCGACACCAGCTCTAAATCATTTGAAGATTGTCTTAGTGATTAAATTGATTCACTAGGCGTTTTAGGCTCTGTAGGTGAGTAGCTAAGGACTCTGCACGTCTTACGGATGTAGAAGAAAGCTCTCGCGTTTCGATGATCGCTTGCTTGACTCGAACAACATGGTCATTGATACCGTGAGTAACTTGCACCTGCTCTTCAATTGCTTGAGAGGTTTGAGCGCTTTGTTCATTGATCGACATAAGATCTTGAACAATGGCTTCGAAAGAGGCTCGGCTTTGCTGAGACTTCTCGACACAAATCTCAGAAGAGTGGATACCTTCTTCGATAAAGCGCCCCGTTTGATTCACCGTGTTTTGTAGAATCTCGATACGTGAACGAATCTCTTCGACGGAAGAACTTGTCTTGCCAGACAGTGCTCGAACTTCATCAGCAACCACGGCGAATCCGCGTCCTTGTTCGCCAGCACGAGCCGCTTCAATTGCAGCATTGAGTGCTAGAAGGTTCGTCTGCTCGGCAATGCCTTGAATCATAGACAGAATCGCTTCGATGCCATCGACATCGTTGTAAAGCTGCTCTAGTGCGGATTTAGAGCCTGTTAAGTGCTCGCTAAGCTCATGCACTGTTTGAGCAGCTTCTTCAACGGTAGAAGCACCTTGTTGAGCTTGATCCTGCGCGTTAATGGCGAAATCAGCGCTCTGCTTGGCTTGATGAGCAACTTCATCGATCGAAGCCAACATCTCTTCTGCTGAAACTGCCATCGCATCCGTCGCGAGATCTTGTTCACCTAATTCGTTATCAATACTCTGGCGATTCGCAAGCTCTTGTTTCGCAGAATCAATCAGATCGGTAGAGGTTTCAGAAGCGCGTGATGTGACTGCGCGAAGCTCGGCACTTTTCATCTGCATAGCGAGCTCAATAGGCGAGAGATCATCACAATAACCCGTATATGGCTTTTCCATGATCGGGTTGTCGTAATGCTCTTTAGCGAGCTTATGTATCGTAGATAGGCGTTGCTTGAACATTGCAGCACAGCCCGCTTGAGCCAAAACCGTAACCAATAATGCGATAGCGGCCATCGTCGTTGGGATCAAGCCTGAAATAAGCGCTAACCCTAATAGAGCTTGCAAACCTAACAGAACATATGAGCTGAGAAGCCAGCGCATTCTTCGAATTTTAACTTTTCCAGCGTGCATTTGAGCGTAAAGCGTTTTAGCTCGCTCAATTTGGCCGTCAGTGGGTTGTGTTCTTACTGATTGGTATTCGTGAACTGAGCCATCTGAGTTACGAATTGGAGTAACAAACGCAGACACCCAATAGTGACCTTTGTCTTTACATTTGTTCTTCACCAAACCCATCCAACTATTCCCCGATTGGATGTACTGCCATAGCTGAGCAAAAGCTTCTTTAGGCATGTCTTGGTGGCGAATAAGGTTGTGAGGTTGCCCTAACAACTCTTGTTCGCTGTAGCCAGCAACGTGGTAAAAGTCTTCATTACAATAAGTAATATTACTTTCTGGCGTGGTGGTCGAAATAAGACTATCCGTATCTGAAAAGCGAACTCTTTCATCATGATTGTTCATTACGTACTGCCTTGTATTTGTTATAAGAATTTATTGTTTTATAAGGCGCGTATTATCTTATAAGTGTCAAAATGATGCCTTATCAATAAATTGACGGCAGTCATTATTTAACCAATTGAAATTTAATATGAATTGATATGGATCAATACGAATAAGCTCTAAATAAGTTAGCTGTGATTTTTATCGCTTTAATGTCATTTATTCGTCATAAAAATGGAATCAATGTTCCAGTTTTTGAGTTGTATTTCTCTATTAATTTTGGGCGAATTTTTTACTAATGCACCATATTGGTGATCGATTCGCACTAAAGTAGGGAGTGTAATTGTTTGATCTGTATATAAATTAATCATACAAGTTAATTAAAGCCCTGTTTTGTATATGGTCTATAAATTGCTTTGTTGTATATAGATGTAAAACAAAACAAGGAATGTAGATGAACCTTACGGATCAGGAACGTCATTGGCTTAAATGGTTTGGCTCAACGGGTAAGATTGCGATGAGAAAGGCCTGTTTTTTAAATCGAACGCGCACTAGGGAGTTGGAGCAGACGTTCGAAAGTATTGCGGAGACACGGGTACAGTTATTAAATAATTGGGTAAAGAACCAATGGGACTTTCTCGAAGATGCCGCGCTGTATGTTGCTAGTCGAACGGAAGAGCAAACAACGGAAACTTTGCAAAGGCTTCTGAATCGCAGCCCAGATATCTCAGAACTCGCGGTCGTGGACGAGCGAGGCATTGCCCAAGCATCGAGCTACAGCAATCATGTTGGTTACACGCTTACTGACCCCAAGGCGCTCAACGAAGGCTTAAAGAAGCGCTATCTTCATGGACCTTATGTCGATGAACGAACGTTATCGGTCGGCGCTTCAAGTTCGTCGTTTCATGATCAAGTAACATTGATGTTTTATGTGCCGTTCTCACGTGAAGACGGCAAACCACTGTGTCTGTGCGGGCGAGTACCAAACGATGTGATTGGCGATATTATCCAGCGTGAAGCGGGGCATATCTATAGTGAGTCTGGGGACAACTATATCTTTATGGTGGAGTCGAATCACGATCCACGTATTGAAGCTGGTGTCGCGCTATCTCGCTCTCGATTTGAAGACAACACCTTCTCGCATGGTGAGAACCTTAAACAAGGCGTCAATACCGATTGGGGCGTGGTGAAAGTTCAGCATCATACTGAGTTTGAAATCCGCTTTACCGACCCTGCGACCAAGCAGCTGCACCCAGGTGTTAGAGAGACGATAAAGAAAGGCAACAATGTCTTTGTTGAATATCCGGGTTATTCCGATTACCGACACATCCCTGTGATTGGTAAAGGTGTGACTTTTCAACTCGATGGCTCACCAGATAAGTTCGGCATGATGTGCGAGTCGGATTTGGAAGAGGTGTACCGTGATAGAAGCCTCAGCTACACCTTATCGAAACACTTTATTGGCAGCATGCTTTTTACTCTTTTCCTACCTCTGTTGCTGACTCACCTTTTTGATTTATCTCCTCTTATACAGGCAAGCCTAATGGTTGTTTGCATGCTGTTGAGCCTTGGTCTTTTTCGTGCGTTTAGTGCCAAGCCACTGGTCAATAAAATGAGCAAGATGACCATGGTAATGCAGACACTGGCCGAAGGGGACGGTAACCTCAGTCGTCGACTCGATCCAAGTACCTTCAGCAGCGATGAATTAGGCAGTTTAGGGCGTTGGACCAACAGCTTTATCGACAATCTTGATGGGATCATCAGTGAACTGATCCATGCCAGCAGTGAGGTTCGCCAAGTATCAGAATCGATGTTTAGGCGCAGTGTGGTGATGAATCAGGCCAGTGATGATGCCTCGCATTCACTGCACAATATGTTGGAATTGAGCCAGCACCAACAGAGTGAAATCACTAATGCGACGGTTTCTGCGACTCAAATGGATACGGTGATGAAACATGCTGTGGAAAGCGCTGAAGAGGAGTACAAGCAGGCAGCGCAAGGGATGGAGTCTGTGCGTCATATCGTCGAAAGCTCAGCGACCAGTGTTAACGAAGTGAATAACGAGATGAGTAAGGTCTCTGACATTATCAACATCATTACGGATATCACGGCACAAACCAATTTATTGGCTCTCAATGCGGCGATTGAATCTGCGCGAGCGGGTGAGCATGGCCGAGGCTTCTCGGTGGTAGCGTCAGAGGTTAGAACCTTAGCTGATCGTACTTCTCAGGCGGCCAACCACATTGGCGATCTGATGAAGGAGCTACATGCTAAATCACGTAGTGCGGTGGCGTCTATGGAGCAGGGAGTAGAAAACGTCAGTCGAGGTAACTTGATGGTCGATTCTAGTGCTCGAAGTGAGCAGATGCGGGTCGCTGTTGCTGAGCTGTTTGCGACTATGTCGAAACTCGATGAGAACAGTCAAGAGAACGGTCATACAGCAGACAAAGCTCAACGTTCTATTTCCGATCTTCAAACCTCGACTCAACAGCTGGCGCGTCGTGTGACTCTGATGGGTAATGCCTTAGGTCGTCTGGAACAACTCATTGGTCGCTTTGAGGTGAGTAAGAAAGCGGCTTAACGCTCCAAATTGAAAGATATATTCAGATAATTCTCGCCCACAAGTTACATCACCATAGATGATAGCTTGTGGGTGTTTTTGTCGTTATCTCTCTCTACCTACCTCTCTATCACTCCATACCAATCATTCTGCTGAGCGAGGCGTTTTAGTTTGCTCAGCTCGTTCTCATTCTCCTCAATAAGCCAATCGATGAGATCATCAATCACAGCACTCTTGGTATTTTGATGCAGGTAATACGTCCACGCACTATGCTGAATTTTCGCGTTAGGCGGACAGTACAAAAATCCTCGCTCTAACTCGGGGATGATCAACAACAAGTCGGTCACGGTAACACCTTGTCCAGACAGGCAGGCGTTCAGTGCTAAATCAAGGGAGAGGAAGCTGGTATTTCTAACAGGCGTTGTCGGTGGATACGCCACATCGGATAACCATGTCTTCCAGTCAGTGTGGTCGAGAGTAGGATGTAATCTTGGCAACGTTAGGATTGAGTCTAAATCAAGATCTTCAGTCACTAAGCTGTGCGAGCAGACTGGTGCCATAAACTCTTCGCGCAGTACGCGGATACCGGGTTTGTTGTCGTAATGGTTCTTCAGCTGCGTATGGAAGACCAATAAATCGTAATCGGTGTAGTTAAGTGCTTCATCTTCCTCAATAACAGGAATAATCACGATCTCGTAATCAGGGTATCGCTCATTGAGCTGCCTAACTTTAGAGATCAGTACACGTGTGGCATAACTCAGCGCAGCTTTAATGACGATTCGTTTCTGCTTAGGCTCTTTCCAGCTGGCAAGTACAGATTCAATATTGCTATAACCTTCACGCAGGGCAAGGTACAACTCGTTGCCTTGTGGCGTCAGCTCAATAGCGCGATGCTTGCGACGCACCAGCGAAACTTCTAGCTCATCTTCTAACTGTTTCACCTGTCGGCTTACCGCGCTCTGAGTAACATTGAGCTCGTCTGCAGCCAGCGTAAAGCTCATGAGTCTAGCGACAGATTCAAAGGCGCGTAGTCCGTTGTGAGAATAGGGCAGATTTGGATATGGGGTCATAAAACACTCGCATGAGTTTTTGGAATGTAAGAGTGGCAGATATATCAATTGAAGGCTAGTGCTAAAAGCCATAAGGTTTGTGGAAATCTTAAGAGGCTCTCATGAAAAAAATACTCGCACTTGCATTCCCGCTCATCATTTCACAATTGATATCAATGGCATTGGTTTTGACCGATGTATGGATGATGTCTCGAATTAGCGTATCTGCGCTGGCTGCGGGTGGTTTGGGTGCCTCGATCTACTTCTTTATCTTTCTTATTGCCAGCAGCACGGTCGGTTGCGTTGCAAACTTAATCGCTATTGCCTACGGGCAGAGAGTCGCGCGTCCAGATTTTGGTAATCAACAGATCCGTCTGGCAGTAAAAGGCGCAGTCATGCTTTCGTTTGTGATGAGCGCTGTTTTGATGTCTGGTTTCTGGTTTGCGCCTCAAGTACTTGAAATGGCGAAACAACCGCCAGAGGTGATTACTCTTGCGATGGAGTACGTTCATGCACTTAAGTGGGTGATGTTGCCATCATTGTTATTACTGGTTTTGCGAGGATTAACCAGCGCTTTTGGTAACGTACGCTCTATTTTGATCATGTCGATAGCCACTGTTATTTTGAACGTGCCAGTGAGCTATTTCATGACCTTCGAGCTGGGTATGGGGTTAACGGGGCTTGGGTTAGGTACCGCGATTGCAGCACTGGTCGTGATGATTGGCTATACGTTCTGGGTATTTCAACGTGACGAATTCAAACCGTTCGCCCCTTGGCTGCACTTGGATGAGTATTCGGTCAAGTTGATGGCTCCGCTGCTATTGATGGGCTTACCTATCGCGGTCGCGGCGATTCTGGAGCATGGTCTTATCTATGGCGGCACGCTAATGGCGGGAACCATCAGTATTGCGTCATTAGCACTACACCAAATTCTACTTCAGTGCTTGAGCTTTACTTGGAACTTCAACTTTGGTTTCTCTCAAGCGGCGGCGATTTTGGTCGGCCGTGACTTTGGTGCGGGCAATATTGAAGGCATTAAGAAGACCTCAATTCAAAGCTTCATTCTTGTCTCGCTGCTGAGCTTGGTGTTGTGTGGTGTCTTTATTGCGTGGCCTGAAGCCATTGCGGCAATGTTCCAACTTGATGATGGAACAGACACCATGTCGACGCTGTTAACTTCGGTTATCTGGGTAGTGGCTCTCTGCTTTATTGTTGATGCATGGCAGTTGCTGGCGATTAACCTACTAAGAGGTATGAAGATTGTCTCTATGCCAACGGTAATGACAGCGATTGGCTACTGGGTATTTGGATTGCCAGCGGCATGGTATCTGATGCCGGACTATCAGCTTGCCGGTATCTGGGGCGGCATTGGTATCGGCCTCGGTGTGACGGGTATCTTGTTGCTTGTTCAACTCATGGTTGAAATCAGAAAGCAGCGCTCTTTAGATTGCTCGGCACAATTGGCGCATTAATCCCGTTTGTAAAACTTAGACCAACGTCGTACAGAAACCCTAGCATAAGCTGATTACACTGTATTGAAGACTTAAGGAAAGAGGTTGTACAAATGGAAGTAGGGTTGTTTTGGGCCGAGAAAGGGATGTTGGTACTTGGGGCTCTTTTTGTACTGACGAGCGTAATGCAATATGGAAAGCGCAGTTCTGATTGGAAAGGTGTGATTACCATGTTCTATAAACGCATTCCTATGAGTGTCTCGGAATATAAGTGGTATCGCTTAGGTATTGCGCTTTTGGTGTTCGCCGTCATTTTGCGTTTTGCTTTACTGATTTTATGGCCAACGTACCAGCTTTAATCGATCGCTTCGTTACACATAATTCTAGAGCGGAATGACGTGATTTATTAATTGTTGCCATTCCAACATCTTGTTTAGAAAACACCACTCGATTTATTCAGAAACCCTTTTATATTAAGGGTTTCTGACTGCATATCTTGATCTCTCAAACATAGCAAAAACTTCTAATTATCTTGCCTTTAATCACCATATTAATGGATTCACCCCGTACCTGATACCATAAGGATCTGTTACACTCGCTATTATTCGCTTCAATCATTGGTGGTACATTAATGTCGTTTCCAGTTCTTATATGTGATGATTCTGCCTTAGCCCGCAAACAGATGGCCCGCTCTTTACCGCCGTCGTTAAATGCTGACATAACCTTCGCGGTGCATGGATTGAATGCGCTCGAAGAATTAGCGAGTAATCAGTTTAAATTAATGTTCCTCGACCTGACCATGCCAGAGTTGGATGGCTATGGAACATTAGAAGAGATGCAGCGTTTGGGTAATACGACTCCTGTCGTCGTTGTGTCTGGTGATATTCAGCCTAAAGCTAAGCAAAAGGTTATGGATCTTGGGGCGAAAGCCTTCCTGCAAAAACCAATCGATCAAGAGGCACTTAAAGCGGTTCTTCGTGAATTGGTTGATCCGCCTAAGCAGCCACAATTAGTCACACCAGCGCCGCTAGAACTGCCTATTCTGCGCAGACGCGATATCTATATGGAAGTGGCGAACGTTTCGATTGGTCGCGCGGCAGACGCATTGGCCCGTCACTTCGATGTATTTGTTCATCTGCCTCTACCTAACGTCAACATCTTTGAAGTGAGTGAGCTTCACATGGCACTGCGCGATCTTGCCGACAACGACCAGGTATCGGGTGTTTGCCAAGGCTTTAGTGGTGAAGGTATCGCTGGCGAAGCATTGGTTCTGCTCAGTGACTCGAGTGTGAATGATCTCAAGAAGCTGATGAAGGTGCCAACAGACAGTGAAGAGCTTGAAGAGTTAGAGCTGCTTATGGATGTATCCAACATTCTTGTGGGTTCTTTCTTAAATGGCTTAGGTGAACAGTCTGAAGTGCGCTTCTTCCAAAGTTCTCCGGTACTGTTAGGGCAACATATTCCAATCGAATCTGTGATTGCCAATACCAGCGGTTCGTTCAAAAAGACAATGACCTTTGAGGTGAGCTACAACATTGAAGGTACCTCAATTCGTTGTGACCTACTGTTTATGTTTGTGGATGAATCTTTACCACTACTAGACAACAAGCTGTCTTACCTAATGGAGGAGTTCTAATATGCTTCAGTTACCTGCAGAGTTTGAGCAGTTCCATTGGATGGTCGATATGGTTCAAAACGTCGACATGGGACTTGTTGTGATCGACCGAGATTTCAACGTTCAGGTGTGGAATGGCTTCATGACGCACCATAGTGGTAAACAGTCTCATGATGCGATTGGCAAATCGATCTTCGAGCTGTTTCCTGAGATCCCAGAAGAGTGGTTCCGCCTCAAAACTAAACCCGTTTATGATCTTGGTTGTCGTAGTTTTATTACGTGGCAACAACGTCCGTATCTGTTCAAGTGTCGTAACGTGCGACCTGTCACTCAACAAGCAGACTTCATGTACCAAAACGTGACGCTTAACCCGATGCGTTCTCCGACTGGACAAGTAACGTCACTGTTTCTTTCTATTCAAGATGCGACGGCAGAGGCTCTGGTTGCTCGTCAGTAAGCATCACTAAACAGATTCATGAAAGAAAAGGCACGCGATTATGCGTGCCTTTTTCGTTTTTCGTGCTTCTGAGCTAGAAACTGTAGTGGGCACCAATTGAGAAGTAGTTAGCTGTGTAGTCCAGTGCTAGAGGTTGGTATGTGTAATCGAGAGAAAACTGCAGTCCTTTTTGCCACGGACTGTTCATGCTGACACCTATATTTGCGTAAGGCTTGATTGAAGACTCTGAATCTTTGGTTTCAGTATTTGCGCCAATGTCTTCGACCTTTTCGTCTACTGTCGAGTAGGCTCCACCGGCATAGACATTAATGAGTTTACTTACAGGCTGGTGGATCTTCACGCCAGTACTGATCGCCTTGTATTCCATCGTTGTAATCGTGTCATTACTGCCGTCGTAGATGTCTCCGGAGATAGATAGAGTATCGGTGTAACTCAGGTCTAGTGCGACAAAAGGCGTGAAATAATAATTTAGGCGGCCGCGTGAGGTGAAACCAGTCAAGCTTTCGCCGTTCTTAGTAATGTTCGACATACCAATATCAAAAGAGTATTCCAGCGGTACTTTGACAGCGTGGGCGTTCAGGCAAATAGTAGAGAGTGTGCTGAGCAATACAGCTTTAAAGATTCTTGGCATTGAGCAACCTTGTTAATGTGGTAAGAATTTTAGACGTGGGGATAATAGGCAACAGGTGTGTGGAAAGGGGGGAGAGAATGTGGCAATCAATAGATAGACTGCCACAGATAATTGGATAGGGTGATTACTGTTTAGAAATTTAGGTAGGCACCACCATACACAGAAGCTGCACCTTCTCCGCTTGGTAGCCATTGATAGCTGATACCTGTATCTAGAATTAAAGGTGAGCCTAGCAGAGCAAAAGTGATACCTGTACTCGCATAAGGTTGAATACTGCTGTCTGTCGTTGTTCTAGATACGCTGTTGACTGCATCCCAACGTGTTACCTCGGAATCGATGTAGCTCGCACCGCCCGAACCATAGAGGTTAAACCCGCCAAAGCTCTGCTCCAGTTTCAAGCCAGCGCTGTAAGAGTTGTACTTTGAAGCAAAGCCATCAGATTCTGACGTCACAGTACTATCTAAAGTCGCGGTATGACCAAAGCTAAGATCGAGCGACACCATAGGTGAAAGGTAATAGTTGTACCCTAGCTGCGCAAAGTAGGCTGTTTCAGAATCTGAACCATCAGAAATCGCGGTTGCACCTAGATTGGTATAGAAAGAACCGGGACCATTTTGTGCCAAAGCGGAGCCACTGATACATAAAAGCGCGAGTAGAGGGAGGGTTTTCTTCATAACTAACGTCCTTGTAAGCCATTCAATGTGCTCTTGTTTAATATAAAGAGCAGTTCTAATAAGCAACTTATACCTTATTTTAGACTGTTTGACTCGCAAGAGTTATCGCTAAAGAGCGAGCTTTTGATCTCTGCGACACATTATTCTTTTTGATAACGGCGATTTTTTAGGCACTCAAACAAGAAAATTCAAAAAATTTGTACTTTTTGAAGTGTATCTGCAGGTCAAAGATTGACCATGATGACGTCTTTTTCTCACAGAAATAGAAATAAAAAGAGAAAGTAGCGATGAAGGGGTGGAAAACGTTTGCGCAAATATTGCGTAAGTTTGCGTCACGCTGTGCGCTTAAGTCGTTAATATCTAAGTAAATAGCTGAAAAATAGGAAAGGAGAGAGGAATTCGGATATGGAATCTTTGGGAGGATAGCATAAAAAAAAATGAAATATCAGACTTGTTGTTAATAAATCACGGCCTATAATGCTGAAAACCGGAGCGTCTGCCAACGCTCCGGTTTTTTTGTGTCCGAAGAAAAGTAAACTCGTCTGCCAACGACTTTACAACGCACCATGCGAGTGACATATACATTTATGAATCAAGGAAAAACACCATGCGTATCGAACAAGAACTTAAGTTAGGCTTTAAAGATGTACTGTTTCGCCCTAAGCGTTCAACACTAAAAAGTCGTTCTCAAGTAAATTTAACCCGCGAGTTTACATTCAAGCACAGCGGTCGTCAATGGGCTGGTACTCCTGTTATTGCAGCAAATATGGATTCTGTTGCAAGTTTTGAAATGGCAGCGGCTCTTGCAGAGCACGAAGTAATGACAGCTGTTCACAAACACTACACAGTAGAGCAGTGGGCTGACTTCGTAAAATCAGCAGACAAGAAGACGCTAAACAATGTTTTCGTATCAACAGGTACTTCTGACGCTGATTTCGAAAAAACAAAAGAGATCATGGCGCTATCTGAAGAGCTAATCTTCATCTGTATCGATATCGCAAACGGCTATTCAGAGCACCTAGTAGAGTACGTTCAAAAGGTACGTGCTGAATTCCCGAACAAAGTTATCTCTGCAGGTAACGTTGTAACAGGTGACATGTGTGAAGAGCTAATCCTAGCGGGTGCTGACATCGTTAAAGTTGGTATCGGCCCAGGTTCTGTATGTACTACACGTGTTAAAACAGGTGTTGGTTACCCTCAACTTTCTGCAATCATCGAGTGTGGTGACGCAGCACACGGCCTAGGCGGCATGATCATCGGTGACGGTGGTTGTTCATGTGCTGGTGACGTAGCAAAAGCATTCGGCGGCGGTGCAGACTTCGTAATGCTAGGTGGTATGCTAGCAGGCCACGAAGAGTCAGGCGGTGAAGTAGTAGAGCAAGACGGTAAGACGTTCATGAAGTTCTACGGCATGTCTTCTCAGTCGGCTATGGATAAGCACTCAGGTGGTGTTGCCAAGTACCGCGCAGCTGAAGGTAAAACTGTTTTACTTCCATTCCGTGGCTCTGTTCACGGCACTATCTCTGACATCCTTGGTGGTGTACGTTCAACTTGTACATACGTAGGCGCAGCAAAGCTTAAAGAGCTAACTAAGCGTACAACTTTCATCCGTGTACAAGAGCAAGAGAACAACGTATTCGGTAAAGAGTAACGTTTAAAACGATTGTTTTAATTTATAAGAATTGAGCCACTTTAGAGTGGCTCTTTTTTTTACCTCAAATTTAGTAAGTGGCGACAGCCGAGTAAAAAATTTGAGGCGGCTGGTGGCTTTGTTGCCTAATTCAACTTATGAGCGAATTCTAGCCAAATTGTTCGCAATTTTACAACATAATGAGTTGTGGACATCCCCATCCCAGTTAGCTTGTTCAGTGCTTTGATCATGGTGTAAGTCTCACCAACTTGTGCGTTACAATTTCGAAGCGTGCGTGAAGCTCCTAGTAGTTGTTTTACGCGATACATAGCGGTGTCCGACAATGGCCGCTTATGGTACCCACACTTCCGTGTCCACTTTTTGTTTGAGCCATAGAGCTTTTGGCAACCAACTGCCAGATTGCGTGGATGCCCTTTTTCCCAGAAAGTTGCACCCTCACGTGGAGGGATTAGAGGTATCGCTTTCTTAACCCTAATCGCCCTGTGACACTCTCTTGTATCGTATGCTCCTTCTCCCGAGATTTCCTTGACGGATCGGCGTGTTTGCTTGAGTAGATTGGGGAGTACTTCCGCATCTGTCACACCTGATAGTGTCAGCTCAGCGGCGATAATTTCATGTGTATCTGTATCAACCGCAAGATGGAGTTTACGCCAGACTCGACACTTGCCATCGGTTCCATGTTTTTTCACTTTCCATTCTCCCTCACCGTATACCTTGAGACCAGTTGCATCGATGGCCAGGTGTTGGATAGTGCCTCTTGTTGAGGTTTTGAAATTAACCTCCACATCCTTAGCTCGGCGCCTTATACAGGTATAGTGAGGGCAAACCAAAGCGACGTTCGCCAATCTAAAAACAGAGTCGATAAAGCCTTGTAGCGCCCTCAAAGGTAACCAAAAGATGTGCTTTACCATGAGAGCCGTCGTGATAGCGAGATCACTAAACTGTCTTGGTTTGCCACGTTTTTCCTGTTTTAGTTGTTTCCACTCAATAATGGCCTCCTCGTCCATCCAGAACGTAACTGAACCCCTGTTGATCAAGGAGTTATTGTACTTGCGCCAGTTGATGGTTTTGTAACGATGCTTCGGCATGAAATCAAAGTCAGTGAATGAATGTCCCTGATCTGATCGTAAAATTTTGATTTAGCTCATTCGATTTCGGCAACAAAGCCCTTTCTTTTAAGAATTGCTACTTTTACAATCAATTCGCCGTGAGATATTCATGTATACAGATTCAATTCTGTATTAGCTAGGGATTTATAATTCCCTTCAATCAAATAGCATCACGGCGAAAGCGGACACAACGTTTTATAAGTCTAGAGTCCGCCTATCCTTGGGTTTTAGGGGCAGCCCAAAATGGGCTAAAACAAATCACCCGCGAGTTCATAAACCATCGATTGTACAGCGACCTTGATTGCTTCGGGTGTTGTGTTGTGATCGCCCGTTTTAAATGGAGGTTCAGGGTTGTATTCTAGCAATAGCTCCAAAGCTTGTGCTTGTTCTTTATCGGTGAGATGTGCAATCAGCTCGAGTGAGAAATCAAGGCCTGAGGTAATACCACCACCGCTTATACGATTTCGATCTTTTACAACCCTTTGGTTGATGTGAGTAACTTCAGGGTAGTGTTTTAATGCATCTGCATAAGCCCAATGTATCGCGGTTTGGTATCCATTTAACAACCCGGTTTCAGCTAGGATCAATGAACCAGTGCATACAGATGTTACAAATTCTGCCTTTTCTCCGATTGCTCGTAGCTGCGAGATTACACTAACGTCTTTTATCTGCTCTAAGGGATTAGCACTACCGGGAACGATTAGCACATCGATATGTGGACAATCCTCAAAACTATAATTGGGAAGTAAATCCACATTTGCATCTGATGGTAATGGTTTTAGTCGTTTAGCGAACGTGAACACGTTGAATAGATTGCTAACGGCAAGTATTTGTAACGGCCCATAAGCATCTAACATAGTAACATTAGGGTAGAGGAAAATACCAATATTTAGCTTACTTGAACTGGATTTTTCATCTTTAGATTTAAATATTTTTTCTTCTAAAGAGTAGCTATGAGATATGTTTTTGGTCCGATGGCTCAATTTTTTGGTAACCATAATAACTCCGGTTTTATATAAATTATTCGCAGTATACGGGAATGAAGATGAGAGAAATAGGGACAAACTAATAATAGATTCTCTAAAGGGACACTTTGCCTTAATTGTTCCTTTAACATATTAATTATACGCATTACTTGCTTTGGTTTTATTTTAGAACTGTGATGTATGATTATTTCAAAAAAACATCATGATATTATTTATTGTTTTTTTCTAATGATGCTAGAATGATTGCTCTGGAAAAGCACTGTAGATTTCGAGCGTTTGATATAACAGTATTTTTATCAGATAGACCATTTAATCCAGTTAAGAAATTTAAATGCAAAGCCGCTAATGTATCTGCTAATTGCTCAGGGCATATGTTCCATTTCTCGTTGTGAAATGCTATACAAATCTGGTTCTTAATTGCCGAAGTCAAACTCTCATTCAATAGGCGCTGTGCGATAGGCCAATCGTTACCTAACTTATAAGAAATAGATTTTCTACCATTCATCTTTTCAGCTGCTTTTATTGCAGTTTCAATTAGCATAGGTTTCGGGTTGGTACTCAGCCAATCATCATGGGTTAGGTACTCCTGTAGCATTGTATGGAAAATACCAGCATGCATTTCAATAAGAAGGTCGAGTTTACGTTGATAATATCGGTAAAAAGTTGTTTTACTCACTTCTGATAACGTTATTATTTCAGAAACGGTTATCTGATAATACTCTTTCTTTTTCGATAATTTATAGAAGGCAGATAGTATATTTCTTTTGTTTTTTAATTTTCTAGGCATAGAATTACCATTTTTATATTTGATTTACTTGCTCCGATATCCATTCCCCAATAAAATTGGATGAGTTTTTTATGATTGACAAATGGGTAACGTCAGAAAGGGTTTGTACTTTGATGTCAGCATCTTTGTGACTATTGCTTTTTGCAAAATCAACGATCTTTTTTAATCGAATATTTCGTCCTTTTCTCCAATCCATAATCCGAATCGATTTAATTTTTGAAATTGAGAGTGTGGCGAGTGTGGTGTTACAGAGTTCGACATTATAACTGTATTATATGTAACAATCTTTGGATAACTTTTTAGAATGCTCGTTGGAAAATGGAACTCTACTGCTTTAGAATGATTGAATAGCATTCCTAGCGAAATAGCATTAACTATAAACTTGGAATTTTTTACGGTCGAAAATTGATATCTACTGGTATTATTATTTGTATGCTCAGTCTTTGAGCGAAATCCCAAGTATGGTGCGATAAAAACATATCCATTGACAGGTTGACTGTCTTTCCAGCTAGAATAATTGAGAACGAGTCCTGCGCCGGCAGAATGTCCCCCTAAAAAAACTGGAGTAGATGGGTATAGAGATCTAACGTGATTGAGTAGTACTGTTATATCTTGCCACACCAGCTCTTTACTAGGCGCGTCTCCTCGAGGCCCTTCAGGGTATCCGTGTCCTCTGATGTCGGGTGTATATACTCCTACTTGA
The DNA here is from genome assembly GCF_009363355.1 of Vibrio sp. THAF190c. Lineage (NCBI taxonomy): Bacteria > Pseudomonadati > Pseudomonadota > Gammaproteobacteria > Vibrionales > Vibrionaceae > Vibrio > Vibrio sp. THAF190c. Next base: position 282,771 of record NZ_CP045339.1, on the reverse strand, counting down.
AATACGTCTCTTAAGTCATTGCCTATGTGCTGATATGATATCTCGCTATGCGCTCCCGCTCCATGATAAAAAATTAGTATTGCATTAGGCTCAGATGGAACATAAGCTCGAAAAGCCAACTTAATACCATCACTGGATTGTATGTAACTTAAGGGCGCCGGTTCACTTTTTTTTACTAACTGTATTTGTTCGATAGAAAAAAATCCTCATTCTGTTCTTTCAATTGGCTTGCAAAAACATTCGTTGAGGATGTTGCCAAGTATATGCAAAAAATAGTGGATAATAGATTATATATTTCCATAGGTACTTTACTTATTGTGTTTTTATCTGATTTTTTAAAAAAGTTATACTATTTTGAGAGTCTCTCCATTATTTAGTCTGACCGAGGCTTTATTAACTTTATATTTTTCCGTAAGCTGGATTAAACTACGGTTTTCGTTGTCTTGGCATTGAGTTTGCTCGTCAAGAAGAAGTAATATAAGAATTGAATAAAGTTCAATTCGCAGGCCTAAATTGATGAGCTTTTGTATTTTTTCTACTAACTTGGGATCACTGATTGTTAACGAACCAGCGTGGCCGTAATGAGTGAAACTAAACATTGCAATAACCATTGTCTACCCATTTTTATTAGTTATAAACGCGTAATAAGCTACGGTATTCAGATATAATCTTTGAAATGTTAGGGTACTCTGATGCCAAGCCCCCTAACTCTTTTTCTATTTTATCAATTTCGACTTGTACACTATTAAGCACTGAACTAACTGTATTATCTATATTAGATATTTTCTGTAAGTTAGACCTTAACCTGCGCAAGTTAATTTTTAGATGAAGCTCAGTGTCATTGAAATGGTGATGTGTATTTAACCAATCGAAAATGTCACTAATACAGAGCTCACATACATCATGTTGTTTGTGCCATGAACTAGATCCTTGAGATTTAACTGTTGACTCAGAGTTACATAATTTACAGTTATATTTCAATGCTTAATTTCCTTATATTATAATCATGATGCTAATAACGTGATCGCATTGTTTCTTAGCCATTTATGTGGTTCATTAGGTATGTGTATTGCGTAACCTTGAAGATAAGGAATACCAATTTCCACCAATTTTCTTCGGATATCAGTTGTTTCCACACCTTCAGCGACTATTGAAATTTCGTGTGTTCGACCAAACTCACAGATATGAGAGATTAGTTTTAAGCAAGAGTTAACCTCCATTGCTTCGTTTATCAGCTCGCGATCTAGCTTTATTTGATATAATGGGAGTTTGAAGAGACTTGTAATAGCACTCATGCCAGAACCAAAGTCATCAATTGATATTTTGAATCCATGGCCATGTAGCTTTTTAAGCGTATTTCCTATAGTATGATCTTCATCTATCAAGTATGACTCTGTTACTTCTAATATAATACGATAGGTCGCAACACCAAATTCATCGACAACGCGTAATATATCAGTAATAAACATATCATTAAGAAGTTGGTATGCTGAAACATTAATATTGATAAATGGTTTTGACTCGTTGACTTGATCAAATGATAATAGAAATTTACAGGACTTTTTAATAACTTCCATACCTAGTGCGTGAATGTGTCCCTGCCTTTCAGCTAAAGGGATAAATTCAGTTGGTGAGATGGGGCCAAAGATTGGGTGTGTCCATCTAGCTAATGCTTCGAAGCTTATAACTTCATTCGACTTAGAACCTATTATAGGTTGTAAGTCAATTGTAACTTGTTCGGTTTCAATCGCATTTTCTAAGGCATCTTGTATTGCAAAGTTTCTATCAATTTTTCTTTGTAAGTCTGTCGTATATATAGTCGGATTATTATTTATTTGGGTATATTCAGCTAGATTGAAGAGTTGCTCTAGAATGTTGCTTTTATTGATGTCGCTGCCCATTAGAGCAACTAAACCGAGACGATTAGAGAATGATGTCTTATAAGGTTTACCTTCATGGAATTGTGATGTGATCTTGTTAATTATTGAACACATGGTTTTCTCAACGAGTGCCTTGTCAATAGTAACTACAAAGACTTCCGCACTAATGCGGTACAATCCGTAGTCAAGATCTAGTATTTCGTCTAATATACTAACCAATGTAGATGACAATTGTCCTATTGCACTCTCTCCAATACGTCGTTGATATTGTTGTAATTGATTTAGACGACACAGGATAAGCCAACTTTTTTCGTTTAAGCCTGGAGCTACTTTCAAGAATTGGTGCCTGTTGAATAGACCAGTTTCACTGTCATGTTTGGCAATGTGTGTTAGATATTGATTTAAGAGAACCTCTTCAGACACGTCTCTATGCGAACCAACCATTGCAAATTTTCCCTCATGCTCTACTCTGACGCCTGTAGCTTCAATCCAAAGGTATTGCCCTAGGAGGTTTTTTATTCGATAACGTGTTTTTATATCTTTAGATACATTATCTTTTTGATGAAGATTAACTTTTCTGGCTAAACGCTGTCTATCAACAGGATGGACTAATGCTAACCAATCATCTAACGTTGAACTGTTAGGTGGGAGGTTAAACTGTTCATAAAATGTATTATTGTAAAATTGGACCTGATTGTCATCGCTCATGAACCACAATCCTTCACTCGCTGTATCCAAGAGACTTAACAATACCTTTGGTAAGTTTTGTTTATCCATTTCCTCTTACCCATTTTGAAAGAGATCTCCAAAAGTAGTGTTACTAAAAGTAACAATCTTCTTTATAACCATAAGCTTGTTTATTTAATTCAATAGCAGATAAAAAACTTTACTTAATTTCTTCGGTTGTGATGATTCATCTTAACTTAAACACTTGGTAGCTCAACCCTATCCAGAGAGGGTTGTCGTTTTTAGCGTGCTATTTGTCCTTAATTAATGGGCGTGCAAATTACTATTGATAGAGTTATTATTTCTACTGTTTCCTTTATTAGTGAATTATTATGAGACTAGTTTTTTATTGTTCAGATAACTTTCAACTTATGGACTTATCTGGTCCCGTAGAAGTTTTTTCTATCGCAAATATTGTCGAAGAGAAGCCACTGTTTGAGTTGGTTTACGTTAGCGAACATGGTGGTTTGGTTAGGTCGAATGCCGGTGTATTTATCGACACTGTAGCAATTAATCAGATAGGACTTTTCCATAGCGATATAGTTTTTTTAATCAATGGAATAGATACCCAACAGCCAAATAGCCCAACGGTTACAAAGTTTGTTCGTAATGCCTATCGAAAGGTTGAAAGCATTTGTACTGTTTGTACTGGTTTGTTCATTTTTGCAAATGCGCTACCTGATGAGCACGTCTATGCAACAACTCATTGGTCCTATCTTGAAGAAATAATACACAAATACCCTAACGTTAACTTGTCTCAGAAGGCCCCTTTTGTTCGAGATGATAAGCTTTGGTCATCTGCTGGAATAAGTACAGCTATCGATATGGCTCTCAACATTTTGGAGATGAAAACAAGTCGAGAGCTTACACAGCGTGTTGCAATGACTATGGTATTGCCTAATAGAAGGAAGGAATCAGATTCTCAGCTAACCTTCCACCTGAAAATGCAGTTCGAATGTAGCGATTCTAAATGGGAAAGCTTGCTACACTGGATACAAGAAAACTTGACAGAAGATCTTAACATTGATCGACTTGCTAACTTTATGGCAATGAGTCCTCGAAATTTTACTCGGCGATGCAAAAACGAATTTTCACTTACTCCTAAAAAACTGGTTGATCGTATTCGCATTGAAGTAGCGATGTCTTTACTACGCGAAACTAAGCAAACTATCTCATATGTTGCAATTCGTTGTGGCTACAAAAGAGAAGAGAATATGACGCGAGCATTTTTACGATGTTTTAAACAGTCGCCTAAAGAGTTCAGACGATCTCATAGTATAGATGACTAGGGGTCTAACATAGTAGTCTTATAGCCGAATAGAACATGCTATATTACGAATGATTTGTCCTATTTTGCGTGTTGTTTGTCTGATATGTTTTCGTAATCTCTAGGTATGATAGCATCAAGCTTATTGATAGGAGCAAGCTTGATGAAACCGTTAACCTTCGCAAGAACAACTCATATACTCGCAGGACTCTTTTCGTCTTTGACTTTTATCTACATGTTTAGATATGGTTTTTCTTATTTAGATTTTTTTATAAACATTATTTTATTAGCCACTACTTTATTGTTTAGTCGTGATTTATTGAGAGTTATCACTCCTTACTTACTTTATGGTTTTGTTGCATTGCATATACACCAAGCATATGGCGATACGATGATACATTTTGAAGTGTTTATATTATTAGCTTGTACTACTATATATAACGATTGGAAAATTGTATTTCATTGCTTAGTTGCAGCTGCAGTTCATCATTTGCTTTTTTACTATCTTCAATTTAATACCGCGTCAGGAGTGTTTATCTTTCCTCCTGGTAGTCCGTTTATTATGGCCATCGAGCATTGCCTGTACGCAGTCCTTCAAGCGGGTGTGTCTATCTATGGTAGTCTTTCATTGAGTCAAAACTTGAAAAAACTCAAGTATGTCGAGGACACGGTAGATTATATGGTGAAAAATGAACGACTATTACTTGATGTAGAGTTGGACGAACAGGGTGAGTTTGAGCAAAAATTCAATCAAATTGTTATTCGGTTAAGGGAGTTATCGGATACGCAGTCGGCAACTATTGAATCTCTTAGCCAGGTCTCAACTGAGCTAATAAGAGATATTGATAGTATTAATTTGGAGCTGTCTTCCCATGCTGTAAACACCGAACTTGTTGCAACAGCTGTCGAAGAGCTCGGCACATCGTTTGATACTGTTGCAACTTCTACCTCGGAATGCAGCACTAATGCGGAAAAGGCAAACCTAATTAGTCAAGGCAGTCTGACAGAGGTAGAAAAGTGTCACAGTGGATTAGATCAACTTACGAACCTAGCAAATGAAACTCAATCGATAATCTATCGTGTAACAGAGGACACGAGACAGATATCCAGTGTGCTTGAGACTATTGCTAACTTGTCTGAGCAAACCAACCTTTTGGCTTTAAATGCTTCCATTGAGTCAGCTCGTGCAGGTGAGGCCGGGCGTGGATTTGCTGTGGTTGCCGATGAGGTTCGCCAGCTAGCACAAAGAACAGATGCTAGTTTAGACCATATTAAAGGCTCATTAAGTCAGCTTTCATCAAGTGTAGATACATCAACAGCCAAGGTCGCAGAGATGCTTGATTCTACGTCTCAAATTACAACGTGGCTTGATGTTTTGCTTGTTGGTTACAGGGATATATCAGCGAACGTAACAACTGTGAATGATGAGATGTACCAAGTTTCTTCTGCAGTTACTCAACAAAATACAGCTTTGAGTCAAATTAGCGGAAATATGGCTGACCTTAATTCTAGTTCACAAAGCGTTACGGCAAAAATGGAGTCTCAGCGCCAATCTATTAGAGACTTACAGAATGAAATACACTTACTTGAGGAGGTAAGTAGTAAACTAGAGTGGAAATGAGTATTTTTGTTAAAGCCTTATTGTTAGTTATCGTGTTTGTTGCGGGATACACACTACCTTATTTAACCCCTGAAAAGGTAGCGTTTTCCAATCAATTGGTTCCAAAAACTCAAAGTGAATGTATATGGGATAACAAAGTTTGTATATCTAAAAATTATAAACTGACAATATATAGAGGCAATTTCTCACCCCTGGCTAAAACTACATTTGGTTTGATAGGTGATGGCGTGACAGATCTTGATGATACTTTGTTGGTTACTTCAGACGATCAACGCTTTGGAATCATTGAGGCCTATAAAAGCCATGATGGCCAATATAGTGTCTTAATCCCTTTCTGCTCCAATGACAGAATGCGAATTATTATATTTTCAGTAGGCGGCGTGGCTATTAAACTCCCGGAACAAGTTTGATTTGCACACGAAACCCGTTTCTTAAATTGTGAGGATAAAATGGGTTATAAATTTGATACAAATAAAATCATGGAAGAATATAATGCCTGTGAACGAAAATTAGTAAATGGAAGCAATGGATATAGGCTTACAAGTCCTGATTTAGTAAAGTTTGTGTCCAATGACCTTCGAGGGAGCTATATATCCTATTTTAACTTTGATGTTGGTATCTCTGAAAGTACGGTAAGGAGGGAAATTGACTACTTTAAAGAGCGCAACCTTAGCTTTGAATGGAAGGTATACTCTACTGACACACCTAGTACACTAGGGAGTACTCTTGTAAACCTTGGTTTTAATGAAGAAAGCGCCGAGTCTTTTATGGTACTGGATTTAACTGAAAGTAACAGTTTGGGGTTTGATATATCGAATGTTACTGAAGTTTATGACAAAGAAGGTATTAGAGATGCCATACGAGTACAAGAGAAAGTTTGGGGTGGGAATCTTGACTGGCAGTATAATTACTTGCTGAAATTAAAAGAAGAATCACCAGAATCAGTCCTTATATATGTTGTGTATGTTGGAAAAGTACCAGCGGCATCAGCATGGCTGTTGCTCGATGGAAATAGTCCATTCGCAAGTATATGGGGAGGCAGTACAGTAAAAGAGTATCGACGACAAGGTTTCTATCAAACGCTTCTGAAGAAGCGTATTCAGGAGGCCAAATTACGTAAAAAGAAATACTTAACAATTGACGCTTCTGAAATGAGCAGACCTATTGTAAAAAACTACGGTTTCAAGTTAGTTTCACAAATAAAGTCATACTTATATGAAGTTGATACCCAAGTTTTGTAATTTTCGCACTTAGAACTTAAGCATTAATTTTGAGGCGAGTTAGTCGCTTACCTTATTTTCCAGCAGCGAAGAAAGTAATTTCCTCAACAAGAGCCTCTTTATAATATGTAGCCTGATTCTGCTAGACTGGACGCTTCATTAAGCGGCATTTGACTTTCAAAGTTAACTTGGCTTAGATAACCAAGGATTATTCTAGCTTTAATTGAATGAAAGAAACCATCATACAAGCATTGTCCCAGCAGTTTCCTTTTCTACTCATACATTGCTTTAGAGCTTGGCGGCTAGAGCTTTTGCCTGTCGGTTTGTATTGGTATCTTTCTTTGCTGCTATACACTTACATTAATTATGGGATTCGTGTGGCGAGGGCACTTACGCAAGCGTTGATACTCCCACTTTCTCTAGAAGAGACAGAGTTTCTTCTTTAAATTCAGGAGAATGGATAATACGTTTGTTTTGCTTATCATTATTCATTGACATGCAAATTTGTTACCCGAAATAAAGTGCTATCATCAAAGCGTTATTCATAGTCTTGCCTCCAATTTTGCTTAGTTAGAAAAATGTATCATTAGTAACTTAACGCAAAATCACCATATATAGTGATTTAAGTATCTGTGGTATAGAGTATGTTTACTTTATGAATTAACGGTGGGGGATCATGTGAAAGAACACGAAGGAAGAGTATTGGTTGCGGGGGCTACAGGTTATCTTGGGCGTCACATCATAAAAATATTAAGAGACTCAGGTGCAGACTTTTGTGCGTTAGCAAGAAACGAAGATAAACTTAAATCAATCGGACTGAGCGAAAAACAATTTAAAGTAGCAGAGGTTACTAATCATGAAAGTCTAGTTGGCTGTTGTGACAATATCGATGTAGTTATTTCATGCGTAGGGATCACAAGACAAAAAGATGGACTTCGATACATGGATGTTGATTTTGAAGCAAACTACAACTTGTTAGAAGAAGCCGTCAAATCAGGAGTTAAGAAGTTCATTTACGTTTCTGCATTGAATGCCCCTCAATTTAGGAAAGTACGTTTGTTAAACGCTAAAGAAAAATTTGCTGATAAGTTACTAAGCACAAAGCAACTTGATCTATGCGTTATAAGGCCAAATGGTTTTTTTTCAGACCTAGAGGAGTATTATAGGATGGTGCAGTCCGGTCGATCGTATGTCTTTGGTGATGGGTTAACCCAGATGAATCCCATTCATGGTGAAGATCTCGCTCACTTTTGTTTACTAGCTATCCATGTAAATGAAAAAGAGCTTAGCGTTGGAGGTCCACAAACGTTATCTTTAGTTGATATAGCACAATTAGCATTCGAATCTCAAAATCGTGCCATAAAAGTAATACATTTACCTAGTTGGTTGCGAAAAGTTGCCCTGTTAATAGCTTGTTTGTTGCCCGAACGTTTTGGTGGAGCTGCTGAGTTTTTTCTTACAATATGTGCGAGAGATATGATAGCGCCAACTTTCGGAGAAAAAACTCTCATTGAACATTTTCGAAAGTTATATTGAGCGGATAGTTTAAAGTAAATATGACCGAAAATAGAGGAAATAGTATCGACTATTTAAAAGCAAATAAAGCTGCTTGGGACTTAAGAACTGCCACTCATATTAAATCGAAGTTCTATGATGTGGAAGATGACTACTCATATTTAATGCTCAAACTAAAAGGTGTGGTTTGAGGCTAAGTTGTTGGACAGTAATATCGTCTATTGACGATATTTACTATAATACTTATTTAGACCGTTCCGTTCATATATGGTCAGAGGCTAGATTAAGAGTAGACCTTAGAGCGACTTTGAAGTTCAAATGTCTAGTCTTAATCCAACGGCTTACACGCGAGCAGCTTTGCTTGAACGAAATATGGGTTACTCCAAGACAGCTAGCTTTTAAATAGTGAGATTGCCTAGAGAGATTAAGCAACGTAATTATGTTTAATTGAGGGGAGAGAGGCGATTGCAAATTAAGTTCGTGCATCGCGGCTATTGGTTTGTCTTGGTAGTTGAACCGCGAACTCAGCGCCACCACCAGGTAAGTTACTCGCTACAATTGAACCTTGATGTTTTTCTATAATTTGAGTAGAAATGCTCAAGCCCAAGCCGAAGCCTTTACTTTCAGATGGTTGGTTATTCGAGCGATAGAAGGGGCTAAAAATGTCGTGTAATTCGCCGTTTTCAATACCTTTGCCATCATCCTGAATCAGGATTAAAATGCTTTCAGAATGGGCAGTCAAGTAAACTTTCACGTTTTTTCTAGCATAACGACAGGCATTGTGGAGAATGTTACCTAGTGCTCTTGAAAGTGCAGCGTCGTTTAGCTCAACATAAACATCTTCATCAACAAGTTTATAGTCGATAACTATGTCTTTCCTGATAGGCTTAAAACTTTCCAGCCATATAAACATCCACTGAACCAAATTTTTACTCTTGAGTTGGAGATCATGCTCCCTTTGATTGTACTTAGCGTAAAATAGCGATTCGTTTACCAATGACTCAAGCTCGATACAGTCTTCTTCAATGCTTTTTAACGCACTTCTCATATTTTCTGCGTCACTTTCTTCTAACGCATATTCAAGTTCGAACTGGATTCGAGATAAGGGTGCACGAAGCTCGTGGGATACGGCCATGCTTAGGCGTCGGTTTGTATTGACCAGTTGTTCTATACGGCTGGCCATTGAATTAAAGTGAAAGTTAAGGCTACCAATACGATTCAGGTTTGTGTCAAGAACTCTGGTACTTAAATCCCCTTCACCCAGCCGCTTTGCTGCTTGTAGTATTTGATTTAACCGACGCTGAATACCCAGTGTCCACAGTAAGATGAGCAATGCCAACAAACCTGTTACTGTTATTGAGACGAAAAGCTCATCATTATCTTTTTCCTCAATTGTTCCAATAGGACCTATTTGAACTCCAAGATTTGTTCCTTCAATTTTTTTTATCAATAGATCATTCCTGGCATCTAACACTACGATTTTATTTTCTTTCCAATCAGATAAGAGATTTGTAGGAAAAATGGATAAGTCGGGTTTTAGTACTTGTATGGGGATATTTGGCGAAGACATTTGTTCAGAGAGAGATTGCCAGTCACTTTGTGGATATTGTTCAAGTATCAAAGTCACCATAGCAAAGGCCCCTTGATAATCATTTAGTACGTCTTCGGAGTACGACTCTAAAAAAAAGTGTTCAGTAATCCCCTCCCTTACAGATTCGCCGACTAGCCAAACAGATAACACAAGTATATAGATTGGGGAGAACACTTTAAGCATAGTTAAATAACCAAGTTAGGAAGTTATAACCATTTTAACGTTTAATGCTGCATACGATTGTAATCATTTGTTACCGCCAAGCATCGGAAACAAGCATGTACCCTTTAGCTCTTATAGTTACTATTTTCGTTTGCTTATGATCGCATAGTTTCTTTCGCAATGCGGCTATTTTTACATCAATAGAGCGATCTAAACCATCATAGTCAATACCGCGATAGGATTGTAGTATTTCCTCACGGCTCAAGACGTTATCGGCTCTTTCAGCAAGCAATTTTAATACTGCGAATTCAGCTGGCTTTAACTGAATAGCGTTGTCTTCCAGTACAACGGTACGTTGGAGTAGATGAATACATAATTTATTGATTATCAATAGATTATTGTCGGAAACCGATAACGTCCCATGAATGCTCCCAGTTTCTGGCCTTCTTTTTCTTTCGAGTAACCTGATGTGTGCTAGCAATACTCTGGGTTGAACAGGTTTAATTAAATACCCATCGACTCCCATTTCCAACGCAGTGACTTGATCAATGTCATCATCGCTGCCCGTCAACATCAAAATGTCACCTTTGAACTGAGGTCTTAAGGCCCGGCAGATATCTAATCCGTTAACTGTAGGTAACATTAGATCTAAAACAACTAGTTCTGGATTAACACGTTGAACTAGAGGAATCGCGAGACCTCCATCATTGATATGTTCTACCTGATAATGATATCTGTTTAAAAAGCGAGTTATTTGATTTGCCAATTTTTCATCGTCTTCAACTAAGATTATCTTTTTATTTAGCATAATCAGCATGTTACCAAAGGAGTGTTATTTGTGAAGTTACTTTTTTATCTTTTATCATAACACGTATGAATGACTTTTTTATGACTAATAACACAATAGTCAAAACTACAAGCACTTAATAACTCTATATTTTTGCTACCTAAGTCTAGTTCACGTAAAGCATCCTATTTCGAAATTACAATTGATAACAACAGCGAAACAGAAGGTTACATAAGCGTTGGTTATGATTGTTGTTCAGTCTATCAGTAAGGAAACAACATGAAATCAATAGTTCCTGTTTGTTTGTTGTCTTCAATCGCACTCGTTGGTTGTAATGATAACTATAAAACTAAACCACCTGAATCAGCCAATCCTGTGGCGTCAAAGCTTACTGGGGTATGGCAGAGCCCTGCTTATGGAGAAACTATAAGAGTTGATCAAGAGAATAATATCTTTGTTTATAGACATATTGATGAGATGTGTTGGTTAGATGATCAACTTGAGACTGTTAGTAACGAGCAGCTAAATGATTTACTAAAGTTAGGCACAAACAGTTTTGAGTTAATTGACGGCTACGGAACTGCTGATTTCCATGCTCCAGGTAATAAATTTACTAGAGTATCAACACTACCAACATCATGTCTCTCAGATAATTTACTTAACTTGGAAGATTTAGAATTAAGTAGTGATGAGATTTTCAGCCTCATTACAAAAATCTATGAACAACACTATGTTGATTTTTCTTTACATGACGTCGATTGGCAAACACACACTAGTGCTCTCCAAGCGACACTTGATGAAGATACAACTATCGAAGAATTACATGTAAAACTGGGGGAATTGCTGGGTCCATTAAAAGATGGGCACAACGCAGTGACCATTGGTGGTAACGAGGTTAGGGTTTTCAATAAAGACCTCTATAGTACCGTCTTCATAAAGGAATTTGTCATAGATAACTCTTTAGAATGGCCAATTAATAGCGATGAATGGACGCAAGTCAATCAAGAACAGTGGGAAGCTTACTTTTCTGAACAATTACAAATGATCGTTAGCAATATTACTAGCTTAACGAGTGAAGATACTAATATAAAAAATCTAAATGACGGTCTTATTTGGTGGTATGTAGAGGATAATATTGGATATATTAATATTTCAGCTATGACAGGTTATGCAGAGGCCCCTCAAGATGCGATAAATATTGTTAATGAAACTATGCAAGAAGTCATACAAGACAATCAAAATAGCGAGGCGTTAATTATTGATGTTAGACAAAATTTAGGCGGAAGTGATTTTATTAGCTTAGCAATAGCACGCTTTTTTACTGATTCAATTATTCACGGATATAGCAAGCAGGCTAGATTAGATAATGGATTTACAGAGTTGACCCCTGTTTATATTGAGCCTTCCGAAACTGGCTCTTTTACCAAGCCTATATATTTACTAACTAGTAATAGCACGGTATCTGCCGCAGAAATATTTACGTTATCCATGTCAGAATTTGAACACGTAACAATAGTAGGCGAACGATCACAGGGTGCTTTTTCTGATGCGTTGGAGTGGAATTTTAATGATGAACTTGTTATTGAACTTTCTAATGAACGTTATTTGAGCAAAGAAGAAATTTGGTATGAAGGGAAGGGCGTACCAGTAGATATAATGGTTAACTTTCCAAGCAAACAAAACCGAATAGATGGAGTCGACCCCGGTCTAGAAGCTGTGTTGAGCGAATTAGGACTATGACCTAGACTGCAATTTTAAATTTAAACTGCCAAAAAAAGTATAGTAATACTGAACCTATAGTATCAGATAACTTTGCTATATAAATCAAGGATAATTATGAGTAATAAAATTAAAACTTCACTGTTAACTACTTTGCTATTAACTTCGTCAATGTCGACATACTCTGCTGAGAGTTCTTCATCGTTTAAAGTTCTATTAGGAAACAAGTCTCTAGCATCAGAGTGGGATGAGAATGATGGTATGGACTCGATTGGATTTTTATTTACATATCAACCTTCTACCCTACCAATAGGATTAGCTCTCGATCTATATGGAAATGGCAATGAAGAGAAAATTAACGGTATAAAAACAGAAACTAGTGTGGGAGAGGCTAATATAGGGTTGCGCTGGCAACCTCTAGCTACAAATAGTGTATTTTCACCATACTTGGGAACTGGAATTAGTTACGCTACGGCTGAACTTGAATATGTTGAATCAGGGACTAAGTATAAGGCTCATGACTCAGCGTTAGGGTATTGGATCGGTGGTGGAGTAGATTATATTTTTTCTGAACAATGGACTATCGGTGTCGATGCTAAATTTTCTAAGGTTGACGTAAAGCTCAATGGAAAAGAAAGAGATGCTGGAGGTCTAGGTTTGGGGATAGCCTTAGGCTATCGATTCTAAATCTCCTTATCGACATATGTACTAAATAAGTCAAAGTAGAATTTTCAGGTGTGGCAGGTTGTTAATTTTTCCGCTACACCACTCTATGGGTGAAGATTGACATTTTAGTCGTTAAATATGAGTGTTGAATTATAAATTGAGAAATGTATTTATATTTTTTGGGAGCGACATTGATTTTAAAAAATGGTCATTTTTGCTTGATTGTATTGATAAGGTTAAATTCATTTTGGGTGATTGTCGAATAATAAACCTAAGCAATAATGGAGGGATGATTGACGTAGGCAATGGAATATTTGTTAGCACTCAATCGATATCAAATTTTGATTTTTTCTGCGATGATATCTTTATCGTTGCTGGGTCGATTGCTACCGATCCCTCAAATCATTTATTGGATAATATAGATTCGATATTAAAAATGAGTTGTAATTTATCTTCATTTGAAATAGAAGTTTTGAAAATTGTTTATGGCCAGTTGATGCTAGAGTTGAATAGGATTTACCCTAGTAATGATGTATCGAGAATCTTTAAACCACTTAAAGTTATTAGTGCTTTCTGGGTAATTGAGTTGCCTTCCATAGCTAGTCAGAACATGAGAAATAAGAATTTCGATAGGAGAAGTTCAGCTAATGAATCCTATGCCGGCGTACTTCAGCAGCAAAAGTGGGAAGAGCTAGAGTTCTGGATCAAGGAAAATATCACAGGGCAATTAACAGTTGAAAAGTTATCTGACTATATGTCAATGAGTACTCGGACATTTACGCGCCAGTGCAAAAAAAGATTTGAGGTTACACCTAAGAAGTTAGTAGAAAGAATCCGATTAGAATTAGCTTTAGAAATGATTTCTGATGGAAAACTTCCGCTAAGTTCGGTAGCGGGCTTATGTGGATATGTAAGAAATGAAAACATGCAACGTGCATTTATAAGATATTTGGGAATAAACCCGAGCTCAATTCATCGTTGTAAATCTGCATGATATTTTTTGTTTTTAAGAACTGTTTTGTATGAAATGAAATGTTTTTTTAATACAAAAAGTTATTTAATTGTTCTTTCAATAAAACGGTGCAAGAATTTATTGTCGATAGTTCTAAAGCTATCTTTATAAAAGAAAATATTTTGCTTAACTCAATTCTTGGTTTTTTATTTGGTTTATAATTTCAATTTCTATATTTTTTCTGATGGTATAGACGTGAAGCTATAGTCAGGTGATTGTATTAGTGGCCATGAGTGTTCTTATGCGGTTGTCAAACTGACAATTTAGATAGGTAATTGCTCTCAGTATTGGTCTCTCTATGTCTAATTTATAGCATAGAGAAACTCTGATTTCTTTACATGTGACTGTTATATAGAGTGCGGAACCAAACTTGGTTTAGCGCTATTGTTATTAACTACGGGCGGGTTAGTAGAATGATTAGCTCTGAATTATCTGACATTAGATCTTGAATAGTACATTGGTCAAGTTCAGCTAAGAAAGCGGGTTTAGTTCGGGTTAAATCTGCGAAGTTCTTAGATGTGTTAATATGTATTCGAAACGATGGAGCTAAACATCGAGATAAAAATCATGAATTCGCAAACTATTATTTAATTGGTAATTTGTTGGAGCATAAAATATAAATTTTTGTGAGTGGAGATAGTAATTTTTACTAAGTCATTGTTGAAGGTTTATGTTTTGTAATAATACAGTTTCAATATTACTTATTGGTAGCTATAAAAGTAAGATAGCTATACGGGACTAATAGTTATCGATGAAAAAGAAATTAACGTATCTGAAGTGTTAAATGAACTTATATGATTGATGTTGATGGTATAACTATATATTTTAATTATCCTAGTTAGGTAGGGATTCAACTAGAGTAATTTATGTATTATTGCATATTACAGCTATTATTTATAAATTGAAGAATGGAGTTTTGCATTGATAATTGGTTAGCTAGTTTAAAAACAGGTACACCGTAATAAGGTTTTTAATTGGCTATTAAACTTAGTCGAATGGGAGTAAAGATGACTCAGCCTGATATTAAAGTTTTACAAATGCTAAGGCGTGAATATTCAGAAGATGCATCTTTATTGATTGAATCATCAAAAACAACTGCAATTCACTTTCAGACGATCTCCAATGTCAATAATTACTGGGTTTGATTCGGGATATATTGACGTAATAAACGGATCCCAATGGGGAGCCGTTTTTATTACAAGCCAAATTAGTAATAAACTGAATGAAGCTTGTGGGTAAAAGAGGACTATTAAATAGCTAATTGTTCGGTCATGGCGCTGACGAAATTCGATCTGTATTCTAATCCTAAGAATGCAACATATGTCAAAAATTTTATTTTAACATTAATTCAACTGAGGATTTAAGGAGTTATAATGATTCAGAAGCTGAGCTTGGAAGATTCAAGCTATAAACCCGGTGAAGTTTTAACACATAAATCTAGTGAGTTTACACATATTACTATTACATATGTTATTTCAGGTGATAGATATTTAATAGATAAGAGTATTAATAACGCTATTGAGAAAGATGACAATTTAATAAAAGTTCCTTATGTTGATACAACACTATATTGGCAGCATTATTTAGGTGAGCATAACTATGACGAATCTAAGCTAGTATTTGAAACTGAAAATGTTTTGAGAGAGAAACTCAAAGATATCTTCCTAAGCTTTGGAAGCTTAGATGATGTAGCTGTCTCTGTTTTCTGTATGGTAGGGAATCTAAGAGCTTTTGCTTTCAAGCTGTATTAACTTGAATCCAGTAAATTATAAGCATTAAAGTCTAAGCTTACTTTTTCTTATTCAGATTTAGCATGTTAAAATTCATATTCTAACGTGCTTTATCAGAGCGATTCAAAAAGTATTATGAATATCTATATAGTATAAGGGAAAATGACCTTATAATCTAAAATAAGCCTTATCTCGAAGGTGTTAATATTTTTCTTGTTTTGATTTTCTTTAGAAAAGTTAGCTGCGGTTCCATTAAGTCAGCAGGATAAATCCAAGGGCGCAGCGACACTCGTGCGGTCAAGTTACCGTCTTTTTCTGCCTGTTTCCATACTTCATACCATCCGCGTTTCCAATATAGCCGACCATCACTAATAGTTGTAATGCCGTATGATGCTGACTCTTCGAGGCCAACCATCAATCCGTCATAACTTTGATCAAATTGACCTTCTAAGCTGTTCCACGCCATTTCCATAACGATATCTCCAGCATTATCAAATAAGATACCGTTAAGTTCACCACTAACTGGATCTTTGAGAATTTTACCTCCTTGAGGTTCAGGTGAATCTTTAGTAATACCAGCAAGTTCCAGTGCAACAGAATTTACCCACATAGAGTGTGAGGTCTGCTCCATGAATACGACAGGGCGACTAGGAAAAATTCGATCTATAACCTCAAGAGGTGCTTGAATATTATCTTCATTTAGAATCGCATCTAACGAAAAACCATACCCCATCAGCCACTCTTTGGACCTACTATTTCGACTGCAAGCTTTTAGATAAGGTATTTGGCCTTTAAGTGATGCATCCATACTGAGTTCACAGTTACCTCCAGCTTCAGAGGCAGCTTCAAAAATATGGTTGTGGTTATCAATAAAACCTGGCTTTACATTTCCATGTTCGAGATCGATGACTTCAGTGTTTTCATTACGATATTTCTTGGTATCCGACACTTTGCCAACGAACAAAATATTTCCATCATGAACTGCAATTGCATCGGCATTTTCATGACCGTGGATTTTTGCGTTTGTTAAGTTCATGTCGGCTTTTTCAACAGCCAATGTATTCGAACTCATGATTAAACTCGCTATTAGTGTTAAAGGGGAAGTTCGGTTCATCATTTACTCCTTACGTACCCCACATTTATCCTTAATGCAGGGAGTGCTTTGATTTCGTCGGATAGAGATTAAAGAACTGTAAGAGCAAAAGAAAAATAGTGAGTATAAGAATACAGGGATAGGTTAGATACTTAGTCTCAACTCAACTAACTTGGTGATGGATAAACAATATTCAACTTTGTTAGTATGCTGTTCTACTGTATAGTCGCGAAATTATACAAGATATTGATATTAAAGGCAGTGTTAATATCTTGGCTTAATGCTATCCGACTATATTGTGACTATACGAATGGAGTTTGGTGTGAAAAATCTGTTGATGATCTTATGTATGTTTTCTTTGGCTTCTTGTGCAACGGCACCAAAGCCACCTCAACCAAACCTTACTGATAGCCCGAAAGCCAGTTATAAAGTTGCACCCAACTACCCGAATGAAGCCTTGAGTACCGGTGTTGAGGGCTCTGTGGAGTTTAGGTTTGATTTAGACTCAAATGGAAAGCCTATTAACATACAGATCACTCGTTCGTGGCCGAAAGGTGTTTTTGATGAGAGTGCCACAGAGGCGCTTCGTCAGTGGACATACTTAGTGAAAGATGCACATGGAAATCCGTTGAAATCAAAGAATATTGCTGTACAGATGCGTTTTAAATTATACCCACCAATTTCGGATAAGTGGTTGTAATAGTGAACCGACTGGATGCATTTTTATCGCCACCATTTCGGTGGCGTTTTTGTATCTGAAGATACTCGCCCATATAGCGATACAGTTGTACTCGCTTGTCATGCTGTTTACTATGCAACTTGTTATTTTGAGTACATTTCAATTTTGGTAAGTAAGGGCAGTTATGCGTCGTTTGATCGGCTTAGTTCAAAAATATTGGTTGGCAATTACCCTGTTGGTCTTGGCTGCTATCACCATACTCTCACTTCTTCCGGTTCCTAGCCTGCCGCCAGTGCCGGGCACAGATAAAACACATCACTTCATTGCTTATGCAGCGTTAACCTTCTCTGTTGCATTGGCAAGGCCAAAGAACTGGCTGTTGATTGCGCTTTTCTTTGTTGTTTGGAGTGGGGCGATCGAAATACTTCAGCCCTATGTGAATCGTTATGGAGAGTGGTTAGATTTAGCAGCTAACGCTGGTGGTGTAGCGTGTGGGATCTTGTTAGCTAAAGTTGTGAACTTAGCCTTTCCTATGGATGAGGAAAAGCGAGAAGAAACATACCAATAGCAGTGTGATCTCGTTGTAAGTCGACTAAGATTTTAAATCCAATATAAGTAATTTTGAGACAACTAAAGGATTAGAAATGTCAAAACTACTGGTTTATGCCACCGCTGCTTTCTTCATTGTTTATGGAGCATTGTTTCTTCTTATCCCCACAGGGATGGCGTATTGGATCACGGGTGCAGAGCTGAATCCGGCATCTGCAGTGATAGATGTACGCGCGACTTATGGTGGAGCGCAGCTTGCTATAGGCTTGATGATGTTCTTGGTCGTCAAACTCAAAGACGATGTTGAGCTTGGATTGATTTTTGTTGCTGTCGTTTTGTTAGCAATGGCGTTTGGAAGGTTAGTTGGCCTTTGGAGTGACGGAGAAGCGAATTTAGTCATGTACTTATACTTGGTTGGGGAGCTGTTGTTTGGCGCTCTTGCTCTTGTTTTAAGAAGCAAAGACAAGATCAAAGCTTAGTCTTTTCAATTCATTATGATTACCCACGCTGAGCTGCCTCTCACCACTTTGATAACAGCGTGATCCCGCTAACAAATATCCCTACTACTTTTGTGTATTAATTGAGAGCCATTGATTTGAGTCAATGGCTTTTTCATACCATCCTTTATAGATAACCCAATTACCAAGGATTACTGACTATGAGCTTTTCACTGAGTGGGCTCGTAGGAGAAGTCTATGGATAGCAAATAATAACGAGCAAGGGCTGCTACAGCTTTGCGCGTAGTGGGTGGTATATGAAGTCATCAAAACCAAAATTCTCCGAAGGTCGTCGCCGCTTTCTGCGTGACACCGCAAGAACCGCAGCAGGTGTCGGTGCCGCAGCAACCGTGCTTGGGTTGCAGTCGATGCAGAGTAAAGCGCGAGATACTACCGGCCTGCCAGTAAGGCCACCGGGTGCATTAGAGGGTGAAGCCTTCGAATCAGCCTGTGTAAGGTGCGGTTTATGTGTTCAAGCTTGTCCGTACGACACGTTAAAACTGGCAACGCTGCTTTCGCCACTTCCTTCTGGAACGCCTTATTTTAATGCCCGTGATATTCCTTGTGAGATGTGCGAAGACATCCCTTGCGTGGTGGAATGTCCGACTGGCGCGTTAGACCCACTGCTTAAAGATATCGATGATGCGCGTATGGGTACCGCAGTACTAATCGACCATGAGAACTGCCTTAACTGGCGTGGTTTACGCTGCGATGTCTGTTATCGAGTATGTCCGCTAATAGACAAAGCGATCACATTAGAGCACGTTCGCAATGACCGAACCGGTTATCACGCGAAGTTGATCCCAACCGTTCACTCTGACGCTTGTACGGGTTGTGGTAAGTGTGAACAAGCGTGTGTTCTTGATGTATCTGCGATCAAAGTGATTCCGACCAACTTAGCCATGGGTAAGTTGGGTGAGCACTACCAACTGGGTTGGGAAGAGGTCGATAGAGATCTCAACAATGCGCCAGTTGAAGATGTGATTCCGACTGATGCACTTGAGTCGCTGAACTCCTTGAAGAAGGGGAATTTATAATGGCTAAGAATCTGGCAAAGAATGCAGGTAAAGAAGCGATCGAGACTTTAGGCTGGTGGCGTGCACATCGGTTTCTTATTCTAAGACGGTTATGCCAAATTGCGGTTATGGTCTGTTTTATCGCTGGCCCAACGTGGGGGATCCTGCAAGGCAATCTATCATCGAGTCTGCTTTTAGGGACAGTGCCTTTGAGCGATCCTTTGATTGTGATGCAGACCATAGCAGCGGGTCATATCCCTGAACTCACGGTTCTTGCAGGAGCGGGGATAGTGATTGCTTTCTATTTGATCGTTGCGCCACGCGTTTTCTGTGGTTGGGTCTGCCCAATGAACATTGTTACCGATGCCGCTGCTTGGCTTCGCAGAAAAATGGGCTTGAAAGCGAGCTACCGTTGGTCGCCACAAATCCGCTACTGGCTAATTGGTGTTTTGCTGTTAGGCAGTGCAGTCACAGGAACGGTTCTATGGGCGTGGCTTGACCCAGTGGCGACACTGCATCGAGGCTTAGTGTTTGGCATGGGCGCAGGTTGGGTTCTCATTGCTTTGGTATTTATCGTCGACCTGCTGCTTGTTGAACACGGTTGGTGTGGTCATTTGTGTCCATTAGGTGCCATGTATGGTGTGATTGGTCGTAAGAGCGTGATTCGCGTAAAAGCGGTACGTCGTGAAGACTGCGATAAATGCATGGACTGTTTTTACGTTTGTCCTGAGCCAGAGATACTTCGTCAGCCATTGAAGGAAGGGGATAGACGAGTGATGTCGCAGAATTGTATCAGTTGCGGTCGCTGTGTAGATGTTTGTGCTGAGAAAGTCTTTGAGTTTAAAAGCCGACTGGATGACAAATGATGTTCGGATGTCATAAGCGGCAACATTAGTTTCAGAAAAGGTAAAACTGAATAGGCTCGAATCCTAAAAAGTGATTCGAGCCTTTTTAATGCAGGGTTAACTGCAAAGCCATAATCTGAGCCTAGCCGACGATTTTGTTTAACCGAGTTTAGGGCGTGCTTTTAGTGTATGAACGTTGTGGAGGTTAGCACGCATTGGGCCTTTGGTTTTTAGCTTACTTTGCAGCGCTCCTTTCACTTCACTGGCTGGGATGAAGATTCTCTCACCATCTTTGATGACCGAAATGTACACCTCACGAGTGATCTCTTCGCGAATCAACCATGTTCCATCTTCAAGGCGTTTTACGTCGCCTTTTACATTGCCGTCAGCGCCGCGAACTTGCCAAGAGTCTTCTTCGGTGTTCTTAACTGCAGTAATGGTTTTGTCACTGTGTAACGCCTCGATTGAGATACCGTCGTCGTTGATGATGATTTCACCAACACGAACTTCACCAATGTAAACTGAGTAGAGTGTCTCGTTGTCGTCTGAACGCTCCTTAACGGCGGCCATTTTGCTGTCTGGGTTGTTGATATCAATCTCTATCGGATTTGATGGAGTGCCCATGATCGGGTGAGTAGGCACAGGCACTTCTTCACCTAAGTCTGGAATGTAGACATAACCGAAGTCAAAACCGAGATCTGGGGTTTGATCGCCATCTGGAGCATCGACGCCGTAACCTGGATCCACGTTTTCAAAGCCTAAGTCACCGTCGAATTGTGGTGCAGTGTCACCACCGCCTGAGCTACCAGAAGAGCTACAGCCAGCAGCTAGAGAGACCATTAAAGCAACTGCGGTAAGTTTTAGAACGTTTTTCATGAGAACCTCATTTAAGTATCAATATTTGAAAATATGTTGTGATGAGTTTTACCCAGCGATCAAAATGAAACGCCTAGGCCGTATGTGATGGACCAGTCAGAGCTTTTTGATTTATCAGCGCCAACGGTGATGCTCACGTTGTCGAGCATGTAAGTCAGGTCCAGGCCATAGAGCGCTTCATATTGCGTGTCATCCATTTCTTCTCCTTTGAGTTCGTAGCTGTTTTTTATCTGACGAACACCAAAAGCGGGGGTGATATACACTTTGTCTGTCGCTGCAACTGGGAGCGTTAGGGATAAGTCTCGTTCCGTATACCTTGATGAGTAGTCTTGAACACTGCTCTCATGGTCGTAACGATAGAACGCAGCTTCTGCGCCAATCCCTACACCACCTTGTTTGTAGCGTGTGTAGCCGAAATACATGTCTTTTGAATTTCCTTCGAAAGAACCACCAAAAGAGACACTATCAATGTGCTGTGGGATCCACTCCTCTGCTGATACCGAATGGGGCAATAAGCTGCCCAATGCGATAGCGGAACAGGCGATGACTTTGAAAGCGTTTCGTAGTTGGCTCAAGTTTCGGCTCCTCTAATTTAAGAGTGAGAAGCGATGGAGTGGTGACTTCACCGCTGTCTCGGGACGAAACAAAGAATGCCAAAATGAGTACAGCGTTAGAAATGGTCAGTTTTCATGTCCGGTATAACTGGGAGTTATGGCGAGGAAGTTGGGCTATGAAACGATCTGTTTGCCTATCTTGATCATCTTGTCGATGAGCCATTTATAAAAAAGGTCGTTAGTGAGCCCGGCTGTCCAGCTCATACATATATCAATCTCCGGGACTTGTTCGAGTAACTGGCAGCGATAGCCTTCAGTTTCGGATAGCAACTTCATGACACGGGTTGGGCCAATGAGCACGGCATCTGAATATTCAAGCGTATCCAGCGCTAACCACATGCTGGCTTGATCCAGCATCACAGGGTTATCGGGAAGGATAGTATTGTAGATGTGTTGATACTGGGTGGAACCCGAAATCCGTATCACGGGAAACTGTGAGAAAGGTGGGGCCTCGCTAGTTTCGGTGAACAGTGGGTGATCATTACGAGCGATGAAAGAAGAACTTACAGCACCAAACTTAATACTTTCGAAGCGTGCACCAGAACCTATGATAGGCCCGAGCGCTAGGTTGATCTCACCATTCTCTAGTTGATTGATGTTTTCTCTGCTCCACTCCTTACAAACCACAGTCACGTTCGGCGCTTCTTGATGAAGTTCTCGCAGCAAGGTGGAAATCCAATGCGGACTGCCATAATCGGAGAAAATAATACTAACGGTGGCATCTACTTCTTTTAAATCCAGTTCATCTGGGATGACCAAATGCTTGACTTGTTCGCACAGCGATTCAACTTGAGGCTTGATGCGTTCTGCTTTAGGGGTAAGAAGTTGGTTGTTACCCGATCTGACCAATAAAGGGTCATTGAACATGGCTCTTAGGCGAGTGAGCTGTTTACTGACCGCAGGTTGTGAGAGGAACAATAACTCAGCACTATTTGATACATGTTTATGTTCTAGCAATACCGATAGGGTTTTCAGTAGGTTGAAATCGAGTTCGCGCAACTTGGCGATGTCACTATTCCTCATGGCTATAGCCGTCTCTTGTATGTATGCCTATTTGTTATTAAGCATAGATGTAACCATGGTTTTTCGCGTCATATTAAATCGAGATTAAAGTCAAAATTCTATTTTTGAAGTGTCACGCAATTTTTGCAGTAGGAATGAATGAAAAGTGGATTTTTGAGCGTTTTTTGTACGGAAATGTAAATTGTCTCAATTTTGAGTCAGTTGTTTTTAATAAATGCTTTGAATAAATGTAACAAGAAATTTATAAAGTAATAACAGTTTGGCGAGGTGGTCTTTATAGAAGCGACGAATACAAATAATAGTGCTTCTGTCGGTATTGCTGCTTTGGAATTGCTTGATGAAAATAAAACATAAACTTTTTGGCCTAACTGGCCTAGCGATCAGTGCGCTTATCGTTATCGTATTGATTACTGAAATCAGCAACTTAAAGCTGATAAAACTAGAAAAAACATTGATTGAAGTGAAAGATTTAGAGCTTTCGCTGCAAGAGATGAAAAGGATAGAGCTTCAGTTTCTGAACTCATCAGAAACCAGCTTGTCTGCTCAGTTTTCGAAGGAGTATGATCATTTCAATACTCTCTCACAATCTTTGCTTGCCCACCTTGTTGAGCTTGAGGTTGTGGTGGATGACATGCCAAAGCTGCTGAAAGAAATAACCCAATACCAACAAGGGTTTGAGTCGCTAGTCTCCATCTATGGAGCGGACAAAACCAAAGCTTCAGCCATCATCGCTCAGTCCGATTACCTCTATAACGATATCTATAGGATTTTCAAAGGGGTCGAGAAACAGTTTGAACAAGAGATCGATTCTGCACAGTCCTCGATTAACCAGTTTATTTTGTTCTCGCTTTCCATCGTCGTTATTGCACTTGTTCTGCTGTCTTACGGTTTGATCAACAGCATTCAACGCAGCATTTCTAATTTAAATCTGATTACTAACCAAGTTGCGCGTGACCATGACTTAACACTACGAGCAACGGAATCTAATGATGAAATTGGTGATATTGCTAAGGGGACCAACAAGCTGATTGTGAGTATCGAGAGTTTGATTACTCAGGTACAAAGCAGTGTTGAGAACCTAGGGGCTGTGTCTGTACAACTTAGATCGAATAGTCACCAAACAGAGCTTTCATTACAGCAGCAACAACTCGAAACCGACAGCGTTGCAACGGCGATCACTGAGATGGGGGAAACCATCAAGGAAGTGGCCGCAACAACAGAGCACGCAGCAAGCAATACACAGAAAGGATTCACGGTTGCTCAGCAGGGTTTGGTTGAAATTGAATCAACAAAGCAAACGGTTACGGGGCTGTCTAGCGAGCTGGAATCCGCAGAACATGAGATTGAACATCTGTCAGAGCTCTCTTCTCAAATCAGCTCTGTGATAGGTGTGATTCATGAGATTGCGGAGCAAACCAATCTACTGGCATTGAATGCTGCGATTGAAGCGGCACGCGCTGGTGAACAAGGCCGTGGTTTTGCTGTTGTAGCAGACGAGGTGAGAACGCTCGCGAGCCGTACTCAAACGTCGACAGAAGAGATCTCTAGCATCATTACTTCAGTGCAGAGCCAGACTCAAGCGGTTGTGTCGACCATGAAAGGCTGTCGAACCAAGGGCACAGTGAGTGTTGAGTCATCACAAGTGGCTTACCAACAAATCGAAGCGGTAATGGATGAGATGCAGAAAATCTTGGACAGCAGCACCCAGATTGCAGCGGCTGTAGAAGAGCAGAGTATGGTGTGTAATGAAGTCGCCCAGAACATTGTGGTGATCCGAGACACAACCACCACCAATGTCGAAGGTGTGTCAGACAATACTCGCTCAACAGAGGTTGTTAGCCAGCAAACGACAGATCTTCAAACAGCAATCGAGGTGTTTAAAGTCCATCGATAACACAAACCATTATTGAATTGTACTGAGCCTAGTCAGAAATTGGTCAAACTTCATGTCATGGACAACAAGTTTGCAGATTTCATGCTAGGCTCACGTTTTTGTTCAATAAAGGTAAAGTTATGTCAGAAATGTATACCAAGCATGCAAGCAAGTATGCGGAAGTGGTTAAGGGCAATATCTATAACGCGCTGTTAGAGCGCCCGTCTACTTTATCGTTATTGGATGATGTAAAAGGTCTAAAGGTACTCGATCTCGGTTGTGGTCCGGGTGAATACGCTCAGTGGTTTCTGGAGCAGTCAGTCGCAGAGTTGACTTGTACAGATTTGTCAGAAGAGATGGTTAGCTTGGTTACTGAGCGCTTCGGCTCAAAGCTAAAGGCGTATTCTCAAGACCTTGCTATTGGGCTTCCTAATGAGCTTGACCAGAGCATGGATGTCATTGTGTGCCCGCTAGTGCTGCATTACATTGAAGACCTCACACCAGTGTTTAAAGAAGTGCAAAGGGTTCTCAAGCCTGGTGGTTACATGGTCTTCTCTACCCATCACCCATTTGCTGACTTTGAATGCTCTATTAATGGTAACTACTTTAGTCGTGAGTTTATTCAAGAAGAGTGGAATACCATAGGCGATCCAGTACAAGTGAGCTTTTATCGTCGTTCACTTACTGAGATCTGCAATGCGATTGCTGCATCAGGGTTAGTGATATCAAGAATCACCGAAGGTGAAGTGGATGAGCGGGTACGAGAAATAGATGAAGATAGATATAACCATTTGAAAAATAATCCAAACTTCATTTTTGTTCGTTGTGATAAGCCAGCTTAAATAGAAATACTGGTTCTCAGCGCACTCACTGGTTTAACGCCCAAAGCGAAATTCGTTTTGGGCGTTTTGCCTTTTATTGCGCCATCAACGGATAGAACGGACGCTGGTCGTCATTAACCAAAACGCTGTTAGTAGCTGTGTGGCAAAGCATCCGACGAACAACCATTCAATACCAATCAATGATGTTAAATAGCCTGAACCAGCAAGGCCAAATGGCATCAAGAGTTTGAACAGTGAGCCTGTTATCCCGTTTACTCGGCCGAGAACGCTGACATCAAAGGCTTCTTGGCGGTAACTCCAGATACAGATGCTGCTATATAGACCCACAGCGGATACCCAAAAGAACCCAGCAACTAGCGCTGTTTGATTCTCCATGATCAAGGGAATAACAAACCCAATGGATTCGAGTGCGATAGAGATAATGAGAAGCCATCCTAGTCCCCATTTCTTGCGTAACTTGTCAGCGCTGAATGCACCAATGAGACCACCAAGACCAGAAGCAACGATCAGATAACTGACGCCCACCGCATTCAATCCTAAATCTGCCTTGGCATAGTAGATTGCCTGAATCCAGAATACGGCACCTGTTGTATTGATGACCATGACAGCAAGAGTAATCAACCACATATTCTGTTCATTACGTAGTGCTTTCCATCCCTCTTTTATGGCATTGAAAGTGCTTTGTTTGTCTCTGTTGATGGGTGTTTTTACGTCGAGCCTTTTGAGCTGCCAAAAAGCCAATAGCATCAAAAGAGCTACGCCGATGAAAACGTTATGAATGGTCGCTAGCAACATGATTGCCCCTGAGAGCACTGGTCCAACGGTTTCCATAAAACTGCCCAGAGAGCTCATTCGAGCTGTCGCTACATTCTGAGTTTCATGGGAAAGCGCGCTTTTCTGAATCGACATACGCGCATTGTGGTAGCCGTAGTTAAACGCCATCATTAAGAACGCACATGGAAACAGAACCCATAATGGCTCAGCTAGGAACTCAACCGCCAGGAACGAGATAAACACCGTTATAGCCTGACCAAGCAACATAGACAGCGACCACTGCTTTTTATCACTGCGATCAACCCATACGCCAATAAACAGGGCCAGCAATAGATTGGGCAGAAACTCAACGGCTCTCATCCAACCCATCCACTCCGAGGATTGGGTCAATTCATACACTAATAACGGTAATGCAAGTGTGTAGATTTGGCTTGCAAAGCTAACAAACAGAGCACTGCTAAACAACGTAACGAAGGTTCTATTCTTCCAGATGGAGCCATGAGACTCAGCTAACGTATTCATCTAAATATCCTTTTTATTTTTGGTAACACGGCTATTATTTGAAAATAAAAGATGAAGAAAAATAGAAATATAATTTTAGGATTTCACCTTTATGCGTTATTGGTTAGCTTTGGTATTTTTGCGAGACTTTGGATTCGAGATAGGTCGATGGACACCGATTTCATTAGATGACATAACGAAAGCGTTGAACTGCACGCGTCGTAACGCTCAGTTGGTGATCAAAAGGCTGGTGGAAGAGTCGATCATCGATTGGAAGTCGGGTGTTGGCAGAGGTAATTTGCCTCAGCTTCTTCTCAAAGAGTCGGTACACACCACATTAATCGAACAGGCTAAGTTTTGGATGAATGAGGGAAGAGCTGATCAGGCGTTGAACCTAATCAGAAGCAAAGATCGTGATCAGTTCATTGCCGAGTTTGTTAGTCAATATCAACAGCAAGATAACGATCAAGACATCCTCCAAATCCCATTTTATCGAGCGACACACAGCTTGATCCCCTATGAAATATCTAGGCGTACTGAACAGCATATCGCTGATTACCTCTATGCGAACCTGTTACGTTTCAACAGAGATACAGGCCAGTTGGAAGGCGATTTAGCGCAAACTTGGGTGCATACAGGCGATATGTTAGAGGTTCGACTGCGTAAGTCACTTAAGTTTTGGGACGGCTCAGCACTGACTGCGTTTGATGTGAAGGCAGCCTATGAGTCGATTATCTCGTCAAACTCGGTGAGCCGAGGTCTGTTCTTACTCATTGATGAGTTTTCTGTTGTCGACGAGTACACCTTACGAATTCATTCCAAACGTTTGTCTCACTATCTGCCAAGATTGATGGCGCATGGTGCGCTGTCGGTTTCCAAATTAAATAGCGACGGTACGATAGTCGGAAGTGGAGCGTTTCGATTGGCAGAGCAAACCGATTACCGAACGCTACTTACTGCGTCTCCTCATTATCACGGCTATCGACCTTGGCTAGATGGCGTAGAAATCTGGAACATGGGCTTATCTGCAAATGACTTTCAAATGCATTGCGATATTGTGCATGGCAGCTCTGCCCCGGATATTGTTGATGAATTCACACAGGTACAACAGTGGGAAGAGGGCTGTATCTACGCTTGTTTAAACAGTGCAAATAACGCATGGATGAAGTTGGCAAAGCATCGTCGATACATCCAACAGTTGCTGCAATCCTTGCCGATGAATGGTGTGAGAGACACTATTATTTATCGACGAGCCTCAGGGATGACAAGCCTTGAACCCTTAAAATTTGGTAAAGCAGTGGACTTGTCTTCCGTGAATCAGGTGCCGCTTGAAGTCTTAACTTATCAGCTGCCTGGGCATATTGAAGCGGCTGAAAACATCACTGAGTTGCTTTGTCAGCATGGTTTAGATTCAAACCTTACTGTGCTGCCATATCCTGAATTTGACCAAGTAGAGCGACAATCGAAAGCGGATATTATTGTTTCTGGTGAGGTGTTTGGTGAACATAAAGAGAGTTCTTGGCTTGGATGGTTGTTGTGTACTAACACCGTGACGGCGAGCCTGAATAAGCAATTGAAGCCTTGGTTCGAACAACAAGTGTTTGATAATTTGGCTCAATCAGATGAAAGTAAGCGGGTTCAAGGGTACCAGCGAATTGAGCGCGAGTTGATTCGAAAAGCGATTTATATTCCTCTGTTTCAATGCGCACAAGACATGAGAATCTCTCATAAGGTGAATGCGATGGATCTTCTTACTAATGGCTGGATCGACTTCAATCAGGTTGTTTTTGAAGGCCGCTAAATGTTTCTCTGTGGTTAAATAGAATTGAAAACAAAGGTGGTGGGTTTTGTCTATTCCTCAAGTTGGTTTTAGCCATCAACAATCGAATCAAGCTGAGCTTCAAATTCTGGAGTTATCTGATTTATACGAGCAAAATCGGCTCGACCATAGCCCTGAAAGTGCTCATCGTATTAATTTCTTCGGGATCATATACATAGAGCAGGGTACCGGAAGCCACATGGTGGACTTTGAGGATTACCCTTTTCAAGAAGGCTCGGTTCTTTTCGTGCAAAGAGAGCAGGTTCATAGCTTTGATTTTTCTAATCGCCCGAAAGGAAAAATCTTACTTTTTACCCAAGCGTTTCTCGATCAAGTGCATGCCAATATGAAGTTGCCAAACTACACGCCGACTCACCTTAATGAAAAGCACTCGCCATTGCTACAGTTGGAGGATCAAGACCAAGAACCAACATTGGTCTTTATTCGACAAATGATCGAGGAAATCAACAGAGCAGCCAGCGAGCCTTTAATCGTGATGTATCTGTTCTCGGCTTTCGCGCTCTCTTTACATCGATTAAGACCTGAAATAAGGCAAGACAAATTGACTCAAGAGCAGAGCATCAGATTCGCGCGTTTCTTCGAATTAATGCAAAGCCACTTTCACCAAATAAGAGACGCAAATTGGTACGCTCAACAGATCAATACGACTTATAAGACGTTGAATATTGTCTGCAAGTTGGCAACGGGATTGACTGCGAAACAGATGATAGATGCGTTTACTATCATCGAGATTAAGCGTCGTTTGGTGGTGAGCCACACTCCATCACAACAAATGGCGTACGACTTTGGATTTGAGGATGCCAGTAACTTTGTGAAGTATTTTAAGAACTTAACCGGATTAACGCCGAGCCAGTTTAGTCAAAAATACAAGAATCCGACGCTTTAGGTTCGATATTCACCATAATTTAACCCATTTTCACTCTGACGAAATCATGGTTGCCCGATTAAGCTGTTAATAACAAAAACGAGAGGGCAACAAAATGATTACATCTCCACTTTCTTCTTTCTTTTCTCGCACAATTCTTGTGGCGAGTGTGCTGAGCCTTGCTGCATGCGCTAATGACTCTATGGTGAAAAACGATGAGCTTTCCAACAAAGATAAAGCCGTTGCGGTGATATCGAGTATTGAAACCGGCGATGCTAACGCAATTAGCTATATCAATCCTACCCAATACACCCAGCATAACTTAGCGGTTGGTGATGGTTTAGAAGGCTTTGGTGAAGTGATAAAAGCACTTCCTGAAGGTAGCGCCAAAGCCGATGTAAAACGCGCTTATCAAGACGGCGATTATGTTTTTCTACATACGGAATATAACTTCTTTGGTCCTAAAGTCGGTTTTGACGTGTTCCGTTTCGAAGAGGGAAAGATAGTTGAACATTGGGACAATCTGGCAGAGCTAGCGACCCAACCAAACCCAAGCGGTCGCACTCAGCTTGATGGACCAACAAAAGTGACTGACCTTGATAAAACAGAAGACAATAAAGCCATTGTTGCAGACTTTGTAAATACCATTTTAATGCAAGGCGATATGTCTAAAATCAATCAGTTTATCGACAACGAAGATGACGCTTATCTTCAACACAACACCATGGTAGCAGATGGCCTAAGTGGCTTAGGCAAAGCGCTTGGTGAGTTGGCAAAAGCTGGTATGCCAATGGTTTACAAAGAGAATCACAAGATCTTGGGTGAAGGTAACTTTGTGCTCGCTATTAGCGAAGGCGTATTTATGAATAAAGACGTCGCCTTCTATGACTTATTCCGTCTTGATAACGGCAAAATCGTTGAGCATTGGGACGTGATCGAGAATATCCCGCCTCGTGAAGAGTGGAAAAACGATAACGGCAAATTTGGTTTCGAGCATGATTACGTGGTGGAAGTGGCTTCGTTCAAGCTTAAAGAGGGGATCGACCCACAAGAATTCTCAAAACTGGATAAAGCCGTTGCCGACAGCTACGTATCAAAACAACCAGGATTTATTCAGCGTGAATCTGGACTAGTGGATGGTGATACATGGCGTGTAATTGTGCATTGGGAATCGCTGGATGATGCGGATGCATCGATGGAAAGCTTCATGAGTGCTTCTGCCGCGCAAGATTTCCTAGCTGGCGCAGATACCTCAACAATGAAGATGCAGCGTTACGAAAACTAGCCACAATAAACTAAAAAAGACCTTATATCCGTAACTGTACCTAGTTATAGGATATAAGGTCTTTTTTGTGTCTAGAACTCGTATTTGTTGAGCGTTAAATACGAACTCTCAATTCAATCTTATTTCAATTAGAAACGGAACTCTGCGCTTACTGCGTAGCTGTTTTCAACAATTTTTGCTTCGTAAGTCGTGTACTCAAGTGCCACGCGAGCTGGGCCAAGAGTAACACCTGCACCTACACCGTAGTAAATGTCGTTCGTGTCACCTAGGTTCGTTTGGAAGTGGCCTACACCTACACGCCCGTATACATCAAAAATAGTGATTGGCAGAGTTAGCTTAGTGCTTGCTAGCCATGCATCAGAGTGGATGTGCTCGTAGTCTTTGTGCGTATCTACAAAATCTGCGTAACCCGCTTCAATCGCTAGGAAGTCGTTAAGTTGGTAACCAAGGTAAAGGTTGTAGCCGCTGTTTTCATCGCTGAAGTCGGTGTTGTTGCTTTCTGCTTGGTACTCAGAGTAAAGGTAGCTTGCACCCACGTAAGGGTTAGCAGATACCTGAGTTACGAAGAAGATAGCAGCGATAGGAAGAATAAATTTGTTCAGTTTCATTGTTTAAGAACTCTTAATATAAAGGTTGACTAACATTCCCTAATCCTTCAGCAGATGATGCTTTTTACATCGATTAACATATCCATATTGCAAGTGACTTCAGGGAACGTTGCGCCTTCTTATGTTTAAGCGTCTCGCCCCTCACTTGCGGTGTGGGGCTATGATGCGTTGTTCTGGTGGGTGTGGCATAACGGAAAGCTAATCTGTTCATAAATCTTCATAAATATCTCATCAACAAAATATAAAACAAATTAAAACAAAGGCTTGATAAGTTTTTCTAAAAGGATTTAGTCTATAAAAGTTCCATTTCAATGACTCTATGCCTTTTAAGAACGATTGAAATGGCAAATAAGGAAGCTGAAATGTGACATTGATCTCCTTCATAACTGATTCTGTGGGAAATGTACGTTTGCGAGTAATTAAATCCCTGCGAAATCATTGGATTGGGGCTATGTTTACTCAATGAGATGAATAAAAAAGAGAGAGTTTGCGTGAATGCCTGACAAAAATATCAGTTTTATCGTTGATGAATGGCGTTTTGTACCAAATGAAGGACAGATCCAGTTTGGGGATACGTCGATCACGATTGATAATCGGTTGGCAAAGTTACTTGAATTTCTATGTATGAATCCTGGGTTAACACATAGCCGGGATGAGCTTATTGAACAGGTCTGGAATGGCAGTGTATTAACCGATCAAGTCGTCACTCAAGCGGTGTTTGAGCTACGGAAAGTACTCAAGAAGCATAGTGAAAATGAGGCAAGTTACATTATTACGGTACCAAAGCGTGGTTACCGATTTGATGGTGAAGTAAAAGTCGAAAAAATTGCGGTGCAAAAGCCAGAAGCTAGTGAAGAAATGAGCAGTGAACCTGAGTTTTCCATCGCTGGGCGTCGTATTAGTGAGAAAATGACGCTGACACCGCCGAAACCAAATAGGTTAGTATTCCTTTTTGCTCTTTTGATAGTGGTGATCGTTGCGCAATTTGTCATTTTAATTTCCTATCAACAAGATGAGAGCGATTCATCGACTCAACAACATGCAAATCACCTGAGCCATTATGAGTTTCGTTATGCGGTTTTGAATGTAAGTGAAGACGTGAAGTCTCGGCCCGAACTCTATGGAATGGTGATCAAATTCATTGAACACGTTGGTTTCTATAGCAACATTCGCGTAGTGAAATCGGAAGAGCATCGACGGTTAGCGGCTGCGGAGTTTAACTTCTCTACAGCGATGAGTCGTGATGGAAGCAAGCTTAGATTGTTAATGAAATACCACAATCGAGTATCGGGTCAGACTCATTTGAACCGTCGATATTCGACCAACTTTGGACGTTTCCATGAGACGTTCCCTGCGATGATTGATGACTTGTTACGTGCGATGTACATCGAGGTACCAGAGGATGAGTTACAGCAGAACGTCTCAATATTCCCGAGAGATGAACAAGCGATCTTATCATTGATGTCTGCGACAGGTGTCTTGTACAACAAAGGTGGATTTGATGTGGCGTTGGAACATTTCAGAGAAGCGCGCGAATACGCCCCTGATAATGCTTATACCATTTCGGTGAGCTATATCAGTGAGATTATGACGGCATTTACACGGGATGAAGACAATAAGAGTAAGCGTATCGAGGAGCTAAACAAACAGTATTCATCTGCCTTGAAGACAGTGTTGCAGAAAGACAAAAACCCTAGAGTATGTGAAGCGAACGCGATACTCGCACTGTCAGAAAGTGATCCTGAGAAGGCATCGAAGATTTTACTGTCTATCCCTTACAATCAGCACACCTCATTGACCTATCTGTTGATGGCTAAGGCAGAGGAAGCGAGAGGGCATACCAGTGGTGCTAAAGAGTTGTATTTACAAGCTACGCAAAATACCTCGTCACCAATGGCGCTGACCTTGGCGGGGCCTCTGTTTTTTGACAGTAACTTAGATACTCTGATCGACCAATTGCAGGTGATTAAGGAAGACAACAGCACTTCCAACTAATCAACTCTCTCGATGGTATGTAAACTAAGCCCTGAATAGTCAGGGCTTTTTTAGGTCTATTGGATCTCATCAAAATGCCCCATGGCATTGATATGTTATACAGCAATGCTTTTCGGCTTAGTTTTGTCTTTGTGTGACACTTGACTGGTGTGCTTGTCAGTTTTATCTGTCTGTTGAGTATTTTTGCGAATCACCTTTGTGACACTCTTTTGAAGAAGCAAAGAGTTCGGGTAGGTGATTAGGTTGCCGCTTGGGTGCCTAATTAAAGTATGAAACATTTTTATCTCGAGAATTTTTCCTTCAATACCATCCCCATCTGCCACCACGATTGAGTCCCCGATTCGATAAGGGAATACGAAGAAGATTAAAAAACTCGCAGTAATGTTGCTTAGAATTGACCACTGCGCGATAAATGCAACACCAAATACTGTAACGAGCGAAGAGATGAAAATGGTGAAGTTACCATAGCCAATCCCGCTAACGATGATGTAAGTGGCAAACAGCAATATAAAACAACAAATATTAAAGCAACGAATAATGAATGCCGTCCGTGTAGAAGATACCGACTTCATTTTTGCTAGATTAGTGATTGTTGCCGAGATAAAGCGTTTAAATAGCCAGTAAAAAAGGACAAAAAGCAGCGCGAGTATAATGTCATATTCGCGTAGCGTTTCGATGAGTTGAGTAAGATAGATTGGCATATTGACCTCTTTCATTTAGGAGCAATATTTTGTGCCCTTGAAGCGAGAAACACATCAGAGTTTGCTTATAACTTTATTATTTCCTTGTCATTACCGCCCATGTGATCGATGAAAAATCAGTGTTGTAGAGATAAAAACTATCAATAACTTTCTGATTTTATTTGTTTTATATTTATTTTATATTTCAATAACCGATAGATAAGCCTTTACTGATGCTTGATATCATTCAATTCGTAGAATGAGCGGCCTTTCAATCACTACGGGGCCAACCATGACCATCATCGTTATCAAATTGCTATACATCTATGCCTACAAAAAGCGCAGACAAAAGCTGACGTTATCGCGTAATGCGGAGACTGCGTAATCATGCTGACGCTATTTATCACACAACTCATCATCCTATGGTCAGCAGCTGATCCGATTCGCTCTATTCCAGTTTTGGTTGGGAGTGGTTCTACTTATTCGTCAAGCAATCGTAGAGTAGTTGGCTCAATCGCCCGTTTTCTTGTAGGCGTCGTTGTCGGTGCGTTGCTCTTGCTTGCCGTGATTCAACATTTAGTTGGGGGCGCATAGTATGACTGCAGACTATATGGTGGCATTTGGAACCTTACTATTGTTAGAAGTTATCCTTGGTGTCGATAATGTCATCTTCATCTCGATTTTGGTTGAAGACCTACCAAAACGCTTACAAAGAAGAGTGCGTAACCTAGGCATCAGCTTGGCGGTGTTGTCGCGAATCGGGTTAGTATTCTCAGTGTCTTGGCTGATGACTCTGACAGAGCCACTCATATCGATTTCTCGCTGGGCTTGGTCAGGAAAAGATCTGATTCTGATTTTTGGGGGCGCTTTCTTGTTGTTAAAGAGCCTACATGAATTGCAAGCGTGGCTTACGGAACCGAAAGTCAAACAACCACGTTCCAACAGCAGCAGTTTGATGTTGGTTGTGTTGCAGATTATTGCGGTTGATGCGGTGTTCTCTTTTGACTCTGTGATTACAGCGGTTGCACTGGTGGACGAAGTCACGATTATCATAACCGCGATTGTTGTGTCAGCTGTCATCATGGTGCTACTAGCAGAGGCTATTCAAACCACCATCACCAAACACCCCGGCTTGAAGCTACTGGCACTGCTTTTCTTAGTGATGCTTGGTGTCGTTCTTATGTTGGAAGGAGTAGGGATCGAGCTGGATAAGAGCTACATCTATGTCGTACTCGCTTTTGGTTTGCTACAGGAAGTTTTGCATATCATTTTGAACAAGCAGAACTCTACAACTCCACCGACACCGGAGGGAGGTGCACCGATTGGCTTAAGGCTCTCTAAGCCTAATCGTGGGAGCAGCAATGACAGCGGTTATATAGTTGATGTTGATGCAGTCGGTGATGTTCGAAGTATTTCTCGAACTAAAGTTCACCCATATAGCCGCCCAATGACTGGCGCACAATATGTTGAAGAGCTTGATTCACTGTGGTCAGAGCCAGTGGTTTACATCTCTCACAGACTAAAGCCTGCCGTATTGGATCGCGTGGGTTAAGGTTGTCAAATAAAGCCGAAATACCATGGATGGTTACATTTACGTACAGGTTCACTTCAACTGATTACAGATCTTTCCATCAACGAACAGCGTCATGCTTATAAACTTTGGACACACTGCCCCATAATGAAAAACGAACTGCCTATCGCAACCGCCCAACAGACCGAGCGCATAACACCAATATTGACCAGATACAGAATGTGGTAAGCCACTCGAAAACCGATATGGAGAATTGCAAACAACTGCACGCTCTCGTCGACAGTATTCGTTGCTACGGCAAGAAGTATCGCTGCTGAAAATACGATGAGAGACTCAAACGCATTTTGGTGCGCGGCAAGTGCTCTAGCTCCAAACCCTTGCAATTTCGCCTGTTGCTCACGTGGATGATTGTTGTCGTAGCCACCCAGTTTGTTCATGGCGATAGCCACCGGGATTTTCGCTAGATAGGGAAGTAGGGCAGCTGCAATTAAGCAATAAATCAGAGTATTCAATCTACCGTCCTTGTATTGGGTATTCAGTCTTAAGTCAGATAAATCAGTGTGCGAAAGCTATAGTCTAGTCGGTTTGTAGGTTGTGTGTCTCAGTTAAACTGACTGCGACTGGTATCTGTGTTTTACGTAGAACCAAATTAGAGTAAAGCTCACCCCGAGCGAGACGAGTATTGTGAGTAGCGTTTGCAGTGTATTAGCCAGCGTCACTTCTGCTCCTAGGATGAAGTTCGTCGCCATCAACAGCAACCCAGCGATTAAAAAGGATCTAACAGTCGACGTTATAACAAAACGAGTGAACCCTTGCTCACGCAGTTTAATCCATATATTGGCACTTCTAATTTCCATTCTATATCCACCGCTTAGTCATCAGTACATATCTTTACTTAACAAATGCTTATACTCTAGATGCAATGTATTATCAATTGTGTTTATAAAACGTTTTATAGATATATAACTATGTTCAATGGTTTGTAGAGTTCAGCTCGCTTTACTCTGGAGCGTAATGCAGCAGTTAGGTTAGGTAAACTATTTTGGACAATTTGCGGCGGTACCACTCTTTAATTGGATGTTTTTCAATCCCCAAAAACTGTCGAGTTTGTGGACGAAAACGCTTTCGTTCACGCTTTAGTCAATAATAATCTGCAAAATTATTACCTCACTCTCAAGAGTGCTGTTAGTATGGATGCAAATAGTCGGGGGGCAATTACACCGTGTTGTATTTGCTGAGATCGAATTTCGAGACCCGTTGAACCTGATTCAGTTAGTACTGGCGTAGGGAACTATTGATACTAAAACCTATGCGGTACCGACTTTCATTCCATCGATTTTTCGATCTCTGGTGCCAGCTATCTCGGTTTTAGTTCAGTTCTCCTACGTCTTTTAGATGGTAGGAGCGACCATGACACAGCATTCCAGCACGCAAATCGACACTCAGTCCATTTCTTCAAGCACTCCGATTGTGTTAACCATTGCGGGTTCAGACAGTGGCGGCGGCGCAGGTATTCAAGCCGATATCAAAGCCATGTCTGCGACAGGTAGTTTTGCGTGTTCAGTGATCACCGCGATCACGTCGCAAAATACACAAGGCGTTTCAGCCATCTTTCCAATTCCATTAGATCATGTTGCAAGCCAGCTTGATGCGGTATTCAGCGACCTGAATGTTGTCGCAGTTAAAGTCGGCATGTTGGCAGATTCAAACATCATCAAGGTTGTAGCGGATAAGATTAAGCAATATCAACCTAAACACCTAGTTATTGACCCGGTAATGGTTGCGACCAGTGGCGACTTGTTGCTTGAGCAGTCAGCCATCAGCACCTTGAAAGAAGCACTTATTCCACTTGCAGACATCATTACACCTAACTTGCCGGAAGGCGCTGCATTGACAGGGAAACCTGTTCCTGCAAGCGAAGCCGACATGCAAGACATGGTTGAAGAGCTGCGATCGTTGGGTGCGAAAGCTGTGCTGTTGAAAGGTGGACACTTAGAGCAAGACGAAAACAGCAATGACCTTTTGATTTTGCCAGCAAGCACTGCACTTATCAGCGCAAAACGCTTCCCAACTAAGAACACTCACGGCACGGGCTGCACGCTCTCTTCTGCTATCGCCTCTTACCTTGCACAGGGTAATGAGCTGACTCAATCCGTTGAGCTTGGTAAGCGCTATATATCGGAAGCGATTGCCCACGCAGATCAATTAAATGTCGGTCAAGGGCACGGACCTGTGAATCACTTCTACGCAGGTCATGCTGATGTCCGCTAAATCTCTTGGCGTTGAAATCACCAGCGCCAGCATTCGTTATCTCGATAACCAACAGTCGACGTTGCAAGGCCTGAGCTTATCGATTCCTGCATCTCAATGGACCGTTTTATTGGGCAGAAGTGGCTGCGGGAAAACGACCATTTTACGTTATCTCGCTGGTCTATTGGGTGAGAGCATCGAGTGGCAAGGTGTCGTGAAGACGAGTGATGGTCAATCGCTAGAGGGCAAAGTTGCCTACATGGCACAGCAAGATCTGCTGCTGCCTTGGTTATCGGTGATTGATAACGTATGTCTAAGCCAGCGCTTTGCTGGGAAAGACACCCAACGCTTGGAAAGTGTTTCGAGCGATGTAGACAACCACGCAAGAGCTTTGTCTTTGCTGAAATCGGTTGGGCTTGCTGATTATGCTCATGCTATGCCGCAACAACTGTCTGGTGGCATGCGTCAACGTGTTGCGTTAGCGCGAACGCTTATGCAAGACAAACCTATCGTATTGATGGATGAGCCTTTCTCCGCGTTAGATGCGGTAACAAGGCACAAACTGCAAACCTTAGCGGCTCACTTGCTGCAAGATAAGACCGTGGTCTTAATTACTCATGATCCACAAGAAGCGGTGCGCTTGGCACACAACCTTTACGTGTTGCAAGGTTCACCCGCATCTGCTCAATCACTGCAAGTTCCGACAACATTACCCCCAAGAACCATAGATGGTCAGTGCGCGAGCATTCAGCAGAAAATATTAGAGCAGTTGGAGCAAGACTATGCATAGTTCCGAAGCGCTAACCAAGCCTCAATCGGTATCGAACCATAAGGATCGCTCTATGAGCCCGTTACTGCGTGTCGTGATAAGCACCGCAATTATTCTGGGTCTGTGGCAGTTGGTGGTTGTGGTATTTGAAATGCCTAGCTTTATTCTGCCAGCTCCGATGGAAGTGTTTAACAAGCTGATTGAACGCTATGACGTGTTGTTGAAGCACACATGGGTTACTGCTCAAGAGATCCTGCTGGGGCTGCTACTTGGCTTATCGATGGGATTGTTCTTCGCACTGCAAATGTTGCTATTCGAACCGCTCAAACGTTGGTTGCTGCCTATTCTTATCGCGAGTCAGGCTGTTCCTGTCTTTGCAATCGCTCCGGTTCTGATGCTGTGGCTTGGCTACGGTATCGCCTCCAAGGTTGTGATGGCAGCGATCATTATTTTCTTCCCAGTGACTACGTGCTGCTACGACGGACTGCGCAATACCCCGCGTGGCTATCTCGATCTGGCTCAAACTATGGGCGCCACTAAATGGCAAAGGTTACGTCATATTCAGCTGTCAGCGGCACTGCCGACTTTGGCATCAGGTGTGCGTGTGGCTGTAGTGATTGCACCAATTGGTGCGGTTGTCGGTGAGTGGGTGGGTTCAAGTGAAGGGCTTGGCTACCTGATGCTACAAGCTAACGCTCGAATGATTATTGATGAGATGTTTGCTGCGCTATTTATCTTAGCTGTGCTCTCTATCTCACTCTACTTTGTCACAGACAAATTACTCAAAAAGGCGATCCCTTGGGAAAGCCACAACTAAACAAAATCTATAAAAATAGAAAGTTCAAAAGGAAAGGTTAATCGTGAAAAACAGTAAATTTATGAGCGCTGCTGCTCTAATGGCTTCGTTGGTTTCAGGTCATGTTATGGCAGATGAAACTAAAGTAACGCTGATGCTAGATTGGTTTGTAAACCCGAACCATGGCCCGATCGTGATTGCACACGAGCGTGGTTACTTTGAAGAGCAGGGCTTAGAAGTTGAAATTCAAGAACCAGCAGACCCAAGTACACCCGCTAAGCTAGTTGCCGCGGGGCGCGTTGATCTTGCTGTTACATACCAGCCGAGTCTAACGATCGACGTAGCAGCAGGTCTTCCATTAGTGAGAGCCTCTACGCTTATCGCAACACCATTGAACACGCTAATGGTTCTGGACAATGGCAAGAATGATTCACTGGCCGATCTTAAAGGTAAGAAGATCGGTATCGCAATCGCAGGTAACGAAGAAGCGACGATCGGCACTATGCTAGCGCAGGAAAACGTGGCATTTACTGACGTTCAAACCATCAATGTGGGTTGGGCACTCTCTTCATCTCTGGCTTCTGGCAAAGTAGATGCGATTTGGGGCGGCCTGCGTAACTTTGAAACCAACCAACTAGCACTTGAAGGTTACAAGGCAAAAGCCTTCTTCCCAGAAGAGCACGGTGTACCTGCTTACGATGAGCTGATCTTTGTTGCGAATGCTAACAAACGTGATGAAGCCGCGATCAAAGCGTTCAACAAAGCGCTAGAGCAGGCGACGACCTACATCGTGAACCACCCAACCGAATCTTGGAAACAGTTTGTTGCTTACTCGCCAGACACTCTTAACAACGAGCTAAACCAGCGTGCATGGAACGACACTCTAACGCGTTTTGCACTTCGCCCATCGGCAGTCGATCATAAGCGTTACGATGATTACGCACAGTTCATGTACGACAAAGGCATCATCAAATCACTGCCAAAAGCGGCTGACTACGTACCGACGTTCGAATAAGGAACATCATGAAATATCAAGATTTAATCACAGCTTGTCAGCAAGATTGGCAGGACTACACCGAGCATGAGTTTGTGCAAACGCTGGCGCAAGGTACTCTGCCTCAGCCGTGTTTTCTACATTATCTAAAACAAGATTTTCTGTTTCTAAAGCAGTATGCCCGTGCTTATGCATTAGCGATCTACAAAGCTAATACACTGGCGGATATGCGTCGTGCATTGCCAAGTGTACATGCACTGTTGGATTCTGAAATTGGTCATCACGTGACTTATTGTGAGCAGTGGGGGTTGACTGAGTCGGACCTAGAAAACGAGCCGGAAGACTTTGGTACTGTGGCGTATACACGTTATGTACTGGATGCCGGCATGACGGGCGATTTGGTTGATCTCTACGCGGCACTGGCACCATGTTCTATCGGTTATGCTGTGATTGGTAAAGCACTACTGGAAGATCCTAAAACAGTCTTGGAAGGTAATCCATACCGCAGCTGGATTGAGTTGTATGGTGGCGAAGAGTTCCAAAGTGGCGTAGCGGCAGGAGCTGAGTATTTCGACCAACTATTGGCGGAAATTGATATCAATAGCCAACGTGGACAGAACTTGATTCACATCTTTAAGACGGCGACACGCATGGAAGTGGCGTTTTGGCAGCAAGGACTTGATGCAAGCGATGCTGTATTACCCAACATTAACTAGAGGTCTTTATGCTTATTGAACAGATCACAAGCGCTCTGCAAGCGGTTCGAGAACAGAAACCATTGGTGGTTAATATCACCAACTATGTGGTTATGAATAACAGTGCGAACGCACTGCTGGCATTGGGCGCGTCACCTATCATGGCACACTCAAAGCAGGAAATGGCTGAGATGATGTCTTTTGCAGGCGCATTGGTGATCAATATTGGTACGTTAGACAGTGTTTGGACGCCGCGCATGGACTTTGCTGTTGAGCAAGCAAATGCGAATGGAAAAACCGTGGTGCTTGACCCAGTAGGGTGTGGTGCGAGCCAGCTTAGAACCGACACGTCGCGTCGTATTGCTCAACAGGCAGACCGCTTAATTATTCGCGCTAATGCTTCAGAGATTATTGCACTAGCGGGTGAACAAGCTCAAAGCAAAGGTATTGATGCTCTAGATAGCAGTGAGGCAGCAGTAGGCGCAGCCAAGTTCCTTGTGGCTGAATACAACGCAAGCGTGGTGATTTCTGGCGAGACTGACTATGTCGTAACTGCGGACTCGGTGACGCAACTGAACAACGGTCACGCCATGATGCCTTACGTGACGGGTATGGGTTGTACGCTGTCTGCACTCACTGGTGCATTTGCTGCGGTTGGTGATAATAGCGGTTTGGCTGCTGCTGCGGTACTTGGCGTTGCTGGCGAAATTGCAGCAGAGCAATCGCAAGGACCAGGTAGCCTGCAATTAAATATCCTCGACGCCCTGTATCAAATGGACGAAGAGACGCTTACTGCTCGTCTAAAGCTGAAAGCTTAGCTTACAGTTTTACTCGCAGCTTAAAAGCTCTCTGAAGCCAAAAACAATAACCCCGAGTCTTAACAACTCGGGGCTATTTTTATTGAGATATATCCAATTGGCTGTGGCTGCGGCGCAAGCTAGGTGCTTTTAAAGCGGTCAACTTGGCTCTTAAGATGGTGTGCAACCTCAGTAAGATCGCTCGCCGCTTCCGAAATTTTAGCTACAGATTCTTGGTTACTCTGGGCGACGGTATTCGCGCCTTGAGCGTTGTCACCTAGAGAGCGAGTTAGGCTATCTTGCTCATCGACCGAAGCTGCAATCTGGCTATTTGCTTGGTTAAGATCTTGAATATGTTGGTTAATCACATGCAAGTTTTGAGAGGCCTGCTGCGCCTGCGTCGAAGCTTGAGATACTGTGCCATGGCTCTCTTTGATCGACTCGAGAGCGTCTTTAGCGCCGCGCTGCAATGAGGTGATCAAATCATTGATCTGGCTAGCAGACTCTTGAGTACGTTTCGCTAGAGTACGTACTTCATCTGCAACCACGGCAAAGCCACGACCTTGTTCACCAGCTCGCGCAGCCTCAATCGCAGCATTCAGTGCAAGCAGGTTTGTTTGCTCGGTTACGCCCTGAATCACCTCTAAAATTGCGCCAATGTTCATCGACTCAGCATGTAAATCGCTCACTTTCTGGCTGCTAAGCTGCATTTGCTCGTCAGCTTGGCCAATCTCTTGCAGGGTTTTGTCTACTTCTGTTAAACCCATAGCAACGTTTGAAGTCGCTTGGCTTGCCACTTCAGAGGCATGGTTAGCACTAGATGCGATCTCAGACGTGCTTGATGCAAGCTGAGACACCGCTGATGAGATGTTGATGATTTCGTCATTGAGTCGCGACGCGTTGTTTGAACCCGTTGTGGTCACGCTGTCGAGTGACTCTGACATTTCACCAATGCGTAAGCTGGAAGCATTTACTTGCTGAACGATATCGCGCAGCGACTCGATGGTGGTTTTCATGTTCTCTAGCAACTGACCAATCTCATTCTGGTCAGTTACTTTAACGTCACCACTCAAGTTACCTTGTGCCAACTCATTGGTGATCTCTTTAACCTGAGCGATCCCCTTGTTGATGGAGCGAGTGACAAGAATCGCGCTCGTAGTCCCAACCAATAATGCAATGCCTGTGAGTAACACGATGATCTGAATTGAACGCTCTTCGCTGAGTTCGAGCTCTGGGATAAGTGCGTTTTTCTGTTGCTCGATGATAGATTGTGCATCTAATACAGCAATGGCAAGGGTATCACCTAAGCTGGTCAGCTGGGTTTGAAGCTGAGCATTCTCTAGTTTCTGTTGGTGGACTTGCTCAAAACCCGTTGCGTAGGCTTCGCGCTGAGCGGTGAAGCTATCGATCAATTCTGCTTGGTAATCTGATGACTCCAGAGAGCGGATGTCACCTTCAATACCGGGTAGGGCATATTCAAACAGATCTTGGCCTGTTTCGTAGGTCTTTGGATTACCGTCGTTTGAGTAGCTTAGCACTGCGATTTTCGCGGCTAAGAAGTTCTCCATAAGCATGCCAGCATACAGGCTCGCGTTGGAGTCATCGTTATTGTAAGACTCGTAAAGTAAGCTTTGAGCTGCTTTGAGCGCGTTCTCTTCTCTTTTCACCATCTCAACTGTGACTAGCTGGTGGATTAATTGCTGGCTCTGACTCATCAACTGGTAAGCTTGGTCAAAGGCAGTAATGCTCTGTTGAACCTGAGAAAGGCGTTCTAGGCTATCGGCGTGTTGAGTTTGGCTGAGTAAAGATTGCAGTTGTTGGTCGATGTCGCTTTTATTGGCGAGATAAGCTTGCTGATATTGGTCATCAAGCGTTGCTAGGTAGCGCTCAGAGGTGAGGCGCATTTGTAGAAAGTGGGTTTCAATATTGCTGGACTTTTCAGCTTGCCCACTCAATAGACTGTAGTGTTTAAAACCGTTAGACAGGGTTTGGATCCCTTGAAAGCTAACAAAGCCCGAGATGATGAAAAAGAGTAAGCAGATCGCATAACCCAGTTTCACTCTTAAAGAGATAGATAGTTGACGCATATACATCCTTATAATCCGCGTTTCACTGTATTCTTGCCTGTAAGTACTCGTAGAGTATTTCACATTTAAGATGTAAGAGCATGCAAAATGTAACATTAATGTGTCACTTGTAGGTGTTTTGTTGTCTGTGAGTGCTGGTTTTAGAGTTTTTGAGTGGTTTGATGTGTGCCTAGTAACATATTGTCATGATGCAAGAAGTGACAACTCGTTACGAATTGCGATTGAGGGAAGATGGCGCGAGTAATTGATGTGTCTAGTGCGATCAATCGGTAGACTAGGCATTTAAAAA
Source organism: Vibrio sp. THAF190c (assembly GCF_009363355.1). Lineage (NCBI taxonomy): Bacteria > Pseudomonadati > Pseudomonadota > Gammaproteobacteria > Vibrionales > Vibrionaceae > Vibrio > Vibrio sp. THAF190c. The sequence goes on along the minus strand of NZ_CP045339.1, from coordinate 238,212 downwards.
TAACAAAGCATGTAGAGCTCCAAAGAGTAGTACGTGCATTAATAAGGACTCCAAATCAATGAGCAATCCATACAAGTTGTATCTTGTCACCGACGATCAGCAAGATCTCGCCACATTAGAGCATGTTGTTGAACTGAGTGTTGCAGGTGGCGTAACCATGGTTCAAGTGCGAGAAAAGCATGGTGATGTGAGAGCTTTCATTGAGAGAGCACAACGTGTAAAAGCGATTCTCAGCGGAACAGGTGTTCCTTTGATTATTAATGATCGTGTTGATGTTGCATTGGCGGTAGGCGCTGATGGGCTTCATCTTGGTCAGTCAGATATGCCTGCGGAGATAGCGCGACGGCTGATTGGTGAAGATAAAATACTTGGTCTTTCGATTGAGAATGAACAACAGCTTAAAGAAGCGGAACACCTTCCAATTGACTACATCGGTTTGAGTGCGATTTTTGCTACACCTACCAAAACCAATACTAAAAAGCACTGGGGTGTTGAAGGTTTAAAGAGTGCGCTCGAAACGACGAAACTGCCGATCGTTGGTATTGGTGGAATTAACGAGAGTAATATCCCTGAATTAATGGCGACTGGCGTACATGGTTTAGCTTTAGTTTCAGCTATCTGTCAGGCTGATGATCCCAAAGCTGCTGCTCAGCATCTGCTCTCTTTGATGGGATAGTTCAGAAATCGAATAGTTCAGAAATGGAGTAGCTCAGATTTCAATTGACTAGAAAACAACGGCTCAAAACGAGTAACTTGTTTTCTAGTCATATTTTGGTGAGTTCTGTATGAGCTGAACTCAGCCTACTGCATACAAAGAGCGATGGTTCCTGCAATCGTCAAAGCGATAGCAATGTACCAACCGATTTGCACCTTGTTATCCGCCACGAATATCTTGATGTAATTCACTTCTTCATGCGCCATAGCAATAAAGTCGGTGTAGTTAATCGACAACTCGCGGCTGGTTTCTTTCAGTTCATTTTGAAGCTTGTTGAAAGCCTCATCCATAAACCCTTTCATTTCACTTGCCGCTGGTTTACCCATCAACAGAGTATCCCAAATTGCCATGCGTGAAGCGTATTCACTATCACTAACACGATTCAGTACGCGCAAATCATACTCGCGCTTGTCACGCTCTTTCCCCATTTTAAGTGGGCAAATATTCTTTAAAACGTTCACAAATAATTCCAAAGGTTCATTCAGGTAGAAACGAGCACCAAATGGGCTCATAAACTGGGGACGAATCGAAATTCAAAAATGACCTGTTTCATGACCATGGATTAACCGACGCTTCTAAGTATTTGAAGATTCGTTGTTAAAACTGATGTTGCGCATAGTAAATTTGTGTCTGCACGACATCAACTAGGGTGTTTTGTCTAGACGACAAAGATAATTGTTAGAAAAGTATCAATAAGTCTATTTAATGAGCGCTTAATCAATATTGGAGCTATCTTTGTCTAAAGAGCCATTGACCTTACCCTTGGGGTAACCTTTATAGTGACGGTTCAAAATATATGGATTGGTTATGACGCATTCACTTAAGACATTTTGGATTACGATCTTCAGCATCTTTGCGATGTTGATGTCGACGTCTGTCTCCAGTGCGTCAACCATGGAGATGCAGATGATGGATAAAGAGACGATGTCTTGCCATCACGCGAGTATGATGACTCATGCAATGTCTTCAATGTGTGATGTTTCTAGTGATGATCAATCTATGCATGATATGGAACAACATGAGACTTCTCATTGCTCACACGGTGGGGATATGGGCGCCAATTGCTGTGTGTCTATCTGCCTGAGCTGGTCTTACCCAATCCAATCTATCAATTCCTTATCCAGTTTTGCTTACTCGCTTGCTCCTTATCACTCTGTGATTATTGGCAGTAAAGTTGCGCGCATTCAGTCTATCCTAAGACCGCCTTCCGCTTAATTCACAATTCCCAAATCTCATTACCTAAGACCGACCTACCAGGTTGAGCCTAGGTGCGATCTATGCGTTTTTTAACGCCACAAAATGGATTTATTCTTGTGAATATTGAATCGAGATGGTTGGTGCTTCCGATGTGCACCAGCCTGATAGCGATGCCTGCATTTGTGATGGCAGCATCGTCAAATGAGGCAGTGACCTCTACAAACGGAAGTCGTGCTGTTGTTGCTAGCGAAGTAGAGACTCTACAAGCCCATGAACGCCAGTTAGCACTGCTTATTGACCAAGCTTTGCAGCGGGATAGCGGTCGTCAGCAAATCATCGCTCAATCTCAAGCGACTCGTCATGCGGGCATCGCTTCAGCCACCCTCAGTGATCCAAAACTAAAAGTGGGTTTTGGCGGACTTCCTGTCGATAGTTTTAAGTTCGACGGAGATCCAATGACCAATATTTCTGTTGGGTTAATGCAGCAGTTTGAACGTGGTTCGACGTTGGATTTAAAGGAGCGCCAGTCTAGCCAGCAAGCAGATGGTATTGACTTGCAAGTTGCCGTTCGAGAGAGAGAAATTACCAACACTATTACCACACTATGGTTGGAGCTGGGTTATCAACAAGCCGCACGTTCAACTTTGTTAGAAACGCGCCGTCTAATGGTAGAGCTTGAGCGTTTTATTGAGACCAATTATGGGATAGGTAACAGCGAAGCTCAGGATCTGCTCAACGCTCAACTGAATGTCGCTAAGTTTGATGAAAAGCTGCAAGCTAATCAGCAGCAACAGCGTCGAATTATCGCTCAGCTTTCTGAGTGGTTAGGTTCAGACTGGTTGACTTCATCACAGGCGAATTTTGCTGAAGATGGGTCACAATCAGACGCACAACCTCAATCTATTCAGGCCAGTAACGCATTGAGCTGGCAAGCGTTAGAAGGTCAGTTGAAGTCTTATCTTGGTCAATCCCAATACTACGCTTTATTGCAATCACACCCAATGGTTCGTGCTGCTGATACGGCTATCACTGTCAACGAAACGCAAGTCGAGATTGCAGAGCAAGCGTATCTACCTCAGTTCGGTGTCGAGGTGATGTACGCCTATCGTCAAGCCGACAATATGCAGGGTAATCCGGCGTCAGATCTGGTCAGTGCTTATGTGACCATGGATATCCCGCTATTCACGGGTAATCGTCAAGACAAGAGTGTTGAAGCTGCTCAGTACCAAGTGGGTTCTGCCCGTGCTCAGAAAGAGACGCTTCTTAGTCAAATGAACGCCAAAGTAAACGCGCTTTTAGTGGATAGAGACAACCTATCTCAGCGTATCGAACGTTATCAAAACAGCTTTATTCCTCAAGCTAATGCAACCACAAAGGCCGTTGAACGCGGTTATCAAAATAACACTGCGCAATTTAATGACGTGATCACTGCTATGACTAACGCGCTCAATATCGAGCTAGAACAGCAGAGATTAATCACCGATTTAAACATAGTTAACAGTCAATTGGCTGCGCTTGTTGGTGGCTCATATCACCAGCCTTCTCAATCATCAAAGACAACGCCACAAGCGCAATAAGGAAACATCATGAAATCATTTACAGTCGCAAGTATTGCTCTTGTCGTTGGCGCAGCAATCGGTGTTGGCGCGAGTCAATTTTTCCCGATGAACCACACTGCTATGAGTGGAGAAGTGTCAGAAAAAAGCGCAGATGAACCGCTTTATTGGGTTGCTCCGATGGATCCGAACTATCAACGAGACCAGCCGGGTAAGTCACCTATGGGGATGGACTTGGTTCCTGTTTATGCTGATGACTTGGCAGGAAAAAAAGATAAACCGGGGACGGTCACTATTGCCCCTTCAGTGGAGAACAACCTTGGGGTAAAAACCGAATCCGTGATGTTAGAACCTTTGACGCCAAAAATAGAGACGGTGGGCTACGTTGCCTTTGATGAAAGTCGTCTATGGCAGACCAACGTCCGTGCGGCGGGGTGGGTTCAAGACCTATTTATTAATGCGGTAGGTGAAACTGTATCCAAGGGTGAAGTGCTGTTTACACTCTATTCTCCAGAGTTAGTTAAGGCACAAGAAGAGCTGTTGAGCGCTTATAAAACAGGTCGTAAAGGTATGATCTTAGGTGCTAAGGAACGATTGGTCTCTTTAGGAGTTGATAAACAGCAAATCAATCAAATTGTGAGACGTGGCAAAGCATCGCAAACCATAGAGATAAAAGCGCCAGCCGATGGGGTTATCGCAACCTTAAATATTCGTGAGGGTGGTTACCTTTCTCCTGCTCAAGCGGTCATTAGCGCCGGCCCGCTGGAAGAAGTTTGGGTTGATGCCGAGGTGTTTGAACGTCAAGCACACTGGATTTCACAAGGCACTGCAGCTTCGATGACGTTAGACGCGGTTCCGGGTGGCGAGTGGAGCGGTCGTGTGGATTACGTTTACCCAATCCTAGATCCAACCACTCGAACACTGCGAGTGCGTCTTAAGTTTCCCAATCCTGATGGTGAGCTGAAGCCGAATATGTTCTCGAACATCACGCTCAAACCAGAAAGTGACGATCAAGTTCTAACAGTAGCTCGTTCATCGGTGATTCACTCGGGTGGTATGACGCGAGTGGTGTTGTCTGAAGGTGATGGCAAATATCGCTCACATCGTATTCGTGTAGGGCGTGAAGCAGGCGATCGTGTCGAAGTGCTTGAAGGTCTCGAACAGGGTGTGAGCGTCGTTACTTCTGCTCACTTCATGTTGGATTCGGAGTCTAGCCAAACGGCAGACTTGTCTCGAATCTCTTCAGTCAATGAAGAGCCAATGCAGATGAGCGATTCCGTGTGGGCAAAAGGCAGTATCACAAATCTGATGGTGGGGCATCGCATGGCAACCATTGAGCATCAACCGGTTCCCGAGTGGGATTGGCCAGGAATGGTAATGGACTTTACCTTCTCTGATGAGGTTGATTTATCTGGCTTAGCGAACGGTCAGGCGATCGATTTTAAAATGGAGAAGACGGATTCAGGACAATTCCAAGTCACCGAAGTGAGCCAAAGTGATAACACAATGGCGACGGAAGTCTGGGTCGAAGGCGATATCACCATGCTGATGGCAGATTTTGGCATGATCACAGTGAATCACCAAGCTGTTGATGAGTGGCAGTGGCAAGCCGGAGAGATGAATTTCACCGCGAGCGATGACATTCCACTTGATGATTACAAAGAGCGACAAAAAGTACGCTTCCTCGTGGTGAAATCTGGCACGGATTACGTGTTGAAGAAAATTGAGTCGGCTGAGGAGTAGTGATGATTAATGCAATTATTCGCTGGTCGATCAGCAATCGATTCTTGGTGCTTGTCGCCACTATCGCTCTGACTTTAGGTGGCCTCTACAGTGTGAAGAATACGCCTGTCGATGCCATTCCGGATCTTTCTGATGTGCAAGTTATCATCAAAACCAGCTATCCGGGACAAGCGCCGCAAGTGGTAGAAGATCAGGTGACCTATCCGCTTACTACAGCAATGCTCGCAGTACCTGGTGCTGAAACCGTTAGAGGCTATTCGTTCTTTGGTGATTCGTACGTTTATATCATTTTCAACGATGACACTGACATGTATTGGGCACGTTCAAGGGTATTGGAATATCTCAGCCAAGTCGCGCCTAAGCTGCCAACCAGTGCTAAACCAACACTTGGCCCAGACGCGACCGGTGTGGGCTGGATCTACAGTTACGTTCTACAAGACAAAACTGGTCAGCATGATCTGGCGGAACTTCGTAGCCTTCAAGACTGGTTCTTAAAGTATGAGCTGCAAACCGTCAATGGTGTGTCTGAAGTCGCGACAGTCGGTGGCATGGTTAAGCAGTATCAAGTGCAAATTGATCCCGCTAAATTGCGTGCCTACGACCTAACACTGAAGCAGGTCAACAATGCTATTCAAAGCGGTAACCAAGAAACAGGTGCATCAGTTATTGAAGTGGCAGAAGCTGAGCATATGGTGCGCACGTCGGGCTATTTGAGTGGTATTGACGATCTCAAAGCACTGCCTTTGAAAGTGACCGCTAAAGGTACACCGTTATTACTTGGTGATATTGCTGATGTGAATCTTGGCCCTCAGATGCGTCGCGGTATCTCAGAGCTTAATGGTGAAGGTGAAGCCGTTGGCGGAGTCATCGTTATGCGCTTTGGTGAGAACGCCAGTGAGGTGATCGCGGAGGTAAAAATAAAGCTTGATGAGTTACAACGCAGCTTGCCGGATGGGGTTGAGATTGTTGCGACCTATGACCGATCAACCTTGATTGACTCAGCAGTAGAAAACCTTTGGCAAAAGCTTGCTGAAGAGTTCTTAGTGGTCGCGATTGTGTGCGCGTTATTCCTATTCCATATTCGCTCATCATTAGTCATCGCACTGAGCCTTCCAGTTGGTATTTTGTCGGCATTCATCGTGATGCACTGGCAAGGAATCAACGCCAACATCATGTCTCTAGGCGGGATCGCAATTGCTATCGGGGCTATGGTTGATGGCGCGATCGTGATGATTGAGAACGTGCATAAACACATTGAGCGCACTCCGCTGAATGATAACAATCGTTGGCAGGTGATAGGTAAAGCTGCTGAAGAAGTGGGGGCACCGCTTTTCTTCTCGCTTCTTATTATTACGTTGAGCTTTGTGCCTGTGTTCGCATTGGAAGGGCAAGAGGGCAAGATGTTCTCACCGTTGGCGTTCACTAAAACGTATGCGATGGCGGCGTCTGCGGGCTTGGCGATCACCTTAGTTCCTGTGCTTATGGGTTACTTCATTCGTGGCAAGGTGCTTCCTGAGCATAAGAATCCAATCAATAAAGGCTTGGTTGGACTGTATCGCCCATTGCTTAACCTAAGCTTGCGTTTCCCGAAAACGATCATTCTGTTCGCACTGGCTTTGATGGCATCTGCGTATTACCCAACCAGTAAGCTAGGCAGCGAGTTCATTCCACCGCTGGATGAAGGCGATTTGATGTACATGCCGACGACCTATCCGGGTATCTCGATAGGTAAAGCGCGTGAATTACTCCAACAAACCAATAAGTTGATTAAAACCATTCCTGAAGTAGAAACGGTGTGGGGCAAGATCGGCAGGGCAGAAACAGCGACCGATCCCGCGCCACTAACCATGATTGAGACGGTGATTCAGTTTAAACCGAAAGACACCTGGCGTGACGGTGTCACACCGGAGTCGCTGCGTGATGAACTCAATAACCTGATTCAGTTCCCGGGCCTAACCAATGCTTGGGTTATGCCAATCAAAACTCGTATCGATATGTTGGCGACAGGGATTAAGACTCCAATCGGGATCAAGATTGCAGGACCTGATCTGAAAGTTATCGAGAAGATAGGGGCAGATATTGAACCTATTCTTAATGACTTACCGGGAACTGCGTCTGTCTATGCGGAGCGTGTAGCTGGTGGTCGTTATGTCACTATCGACATTGATCGCCGAGCTGCTGCGCGTTATGGCCTAAACATCGCTGAGATACAGCAAGTGATATCAACAGCAGTAGGTGGGATGAATGTCGGTGAGACGGTAGAAGGTTTAGAGCGTTATCCGATTAATGTTCGTTACCCGCAAGAGTATCGTGATTCGGTGATCAAGTTGCAAAACCTGCCTCTGATAACAGCGAATGGTGCACGCATCGCGTTAGCCGATGTCGCTGACGTGCGTTACGAAGATGGTCCGCCAATGATCAAAACGGAAAATGCGCGTCCAAACGGTTGGGCATTTGTTGATATTGAAGGGCGTGACTTAGGAACTTATGTCGAAAACGCCAAGCGTGCGGTGGCAGAACATCTAGAGCTTCCTGCTGGTTATTCGTTGGCTTGGTCTGGCCAATACGAATACATGGAGCGAGCTAAGGAGCGCTTGAGCATTGTTGTGCCAATCACCATTGCAATCATCATGCTCTTACTTTACTTGAGCTTCCGACGTGTTGGAGAAGTCATGGTGATCATGCTGACTTTACCGCTCGCGATGGTTGGCGGGGTGTGGTTGATGCATTACCTCGGTTACAACTTTTCGATAGCCGTAGGCGTTGGCTTTATTGCCTTGGCCGGCGTTGCAGTGGAGATCGGAGTGATTATGTTGGTGTACCTCAACCAAGCGTGGAACTTCAAAAAACAAGACCACGAGAATGCGCACACACCGCTGCAGCACAAGGATCTGCTGGATGCGATTCGTGAAGGTGCTGGCTTACGAGTTCGTCCGGTGATGATGACGGTCCTGACGGTAATCATTGGTTTGATTCCAATTATGTACGGGCAGGGTACAGGCTCAGAAGTCATGCAGAGAATTGCAGCCCCTATGATTGGAGGCATGGCATCAGCATTACTTCTGACGCTGCTGGTGATCCCCGCCATTTTCGTTTTGTGGAAACAGCGAGATCTGAAATAGATTCTCTCTAGGTTATTGAATTAAATGACCCAATGAGACTTTCGCTGGGTCAAAACAACATTAGGAATTATTATGAAAAAGACAATTATCGCGTTGAGCTTAGCTCTATTTACTTCTTCTGCTTTTGCGCAGATGGACCACTCTAAAATGGACCATGGAAAGATGGATCACAGCTCGATGAGTCATGAAATGATGGACCATTCCACTATGGATCATTCGAGTATGATGGGAATGCAACTTACATCCAGTGTAGGGATGCCAGCTAATGGCGCTAAGCCAGACAAAGTGGTTCATGTGATCCTCGATGACGATAAAATCATCACTTTCAAAAAAGAAGTTAAGATCGAGCCAAACGATGTGGTGCAATTTGTGGTAATGAATGCGGGCAATGAGTCTCATGAATTCTCGATTGGTAGCAAAGAAGAACTAGAGAGTCACCGCAAAATGATGGCAGCAATGGCGGGCATGGAACATGACACCAAGAACTCTATTGTCGTAGAACCCAAAAAGGCCCGTCAGTTTATGTGGCACTTCCACGGTGACAATAACGTTGAATTCGCGTGTAACTTTAAAGGGCACGCTGAAGCCGGCATGACGAAATCAATTAAGCTATAAATTGAGATTCGTCAGGCAGAAATGGATTGGGTCGCATATAGCGGCCCTTTTTTTGATTAGAATAATATAGAACCCATTGTGAAAGGACCCATTAATGGCGGAGCAGAGTAATTCGATTGCCATCGTCAATGCCGATGATGTGGAGTGGTTTGTTGAACTGCTGCAGCAGTTTGACCAAGACATTTATTTCTTACTGCGAGAAGCGAAGATCCCTAACGATATTTTTACTCATGAACGTGACTATCAGCACCTTCCTGAAACCGCGTTTAAGAACGTGCTTGAGTTGATGGAGCAGTCTGCATCCAGAGAAGAATTAACGCTCTTGCTATGGAGTTTCTGTAAGCAAGTCTATGTCCCTAAGTTTTTGGCCCAGTTATCTGAACGGACTTCGCTGAAAGCCGCTTTAGATGAATTCGCTGAGCAGCTTAAAGCTCGTTCCACGGGGGCCAATATTTACACCAAGCAGTCCGGCGGAAAATGGTGGTTGGTGCGCGAAAAACCTTTTTCTGACGCGCCATGGTTTAAGCTGTCAGAGTTATTCTCGGTCATATTTATTAATGAGTTACTTCTGAGTCTGACTCAAGGTAAGTGGCGTGCAACTGAGGTAGGGATCCAAAGTAGTGATTTAGAGTATTTTCAATCATTACCTGAGATGGCAGAGGCTCAGTTTTTTATCGGTCGTCCGGTCACGGCATTTGAAATTCCTGACTCACTTATGCAATCGCCTATCGTCTTAGCTCGAAATTTGAGTATGAAGGCTGAGAATTTTCAACAACCCATTAAGCAAATCGGTGGCGTTCACTCATTTGTTAGCTCGTTTCAGTTAGCGATTAAGCCCTATTTGTCTATGGGTAAACTGCCGATTAGTCTTGCCTCTGAGATCCTCAACATCAACGTGAGGACAATCCAACGGCGTTTGGAAAAAGAGGGAGTGATTTACAAAGCCCTGATAGAAGAGATGGTGCTAGAGCAGACACTATTTTTACTTGAGCACTCTGATTTATCAATTACAGATATCGGCGCCAAAATGGGTTACTCAGATTCTTCACACTTCACTCGCGCCTTTAAACGTCAAATGAAAATGACACCCAGACAGTATCGTAAAGAGCGCAAGGTCTAGAAGACACAGTTTGTCTTTACCGCAGTCTCATCTTAAATCGATGGCATAAAATGGTAAGTAAGTGGTTTGGGGATACGCCAAGATGGAATTTCATTCATTATTTGAAATCCTATCAACGACGGAGGACTGACCATGATCATTCACTATCGAGTACAAGATGTTGAGGAGCTTTATGGGGCAATCGATCTTGCGAGTTTTTTACAGCTCGCCTTGCGAGGTGCTCGATTCCCAACTTTAACCCTCTGATTGAAATAGCGAATTTTCCAATTACACTTGAAGCATAAGTTTGAATGGAGTCAACTTAATGCTTTCACCCCAATTCCTCAAGTCCCCCACGACTGGTGTACTTTTAACAGGTCTTATTTCGTCCAGTGTTTATTCCTCTAATGAGGCGATTCAGAACCGTTTGGAGAAGATTTTTGCAGCGTCTATCGCGCTCACCGATAGCGATGCTGTTTCGATTGGTTTTGTAGACTTTGACCCTAATTCGTTTATTAACCTCAACGACAGTGGCTTTGGTTCTGATAAAACCGTTGATACTCGAAGCCAAGTCAGCGTGGGCTCAATTCCTTACTCATCTTTGATAAACACCGAAGACCCTGATGTTGATCTGATTTGGTCGGTACGTGGCTCGTACGCGTTATCTGAGCAGGACATTGAGGTTTCATCGGATGTGACTAATGATCGTCGTGTGAACCCAAATAAAGATTCGGTGTTTGGTTTGTATGGCTTTTTCGGGGTGAGAAATCAGTTAGACCAACATTGGTCTGTCGCTTATGGGCTGGGCTCTCATTTGCTCTATTACCGCAACAAATATGAATACAACAACAGCTATTCCCAAGCATTTCAGCCTGTGCTTGATGGTTACGCGCTGAATACGTCGGCATGGGCCTTGATAGGTGAACCGTCAGTTAAGCTCAAATACCTTCAAAAGAAAGAGTGGGGCAGTTGGAATATTTCGTCACGAGCGCGTTATTTTTATGGAACGGGTTGGGGAGAAGCAAACGATGGTGACATCGGTAACCCAGAGGGCCTAAGGTTTATTAATGAACTCGAGTTTAGGCAGAATGTAGCGCTAGACGCTTGGTCATTAAAGAATCCTCAGATCCACTACAACTTTAGAAGAATCGATGTAGCTGGAGATCTGACCGAACCACTCGATACACACTACTACTACGAGTTTGGTGCTGGTTTAGTGTTTGATATGCCATACGACTCTTATTTCTTTGATAACTTCGGCGTAGGCATCAACTTCAACTATGGCAGCTCTTTGAGTGGTGGTAGCTTACTTTTCCTACTTAACAACTAATATTGTCTACCTTTCAAATCGTTGACTTCGCTGCAAGAAGATCATACGTCACTCTCTAAATTTCGATATGGCGTGAAATGGTAAAAGTCATTGTGAAAAATAGTCACAATAGCCCAACGCACTCAATGGCTTAGTTCTTCTATCGAGTAGATGAAATAGACCGCTGGTAAATTTTAGGCGTTAGCCCTGATACACGTTTAAAGGCTCTCGAAAAGTGCGAAATATTGGTGTAGCCAAGTTGGCTGGAAATGTAGGTTAGCGTATGACCTTCTTCCATCAGTTCGCATGCTACTGAAAACATTAGATTCTCTTTTATTTTGCGAAAAGAGGTGTTCTCTTGTTTAAGTTTTCTTTGGAAAGTTCGCACCGAAAAGTTAAGCAATTGAGCGGCATCTTCGATGGATAGATCTTGCTCTTTCATGTACGGCTTAAGTAGCTCGTAGATACTATCAGTAAAGCTGGTGTGCCACTCCACAAGGGCAGGCTTGGGGCTTAGGTCTTTACTAGTAAGCTGAATTGGCAATATCAAGATATCGCTTGGGATCATCACCGCTGTCATGCCTTGTTCTATAAAGAGTTGGCAACGGCTGGTAGTGATAGTACTGATGACATCTGTTTCTCTACCTTGAAGTCGGATTTTATCTGGCTGCCACTGATTGTTTGAGAGAATCGTAATGAGCTCAATGATGTAGATGATGGCAAAAGCCTCGCCCCATTGAAACATCGTTGAATCCTCGTCCGGAGCCTGACGGCAGAACCAAACTTGGCCATGTTCTTGTACTAAAGAGACGCGGCTCCCTGGCGAGTCGTTGGAGAAAATTTGATTGATGTGTTGAAGCGCGTCGCCAATGGTTTGGTAATCGACAAACTGATGCAAGACATGTGGGATGATGCGGCGTCGAAATGCTAGCCCAAGCAGGTCAGTAAACTTTGAAACCCCAAGTTGAGCGGAAGTCAGGTAAATCAAGCGTTTAATGGACTCTGAGGGCACAAAATCACTGTCGGACTGGATTAGATCGGGAGGAAGACCAGAGTCTTTCAGCAACTGATGCAAGTCGAGTCCATAGTCGCTAAACATCTGCACTAAGATCTTCGCATAATTGGTTTGTATTACAGGAACTTGATACTTGGTTTCTGCCATCACGAAACAATCCTTTGTGTGTTTTTGCAATAGACGTGCGTGTATTGGCAATAAATTAGACGCATCTATCAGTTACAGAGTGCCATCAGATAAATTTAACTGCAATTTCTTGAGTTTTCCACGAGTACGCTTATTTTTAAAGTATTAATTTTGTTGATGTTACCTAGATGAAAGGGAGTGGTATGTCTGAAACTAAAGAGTCGGAATCATCTGCAAACAGTGAATCCACACCTCAAGTAAATAAAAAAGATAAAGTCAGGAAGGTGACCAACTATTTGTTGTTGTTTGTTGCTGCTATGCTGATTTTTAGTGTTATATCAGATCGTGTTATTCCAATTACTGACAACGCCCGCGTTAAAGGTTACATCGTTCCTATCAAGCCAGAAGTCTCTGGCAAAGTCCTAGATATCCGAGTTCAACCAAACCAATTGGTGGAGCAGGGTGACGTGCTAGCAGTATTGGATGATTCTGATTATCGGATTGCTGTGGCGCAAGCAGAGCAAAACCTAGAAATTGCTGGACAGAACGTGGGTGCTCAAACCGCCAATATCGCTTCTGCGCAGGCCAAACTGACTTCTGCGATTGTCGAAAGACAGAACACAGATCTACAAGCGAAACGCGTACTGGCAATGGCAGACAAAGGCGTGGTGTCAAAGTCTGACGCAGATAAGGCACGAGCAGCGGTTGCCACAGCGCGTGCAGCGGTATCCAATGCAGAGGCGGATCTAGAGCGCGCCAAGCAACAGATGGGTAAAGAGGGTGAAGAGAATAGCCAAGTTAAAGCGGCCTTATTAGCGCTTGAGCAAGCACAACTCAATCTAGAGAGAACCGTTATCACGGCACCAACCCAAGGTGGTGTTTCAAATTTCAGTTTGTCCGAGGGTTTCTATGCCTCTTCTGGTCAGCCAATCATGACCTTTGTTTCAACTCAGGATATCTGGATCGAAGCGTATTATCGTGAAAACAGCTTGGGCAATGTCACAGTCGGAGATGAGGTTGAAGTGGCCTTAGACTTCGCGCCGGGCAAGGTCATTAAAGGAAAAGTGACGAGTATTGACTGGGGTGTTGATTGGGGGAAAAACGATCAAGCGGGTAAGCTTGCTCAAGCGAATCAACAGACAGGTTGGTTACGACAAACCCAGATGTTACCTATCACCATCGAGTTTGAACGCAATGATGTGTCGGGTTTACTTCGGGTGGGCGGCCAAGCGGATGTGATAGTCTATAGCGGCGATAACTTCATCTTTAATGCAATTGGCAAACTCTGGATTCGTTTCATCAGCGTGCTTTCTTATGTCAGATAACGTCATCTTAGATGAACAGGTACAGCGACGAATTTTGCGTTTCACAGTAGGCGTAACCATATCGGTTTTTATTGCAGCATGGATCAATTGGCCCTTGGCATTCGTAGCTCCCGTGTTCACTGCAAAGTTCTTGATTGATAAGCCAACTCTACATAAAGAGACGGTTTACGAGCTGCTACTTGCATTGGTCGCAACCATGGTATTAGGTTTGTTGCTCTCAAGAGGAATTACCCAGTATCCGATCCCACTATTGGTATTGGTTGGTTTGATGATGCTTTGGGGTTACTACTTGTTTGTCGATCCCAAGTGGAATTTATTCGCGACCATTTTGCTGATCGCCGTACTGATGTTGCCGTTTATGGCGATATCTAATCCGGGAGTCTCTGTACTTTTGGCATCAGGATTAGCGACGTCTGGCGTAGTATCGGTGCTGATTTTTGCGTTGGTTCATATCTATTTCCCTGAACCAAAATCCGACTTCTCAGGTTTTGCGGCGCCGCCTCTTGATCGCCAACAGCGTTGGTATGCTGCGTTTAGAGCGATGATCATCTCTTATCCAGTGGTTTGCTTCTTCTTCATTTTTCAAATCTCTGAAGCATTGTTGACTATGATGTTTATTGCGCTTCTCTCTTTGATGATCACGGCAGAGAAGTCAGTGAAACTGAGCGCCTTCTTGGTGATCAGTAATGGCATTGGCGGGCTACTGGCTATTGCAGCGTTCTCTATTCTCGCCATCGTGCCTAACATTGTTTTTTATTCGCTGTTTATTGGTTTAGTGGCGATCTTTATGGCTCGGAAAATCTATACCGTGCCAGAGAAAGCCCCGATATTTGCGACAGCGTTTAGTACCTTACTTGTTCTTATTGGCAGTACCTTGATGAGCTCAGGTGACATTGATAGCAACACACTGATACGCATTGTTCAATTGGTGATGATCGGTGTTTATATGATTTTGGCTTCCCTATTTCTTGAGACCCGGAATTGGAAGTTTCTGCAAAATCAGCCTTAATTTTTAGTGAACAAGGATGTTTTATGAAGTTAACTGACGACTTTTCTAAACAAGCGATTGATGCTGCGATAAAAATTGCCGCTGTAGCGATCCTTGTGTATTGGTGTTTCTCAATTCTACGTCCTTTTATTCTGCTGGTGGTGTGGGGAGCGATCATTGCGACAGCGCTCTATCCTGTAGCGGTGGCGATTTCAAACAAAACTGGAATGTCTAAAGGTAAAGCCAGTGGACTGTTGAGTTTTGTTGGTGTGTTGCTGCTCCTGATCCCTCTTATCGCTTTGTCCTCAGGCATCTATACCAGTGCATCTGACCTAATGAGTGGTCTTCAAGATGGGACATTGTCCGTCCCTAAGCCTAAACAGTCTTTGCAAGAGATCCCTCTTGTGGGTGAAAAGATCTATGGCGCGTTAGTCTACGCATCAACCAACATTGAAGGCGCTTTTGTTAAATATGCGGATGAGATAAAACAGTTCGCATCAAAAGCAGCCTCGATTCTTGGATCTCTGGGTGGTGGTTTTGTTCAGTTTATTATCTCTACCATCATTGCGGGCGCATTTATGAGTAATGCTGATAAGTGCCAAGTGGGTTTGACGCATTTGGTCGCACGCCTAACTGATGGTCGAGGAGAAGAGCTCGTTAAGCTCTCTAAAGTAACGGTGCGCAGCGTGGTTCAGGGCGTTATTGGGGTTGCTTTGATTCAGTCAGTTATGTCTGCAATTGGTTTAGTGATTGCTGGTGTTCCTGCCGCTGCTTTCTGGGCTTTAGCGGTGCTGTTAATTGCGATTATCCAACTGCCACCGATTCTGGCGCTACTCCCTGCGATTATCTACATGTTCAGTGTTGAGTCGACACTCGCGGCTAGCTTGTTCTTGGTTTGGTGTTTGATCGTTAGTGGTAGTGACGCGATTCTAAAGCCTGTTCTATTAAGCCGTGGTTCTCACATCCCTATGCTGGTTATCCTTCTTGGTGCACTAGGTGGGATGGCGATGTCGGGTATTGTAGGTTTGTTTGTGGGCGCAGTGGTACTGAGCTTAACCTATGAGCTGATGATGGTTTGGCTCAATTTGGAGCAAGAGGACCAGGTTAACCAACAAGACCAGAAAGAAAAAGAGGCAAGCTAAATGAAGCCAGTGTCGAAGGATGACAATTTTTACTTTCTGTTTTTTGCCTTGCTAGTGCTGTTCTTCGGCTGCGCCGTGATGCAGCAATTCTACCCTCAAGGGCAAAAGACAATTTTATTC
This sequence comes from Vibrio sp. THAF190c, assembly GCF_009363355.1. Taxonomy (NCBI): domain Bacteria; kingdom Pseudomonadati; phylum Pseudomonadota; class Gammaproteobacteria; order Vibrionales; family Vibrionaceae; genus Vibrio; species Vibrio sp. THAF190c. The sequence goes on along the minus strand of NZ_CP045339.1, from coordinate 222,140 downwards.
CTAATAATCATGACATTGGCGGTTTCTATTGCAGGGATACATCAAGAGCGAGCACTGTATCGTTCTTGGTATGGGTTACTTTTGCTCACGGCGGGGGTATCTGGGGTATTCTCATTCTTTGAAGATTATAACCTCTCCATTGTCACTCTATTAGCGCTCGCTGCGTTTCTGTTCTCTCATATTTACTCGGCACTTAAACAGGTGATGCAGGCATCTAATGTCACCAAGAACCACATTATAGGTTCCATCTGTATCTACCTATTAATCGGTTTGGCTTGGGCAACCATCTATCTTCTGATCTTGGAGATTCTCCCCAACGCGTTTAACGGGTTAGAAGAGCGAGAGTGGCTGAGTAATTTGTTTAACGCGATGTACTTTAGCTTTATTACGCTTACGACCGTTGGTTATGGCGATATATCTCCGGCCCTTCCCGTTGCTCAGTTCTTCGTGTTTATGGAATCAATCATCGGAAGTTTCTATCTTGCTATCATGGTGGCAAGCTTGGTGAGCATTCGATTGAATCAAGGGCAGGATAGCCAAAATTAGCTAGCACTGGGAATAAACGAGAAAGGCCGTTGAGAGTGATGTGACTCTCAACGGCCTTTCTATTAATGTCTAATTAAACGTTTAAATCGGTTTATGAGTTACCTTTCTTCAGGGCTTCTAGCTCGCTAATGGTCGTTTGAGAAACGAGCTCACCATTCATGTAGTAACTGACTTCTTCACCCTCTCTAATACCCGTTAAGGTTGCACTTTCTCCTGTGTTGTACACGATATCCATCTGGATAGTGTTTTCATCAATCTGAATCATTTCGCCTGTTTCGATGGTGCGATTGTTAGACAGGGGTGCAACCGGAGCCTCTTTCAGGCTTGGGTCGAGTTCATCATTCACTTTGAAGTGTGTGTCTGCTTCCGTATCAAAGACGTGTGGCGCGCCACTGATAGGGTTTTTGCCAGTCCAGAACTCTAGTGAGTTGAACACCACGTAGTCGGCGGCGGTAGTGATACCGTAGACGGGGGCAAGTAAGAAGTTCACGCCTGCTCGAGCGTAGCGGTTATCTACAACTTCTACGTTGAATTTCATCACTTTCCCTGTGACAGCATTACTACCGATACAACCCGTTAGCGCCGAAGCTAAAACCGTGAGTCCTACAATCTTTAGTGCCATCTTTTTCATCTTAGTACCTGTATTATTGAATAAGTCTGTTTCGTTGGAACAGGTGTAGTATGGGCGATTTGTTTTGATGAGTTTTACCATTTAACGCCACCGGTTGGATAAACTTTCATCGCTTTGAACTCTACGAGACTATTAACCTGAGATGTGAAAAACGAAAAAGCGCTACCTTTTATCAGGTAGCGCTTTTTGAAATTTTGGTTGGGGTACTTAACGCGTTTAAGTCTATTTCATAACATACCGATAAGCCTTAATAGCGAGCCAACGAAAACATTTAAATAGAGTGGCGCTGGCTTTGATAGCAAACTTGGCTGTTGATGTGAGTAACTCAACTGTAACGATAACGCATTTGTGTAGATCGGATTCTTTGTAATCTGAGTATGTCATGGTGTTCTCTTATTTAGTTGGGAGACTCCTGTCTGCGATACAACCCTTGTGCACGTAATGTACAGAATTCAGAAGTTCAGGATTTACCATTTAATGCCACGAGTGCTTATTATCTCGTCACTTAAAGAGATATTTGGACTCATAAGAGGGACTCGCTCCAACAGCAAGAGTGAATGATGTTATGCTCGGCAGTCCGTTGAGAGTTAGAAGAGATTAAAAGGACAGAGAATGAGTAACCTTACACCTGAACAAGAGGCGGCTTTGGCGACATTTAAAGAGAACCTGCATTTACCAAATGGTGGTTTTCACACATTGATCACTGAGCTAGGTAAGGAGTACCAACTTCCTTTTCAAAAAGTGCGTTCTGTCGTTAAGCAGGCACAAAAGAACGTTGAGCGTCGCATTAAGTCTGATTTTGAGACAATTGACGCTGACGCACTTACCCAAGCGAGTTGGATCGCTGCAATAAGGCTAGAGCTTGAAGAGCTCGCTAAAGAGACAGAGTCTGTTATGGACAAGCTCAAGGCCAACCCAAAATACCTAAACGTTATTGCAGCGATTGAAGGTGCTATTTCAACTGAAGACGAACGTGACGAATGGATCGAACAGTTGATTCAAGTCTACGAAAAAGAGGTGCTGAAGCCGTTACTGGCGATGTTACGCACCACTAAGTTGTATTGGACGCTAATGCTAGTCGATGAAACCTGTAAGATGACGCCAGAACAGCGCGAGAAATTTGCGGATTATCCTCAACATATGGAAGCTGCTGAACACCTGTATGAACTTGACCAAAAGCTAAGAGTCAAAGCGTTGGCTGAATAAACAGCAGGATCAATAAACAGCAAGCACAACAAACAGTAGGGCAGGAAAGTCTTATCTTCCTCAGTACTGAACATATAAAAAAACGCCCAAGCATTGATGCTTGGGCGTTTTGTTTGTTAACGGTGTATTCTTGCTAGAAGCTGTTTTGCTGCTAGAAGCAATGCTTATTTCATTGCCGCTGGCTCATCGAGCTTTTTTACGCCACCGCGAGAGGCGTTAACCAGTAGTACACCAACTGACAGTACAATCGAACCACACAGTAGGAATAGGGCGCGACCAGTAATGTCATTTGGAATCAGAGCCATCGCTAGGATACCGAAACCTGCAGTACAGATTAGTTTACCAAGCATTGAACGCTGTTTAGTGTCTAGGTTTTGCTGCTCTTGAGACTCGGCCACAACTGGTGTGTTCCAGTTCTCGAATAGTTTCTCAACTTCTGCTTCACGCTCCGGTGTACGACCTTTGTAAACCAGTGTTGTTGCTAGGAAGAAGCCACCAGTGAACACAACGTGTGCTGCTAAGCTCAGTGCTACTTTCAAGTCAGACCATTCACGACCCGTTAGTGCGTGTTCTAGGTTAAACCAGTTTTGCACGTCTTCAGCTTGTAGAGAGATACCGAAGATGTAAGAAACGAAGCCACCTACAATCAGTGTTGCCCAACCAGCCCAGTCTGGAGTCTTACGAACCCACATACCTAGAAGTACAGGGATAAGCATTGGGAAGCCAATCAATGCACCAACGTTTAGTACGATATCGAACAGGCTTAGGTGACGCAGTGAGTTGATGAACAAGCCAATACCGATGATGATGAAGCCCATCATTACTGTCGTTGCTTTACTTACTACAACCAGCTCTTTCTGTGTCGCTTGTGGGCGAACAATTGGGCTGTAGAAGTTCATCACGAAGATACCTGCGTTACGGTTTAGACCAGAGTCCATAGAAGACATGGTAGCCGCGAACATTGCTGACATTAGAAGACCAACCATACCTGCAGGCATTACGTTTTGTACGAATGCTAGGTAAGCAGCGTCTGCACCTACTGAACCGTATTGGTCAGCGAAGTCAGGCATAAATGCACTTACGTACCAAGCTGGTAGGAACCAAATTAGTGGACCAACAATCATTAGCACACATGCAAGGCCAGCCGCTTTACGCGCATTTTCACTGTCTTTTGCACACAGGTAGCGGTAAGCGTTGATACTGTTGTTCATTACACCGAATTGTTTGATGAAGATGAATACAACCCAAAGGATGAAGATGCTCATGTAGTTCAGGTTGTTACCAACCATGAAGTCGCCATCGAAGTTTGCAACGATGTTGCCTAGACCGCCACCGTGGAAGTATGCCGCAACTGCACAAGTAATCGTTACAGCCATGATAACAAGCATTTGCATGAAGTCAGATGCAACAACGGCCCAAGAACCACCAGTTACCGCCATCAACATGAGTACTAGACCTGTTACAACGATGGTTGCTTCCATTGGAATGTTGAATACAGCAGCAACGAAAATTGCAAGACCGTTCAACCAGATACCCGCTGAAATCAAGCTGTCAGGCATACCAGCCCAAGTGAAAAATTGCTCTGAAGTTTTACCAAAACGCTGACGAATTGCTTCGATTGCTGTTACAACGCGAAGCTGGCGGAATTTTGGAGCAAAATAGATGTAGTTCATGAAGTAGCCAAATGCATTGGCTAAGAATAGGATTACAACGACGAAACCGTCACTGAACGCGCGTCCTGCGGCACCTGTAAACGTCCATGCTGAAAACTGTGTCATGAAGGCGGTTGCACCAACCATCCACCACAACATTTTGCCGCCCCCTCTAAAGTAATCACTTGTCGACGTTGTGAACTTACGGAACATCCAACCAATGGCTACAAGAAAGAAGAAGTAGGCAAGAACAACAAGAGTATCAATAGTCATTTTTTCAGCCTTTTAAGTGTGATCATTAACTGACTCCTAGATTACTCTTTTACAGGTATATTTGTACTACAATATGCTTTTATTGTGATCCAAACCAAGAGCTTTTTGATATATAAAAATCCTGACAAAGCTATGACATATGGGGCTTTAAAGCACTTTTGTAAAATCCAATTCGTAATACTAATTGCTTTTAAATGTAACCATTTGTAATACCATTGACTCCTTTTAAAATCATGAAGTTAGATGCTAAGGGTGTGACTCTGTTGTTTAGACGAAATAACTAGCATCTACTTTTGTTTCCAGATCTCTTCCTAAAACAGTAAGTATAGGTGGTTCTAAGACAGGGCTAACGATGAGCGCCTCACTCATCTTTGCGTCATTATCATCATACTATTGAAGTCCAAATCTATCGCAAAAGCAGCTTAAACGAAAAAAGCGAGCCAAGAGGCTCGCTTTAAAAATAATCTGTCGCTAGATGAATTATTTTGCGACGTGATTCACTGCATCACGTACTAGAGCACCTAGCTCGTCCCACTTACCTTCGTCGATAAGTTTTGTTGGAACCATCCACGTACCACCACATGCAAGAACAGAAGGGATAGACAAGTATTCATCAACGTTCTTTAAACTCACGCCGCCAGTTGGCATGAATTTTACTGGGTACACGGCTGTCAGTGCTTTAAGCATGCTTGTGCCGCCTGAAGGCTCAGCAGGGAAGAACTTAAGTGTGCGTAGGCCCATTTCCATTGCTTGCTCAACCAGGCTTGGGTTGTTTACACCAGGAACGATAGCAACGCCTTTGTCTATACAGTATTGAACCGTACGTGGGTTAAAGCCAGGGCTGACGATGAAGTCCACGCCCGCTTCGATAGATGCGTCCACTTGCTCGTTAGTCAGTACCGTACCAGAGCCGATTAGCATGTCTGGGAACTCTTTACGCATGATGCGAATCGCTTCGATTGCACATTCAGTACGTAGTGTGATTTCCGCACATGGCATGCCGTTTTCAACAAGCGCTTTACCTAGAGGGATAGCGTCTTCTGCACGGTTGATTGCGATTACAGGGATAACTTTCAGGTTAGCCAGTTGTTCATTTAATGTCGTCATGGATAATATCTCACGTCTAAATTGACTGATAACTATTGAATTATCAGCGCTTTAAAATCTATTGGTTCGTCTCGTCTAGTACTTTGATTGAGCATAGCATGACGCAGATAATGGCGTCATGCTTACATCAAATTAAGAAGAGAGAGACAGTGTTGGCATTGCTTCTTTAGGAATAATTGCACCTTGATGTTGAATCACTGCGCCAGCGACACAGTGGCCTGCAAACGCAGCATCACGGGCATTACCACCACAGAATCGCTTCGCTAGGAAACCTGCACTGAATGAGTCGCCTGCGGCAGTGGTATCAATAACCTTGTCTACCGGGTTTGGCGCCACATAATGCGCGGCATCCGCTTCAACCACTAGGCAGTCTTTGCTACCACGTTTAATGATGATCTCTTTAACACCGCTTTTTGTCGTGCGCTCAATACATTGTTCAATGCATGTGTCACCATAAAGTTCTTGCTCATCGTCAAAGGTCAGGAGCGCGATATCAGTGAATTTGAGTAGTTGTAAATACCAAGATTGCGCTTCTTCTTGGCTTTTCCAAAGCTTAGGTCGGAAGTTATTGTCAAAAATAACTTGGCCACCTTGCTTTTTGTACTCTTCCAAGAACGCCAGTAGGGCAGTGCGACCTTTCTCTGTCAGAATCGCTAATGTGATACCACTTAGGTAAAGAGCATCGTACGAGAACAGTTTGTCTAGCACTAATGATGCATCGTCACCATCAAGCAAGTATTTTGCTGCTGCATCATTACGCCAGTAGTGAAAGCTACGTTCGCCCGTCTCATCAGTTTCAATGTAGTAGAGGCCAGGTTGCTTGTCATCGATTTGCTTTACCAAGCTAGTGTCGATGCCTTCTGCATTCCACTTATCCAGCATATCTAGGCTGAACGGATCATTGCCTAATGCGGTTACATAGCTTGTTTTGATGTTGTGTTCTTGGGTTAAGCGAGACAGGTATAAAGCCGTATTAAGTGTATCACCACCAAATGTTTGCTTAAGCCCATCATCTTTTTTCTGTAGCTCAACCATACATTCGCCAATGACCGCGATATTAAATGATTTCATGTGCTTACCTTAGCAACTGAGGTTGCGCTATATATTATTTTAGGAAGTCTTCGCGAGCTGGATTGAAGATATCAAGAAGAATGCTGTCTTGCTCAAGAGCAACTGCACCATGCATCATGTGCTTACGTGCAAAGTACGCGTCACCTTCTTTTAGAACTTTTTTCTCGCCTTCGATTTCAGCTTCAAAGCTACCGCGAACCACATAACCAATTTGATCATGAATTTCGTGAGTATGAGGATGACCAATCGCGCCTTTGTCAAAAGATAGGTGTACAGCCATTAGATCGTCAGTGTACGCCACGATCTTGCGCTTAATACCGCCACCCAGCTCTTCCCAAGGTTGCTCGTTATTGATAAAGAATGCGTTCATTGTGTCTCTCCAAAGCGTGTAAATTTTTTATATGTTCATTAAGTTGTGTCCATCATAAGTGATTGGGTTTAATTGTAATACAATATATCCAGAAATGTGTGATATTGATCAAGTGCTACTTTTTATTGTGTTGTAAAATCAAAGACTTAACACAACTCTGATAGTTGTTATTGGCTTTTTAGATCAAAGGTTTAGCGAGATTTATGTGATTCTGCTCATCATTTAGCGATGAATTGGTGGGATTAAACCTCATATTGTATTACTTTATATGGAGTTTAAGAATTAGATTGAAATTCAAATATAGAAACTCTTCATCGAGGGTGATAAAGAACATGACTACACAACCAATACTACTAACGGACGCGGAAATTGAAGCACTTCATTTAGAAGTTGGCCGTTCAAGTTTAATGGGTAAGACGATCGCAGCTAACCAAAAAGAGCTGGAAGCCTTCATGCGTTTACCTATTGACGTGCCAGGGCATGGCGAGGCGGGTGGTTACGAGCACAACCGTCACAAACAAAACTACACATACATGAACCTAGCTGGCCGTTTGTTCCTTATCACTAAAGAGCAAAAGTACGCTGATTTCGTTACTGAACTATTGGAAGTATACGCAGACAAGTACCTGACGTTTGATTTCCATGTTCAAAAGAACACAAATCCAACGGGTCGTCTTTTCCACCAAATTCTAAACGAACATTGCTGGTTAATGTTCACTAGCCTGGCGTATTCGTGCGTTAAGTCTACTTTGACGCAAGAACAACGAGACAATATCGAGTCTCGCATCTTCGAACCTATGCTTGAGATGTTCACGGTGAAGTATGCACACGACTTCGACCGCATCCACAATCATGGTATCTGGGCTGTAGCAGCTGTCGGTATTTGTGGCCTAGCACTGGGCAAACGCGAGTACCTGGAAATGTCGGTATACGGTCTTGATCGTAACGACACAGGCGGTTTCCTAGCGCAAATCTCTCAACTGTTTGCACCTTCTGGCTACTACATGGAAGGTCCTTATTACCACCGTTATGCGATTCGCCCAACGTGTGTTTTCGCAGAGGTGATTCACCGTCACATGCCAGAAGTAGACATCTACAACTACAAAGACGGCGTGATTGGTAACACAGTACAAGCGATGCTTTCAACGGCTTACCCTAATGGTGAATTCCCAGCACTGAACGATGCGTCTCGCACTATGGGTATCACAGACATGGGCGTACAAGTTGCGGTAAGTGTTTACAGCAAGCACTACGCAGTGGATGGCAAGGTAGACGAAAACATCCTTGGTATGGCGAAGATTCAAGACGCAGTATGGATGCATGCTTGTGGATTAGAGCTTTCTAAGGCATACGAAGCAGCAACTGCTGAGAAAGAAATTGGTATGCCTTTCTGGCCAAGTGTTGAGTTGAACGAAGGCCCAGAAGGTCACAACGGTGCTCAAGGCTTCATCCGTATGCAAGACAGCAAAGGCGATGTGTCTCAGCTAGTGATGAACTACGGCCAACACGGTATGGGCCACGGCAACTTCGATACACTAGGTATTACCTTCTTCAACCGTGGTCAAGAAGTGCTGCGTGAATACGGCTTCTGTCGTTGGGTGAACGTGGAGCCAAAATTTGGTGGCCGTTACCTAGACGAAAACAAATCTTACGCTCGTCAAACTATCGCGCACAACGCGGTAACGATTGATGAAAAATGTCAGAACAACTTTGATGTTGAGCGCGCAGACTCTGTTCACGGCTTGCCTCACTTCTTCAAAGTAGAAGACCAAAAAATCAATGGTATGAGTGCGTTCGCGAACGATCACTACGATGGTTTTGACATGCAACGCAGTGTGTTCATGCTAAACCTTGAAGGTCTAGAATCTCCGCTACTATTAGACCTGTACCGCTTAGATTCAGCGAAAGGCGAGCACCAATACGATTACTCTCACCAGTATGAAGGTCAGATTGTTCGTACAAACTTCGGTTACCAAACCAACAAAGAGCTACACACGCTAGGTGGCGACTTCGGTTACCAACACCTATGGAATGTAGCAAGTGGTGAAGCGAACGAGACAGCACTTGTGAGCTGGTTACAAAACAACACCTACTACACATGGTTAGGTACAAGCTCGAACGACAACGGTGAAGTTATCTTTACTCGTTCTGGTGCGAATGACCCAAGCTTCAACCTGCGTTCTGAGCCTGCGTTTATTCTGCGTAGCAAAGGCGAAACAACGCTGTTTGCTTCAGTTCTAGAGACGCACGGTTACTTCAACGAAGAGTTTGAGCAGTCAGTGAACGCTCGTGGCCAAGTACAAGACATCAAAGTACTGGCGCACAACAACATCGGTTCTGTTGTTGAAATTGAAACGAATACCTCTCGTGTCACAGTAATGATCAGCAACCAACTGGGTGCGACTGACACCACTGAACACAAAGTCGAATTAAATGGCAAAACGTACAGCTGGACAGGTTTCTACTCGCTAGAAGAGAACCTAATTGACTCAACTTCAGCTGGTCAGGAGAAATAACAATGAGCTATCAACCACTTTTACTGAACTTTGAAGAAGCAGCAGAGCTTCGTAAAGAACTTGGCAAGGATAGCCTATTAGGAAAAGCACTTACTCGCGATATCAACCAAACTGACGCTTACATGGCAGAAGTAGGTATTGAAGTTCCGGGACACGGCGAGGGCGGCGGTTACGAACATAACCGTCATAAGCAGAACTACATCCATATGGATCTAGCGGGTCGTCTATTCCTTATCACAGAAGAGACTAAATACCGTGATTACATCGTAGATATGCTAACGGCTTACGCGAAGGTTTACCCATCGCTAGAGAGCAACACTAGCCGTGATTCAAACCCACCGGGTAAGATCTTCCACCAAACACTGAATGAAAACATGTGGATGCTATACGCTTCGTGCGCATACAGCTGTGTTTACCACACGATTTCTGAAGATGAAAAAACGCTGATTGAAAACGACCTATTCAAGCAGATGATCGAGCTGTTCGTTATAACATACGGCCACGACTTCGACATCGTACACAACCACGGTCTATGGGCAGTAGCAGCTGTAGGTATCTGTGGCTACGCAATCAACGATCAAGAATCGGTAGATAAAGCGCTTTACGGCCTTAAGCTAGACAAAGTGAGCGGTGGTTTCCTAGCACAGCTAGACCAATTGTTCTCGCCAGACGGCTACTACATGGAAGGTCCGTACTACCACCGTTTCTCACTGCGTCCAATCTACCTGTTCGCAGAGGCTATTGAGCGTCGTCAGCCTGAGCTTGGTATCTACGAATTCAACGATTCAGTTATCAAGACAACGTCTTACGCGGTATTTAAGACGGCATTCCCAGACGGTACGCTACCAGCGCTGAACGATTCATCGAAGACGATTTCTATCAACGATGAAGGCGTGATCATGGCAACATCTGTGTGTTACCACCGCTACGAGCAAACTGAAACTCTGCTTGGCATGGCTGATCACCAGCAAGACGTATGGGTTCATATCTCAGGTAAAACACTATCAAGCGCGGTTGAAGCGGCTGATGAAATCAAGCCATTCAACTGGGGTAGCCTGTTCGTGACTGACGGCCCTGAAGGTGAGAAAGGCGGCGTGAGCATTCTTCGTCATCGTGACGAGCAAGACGATGACACAATGGCTCTGATTTGGTTTGGCCAACACGGCTCAGACCATCAGTACCACTCTGCACTAGACCACGGTCACTACGATGGCCTGCACTTAAGCGTGTTCAACCGCGGTCACGAAGTACTGCACGACTACGGCTTCGGTCGCTGGGTAAACGTTGAGCCTAAATTTGGCGGTCGTTACATCCCAGAGAACAAGTCTTATTGTAAGCAGACTGTGGCACATAACACAGTAACAGTTGACCAAAAAACTCAAAACAACTTCGATACGGCACTGGCTGAGTCTAAGTTTGGTCAGAAGCACTTCTTTGTGGCAGACGACCAGTCTCTACAAGGCATGAGCGGCACAATCTCTGAATACTACACCGGTGTAGATATGCAGCGTAGTGTCATTCTTGCTGAGCTTCCTGAATTTGAAAAGCCGTTAGTGATTGATGTTTACCGCATCGAAGCGGACGCTGAACACCAGTACGACCTGCCAGTTCACCACTCTGGTCAAATCATCCGTACTGACTTCGATTACAACATCGAAAAAACGCTTAAACCACTTGGCGAAGACAACGGTTACCAACATCTATGGAACGTGGCTTCGGGTAAAGTGAACGGTAGCTCTTTGGTTAGCTGGTTGCACGACAGCAGCTACTACAGCCTAGTAACAAGTGCTAACGAAGGCAGCGAAGTGATTTTTGCTCGTACTGGCGCGAACGATCCAGACTTCAACCTGAAGAGCGAACCTGCACTTATCTTGCGTCAATCTGGTCAAAACCATGTGTTCGCTTCTGTACTAGAAACGCACGGTTACTTTAACGAGTCTATCGAAGCCTCTGTTGGCGCTCGTGGCCTTGTAGAATCTGTGTCTGTTGTGGGCCATAACAGTGTCGGGACTGTTGTTCGCATTCAGACCACCTCTGGTAACACTTACCACTACGGTATCTCTAACCAAGCTGAAGATGTTCAGCAAGCAACTCATACGGTTGAGTTTGCAGGTGAGACTTATTCATGGGAAGGTGCATTCGCTAAACTTTAATTGTTTAAAAAAGCGAATAACGATGAATCGGGTGTCTTCGGATGCCCGTTTTTTTTGTTCGGATTTTTGGGTTAGCCGATGGTTTATGACTCTAGAGAAATCAGAGGCTATATGAAGATAGTAGTGAGAGTACTGGCAATAACAACCTAGTTAGCGGAAAGCCGCGATGTGAAATGCAAATGACTAGGTCTGTCTAGGTGTTGCTGCTACGAATGAAACGTGGCGATGTTTCTAGTGGAGGAGCGTTTGTGCTCTAGAGGACTGTGAAATGTCCTAGCTTCTGTCCACTGTTCGAGATAATGGTTCCGATACTCTCTCTTTCATCAAATTCGAAGTCGATGAGATAACTTGTGTGTTGCAGCCTTGGTAATATGTGGCGATGCAAAATGTCACTGTTTAATTGTCGTATCTCCGTGACCCAAGAGATGTTTTCTTTCAATAAGTCTATTTTGATTTTGAGCATTTATGGCCTTTGAATTTATTGAGCGATTTCTCGCGAGTTAGTTGGTACCAATGGATTTGTCGTGTTGTTCTTCTAGACATAACTGTGCCTTGTGTTTATTACATTAATATTGAGATTAACCAGATAGTTTTATTGACGATCGAGTATTTTTCTACAGCAAAAACTAACTGGAGTGTTGGAACAAAAATGACGCTATTGAATGACTATCGAAGTAAAGCTGACGCAGAGGCGGTGTAACGAGGTATCGCGAACTGTCTTTGTGGGAACTTGGACTGGGATGTTGCATTAACAGCTCATGTTTTGAGCCAGGTGGCGTAATATACGCCTCGTTTTTTATATTTCAAGCTTTATTTCGATTATTTTCAAAATAAATGCTTAGGTTTTCTCTATGCACGTACGTTGAGTGCACGCTTCGCATAAATATTGTTTGTTATCTACAGCAAAGTCGCCAGTAATTTCTATACTGATCATTAGGTTACCGAAAAAGTAAGCTCGATTGAGTATTTAAGGATGATTTAATGAAATGGATTGGCGCATTTGTAGCCGCAAGTTGCTCTGTCAGTGCTTGGGCTAATGTCGAACAGTTTGTACGTTACGAATATCAAGAGCAGATAAGCTATGGTCAGCTCAAAGGTGACACAATAACTCCAATCGTTGGAGATATTTTCTCAGAATATAGTGTGGCAGACAAAAGCATATCACTTGCTGATGTGGAGATATTGCTCCCGACACAACCAGAGAAAGTATTCGCAGTTGGGATGAATTTCCGCAGTCACGCGGCTTCTCATCCTGATCTTCCTCCTCCCATGTTTCTTAAACTTCCTTCCTCTCTGATCCTTTCAGGGCAACCGGTGCACGCGCCTTTTGATGCTCGCAATGTGCACTTTGAAGGGGAGTTGGTATTGGTGATTGGCAAAACACTTCATAAAGCTGATCAGGAAGAGGCGGAGGCGGGGATTTTTGGAGTTACTGTTGGTAACGATCTCACAGAACGTTCGTGGCAGGGGAGTGATCTTCAATGGTTGAGAGCCAAAGCGTCTGATGGGTTTGGACCAATCGCCAAAACCATATCGCGAGGGGTTGATTACAACAATGTTGAATTGACTACCAAGCTCAACGGCACCATTGTCCAACAAGAGAACACGACCTTTATGATCCATAGCCCGAAGAAAGTCGTCAGTTATTTGAGCCACTATTTCACTTTGAAGCCGGGTGATTTGGTCTTTATGGGAACGCCAGGGAAAACCAAAGCATTAAAAGATGGCGATATGATCTCTGTAAGTATCAAAGGCGTAGGTGAAGTGACCAATACGATCTATTTTTAGCCACAATTAATCAGATAGTTAGGTTTAATTTACATTGTAAACTGATCAACAGATAAACTTGTTTGTGCGATTCATTTTCATGTTACTTGAGCCGAAATTAGCCAGTTTTATTGAAGCTGACTCAGATTATTTTTGAGTTAGCTTCTGTTCTTTAAGTATGCCTCATTCGAGTAAAAGTATGATCAAGAGAGGCATTATTCTCTTTTGTAATACTCATATTTACATTTCTAAATGACAAAGTTGTTGTAGACCCAATTTTGCGAGAATATAATTGATAATAATTCTCAGTTGCGTTACAAATTTGTTGTCAAGTTAATGACATACTTTAAATAATCGTTATCTCGCAGTTGTACGGTTTATTACACGGCAATCGCTTTCGTGTGTTTGATAGAAAACCGTCATAACAGCAAAGGAATAGAAATGAACAAAATACTTAACTCAGCTCGCAAGCTAGTGACTGGTTTAACTCTGGTTTTAGCGTCGTCTGTATTCATGACAGCTCATGCAAAAACAGTGACGGTAGAACACATTAAAGGCTCTACGGAAGTCTCTGGCGTACCTCAACGTGTTGTTGTTCTTGGCCATGGTAGCTTAGATGTTTTGGATCAGATCGGTGTGGCTCCAGTGGGTGCTTCACACATGTTGTTGCCTGACTACTTAAAGTCTTACGCAAAGACGACGAAAAATACAGGTTCTCTGAGTGAGCCAGATTTCGAAGCAATCTACATGCTTAAGCCTGACCTGATCATTGCTGAAAACCGCATGCTGAAGGTGTACGACCAGCTTGCTCAAATTGCTCCAACGATCATGTTCTATGTTGAAGGTGACAAGTACTGGGCTGATACGCAGAAAAACTGGCGCACGTTAGGTGATATCTTCGAGAAGCAATCTGAAGTAGAAGCGCTGATTGAGAAGACTCAAAAGCAAATTACTGCGGTAAATCAGAAAGTAACCAAAGATGAAACGACAGCAATGATGCTAATGAATAATGGTAGCAACATTGCAATGTTCAACAAAGGTAGCCGTTTCTCAATCATCTTTGACGACTTTGGTTTTGTTGAGTCTAAGAGCGCAAAAGTTGCGCCAATCAAAGGTAGCCACGGAAACCTTATCTCTTTCGAATACATCGCTGATGCGAAACCAGAAGTGATTTACGTACTTGATCGTGAACAAGCGATTGGCCGTTCAGAGGGTCGCGCGAAACAGTTATTCGATAACGCGTTAGTGGCAGAGACTCCAGCGGCGAAGCTAGACAACATTGTATTTATTGATTCAAGTGCATGGTACCTAGCTGGTGGCGGTGTAACAGCAACTCAACGTATGCTGAATGACATCGACCGCACTGTTAAACAGTAAGTCGTCACTTTAGCTATCGGGCTTATAAGTATTGTCTTATAGGCCCTTTTTGAATTTTGTATCGGGCTAGTCCCAACCTTCCTTAGTATTACTTTTATGTTTAAACCCATTGCTGCCGCCGTTTTTCTGGTCGTGCTATGCGTTGCTTCTTTGATGATTGGTGTGGCTGAAATCAGCTTCAGTGATTTTTTCAACGGAAATGACCACGCTAACTCTATTTATGTCGTAAGCCGAATTCCTCGTTTGCTCGCTATTATTCTCGCTGGCGCTGGATTGAGTGTCTCTGGTCTCATCATGCAGCAGATCGTGCAGAACAAGTTTGCTGCACCATCGACTATGGGCACCATTGATTGTGCGATGCTTGGCTATATTGTCGGTTTAGTTTTCTTAGGCAGCGCAGCGCAATGGCACTATTTAGGGTTCATTTTCACGTTCGCTGTTCTGGGTACTATGCTGCTGGTGCGTTTCTTACAGCATCTGAAGTTTAAAAATGCGGTTTTGGTGCCGTTGATCGGCATCATGTATGGCAATGTTGTTTCGTCTCTTACCACCTTCATTGCATACAAGTATGACCTTGTACAAACGATGTCTGCGTGGACCATGGCGAACTTTGCGACCGTACTACAAGGAACTTACGAGATCTTATACCTCGCAGTACCAGCCTGTATTTTAGCGTATATTTTTGCAAGTCAATTCAGTGCAGCCAGCATCGGCGAAAGCTTTGCTCGCAATATCGGTTTGAACTACCAAAAAATTGTCTTTATTGGCGTTGCGCTGGTGGCAGTTTGCGCTTCGTCAGTCGTGATGATCGTCGGCGTAATCCCTTTCCTCGGCTTGATTGTGCCAAACATCGTTTCTCTGATGATGGGCGATAACATGAAGAAGATCTTACCTTGGACCGCGTACTGGGGTGTGATTCTAGTGTTAGCGTGTGACTTGCTCGCAAGGGTGATTATTTTCCCTTATGAAATTCCGATCTCTATGGTTATCAGCATCTTTGGTGGCTTGATCTTCATTTATCTAATCTTGAGAGACAAGTCCAATGCGTGATTCTATCAAAATGGCTCTATTGGCCGTTGTTTGCATCGTCATGATCGGGGTGTTTATCGGACAGGGTCTTACATGGGATAACTACGAGTTTTTTCTAAAGTTACGTACACCAAAGATCTTGTCAATCGTGTTGGCTGCGATTGCCATTTCAACGTCTTCTTTGGTTTTTCAAACGATCACCAATAATCGTATTCTGACACCGTCCATTCTAGGCTTCGATAACCTGTACATGTTAGTGCAAGTCTCGTTGTTGTTTGTATTTGGTAGCCTTAGTTTTTGGGTGGTTGATGCAGTTGCGAACTTTACACTTTCCGTGTGCATTATGGTGCTCTTCTCATTTGGTTTGTTCCATTTCTATTTCAAAAGTAAACGTAACAATGTCTTCACGCTGCTTCTCATCGGTATTGTTTGCGGCAGTGTTTTCGGTAGCTTATCGAACTTCCTAGGAATGCTTATCGATCCGAATGAGTTTGCGGTATTGCAGAACGTGATGTTTGCGAGCTTCAACAATGTAAAAGGGGAGTTGGTTTACTTAAGCATTGTGCCTTTGGGCGCGTGTTTGCTAGCGCTATGGTGGATGTCTCCGAAGCTTGACGTGTTGTGGCTTGGTGTTGATAACGCAACCAGTTTGGGTGTAAATACTAAGCGCTTAACACAGTACATTTTGGTGATTGTGTCGATTATGGTGGCTGTTTCTACGGCATTAGTTGGCCCAGTTCTCTTCTTCGGATTAATTACCGTGAGTTTGGCTCGTCAGATGTTCAAATCTTATCAACACCGGGTGCTTATTATTGCGAGTAGCTTGCTCGCTGTCGCGCTGTTGGTTTCAGGGCAATGGTTCGTGGAAAAAGTGATGAACTTTGAGACTACAGTCAGCGTGATTATCAACCTAGTCGGCGGTTTGTATTTTATGTTCCTGTTGTTACGCACCAGAATTCAGTAAAGGTAGTGAGAAGTGATTAAGTTAACAGGTTTAAGTAAGAAGTATGGCAAGACAACGGTTGTTGATGACGCCAGTGCACTATTTCCGAAAGGGGAAGTAACTTCCATTATTGGCCCAAATGGTGCGGGTAAAAGTACGCTGCTTTCAATGGCGAGCCGCCTTACCGATAGTGATGCGGGTGAAGTTCTAATTGGCGACAAACTCCTTGCTGAGTGGGATACCAAAGAGCTTGCAAAGCACCTTGCGGTTTTGAGACAGTCGAACAACATCAATATGCGCTTTACTGTGCGTGAACTTGTCTGTTTCGGACGTTTCCCTCACTCTCAAGGCAGAATGCAAGATAATGACCACAAGGTGGTAGATACGGCTTTAGAGCACTTGGGTATTACCGATATCCAAGATAAGTATCTCGACCAATTGAGTGGTGGTCAGCGTCAGATGGCGTTTATCGCTATGGTTGTCGCACAAGACACGGACTACGTATTTCTCGACGAGCCACTTAACAACCTCGATATCAAGCACTCAGTCGAAATCATGCAGACTCTGCGCCGTTTAGCTCATGAGTTTAACAAAGCTGTGGTGATTGTTATTCACGATATCAACTTCGCTTCGAGCTACTCGGATAACATTGTTGCGATGAAACGCGGACAAGTGATTAAAGCTGGTAAAGTGGATGAGGTTGTCGACAAGGAAATCATGGAGTCTATCTATGAAATTCCGTTTGAAATCCGTGAATTCGATGGCGTAAAGATCTGTATGTACTACTCAGGTCGATAACGTCAGCTATTGAACGATTTGATAATCAGAAAGAGCGCCAGTGATAGGCGCTCTTTTTGTTTATGATCTTAAGGCTACGGCTTGATATATATTTGAGAATAAACCGGTATTGATTATATCGTCATGGATAGTGCCTTTCTCTCCGTCTAACTCCACGTCTGACGAAACTTTAAACCTTTTCATTTCAGCGTTTGCCAAATTATAGATGTGGATTCCTTGTTGCTGTAAATCATTGTTGCTTGAGATGACGGAAGTCTGCTGTGAGTTTGCAGCATTAAAATCGAAACCATAATTCACACTATTTACCCAACTCTCAGGTAAGTCAGTGATACTTAGCTCAAAGCTTTCAACATCGGTGATCTTCTCTTCAGTAGGGTAATACAACATAGCGGATATACCGATGATGTTTTGGCTTAAAAGCTCATCAGTAAGGTTAAGCTCTAATGTGCTGAACTCGCCGTTTGGATTCGCTTTGCCATTTTCATCGAATTCGGAATAAATAATTGAAAAAGAATGCGAATTTTCGTCCCAATGGCAACTTAGGTTGTATTGAACGTTATCCCCTGCTTGAGAAGAGTAGTCGGTATGGCAGATATTAATGATGTCTGCAGTCGCAATGCCTAATTGTTCGGATATATCCTGATACATAGCCAGTTTTTCTGAGCTAATGTGGCCAACATAATCTGGGGTATTAATATCAGTACAAGCAAGTAAAAAAGTTGTAGATAAAAGTAGAGTCGTTGCTTTTAACATTCTGTATCCAAGTATAGGTTAAATGTGAATTAATAAAGTTCGGCTAATTTTTTCTTGAGCCACTCCGTAGCAATTCCATTTGTTTTTAACTCAGAAGTGATGAGTTCTATGCGCAGTAAATGCCCCTTGTCACTGATTTCTGAATCCAATATATGAATTCTAGATTGATTGAGTTCAGCTACCTTCCTGGGAATAACTGCCCAACCGATATTGTTCTCGACAAGAACAATTACCGACTCCATATCACTAACGTTGACTTTCTCAACGTCAGGTAGGTCTAGGTATTTGTGAGGCAAGTTATATATGCTGGTTCGCGAAACCTGTTTGTGCCCAACGAGATCTGCATGACCAACAACGATATTTCTTAGTTCACTGTTTTTAGAGCAAATAAGGCTAGTTTCGATGTAAGAGAGTGTTCTAAACCTTACGTTTTTATCGAAAAACCAACGCCCTGTCGCTAATCCAATATCGATCTCATTGTTCTCGATGAGTTGAACTATATCTTGGGTCATAAGTTGTCTTACGATCAGTTCAACAGAAGGGAACTGATTTTGAAACTCGACAATTAATGCGCGAATTTCGGGCGTTACTAACCAGTCATCTATAGCGAAAACAACGCGATCTTCAATGCCTTGAGCTAAGTGATCGGCATGGCTGATTAACGTGGATTCAGCGGCCAGTAAGCTTTGTGCGTGAAACAATAAAGTCGCACCCTCTGAAGTGAGCTTAGGCTTATACTCGCTGCGGTCGAATAGCGACAAGTTAAGGTCGATCTCCAAGTCAGCAATTGCATTACTTACCCATGATTGTGCTTTTCCTTGTTTCTTGGCTGCTGCAGAGAATGAACCACACTCAGCTGCGTAAACAAACGCTCTGATTTTCTCTGTGTTCATGCCATACCTTTCTATTATCAATCATGATAAAAGATACTTTAGAGCAATAAACGCGAGCTTAAAAGATAAACATTATAACAATTTAATATAGTGTTTCTTTTCTTTGCGATTGACCGTGTAAGAACTAGAGCAGCTATCAGGTCAACAATTCTGAGAGATAAGTCTTTTATCCCTGTTTGCATTCCAAAGGTTGAAGCGCTTTAATGGAGTGAGTGTGCAACTGGTTTTATTCCTTCCGCTATGGAAATGAATCAGAAAAAAGCAAATTCAGGATGAGTTTGAGAGCTACCAATGGACTTAAAAAAGTTTGATCAATTTTTAGAATTGTTAGATACCGATGAGCGAGTCATTATTCAAGCGCATGATTTTCCTGATCATGACGCTATAGCATCGGCATTTGCTATGGCTTATTTACTGAGTCAAAAAGGTTTTAAACCTTTTCTTTCATATCAGGGCTTTATTGACCGAGTCTCACTGCATAATTTGATCGGTTGGTTAGATATTCCAATCGTTAAGTCACACCAATTAGATTTAAAACCCAGCGACAAGATTATTGTGATTGATGGTTGTATCGGGGAAGAGAACGTGACTGACCTGCCCGGTTTGGAAGTGGCAGTGATTGATCACCACGACGTTAAAGTGCCGAGCTATGTTTGGTATTCGGATGTACGAACTGACTATGGGTCGACTGCGACAATCATGGTGGAGTACTTTAATTACTATAAAATGCCGATCCCTAAAAAGATCGCTACTGCACTGCTAGTCGGTTTGACGTTTGACACGGGAAGCTTTACTAAATCCATAGGTGAGGCGGATATCAAGGCTCTGTTTCAGTTGCAAAGGCGCGCCGATATGGTGACAGTGAACGGAATCTGTCGAAACCAAATCGAGTATCAGGAGCTCGAATACTTTGATTCCATGTTAGCTTCAATGAAGCGTGACAAAAACAGCGCTTTTGCGACGTTGCCGGAAGGGTGTCCTGAGAACATGCTTGGAGTTCTAGGTGATTTTCTCTTAACGGTCGATGAGATTGATGTCGTGGTGCTGAGCGCGAGATCTTATCAAAGAACGTATGTTTCCCTTCGGTCTGAATGTCAGGATAACGATGTAGCTGAGGTAGTGCGAGCAGCATTAAATGATAATGGCATTGGTTTTGGAGGAGGGCATCCACATATGGCGGGTGGCGTTATTAATCGTCGCTTTAATATCCCAGATGAGCTCGCTTATTTGTATAATCTGATCAGACCAAGCCTAAACCTGGCGTAAATAAAAAGCCCTATCATCACGTGCTAGGGCGATTGATTAACAAGAGTTGTTCCTTGTTTAGTCGTACATCAACTCTTTCGCTTTTTCCTCATCGAATTCATTCAATGATTTTCTTGCTAAGTGTCTAAATGGTAGCGCTTTGACGATCTCCTCAAAAGGTTGAATGGCGAATGCCCAGAAGATCGAGCCATCAAAGCCGAAGATGATCAACGCGCATAATGGAATCGATATGATCCACTGGCCCGTGAAGTTGATTTTGAATACGGCTGTTGTTTTGCCTAGAGCCCTCAATACATGGCCGTGAACCGTGTTGTAGCCACGGACGAGAGGTAAAAATATGTAGAGTGGGGCGATCACAGTTAAGGCGTCATAAGTCGCGCTGTCTAAATCAGGGTAAATGTCTCCAATAAAGAAACTCAGCGCCACAAAAAAGAGCATTGATAGAATAGAGATTATGACAGCGATATCGATACTGGCGTCGACGTTCTTTCTTAAGTCAGCCATTTGTTTAGAACCAATGGCTTGGCTAATGGTAATGGCAGAAGAGTGCGCCCAAGCAGTAATGAATTGTGTACCAGCTCGTATCCAAGGCATTACCAAGGTGATTGCTACATACGCATTGATATTGAGCTGGGTGTAGAGAAGCTGATAAATAGTTGCGCCAATCGATAGCATGGTGACATTCGCGGCAACTGGGAAAATTTCTTTGAAATGGTTGAATACATTACGTGAAAAGTTAGAACCGAACGCATTGAATGAGAGTTCAACACAGTTTTCAAAACGAATGCATAGGTAGAGATAGACAGTACGAATGATGATCGCTACTAGGCTGCCAATGGCGGCACCTTGAACACCGAGACCTTCAAAGTTAGACCAACCATGAATGAAGGTGTAGCTGACCAGTGCGTTGATTGGTAACTCAATTAGATAGCCTCTAAATGGCACTTTGGTTTTGCCCAACCCGTTAAACAGCGCAATGATTACTTGGGTTACCGCAGTGAATAGAACGATGTACTTAGAAAAACTGAGGTAGACGGCAATTTCGCTGTGTAGAGCTGTATCTTCCGTCAGTGAGCTTATCAACAAGTCATCAAAAAAGGTTAGAGCTAAGAAGAAGAGTAAAGCGGCGCCAAAGTTGATGAGCATCCCCGCCAAAAAAGACCGAGATAATGTTGCTTGAACACCGGAGCCTACGGCACGACTGAGTACCAGTTGCGTACCGTTGGCGAGCGCCATTTGGATACCAAGTATGAAGGCGATAACCGTGGTCGCAATTCCCATTGCAGCAAGAGAGACTTCACCGAGTGGCGATACCAGAAGCGTATCAATCATCAGCATCGACTGCATTAACAGGGCATTAAGAGCTAATGGCCAAGCGAGAGAAAGGTTCTTTTTGACGTAAGATTGAGAAAGCACAGTGACCTCGTAATGAGCAAACTCATGATACAAGCGGGTTATATCATGAGTGTTTCAAGCCAGATGTATAGATTGCGATTGAAGTCGCTATCGTTATGCTATCGCAACTTGCTTTAAAGGCACTTTGGATAGCTTTTGGTTGTCGTCGTTCAGTAGGCTTTGAGAGGCTATCCGTGCTCCCTCGCTATTCCCAGACATAATAGAGTCATAAATCGCTTTGTGTTCTGCTAAACAGAAGCGTCCACCTTCTGCCGAATGATCAATAAATTGTCGAAAAATCGCTGACAAAATGTTGCCAAATGGAATGTAGAACTGGTTGCCTGTTGAGAGGAAGATTGTTCGATGGAACAGGTGGTCGTTAACGGTCCAACTTCCGTAATCAAAGCTCTCTGCTGCGAGCGTCATTTTTTGGAAGAGTATTGAGAGTTCCTTTCTTTGCTCTACCGATGCATTTCTTGCTGCAAGCGCACAAGCTTCGGGTTCTATTGCTTTGCGAAGGCCTAAGAATTGAGCCAGAAATGGCTTGGTGTCTTCAAGATCTTGAATCCAATCCAGCAGTTGAGGATCCAAGAAGTGCCAGTTAGAGCGAGGCATAATGCGTGTGCCGACTTTGGGCTTCGACTCTATCAGACCTTTGGCTGACAACAATTTAGTTGATTCTCTCAACGCAGTACGACTGACACCGAAGATTTCACAGAGCTCCATCTCGCTGGGTAGTTTTTCTTCTTCTTTCAACTCTCCAGATAGGATCTTACGGGCAACTTGTCTTGCAACTTGGACATGAATGCGGCGGTTAGAATCTTCCACCAGCGTGAATACGGACATGTAAACCACCTATATTAAAGGGTCAAAACCAGAATCAACTGGCTTTGGGTTGTCAGTGTTACGTCGTTTAGATTAGAAAGGCCGTCAGTGTAAGATGTGATAAAGAGAGTTAGCTCAACCAAATTCACCATTTCAAAATGCTGATGACCATATTTATATCTCAACGCGAGTGTTCAGACGTACTACTGCAAATTAATGAGATGTAATAAAGACACCTCGTTGTTTGGCCCATAAATGGAACCGACGTTGTTAGTTATATGACTTTCAATGAGACAACGGACTCGTGATCGACGCGATTTCCGATTAAGGGGACTGATAATATTGAAAATCAATACTTAATTAATAATACAATAGCATCTATTTGAATCAAGCAGTACATCGCGAAAATCTGCCATATGCGGCTATAAATAGTCATAAAGGTAAATATATGTGACATTAGTCGTACAAAATAATGCGCTAAATAGAAGTGAGAATTATTATTAAGCTATTAGTTGATAGGCAATTTTGAGCGTATTATTTGCGTAATCTAATTTACATCATTTGTTTTGTTTAAATCTGGGACGGAGCGCAGTAAGGATATTTGGTAGTTGAATATATAAGTGATATAGTAAGGATTAAATAATACATAAATAACAACAAGTGAACTTATGGTCGGAACATTCAATTCAATCTCAGGCTCTAAGCGTAGCCTGCACGTGCAAGTTGCTCGTGAAATCGCTCGCAGCATTTTATCAGGTGAGCTTGCTCAAGGCTCTATTATCCCTGGTGAGATGGCACTTTGTGAGCAATTTGGTATTAGCCGTACTGCACTGCGTGAAGCGGTTAAACTGCTAACATCAAAAGGCCTATTAGAGTCTCGTCCAAAAGTTGGTACTCGTGTTGTTGATCGCGCTTACTGGAACTTCCTTGATCCACAATTGATTGGTTGGATGGATGGCCTAGCGGATACAGATGAGTTCTGTTTCCAGTTCTTGGGTTTACGTCGTGCAATTGAGCCTGAGGCGTGTGCACTAGCTGCGAAAAATGCATCAGCTGAACAGCGTATCGAGCTATCAGAGACCTTCCAAGAAATGGTAGAAGTATCAGAAGCTGAAGTATTTGACCAAGAGCGTTGGACAGATGTAGACATGCGATTCCACAGCCTTATCTTTAACGCAACAGGTAATGATTTCTATCTTCCGTTTGGCAACATCTTAACAACGATGTTCGTTAACTTTATTGTTCACTCTTCGGAAGAGGGTAGCACTTGTATCAATGAACACCGCCAGATCTACGATGCAATCATGGCTGGTAACAGTGAAAAAGCACGTGCTGCTTCTGCTAACCACTTACAAGCGTCTAACCACAGACTGCCAGCTGCAAGCTAATCTGCGTTTTCTGCCTGAATTAGTACAAAAGAATAAAGCCAGCAAATATGCTGGCTTTTGTGTTTTTAATCTTTGTGCAGACTAAAAGCTTTGTACGGACTAAAAGCTTCGTACAGATTAAAAGCTGGGTACTGATTAGAAGCTGTAGGTAATACCAACACGGCTACGTAGTTGACGATCACGACTGTCTTGTACGTTACCGAACTCTACATACGGACGCCAGTTCCAGTCAGACTCTTTGTAACCTACTTTGAGGTTGTAATCCCATTCATAGTCAGCACCGCCACCGCCAGTCCATTCATTATTTGCAAAATCTTCCGCGTAGTTTGCTTCAAAGCCGAACTGGAACGCGTTCCAGTTGTAATCTAGGTTACCAGTGATTTTACTACGGTTGCGGTTATCATTTGAGGAATCCGATGTGTAGTCGCGGAACTCATGACGGTAGCGTAGTTTCGCCTTTAAACCCGATTCGAACGAGTACTGCACGCGAACCTGAGGTTTATAAGTCACGCTATCAGAACCAAAAGTCACTGGCATACTTGGCTGGATCATCCATTGATCATTCAATTTGAAACGGTAACCATATTCAAACTCATTGTCTGCTGCTTCCCACTCTGAGAACGGTTTACCTTTTTGCTTCATCTCAGCGCCAAAAAAGTGGTTGTCGACTGAACCGCTCATTTTGATACGGCTTGCCCACTCTTCTGAGCCATGTTTGTACTCTTGGCGCGCGTCGAGTGATGCAGCTGAAACACTGCCAGCAAAAAGAGATGCCGTAATAGCTAAAGCAATTTTATTTTTAGAAATCATAACGTTGTTCCACTGTAATTAAAGTCATAAAGGGTGGGCGTAAATGCACCCACCAGTAGGGGATTTATAGTTTTGGGTAGAGCAGCTCGATATCACGTTGTGCCCAAACTTCCGCCAAGTTCTTCTTCACTGTGAACTCGCTAAAGTCTGTTTCGGTTGCCAGTTTGACCCACTCAGGTTTGTCCATTGCTACACCAGCTTTTATATAAAGTGGTGTCATGCGTTCAATGCGACGACGTTTGTCTTTTTGGGTGTATGGCCACTCTTTATCTAGGTCGTGATAGTTAGCCATAAGCTGAATACCAGTCTCTAAAGAGCCGCCTTTCTTGTTGGTGTAGTTCCAAAGGTCGACGTCTACCTTTTCGCCGATCTGCGCCATGCCAACCAAAGGATCTAAGCTGAAGTAGTGGTAGTGATAAGCTCGAGTGCGCTCAATTTCATGCGGTTGAGAGCCATCCTTTTCGAACTGAGTATCGATGCGCATTTTGCCTTTCTGAACCATCTGTTTTGCCAGTGGTTCGTTACCGATAAAGTAGGCAATACTTGCGACTTGATAGTCATACCAAGTACCGTGATTGTTCTCAGCGTAAGCCTCACCTTTAGGGCCTCCTGACAGGTCATCGACAATCAGCCAATCTAGGTAGTCGCTGTACCATTGCTTGATCTGTTCTTCGTCTTTTTCTGTCCAAGAAGGTGATTGAGAAAGCATGGCGATTGAATCAAGCATGCGATCAGCCAAGGTACGAGTATCAATGATTCCACCACGACGTCCTTCTGCAACACCTGGAACGCCTTGGCCATAATTCACATTAGGATTCATCTTCGTCTCTTCATTGATGAACCAAGTTCTAATGTAATCAATACCTTGCTGCGCATATTTTTCGTCTTGGCTAAAGTAATAAGCGATAGCTAATGCGCGAACTGAGCGGGTGAAGTGGCCAATTCGCTTAGAATCAGTTTCGTCTGTTTTTGACGCTGGATTTGTTTTTCCATCGTGTCGAACCCAAGGCAGCCCGTCATCTTTAGATTCATCTGGCCACCAATATGGGCTAATACTCATGTAATCATTCTTGTTACCGCTCGGTGGGGTCATACCTTTATCAGCGACACTGAATGGCCCGTCTTGCATTGCAAGCTCTGCTTCTTCGAGTAGTCGCTCATAAGTGACCTTCATTGTTGAAGGTGCTTTCTCTGATTGAAGTAGAGTTCGGTTTGCTTCTAATGTTGCTTCATCTAAGAAGACGAAATCTGCTGCCATAACATTGGAACCAAAAGTGATGGCTCCAATACAAGCCGCAAGGTGTAGGGGACGTAGGGCTTTCATAAAATGCCTTTTATTATTGAGTTAAGATAATACAAATATGCTATCTCAATATTTTCACGTTGATCTGTGAATTGGATCTACTTGTGATGACAAAATCGACGGTAACAAACCGTTACACTCTGAAATAAATATGCTAAGAGACTGTTTTATATGGTATTGATGTGTTTATAAGAAGTTTGGTTGGAAAATAGGCATTTGAGAATTGTGCGTTCAATCATGTAATCGCGAATAATCGCTTTATTTTTAATTGTAATACATTAAGATTATTGCAGCTGTCACGGAGAAGCATTTGGCAACGGTATGTTGCAGTTTGATTGATTCGTTTTGGCTATCGGATCTTAGGCATTGATTGAAATGCCTTACACCGGTATTTCTATTCTTGCTCCCAACTATACTAATGACGACTTCTGTTGAACGATGTTGAGATAGAAGAAGGTGGTGGCAATACTGCCTTTGCGCCCATGTTGATACAGGCAACATGGGCGTTTTTTTTTGCCTGATTGAAAATTGTCCTCCTCCTAGTTGAATTGTCCACTCCCCAAACTCAGTATTTTATAATTTGCATAGTCAGAAAAATTTAGGTGTCGATTAGGTATTTACAAGTTGATTAGTATTACTTAATTTCATTGGTGATTGGAGGGACTGGTAAAGAAACGATTCAATCAGGCTGTTTTAGATGAGTAACCTTGCTTAATAAATGAAATTAAAAATCCAATCTAGATGTATAATATCTAAGATTTATATGATTATTTCGCGTCCATTTGTGCTTTTTATCTCCTATTTTTTGCTTTTATAGTTTTTTGTTTACTTGAACAATCGATGACTTTGAACTCGATCACTCCCCGCGTTGTTACAAGTCCAAATTTAAGATTTGAATCACGCATTTGAGTTATTGTAGTACAAATGTTCTCTGTCGATATTTATAGTCGAGGCAACAAAAAAACAAATAAAAGGTCTCTACAATGGAACTCAATACACTAATAGTAGGTATCTACTTTCTATTCTTAATTGCAATAGGGTGGATGTTTAGAACGTTTACTAGTACGACAAGTGATTACTTCCGAGGAGGAGGTAGTATGCTTTGGTGGATGGTTGGTGCGACCGCCTTTATGACTCAGTTTAGTGCGTGGACATTTACTGGTGCGGCTGGTAAAGCGTTTACCGATGGCTTTGCTGTTGCGATAATCTTTATCGCCAATGCATTCGGCTACTTGATGAACTACTTGTATTTTGCACCAAAATTCAGACAGTTACGTGTGGTGACGGTTATTGAAGCGATTCGTATGCGTTTTGGTAAGGTCAATGAGCAAGTATTTACTTGGTCTGGTATGCCAAACAGCGTTATCTCTGCGGGTATCTGGTTGAATGGCCTTGCAATCATTGCATCAGGCATCTTCGGTTTCGACATGACGACAACCATCATTCTGACAGGCCTAGTTGTATTGGTAATGTCAGTAACGGGTGGTTCTTGGGCTGTTATTGCATCTGATTTTATGCAGATGGTCATCATTATGGCAGTAACGGTTACCTGTGCTGTGGTTGCTATGTACCACGGTGGGGGTGTAACCAATATCGTCAACAACTTCCCAACAGACTCGTTCATTACAGGTGACAACCTTAACTACCTGAGCATCTTTAGCATCTGGGCGGTGTTCATCTTCCTAAAACAGTTCAGCATTACCAATAACATGTTGAACTCTTACCGCTACTTAGCGGCAAAAGACTCGAACAATGCGCGTAAAGCGGCACTATTGGCTTGTGTTCTGATGACGCTTGGCCCAATCATTTGGTTCATGCCTTCTTGGTTCATTACTGGTCAAGGTGTCGATCTGGCTTCTCAATACCCAGAAGCGGGCAGTAAAGCGGCGGACTTCGCTTACCTTTACTTTGTGCAAGAGTACATGCCGGTAGGTATGGTAGGTTTATTGATTGCAGCGATGTTTGCCGCGACGATGTCTTCTATGGACTCAGGGCTA
Source organism: Vibrio sp. THAF190c (assembly GCF_009363355.1). Taxonomy (NCBI): domain Bacteria; kingdom Pseudomonadati; phylum Pseudomonadota; class Gammaproteobacteria; order Vibrionales; family Vibrionaceae; genus Vibrio; species Vibrio sp. THAF190c. The sequence continues at coordinate 194,071 of NZ_CP045339.1, read as the reverse complement.
AACCGTAACTCAGGTATCTTTGTTAAGAATTTCTACGAGCCGATTTTACGTCCAAATGCCAACGAGAAAGAGCTGGTTATCGTTTCTAAGCTAACGTCTACCTTCTTTGGTATTTCCATCATCCTAGTTGCGCTGTTCATTAACTCACTTAAGGGGCTAAGCCTATTTGATACCATGATGTATGTGGGTGCCTTAATTGGCTTCCCGATGACAATCCCAGCGTTCTGTGGCTTCTTCATCCGTAAGACTCCAGACTGGGCAGGTTGGGGTACGCTAGTTGTCGGTGGCTTTGTATCATACTTTGTAGGTTTCGTTATCACTGCTGAAATGATTGAAGGTTGGTTTGGTCTGAATGAGCTCACCGGTCGTGAGTGGGCTGACCTGAAAGTTGCCATTGGTCTGATTGGACACATCGTATTTACTGCTGGCTTCTTCGTACTTTCAACGCTGTTCTACAAGCCTCTTCCAAAACACCGTGAGAAAGACGTTGATACTTTCTTCGGTAACTTGGCAACCCCACTCGTTGCAGAAAGCACAGAACAGAAGAAGTTAGATAACAAACAACGTCGCATGCTGGGTACACTTATTGCTGTCGCAGGTGTTGGTGTTATGACGATGTTCGTCTTACCAAACCCAATGTGGGGACGCTTAGTGTTCGTATTGTGTGGACTGATCGTGTTCTCGGTGGGCTTACTCTTAGTTAAGGCAGTTGACGACAAAGTCGAGGGTGCTCAGCAAGAAACCACGGCCTAAGACAAGCCGATAAATTCATAAAGCCGCTCCGTTGGGCGGCTTTTTTGTACTTAGAAAACGAGTTTGTTGTGGCGTAAATATCACCTATTGTGAGCGCGTAGAGGGTTTAGCAAAATTTTTACATAGTTCTGTTGATGACCCCAAATTGCGACCTACACTTGGTAAATAACTAATTGATTTATATATGGGGTTGTAATGAGTAGTAAACCGACCGTTTTAGTGATAGACGATACGCCCAGTAACTTAGATGTGCTTACCGGAATACTCAAAGACACCTACCAAGTTAAAGTCGCGATCAATGGTCATATCGGTATAAAAATTGCTAAGACTGTACCGCAGCCCGACCTGATCCTACTTGATATTATGATGCCAGATATTGATGGTTTTGAAGTGTGTCGTCAGTTGAAGTTGCAACCCAATACCGCTCATATCCCTATTATATTCGTGACAGCGAAAATAGATCCTGAAGATGAAGTGAAAGGTTTAAGTTTAGGTGCGGTGGACTATATCACTAAACCTATTACCCCCGAGATCGCTCGTCAACGAGTAAAAACACATATCTCTCTTTACAATCAGAAGCGTGCACTCCACGAGCAAGTTCAAGAGAAAACCGAAGAGATTAAACTTGGCTTGTTAGAAACGATTAAAATCCTTGGTCGTGCTGCTGAATTCAAAGACAACGAAACTGGTATGCATGTCCTGAGAATGAGTCACTATTGTTATATCTTGGCGATAGCAGCGGGAATGCCAAAGGAAGATGCTGAAACACTGAGAGATGCAGCGCCAATGCATGATATTGGCAAGATTGGTATTCCTGATGCAATCCTACTTAAGCCAGGCAAGTTGGATGGTCAAGAGTGGGATGTGATGCGTCAGCATGTTGAGTTTGGTATCGAGATCTTAGGAAATAATAGCGACTCAAAATTAATGCAAATGGCGGTACAGGTAGCTCAGTTCCATCATGAAAAGTGGGATGGCTCAGGTTATCCGAATCAAATCAGTGGTGAAGATATTCCTTTGGTCGGCAGAATCGCCGCAGTTGCTGACGTGTTTGATGCTCTCACTGCAGACAGGCCTTACAAAAAAGCATGGAGTCTCGAAGATACGCTAGCCTTGTTTGAGCGAGAAAGAGGCAAACATTTTGATCCTATGGTGGTCGATCTATTAGTTGAGAATTTGGACCAGATTTTGAGCATAAAAGAGCAGTTTAAAGATGACTGAACTGGCTTTATTGTTGGTCAATACTTGGCAGCTACTCTTCACTTTGCGACGCTCAGTGCGGTCATTTGTTTTTATTCTCTCTATCGGTGTATCAGCGCTGATTACTTCAAACAGCGTGCTGGCAAAAACCGTGACGGACACGGAGTTGCAATCTTGGTTGAGTCTGAAACCCACTATTACTTATGCGGTACTAGCAGGACACTATCCATACTCTTATATTGATGACAACGGTAATGTATCTGGCCTCGTGCGTGATTATGCTCGTGACCTTGAGCAGCGCTATCTTGTTGATACTCACTTTCTCGTGGTCAATTCGTACACCGAAGCCAAACAAGCAATCGAAAAGGGAGAAGCGGATGTTTTTCCGTTTCAACAATTTGATGTGACAGATGGAGGGCGCTTTTTAGCAACTGAGCCTTATATTCCTTATCAAGTCGCAGTGATTGTGCCAACTAACGGTCAACAAGAAGAGCCAGCAGACCAAGAAGCGACCAAGAAAATCGCGATGGTCAAAGACTCTATCGATGCGAGTCTTGCTGGTGTCCAACTTAACTCGATGACACAGGTGTCGGTCGATAACGTGATTGACGGCATTCGTGCTCTTGAAGATGGTTTGATAGACGGTCTATTAGCTGAACCCGTCAGTACCATGGACTTGGCATTTAAGAGTGGTGTGTTTGATTTGGCTGTCAACTATGTATTGGACCGCTGGCGTGAAATGGAAGCGTCAATGATCCTCAAATCTGATAATCACATCCTGTTGGCACTTTTGAACGATCAAATTGAAACGATGGAGATTGAAAAGAAGAATAGTATTCTGAGTAAGTGGTTGAATGAATCGCCCTATCGAGTGGCTCTTAACGGCGTTTTTGGCTTCGGAAACCCTCCATACCTATACCCTGACAGTCCTTCAGTAGGGATGGAATATGCGATCCTTCAAAGAGCATTCAATGATATGGGGTATCAGGTGGGGGACGTTGTCACTCTGCCTCCTGCAGCCGCGAGAAATGCTATGGAGACTAACCGCTCGATGGCGTTTGTTTCTAGTAAGCAAGTCGAGGATGAATCAACGGGCTATTTGAGTGATGAGATACTTAATGTTGAGTTTGTTCCCATCTCCTTGGCGCGGCGTAACATCTCTATCCAATCTCGCACTCCTTTGTCTTTGGGTGCTCTTCTCTACGATGAAACATCACCAATAGTAAAAGCCGTTGAACAAATCGAGCAGAGTCTATCGATCGAGAAGGTGGAAGACTTCGACAGCCTAGAATCTGCTTTTTCACAGCTGAGAGCGCAGAATGTTGATTTGTTGCTGGTGGAAACGCGAGTTCTTGATTGGTTTATCGCCAATACACGTTTTATTGAGTTGGAAGAGTTAACTCTGCATCGAGACTACAGCGTCAACTATCCAATTTTTGTCGACTTTAGAGATGAAGATATCCGAGACAGCTTTAACGTTGCAATTCAGAACTTAAAGAATCGCGAAGATGGCTTATCAAAAATAGTCGATTCGCACATTCACCAAGACTTATCTAATGTGCTGAAAAAAGCCGACATCATGGCACAGGTCTCAGCATATTTTATTGTGAATGACCGGATTCAAGAGCTTCCAGAGCTGTTCGAGATTTTTGATGCAGATAGCGCCTTTAGCGTGATTACAGCACAAACGGAAAACAGCACTCGTCCTATTGAGGCTTGGTATTTAGGAGATGTGAACATCGGTCTATTAAAGACTCGTGATACTTCTCATCTTTACTCTGTCACTAAGAAAACGGCTTATTGGACCAAAGGTGGAACAACCAACGCAGGGAGTATGACGTTCTATTTCGATGTTGATCGAATATTGAAAAACTATGCTTACTACCCATCTGTGGATCGTTTTGAAGGCTTTGGCACTGGAGCGGCGCGCTATATTGCCGAAATCTACCAGACCAACAGCCTCACTGGAGAGATTCTCAATTTAACGGAGAATGAGCGAGACTGGATAAAAGAGAACCGTGATATCAATGTCGGTATTGACCCTGATGCGCTTCCATATGAAGCCTTGAGCGACAATCAAGAGTACATCGGAATCATTGACGACTACCTAACTATTATTCAGCAGAAAACGGGTTTGAATATTGAACATGTGAACGTCGAAACATGGGAAGAGACCCGTCGTTTGGTTGACCATCATGCCGTTGAGTTGGTGTCAGCTGCGGCTGAAAACCGTGCCTTGGGCGAAAATGTTAAACCAGCAAATAGCTTCTTTTCGAGCCGGCTAGCGATTGCGTCTAAAAGGGACGTAAACAGCTTGGTGTTGAAAGAAGCCGCTGGCTGGAAGATAGGTATTGTTAAGGGAGCCGCTAACACAGAAAGTATTGTTGAACAATATCCGCAAATCGAATGGACTTTTATTCAATCGACTCGCGAAGGCTTGAGCTTAGTCAGTGATGGCATGCTTGACGCGACCATTGACACTATCGATGTACTTAATTATCAAATCAATTCGTTTGGTTACCCAGGTATGGGCATTATTGGGCGATTAGATTTTTTTGTTTCTCCGACACTCCATGTTTTAAAGTCAGAGCCATTACTGCTTTCAATCATAAATAAAGCGATAAACAGCATTTCTGCCGAAGAGCATCAGAAGATTACGGCAAAATGGGCTGCACCGAGACAGATCGAAACCATTGACTATGAATTGGTGTATACAATTTCGGGCTTCTCGATTCTTATCTTTGCCTTGATAGTCTTCTGGAATCGTAAATTGACTAGACAAGTGATCATCGCCAATGATGCTACTGAGGCTTACAAGCGAGCACAAGCTCAACTCTATTCGATGCTCAACACCTCTCCGATTGCCGCAGCCGTTGTCTTTGGCGATGAAGTGCGTTATGCCAATGAACGGGCGAAACACTTGTTCGGTGCAGACCATGAAGACCTTTCTTTGATCGCCCCTGATGCGATTCATGAATCTTTGGAAGATAGGAAAGCGATCTATGAGGAGTTGGCTAAACATGGTCAGGTAGAGAATCGTGAATTGAAATTACGTACTTTAAGTGGCGAGCCTCTGGTCGCTCTGGTGAGTTATTACCAATTGGAACTAGACGGTGAACTCGCGGTGCTATTTTGGGCTTTCGATATTTCTATCATGAAGCAACTTAATCAACGATTGGCTGAAGAGAAGCTCAGGGCGGATCACGCAAGCCAAGCCAAATCGGAATTTCTCGCTAATATGAGTCATGAGATCCGTACACCGATGAACGCGATTATCGGACTTTCACACTTAGCTCTGGGCGAAATCCAAAACCCAGTTGCTAAAAACTATATTGAGAAAGTTCATCGCTCAGGTCAGTCGTTACTCACTATTATTAACGACATCCTGGATTTTTCTAAGATAGAAGCGGGTGAGCTTGGCATTGATAGTATTCCGTTTAGTCCGATTCAGCCTTTGAATGAAGTGGCAGAGTTGATGGAATCGAAGGCGGTCGAGAAGCGGCTTGTTTTGCGAACAGATTTCAATATTCCAGAGCTACTTGCGCTCGTTGGCGACCCGTTGAGACTTTTCCAAGTTCTACTCAACTTAGTCGGTAATGCGATTAAGTTTACTGAGCAAGGGAGTGTCACCATTCAATGTCACTTGGTAAGAGAGTCTATAGACACAGCAACGTTAGACATTTCAGTCATCGACACCGGAATCGGCATATCAAATGAGCATAAAAAATACTTGTTTGAGGCATTTAAACAAGCTGATAGCACGACGACGAGACGTTTCGGTGGTACAGGACTGGGGCTCAACATCAGTCAAAAGCTGGTGAATGCGATGGGCAGTGAAATCCATATCGAGAGTGAGTTGGGCGAAGGCAGTCGTTTCCACTTCGCACTTGAACTCTCCAAAGCATCACAATCTGAAGTAGCAAAATTTCGAACTAAAGAGGCGCGTAAAACTCAAACCGTGTTCTTCGAAGGTGAACGTGTATTGCTCGCTGAAGATAACGAATTGAATCAAGATTTGGCTATGGCGTTTCTCAAAAGAATGAACTTAACGGTCGACTTAGCAGAGAACGGCCAGCAAGCGATCGACTTTGTTGAAAACAATGACTATAAACTGATCTTAATGGATTTACAAATGCCGATCATGGACGGTTATGCCGCGACTCGACGCATTAAACAAATCAAAGGTGACATACCAATCATTGCCATGTCTGCCAACGCGTATTCTGAGGCAAAGCAGCGTGCGATAGATGCGGGTGTGGATGATTTCCTTGATAAGCCTATTGTGCTTGATAAAGCGATGGCGATGATTGCGCATTATGTTGGCTTGGGTGTTGAAAGTGATCATCATCGAGAGAACGAGCAGCCAATCACAAGCCTTAGTTCCAAGGTTGATGTGGGGGAAGCTAGCGAAATATTGTCTCTAAAAATTCTAGACCGCACCATTCAAGGTGATGACCTGCTAAAACAGAAGCTACTCGCCCGTTTCAACGACCAAGCTCAACCTATGCTCAATAATGCTCAAGGTTATCTGGATAATGGAGAGTGGGAGGCTTTAGAACGCGAACTTCACACGCTGAAAAGCATGTGTGGTGCCATTGGAGGAACGAAGGCCCAGAGTGCATTGGCTGATTTTGAAGGTAAAGCGCGAGACAAGACTTTGACTGATGCCGACTTAAAAGTTGCTACGAAAAGAGTCATTGAGTTGGTGGAAGCTCTTCAACCCTTAATCACAAAGGGATTACAAAGTAATGATAGCTTGCCTGATGAAACGCTCGAGAATGAGCAAATGGCGGTTTCTCAAGAGCAGATACAGAAGTTGACCGAGCTAATCTCAAATTACGACAGCGAAGCGCTCGACTTAACCAATCTATTACTGACGAGCAGCGCGGAACCTTGGTTAAAAGAAGTGCAGCAAGCCCTTGAACAGTATGATTTTGATACGGCGTTGGAGCGTATTACTGACACTAAATCATAACTGCTCTAGGGCTAGAATATTTTTATAGGCTGTTAGCGAAAGTCTGTTTTATCAGGTCAATCACAGTGTCGTATCGACGTGGTAGGGTACGGTTTCTCTTCTGTACTAAGTAGAGTGCCTCTTCCACTTTGACCTTGGGGGGAACTACGTGCAGTTGGTCTTTGTTTGGGAAGTTATCAACTGCACCTTCAGGCAGCACCGTAAATCCAAGTCCTTTGGAGACGGGCAGTAGAATTTGATGGAGCTGGTTAATGTATCCCGTTTTAGGAAGCTCGTTGATATTGAGTTTTTTCAGCGCGTCATCACCACATAAATCGAAATACAGAGAGAGATAATGGGTTGAGTCAGGGTGAGCGATTAGGCCCAACTCGTGGAGCTTTTCAGGAGTAATCTCGACGTTTTCCAAGCTCTTGTGAGTAATCAGACACAAGGCTTCCTTACCAATCATTTCTGTTTGATAGACTCGATCATTCGGTAGTTGAGTCACGATGCCTACATCAATTGTTCCTTGTAACACATCATTGAATATTCGTTGGTTGGGTGAAGCCTCGACGTGAATACTGAGCTCTGGATGCTCGGCTTGCAGTTCGAGAAAGTCGGGGTAAAGCTGCAGAGCAAGGGTACCAGAGCAAGACAGGTTGCATTGACCTGCAAAAGGGTTGTCAAACTGCAGAGATTCAAACAGCTCTTCTTGCTCTTTGTTTAGCTTAAGCGCGTAGCGATAGATAATTCGACCTTGCTCGGTTAGCTCGAAGGTTTTGTTTTCGCGTGAGAGCAGGGAGCAGTTACAAGCTTGCTCGAGTTTCTTTATATGCTGGCTGACTCCAGGTTGAGTCATGTAGAGTTTTTCTGCCGTTTGAGTGAAGTGACCCACTTCCACAAGTGTTTTAAAAGTATTAAGCCAAAGCGGATTAATCATTACGCGCCTATATAACAAATCATTATCACAATCTCTAATTAGCATAACCCATTGTAGTCAGAATGGATAAAGATATCGTTATAAATGTAAGCGATTAAAGGGTTGCAAGTTTGTTGTCTATTTGTTGTAGTTGCCACCTAGTGCATAAAAGGTGGCAAAATGAACAGGAACGTTTGGATACTCTCTCTCTGTCAGGCTCTATTGATGACGGGCAACATTCTTCTTATCTCGGTGATTGGTTTGATCGGTAAACAGATCGCGCCGAGCCAAAGTATGATTACTTTGCCTGTTGCACTTCAGTTTCTTGGTTTAATGGCGGCGACTATTCCTGCGTCTCTCATCTCTGGAAAGCTTGGCCGTAAGCGTGGTTTTAGTATCGGTAATATCGTGGGCATATCAGGGGCGAGTTTGGCGACGTTCGCGCTCTCAACCCACAACTTTTACCTATTCTGCGTTGCAACCTTTTTACTCGGCATTGGTATTGGCTTTGGTACTTTGTATCGATTTGCTGCGATTGAAGTGTGTAGCGAAGATGCGCGCCATCGTGCGATATCCATTTCAATGGCAGGTGGGGTTCTGGCAGCCGTATTAGGGCCAAACTTGGCGGTAATGTCTCAGCAGTGGTCACAAGATGGTCTTTATATCGGCGCTTTCGCATCTCTAATTGGGCTAAATGTGTTGACACTGCTTATTCTCCAGACTGTTCAATTCCCTAAGTTCAACCTAACAACCCAACAAGTTAAGCCAGACCCTGTGCGTACCATGATCAAAGCGCCTAATTTCGTCGGTGCGGTGTTTGCCGCTATGGTTGCCTATGCCGTGATGAACATTCTAATGACCGCCACCCCGCTTGCGATGATTGGATGTGGTTTTGATTTTACCAAAGCAGCTGGCGTGATTGAGTGGCACGTATTAGGTATGTTCGTCCCTGCATTCTTCACGGGTGGACTAATCGAGAAATTTGGGGCAAAACGTATGATTCTAGCTGGAGCCGTCTTGTTCTTGTTGTGTATCGCTATCAATATTCACGGTGAGTCAATTTGGCACTTCAGATCGGCGCTTGTGTTACTGGGGGTAGGTTGGAACTTTATGTTCATTGCGGCCACAGGGTTATTTAGTCAATCTTACCAAGCGAAAAACAAGTCTAAGGCGCAGGCCCTGAATGAGTTTGTGGTATTTAGCTGCGTTAGTGTCACTGCTCTTCTCTCTGGGTGGCTTGAATCTACGGTTGGTTGGCAAATGCTTAACATCTACGTATTACCGTTTGTTCTTTTGGTGATCATGGTGTTTGCGTTTAGTGCTAAGAAAGCGAGCCGCCCATCATTGACTCAGTAATTCAATCAACATCAGCTTCTATAACCCTACTTTAATTGAAGTGCTCGCCCTGTTTAGGTGAGCACTTTTTTGAATGTTGTATTGTTAAATATTTGATAAATAATTAAAAAGTTCAAACTTTCTCCATCTTTTATTGGGATTGTGGGTTGTAATCCCATAATCGACAGACTTTATGCATAGCTTTATTCGATATTTACTTTTTTTTCATGAATCGTATGTATAATTGCGCCGCTTTTATTCTAGGAGGCGTAATGAAAGTAGTAGAACGTCCAAAGTTAACGTTGTCTTTGTTGTTGCCAAAATATTGGTGTGTCTGGTTTGGTTTTGGCTTTTTAGCTTTATTAGTGAATCTTCTACCTTATCGAGTATTAGTTTTTATTGGAGAGGGCGTTGGTCAGCTTGCAAAGTTGATTATTAGTAAACGTGCGAAGGTGGCTCGACGTAACTTTGAGTTAGCATTTCCTGAGTTATCCGAGCAAGAAGTTGAGAAGTTAGTTCGACGAAATTTTGATTACGCGGGCATGGCTCTGATTGAAACCGGAATGGCTTGGTTCTGGCCAGATTGGCGTGTAAAGCGCCATATGCGTGTTGTGGGTAAAGATCTTATTCTTGAGCAAGAAAAGAATGGACGAGGCGTGCTGGTGGCATGTGGCCATTTTCTAAACTTAGAAATGACAGCAAGAATTTTTAGTCTATTTGCACCGGGTTACGGTGTGTATCGACCACATAGTAACGCTGCCTACGAGTTTATTCAGCATCATGGTAGAACGCGTAAAGGGCATAAAATGATTGATCGCTCTGATCTAAAAGGCATGCTCAAAGTACTTAAATCTGGCAATCGTCTATGGTATCTACCTGACCATGATTACGGAGCAAATGCTTCTGTATTCGTGCCGTTCTTTGGTGTCGACAAAGCTTCAACCACGGCGGGCACCGGCTTCCTAATTGATGCAACCAAGTGTGCAGTGATGTCAGGAGTCAGTGTCAGAAAAGGTGGTGTCTATGAGCTGCAGATCAGCGAGGACTTTAGTGATAAGTTCCCACGCAAGCAGCCAGAAGTTGCAGCGCAAGTCATGAATCAAGAAATTGAACGCTTAATCTTAAAAGACATCAGTGCTTGGATGTGGTTACACAGAAGGTACAAGACCCTACCTGAAGATCATATTGGCCCTTGTCGCTATGCATAACCTATTTGTACAAAAGATTACATAACAGAACTCTGTTCATAATTTCCATTAAGCCTTGGGTGTCAATCCGAGGCTTTGTTGTATTTGTGACCTATTACCATAAGAAACGAACAAAGTACCGTCATTTGCGTAAAATGTGAGGTTCATATTTTGTCATAATTTCAATAATTGTATATATTCGCCTGCTAAAACTATAAATACCAATAAGCAACGAATAATGACTGCCAGCCTATCTTCTCAACGACGTGAAACACTTTTAAACGATACCGATCAGCTGGTATCGACGACCGACCTAAAAGGCGTGATTACCTACAGTAATGAGGCTTTTTGTCGCATTGCAGAATATGAACAAGATGAACTATTGGGTCAAAACCACAATATTGTTCGTCACGATGAAATGCCTAAAGCTGCGTTTGCCGACATGTGGGTTAACCTCAAACAAGGTAAGGCGTGGCGTGGCATTGTTAAGAATAAAACCAAGTCGGGTGGCTATTACTGGGTGGATGCTTATGTGACGCCAATTTACGACAACGGTGCAATTAGTGGCTATCAGTCGGTTCGTGTGAAGCCAAAAGCTCAATGGGTACAAATAGCAGATAAAGCGTATCAAGGTCTGTTGAAGGCTGAGAAGAATGGTCGTCAATGGTCGTTGCAGATCAGTGATAGTGTTCGCTACGCGATTCTTCTCGGCTCACTTTCAGCGCCGGCTCTATCGAATATGATGGATCTAGGTCAGGCTGCGCAATGGCTATGTAGCTTACTGCCTGTTTCTGCACTGGCACTGCTATTTAGACAGGAGCTTATCGATACACCGCGCGAGCTTAAAAAGCTTCAATCTAAGTTTGATAGTGTTAGCCGCTTAGTGTATTCGGGCAATAGTCAGTTTTCGGTTGCTGATTTCCACCTTAAGTTGGCTTCGGCCCGTATTCGTACTGTATTAGGTCGAATGACAGATTCAGCGAAACCAATTCAAGACTTGGCAGATAACTTAAGCGCAACTTCTTACCAAGTAACGGAAGCGCTTGATCAACAAACTAAAGACATCCTTGAAGTACGTGAAGCGACGGCTGAAGTAGAAGTAACGGCGAATGAAGTGTCATCGACAACTCAAGAAGCGCACCAGATCGTTGATATCACCTTCAAAACATGTGCGAGTGCAAAAGAGAGCATCGACCAAACGCACAGCAATCTTGATAGTTTGAATGTACAGGCTGAAAAGGCGACTCAAACAACGTATCAGTTGAGCGATCAAGCTCAGAGCGTCAGCAAAATGATGGAAGAGATTGGTGGCATCGCAGAACAGACTAACTTGCTGGCTCTGAACGCTGCAATTGAAGCGGCACGTGCAGGCGAGCAAGGCCGTGGTTTTGCTGTTGTAGCAGATGAAGTTCGTGCACTGTCAGGGCGCACTTCAAAAGCAACTGTACAGATCAAAGAGAGTATTGAAACCATGCTGCACACTATTGAAGGATGGCAGCGTGATATTTTGGATAACCAAGCTCAGACAGCAAAGTGTGGTGAATCTGCACAGGTAAGTTCAGAGCGCTTATCTGAGGTTGAGTCGCTAATGGGGCAAATGAATCAATTGATGCAGTCTGTTGAGAGCGCAGCTAACCAACAGCGTCAGTTAACTAGCGATGTGAACCTGCATATTCAGTCAATCGCTTCTACGGCGGAACAAAACCAAGCGGCGACACATTCAGTTAAAGAGAACTCAAACGATCTTAAGAATCAAGTCGGGGAGTTCCATCTACTTGCGCAGCGTTTTGAAGAGAAGTAATGCTAGCAATTGGACCGCATAGAATATTAAGCCCCGCACTCGCGGGGCTTTTCTTTTTTAGTTTCTTAGCTCTTGCCTAGCCATTGAGGCTCTTGTAGAGATACTTTTCACACGTGACGTCACTGATGCGTTTGAGTGCGTGGGAGATCAGGGCAACCACGATTAAGCCAAACAACAATCGGCCCCAGAAGATAGTGATGAAATCCGCGCCAATTAGCATAATAAGAATGGTGTCTTCGATCATACTGTGGACCAGATTCAACAGCATGATTGCCGTAAAGATATCTCGCGCGGGGATATGTCCTTTATTTGCTTCATTGATCAATAAACCTCCACCAAAAGAGATCCCTAGAGTCATGCCGACGATAGTCATATTGGTCGCTTCAGGGCTTATACCCAACTCTCGCAGAACGGGACGCAGTGCAATGGCGATTAGCTTTTCGATACCTAACATCTTTAACACTTTAAGAGTGAACAGCAATACAGCGATGATGATGAAAATCATAAACAGGCTTTCGACTTGGCTCCAAGCCCACTCAAGATAAGTCTGCTCGCTGTTTAAGTCTGGTGCCCATATTACTTGTGCCGTTTGTTCTAGTAGACCACCCCATGTATAGGTTTGGTGAAGTATCCAAGCAAACAATAAGCCGCCACCGAGCCTCAATACCATAGTCGCAAAGACACTCACACCCGCTCGTTTAGCGACAGCAGCTTCAATCGGCAGTGAGTGTGCAATCAACATTAATGAACCTAGTACCGATACTTGTGCGACGCTGAGTTCAGCATTGGTGTTCATGAAGACCAATAAGCCTGCATAGATGTTCGTTAGAAGGGTTGTAGCCCATACCAACCCCATCTCACTGGGTAAACCGACAAAGCTCATTAAGGGGCTTAGCCATTCGCTCAGTAGCGTGATGCCGCCCATCTCTTCAACGATTTTGATGACAATGATGATTGGGATCATCAACTTGTATAGTGTCCAGGTTACATCAAATATTTCGCGCCAAAGCTCGGAGAAGAAATTTTGGAACTTTCTCATTGTTTCATCCTTTTCATTACAACTGATAGGATGAATGGTAAGGTATTCATAAGAAATATGATTAACCAGTTTAGAGTTGAATTGAGTTAATTATTTTTTATTTATCGATAAGTGATATATTTATTTCGTAAATTCTGGGTGTGGAGAAATATATGGAAATAGATCGAATTGATAGAAGTATCTTGAGCCTTTTGCAAAAGAATAATCGAATTGCCAATATCGATCTGGCAGAAGCTGTTGGGCTGTCTCCACCCGCTTGCTTGAAGCGTGTTAAAAGGCTTAGAGAAGGCAAAATCATTGTTGGCGACGTCGCTCTGATTAATCCAGCACTGGCAGGAAACAAAATGACGCTGATAGTATCCGTTGAGATGGAGCGTGATAGGGGGGATATCTACAGTGTGTTTAGTCGTTCAATTGAGCAGGCTCCTGAAGTCACACAGTGTTATCAGATCACCGGAAGCTATGACTTTCTGATCATTGTTTCAGTACCCGACATTCAAGCCTATGAGCGCTTTATTGAAAGGGTGCTGCATCAGGATAAGAACATTAGAAAATTTCACACTTCAGTGTCGACCAAAACCGTTAAGTTCAGCACCGAAGTCAATGTTGAAGAGATCCAATAAAAAATGCCCCGCTCAACGAGCGGGGCATTTTAGTTTCGAGATGCAGAGATTAAGCTAGAAGCTCTTTCGCTGTGTTTACTACGTTTTCAGTAGTGAAACCGAACATCTTGAATAGCTCACCTGCTGGTGCAGATTCGCCGAATGTTGTCATACCGATGATCTTGCCACCGAAGCCAACGTACTTGTACCAGAAGTCAGCGATGCCAGCTTCTACAGCGATACGAGCTGTTACGTCAGATGGAAGTACTGATTCACGGTACTCAGCGTCTTGCTTGTCGAATGCGTCAGTTGCAGGCATAGATACTACACGTACCTTCTTACCTTCAGCTGTCAGTTCAGCCGCAGCGTTAACCGCTAGCTCAACTTCAGAGCCTGTCGCGATAAGGATTAGCTCTGGCTTGCCTTCACAATCTTTCAGGATGTAACCACCCTTCGCGATGTTAGCTACTTGCTCTTGGTTACGCTCTTGCTGTGCAAGGTTTTGACGAGAGAAAATTAGAGACGTTGGGCCGTCTTTACGTTCGATAGCCAGTTTCCAAGCGACTGCAGACTCAACTTGGTCACATGGACGCCATGTGCTCATGTTTGGAGTTAGACGTAGAGATGCCATTTGCTCAACTGGTTGGTGGGTTGGGCCATCTTCGCCAAGACCGATAGAGTCGTGCGTGTAAACCTGGATGTTCTGAACTTTCATCAGAGCAGCCATACGCATTGCGTTACGAGCGTATTCCATGAACATTAGGAACGTTGCGCCGTATGGTACGAAACCACCGTGCAGAGCGATACCGTTCATGATCGCTGTCATACCGAATTCACGTACACCGTAGTGGATGTAGTTACCCGCTGGATCTTCAGCAGAAACAGACTTAGAACCAGACCACATAGTTAGGTTAGAAGGTGCAAGGTCAGCAGAGCCGCCTAGGAATTCAGGTAGCATAGCACCGAACGCTTCTAGTGCGTTTTGAGACGCTTTACGTGATGCGATGTTTGCTGGGTTAGCTTGAAGATCAGCAATGATTTGGTTTGCTTTCTCTTCCCACTGTGCAGGAAGTTCACCGTTTACGCGGCGTTTGAATTCAGCTGCCAACTCAGGGTGTGCTGCTTCATAAGCTGCAAGTTTCTCGTTCCACGCTGCTTCCTTAGCTGCGCCTGCTTCTTTCGCATCCCATTCTGCGTAGACTTCCGACGGAATTTCAAAAGGACCGTGCTCCCAACCAAGTTCTTTACGTGTAGCTGCAATTTCTTCAGCGCCTAGTGGTGCACCGTGACAGTCGTGTGAACCAGATTTGTTTGGAGAACCAAAACCGATGATAGTCTTAGTACAGATTAGAGTAGGGCGTGGGTCTGCTTTAGCGGCGATAATCGCTGCGTTGATTGCTTCAGCATCATGGCCATCTACTGCTGGGATTACGTGCCAGCCGTAAGCTTCAAAACGCTTAGGAGTATCGTCAGAGAACCAACCTTCAACTTCACCATCGATAGAGATGCCGTTGTCATCCCAGAAAGCGATAAGCTTACCAAGACCTAGCGTACCTGCTAGAGAACATGCTTCGTGAGAGATACCTTCCATCAGACAGCCGTCACCCATGAATGCATAAGTGAAGTGGTCAACGATGTCATGGCCTTCTTTGTTGAATTGTGCCGCTAGAGTTTTCTCAGCAAGCGCCATACCAACAGCGTTAGTGATACCTTGACCTAGAGGACCAGTTGTTGTTTCGATACCCGGTGCGTAACCGTACTCTGGGTGACCTGGAGTCTTAGAGTGCAGTTGACGGAAGTTCTTAAGATCTTCGATTGATAGCTCGTAGCCTGCTAGGTGAAGCAGAGAGTAAATCAGCATAGAGCCGTGGCCGTTTGAAAGAACGAAACGGTCGCGGTCAGCCCACTCTGGGTTTGACGGGTTGTGGTTTAGGTGATCACGCCAAAGAACTTCAGCGATGTCAGCCATACCCATAGGTGCGCCTGGGTGGCCAGAGTTTGCTTGTTGTACGCCGTCCATGCTTAGAGCACGAATAGCATTAGCTAGATGTTTACGGTCCATAATAACTACCAGTGTTTAAATATTGGAATTGGAAATTGAAAGGGGAACGCAAACGTTCCCCTTTTTTAATTCTGTGTGATTACAGCTTAGCTGCGATCATGTCTTCTAGTTTGCCTTGGTCAACTGCGAAGTTGCGGATACCTTCTGCAACTTTCTCAACTGCCATAGCGTCTAGGTTGTGCTCCCATAGGAACTCAGCGTGAGTCATTGGAGCAGGGCGCTCTTTAGAGCCTTTAGAGTCAACTAGCTTCTCTACAACTTCACCTTCAGCAGCTTCTAGTTCAGCTAGAAGAGCAGGAGCGATAGTTAGACGGTCACAACCGGCAAGTTCTAGGATCTCGCCGATGTTACGGAAGCTTGCGCCCATAACAACAGTGTTGTAGCCGTAGTCTTTGTAGTAGTTGTAGATGTCAGTTACTGAGATTACACCTGGATCTTCTGAAGCTTCAAAGTCACGACCTTCTTTAGCTTTGTACCAGTCCATGATACGACCAACGAATGGAGAGATTAGGAATACGCCAGCTTCAGCACATGCGCGAGCTTGTGCGAATGAGAATAGAAGCGTTAGGTTACAGTTGATGCCTTCTTTCTCTAGGATTTCAGCAGCACGGATACCTTCCCAAGTAGAAGCCAGTTTGATTAGGATGCGATCGTTAGTGATGCCAGCATCGTTGTACATTTTTACTAGCTGACGAGCTTTAGCTACGCTGCCTTCAGTGTCGTAAGAAAGACGAGCATCAACTTCAGTAGAGATACGGCCTGGGATTGTTTTCAGGATTTCTTTACCGATGTTTACTGCAAGCATGTCACAAGTGTCTTGTACTTGCTGTGCTTTATCAGCGCTTTGTGCTTTAGCGTATTCGATTGAAGCATCGATAAGTGGCGCATACTCTTCGATTTGAGCCGCTTTAAGAATCAGAGATGGGTTAGTTGTTGCGTCTTCTGGCTGGTACTTTTTGATTGCATCAATTTCACCAGTGTCTGCTACTACTGTCGTTAGTTTACGAAGTTGCTCTAATTTGTTGCTCATTTTGATCATCCTATCTATCGCATAACATCTCGTGTGAAGAGAGATGTGGGCATTTGCAAGCTAGCTAATAAACTTCTCATCACCAAATCATTGGTTCAGTTGTTCATTAATTTTAAAATTTCGAGCTGACGAACATTTGCTTCGAACATATGTTCGTTGGCTGAGTAAATGATGAAGCCATATTTATCCGATCTCACGGCAAAGTCAATGGCAAATAGTGCAGTAAAGTGACTTTAATCAAATATAATTTACTCCAATAAACACGGGGTCTGAAAGCAAACGTTTAATGCTTGTGTATTGAGCAGTTCAATTACACTTTGGTGATATTGATTGTCGTGAGCATTTGTTTTCTACCATTACAAATGTTCATGGTGTAAACTGATGCGACAGTTGCTTTGCTATCGCGCATTTGCTGCTTATTTAGGTGAATAAATTGTTAAATACTTGTTGGGTGGTATATGAGTAAGAATATTCAAGATGTGTCGGAAGAAAATACTGATCTTCTCACTGAAGTGGCAGTTGCCTACTATCAAGACGGTGCGACACAGGAAGAGATATCGAAAAAGTTCTCAATCTCTCGTGCAAAGGTTGGTCGAATGCTCAAGCAAGCTCGAGACGAAGGTATCGTAGAAATTACAGTAAAGTACCACCCAGTATTTAGCGCTAAAATAGAACAACGCTTAATTGAGCGCTTTGGTGTCAAGCGCGCACTTGTCGCTCTGGATCAACCGAATGAAGAGCAGCAACGTCTTCAAGTAGCTGGCTTAGTTTCTAACTATCTAACCAGCACCTTGAAAAACGGCATGGTAGTGACAGTAGGTCAAGGCCGTAACGTATCGTCTGTCGCACACCACACCGGCGTAATTACCCCACGTGATTGTAAGTTCGTGTGTGGTATCGGAGGCATCCACCCAAGAGGCGGTATGTTCAATGCCGACCACATTTGCCGTCAGCTGGCGAAAAAGTACGGTGGTTCATCGGAAACTCTGTATGCTCCAGCTTATGCGGAGAACAAGGCTCAAAAAACCGCATTTATGGAAAACAGCACAGTTAAACAAACACTCGATCTCGCTCGAAAGGCCGATGTGGCATTAGTGGGTATCGGTGACATGAGTGAAAACAGCTACATGGTTGACTTAGGCTGGTTTACCGCTGGTGAGGTAGTTCAATCTCGTTTATTACAGGGTGTTGTTGGTGATTTTGCCGGTTACGACTTTTTTGACGTACATGGTAAAGCGGCAAACACAGTAATGAGTGACCGTGTTATTGGCTTGGGGTTGGAAGAGTTTCGCCCGATTGCAGAGGTGATTGCCATTGCTGCGGAGAACAGTAAACCGCTCGCGTTGTTGGGTGCTCTAAGAACTGGCGTGGTTGATGTAATAGCAACCAGCGTAAGCAACGCATTGACCGTTCTTAACTTGGATGAGCAGATGAAATATGCCGAAAAAGGCGAGAGTGCCAAATAACTGATTCGCCAATGAGATTAAAAAATGGAAGCACACGCTTCCATTTTTTATGCTTCACACTCTTCTTTTGTCGAAGGTGAATAGTGCTTCAGATATTGGCTAAGTTCTTCGTACGGTAATGGACGAGAGAAGTAATAGCCCTGCATTAAATCACAGTGACAAGCTTTTAGGACATCGAAGTGCTCTTTGGTCTCGACACCTTCTGCCAATACCACCATGCCAAAGTTTTTACCGATGGCAATGATGTTTTGAACCATCGTCAAAGATTGAGCATCGCAGTTAATGTTCTCGATAAAGCTCTTATCAATCTTCAGTTCGTAGATTGGTAATGCCTTAAGCATACTTAAAGATGAGTATCCGGTACCGAAATCATCCAGTGAGATCTTAATGCCTATATCGTTGAGCGATTCAAAGATAGGGCGCACTTGTTGTACGTCTTCTATGAATAAGTTTTCGGTGATCTCTAGCGTTAGGTAGTCACTCGGGAATTGATACTTTTCAAGTGTCGCCAATAGATGCTCTGCAAATGCAGCATGCATAAATTGACGCACAGAGATGTTGATCGATAAACCTAGTTTAAACATCTCAATTCGGTGCAGGTGCGCAATCTGTTGGACACTGGATTCAATGATGAACGCGCCTAATCTTGGCATCAGCCCGGTTTTTTCTGCCACGGGGATGAATACGTCAGGTGGTACAAAACCTAGTTCATCGTCAATCCAGCGCACCAGAGCTTCCACACCATGAACACTGCCATCTGCACACAGGAGAGGCTGGAACACCATAAAGAGTGTCTGTTTCTCAACGGCCACTCTTAGCTTTTGTTCCACCTTCATTTTATACAAGTGAGTTTCCTGCATCTCAGCTGTGAACATGCTGTACGAGTTCTGCTGTTGTTTTGCTTTGTACATTGATATGTCGGCTGAACGCAGAAGGCTATCGAGGTCCGTACCGTGTTGCGGGAATTGTGCAATACCGATACTACAGCTTAATAGGAATTGTGATTCGTCTACGTCGTAAGGCTTCGATAACACCTCGATTATTCTTTCCGCCAAACGGTGCAATTCACTCTCATTGGTCAAGGGCGTTAAGAATAAGAACTCATCACTTGAGTCCCTAATAACAAGGCTCAGGCGTGACTGGAAACGGCTCAAGCGAAGCGCAATTTGCTTGAGGATTTTATCGCCAAAGTCATGCCCATGAGTGTCGTTCACACTCTTAAAGTTGTCGATATCAATAAACAACAAGGTAAACGGATGTTTCTCATCATCAAGCCATTTACTGATGTTTTGGCGCATATAGAATCGATTTGGTAGCGAGGTTAGTGGGTCGTGATTCGCTTGATAAATCAGCTGCTTACGAGTGCGAAGCTCACTCTTGGAAATCGATTTAACCAGTGCGTAAAAGCAAGCATGTAGCAGCAAGAACACAGCAATGTAGATGCTAAACTCTTCCCAGAAAACCTTATCTACATACGCAAGCTCTGTTGTGCCGATAACCCAAAGTTTGTAATTGTTCAGGTACGTAGTGGTGACAATGCTGTTATTGCCTTCTTGTTCAACGATCGCAGAGTAGATCTTTCCACTCTCTTTAGCGTCTTGAATTTTTATGTTGTACGACTTGGCGAAGCTTTTGGCGATATGCTCGACCATATTGGCGTCAACGGGAGTAGAGTAGGCTCGTAGTGAAACCACATCTTTTGAATAGAACTGACGATAAAGGTCGTCGCGCAGCAGGCTCAAGCTGTTGTACTCAGCCGTGTTAACGTTCTTTTTAAATAGGATGGTGCTGTTAAGTTTTAACCCTGCCGTCATTACCGCGGTGACATCAGTGCCGTTGGTGGAAATCGATTTACGAATAGGGATGATCAGTGTGCCAAGGGAGTCCTGGAAGTAGGTGCGACCTAACACCATTTTTTGGCTTTCAATCGCCTCTAAAAAGGAGTCACGGGTGTAGTCATAGTCGAGAAGATTACGTTGCTCAGTCAGCATCAAATTTGAGCTAACAGCTAAGTATTCGCCTTTAGGGTTGATCAAGCCAAAGGCGGCGATCGCCGGGTGAGTGTCGAGCAGTTTGTCCAAGATAGGACGAATTTGAATTGCTGCAGTACGAGTAAAATCAGATTGTTGGAGTAATTGATGGCCGACGACTTCTAGTAACGCCTCTTGGCTAGTTAGAAGCGATTCAATAGAGTTCGAAAACAGTTCCAACTGCATATGCTGTTGGCGGGTGAAGTCGTCGCGGTTAGTTTGCCATTTGATAAGCCCAAACGCAGAAAAAAGTATCAAAGTCAGCAGTACGATCAATACGTACAACGTCCAGATATTTTTTTTGAATACAGCCATACAACGCCTTTGGGTCTAGATAACACTCATGTAACGGCCAATTTTGAGAAACCTTGAATCGAAATTGTAAAAAAGAACGCCGTATTTATTCTGTTGTATAGTAACAAAACACATAGCAACTCAGTATTGTTTCGATCAAAATTATTTGTCATCTAGACCAATTAATGTGACATGCCTGCAGTTATTTTTACGGCTCGGTCACTTCGATCGGTAGGTTTTCGTTTGCTCCCCATTCAGTCCATGAACCATCATAAACACTCATTGGGTTGTTGTACCCTGCAATTTTCGCAGCCAGAAGAATGATACAAGCCGTAACGCCGGAGCCACAGCTGAATACCATAGGCAGTTGTTGTATGTCTAATCCGCTGAAGATTGTTTTCAGTTCTTGCTCTGACTTTAAGCGCCCATTTTCCATAACTTGTGCGAAGGGTAGGCAAACAGAGTGTGGAATGTGGCCACTTCTCAACCCAGGACGAGGCTCTGGTACTTTAGAGTCGAAACGTGCTTGAGAGCGTGCATCGAGAATATTAGCTTGTTGCGTTTTAGAGTAGTCGTTGACTTGAGCTGCATCGATAAAGTAATTCTTATTTAGCACGCCTTCAAAATTCCCAAGAACATCAACGGTGCTGTATTGTGAAACCGTCTCAAAGCCACTTTCGACCCACGCTGGTAAACCACCATCCAGAATCAGAGTATTGGTATGACCCATGGCTAAGAACATCCACCAAGCACGTGGTGAAGCAAAAGTGCCTGCGTTGTCATACACCACGACGGTACTCTTATTGTTTATGCCAAGTGCTCGAGCACGTTCATTAAAGTGTTCCTCGGTCGGGAACATATGAGGAAGCAAGGTATGCTTATCACAGAAATCTTTGTCGTAGTCGAATTTTACCGAGCCAGGGATGTATTGGTCAGTAATCTTTTCTGCTTCGCCCGGAATTTGAAATTCGATACTGGCATCGAGAAGGATAACGTCTTGCTGTTTTAACAGCTCGTTCAACTGAGCGGGTGTGATCAGAGGTTGAGTCATAGTACTCCACTTCCTGTGTTGTTATTGTTTGAATTGATATATCTACAAAGGTGAACTTTGGGCAAGCTATTGGGTGGTGTCTGCAGCAATACAGCGCTGATATTTATAACTTTGTTGCCCGGTTGATTGATTCAATAATGCATCAACAATCACTATAGAATCAATGGGGCATTCAATAGTTGCTGGGACTGACAATCGAAAGCTTGGCTCATCATCAAGTTTTAAAGTCAGATAGCGACGATGGCCATCAAGCGATTGGGTAAGGGTATTCGCCATGACGGTCGCCCGCTTTTCTACAGTGTTGGAGGAAGGGGTGGTTAATTGAATCAACGCCACTAAAACTACAACCCCCAAACCTAGAATAACAAACGCCAACTTTAGCTGTTTCATAGAGTTGTTTGAGCTCCTAGACTATGTGCAGTTAGTTTTAAGATACGCCAGTTATAACGAATTGAGTATAAAGATGCGCGAGTTCGTGAGGCAACTAACAACAAAAAGCGAGCCCAAATAGGCTCGCTTGTATTTACTCGAATATCTACCAGGTCACTTGCATCACATCGGAAGAAACAACTTGCTGAAGCGGCGCTTGACCATCATAGAACCAGATCTCAATCAGGATGTTCTCCTCGCTGATTGGAGCGGTAAATGAAGAATTAAACTGACCGTTGTTCAAAGAGCCAGCCAGCAATCTGCTTGAATAGTCTGGCTTAAAAGTCGCGTCACTGCGTTCAGAATAGCGGCTATACACAGATACGAATGAACGGTTCGTTGATATATGACTGATATCGATATTAAGGTCGTGCTGTTCTACCGGGTTGTAGTCAAAACCATCGGGTACGGTTAAGTCGGACATCGTGCTTGCCACTGCTGGAGCGGGTGCAGCCGTTGAACCGCCACCTCCGCCGCCGCCACCTCCACCACAACCAAAGATCAAAGTAGTACTAGCGAGCAGTGAAATTAACGAAGCTTGTTTAACCATGGCTCTGCATCCTTTTGTTGGTGTTTCCTGTAGTGCTGACGACTCAGTGTTACTGCTGTTAGTATATGGTTTTGAGGATTTCATTTGCGCATTCATCATGATTACTCCTCTGAGCTCAAGTCATAACATTGGCCAGCTTCAGGTGACTGGAACCAGGTTGTCGCATCTTCGCCGCCAGATTCTGCAAACGTCTTGAATTGTGGGTATGCCGTTACGATGTCTACACGTTCTTGTGGCCATTCCCACTCGGCTGTTGACGTAATCATTAATGCCCAAGGGTGGTTCTCTGCTGTTTTGAAGTACTTGCCTTCACTTGGACTACTGTCATCAACACCTAAGCCAGTCTCGAATAGGTTTGCACTGTCGAAGGCTTCAGTTGGTGCTTGATCAGCCAAGTGGACTTCCCAACTACGACCTGGGTGTAACGGTAAGTTTGGACCGTGGTAGTGACCAGGAGTCGCAAAGATGAATGGGTCGTACGGCATATCTGTCCAAGCACTAGTGTCAACGCCTTCACCGTCTAATGAAATACCAATTTGGAAAGCAAATTGTTCATCGTCCTTACAACCATTCTGTGTACGATAGAAATCACAACTGGTAGCGATTTTTTCAGTCAGGTTCTCTGCGACAACAAAAATGGCTTCACTGCGACCGCTTTCCATATTGAGAGACGTGAACACACCATTCTCTTTCATGTAGGAGTTACCAGTGTTGACAGAGCTTGGCGCTAAGTTCGGAAGGCGAACCGCAAAGCCATTAAGGTAATCCGCGCCGACAGCCACCAGACGACCATCAATCGTTGATTTGACGACTTTGCCATCTTTTAAGATCTCCGTGATTCGGTAACGAAGTACGGCATCATTCATGTCGTAGTCAGCTTTATAAGGCCAGTTATCTTCATATGCGAGAGTGGCGTAACCCGATGCGCTTGGGAAGTAACGAGCGGTAGCACCGTCATTGAGTACATCGACTTGAATATCAACAACTTCACCGGACGTTGAACCGCCGTAATACTCTAGGTTGGTCTGTTGACTGAAACGGAAACGAGCCCACGTCGTACCCGTTAAAGCATTAACATCAACGTTGAGGAAAAGCTCGTTTTCACCAGCAGATAGTTGATAGTCAGCGAACACTTTTTCGTTCTCACCATCAAAGCTACCATCTTGGTTCCAATCTATCCAAGCAGACAGATAACCCGTGGTTGATGCCTCAACCATCACTTTAGAATCAAGTCCAGCCTCAAGCGCAGTAACAAAGCCGATACCGCCGTTGGTCCACTCATCATCTATACCGGTTGTCTCATCGGACTGTGGAGATACAAAACCGTCTTGCTCGCCATCTGGGGCTTCACTACCGAGCCAAGTCACACCATCAAGCTCATGTCGCGGACCGTTACTATTAAGCAGTGTTAGATAGCTGTCTGGTGCATCACCAAAATCGATGTTGGAGTCTTCGTCAATAACAGGAGCGTTTGCACAACGAGCACCATCATTCTGATTAGAGCTAGGGCCGTTAGATACAAACTCAACGGCAGGAACGATACCTGCAGCAATATTGGCCGCATTATCTGGAGATAGATTCACACGGTAGATTTTACCGTCTTGGTTACGTGATACGTAGTAGTTACCGTTAACATCGAAATAGCCCGCACCAAATGTTCCTGTTTCCCCAGTATTACCAATTGAGGTTGTCGCGCCTGTATTTGGGTCGAAGGAGTAGAGCACCCCTGAATTGTTATCGATTCCGAAAAGCTTGCCATCACTTGGGTGGAATGCGAAGTCAGTGAGCCTGACCGTGGCAATATCAGACACTTTTACAACAGGTAGCACTGCGTTGGAATCTGACGCGAGCGGCGTTAAGTCGATTGTGAACAGTCCTTTGCCAGTGCGATATAGATAGTAAGTACTGTTATAAACATCGCCCACATAAAAGGTGTGGTCGGTTGGTAAACCGCTGGTATTAACGACTTCAGCTTGGAAATTAGATCCCAGTCTTACGATGCGTTTGTTAGTAGTGTCGTAACCGTAGATATAGCGGTCATCAAAGCTAAAACCGACACCATTAATATTGGCGTTCATGCCTGTGTCCGATTGCAACAGCGTTGTAGAGCCTGTGACTAGATTGACGCCATATACTTGAACTGGCGTTGATTGAAATAGGTATGCCTTGCTTGGGCAAGTGTCGAATGGCGCGGCTTGAGCTAGAAGCGGTGCACCGAGTAGCAAACTTAACGTTGGGATTCTCATATCAACATCCTTGTAATGGAAGATACTGTATGAGTATCAATTCTTATGCCATTTTTAAGTTGTTGTATTTATTGGTTTTATGTTTCTGTTTCTTAGTTTTCTCAAAATGAGAATTGAATTGGCGTCGAAATAAGCCAAGTAGCGAAGAGAGTTTTCAAAATGAAAATAAGTGGAAGCGGATAGAAAAAGAGCCTCAATCCAAAGAGTGAGGCTCTAATAAACGTGTTTTAGAGACGAGACAGTACAGTGCGATGTTTACTTAGACTCGCCACACACTGTGCAAGTTGGCATTTTCATCAATTTCATTTCACGCCAGCTGTGTGACATCGCATCTAAGATAAGAAGTTTACCTTCTTTCGGAGAGCCAAATTGCGCTATTACTTTAATGGCTTCTAGAGCCTGTGCAGCGCCGACTATACCTACAACAGGTGCCATAACGCCAGCCTCAACGCAGCTAAGCGCAGCCGAACCGAATAGAGCACTTAAGCATTGATAGCACGGAGCGTTCTCGTCTTGGTAGGTAAATACACTGATTTGACCTTCCATACGAATTGCTGCTCCAGAGACTAATGGGACCTTTGCTTGGTAGCATAATCGATTGAGTTGATTACGTGTCTCTACGTTATCACATGCATCCAGCACCAATGTGTGTGATCTAATCAGACTATCTAGTTCATCGTCTGACAGACGTCGGTCTACTGTTTCTACCTTCAAATGAGGATTCAGCAGTTTGAGTGATTCAGCTGCCGATTCGACCTTTTTCTTTCCGACGTCAGCATCGGTATGCAACACTTGCCTTTGCAAATTAGATAGCTCTACTACATCATCATCAATGAGCGTGAGCTTGCCAATACCCGCTGTAGCCAGATATTGGGACGCTGCACAGCCTAAGCCGCCTGCGCCCAACACAAGAATGGAGCTTTGCTTGAGGGCTTCTTGTCCCTCAAAGTCGAACTGTTTAAGAATGATCTGGCGGTTGTAGCGAAGCATCTCCGCATCAGACAGAATTTCCATTAACAAGCCTCGTTAGTAGAGTGTTGAATTAAACAGTTGGATTTGAACAGTTTCACCTGCTTCGACACGACCTCGCTCACGTTCAAGTACCACAAAGCAGTTCGCAAGGCTCATCGAGCGGAACGCGCCTGAGCTTTGGTTCCCGGTTGTTTCGACGATAAACTGACCATTTTCGATGGTGTAGATACCACGTTGATAGTCGGTACGACCCGGTGCTTTTTTAAATGCTGAACGCGTTGTCGCTGGAATAGATTCAGGTGCCTTCCACGCTGTGTTGCCGGCCAATTTAGCGAGCATCGGTTGTACGAGTACGTACATAGTCAGAACTGCGGATACTGGATTGCCCGGAAGACCACAGAACCAAGCGTTCTCTAGTTCGCCAAACGCAAAAGGTTTACCCGGTTTGATTGCGAGTTTCCAAAAACCAATCTGACCAAGCTCTTCAAGAATGTCTTTGGTGTAGTCCGCTTCACCAACACTCACGCCACCGGAAGTCACGACAACATCAGCGAGCTCTTGCGCTTTTTCGAATGTTTGCTTAAGCGTAGCAGGGCAATCAGGAATGATGCCTAAATCAATGGCTTCACAGCCGAAGGCTTCAATCAGAGGTTTAATGCCGTAGCGGTTGCTGTCGTAAATCTGGCCATCTTCTAGTGGTTGACCTAAAGGCTTAAGCTCGTCACCAGTAGAAAAGAAAGCAACCTTAGGTTTGCGCAGCACTCGAATGTGGCTAATACCCAGAGACGCGATCATTGGAATGTCACGAGGTGTCAGACGTTCGCCTTTACTCAGCACAACGTCTCCTTGCTTGATGTCGTCACCCGTTGGACGAATGTTGTTGTTCGGCTTGATGTCAGTTTGCTGAATCTCGATGCCGTTTTCGGTTTCACGCGTATTTTCTTGCATGATGACCGCATCGCAACCTTCTGGAATTTTAGCGCCAGTCATGATGCGCACACAGGTGTTTTGTGGCCATTCGCCTTCAAACGGCTGACCTGCGAATGATTTACCTGCGAGTGGGAGTGTATTGCCATTTTCTAGGTCTGCTAGACGAAGGGCATAACCGTCCATTGCTGAGTTATCAAAAGGAGGAACAAAAATAGGTGAGAGAATATCTTCAGCAAGAACGTAACCTAGAGCATCCGCTAACGGCAGTGATAGTGTGTCTTGAATTGGTGTAATTGGTGATAGCAGCTTATCAAGTGCTTCTTCAATTGGCATTAAGCCCGGAGCGTCGCAACAGCCCATAATTGAATTCCTTTGATCGTTATTATTTTGATTTGTTTGTTGGTACATCGGTATCAACGAAATTGATGCCACTTTAGCATAGTTTGAGGCCCGTAAATAATGACCTCCCTTAAAATATGGGTGTAATTATTCAAAATTCCGAGTATCCTTGTCTGCCATCCAAAAGGGGTAATAGAAGAGGAAGTTCAATGTCAGGTCTTAGCGAATCAGCGAAGTTGGTTAAAGATGCGCTAGCGAGCCGCGGGTTAGAAACACCAATGAGCCCGAATCAGGTAAGCCGTGAAGAGAAAAAGGAACGAATCGAACATCATATGCGTGAGATTCTGACTCTTCTAGAACTTGATTTAACCGATGACAGCTTGGAAGAAACACCGCATCGTATTGCTAAAATGTATGTCGATGAAATTTTCTCTGGTTTGGATTACGCCAACTTCCCTAAAATCACCGTGATCGAAAACAAGATGGGTGTTCGTGAAATGGTACGTGTGAAAGACATCACAGTAACCAGCACGTGTGAACATCACCTAGTAACTATCGATGGCAAAACGGCGGTTGCTTATATTCCTCGTGGTAAAATCATTGGTCTTTCTAAGATCAACCGTATTGTTCGCTTCTTTGCTCAGCGCCCACAAGTTCAGGAGCGCATGACTCAGCAAATTCTAGTTGCACTTCAAACTCTGCTTGAGACGGATGATGTTGCGGTAACAATGGATGCAGTTCACTACTGCGTGAAGTCTCGTGGTGTTATGGATGCAACGAGTGAAACGACCACAACGGCACTGGGCGGTATTTTCAAGTCAAACCCAGCAACTCGTCATGAGTTCTTGCACGGTCTACGCTAATCTACGATTGATTAGATAGGTTCGATTTCACTGTTTAAATCGACAAGAAATATTCGAAGCCTCGCACTCTGCGGGGCTTTTTTGTATCTGATTCGTTCTATTACCTAACGTGACAGCAAGCGTTACGGGGAGTTTCTTTATGCAAGTGTGGTTTTGTGCTGGCGATAGATCCCCGACTCAGTCGTCCCTCCTTCTCGGGGATGACGGATTAGAGCTCCCTGAGATTGATTGGCAAATGGTTACGTCTAAATAACTTTGGTCATTCTCTAGCGTGAAGAATTAGCGAGTAAAGAATCAGTACGGTTTCAGAATTAGTATGAGTTCCCCCAATTCAGTCGTTCCTTCTTCCCGAGGCTGATGATTTTGAGTTTCAGAAGTTGATTGGGGAATTTTACGTCTAGATTATTTACGTCATTCCCTAAAGCGAGGCACGAGCGTAGTAGGGAATCTGTTACGAAGGCATGGTTTGAAAGGAATGCGCTCAACAGGCAGTAAAGCGCACTTTCATTTGAGTTTGAAGCGATTATGACAGGTTAAACAAACGCTTAAGATTATGAATTAAACCTGATGGCTTATTCTGATCTTGATAGATGCTCAAGCCATCGTAGAAGCTACCCATAAACGAGACACGAATCTCATCCTCTGTTTGTCTTACGATTCGACAAAGTAGGGAAGCTGTCGCGGCTGCGTGATCGTTCGCTAGGCTATAATCCATGCCCATGCGGCCTTGAACAAATAGCCATAGGTGAGTGATGAATTGCAGCTTCTTTGAACTTGAGTGGCTAAATTTCTGACTATGCTCTTGGCCAACGGTCTCTTCCAGCACTTGCTGCATAGCTTCGCTGGCATCTTTATCAGAACTAAATTCATAGCTCGCATCGATGTGCGTTTTTGTCAGCAAGCCAAGCAGAGTTTGAATACTGGAGTTGTCAGGTTTGTTTTCACACGCGTGCTTGAACAAAGACTGATTACTCTGGATAAAGTCTTTCGATTCCTGTTCAAACCCAATTTTTAAGGCTTGGATCTGTTCAAAACCTGCTTCTGATAAACAGTGTTCGAGTTTACTCATCGTGCTGGTGCTATTCGTTGCTTTGTAGTTCTTCCCAAGTCACTTCAGCTGACTTGGTATCACTGTTCACAAAGGCTGAATTGCCCGTTAACATCACTGACAGATCCATCGTACGTTCTGTCATTTCCGCCATTTGCTCGATGCCTTCATTGCTCAGGCGAACAATTTGAGCGTCCAAGTAACCAAACTTACCGCGATTCTGTTCCCACCAAACATTTGATTTGGTGTTAAAGCTAAATACTTTGACTGACTTTGCTAAGCGAGTGGCTTTTTTAACGCGCTCTGGATCCGGTTCACCGACATCGATCCACTCTAAGATCTGATCATCAAGAGACTTTTGCCAAAGGTCTGGTTCTTCAATAGTCGACAAGCCTTTGGTGAATTGAAGCTCTGGCGATGCATTGATACAAAACGCCATGATACGCGCCATCATGCGTTGCTCTGTCTCAGAAGGGTGTTGTGCGATAGTGAGGTTGAACGAGTCGTAGTAGTCTCGATTCATGTCAGTGAGTGAGATACGAAATTTGTAGATTGTAGGTTTAAGAGCCATTAGCACAGTCTTGTATTATAAATTGACCTCTATCTTACCTTAACTGAATGAATTTTGGGTAAAAAAATAGCCAGCGTCGGCTGGCTATTTTAGGAATGCGTTAAGCGATCAATTAGATTACTTTGATGCTGTCTGCTTGAGGACCTTTTTGACCTTGAGATACTACGAACTCAACTTTTTGGCCTTCAGCAAGAGTTTTGAAGCCGTCACCAACGATTGCAGAGAAGTGTGCGAATACGTCTGGACCATTCTCTTGTTGGATGAAGCCGAAACCTTTAGTTTCGTTGAACCATTTTACTGTACCAGTAACTGTGTTAGACATGATGATATCCTAAATTATTTTTTATTTGAGCCTATTGCGGCACCGATAGCGTGGAAAAGTTTATTGCTATTGCGTACAACACAACGGGGGGTTACTAGTAATCCGACGATATGTTTATATACAAAGAACTTTCTTTCTAGCCGAAATCGAGTCTAAATCAAACAGGGTAGGTGTCAATGGGATATTGTGCTAAAGGTTGCAGAACTTTGGGGGCAGTCAAACTTTCCATCCCTTAGATATCATGTAGTTACAATGGTATGGTGTTTTGTTGTACTTTTTGTGACAGATCGGTGTTATTTTTGGCAAAAAACTGGAGTCAAAGCACTAATTCAACAATTATTAATATCAATAATGGATGTGAAATGTGAGGCGTAAAACAAATATAGAAACGAGACTCATTCGAATAATTGGTTGATCACCGCCCCTATCTAAACGGGCTTTCAAGGCAGGTATCACACCTAAACAGCTGCAATACCCAACCTTGGGAGTCTCTGCTTAATGGGTTATGCGATATAAATTCCCGTTGTCGGTACTAAAATAGATATCACCCTCTGGCGTGACTTCAATATCACGGATTCTCTCTCCCAGATCTTCAAACAATCGCTCTTCTGCCACGGCTTGGTTCTTCTTATTCAGGGTAACAACATTAATATGAGCGAGCTTCAACGCACCAGATAATAGCTTGCCATCAAGCTCAGGGAATTTCTCTCCTCTATAAAGTACTAAACTGCCCGGAGCGATAGAGGGAATATAAACCTTTACAGGTGACTCTATGCCTTTCTTCGTCTCTGCTTCGCCAACTTTAATGGGTCCCCAATACTCTTTTCCATGGGAAGTCACTGGCCAACCGTAGTTTGCGCCTTTCTTAATCAGATTGATCTCGTCACCGCCACGCGGTCCATGCTCAATCGACCAAAGCTTCTTGGTTTTTTTATCATAAAAAAGACCTTGTGGGTTTCGATGACCGTAACTCCAAATCTCGTTAAGTACGTTTTTGTTTTTCACAAAAGGATTGTTTTTGGGTACCTGTCCGTCAGGCGTTAGTCGTAAAATAGAACCAGCGTGGGTTTGCGTGTCTTGGCCGTTGTCTCGCTCACCGCGATCACCAATAGAAAAATAGAGACTATTGCTATCGAAAGTAATGCGGCTGCCAAAGTGACGACCTGTATCTGTTAGGGATTGAGAGACGAAGACATCTTGCCAGTCGGTAATCTGCGTTCCGTTATAGGTCGCACTTGCCAGAGCAGTGACGGCATCACCTTGTTGTTTTTTACTGTAGGTGACGTAAATTTTGTTTTGTTCAAATGGCGATAGGGCGATATCTAAGGCGCCACCTTGATCTTTAGCCCAAACATCAGGCAGACGAAAAAGAGTCTCTTGTTCGCCAGTTTTGAGATTAACCTGTTTGATCACGCCTTCTCGTTCAGTCACTAACATTGTATTGTCATCAACGTAAGCAAGCCCCCAAGGAATTAATAATCCATCGGTGATCTTCTCAACTTGAAGTGCTTGGCTCGGTAACGCAACAGCTAGGCTTAAAACAGCGGTAATACAATGACTTAATCTCATACAGTCTCTCCAAATAATCCCTTGTCTTTTAGTGTAGCGTTACTATTGCTCATGAAAAGTGACTATTTCGAAAATAAATGTAAATAGTATTGTATGAATAAACCATGTGGCGTATGTTATCTCGTCTTTCCTCACGATGCTTAACAAGCATGCTGATACGGTGGCTTGTTATGCAAGCATTGTTTCTATCGCTCTTGTAACACTCATCAAAATTAGGTTGTGCAGCCATGAAGTCCAGTTTTGAATTTAAAACTATCTTGCTCGCTTGTCTGATCATTAGTGTTGGTCAACTTAGCATGGGCTTGGTGTTTCCATCACTACCTTGGATTGCCAAAGACTTTGATGTTTCACTGGAGCAGGCTCAGCTTTTGGTGAGTATCTATCTGCTTGGCTTTGGGCCGTCGCAGTTCTTATATGGTCCTATTTCCGATGCGTTAGGGCGCAAAAAAGTGCTATTGACCGGTCTTTTGATTGCCTTGATGGGTCTACTAGTGATCATTTTCCTAAGTCACTCATTCTCGAATATGGTGCTGGGTCGCTTCCTGCAAGGTCTGGGTACTGGTTGTTGTGCTGTATTAGCTAGAGCGACAACACGAGATAGATACTCGGGTTCAGAGCTACCCATCGCAATGTCTTATATTGCTATGGTGGCGTCAATTACACCGTTAATTGCCCCCGTCATTGGCGGTTTCATTAACTTCCACTTTGGCTGGAGTATGGTGTTCATCTCGCTGCTTGGTTATGTGAGCTTGGTGTGGTTTGTGATTGCTTTTCGTTTCAAAGAGACGGTTAGCCAGTTTTCGAAGATTCCTTCACCAAAACGAATGACCATCCAGTACAAAGAGTTACTGAGTTCGCGATATTTCATCAGTTTTGCCAGCATAGGTTGGCTTAACTTCAGTTTGATGATCACAACTGTTTCAGTGATGCCATTTATCATGCAGAACCAAATTGGCATGACATCGGATCAATACGCAATGTGGGCGGTGATACCGGCATTAGGTATGTTAGGCGGGACCAGTTTGTGTAGTCGGATTCGACCTATCTTAGGCAGTAAGAAAACTCTGTTGATTACGCCTGTTCTTCATACCTGCGCGGCTGTCTGGCTGTTTGTGTGTCCGCTAGAGCCGTTGTACCTAATGCTCGGACAGTTATTGATGATTCTTGGAAACGGTATTGCATTGCCATGTGCTCAAGCCCTAGTGATGCTTCCATACAAAAAGAATGCAGGTGCGGCTGCAGCTATGTCTGGAGGAGGGCAGATGGTGGTGTCGTCATTGGTGAGTATGGGATTGGTTAAACTGGGTTTAGGAGAAGCTTGGCATCTGTCGATTGTGAGCGCTGTGTTTACGTTAATTACACTGTTTAATATCACTCGTGGTTTTAATAGCCCAGAAGCGCAGCAGGCAAATACTTAGCCTGCTACAAAGTTGGTCTCGTTCGATTATTCACACACAACGGCTACTTTTTGACTCGCCAATGTATCCGCTGGAACAGGATGATCGATCAGTTTGATGGGTGATTCATACAACTCTGAGAGTGTTTTCTCACTCAATAAGGTATCGGTGCCACCTTCAAAGGCAATCTCTCCTTGCTTTAGAGCGATAATGTGAGTTGCATAACGCAGTGCTAAATTCAGATCGTGAAGGATAACTATGATACCCACACCTTCATTTCGATTGAGCTCTGCAAGTAAACTCATTAATTGAAATTGATGATGAACGTCCAGTGCTGATGTCGGCTCATCGAGAATCAATAGTGGGGATTGTTGCGCAAGTAACATCGATACCCAAGCTCGCTGACGTTCACCACCAGATAGCTCATCGGCCAACGCACTTGAAAACTGATCTACACCAGTGCGTTTCATCGCTTGTTCAATGATCGCGGTATCTTCTTGATTCCATCGTCCAAAGGCACCACGCCAAGGGAATCGTCCTAATCGAACCAACTCAGAAACTGTTAGGCCAGCTGAAGTAGGAAGCTTTTGTGGCAAATAAGCGATGCGTTTGGCGAGATCTTTACTTTTGAGCGAGCTCAACGAGGTGTTGTCGAGCTTTACTTCTCCCTGTTCTGCTTGCACCTGACCGGACAATAAATTTACCAACGTTGATTTTCCCGAGCCATTATGACCGAGTACCACTGTGAGTTTATCGGTGGGGATCGTTAAGTTAGGCACTTGTAAAATGGTTCGATCATCACGAATCACTTCAATATTAGAGAGCTGGAACATAAATAACCTTTGTTAGGGTAGATACTCAACGTCAACGTCGTCTTTTATCTTGTAGGTTTAGTAGTTTGGCGTTTGTTGTCTGGATGTCGGGGACAATCATCACACAGTTTACGAGAATCACATTTATAGACCAGACAACAGCTGGTTCTAACCAACTTTAACATGCCCGTTTCAGGATCCGTTTTGAGGCTGGTTAAGTGGCGGAGTGGGAGTTCACATGCTTCTAGCCATAGTTTCGCTTGCTCAAGAATATACTCATTACTGAATTCATTATGGTGACGTTGAACCTTGATGAGTGCCGCCAGAAGGTGGTCAGCTAACAAATGCTGAGTAAAGCCCGGGCGAATGCGTGTCCAAGTATTAATTTGCTCTCGATAGAACTCGGCTAAGGCCAGCAGTGCTTTTCCTGCTTCTGGAATTAACTCTTCCGGCGTTCCATGCTTGTGCGCATCAGTGCCGAAGCGGTAGCCAGTGATAAATCCTTTTAAACGCGACTGACCAATATTTTGAATATCAGGTAGTGAGTGCAACGCATAAATGGAAATAAAGCTGACGTATATTGGTTGCCAGCTGAGTAAATCCCAAGTGCGAGTTAACCAATATGGATTTCCTGCTTCCGGATGGTTTTTTGCCAAGCTATCATAAACACGTTTGATCTCGACATGACTACCTGGATTGCTGATAACAATGCTTTTGCCGTAGATGGGCCCGAAGCTACCTTTTAAGAAAGGAGTAACTTCTTTTGAAAGCGAAAATACTTTTTGATGAAGAGGCGGGGCTTTTTTACGGATGACAATGTCGTGAATCTGGGCCAGCATAAGATTGGTATAAATGATAATCAATTTCGTTATCATAACTAAACGATGCACACATCACCATACAAATTGGTGCATTGACGTCGTTTGAAATGGATTTTTTAGGCTGAATAACAAACGATACGTGACCAGAGTAGAGTTAAATGATACTAATATTTGTAAAGTGAATGTTATGTGTCGATCTATCACCCACTCAAGACGAAGAAGTATAAACGTTGAATAAGAATACCCCTGCATTTGAGCGAATTAGTAAGGTTCTAGGTTTTATTCACACTAACCTTAGTAGCCAGCTTTCTTTAGAAGAGATAGCGACCCAGAGCTGTTGGTCTCGTTGGCAGTTGCAGCGCGTTTTTCAGTCGGAGACGGGGATGACAGTGGCGAACTATGTTCGAGAGCTCAAATTAAGCAGAGCCGCTGAACTGCTGTTAGATGATGATCAAAGAGTGATTGATATTGCGATTGCTCTGGGATTCAACTCAGAAATTAGCTTTAGTCGAGCGTTTAAGCAAATGTTTGAGATTAGCCCTAGCCAATATCGAAAAAGTGGTAAAAGGGTTGGCTTGAAGAAACCTATCGAGGTTTCGGATTTCTCTACTGCTCTAGAAGAAGAGAGTGGTGCTCGTTTTGTTGAGGTAAAAATTGATGAGCGTGATGCCTTTTTGATTAAAGGCATGAGCACAGAAATCAGCGGCTTGTTTTCTCTTACGCAGGACTTTGCTCAAAAAGTTCCACAGTTGTGGGCGCACCTTGAGCAGGAAGTGGTGTTACCTAAAGAGCAAGACCTGCGCTTTATTGGGGTTGTAGATATCACCCAAGCGAATTTTGATGGTACTAACCTTAAATATTGGGCTGGTGTGGTATTGGATGAACAAGTCTCTATGCCAACTCTTCCTAGCGTAGTTTCAGAAAAACTAGAAGTGCTTACCGTTCCCAAGCAGACCTATGCAGTAGTCAAGCACAAAGGGCCTATCCAAGGTTTACCTAAAACACTGTCATGGTTTGTTCTAAATTGGCTTCCAGCTTCAGGTTATCGAGGGATTGATGGTTACGAATTGGAAGTGTATCCAAAGGACTATCAATCACAGTCACAAGACGCTGAGATGGAGTATTGGGTTCCAATAGTAAGAGCATAAGCAACCTTAGCTTGTGTAGGGTAATTCATAATTTGACCGTATTTATAGAAGGGTCAATTGCTTTTTTCGTAAGCAGTTGACCCTTTTTTATAGATATTTGCACCAAATTGTTAATTATCGCGCCGCTAGATACATACAATGCAAATGAGATTTATTATTATTTAACTTAAGCATTGGTATCTGAGGGACTCATGAACACCCACACTCATTTCAAGTATTCCGCAATAACTGTCGCGCTCGTTAGTACTTTATCTGCCCCTGCATATGCAGAAGAGTCGAAAACAAACTCTGAGCAAGATGTAGAAACAGTAACGATCCTAGGTAAGGCGTATCGTAATACAGCGACGAAGTCTGCTCTTGAACCAGAGGAGACCCCTCAAGGTATCACTGTAATTGAAGGCGAACAGCTTGAGCAGCGTGGTGTGAAGTCCCTAAATCAAGCGCTTCGTTATGCGCCGGGTGTCGTGACTGAGCAGAAGGGTGCGTCAGTAACAATGTACGACACTTTCTCGATTCGAGGTTTCACTAATAATCAAAGCTACTACGACGGTTTAGTACTGCCATTTTTGACTGGCTGGAACCTACAGCCACAGATTGATCCGATTGCAATCCAACAAGTCGAGGTATTTAAGGGACCAACGTCGGTTTTGTATGGTGCAATGCCACCTGGTGGAATGGTTAATATGATTGCTAAAACACCACAAAGTGATGGCTCTACTAAAGTTGGTGTTGCTACAGGGTCAAGAAATCTAATGGAAGCATCGATTGACACAACTGGGCAGATTGGTGACAGCGATCTTTCATACCGTTTGATAGCTTTGGCGCGTAAACAAGATAGCCAAGTAGATAACGCGGAAGAGGAACGTTATGTAATTGCTCCTTCTTTAGATTGGCAAGCATCTGATAATACGCTGATTAATTTCAACCTCTACTATCAAAATGATCCAGCAATGGGTACTAACTCTGCGATGCCGTTGGAAGCGATTAAATACCATGATCCATCGGTATCAATGGGGGATAAGAATTGGAGTACTTTCGAGCGTGAAGTACTTATGGTGGGTTACAAAATTAATCATCAATTTAACGACAAATGGTCATTCTTACAGAATGCTCGTTATACCGACGCTTCTCTGTATCAAGAAAACACATATCACCGTTCGACAAACTTCGATCCTGCTACTGGGTCGATGCTTAGAAATGTATACAGTACCGACGAAGAGTCACAAAGCTTCGTGATTGACAACCAAGTCTCAGGTACTGTTTTGGCTGGTGGACTAGAACATAACCTTCTCTTCGGTGTTGATTACATCAAATTGGATGGTGACTCTCTCTACAAAGAGTACACCGCTAATGCTGGTTTCTACGGCTTCAATGTTTACAACCCAAATAATGACCTTTTGGACCGAGACAGTCTTCAAGAGAGTTATCGTGAAACTCATGATATTTCGACTGAGCAACTTGGTTTCTATTTCCAAGATCAAGTTCGTTACGACGCCTTAGTTTTACTTGCTGGTGGTCGTTATGACATGTTTAAAGCAACGGACGACAAACGTAGTGACCAACCAGCTTATGATGGTAAAGATGAAGCCGATCATAATCAGTTTTCTTATCGTGTTGGGGCGCTATATGAGTTAAGCAATGGCTTGTCACCATTTGTAAGTTACGCAACAAGTTTTGAACCAGCTGCTGGTACAGATATTAATGGCAAATCTCTGAAACCTCAGCTAGGTGAACAAGTAGAAGTCGGTGTGAAATACCTGTCTCCTGATATGGACAAGCAGTTCACGGCATCATATTTCCATATCACTAAACAAGATTCTATTGTTGCTGACCCTTCAGACCCTTCAGACCCTTCATACAGAGCTAAAATTCAGCTGGGTGAAGTTCGTTCACAAGGTTTGGAACTTGAAGGGCGTTGGTTTGTTACTGAAGAGCTAGATATTCAGGCAAGCTACACCTACTTGGATATGGAAGTGACTGAAGATGTAAACCCAGATCTTGAAGGCACCACTCCTATTTATGTGCCTGAGCATGCGGCAACACTGTGGGGGAACTACAACGTTTATGATGGCGTCTTAGCGGGAACACGCTTTAGTGCAGGTGCTCGATATATGGGTGAGATGCAAATGGATGCCTCGAATACTCAAGGCATGGTTCCGTCTTACACTGTTGTTGATCTGTCAATTGGTTACGATTTAGGCATGATGTCTGATTCTCTTTCAGGAGCTTCTGCTAACTTCTTGGTTAACAATCTGTTTAATGAAGAGTACTACACCTGCTACGACAACAGTAATTGCTGGTTCGGTGAAGAGCAGTCTGTGGAACTGAGTGTTAACTACGAATTCTAAAGGGTTAAAGTAACCCAAATAAACAAGCAGCCTGAGAAGGCTGCTTTTGTCGTTTAAAAGAAACAACTAAAACCGATAGGGAATAATATGGATCTATTAAATAAAGGCTTACGATTTTCCAAGGTAGGAATTGGTTTATCAATCATGGTTTGGATGTGGTCAGGCCAAGCATTGGCTGAGTTTAAAGTACAAGATAGCGAAGGTACAAAAACCTTACCTGCAGAGCCTGCGCGAATTGCTGCACTCAACTGGGATATTGCAGAGCAGGTGATTGAGCTAGGAGTGACACCTATCGCGGTGCCTGATATCGCCGGATATAATGAATGGGTTGTTCAGCCTCCTATCCCAGAAGGGGCGCAAGATGTTGGGACACGTACAGAACCTAATTTCTCCGTTCTTAAGCAGCTAAAGCCAGATGTTATTTTGATCGCTTCACCGCAGAAAGATCTCGAATCCCGTTTGTCTGAAATCGCACCTGTTCTCTACTATCAGACATACAGTGAAACACATAATAACGCGCACGCTGCGATCGATAACTTCAAGAAAATCAGTCATGTCCTTGGTAAAGAAGAAGTGGCTGATCAAAAACTGCAAGCGATGAATGAAAGAATCGCTGAACTTAAAGGCTTGCTCGATAAAGCATATCCGGCAGACAAACCGAAAGTAACGTCGTTTCGTTTTGCAAGCACCAACTCGGTGTTCATTTACGGTGATAACTCGATTCCTCAATACGCGCTGGAACAGCTTGGCTTTGAAAATGCGATTCAATTGCCAGCCAGCCAATGGGGTATCACTCAGAAACGAATTACAGAGCTTAAGCGCGTAAAAGATGGAATTGCACTGTACTTCGAACCTTTCCCTTACACGGCCAAACTCAATCGTTCACCAGTATGGAAGAGCATGCCGTTTGTGAAGAATAACCAAGTAGGGTCTGTTGCGCCGAGTTGGAGTTATGGCGGTGCGATGTCAATTCTTTACAACGCAGAAGCGATAGCTGAATCAATGCTGGAGCTCGCTGAGAAGTAATGAAATATAACGGGTTAATTGTTGTGGCTGTATTGTTGTTAGCAGCCACCATTCATTTGTGGTTAGGGCAGAGCGATTTTGGGCCCGTATCTTTATTAATGAATGAGGTAGCGGCAGCAGGAAGTTGGTCGGCTCTGCAAACCTTATACTCAGAATCGTTTGAGCTGATGGGGTTTATCGATGTCAATTTACCGCGTTTGGTGATGGCGATATTGGTAGGTGGGTCTCTGGGTACCATTGGTAGCCTTTTCCAGCAATTAACTCAAAACAGAATGATGTCACCATTGACGCTGGGTACATCAGCAGGTGCTTGGCTTGGACTTGTGCTACTGAATGTCTTTGCGCCAATGCTAGTCGGTCAATTTTCGGTCTTTTTTGCTCTATTAGGTGCTTTGGCGGCGATGGGGCTGATTGTCGCGATTGTTGGTCTGAAAAACATGAGCGGCTTGCCGATAGTATTGGCCGGTATGGCCGTCAACTTACTACTTGGCGCATTTGCGACGGCGATTATTCTGCTCAACGATCAATATGCACAGAATCTATTTATTTGGGGAGCGGGTGATCTCGGCCAGAATGGTTGGGAACAAGTTGAATGGCTGCTTCCTAAGCTTCTACCTATTATCGCTATATTCCTGTTTGCACCGCGAGTATTGACGTTGTTATCTATTGGAACCGAAGGTGCTGCAGCTCGTGGCTTAAACATTGGTACCACATTCTTTCTTTTGATGTTTATCGGTGTTTGGCTGGTTTCTGTGTCAATTACCACAGTCGGGGTGATCAGTTTTATCGGTTTGATTGCGCCCAACATTGCTCGCTACCTTGGTACTATTAAGGCGAAACACGAGTTGTACGCGAGTGGGTTATTAGGCGCCTTACTTCTGTGCGCAACGGATAGTCTTGCTATCTTCATGGGGCAATGGTCATTAGATATCATCCCGACAGGTACAGCGACGGCAGTTATTGGTGCTCCCGCGCTGATTTTAATTGCAAGAAAACAGTTAACCGCACAAGACCAGATGTTCTTTTCGATGCCGAAAGGAGCAGAGCAAACTAGTGCTAAAGTCTATCTTGTGATAGGTACGGTAATGCTAGTGTTGCTTGGATTGAGTTCTTTTTCACATCCGTTATCTAACGAGCACTATTTTCAGATTCCTGATGCGTTTGAATGGTCGATTCGTTGGCCACGTATGTTAACGGCTATTTTTGCTGGTGGTGGCTTGGCGGTGGCTGGGGTGATCCTTCAACGATTGGTTTATAATCCGCTTGCGAGCCCAGATATTCTGGGGGTATCGTCGGGGGCGGTATTAGCGTTGATTCTGAGCAGTTTATTGTTTGGTCATTCAATCCATACATTAAGCCCTTGGGTCGCGTTTTCGGGTAGTTTAGGCGCTCTTGCCCTTCTACTTTTTCTCGGAAAGAAACATCAATACGCGCCTTCCATCTTGATCTTAACTGGGATCTCGTTGACCGCTGTATTAGAAGCTCTAGTGCAGTTTTCATTAACACGAGTGGGTGAGGGTAAGTACACTCTGTTGGCGTGGCTCGCTGGTTCGACTTATCGTGTTAAGCCAGAGTCTGCGTTAATTCTTGCTTTAATTATCTCACTGGTCGTTATCACCGCTTTGTCGCTGAGCCGTTGGGTGACCCTTATTGGTTCAGGGCGTCAATTCGCCTCCGCTCGTGGCCTAAATATTTCAACTGCTTACTTAGTGTTACTGTGTTTGGTTGCGGTGTTGTGTGGTGTAGTAACAACAACGATGGGGCCAGTGGCATTCGTTGGCCTATTAGGTCCGCATATCGCCGCTATTGTTGGTGCTCGAACGGTCAAAGAGCAAATTTTGCTCTCAATGTTAATTGGCGCAACGCTTATGTTGTTTGCCGACTGGCTAGGACAAATTGTGGTATTTCCTGCTCAACTGGCGGCAGGCACTCTGGTCTCGGTCATCGGTGGTAGTTACTTTATCTTCCTCTTGTTAAAAGCAAGGCGCGATTGATGAGCCACGTGGTTATGTTGACTTAATCCTAGGCAGTACTTCGGTACTGCTTTTTTATGTGAATCCACATGAATACCATCGACTACGTATCAAATTTACCGATAGATATTTGAGTATGTTAATAAAATGTTTACTCTAAAAGTAAGCCCATGACATCGGATGTCTTACATTATGCCTAATCAAGATCGTGTAACTTGCACTATAGATGACAACAATATCGCGACAGTAACCCTCAATCGACCAGATAAATTGAACGCCATTGACATGGACATGTTTATGGCAGTGAACCAGCTCACTCGAGAACTAAAGAAAAATAAAACTCTTCGAGCAGTGATTGTGACTGCCAACGGAAGTGACTTTTGCTCTGGCCTTGATGTTAAATCACTACTCACCAGTAAAGTAGGTGCATTAAAGCTGCTGTTCAAATGGTGGCCTACCCAGGCGAACGCAGCACAACGCTTTTCAACCGGATGGCGAGAGATCCCATGCCCCGTCATTTTCGCAATTCACGGTAAGTGTTGGGGAGGTGGTTTGCAGTTAGCCTGTGGTGGGGACTTCCGTATTGCGAGCTATGATTCAAACTTTTCGATAATGGAAGGTAAGTGGGGATTGATCCCAGACATGGGAGGCTCGCTTGCTTTTCGAGAAGTGATGCGCCAAGACCATACTTTGGAAATGGCAATGACGGCAAAGGTGATCGATAGCCAGACAGCGAAAAGCTACGGCTTGGTTACTCACCTCTCTTCAGATCCTTACATGGAAGCATACAACTTGGCACTTGAGTGCGTTAACCGAAGTCCAGATGCTATTGCTGCAAACAAAAAGTTGTACCAGAAAACGTGGTGGACGAGTCCCGGTAAAGCACTCATGTTAGAGACTTGGTATCAGATAAAAGTTGGTATGAGCAAGAACATGATTATTGCTGGTCAGCGAGAGAGAAACAGAGAAGAACCGAAAGCTTTTGAGGCAAGGCAGTTTAAGTAGGCCTTGGCTAGTAATACGCGTTATTCCATTTGTTTATAGAGGTTTGAGATACCCTAAAGCTAGTCAAATTATTCACTAGCTAGATGAGCCTCCTTTAATGAAAAACGGTTTACAAATCTCAGTAGCAGCAGCCGCGATTATGGCAAGCCTTAACGTGTCTGCTAGCGGTATCTTTCTCCAAGAAGCAGTGACTGCAAATGCAGGTACCGCAGGTGCGGGTGATGGTGTCTACACTCGTTCTGCTGCTGCCATGTGGACTAACCCTGCCACGATGTCTTATATGGGCGAGAGTAAAACGACCATCAATACCATGGTGTTTGATCTGGAGATGGAATACACAGACAACAATAATCCTTCTGGTGATGGCCGCGGTCACTCAGTTTTACCTTCAGCTGGTGCGTTCCATGCCCACCAAATAACTGACAAACTTCATTTAGGTATTGCACTGGGCGCAGCCGGTGGATCTAGCCTAGATTACGGTAGCAACTGGGCGGGTTCAGCTTTGCTTGAAGACATCACGCTCACAGCAATGCAGATCAACCCTGCATTGAGTTATCAAGTGAATGATCAACTGGCTATCGGTGCCGGTGTTCAGCTGGGTTGGGCAGCTTTTCAGCAAACCACCTCAATGTTAACGGCAAAACAAGACACTGATTGGGCTTATGGTTATAACTTGGGTGTGATGTACACGCCAACCGAGCAGTTGAAGCTAGGCCTGAGTTACCGCTCTAAACTGGAACATGAATTCAACAATGAAGTAAAAGGTCCAATCGGAGGCGATCGTTCACTTGCTACAGATGTCGCTTTGCCTGAGATTGTTGACGTGAGTGCTAGCTACGCTGTCAATGAAAGACTCGATCTATTAACTAGTGTTCAACTGCATCGTTGGAGCGCCTGGGATGAAACTGTTTTAGATTTTGGTGCTGCGGGTGGTGTGCCAATCAAGCGGGATTGGGATGATGTTTGGAAATT
Organism: Vibrio sp. THAF190c; assembly: GCF_009363355.1. Classification (NCBI taxonomy): domain Bacteria; kingdom Pseudomonadati; phylum Pseudomonadota; class Gammaproteobacteria; order Vibrionales; family Vibrionaceae; genus Vibrio; species Vibrio sp. THAF190c. The sequence goes on along the minus strand of NZ_CP045339.1, from coordinate 151,007 downwards.
GGCTGTTGGTGCTGATTATCAACTGACCTCCGACTGGCGATTAAAGGCCGGCTTTTCTTACGAAAGTTCTCCTCAAGATGATCCTTCAATGCAGTGGGTCGATGTGCCTGTAGGCGAACAATACCGTTACTCAGTCGGTGCCTCTACCTATTGGGATGATATCTTGATTGATGTTTTCTATGAATATGCAGACTTTGGTTCAGTCGAAATGTATCGAGCGGGTGTAGATGGCACATTTGATGGCCGTATCCACTTTGTTGGCATCAGCGCGACGTTCTAATGTATTCAAAATGCAGACTATTCGCAGCGCTTGTTGTACTCATTGGTTCAGCAGAGTTACACGCTGAGGAAAAACATCATGAAGACCCGACTAAAATCGTCACCAAAGCAGGGCTGGCTTATAATGAAGAGCTGAAATTTTCGGGTTCGGTAGGGCTGGATGACGCTCGAATGATTAACGCTCGCATCAATGCCGATGGCGATGAGTGGCGTCTGGGTGGGTCGTGGTTGCTCCCTTTAGGAATCGTTAACTTCAACTTCAGTCGCTCTGAATACGATAACGATGCATACAAGAATAACTACAGTATCGGTACGTTTGTTCCACTGAGTTATTTCGGTTTTGAACCCTATGGCTGGCAGCTATTCCCTATGGCGGGCTATAGTTACAATGATGGTGAAGTTGCCTACTTTGATGACTCTAGCGTTGAAAACGACTATGTCTTGATGCCAACGTCGACTCATGGTGGCTATCTGGGAGCATTTGGCCTAAGGCCAATCAATGAGCGATGGTCGCTGTTAGCGTTTGGTGGTGGTTCTATGGGTTCTGATGACTATTCTGGTTATTGGGCTGGGATAGGGGCTAGCTACAAGATTTCAGATGCACAATCCTTCAACCTTTTCAGTATCTTTGCTGAAGACGATTTTGGGGAAAACAACAGTGTTGGTGTCTCTTATACCTATGAGTTTAATTAAATCCCTTTAGTTTTTAGCTGATTGAGATAAGGCTGGCTTTTACAGTCAGCCTTTTGCTTTTCTGGTTGGCACGCTGGAGTACAGATGTGAAAATACGAATGATTTTCATTTTATTGATCTGTATGTAAGAAACTGCAATGAAAAATAGATAGTATCACCGTATATTCAACTGTTTAGAGGTCTGTATGAAAACTGTCGCAATCTGGGGTGCAGCAAGTGGCTTAGGTGCTGCTATGGTCGAACAATTTCACCAAAGTGGCTTTAACGTTATCGCTGTTGCTAGAAATCCTAGTAAGAACCCACGTTTGGACGAGCTTAAAGTGCAAACCTTAAGCTGTGATGCAACTCAACAAGATCAAGTTGAAGCCACAGTGGAGGCGTTACCTCAAGACTGTTTAGTTGTGTCTAGTATGGGTAGTTTTAGAGCTGAGGTCCCAGTTGACTACATCGGGCATCGTTACTTGATTGATGCTCTACAGAAGCGTGAGATTAAGCGATTTTTATTAGTGACATCATTAGGATGTGGCGATTCATGGCAATATTTATCGGAGCGTGCGAGACAAGGGTTCGGCGCTGCAGTAAGAGAGAAGAGTCTTGCTGAAGCTTGGCTTGCGTCAAGTGATCTGGACTTTACGATTTTAAGACCGGGTGGACTTATGGATGGCGAAATCACTAACCGAGGTGAAGTATCTCAATCGGGCGAAATCCATGGTGTAATTTACCGTCAAGAGGTGGCACGCATCGTAGAGAGCTTGGTGACAGATAACGCGTGTATTGGTGAGATATACCAATGTGTCGATCCAACGGTTAAATATGGTTAATTGCAAGTATTAGCACCCCAAAAGCTGACTATCAATTGGCTAGGTGTTTGTTTCTCAATAAAGGATGCATCAATCTTAATCTAGATTAAGTTTTGGCTTGTCATTAGTCGTTACTATTCGCGTCATTCACGACATCGTTCGTTTTGAACAGTGAAGAGCAATCCTCGATATTGTATCGGAGGTTGCTCTTTTTTATTTGTCGATATCGAAAACAGATCTAGAGGGTTTCACTTGAGTACTTTGTTCACCGAAAATCGCCTTGGCAACATGCTTCTAAAGAATCGATTCATGCGTAGCGCGACCTGGGAAAATATGGCGACAGAAGATGGTCATATGACGGATAAGCTCTATGCGATTTATGAAGAGCTTGCACAAGGACAAGTGGGACTGATTGTCACTGGTTATGCGAACATTGTCGCAGAAGAAAAACCAAATGCAGGAATGATGGGAATCTACGATGATTCGTTCATCCAAGAGTACCAAAAGCTTACCCAACTGGTGCAAAGCTATGGCTCGAAGATCGTTATGCAGCTTGCTTACGGTGGCACAAAAACCACTTATAACATTGGCGAACGTGTCATTTTTGCGCCAAGTGATGTTCCGGAAATAGGCACGAAAACGCAAGGCAAAGCGATGTCGAAGCAAGATATTGACTACATTGTCGATGCTTTCGCTGCCGCGAGCCTAAGAGCAAAACAATCTGGCTTTGATGGCGTAGAAATCCATGCTGCTCATACTTACCTTATTAACCAGTTTCTCAGTCCTTACTACAATCAGCGTCAAGATGAGTATGGTGGCAGCTTAGAAAATCGTATGCGTTTTTTGATCGAAATTTTCAATAAGACACGTGAGCTGGTGGGAGAGGATTACCCAATCTTCGTTAAACTAACTGCTACTGAGTTTTTTGAGGGTGGTTTAACCTTCGAAGAGACTCGACAAATCTGCCAACGTCTTGATCAACAGGGTGTAGACGGCATCATCATGTCGGGGAACGTGCATGGGAAAGCCAATTCTATGGTGGGTGATTGTTACGATGGCTACACCGTGCAAGAAGAGGGCTACTTTCATGAGTATGGTGATATTGTTAGCCGTGAGATCAAAGCACCGGTTATTACGGTGGGCGGACTTACCGATATCGCTGCTATCGAAGATATCGCAAACAACACCGGTATTGAGTACTTTGCTTTGTCGCGTCCTTTGCTTTCGGAACCAAAACTAATTAAACGTTGGCAAGAAGGCGACCGAGCCCCAGTAGAGTGCGAACGCTGCTCTAAGTGCCGAACCAAACGTGGTAATTTCTGTGTTGTCAATAAAGACAGGAAAGCACAGCTAGCACAAATGTAGAAATAAGATACTGTGTAAGTAACAGCACAGGTGCTCTAACCATCTGAAAGGCAGTCCAATTGGGCTGCTTTTCTGTATTCTTGTCGCCCTACTCACAAAACACCTCAATCTTCGGGTTAATAGGTTTTCTAATGTGCCTTGTTTGTTAATTTATAAACTGAGTCCATCAGCAATGAATTAAGAAAACGATATGTCAGGAACGCAATCCATAATCAAAGAGCTCAAAAAGCAACTCAAACTTCACGATGTTCATTATCAAGATATCGCGACAAAGTTGGACTTGAGTGAAGGTTCGGTGAAAAGGCTACTTGCAGACGGCAATAACATAAGTTTGGCGAGACTTAGCGTGATATGCGAACTCATCAGCATGGATATATGTGAGTTGGTTAAGTTAGTTGCGAACGCAGAGAAAAATCTCCAGAGCTTAACGTTCGAACAGGAACAACAGATTGTGTCAGACAAGGCTTTGTTAATGGTCTCAGTATGTGCGCTAAATGGGTTTCAATTTAACGAAATCATCGAACGCTATAACATCAATAAACAGCTGTTGATGCAAAAGTTGATTGAGCTAGACAGGTTAGGGGTACTGGAGCTGATGCCAGACAATCGAATTCGATTACTGTTGTCACCCAATTTTGATTGGATAGCGGGCGGACCGATTCAAACCTTCTTTTTAACTCAAGTGCTACCAGAGTTCTTTAATAGCCACTTTAGTCGACAAGATGAAAAGTTACTCATGTCGACCGGTTTGATGTCACCGCACACCAATCAGAAGTTCCAGTTGCGTTTGCAGAAGTTAGTTGAGGAGTTTTATAACGCTTGTCAGGGTGATAATGAGTTGGAAATGTGTGACCGAAATGGCACCTCTTTGATAATCGCACTGAGGCGTTGGCACTTTGATATGTTCGATAATATTGATTGTATCAATGCTAAGTAACATTTTATAAGACTTGGGGTGCCACTATAAGTTACTTGATTGGTTTTGGTCTCAATATCTGATTTATGAATGCATTCTTAAATCCAGTGGTACGAGGAGTGGTTGGCAGTGTTATCCCCTCGAGAATATCGGACTCAGATTTAAGGACAAAACAATGAAAATCAAAAATAAAATTCTAGTGGCTATGGTTGGTCTTATCTCAATGACGGGATGTACTGCGACACAACAACTGTCCAGAGTAAAAGTACCTGTACCTACTAAAAGCATCAATATCGCTCCTACAATGATTACACTAGCAAGAGTCACAAAGGCATTGACTCCTGTAGTTCTGACCCTTGCTCAACCAGTGGTGATTTCTCCTAGAATCGTAATCAGTCAATAATAATCAAAAGCCCAGCAAATTAGCTGGGCTTGATTTTATTGGTTAGGCGAGACCTACTTGGGCACTGGAAGCAATTGTTACTGTTACAGCCAAATAGGGGCGCTTTTCAGCTTTGATTTGTTTATCTAATTAGCCGTGACGCAACGCTGCAGAGCGTCCCAGAATAGATAAGGTTGTGCCATTGTGTAGCAGAGCGCTCATTGCGGGGCTCAGGTACCCAAGGGCAGCCGCTAACATAATGCCACTGTTGACGTATTCAGCAATCTTGATGTTTGAGTGGATGACGCCCATTGCAATGTTTGCCAATTCACGTGCATCGGAAAGTGCAGAAAGCTTATCATGTAGAAGAACCACATCAGCAACTTGCCTTGCAAGTTCAGTCCCTTGAGACATGGCTACGCCCACATCAGCAGCAGTCAAAGCGGGCGCGTCATTAACGCCATCACCGACGAACATCACTTTTTTCCCCTGCTGTTGTAATGACTCAACTATCGAGGATTTGGTTGAAGGTACGGCTTCTGCAAAGATTCGATCTAGTTTCAGTTCGTCACCTAGGATTTGAGCTTTATACCGGCTATCGCCAGTGATCATGATGAGCTCTTTAATTCCAAGATTTCTGAGGTTATCTAAAGTGGCATGGGCATCTTCGCGTAAATGATCTCGAAGGCCGAGCATACCAATAAGCTTGCCTTGGTAGGAGATGAAAATAAGATGTCGACCTAAGCTCTCATAATGGCGAATCGTTTCTTCATATTCCGTAAAGCAGACCTTTTCGTGTGCTTCAAGGAAATGACGACTGCCCATGACAAGCTGTTCACTATTTAGCGTGGTTTTTAGGCCGTGTGCGATGACGTATTCTACTTCCCCATGATCGATATGAGGCAACTCATGTTGTTTTGCAGCATTAACAACGGCTTGAGATAGTGGATGGTTACTGTGTTCTTCAACCGATGCAGCCATAGCAAGCAGATCGCGGGCACTATTGTTGTTACACAACGGGATCACATCCATTACTTCCATATCGCCATGAGTTAGTGTTCCGGTCTTATCAAACACACAAGTATCGATGTTAACCAGCTTCTCAATCGCTGAACCACCTTTGAATAAGATACCTTGTGAAGCCGCTCGGTACATTATGGATTTGAATGTTACCGGAGTGCTGAGTTTTAATGCACAAGAGTAGTCAACGAGGAAAACAGAAGCGACTCGATTGATGTCTTGGGTTAGTGCAAATACAGCAGCACCAATTCCAAGCGTGATTTTGACGCGACGATTGGCCATGTCTTGAGTGACTTGTTGAGTTTCACTTTTCTCACTTAATGAATCGTAAATCAGTTTAGCAATTTTAGCTGTTGTCGCTTCACTACCAACCTTATCAACTCGAACTTGAACTGTGCCTTCATGAACACTGGTGCCAGAATAAACAATGGCGTCTTGCTCTCGTCTTACAGGCACATTTTCACCCGTCAGGGAGGACTGATTAACCAGAGCTGTTCCTTTTACTATCGTGCCGTCGATTGGGATCGCGACACCGGGGCCGAGCTCAATTACATCACCCGGTTTTAATTCAGAAGAGTGAACCTGCGATCGTTGATGATCGTTCACGAGCCAGACCAAAGACTCTTGAGGACGCATAAGATTAGCAAGCAGCTCATCACTGTTGCGGCTCGTTTTCTGCTCCATATATTCGCCCAAACTGATCAGGCTTTGAGTCATCATCGCGGTGCTGTAGTCACCGCGCCATGCAGAAAGCCCAACAGCGACAGCGTCAAGGACCTCAACCGATACATCTTTGTTTCTAAGATCGTTAAATCCTTCAAATAGCGTTGGCGCAATTAGCGTTGCCGTACTCATTGTGGCCCATTTGTTCGGTAGTAGGGCTGCCGCAATGGTACCGATGACATTCATAGCTATATCACCACGAGTATACTCGTGTTCGGTTTCTTCTTGCTCCGCAGTATCGAAGTCGAGCTGCAACAGTCTCGTTTCGACGTTTGAGGCTTTAATTATTTGCGGGTCGTACTCAATGGTGACCGAGTAAGCCTCTTCATTAACGCGAACGTCACGAATTCCCTGAATCGCAAGCAGGCTTGTTTTGATCCAGTTACCAATATCTGAATGTTGCTTTAAGGCAGGAACTTTAAAGCGAACACGACCAGGGAAGTGGTGCTTAACCTGCAGATCAATCATTCGTCGCCTTTGTGTAGGTTTCGGTAGTATTCGAGTTCCGCTTGCGTGTCTTCTAGTCGTTCTTTCAGTTCTTCGACTTCACCTCGCACTGCCGACCACGCTTTTTCGCCCGTTGCGGCTACGCCTTGCTTAAACTTTTTATTGGTCAGGAGATAAGCCACCGCAGCACCTGCTGCAACGCCCATAGCAAAATGAGTTTTGCTGTTTTGCTGCTTGTATTGTTGTGGTTGCTCAGTCGTTGGCTGAGTCGGCTGTTGATAGCCGTAATATGGGTAGCCGTATGGATTATTATTGTTCATGATTCTTTTCCGATGATTGGTCTAGTAGATAGAGGCCAGCTGCACCCACAGAGATAATGGTGAGCAGCGACAAAGCAGGGCGTCCTGCCATTTGTTCGGCGACATAAGTTGTCGAACCAGCAATTGCGCCAGCTTTTAATGCATCTTTGGCTGCGTTGGAAACCATAGTGTTAGTCTCCAACTGCCCGGCTTTGTGTTGCTGCCATTGTTTTGCTACGGATGCACTGCCACCAGCGATTGCACCAACGAGCATCGCTCGATTCGCTGTACTCAACTTGTTGGTTGCATTGCTCATAATTACTGCTCTTGAATTGCTGGGGCGTCATCATCCATTTTAGGTGCGCGAGGCTCTTGCCCTGGTTGAAGAGGTTTAATTACCGGTTCAGCCTTATGTTTCTGTACTGACTCTTGATACCCTTGTTTGCCTGCTGCAACTGTGTCTTTAAAGATTTCGCTGCTGGTCGATACACTTTCTTTTACGGTACTTGCAGTGTTAGCGGCACCGTCACGCATAGCTTCACCGCCATTTTTAAGCATGTCACCAGCGCCTGAAACCAATCCCATTAGTTTCCCACGCACATTATCATTGCTAAGAATCAACGCAGCCGCAGCGCCAACCATAGCGCCTTTCCAGAACTCTTTATCACTCATACCAAAACTTCCTAATATTTCTTTAAATGTACTTGCGTCTTCTCCAAGCGCACCGTCGAGCATCGCTTGTGCCTGTTCAAATAGGGCATTGTTTTCCTCTTCTTGAGGAGGTGGCTGTGGAGCGTGTGTTTGATTATGTTGCGGCGGCATCCCTGGATGTGGCCAGTGTGGATGCATCATCCCCGGATGCATAAACTGAGGAGGCATAGGTTGCCCATGCATCATGAATGACGGCATTCCCATCGGGGGAGGCATGTTTGGATCCAACTGACCATTTTGTTGGGCTGCGAAATAGGCGTTTGCCATCTCTTTCTGCATATCCAACATTGCGTTGAAATAGGCTTGATAAGGGTTGTTTGTCTCGTTACTCAAGGTCTTTACTCCCTAGAGGTTTAGCTGCTCGGCTAGTGCGTAACATGCTTGTTCCGCTTCTGCGGCGGAGTCGGAAAATAGAGTGTCTATGGTGCTAGGCTGAATACAGGTTGGGTCATATTCAATGACGATGCTGCCTGTCGCGGTATTGATCTTGTAGTTTCTAAATGCCGGGACAGAAGCAAGGGCTTGTTCAATCTCATCGCTCCGATAGCTAGCTAGCTGAGCGACAATACCTAGCTTGTATTTAAGACGAACTCGTCCAGGGATATGATGGCCAATCGATACCCACTTTCTTAGCTTTAAGGCCTTGTTTATGTGCTGTTTCATACACTTGAGTATAATAGCCATGAAAAATATATGGATACCAAAAAGTAACATTTGGTGGATTTAAATAGAGATGCTTTGCGCTGAATCAAGTTTAATGATATGTTGCTATTGAGATTGGTTATCATTAAGGTTCTTGCTAAGATGAACACTTATATTCACAAAACAAATCAAAGGCTTAGGGTTAGATCTGACTATATTAAAGATCACCCATCAGAGGTGGAGAAGCTGATCAATCAGCTGAATGACATTGATGCAATCTTTGAGATTAAGTACAAAAAGTACGCAGGTTCTGTGGCGATTCAGTTTGATAAGAATGAGTTGGATTGTGAAAGCCTGTTAGAGATATTAGAGAGCCATAATTGGACTCATAGCAGTGACAAGCCTTCTTTTGTTGAACAAGCTATGGTTTCAGGAACCAAGACCCTTGTGAAAGGAGCAGCGACGATCGCATTAAATCGCTTACTGGGACCCACGGTTAGTCGTATGGTGATGAGTATTGCGTAATATCACTGTATTAACTCGCCGAAAGTGAAAAAGCAGCCTAAATTGGCTGCTTTTTTGTGGGCGACTTTTGGTATTGAGAGGCGTCTTCGGGTTCAGAATCAAGCGGAGAGTTGGAATTTCTTCGCTGCACATTTACACAAACCGTTTTGTAGAGCAGGGCAGCGTTTACAAGGAGGCGATTTAAGCGGTAGTCGTCCTATAGAGGAAACATTACTCAGCGTTTGGTTGGGCTTTACTGGACTTAAACTTGAAGTATTGGCTGCAGATCGTTGAGATGTGGAGATATTCAAACCAACAGGCGCATCGTTTAGCCAAGATATGACTGGGCTAAACGGTTTAGCCAACTCTGAGACAGCGCTGATCGCGACCTGCTCGGCAAGTTCTTGGAACTCTTTTGATGAAGAATAACCGCGCGATGGGTGAGATGTAGAATTCAAAGAAGAGTCAGGATTCTTCTTTAGCTGTTTTAGTAGTTGTAAGGAAGCAGAAGGCGACTTTTTATTCGCCTTCTTATACAGTTTTGTTAATGCCTTTTTTGCTTTCATCCCAATACCTCCGATAACGACGTAATTATACTATCAGTTATACGGTTGCAAATAAATCTCATTTGCTTTTGTGCTGGGAAGAAATATGCAGCGTTACTGGAGCAAAATAGCAGTTTCTAAAACATGATGTGCTTCACTACTGAGGTGAGGCATGTCGCTCATTATTTTTTTGAGCTTGTCGTCAATGGACTCTGCGTCATTTAAGGCTTGAAAGTTCAAAATTGCTTGCGCCGGTTGCTGTTCAACGTAGCCCTTCAGCATACTCAATTCTATTTTGTTTGCATTCTCGACTTTGGTGAGAGCCATTGTAATGGCTTCTATGCTTAAATCTTTGTTTTTTAACATTTTTATTATTACAACATTGCTTCTATTGCGCGAAGACTAACACAAGGTCTCAACAAGGATATTGATTGAGATTATGAAATGCTGCTACAAAGCGAAAAGGTGCAAATATTGTGAGTTTAGTCTCATATGACTTTGCAACGAATGAGAATAACGTTGATGGAAATCGATGAGATGAAATAAGTTTAGATGCAGGAGAGCATTGGAGCGTGCAGCGGGAATCGAACCCGCATCATCAGCTTGGAAGGCTGAGGTAATAGCCATTATACGATGCACGCTTATCGTCTTATTGAGAAAGACTAAGCAGGTTGAAGATCTGGAGCGTGCAGCGGGAATCGAACCCGCATCATCAGCTTGGAAGGCTGAGGTAATAGCCATTATACGATGCACGCACATCGTCTTAACGAGATCGATAATGCCACATCTAACTGAAAACGAAACCTTTTTTTCCTGATTTTTATGCTAAGTGGTCGCATAATCACCGTTGCGCTATTTTTTTGTTCGTTATGGTCTTATAACCGAGCATTCTGTGTGAGCAAAGTCCCATTTGAGGTTGGGATTGGTTTGTGAATGATTCAGGTGTCTATATGACATTGATATGATTGATAACTACAAAGGGGTATGATGTGCGTTATTATTTTTGCACAACGAAAAAAAGTATAAAAATGAGGAACTAATTACCCCAAATCGCTCGTCAATCAGCTGTACGTTTGTTACATTTGCCGCATATTTTTTCACCTCTGTAACGTCCATGCCTTCCCAGTATCGAATTAACAAAATTGTTGAAATCGGCGACACTCTGCATCGCAGTGGCTGTGCACCATATAAGCTCGAAAAATACACACAGCACTATGCGAAAAAGCATGGTGTAGATGTGATGATCCAAGCGACTCCAACGGCGATTAACTACCAGTTCCCTGACGACAACAACGCGGTTATTTTGAAGCGCCTTAAACCTGCTTCAATTAACTTGAGCCTGTTAGCAAATACGATCATTCGTATTAACCAGCCAAGTAGCGAACCCGTACCTGAGCCTGTAGGTTACTCGAAGTTTGTCACGGCTCTAGCGAATATGGGCATTCCACCGGCGTACTTAATGTTGGTTGGTAGTACTTTGGAAGCGGTTGGTTTTTCTGTTCTACTGGGACTTATGGTGTGGCTGTGTCAGCAAGTTTGTCATGGGCGACGTGCTATTGCAGTAGAGTTCATTGCCGCTTTGATCACAGGTATTTTCGTTGCTTTCCTTGCCAGCACTGGCTTACCCGTTCCTGTATGGGCTTTGTGTATTGCTTCGATTGTTCTGTTTGTGCCCGGATTGTCGATTGCTAACTCCTTAGAGTGTTTAGCATTTAATGACTTAGTTTCGGGCACAAGTTTATTGGGGCAGAGCGCGTTAACCTTGATTAAGCTGTTTGTTGGCATTGTCATGGGGCTGAATATTGGCGAAGCGTTATGGGGACAGGCGGCGTCTATCTCATACACCAATGAGGTGCCGACGTGGATGCATATATCCGGTCTGGTATTGATCTCAGTATCGATTGGTGTGATGTTTAATGCTCGTCCAACAGATATCTTGCTGGGACTGCCAGTAGCCGTGTTGGGTATGTGGGGGCCGTTCTACTTAGGCTTTGATAGTGGCTGGGTTGTGGGTACTTGGGTGACTACGGTATTAATCACGCTATACGGTACTTGGATTGCCAAGAAAATGGATCTCACTGGCTCTATCTACATTGTTCAAGGCATTATCATCCTAGTTCCCGGTAGTCGTGTATTAGTGAGTGCCAGTCAATCGGTATTTGAGCAATCTATTTTGCCGATTCCAAGCATTGGTCTGTCAGCGCTATTTATGTTCTCGGCTATTGTCGCGGGGCAAATTACTGCATATTCAATTTACTCTCCAAAAGTAGAGCGTTAGTTTCTAATATTGATGGTGCTTGTCATTGGCTGGCACCATATGCCTCTCTTGTTTCCTTCTATTTCCATATCAAACCAACACTGGGTTAATTGTTTATCCTTGATTGTGATGATTGGTGTGAGACTGAGTGCTCAACCAATTTGCTCATTTCCTATTACACTTAAACAGCGGCGAATAGGGAGTATCGCAATGAGCTATTATCCAACATCAGAGATAGTGAGTGAGCAAAGGTTCGGCTTCGGTCCTAAGTTGGGCCAAGAGCGTTATTACACGTTATCCGAACAACTTTCTCGACCTGCTTTTACCCACTCTAGTCTAAAGGTCTTGCCAAGTACCCAATCGATATTGATAAAAATGGGCGAACAAGGTACTAAAAGAAATAAGGCTAAAAAAGATCCCGACCAAATGAAGATGGTTAAGGATCAAACCAAGCAGTTCTTTCGATCAAACTATCGTCAACAAGCCGAAGCTCGATATCAGCAGAGTATCCATACACCACTGGGCTTCCAAGAGCGACTGATTCAGTTTTGGAGTAACCATTTCGCTATATCCGTCGACAATCGACGGTTATTACCTTTGGCGGCTCACATTGAAAATGACGTAATAAGAAACACGTGGAATCGCAATTTTTCGGAGATGTTGTCAGGGGTGACCAAGAATCCAGCTATGCTTATTTACCTCGATAATCAACAGTCCATTGGACCGAACTCGAAATTGGGTAAGCGTAGAGGTAAGGGTTTAAATGAAAACCTCGCCAGAGAGATCCTTGAATTACATACGCTAGGAGTGGGGAGTGGCTATTCGCAACGAGATGTATTGGAACTCGCAAAGGCGATATCAGGGTGGGGCGTTAAGCTCAAATCTCCAAACGTGGGTTTTCGATTCTCAGAATCAGCACATGAACCAGGAAGCGTTACTCTACTTGGGCGTCGTTACAATCAAATTGGAATTAGGCAAGGGGAGCAGTGTTTAGCTGACTTAGCCGTCCATGCAAGTACAGCAGAGCATCTTGCCCGTAAGCTATGCCTGCACTTTTTGGGAAGCGAACCTAAAGAGCTGTCTGCGGATATGGCACAGGCATTTGTTCGCTCTAAAGGGCAGTTGATGCCAATGTATAAAGAGCTGATTAAAAGCAAAGACATTCATGTGTCGTCGCCAGTGCGATTTAGAACGCCTAAAGAGTGGCTGTTTGCAGTTGTAAGAAGTGTCAATATTGAACTTACTGAGAGACAAGCATTGAATACTCTAAACGCTATGGGCCAGCCACCTTTCAAACCGGGGTCTCCTGTTGGTTGGTCCGATAGAGACAGTGATTACAATAGCCCTTCAGCTCTAACTCAAAGAATGCAGGTGGCGAATCGGTTGGCGAATCTAGCTGTAAAATCAGCTAAGCAATCAAATCTTAAGCCTCAGGCTCTTTTACAAGATGTTGTGAATACTCTCTATCCTGATGCGCTTGATGAGCATACAGCGACTGCTTTATCAAAAGCCGATGGCGTACCGATGAAACTCGCTTTGCTTTGGCTTAGCCCACAATTCCAATATCGATAGGAGGCGCTATGAGCATTAAACATTACAATCGTCGCCAATTCTTAACTATTGCGACGGTGTGCAGTGCTTCTGTGGTATGTCCTTTACCTCTCTTCGCACAAACACAGTCTAAGAATGTATTTGTTTGGATAACACTGCGAGGTGCAATGGATGGGCTCAATGTCGCCGTTCCTTATGGTGATGCTAGTTATCTCGCATTACGTCCCAATATCGGTTTGAAGAAACAACAGTTGTTATTACTTGATGACTTTTTTGGGCTGCATCCGTCGATGGAGCAGTGTCATAAATGGTTTAAGGAGAAGCAATTTAGTATTGTTCAAGCCTGTTCAACACCATACCGATCACGTTCGCACTTTGATGGTCAGAAAGTGCTAGAGAACGGTACCAATGATCCCTTCCATACAGATGGTTGGTTGAATCGACTATTAGCGTTAAGTGACTTACAAAACCAAGGTATTGCCATCGATTCAGGGTTACCATTGATCATGCAAGGTGAAAGCAAAGTAGCAAGTTGGTTTCCAAATAAGCTCAAAACTCGAGATAAACAAACGGAATTACTGGCCGAGATGTTTCAAAGTGATGAGATGCTCTCGTCAAATTTCGACAGTGTAATGAAAGTCGATGAATTAGTCGGAGACGAAACCGTAGGTAAACAGTTTAAAGCTATAATGTCGAAAACCGGAGATATACTGTCAGCAAATGATGCTCCGAATATCGCCGCACTGGAACTGGGTGGTTGGGACACACATGCAAATCAAGGTGCGGAGAAAGGTAGACTCGCCAATCAGTTGAAAGCTCTAGATTCCGGATTAGCCGCATTAAGAGCGTCACTCGGTAAAAACTGGGATAAAACCGTGATTCTGGTTGCCAGTGAATTCGGACGAACAGCCGCTGAAAATGGCACTAAAGGAACCGATCACGGCACAGGAAACGCGATGTTTATTGCTGGTGGTGCGGTTAAGAGCGGCAAGGTTTACACCCAATGGCCTGGGTTATCAAAAAATGAGCTATACCAACAAAGAGACTTGATGCCAACGACCGATATGAGGTCAGTTATACGAAGTGTTCTCTCTAATCATTTATCTCTCAGCCGAGAACAGTTGAATGAAGTTTTCCCAGGTAGTGACAATCTTCCACCGTTCATTCTTACTTAAGGCTCTTTGTATATCGATCGAATTTATAAAAACTAATCTAAGTTATTAAATTTATTCATTTATTGTTTGAATTCTGATAATGTTCGCGGATTATTAAATATAGATATATACAGGCTTAATATGAAACGAATGATGGCAGTGGCTCTAGTTGCTACTTTAGCAGGGTGTCAGACGACATTACCTAACACGGCTACGGAAACATTATCTGAACCTCATGGTCAAGGTGCATTAGCAATCGCGACAGCAATTAGTAAAAATCAAGTTACATACCCTTGTGAGACCTTCTCGTTTGATTTGTACGAAAAAGTAGATGGGGAGGTAGTTGATTCAGAGCCACAAACACTACGATTCTTTGTGTACGAAGACGCAAATTACGCGTTATTCGATGGTATTAAGCCAGGCGAATATGTTCTAAAAGAGGCGCGTTGTAATATACGCCGCGGATTTGTGGTGGATGGCAAGTCGTTTTTGACTTTAGAGATGAATTCAGAGCATGTAATTGAGCCGAACACGGTAACTATCTCACCGAACTTTATCTATGCAACTCAAGATAAAGACGGTTATTTTAGTATCCAAATTTCTGAATTTGAATCTAAGCATGCAGCGCAGTTTCAGAAGTTTTTAGGTGACGAAATTAAAAACGACAGTTGGTCTTTCGGTTACTTTAAAGGCTGATTAAGTTGATAACGACTATGGCCACCAGTCTAAGCCATAGTCACTATTTAATTGGGTGCGCTATGACTTCAACGCTAGCGCCGACCCAAACAATACCAAACCTGCACCACATACCTGAATTAATCGCTGTTTGAATTTGTTTAACCAATCTTGCAACAACGGTGACGTAAACAGAACTGCGACAAGCGCAAACCATGCCATATGCAGTGCCATCATATAGACACCGTAACCCAGTGCGAATGCATTGTCGGTTGAATTATTGGTGATCAACTGACTAAAAATACTTAAGAAAAACAGCATTGTCTTTGGGTTAAGAACGTTACAGAAGAAGCCTTGTACAAAGTAGCGCTGTCCCTTTTCTTGAGTTGCCTCCGCTTCATTTGATACTTGCTCTTTTGACAAGATACCCTTCACCCCAAGATAGACTAAATATCCTGCGCCTAAATATCGAATAGTCTGAAAAACTAATTCATTTTGTGAGATTAAGTAACTTATCCCAAACATTGAATAACTGATGTGGACGCCAATTGCGAGGCTAATTCCCACCGCTGTGAGAATGCCAGCCCTACGCCCGAAGTTGATGCTGTTCTTTAATACCAGAACAAAGTCGGCGCCGGGACTGATAACGATTAAAATACCTAAGATGGCTAAACTGATGAATTCCATATTATATGACTCTGATGTGAAACGAGCCGTTATTGTATGGTCCACCGTGCAGAACTATAATCGAAAAGAATTCTTATGATATGTGAGTAAAATTCACCAATGAGACATCTAAAAGCTTTTCAGGTATTTAACGTCGCTGCCAGTGTCGGGAGTTACAGTGAGGCCGCTAAACAGCTCAATATTACTCATGGTGCTGTGAGCAAACAGATTAGAGTATTGGAAGAACATTTAGCCTGTTCGCTGTTTTACAAACAAGGGCGTGGTGTTCGTTTAACCTCTGAGGGGGAATTGCTTAAGGGCTATACTGAACAAGCATTTTCGGCACTTCAGGCAGGTGTTAACGTGTTGAGCATGCAAAATAACAATGTTCTCGAAGTATCCTGTGAGCCAACGCTAACCATGCGTTGGTTAATGCCGAGAATATCTGAATTCTTTGCTAAGTCTGGTATCGATGTGCGCTTATCGACAGCTGGTGGTCCTGTTACGTTAGGCGCTTCGGGGCTTTCGCTCGCCATTCGCCGTGATGACTTTGAAGCAGGAACAGACTACCAAAAACTGTTTTTAGTGGAAGAGTGGGTTGGGCCTGTTTTCTCTTCGCAATATTGGGAAGAGATCTCTCGCAAAAATACTGATGTGACATGTTTACACAGCGAGACTCGGCCCGAGGCTTGGAAAAACTGGTTGTCCTATTTTGATATCGCCAATTCAGCTCAAAAACAACCAGAGCGTAATCAATGCTTTAACCAATTTAAGAGTGCACTGAATACATCAACCAAGAACCACACCATGGGCCACTTCTATTTTTGCTTACAAGCGGCGGTTGATGGTTTAGGGGGCGCGATTGGTTCTTACCCTCTAATACAGGACGATTTGAGCCGAGGTAATTTGATAGCGCCGTTCGGCTTTGTTAAATCTGGTTTTAATTATGTTTTACTTGCTGAGCAAGACAAACTGTCTCATAACGAAGAGCAGTTTAGCGACTGGCTTAAAGCGGAACTCGCAAAATCGGTACCTGAATAGCTTAAGCTTTTTCTGATTTGAGCCGGAGTTCATGACGCCCTTACAGCAATATCATGAGGTGGCATACCAAAAGTCTTCTTAAAGGCGTTGGTAAAGTTTGAAGGGTGTTGATAGCCCGCTTCGTAAGCGGCTTCAGTAATGGATACAAGGCCTCTTTCCAAATGTTGGCGCGCGATTTCAAGGCGTCTAAAACGAATGTAGCCATTGATGGTCATGTTGTAAGATTGCTTGAAGCGTCTTTGAATATTAGAAACACTCATCGAGAACTGCTTGGCTAGCGTTTCTAAGCTGAGTTCTTGATCCAAATGAATTTCAATATAGCTGATCATCGCCTCAATACGTTCATCATTACTTTTGTTTTGTATTGCACTCGAACTTTTGGCCAAGCCTAGTTTCGTAGGACTACTTTGACAAATTTGGCAGCAGGCTAGGGGAAGTTGTGAAAGTGAGCTCGCTAGCAACTGTTGTGTTAAGGCTTCTATATGCAGCTTTTGGTGGAAATCATCTGGAGTAGAACTTGTTGTTAGTTTTTGGGCAAGCTCTAAGATTTGGTCGGTGATTTCTAGATGGTAGTTAGCGGTATGCGATTTAATAAAGTTGCGGCTGGTGCAATCTTCGTTCATACGTGCTTCGAGCCATTGCGGCTTTACTAAGATATTGATTTTATTTAAGTGGTTGTTGGCGACCATCGCACGACGAAAATTCGCAGGCTTAGCGAGATTGACGACAACACCTTGTGGCTTTTTTGAAGCATCAAGGTTGAACTCAAGATCATCATAACCAAATGATAATTTCCCCTCCAAGAGTATGGTGACCAGCACCGCGGCATGCGCCGTTGAGACGATCTTGGTATCGACGAGTTCTACACAGCGCCCTCCATGAACAAAAATCTGGTCATTGTACTGATAAGAGAGAAAGGTGCCTTCTGCAAGCGAAGTCTGTTTAGGTTGGCCTTGTGTGACAATAATCTGCTTTTCTGTCTGCTCTAGCTTTTTTGTTAAAGTGACTTTGCCAATTCTAGCTCGTTTTGATGCTACTTCACCCATTTGACCTTTCCTCATAACACCTATGCGATTTTGCATAAGTGAATCGCCTGTCCATTTATAAACTCGACCCATATTATACATGAGAATTATTATCATTTATATCTAGGAAAAGAATTTATGGAAAGCCCAATCCATTTGACCATTAAGCGCTCAACATTATGCCTCGCAATTGGCGCGGCTATCGCTAGCCCAGCCTTTGCCGACGATACAACATCAAACTTTGAAGAAGTGGTTGTGTGGGGTACTAAGGTATCGAGTAACTCTGAGTCTATGGTGTCTGAGGACATGTCACTCAAACAGGCGGACCATATGTCTGATCTGCTGCGCGATATTCCTGGTGTTGATGTCGGGGGAACGCACTCTGTTAACCAACGTATTACTATTCGTGGCTTAAGCGAAACGGATCTTGATATTCGTTTAGATGGTGCGTCTCAACATGCGAACATGTTCCACCACATCGGTAACCTGACGCTAAACCCAGATATTTTAAAGTCTGCTGACATTCAGGTGGGTAACAACTCAGTGACTCAAAATGGTTTAGGTGGTGCGGTTTATTTTGAAACGAAGGATGCGAAAGACTTACTGCGTTACGATGAAACCTTCGGTGCTCGCGTTTATGGTGGTTATGCGACGAATGACAGTCAACAAGGCTCGTTAACGGTTTATGGCACACCGACTGATACTATTGATCTAATGGTGTACGGCAACTTTGTAACTCGTGATGATTTTGAAGATGGAGATGGTAATAAGACCTTCGGTGCGTCAGGTGATGTTTATAACATTCTAGGTAAAATTGGCTACGAGCCGAGTGACCTGCATCGTTTTGAATTAGCCTATGATCTTTACAGAGATAGTGGCGACTATAGCCCACGTCCTGATATGTCTGGTGGTGCGAATGAAGGTTTGTCGAGTGATAAGCTTATTCCAACGGATTATGATCGTGACACGGTCACGTTAAGTTATGAGATGCGCGGTGATACTCATCAAGCTGACGTAACACTGTATAACACCATGACTGAGATTATTCGTGATGAATCTGTTATGGCTCCAGCATGGCCGGGTAATCGTCAATCAAAAAACAAGGCGAAAAACCAAAACCTTGGCCTGACTGCAAAAATTCAATCTGACTTCAGTATCGCAAGCTTCGACAATACTGCGACCTATGGTTTTGATTACATGGATAAGACATCAAGTTCTTACTACGGAAGCCGTAAGTTCATGGATGAATCTGCAATTTCAACGGCCTTGTTTGCAGAAGACCAATTCTACTTTACAGACAATTTCTCTGTGACAGCCGGTCTACGTTTTGATGACTATAAACGTAAAGCGGAAACCGGTACTGACAACTTTGATGATGTCACATGGGCTTTGGCAACCGAGTGGGGTGTAACACAAGACTGGACTCTGTTCGCCAGTGCACGCTCGCTATTTAAAGGCCCAGAGCTGCTAGAGAGCTTTATCGCTTATCAAGATGTGGCGTATTTAGCTGATGACATCAAAGCTGAAACAGGTCTAAACACGCAGGGTGGAGTTCGATTCAACAAATACATTGAAGATCATTTCCTAGGCGCAAATGTAACGGTCTTCCAAACTGACATTGATGATTACATTGTTGAAGCGTACCAAGGTGCTACATCATCTTATTTAATCTATAACTTGGGTGATGTTGAAATCAAAGGTTTCGAAGCGAGCGTATCTTACGGCTACGATATGTTTAACAGTAAGCTGTCTTACTCGCGTTCAGACACCAAAAACAAAGAGACAGGTGGCTATGTACCGGGTGGTAACGGCCGAAGCATTGATATGGGTGACAGCATAGCGCTGACATTGGATTATCAAGCGGACTCTCTAGAGACGATCTTCGGTTGGACGTCGATCCTTGTTAAGGATGAAACAAACGTGGCTGATGGTGCGCCAATCAAAGAGGGTTACGATGTACACAACCTTTATGCTCAATGGGTGCCAAATAGTGTTGAGGGTTTATCGGTTACGTTCGGTATAGATAATGTATTCGATGAGTTGTACACCTCTCATGCGTCACGTTCAGGTACAGCTCGTGGTTTTGTGCTAGACGATTACGAACCGGGTCGTAACTACAAACTGTCAGCAGCATACCAGTTCTAATGGCGTAGGGTTTTGAAACAGCGCGACCAAAACGAGTCGCGTATAATCAGAAGAATACATGCAAGCAGGTTAACGTTCACTCAATCTGATTTATCCCCATAGGTATCAGTATTGAGTTGGCTTGGGCGCTAAACGAACGTTAATTTTATTGTGGCAAAATGGCCTCGGCAATCAGCTTGAGGCCATTTTTTTGTTTAGCGATTGAGATAGGCGCGAGAGCGTATTTCAATCCACTTAAACAGGCGAGATAGGGCGAAGCACAAGGTGAAGTAAACTGCGCCAACAATCAGCCAAATCTCAAAGATAAGCCCCGATGAATTAGCCATTTCTGTTCCAACAAACGTCATCTCCTGAATCGAGATCAAAGAGACGATGGAGGTATCTTTGACAAGAGATATTGCTTGCCCCGCAAGAGGTGGGGTAATTGCTGTGAGTACTTGTGGGCCAATCACGAAACGGTATTTAGAAAAGCTAGATAGCCCTAGTGAATCGGCGGCTTCCCATTGTCCTTTCGGGACGCTCTCTAATCCAGCACGAATCACCTCTGCAATATAGGCAGAAGAGAGCAAGCCAATACAGATAACGCCAGAGGCTAGATTTTCCCATAGGTTAGAAGGGCCGAATAGGAAACTCTGCAGACTGTTAATCTCTCCGTTATGCTCGCGCAAGAGACTCTCAAGCCCGAGTAAAGGGATGAGCTGATTAGAGATAAAAAAGTAGAAGATGAACACAAACACCAAGGGTGGAATATTACGAACCAGTTGAATGAACAACAATGCAGGAGTTCGAAACACAGCTATGGATGAGTGACGTGCAACACCGAGCACAATGCCCACAGAGAGTGCTAATACCATACTCCATAGACTCAAGCGTAATGTCGCGATTAAGCCCTGAAAGAAATACGGAATGCTTCCTTCAGAAGGTGGAATGAAGATGAGATTAAACGCATCTTCCCAGTGCCAGTGATAATTGATGCCAACCGAAGAACGATAATATAGCCAACCAGAAAAAAGGCCGACAAGGAGAAGTAGCACGCCATCGAGAAGAGTAAGGCGTTGGTACCAAGCTTTGCTTTGGGGGCTAGGTTTGGTTGCTATGAGAGGGCTTGTATCCGTCACTGATAACCTATGTGTAGATTCATACTTAATAATTTTCGTTTCAAAGTAGGCTCATCGAACCCACTTTGAAACTCAATTATGAAGCGGCCAGCCAATTGACTGGCCGCTGTGTTTGTCTTTCTTAGAGCTCGCTCAGAGCGATGATTTTAATTACTGGCCTTGAGCAATCTGATCTTGCCAGTCTAGAGTTGAGAACCAGTATTCGTAACGCTCTTGTAGCCAGCCATCTTCAGTACGAGCTTGAATCCATTTGTTGAAGAATTCTGCTTTATCAGTTTCACCTAGGCGTACTGCAAAAGCTTCGTTACCTTTTGATAAGCGCTCTGTGAACGGAATGAACAGAGTGTCTGAGTTTTTAATGCTCTCGTGCTCAGGTTTAGGGCTCGATGCAATCACAGCGTGCGCGTTACCGTTAAGAACCTCTTGGAATGCTTGAGCATCGTCATCAAACTGTAGAACTTTTGCTTTCGGGAAGGTCTCGCGAGCTACTTGAACGGTGAATGCGCCGCGGCGAGCCGCTATTTTCACGCGACGAGAGTCGAAGTCAGAGATTTCAGTGAAACCTTTCGCCAGTTCTTTGTTCGCTGCAAGCTGAACGCCAGAGTGAGAATAAGGTTCGGTGAAAAGAACACTCTTGGCACGAGCTTCAGTGATCGACATTCCACCGATAATCACATCAAATTTCTTAGAAAGTAGAGAAGGAATAATGCCGTCCCAAGCTGTTGGAACAAACTCTACTTTCCAGCCTGAATCTTCTGCTAGGCGCTTCGCAACATCAATCTCAAAACCAACAAGGTCGCCTTGCTTGTTACGCATTGCCCAAGGAACAAAGGTAGACATACCAACACGCAGCGAACCACGTTCGTTAATCTTGTCTAGATTAGGTGTTTCGGAGGCCAAAGTCGGTAAGCTGACGGCTAACGCTAAAAGCGCAGTGATGGCAGATTTAAATAGCTTCATGCTGATATTTCCTTATTGTGTGCGCCAATTAGCGCCGAGCTTGTGCTCGAGCCAAGCAGCGATGGCAGAAAGTGAAAGAGTTAATGCAAGATAAATAAGTGCCACAGAGAACCAAATCTCAAACGGCATGGCAGTTTCAGAGACAATGTTACGCGCCTCTGTTGTGAGATCGAAAATCGCCATCACACTAACGATAGAAGAGTTCTTGATTAAAGAAATCACCTCGTTAGTTAGTGGTGGCAAGGTTCTTTGTATGACTTGAGGTAGCACAATATCCCAGAAGGTAAACGTTCTTGAGAGCCCTAATGATTGTGCTGCTTCAAATTGGCCTTTGGCGATACTGTTCAGGCCCGCACGGAAAATTTCTGCGGTGTAAGCGCCCTGAAACAGAGCGAGCGCAAGTACTGCTGTACTAAAACGCTCTAAACCAAGTACCGGTCCAAAGACAAAGTAGAGTAGATAAATCTGCACTAGCAGTGGTGTGTTGCGGATAAGTTCTACATAGCTACTCGCGATGGTTCGACCAACAATGGAACTTGAGTTACGTAGTAGTGCCGTTGTTAAACCAATCAATAGCGTCGCGATTAAAGCGAGCAAAGATATCTTAATGGTGACGAATAGTCCTTCAATGAGCTCGGCTGGCCACCATTCACCATCTTCATAAAATGCTATGTAGTCAGGAACACGCTCCCATTGCCAACGATAGCCCATGGCTTGTGCACCAGAGTCTAGAATCCAGCTTACCGCAGCAACGAGCACAACGATTTGTAACAAGGCTGAAAGGGTTGGCTTTAAAATTCGGATGATCATCAATAGCTCAGTATTTGATTCAAGAAGGCTTGAGTTCGTTGATGTTTAGGGTTTTCAAAAAGCTCGGTTGGCGTATTTGACTCAACAATCTCTCCCTGATCCATAAAGATGACTCTGTCCGCTACTTTCTTGGCAAACCCCATCTCATGAGTCACACACACCATAGTGATGCCTTCTTCAGCAAGTTCGACCATTACGTCGAGCACTTCGTTGATCATCTCAGGGTCGAGTGCCGAGGTTGGTTCATCAAACAGCAGTAGGTCGGGTTTCATGCATAGAGAACGAGCAATGGCTACTCGTTGCTGTTGACCGCCTGAAAGCTGAACAGGGTATTTGTGTGCTTGGTCAGCAATGTGTACGCGTTCCAAGTAGTGCATAGCCAAGGCTTCTGCATCGGTTTTACTCATTTTGAGTGTGCGGATTGGCGACAAGGTGAGGTTTTCGAGCACTGTAAGGTGTGGAAACAGATGAAAGTGTTGGAAAACCATGCCGACTTGGCCTGGAGTGTTGAATTTACAAGGCAGAGTTTGATTAACGACACTGAGCTCACCAGAGTCAAAAGGCTCTAATTGGTTAATGCAGCGAATCAAAGTGGATTTACCCGAGCCAGAAGGGCCGCAAACCACCACGATTTCACCCTGTTGGATACTCAAATCAATGTCTTTCAGGGCATGATAATCACCATACCACTTGTTAAGTGACGTAAACTTAACCATCTTAGAAGTTGCGTTCAAATTGCAGTACATCTGTAGTTACGGAATGAATTACCTTAACAATATAGAAATATGATTGCACATAAAATTAAGAGCTTATGAGAATTTCGTTATATCGTTTGGACAAATAAAAAGCAGCGCCCAAATTGGGAGCTGCTTTTTTACATACGTAAGAACTCGGCGTTTGGTTCAGTTCGATTGTAAAAACGTTGTTGTGCCTTGTATCAACAAACTCGGTTTTATGAATCAACCAATCGCGAGCGCAAAAATAACAGACTACGCAATCGCTGATTCTAGGATTTCACGCGTTTTTTCAGGAGTAATCGCTTGGTTTTCACCTAGTTTTACATAACCGTGAGACTCTAGTTGAGCGATAACATTATCAATTGCGCTCTCTTTGCTTGCTTCATAGCCATCGAACTGAGTTGCGACGTCTAAGCTGTGGTAGAAGGCTTCGATTGCATCAATGGTACGCTCTGCTAGATCTGCGCCAGATTCAAGGCCAAACACGTTGCGACCCATTTGTTCTAGCTTGCCACGTTTAACTTCGATTTGGTTACGTAGAAGTGAAGGTTGAACAATCGCCAATGAGCGTGCGTGGTCTACATGCCAAAGAGCTGTGAACTCGTGGCCAATCATGTGTGTTGCCCAGTCTTGAGGAACGCCAGTACCAATCAGACCGTTCAACGCTTGGTTCGCTGTCCACATTAGGTTTGCACGCCATGAGTCGTTATCGCGCTCATCGTATTGCTTACCAAGAACAAGCAGATTCTTTAGAAGTGTTTCGGCATAGCCGTCTTGAACCATCGCTTCTGTTGGCATAGTGATGTATTGCTCGCATACGTGTACCCATGCATCCACTAAACCGTTGATAAGTTGGCGTTCTGGAAGAGACTTCATTACATCTGGGTCCATAACCGCAAACTTAGGCTGAACTGCAGGGTTCATGAATGCCAGCTTCTCTTGAGTCTCTTTACGAGTGATTACTGCACCCATGTTAGATTCAGAGCCCGTAGCAGGCAGTGTCAGTACTGCACCGATTGGCGTCGCTTCTGTTACTTGGTGTTTGCCTGCTAGGATATCCCAACCGTCACCATCATATTTTGCTGCTGCAGCAACGTATTTCGAACCATCGATTACTGAGCCACCACCGACAGCGATAATGAATTCAACGTTTTGCTCTTTAACGATAGCCACCGCTTTGTCTAGCGTTTCTTTGGTTGGGTTGGCTTCAACGCCAGAAAACTCGATCCAAGAGTGATCTTTCAGGGATTCTACAACTTGGTCGTAAACACCGTTCTTCTTAATTGAACCGCCACCGTAGATGACCAGTACTTTCTTAGCGGTATCCACTGCCTGGCTGATTGCGTTGATTTGACCTTTACCAAAATGAATCACGGTTGGGTTAACGTATGTAAATTGCATCATTGTATCCTTGTGTAAATCGGAACTTGTTATTCTGATTGATTGCTCAATTTCTATATTTGCATATTAGTACAGTAATCTTGGGTCATGAAGAGCTGATCCTCCAAATAAATTGCCTATTTCTACAATATTGTTATTCTCTATTGGCTTTCGACTCTCAATCAGCACGGAAAATGACCACCAATGAAGACACTCGCACAGTTACTACAATCCTACGTTGAATATAAAGGTTGGCATGATCTAGAAGGGATCAGAGAAACCGGTATTGAGGGCGTCTGGCTATACAGAAGCAGTCGTGGTAACCATCGTCAGCCGTTTACCTATCAGTCTGGCATCATCATGTTGGGTCAAGGTAAAAAGAATATTTATATTGGTGACAGGCCAGTCACCTATGCAGCAGGTGATTATTTGGTTGTTGGTGTACCGATGCCGTTAGAGTGCGAAGCACTGCCTGTCGATGATGAACCTTTGTTAGGTTTATCGATTAATATTGATTCCCAACGATTGCATAGCTTAGTGAAAAAGCTCGAAGACCAAGGCTTTTTGGAAAGCTATTGCAATAAGCACAAACAGAATGCGAGCGGCTTAGAGTCAACACCGATGGAAGAGGCGATGTTAGAGAGCTTTAAGCGATTGGTGAAAATGCTTCATTGCGACATAGAAGCTAACATTCTTGGAGATTCCATTGTTACCGAGATCGTTTACCGCGCGCTCACTGGCTCAGAAGGACGTGTTCTGTTTGATCTCGCCCATCACGATGGACATTACGCTCGTGTCGCTAAGGCTTTATCTAAGGTGCATGAAGAATACGATCAAACCATTACCGTTCAATCTCTAGCTGAAGAAGCAAACATGAGCGTGTCTGCTTTCCATAGCGCTTTTCGTAGTGTTACTTTTGAATCTCCCCTTCAATATCTTAAGAAAGTACGGCTTAATAAAGCTAAAGAGCTGATTCAACTTGAAGGGTTGCGAATCAGTGATGCTGCGCGTCGAGTGGGTTATTCAAGTCCATCCCAATTCAGCCGTGAGTTCAAGCGCCACTTCAATACAACACCAAGAGCGGTGTAAATCGTCGCATAATTCCATCTCCCTTTGTGCTTGTTTCCAATCAGGAGTGATCTCCCCATGAATCGCGCTGGAAATGAGTGCCTGATATGGAAAAATAACCTTGATTTGTAATACAAGATGGGCGAGAAATGGTTTTTGTAGATAACATTAAGACAGGTCGTTTACCGAGTTGTCTTTGATCTTTCCTTTCAATTTATGAGTGAGCATTGAACGCTGGTTTGATTGCTTTCTGATCTCACTTTTCATTACTCCAATCTCTCTCAATATTAGGTAAGTTCTGGACTGAATGTAAGAAAATGTTTATCGATGAGCGAAATTATTGAGATTTTGCATATCAAATCATCCATTCAGTTAGGCGGTTTCTGTCGCCAATAAATCAACTCTAAAACTGCAAGATCGCCGTCACGCATTTAAATTATTGTAGTACAAATTAACTCATCATCTATCTATATTGTTCTCAAAAAGAAGCAGCAATAAATAGCCACAAGAGCAGTGTAAATAGAACGACCACCTATTTAGGTGGCGGTTAATTTGATAATCCAATGTTTAATGTGAGAACAAAGATGAAGAAAAATTTAATATCGGTAAGCGTAATTAGTGCGTTTACGTTGGCTTTTGCTACGGGCTGTACCACTCAAGAAAACACGGCATCGGTGATTACTGCAGAACAGCAGGCAACTACCGCAATCAACGAGATCGATCGTAGCTACCTTTTGAACAGTGACCGCTTAACTGAGGTTGATGGGGATACGCTGGCGGTAGCCTCAGAAGAGCAAGTTGCTGCTCTTAAGGCGGAATTTGAAAACCTACAAGATGGCGACGAAGTGGTTATCCCTAACGGTAAATACGCCAACTTGGGTCAAGTGACGATCACAGCAAATGACATCACTATTAGATCGGAGCAAGCGGGTTCGGCGTGGCTGACAGGTTTGATTCAATTCGAGTTAAAGGGTGACGACATTACGCTCGATGGCTTAGTGTTTACCGAAGGAGGTCCAAACGAGCGCTTTGGTGCGGTTCGTATGATGGGTAATGGCAATACGCTTCAAAACTCGACCTTCTACTATTTCAACCACGACTACACTTACGAGCCAGATGAGCGCCGCTCTGAGTACCCTAAGTACCTATGGGTTTCACTTTGGGGTAAAGACGGTAAAGTGATCAACAACCGTTTTGAAGGTAAGCAAAAGCGCGGTACCTTGATCGGTGTCCAAAAAGACGATACGTCAGATAACCACCTGATCGCGAACAACATCTTTATGGATCAAAAGCCAAACCAGTTTAATGAGTTCGATATCAAAGAAGCGATTCGCTACAACGGCAACAGCTGGGAAGCGATCCGTATTGGTGATTCTAAATCTTCACAGTGGGATTCAAGCTCGAAATTTGTCAACAACCTGATGATCGATATGGATGGTGAGCGTGAGCTTATCTCAATTAAATCGGGCGACAACACAATTGCAGGTAATACTATCTTCCAAAGCGCAGCGTTGATTTCATTGCGTCACGGTAAAGGCAACACGGTTGAGAACAACATGATTTTGGGTAACGAGAAGCGCCTAACGGGCGGTGTTCGTATCTACGATGAAGACCATGTGATTCGTAACAACTACATCACAAACACGCGTGGTCGTGATGGTGTGATCGAAGGCAATGCTGACTTGCGTGGTGGTATTGTCATTAATACTGGCATTATTGATGTTGCGAACGGCGAGCAGCTTGATCAATCGGTAAAGGGCAAAGAGCTTAACAAGCAGTGGACTCCGAAAAACATCACGATTGAAAACAACTCTCTGGTCGACACGGAGTGGGGTATTGTTTACGGCAACCAAAGTCACCGTGTGAGCCTATTTGACAACGCAGAAGTAGAAGGCATCTATGCGGGTGTTGATATCGCGTTCAACAACAATGTGGTAGATAACTCGAAAACGCCTGAGTTTGTGAGTGTTCGAGCGACCCAAGACTTTCCACTAATCGGCGCAACATACAGCGATGAAACCTATGTTGGACAAGTCACTGAGTCAGAGCTGATTGGAAGCTACTCAGTTGAACTACCACAAGTAACGGTCAAAAACGGTATTAATTCTTACCAAGGTGAAGGCGCGGACGTGTCTAAGCTTGCGATTGTGACAGCAGAAACCGCTGGTCCAGACTACGTGCTTGAGAATACGACTAAGTAATCTTTCTTTTGAGGGCGTGGACGTTCAATCAACGTCGCGTTAGCAGTCTGAAGACTTAACACTTAAAAAGCCTCAGCAAGGTAAGCTTGTTGAGGCTTTCTCGATCTAAAGGGGGATTTAGAGTATCTATTAACATAAGTTCATAAAACAGTCGCCTCAGTATTGTAAATCCGCTCTGGTGAACAAACATATAGTAAGAGCGCGAATGTGATTGTATGAATTGTCGCGCTATGTCATCAATCTCAATACCAAGTGAGAATTAGCCTAACTATGTTTGAGCAGATTAAAGATTTCATCAACCCGAGCAAGAACCCTGACCTTACTCAGGCGCACGAGTATCAACGCAAGCATTTACCGACTTTGTGGTTGTTGGGAAAAACGGGTGCAGGTAAGTCTTCGTTTATTCAAGCGCTCACGGGCGATTCTTCGGTGGAGGTGGGCAATGGTTTTGCACCCTGCACAATAACTGCAATGTCGTACGTGTTTCCTCAAGATAAGCCGATAATGCGCTTTCTTGATACGCGAGGTTTGGGCGAAGCGGATTATTACCCTACAGAGGATCTGAAAGAAATCGGACAAGCGGGGAATGCGTTAGTCGTCGTGATGAAAGCCGATGAGCCGGAACAATCGGCCGTGCTGTCTGCACTGAAACAGATTAAGAAACAAAAGAAGATTAAGCACTTGCTACTTGTTCATACGGCGGTGTTGTCTTCTCAAGAACCCGACCGCGCACGGCAAGTTCAATTCAACAGTCAACAAGTCGAAAAGGTTTGGGGCAAAGATTTTGAATCTGTGGCAGTTGATTTCGAGACTGGTAACGATGATGTCTATAACCACGACATCTTGTTAGAAAAACTGACCAGCATTCTTCCTGTAATTGGAATGATGGTGCAAAACAAGGAGCATTCAACGCAAGAAGAAGCGAACTTTGACCAAGTTGAGAATGAGGTACTTTGGTATTCGGGAAGTGCAGCAGTTAGCGACCTAGTTCCAGGCGTGGGCTTGGTATCTGTGCCTGCCATTCAAGCGAAAATGTTACATAGCTTAGCCAACCAATATGGGGTGGAGTGGAATAAGCGAGTCTTTAGTGAGTTGATAGGAACTCTGGGTAGCAGTTTTGCGTTGCAATACGGAATGAAACTTGGCACTCGACAACTGGTTAAATTGATTCCTGTGTATGGACAAACGGTTGGCGCTGTCGCAGCCGCAGCTATGAGTTTTGGTACCAGCTATGGCCTTGGCAGAGCGGCGTGCTATTACTTTTATCATAAGAACAGAGGCGAAGAAGTCTCTGAGCAAGAAATGCAAGCAATCTATAAAGAATCCCTGAAAAAAGGAAAGGCGGCGTCAGGCTATGAAGAAAATTAGAAACTTATTTCGACTACTTTCTGCGCTGTCGAGTGGTCGTTGGGGTATAGCTCTCATTTCGGCGATCTTCCCGAGCATCATCATGATGGGCTTTGGTCTGTTTTTGGCGATTAAATATGGCTACCTATTGGAAATGTCGGTAGCTATTGCCGTAAGTACTTTGCTGTTTACGATTCCCTTATACATTTCTAGTCGTGCTTCTCATAATTCGACCAATAGCAAGCAATCAGGAAACACAACAGATGAAGCCAGAGAAGAAACCACAATTCAATCACCGAATCACAGCATAGATGACGCGTTGGTTAAAGCATCGAACGAATGGTCTCAAGTAGAGCTTTCGATCTGGAATGACTCTAAACATTATGTTCGTCAGCAGTTAACCGATGATATCGAGTGGGGCAACGTCGACCAAACTGGTTTAGAGGTGTTGGAATTCGTTGCTAAAAAGTTTAATAAAAAGTCGCTCGATTTTTCGATCCCAGAAGGTCTAAAGCTATTTGAAGAGGTAAGCCGCCGTTACAAATTGGTGGTGAAAGAGCACATTCCGGGTATTGAGTACCTTAAGGTTTCTTACATCAAAGCGGGCTACGAAGCCTATGACAAATATGAAGAGTTGGGGCAAAAGATTTTCAAAGCGGCGATTTGGGGTAATCACTTAAAAAACCTGTATTTGAACCCATTGAAGGTTATTTCTGACTTAGGTCGTGAGCAAGCGACGGCCTCTATGACAAAGGGCGTTGTCGATGATATGCAATATGCTGCGAAACAAGCCTTGCTCGATGAAGTGGCAGCTGTTGCGATTGATTTATACAGCGGACGTTTCAGCATCGAAGACGAAGCATTAAAAGTGTCTGATGTTTCAGAAGTCGACGAGAAGCGTTTCGCGCCTGAATTAGAACCAGTGAGAATTGTACTGGTAGGGCAAATTAGCTCTGGTAAATCATCGATTATCAATGCTCTCAAAGAGGAAATGGTTGCCGAGGTGGATGTTCTACCATCAACGGATACCTCTACGGTTTACAACGCATTTGTAGATGACAACGATGTGAGAGTAGTTGATCTTCAAGGGCTGGATGGAAACGCTAAAACCGAAGCTGTGATGCTTAAAGAGATGACTCAAGCCGATGTGGTGTTGTGGGTACTTAAAGCGAATCAGTCTGCTCGAGAACTGGATAAGCAGCTTAAAGATAAGTTTGATGCATTTTACGATGATCCTAAGAATATCTCGCGCAAACAGCCAATTGTGATGACAATCGTCAACCAAGTCGATCGATTAAAGCCGTTGGACGAGTGGCAGCCACCTTACGATTTAGATAATCCAACTACGGCAAAAGCTAAGATCATTGCTCAGGCCCTTCAATACAACCAAACACTTTTGAAGCCTGATATTGCTTTACCGCTAGCGATTGCTCCTGAAAAGATACAGTTTGGTTTAGAGGCTTTGAAACAGACGCTGATTGAACACATTGCAGACGCCAATAATGTTCAGAGAAATCGTCAGCGTCTCGAAGCTATCAACAGAGGAACTTCGGTAAAAGGCCAGCTTAATAAAGCCATGAAGGCAGGGAAGAAGGTCGCACCAAGTGCATTGAAAGTCG
Organism: Vibrio sp. THAF190c; assembly: GCF_009363355.1. NCBI lineage: Bacteria > Pseudomonadati > Pseudomonadota > Gammaproteobacteria > Vibrionales > Vibrionaceae > Vibrio > Vibrio sp. THAF190c. The sequence goes on along the minus strand of NZ_CP045339.1, from coordinate 119,927 downwards.
CTACCCCTAAACTGGCTGAGATGGCGATAAAACAAGTCACTAAGAAAAAATAACCAACAATACAAAGCGATATTCGTTAAACCGTAATATCGCTTGGATAGTTAATTTTTATTTTTCAGATCTTACTGGTCAGTTCTATTTATAACTTAATTTTATGAACTAGTATAATAGTTCACTAGGTCGATGTACTGATGAGTTTTATATGATGTTAATCACTGCAAATACATCAACGTAAATATTGATCACATTTATGATTGATAGGTCTTTATTTATAAAATTACTGCACTATATTTAAATTTCGGATCATTTTGATTTCAACATAGGGATATATTGTGAACATGTATCTGAAATGGCAATCAACAACATGGCTAACCTTGTTAGCTTGGTATACTTTAGATCATCAGATCTCGTTCCACCTTTCTTCAGAGTAGTACCTTCTGGGCGTCACGCGCCAGCAGAGCTCTTGTGCTTTGCCAATCCTGTTAATTTTGTTTTAAGAAATGCCGTAGCCTGTGCGTAAGATAATAATTTATTTATGCATGTCGCTATTTATCTCTTAGCCATTATTAATACGGCCTCAATCAATATCTTATTGATTCAATAATTTGTCTTTCGCTATTAAGTTTTATCGTAATTGTCACGAATGTGATGGTGCAATAAATAAAATTAATAGTGATGGTTTGTGACATCTGAAAAATAATGAGCTTAGACATTTTTTAATGTTTCTTCATTAGGAAGTACTGGGTTCGTTGAAAGGTACTATTATGGAAAACTTCAAACATCTACCTGAACCGTTTCGTATTCGCGTTGTAGAGCCAGTTAAAAGAACCACCTACGCTTATCGTGAGCAAGCCATTGTCGAAGCGGGTATGAACCCATTTCTACTTGATAGCGATGACGTATTCATCGACCTGCTGACCGACAGCGGCACGGGTTCAATTACTCAACGTATGCAAGCGGCGATGTTAATGGGCGATGAAGCGTATAGTGGCAGTCGTAGTTATTATGCGCTGTCGAATGCGGTGAAAGATATCTTCGGCTATGAGCTAACCATTCCGACTCACCAAGGACGCGGTGCAGAGCAGATCTATATCCCGGTGCTGATTAAAATGCGTGAGATGGAAAAGGGGTTAGACCGCAGCAAAATGGTCGCTTTGTCGAATTACTTTTTCGATACCACGCAAGGCCACACTCAAGTGAATTGCTGCGTCGCAAAGAACGTTTACACCAAAGAAGCGTTTGATACTTCAGTGAACGCTGACTTTAAAGGTAACTTTGATATCGAGAAGCTTGAACAAGTGATATTGGAAGCGGGCGCTGCCAATGTTCCTTACATTGTGAGTACTATTACCTGCAACTCGGCTGGTGGACAGCCTGTTTCTATCGCTAACCTGAAAGCTGTATATGAAATCGCTCAAAAGTACGATATTCCCGTCATCATGGACTCGGCTCGCTACGCTGAAAATGCTTACTTTATTCAGCAGCGTGAACCGGGTTATCAAGATTGGACTATCGAGCAAATCACTCGCGAATCATACAAATACGCAGATGGTTTGGCGATGTCCGCTAAGAAAGATGCGATGGTACAAATGGGTGGCTTGTTGTGTTTTAAAAATGACACCTTCATGGATGTCTACACAGAGTGTCGTACCTTGTGTGTGGTACAAGAGGGCTTCCCAACTTATGGCGGCTTAGAGGGCGGTGCCATGGAGCGTCTTGCAGTTGGACTATACGACGGTATGCGCCAAGATTGGTTGGAATATCGTATTGGGCAAGTTCAGTACTTAGTTGATGGCTTAGAAGCGATTGGCATCGTGTGTCAGCAAGCGGGTGGTCATGCTGCGTTTGTTGATGCAGGTAAACTGCTGCCACACATTCCGGCAGGTCAGTTCCCAGCACATGCTTTAGCGTGTGAATTGTATAAGGTAGCAGGGATCCGAGCGGTTGAGATTGGTTCATTGTTGCAAGGGCGAGATCCTGCAACAGGTGAACAGCACCCATGCCCTGCAGAGCTATTGCGCCTAACCATTCCACGCGCGACTTACACTCAAACGCATATGGACTTCATTATTGAAGCATTCGAAAAAGTAAAAGAGAACGCGAGCAAAGTGAAAGGGCTCGATTTTGTTTACGAACCTCCTGTACTAAGGCACTTCACTGCACGTTTGAAAGAGGTGGAACCTCATGAGAATCAATCAGTAAAAAAGAGTGAATCAACGCTCGAAGAAGCATTTTAAAATAATAAAACAAGCGAATAGTCACTAATTTCAAAAGCGTATAGGTTTAGGCCTATGCGCTTTTTTTGTATGGTTGAGTGACCAACGCGAATTGCGGAAACCTAATTTAAATATCTGTTATTTATAGAAAATAATCACGAGATGTGTTGCATATAAAGCAGGAGAGGCTTACTCTGCCTAATAATCGTGATGCAATAAGGACAGTACGCAATGATCATCAACACAGATAGACTCACCATGGCTCAAATCACTACCGAAGACTGGGCCCTTTTTCAGTCTTTAAATCGTGAGCCAGAGGTCATCCGACTGTGCTTTGACGAACCATCACCTTCCGATATTAAAGAAGCTTTCGAATCTCGATTGCCTGCTTGGAATAAAGATTCAACATATTGGCTGTGTCTTACTATCACAAACAAAGAGACTGGCGAAAAGATTGGGGTGACGGGCTTTCGTATGGTCGATGGTGTTGCGGAAGTGGGTTATCTGATTTTACCTAAGTTTCATGGCTTCGGCTTTGGTACGGAGTCTTTAAAGGCTCTCATTAGCTGGGCAACCAAAGAGCAAGGGATTACTACATTTCAAGCCATTGTAACAGAGGGCAATATAGGGTCTGAAAAAGTGTTGCTGAAAAGTGGCTTTTCACTCAAAGAGGTCGTTCCAGACGCTTACACCATTGGTGGCAAGCTCTACGCTGATCATATTTACACCCTTTAAAATCAATGCTTAATCCTCAAAACCGTGTTGTTTCCTTAAGCACAACGCGCCAGTTTTGAGGTTTTCACTTTCTGACAAGGATTGAAGTATATGGACGTCATAGAACATGCCGTTATTTCTGAGTTTACTACACCATCTGAATTTACCGACCTCGCCAGTATTAAGTTGGACATCAAGCAAGTGCCAAATGATGTCGAGGGAATCTGTCAGTTTGTACAAGGAAACCTTATCCATGCTTATTGGTTAGAGCATTATGGTGTAGAGATAGACATTTCTATTCAACGCACTGAAATGCAGACGCGATATGCGAAGGATTTGTTGTCGTTAGCCATGTCGAAATCAGGGCAAGCTGCACATACCATCAAAGCGCCGAATCATAGAGTGGTCAGTATTTGCCGAGACTTTTCCCTTTTGGTGTGTTCTATCTTCAGGATGAAAGGAGTGCCTGCTCGCATAAGAAGTGGTTTTGCAGCGTATCTAGGGCCGGTTCATTTCGAAGATCACTGGGTTTGTGAATATTGGAATGGTCAACGTTGGGTATCGGTTGATGCACAGCTCGATGGCGTTCATCAACGCATTCTGAAGTTTGAATTCGATCCGTGTGATGTTCCGTCATCTCAATTCTTAGTTGCGGGTCAGGCATGGAAACTCGCTCGTGAAAACTCAGTGCCAGCAAAGAAGTTCGGTTTTGCGGATTTTAAAGGGCTAGCTTTTATTAAAGCCAGCCTTATTCGCGATCTGTTCGCGCTGTCTAAATATGAAATGCACACGTGGGATATTGGTTGGGGGATCTTACCTCACTTTATGGCTCCAGTTTCTAATGACGATGAACTTCATTTACTCGATGAACTTGCCAAAGTGAGTCGTTCTGGGGATGTTAAGCAGGCGCGCAAGCTGATTGAATCGTGTGAAGCGATAAGACTTCCTGCAGATTGGAACACTTTAAAATTCCCAACGTTGAGTGAGCTTTATGCTTCTCTATAGTTTTAAGCTTAGGTGTCATTGAGTAAAGAGTTAGCTCAAAGGAAGCTATGCAATAGGTCTTGCCAAGAAGTTCAGGGATTGGCCTTAATGCCGCAAGGGCAATGATACTGTTTATGATTCTTAATATATGGCATCAATAATGTGAGATATGTTGGTATTATCAACGGCTGGGGAATAGTTGATACGAGTTCACGATTAGTTGTAGAGGAATAGCGCATTGAAGTTAACAAATAAACTTGTACGTTACCCGCATATTGATGTTGATCGTGCGTTTGAAAAAGAAGACGAGTTATTGCAGCAAATTCAGGCTGGTGAGATTGGACAAGCCTTAATGCTTTGGCAAGCCAAAACACCGACGCTTGTTTTGCCCTCAGGTAAAAAGTGGCCAGTAACCTTAGAGTCTAGAAAACAACTTGAGGCGCAAGGTTGGCAACTCTCTTCGCGAAAAACAGGTGGCGCTCCCGTCCCCCAGTTGCCGGGGATTATTAACCTATCGCATATTTATCATTGGCCTAGTAATGAAGCCTACGACATCAAAAAAGCGTATCTACATCTATGTGATGTTTTAACTCTGTTTTTTAAAGACTTGGGCGTCGATGTGGATGTGCATGCAACTCCCGGTTCTTATTGTGATGGCGACTACAACCTCAATATCAACAAACAGAAAATAGTAGGTACGGCTCAGCGTGTTTTGCTTAAACGCGGGGGCGGTCAAATAGTCCTTTCGCAAGCCTGTATTTTGTTAGATGTCGACTTAGAGAGCAGTGTTGCGCCCGTTAATTTTTATAATCAAATCTGCGGTAATCCAACCGTAGTAGACCCACATGTTCATACTCTGTTGTCTGAGCATGTGAAGCCTCTGCCTGGCGTAGACTCACTTTTTCAGCAGTTAACTCAAGCCTTCATTAAGTATGCTTAGTACGAGTTTCTGACGCTTAAACAATGGAACAGATAAAATAAAGCCACTCTGGTGAACCCTGGAGTGGCTTTTTGTTTTAATACTGAGCCGAAGTTTGTCGGCTTTGGTATTAGGCGATACCTTGTTCTTTTGCCATTTGCGTCGCGATCTTAGGTGCGTGCCATAGACACGGCAATAAGATGAATGAGACAGGAACTGCGGTGATTACAATGAATGACTGCAGAGCAGAGATGCCGCCAGAGCCCATAGAAATTAGCGCAATAGCCACTGCACCCATGATGATGCCCCAGAAGGTGCGTACCGCTGCGTTTGGCTCGGTGGTACCTGTCATAACCACGCTGATGGTGTAGGTCATTGAGTCACCTGTCGTTACGATGAACGTGGTGGTCAGGATAAGGAACAGTATCGCAATCAGAGTCGGAAATGGCAGTTGCGCGGTAATAGCTAACAGCACTGCCGGAAGGTTGAAGCCTTCGAACGCACTAGAAATCACGCCTGGGTTTTCTAACTCAAATGCTAAGCCACTGCCACCAACAATGCTAAACCAGAAACAGGTTACCAGTGGAGCAACGATACTGATAGAAACGATCATTTGGCGAATGGTGCGACCGCGTGAGATGCGCGCAATAAAGATCGCCATCATTGGGCCATAACCTAAGAACCAGCCCCAGAAGAATACCGTCCAGCCACCAAGCCACGCTGTATCTTGGCGATAAAGCGCCATAGGGATGAAGTTATCGATCATCTCCCCCATGCCTTGCAAGTAGCCATCAACGATGAAGCTTGTTGGGCCTACAAGAAGCATGTAGCCGATAAGGCACACAGACAAGATGATGTTGTAACGGCTAACCAGTTGGATGCCTTTGTTCACGCCGCTCAATGCAGATAGGGTGTACATGGCGATGGCGAATAGAATGACGATGCTCTGAGTCGCAAAGCTGTCTGAGATACCAAACAGTTCACTTATTGCATAACTAATTTGAAGACCTAAGAAACCAATAGGACCAATAGTGCCCGCAGCGACAGCAACGATGCTACATGCGTCAACCACGTTACCAATCCAACCATTAGTGGCTTTATCACCCAGAACTGGATAAAGCAGAATACGAGGTTTTAGAGGCAGACCTTTGTCGTAATGTAGGTGCATCAACACGATAGAAGATAAACCGCCTAAGATTGCCCAAGCAAGAAAGCCCCAGTGCATGAAAGACTGAGAAAGTGCGTTGAACGCCATTGCTTGTGGATCCGCTTCACCATACAAAGGCGGTGCAGAGACGAAGTGAGCGATTGGTTCCGCCGCCGCCCAGAACACGCCACCACCGGCGAGTAGAGTACAGAGAACAATCGACATCCATTTGAAAGTGGACATTTCTGGTAGGGCAAGTGTTCCTAAACGAACTTGACCTGTGCGGCCCAGTGCTAACACTAAACCGAGAATAAAGTTGAGCAACAATAGCACTTGCCAATAAGCACCGAACCATTGAGTAGAGTAGCTAAAACCGATGTTGACCAGTTCAGACAAAGCTGAAGTGTTGGCAAAAGCGAGAACGACAAAGAGCGTTAAAAAACTGCCGCTGAGCCAGAACACTGGGTTTCCAAGTTCGAGCTTTTCACCCAGAGACTGGGCTTTAGTGAAGTTGATAGAAGTAGATTCTGCGTTGATGTTTTCGTTGGCGACTTGCGTCAAGTTAGACATTATTTGTTCGCTATATTTGGCCGTGAAGCCTGTGTATTTCCCGCACATCTCCCTTTGAAAATGTGAGGTTCGTCAAAAAAGTCGCAGATACTAACATATCTATCACCAGAAAGTCGGCGAATTGCAAAAAGAAATCCATTCCTCCTATAAATCTGTCCTTTTTGGTTACTTTAAGCTCATCTTGTCCATGTTGTAGATAGGGGCTTTGACGATGAATAGCGATTATTTTTTAGCTTTCCGAAATAAATTTAATATTAGTTGTCGGTGCAAAATAAGTGTCGAGTCATTGCAGAGTGTAAGCAATTATTTGCGAGTCATTTTATAAATAGTGAATATTCTAAGTGCGAAATTGGCTTTGTTACCTACAGTTGTTTTGCGAAGAGATTTAAGTGGTCGTACGAATACGACCGAAATTAAACATCTTGAAACAACAACTTAAGGGATAGCACACATGCACCTAAACCAAGGAAGAGTGGCCAAGAAGGTTTTCACACTCAGCACACTCACCGCGTCATGCTTAATGGCGTTCAACAGTTATGCAGCTGTTGATTGTTCAACATTAGAAACATGGGACTCTGCGACCGTTTATACTGGCGGTGATCAGGTTTCACATGACGGCAGCGCGTACTCAGCGAATTACTGGAATCAAAACAACACCCCGAGCCAATTTGAAGGTGACTATGCACAATGGAAAAAGATTGATGTGTGTAGTGGCGGCGGGGGCGGTGGCACGCCAAATGAAGCGCCAACCGCTTCGTTAACAGCACCTACCGCGTCAGATGTGATCGTTGAGGGCGATAATGTCGTCTTAAGTGCTACGGCACTTGATGCTGATGGTAGCGTTGCTTCAGTAGAATTCTTTGTCGATGATACTTCCGTCGCAGTAGTAACAGCAGCACCATTCGAAGCGGCTTGGGCTGCAACATCGGGCAACCATCAGGTATCTGTTGTTGCAACAGACAATGAAGGTGCAGCGAGTGTAGCAAGCGCGGTATCTGTTTCTGTCGATTCACTGCAACCTGGCAATGAAGCGCCAACGGTATCAGTTGCACTTTCAGCCGCTTCTGTTGATGTAGGTGGCGTGGTAACACTCACGGCAACGGCTGCAGACAGTGATGGTACGGTTGATAAAGTCGATTTTTATGTGGCAGGTTCTTTAGTTGGAACGGCTGCAACAAGCCCGTATGCGCTTGACTACACAACCACTCAAGCCGGTACTTTGTCTGTTTACGCCAAAGCGACCGACGACAAAGGCGCAACAACGGATTCAACCTTGGCTTCTTTAAAGGTGAATGGTGCTCCAACGGTGAGTACATGTCGTCCTGATGGCTTGTATCAAACTCAAGGTGTCGATGTTCCCTACTGTACCATTTACGATGATGAAGGCCGTGAGAAGATGGGCGCGGATCACCCTCGTCGTGTGATTGGTTACTTCACTAGTTGGCGTGCAGGGGACGACCCACAAGCGGCTTACTTAGTGAATGACATTCCTTGGGAACAACTCACACACATTAACTACGCGTTCGTGAGCATCGGTTCAGATGGCAAAGTGAATGTTGGTGATGTAAATGATCCAAATAATGCTGCTGTTGGTAAAGAGTGGCCGGGCGTAGAAGTTGACCCTGCTTTAGGCTTTAAAGGTCACTTTGGTGCGCTCGCAACAGCCAAGAAAAAACACGGTGTTAAAACGTTAATCTCAATTGGTGGGTGGGCTGAGACTGGCGGTCACTTTACCACAGACGGCAGCCGTGTTGCTGATGGTGGCTTCTACACCATGACGACCAATGCTGATGGTTCAATCAACCATCAAGGTATCGAAACATTCGCGACGTCAGCCGTTGAAATGCTGCGTAAGTATCAATTCGATGGTCTAGATATCGATTATGAGTACCCAACCTCAATGGCAGGTGCGGGCAACCCATACGACAAAGACTTCATGGAACCACGTCGACAGTACCTATGGGCTTCATACCGAGTATTGATGAAAGTATTGCGTGAGAAGCTTGATGTGGCGTCTGCTGAAGATGGAACACACTACATGTTAACTATCGCAGCACCTTCATCTGGCTACCTATTACGCGGTATGGAAACATTCGATGTCACTCAATATCTTGATTACGTGAACATCATGTCTTACGACCTTCACGGTGCGTGGAACGATCACGTTGGTCATAACGCTGCTTTGTTTGATACAGGTAAAGATTCAGAGCTAGCACAGTGGAACGTATACGACACGGCGGCTTATGGCGGTATTGGCTACCTGAACACGGATTGGGCTTACCATTACTTCCGCGGCTCAATGCCAGCTGGTCGTATTAACATCGGTGTGCCGTACTACACGCGTGGTTGGCAGGGCGTAACCGGTGGTGAAAATGGTCTTTGGGGCCGAGCTGCACTGCCTAATCAATCTGAATGTGCCGCTGGTACAGGTGAAGGCGAGAAGAACAACTGTGGTCACGGCGCGATTGGTATCGATAACATGTGGCACGATACTGACCCTAAAGGAAACGAAATGGGCGCAGGTTCGAACCCAATGTGGCATGCGAAGAACCTAGAGAAAGGCATTTGGGGATCTTATGCGGATGCTTACAAGCTTGATCCTGTAAACGATCCAACGGATGTGCTAAGAGGGACTTACACGCGTAACTACGACAGCGTGGCGGTTGCACCTTGGCTATGGAATGCTGAAAAAGGCGTGTTCCTTTCTACGGAAGATAAAGAATCTATCAATGTGAAAGCTGACTACGTTATCGATAAAGAAATCGGCGGCATCATGTTCTGGGAACTGGCTGGCGACTACAACTGTTACGTACTTGATGCAAGTGGCAACCGCACAACGGTTGATACCACAGAGCAAGCGTGTAACAGCGGTAACGGTGAGTTCCACATGGGTAACACAATGACTAAGGCTATCTACGATAAGTTTAAGTCGGCAACGCCATATGGAAACAAAGTCGCAACTGGCGCAATTCCTACTGAAGCACTAGACATCGCAGTATCGGTTGGTGGCTTCAAAGTTGGTGACCAAAACTACCCAATTAATCCTAAGATCACGTTTACCAACAATACGGGGCAGGCACTACCTGGCGGTACAGAGTTCCAGTTTGATATTCCTGTATCTGCACCAGATAACGCGAAAGATCAATCTGGTGGTGGTTTGACTGTGATTGCGTCGGGTCATACTCGTGCGGATAACATTGGTGGCTTAGACGGTACTATGCACCGCGTAGCCTTTACATTACCTGCATGGAAAGAACTGCCTGCTGGTGGTGAGTATGAGCTGGACATGGTGTATTACTTACCAATTTCAGGTCCTGCAAACTATGCCGTTAACGTGGGTGGTGTCGATTATGCGTTTAGCTTTGAGCAACCAGATTTACCTCTAGGTGATATCAGTTCTGGTGGCGGTAACCCTGGCGACGGTGGCACAAACCCTGGTACTTGTGATACTGCAGGCCTAACAGTGTACCCGGATCTGCCTCAGAAAGACTGGGCCGGCAATCCAAGCCATGCTAATACGGGTGACCAAGTGGTTCACAATGGCAGCATTTACCAAGCTAACTGGTGGACAAGTTCAGAGCCAGGTAGTGATGGTAGTTGGACTGTTGTTTGTCAGTAAAATGGTGACCATGAATTCTCAATACTGAGAAAAATATTTATAAAACAAGTATTTATAAAATTATAAATTCGCCACATTGATATTATCAATGTGGCGTTTTTGGTATTGGTCACATATCAATGAATCAAACGTTTTTAAAGGCAATACCTTAATTCATACACCCTACCGTTTGTGATATAAAACTCGCTGCTTATTGAGGGCAAAAACCGGACACTGTTGTAGTGAGGGCGCATGGGGTAACTTTGAAATTTAAACGTAAATATATTCTTAACTTCTCGATAGCACTGGCCACGGTTTCTATGGTGCTGTCTGCCGTCCAATTTAATCGCACCAAAGAAGCGTTATTGGAATCCAACCAAGTGTTTTTTAATACCATCGTAAATGCGAGCTATGACATTGTGGATACGACGGTTAATGAAGCGATTAAAACGTATCTAAAGGGAGTTATTGATACCGCTCACTCTTATGTAGAGAGCCATAAACAGCTACCAGAAGCTCAACAACTGGCGGATCTCGCAAATACACTAAAAGTAGGGCAATCCGGTTATCTCTATTTGCTTTCCCCTGACGGCGTTCATTTATATCACCCATTTTTGCAAGGTCAGGACAGATCAAGCGTGGGGCATATTCAGCGGCAACTGGAGCTGGAAGAAGGTGTATCGCAGTATTATCACGCCAACCCTCATGAGACAGGGATGAGGCCAAAAGTTGCGTATTCGAGAAAGTTGCCGAGCGGCAATACCTTGGTAGCAACGACTTATAAAGATGAGTTGATGTTCTTGGTGGATCAGGTTCAGTTGAAGGAAAAGCTCAGTAAGTATGCCTATGGTGAGAGCGGCTACATCTATATCGTTGATCTTGATGGGAAGCGGATTCTACAGAACCCGTTTGATAATAGAGCCTTTGAATCCGTGGTTGAGTCAACCTCTCAGAGTTTCATCCGACAGGTTCTTAATAATCGAGAAGGGCACGTTAAGTTTGATTTAGAAAATGAGTCTGGAGTGGCGACTAAAAACATCTTCTACAAGTTTTATCCTTACCTGAACTGGGTAATTGTTGCAGGTATCTCTGAACAAGAGCTAAATAAGAATCATAGTTTACTGTTTGTTAGCCTGATGGCGCTCTTTGCCAGCTTAATAGCGATCATTTCAGTGTTAGTCCTCTATCTCAAGAATCGACACCACAAAATGTTAGAACTGGCGAGTCTTGACTATCTAACAGGGATCAACAGTCGCAGAAGCTTTATGGAACAGTTTAAAGCCAGAGTACAAAAGCATCAGGCATCTGTTTCACACATAGGGGTTGTTCTGCTCGATATCGATCATTTCAAACGTGTTAACGACGATTTTGGCCATACACAAGGAGACAAAGTGATTCAGGCTGTTGCTGTTAAGTTGAAGGAGTATGAGACAGAAAATCGTTTGATAGCACGCTATGGAGGAGAAGAGTTTGTCGTTGTGACATTCGATTGTGAACAAGCTGAATTAATGGAGTTGGCAGAGACAATACGTTTGGATGTGGAGAAGACTCAGGGGTTGTGCCGACAGATCACAATCAGTGCGGGTTGTTGTTATGCACCAGTGAATCAAGGCGTCGAAAAGGTCATAGAGAAGGCTGATGCTGCGCTCTATCGAGCAAAGGAGGCCGGTAGGAACAACACCCAGTGTTACTCAAGTCCTAATTGTGAGTGTTTGCCTCATATTAAACACTGCATATGAAAAAAGCCCGAACAAGATTAATTGTTCGGGCTTTTTATCAGATTCGAATGCTAAGCTTTAGCAGCTTTTAACGCTTCCGTTTTTTTTTCCTTTTGCATTTTAGCAAGGAAATAAACGTTTACGATTGCGATGAAACCATTGGTCGCTACTACTGGCCATGCATCAATCATTACACCGTAAGCAGTGAAGAGAGCACAACCAATAAAGTTAAGAACACGTAAGCGAACGATGTCTTTCATAGTTAATGAAATCGCAACCATGATAGATGCTGCGTAACCTAAAATTTCAACCATATTAAATTCCATTGTTGGACCCTCTTAGTTTTGCCGATACAGTGTCGGTACCAATCCTTCTCTTCATGAGATTATTGAGGAAGCTCCGTGCCTCGAATGGTCTGGTTTTGTTTAACTGGTGCTGACTATAGCAAGCCTTTTTTTGTGATAAAAGCCCCAAAACGAGTGAAAGTGAAGGTTAGCGATTACGCAAACGTTTAAAAGGTTTTTAGATAATATAATTACTGAATGTGTTGGTGTTGAATCCAATTGTAGAACATATAACGAAAAGGAAGCGACGAATGAGAAATAAATGTCTAGGCGGCTTTTTAGCGAGCGTTACCTTGGCGGTTAGCATGATGGGATGCACAACAGAGCCTATGCCGGTGAAGCATGATTTCGGTGTGGTAACCAGTGGTGACTTTACGTTTATGAATCAGGGTGTACAGACGTATTCATGGCACCCAAGTTCAGAACAAGCTTACCTTTCCAAAAACTACGACAAGACAGAAGTCACCGATATCGTTCGCTCTGCAATTGAAGACCATTTGACGCAAAAGGGCTATCGATTAGCTAATAGTGGAACTCAAGGTGACGTTGTCATCGGCTTTGGCCTAGCGCAAGAGTCAGAGCTGAGTGACCAGGCTATCTTGAATCGATTGAATCTTTCGACTGGCGTACCTTTTTATAACGAAAAGGGTAAAAAAGCAGAAAAAGGGTCGCTATATATCGTATTTTTGCTTCCAAATAGCGCAGTTATACAGTGGCAAGCACTGGCACAATCTGGTATTCAAGGTGGGCTAACTCATTCGCAGCTCGACCAACGTATATCGAGTTTTGTTAATAGGTTATTCAGAGATATACCTAACCGATAGAGTCATTAGTTGGGTCAATAATATTGACTCAATATTTGAACATAATTCAAGCTATCAATTGAAATTTGTAACTAAAGGTTCATTTGAGTAAAGCAACGTAAAGTTTCGGCGTCTTTTCTCAGTATTTAGCTATACTGAACAAAACGTTAACTCAGGTTTGATCTAATGAAATTGTTCGCTAAATATTCACTTTCCCTTGTTGGTTTATTGGCTGCGAGTAATGCTGTAATGGCAGCACCAACGATTGTTCCTTCTCCTCCTAGCCTAGGCGCAAAAGGCTATGTCTTAATGGATTTCAACTCAGGTGAAGTCCTAGTTGAAAATAATGCGCATACGAAATTGAATCCTGCGAGCTTAACCAAGTTGATGACCAGTTACGTCGCTGGCCAAGAGATGAAGCGTGGTAACATCTCAGCGGACGATAAAGTTAGAATCAGCGAAAACGCGTGGGCCAAGAACTTCCCAGACTCCTCCAAGATGTTCATCGAAGTTAATACCAATGTCGATATGATGGACCTTTACCGAGGTTTGATCATCCAATCGGGCAACGATGCCAGTGTGGCTATTGCTGAACATGTGGCTGGCTCTGAAGGTGCCTTTGTGGACCTAATGAACTCATGGGCGGCGTCTCTTAACCTAGAAAACACGCACTTTGCAAATGCTCATGGACTAGATGCCGATGATCTTTATTCAACGCCTTACGATATTGCGTTGTTAGGTCGTGCAATTATTCGCGATCTACCAGATGTTTACGGTTTATACAGTGAGCGCTCGTTCAGCTATAACGGTATCACTCAGCATAACCGTAATGGTTTGCTGCGTGATAGAAGCATGAATGTTGATGGTATGAAAACGGGCTACACCTCTGGCGCGGGCTACAGTTTGGCGAGTTCTGCAACACAGGGTGAGATGCGTTTGATTGCGGTAGTCATGGGATCAAGCAGCATTAAAGGCCGTGAATCGGATAGCAAACAGTTGCTGAGCTACGGCTTTAGATTCTTTGATACACTGAATCCACATCAGAGTGGAGACTTGATCTCAGAAGAGAGGCTATGGTTTGGTGAGCAAGACACACTTAAGCTCGGTGTCGACCAAGATACTTACATTACGCTACCAAAAGCAGACGGCAAAAAACTATCAGCGTCGGTTGAACTGACTTCTGATCTGAAAGCACCAATCGAAAAAGGTCAAACCTTGGGTGTGGTTCACTACACCGTTGATGGTGAAGATATTAAGACTCAACCATTGGTCGCGTTAGAGTCTGTACAAGAGGGGAGCTTCTTCAAGCGAATTCTTGACCATATCAAGCTGTTCTTTACTAACTTGTTCTAAGCTTTGGCTTCGCATTATCCTGCATGAGCTGCTATGCGAGTCTGCACAGTTAGCGAATACTTGATTACGAATGGACCTTTTGTACTCTACATCAGAGTGTAAAAGGTCCATTTTTTACTGCATCAACTCTTAGTCGATAGCATATTCTGCGAAGTAGTCTGCAAGGAAGTCGATCAAGGCGCGCAAGCGAACAGGAAGGTAGTCACTAGGGTGATAGAGCAGATACATAGGGAGCTTTTGATGGCCCCAAGGCTGTAACACTTCGATCAATTGACCCTGCTGTACCCACTCTTTTCCCATCCAACTTGGCAAGGCACAGATGCCCAGGCCAAGCCTACTCATATTTAGTAACGTTTCTGGACTGTCAGTCGAGAAGCTTTCATTAACTCGAACTTTTGTTTCGGTTCCTTTCGAGTCTTTGAAGCTCCAGTCGCTGGATGGCTTCATCAGCGAATATGTAAGGCATTGATGGTTAATTAAATCCGCTGGTGTCTCAGGCAAACCAAGGCGCTCCACATAATCTGGCGAAGCGTAATAATGAACATGATTTTTAAATAACAGCTTTGCTTTTAAGTTTGAGTCACTGAGCTGAGAGGCTCTAATCGCAAGATCAATCGTGTGATCATTTAAATTAACGAAGCTATCGCTGACACACAGATTAATCCTGATCTTTGGGTGTTGAACCATAAACGCCTTGAGTGCGTGAGTGAGGACTTGGTTTGAGAAGGCCGAGGGGGCTGAGATTTTGATTTCTCCCTCAACGGATTGAGCCTCCCGAGTCAACTTAGCTTCGAAACTGCTCATCTCGTCTAATAGTCGCAAACAGTATTGTTGATAGTCTCTTCCTGCCGGGGTTAATGAGATCTTTCGGCTGTTGCGCTGAAAAAGGGTGAGCTTTAAGTTGTTCTCTAGCCACGCAATTTTTTTGCTCACAGCACTTTGCGTGGTGTCGAGCTCTTCGGATGCCAATGTAAAGCTGTTGAGTCGAGCGGTAACCACAAACGCCTTAATACAGTCAATTTTATCCATTTTGCATTCCATTTGGGAATCTTAACTATCTAAATACTAGCATTTAACTAGTTGGTTAAGAATGCTCAAATGTCGTCAGTGTTTTAGAAAACAGAAATGAACAAGGTGGGTAGTATCATGAACGTAGTGAGTATTGTATTGATCGTGTTTTTTATGTTGGCGAGTTCAATTAAGACGTTAGGGTGGCAGAAAAAGGTATTTGAAGTTTTTTAAGAACTATGGGTTAAACAGACAAATCATGTTTGTAGTAGGGTGTTTAGAGCTTACTGGCGCGATGTCTCTGTTATTGGGCTTGGTTGGATGGGTACCTGAGTTAGTTGTGTCTTTGGGGGCGTTATTATTGGCTGTAGTGTCAATCGGCGCGATATTCTTTCATTTACGCTTTGACTCATGGCAGGCTGGGATACCTGCCATGGTGACGCTTTCATTATCAAGTTATGTTGCTTATCCATTGATTGCGCTGCTTCATTAGGAGCAGAGTCAATAAGACAAGCCTCTTAGCTTGTTAGAACTCGCTGGGTACTTCAAATTCGATCCACTCCCCAGTTGTTGGATGCACCAGTTTCAAGTAGCCCGCATGTAAATGGAGGCGGTTGCGTTTATAGCCGTACAGGTCATCGCCCGTAATTGGAGTACCTAGACCATCAGGGTGAGCACAATGAACACGAAGTTGATGCGTTCGTCCTGTTTTAGGATAGAGGTGAACCTTGGTCTTGCCGTCACTTCGACGTACCACGTGCCAATGGGTCTCCGCTTTTTTCCCGTATTGATGACAAACCAACTGTCTTGGGCGGTCGGTGATGTCGCCTCGTAATGGCAGGCTGATATCCCCCCCTTCACCTTTGATTTCCCCATCAAGTAAGGCGGTGTAGCGCTTCTCGACAGTCCGCTCAATAAATTGCTTTTGGATATGGCGGTTTGATTCCGCTGTGAGCGCAAGTATCAATAAACCTGAAGTCGACATATCTAGGCGATGTATGATGAGTGGTCCCGTTGCGTCTGGGTATCGCGCTTTAATCCGAGAGTAGACGGAGTCCTCGATAAACTTCCCTGGAACAGACAGGAATTCTGCAGGCTTATTCACCACAACAATCTCTTTGTCTTCATAAACAATATCGAAATGCTTACCAACTGCAGGGTTCACGATTAGAGGGTTATCTTCTAACTCGATGCCTTCAAGTTGATGCTCCAGAATTTCGAAACTTCGGCTCTGACAAACTGGGTATAAATTGCCATGCTGACGTATTTCTTGACGCGGTGGACGCCCCCACCAGAACTCGGCAAGAGCAAGTGGTTTTAGGCTGTGTTTAAACGCGAAATTCAGAAGTTTTGGTATGCAGCAATCACCAGCCCCCTCTATGGCCTCTTTACCGTTCAAAAGTTCCAACAGTGATTTGGTCTGATTATTCGCATTGAGAAAGTGATAATGCGACAAGCGCTGCTCTTCTAGTTGCGCTGAAAGTTCAGAATATTGCTGGCGTTGATCGCGAAGGGTGGTGTCTATTGTATTTATGTTTGATTGCAGCTCAGCGATCGCTTGTTTCCATTGAATTCTCAAAGCCTTGAGATCACGCTTCTCTTGGCTACTTGCCGCACCTAACTGCTTGAGAAGGCCGCTGTTTTCAACAGTGTTCTCAGAGTTGTCTGAGCTTGACTGTTTAGACGCTTCATAATTAGCACGAAGAGCATCGCGTTGTGCTTTGTTTGCTGCCATTTGTTTTTGGAAGTTGGCAATTTCCGCTGCAGCTTGTTCTTTAGATGATTCGAGTTTGGCATTTAGCTCAGCAAGATTATGGCGTTGTTCGAAAGTCTCGATCTGTTTAGCTTGCTCTGTAACTTGGTCGATTAAACTACGGCACTCTAGTTCGTATTGGGTTTTCTCAAAAGCAGAAGGCACAAATTCAATTGAAGATAGCGAGGCAACAAGGCTTTCATCAAGCGCTAACCCTCCATGAGCCGCCAAATAGCCAAGTTCACCTGTAGCTGTGTCTTGTGTAAGCAATACTGCATAGAGCTGACCAAAAGAGCCTCCGTCAATACCTGCTTTTTGTAGGCGTGATTGCAAATCGAGCATCGCCAGCTCACACGTTTTATGAGGCGTGTAGTAATACGGGAACGTAAAACGGTCTGGTAGTGTGTGATGGTCAGCCGGAACTGTAGGCAGTGGCGTGAAGTGCAAAAGACGCTGTGGCATGGGATGAACTCTTTGACGAACGATAGAGTCCGGTATTGTTGACGAAATGAAATCAAATGAGAAGCCAAAGCAGCGCTAAAACGTACTTTGGCTTCGAGGTCGTGGTTAACTAGCCGTGTTTTTGCTCGATCTCATCTGCTTTTTGGAAACTTGGATGAGACTTAAGACGCTCGGTGTAAGCGACAAGGTTAGGGTAGGTGTGTGACGCACCAAAGTTATCCATCGCTTCGACAATAAATGACATCATAAAGTCTGCACCGGTCAGAGTCTCTCCCACAAGGTAGCTTTTTCCTTCAAGCGATTGCTCTAAGTAAGCCATGATCTTACTGTTTTCGTCTTCAGCATATTGCGCCAAGAAGTTGGTTTCACAGCCGTCTTTGGCCACAAAGATCTTAAGTAGAAGCGGCAGAATGCCTGAGCTTTCTGCAAAGTGAAGCCACTGATTGTATTCGAGGTGCTCTTTAGTCCCTCTTTGTGGTGCAAAACGACCATTACCATATGTTTCAATGAGGTAATCCGTAATTGCGCCCGACTCTGTAATGATCATACCTTGATCTTCGATTACAGGCGATTTGCCGAGAGGGTGAACAGATTTTAATTCAGGTGGCGCTAGAAACGACACGGAGTCACGCAAGTATGGCTTGATCTGGTAATCAACGCCCAGCTCTTCAAGTAACCAGATGATTCGCTTTGAGCGAGATTTATTTAGGTGGTGTAGAGTGATCATAGTTATTGCCTACTTTGCTTGATTAGTTTTGATGACGAGTTTGCCGAAGTTCTCACCTTTTAGAAGTCCCATAAAGGCTTGAGGCGTATTCTCAAATCCTTCAACCACTTGTTCTTTATATTGAATTTTGCCTTGTGCTAGCCATTCTGCCATTTGAGTTGCGAACTCGTTGTAATGATGTGCGTAGTCATCAAAAATAATGAAACCTTGCATCTTAATGCGCTTCACTAACAGCATTCCCATCAGTGCCGACATGCGATCAGGACCGTCTGGAAGTGATGTAGCATTGTATTGAGAGATCAGGCCACAAACAGGTATGCGCGCACCTGTGTTTAGCAATGGCATAACCGCATCGAAGACTTTTCCGCCCACATTTTCGAAATAGACATCAATGCCTTTGTCGCACGTTGCGGCTAGCTGTTCTGCAAAGTCTTCTGCTTTGTGGTCGATACATTCATCAAAACCAAGTACTTCTTTAGCATGGCGACACTTTTCTTCCCCACCAGCAACACCAATCACTCGGCAGCCTTTAAGCTTACCAATCTGACCCACGGTTGCACCTACAGGCCCTGTAGCCGCCGCTACCACAAGAGTGTCGCCTTCTTTTGGCTGACCGATATCGAGCAAGCCCATGTAAGCGGTGAAACCTGGCATACCCATGATGCCGAGGGCGAAAGAAGGATGGCTCGGTTCCATGCCCAGCTTTACTAAGCCTTCACCGTTCGAAACGCCGTAATCTTGCCAACCGGTATATGCCAATACCCATTCGCCAACTTGATAATCTGAATGCTGTGACTGTTCTACTTGGCAGACTGTTGCGCCAACCATCACTTCATCAATCGCTACCGGTTCTGCATAGGATTTTGCGTCATTCATTCGACCACGCATGTACGGATCGAGTGATAAGTAGATAGAACGCAGTAGAACCTCGCCTTCTTTAATGCTCGGTACTGCTACGGTTTCTAGTCGAAAGTTGTCTTGCGTAGGTGCGCCAACAGGGCGAGAGGCGAGCACGATTCTTCTGTTGTTATCAGTCATTGGATATCCTTAATGATCGCTGTTATGTATTAGACCAGTCGTCTAGTTTTGATTTCTAAAAATCCCGCCTCTTTATACTTAGACGATAAAATACGTAGGCGGGAAAGTCGTTGTTATGTTCGTGTCATTTGAGTGACTATGCTAGTGCGATGATACGTTTTGTCTCGTCAAAAGCGCTGTCTAACGTGTCTGGACTTTGACTCAACTTGCTTAAAAGGCTCGCGCCTAACCAGAGCGAGTATAGATTCTTTGCAACTTGTTGGTGGTCTAATGAAGCGATAGAGCCTTCTTTAACCCCATTTTCTAAACACGTTGCCATTTGCTGAACCACACTGTCAGCACCTTTTTGCAAAGCGAGTCGCATTGAATCAGAAAGATCAGATACCTCTGCAGATAGCTTCACAACCAAACATTTGTGAGCGTTGCAGACACCGTTTTGAGTCTCACGCCAGCGAGAGAGGTAATCTAGCAGGCGCTTTGCATGATCACCTTGCCCGTGTACCAAGATAGACTCAATTCTTGTTAAGTAACTATCAAAGTAGTGCTCAATCAAGGCCTCACCAAAAGCTTCTTTTGATTTGAAGTAGTGATAAAAGGAGCCTTTTGGTACATCAGCAGCCTTAAGCAGTTGAGATAACCCCACAGCCGTAAAACCCTGATTGACGATAAGCTCGTAGCCGACATCTAAAATATGTAGGCGTGTGTCGTTTGTTTTTTGATTCATGGCGATACTATAAATAAAATTAGACCAGTCGTCTAGTTGGTTGTTTTCGTTGACCCTATCTATGATTGGATTAGAGACTGACAACAAAAATCAGAATGAAGGTTGGTTACTGACTGGCATAAAAAAGCCCTGCGTCATCTGGCAGGGCTGTCACTGTTTCGTTGGTAGGTTACTTGATTGACAGTAGCTCTACGTCGAAGATCAGAGTTGCTGAAGGTGGGATTGGACCTGTACCGCCTTTACCGTAGCCAAGTGTGCTAGGAATAAAAAGGCGCACTTTTTGGCCCTCAACCATGTAGGTCAGACCTTCCTGCCAGCCCTTGATCACCTGCTTAAGTGCAAATGTAATCGGCTCACCACGTTCTACTGAACTATCGAAAACCGTACCGTCGATCAGGGTGCCGTGGTAATGAACAGTAACTTGGCTGTTTTTCGTTGGGTGTTCTGTACCAGTGCCTTCTTCAAGTACTAGGTACTGCAGGCCGCTCTCTGTCGTCACAACGCCCGCTTTTTTACCATTTTCGATAAGGAATTGTTGGCCTTGTTCGAAGTTTTCAGAACCAGCTTTGTGGTTAGTCCAAGTACGGTAAATCATGAAACCAGCCATGATGAATACAATAATTGGAATGACAAATTTAGACATATTGAAACCTATTTATAAAAATATTCTGTTGTTGAAAATCAACCATTAAGGCTGAGTCAAAAGGAAGTTGATGGTTTTGCCGATACCTTCCAGATCTTGATGACCTGCAGTCAGTACTTGGTATTTACCGTTAACGATGAAGGTCGGTACTGAGTTGATCTGACCCTTCACAGAGATCTCTTCGGCTTTTTGCACGTACTCAAACAGCGCAACTTGTTGCTCTTTTTCTAGTTGGTATGGGCTTACTAAACCGCGAGAAGTAAACGCCGTTTCCAGAGCTTGCTGGCGAGCTTCTGGTGTTGCGTCGCCACCCATCTGTACAGCGGCAAATAGGTCTTCCATGAAGGCATGGTCTGGCGTGTCATTCAACTGCATTACAGCAGTGTAAAAGATCATTGCGCTGATTTGAGCGCTTTCATTAAAGGTAACATGTACCTTACCAATCTTCTGATTAGTCAATGATTCGATCTCAGGAATCGCGCTCTCCATTGTGCGGCAGTGGCCACAGTTAAGCGAAAAGATTTCTGTCACTGGAGATAGGTCGTATTCAGTTAGCGCAACAGGAAGCGCTTCGTATTGAACGCCGGCTTGCGGCTCATTGCTTTCACTACAACCAGCTAGGGTTACTGCGGCGATAAGAGCAACAAATAATTGGGTAAATGGCTTGAACATATAATTTACTCTAGCGTTAAAAAGTCGGTGAATTCTAACGATTTAGTGGGAATAGGAAAACAATTATAAAGTAATTAAATGCAAACAGGTCGATGTGTTGAGCAGTGAGCAGCCAATTCACTGTTAACTGTGATCTATAACACTTTTTGCTTGGAGCACTACACATGGCGGTGAACGCGTATTACTCCAGTGGCTTACTTACGTCTTGTTCAAATGGATCGTAAGTTTGGGCTAAAGTTATAGCAAAGCCGCCGATATAGTGTTTGGTAGAAGTAATACGTTTACGTGGTGGATGAATTAATGAAGTATTTAGCACTGATTTGCAGTTTGGCGTTGGTAGGATGTGAAGCAACCGACTCAATGGCAATGTTGGGCGGTAACATGTTGGAGACCGCACCACAAACTGACTACGATGTGATGTACCCAGAGTGGGGCGTTGTACAAGAGACACGTGTTGTGACCAATTACCGTCAAGCACAAAACTCTTCACAGAAAACCATCACCACCAATTACGGCGTAGGCATTTCTACCGATGACCCGCTTGAAGTCTTCCTCAGACAAAATCGCATTGATTACGAAGTGCTACCGGGTAATCACGTAATGGTGAAATTGAACCATCACGTGAACTTTAAAACCGGTTCGGCAATTCCGGCTCCTGTGAATGATCACTGGTTAGATACGTTAGGTAGCTACCTTTCACAGCGTTCGGACATCGATATCGTCATTGAAGGGCATACCGATAACACGGGTAACGACCAAATTAACGATCCTCTCTCAGAGCAGCGAGCGAAAGAGGTGAAAGCGAGATTGGAGCGCAATTACGTATCGAGTCAATCTATCTATACGCGTGGCTTCGGTGAATATGTTCCAGCATGTACCAACACGTCTTCTCAGGGCAAAGCGTGTAATCGCCGAGTAGAGTTGATGCTGATCGTTGCTAAATAGCCCAGCTACCACCACCTACACACAGATATAAAAAATCCCTCAGCGACGAGGGATTTTTTGATTCGGGCTTTCAAGAGCAGCTGTTACCTGGAGAGCACATGTGACTTAGAGAACGACTGCTACGCGGAGAAAGAGTTAAGCGAAGTTCTTTTCTAGGTATGCAACGATGTCTGAAGACTCGTACATCCATTCCGTTTTGCCGTCTTTCTCAATGCGAAGGCATGGTACTTTCACTCGACCACCACCAGCTTCAAGTTCAGCGCGATGTTGATCGTTGTTTTTCGCATCACGCAGCTCAATTTTTACAGATTGACGCTTCATTGCTCGACGCACTTTTACACAGAACGGACAAGCTTCGAATTGATACAGAGCATAGCTCTTTGCTTGTTCATCAACTTTAGATTGATCTTCAGCTGAGCGCTTAACGCCACGCGGCGTAAATACAAAGTTAAGTAGCAGAATGATGCGGCCTAGGAACCAACGGATAAACTTCATAATTATCTCTATATTTTCACAATTAGGATTACAATTCGCAGCATTATATACACAAGTCTAGAAAGATGCTCGTAACAATTGTGAAACTCTATTTCGTCCGTTCAATACTGTGCGACTTGGCGACATTAAGACCTAATCGCTTAGCAAGGCGAGTTAAGTTAGCCCTGTCGGTTTTTAATGTTCTACCGGCCTGAGCCCAGTTGAAGTTCGCTTGTTCGAGAACATCAGTAATGATGGTTCTTTGGAAATCTTCTGTTGCACCGCGCAAACCTTCCGATAGGTCAATTTCAGGCGCTGCCATTGAGCCTTGACCTTGTGTATTGGAAGCGGGTGAATTGAGCGCGAGCTCTTGATCCAGCGGCCCACAATCTTCTTTAGTGATGGTTACTAAACGTTTGTTGGTGCTTCTTGCTAATGCTTTGAGTGCCGAACGGCTGATTACGTGTTCAAGCTCACGCACGTTACCTGGCCAGTTATAACGATTCAGGAATACCAACACATCAGAGCGGAATTTGATCTGATTAATACCCAATTTGCGTCGAGCTTGCTCTAAGAAGAATCCCGCTAGCAGGCTGGTGTCATCCCCGCGTTCACGAAGCGCTGGCACAGCGATAGGGTAAACACTCAGTCGGTGATACAAGTCCGCTCTAAAGTTGCCATCTTCGACTTCTTGTTTTAAATCACGGTTAGTTGCAGCAAGTACACGAACATCAATGGTTTGAATGTTGTCTTGGCCGACAGGTTGAATCTCATTGTTTTGTAGCGCACGCAACAGTTTACTTTGCGCGGCTAGAGGCAGTTCGCCAATCTCATCTAAGAACAGTGTGCCGCCATCTGCCAGAGCAAATTTACCAGAGCGGTTTTTGTCAGCACCAGTAAATGCGCCACGTACATGGCCGAACAGTTCACTTTCAACTAAATTTTCAGGTATAGCTGCGCAGTTTACGTAGACCAAGGGTTTGCGTTTACGTGCAGACTGATGATGTAACGTTCGAGCAACCAGTTCTTTACCAACACCAGTTTCACCATGGATGAGGATATTAAACTCAGAAGGAGCAACGACAGCGATGTCGTTTTTCAGAGCCATCATGGTATCGCTTTTACCAATGAGCTCTCCGCCTTCGCGTTCCCAAGCTTCTTCATTAAGCTCTTCTAACAGTTGCTTTGACTGTTTAGCTTGGCTCTCTAGTTGAGAGAAGGTGAGGGCCATCTGCATGGTTGAAGCGGCGATGGCTGCCAACACCTCTAAGTTGCGAGCGGGAATGTTAGCGAAAACATCTGGCGTAAGACTATCTAAGGTTAGAACGCCAAGCAGTTTGTCGCCAAAGAGCAGTGGCAGCCCCATACAAGCGTGCATTGGAAGGTCGCCGTCATGGTCGATCAGCAGACCGTCGAAAGGGTCAGGCAGCGTGCTATCAGAATCGAAGCGAACAGGAGTCTTAGAAGCACAAATTGCATCGAAGCGTGGATGCTCTGAAATGATGAAGCGGCGTCCGAATGTGTCTCGACTGAGACCTTGCATAGCAATAGGTACCAGCGTGTCACCTTGGAGACTCAATAACGCCACACAGTCACAGGTAATCGTCTTACGAATCGCGTCAATAAGGCGATTGAAGCGGTCTTGGTCGTTAACACCACTGGCAAGGCCGATGGTCATTTCCATAAGGGTTGATGCGGAGATATCTTGCATGATTCACTCTAACTGCGTGGGTTTATGTACATGATAGAGTCTTAATGACTCAAATAAAAGGTCTTTTTGACATTTTTATAAAGTGTGTTTTTGCTCGAAAGCTAGTGATGACGGGAGCTGGGAAAGTTGGCACTGAATGTGCAAAAGAGACATCGAAGACTAATTATACCAATGATTTATTGATGTATTTTTGATCTCAATCAATCGATGTTTATTAATTGGTTTTTGTGATTTTTTGAAATAAAAACAAGTCAAAATAACTTAGATCTCAGAAAGTCGAACAGTCATTCTTATTTTTTAAAGGTAGTCAAAGTGACACACATGTCACAAGGCTCAGTGTTCGGAGTAAATTCATGCTTAACAATGTACATATCGATATGATCAAGTCTACGATCCCACTACTTGAGAGTGCTGGCCCAGCGTTAACAACACACTTTTATCAACGTATGTTTTCTTACAATCCAGAGTTGAAAGACATTTTCAATATGACTCATCAACAAACTGGACGCCAAGGTGTTGCTCTGTTTGAGGCTATTGCTGCTTACGCAAAGAACATTGAAAATTTAGCGGCGCTTCAAGGTGCTGTTGAACGCATCGCTCAAAAACACACCAGCTTTAATATCCAACCAGAACATTACCAAATTGTTGGCCACCATCTCATTGAAACATTACGTGAGTTAGCTACTGAAGCATTTACACCAGAAGTTGAAGAGGCGTGGACGGCTGCGTACCTTTTCCTTGCTCAAATTTTCATTGATCGTGAAGGTGAGCTTTACCTACAGCGTAAACAGGCTGTTGGTGGTTGGGAAGCCGCGAGAACCTTTGTGGTAGAGCAAAAGATTGTAGAATCTGATCTGGTTAAGAGCTTTGTATTCAAGCCTAAAGACAATGGTCCAGTATTGGATTATGTTCCGGGTCAATACATCGGTATTGAAGTGAAACCTGAAGGTGCGTCGAATAATGAAATTCGTCAGTACTCGCTTTCAGATACACCAAACGGTGAAACTTACCGTATTTCGGTTAAACGTGAAGGTGAGGGCGGTCAGTTCTCAGGTCTCGTTTCAAATCACCTACATAACTCTGTAGAGGTGGGCGATGAAGTGAAGCTTTACGCACCAGCGGGCGACTTCTTTTATCAAGAGCGTCAAAAGCCAGTAACATTGATCTCTGCAGGTGTGGGTGTTACTCCAATGCAATCTATGCTGGAGTACTTAAGCAAGCAGCAGAAAAACGAGCCAGTTCTGTACCTTCACGCATGTGAAAAAGTAGAGCAGCATTCATTTACCCAACGTGTGTCTGACATTGTTGCTGATAAAGGTTGGTCAGCAAAAACGTGGTACATGAACAAGCCTTCAACGGACTGCGAAAACGTGTTGGAAGGCCAGATGAACTTATCTCAAGTGAGCGAAGCTGCAGGCTTCGAAGACAGCGATTTTTACATCTGTGGCCCAGTTGGCTTTATGAAGAATATCGTTGAACAGCTGGATGCGCTGAACATCGATCGCTCTCGAGTACACTACGAAGTGTTTGGACCTCACTCTCAGTTTTAGATTGAATCCTAACTTATCGTTACGAGGCCTCACGTTTGTGGGGCCTTTTTTGGTCGTGAAGTGGCGGATTAGGCAGTCGCTACTGTAGATCTATTGTGAATTCAGCCATTAGAACGATAACAGTACATCAAGCGAACTTCATAAAGCGGACTTGTTTGAGTTTCAGGTGAGCTCTATTCCATATAATGATATCGATCAGAAGAGCAAAGCAATCATATTTTGGTCAAAAATACCCTTATATATCATATTGTTAATTTGAGGGTGCGGTCTAAGTAAAGCCTCAAAAGATCAACTCTTCTATTGGTGTGCTTTACAATACTCTATATGTAAGCGCATGTAACTGCCGATATATTGCGCAATTTATAGAGTTTTAACTCTAATTTTGCGTAAGTTGTGTCCTTTTCTATTTTTTATTTCTTCAAATAAAGTTTTAGTAAATACAGGTTTGCCTGATTAGCTAATCAATTCGGTAAATCAATTGATCTGCGTAAGTTTATGTAAGAGATGTATCCTTTGTGACGCTAATCCAATCCTCCCTATGTGTCACTAGTTGCACCTTTTTGGCTGCCGTATACTGTTTTTGCCACATAAAATGAATATTGGACACATATTCATTCAAAACAACTCAATAAGTGGTTCGAATTAAAATTAGTAAATTTGCTTGCAAATAAGTAAAAATGAGACAGAAAATGATCACTTATAACCAAGATGAACAGGTTCTTGAAATACAGATACTGGGATACAAAATACAGAGCGTTTACCAAGAAATTAAAACCGAAGAGGGGGTAATTCACGGCTACGAAGCTCTTTGTCGAGCAACGAAAAATGGTGAGGGTGTCAGTCCTAAAAAGTTGTTTAATTTTCTAGAGAAGTTGGATGACGACCTCGAGTTTAAAGTTAAATTTGCAATCAATGTAATGCACATTCGAGGCTTCATAGAGTCAGAGATTTACAACGAAGAAACCAAATTGTTTCTAAACTTTAGCCCATGTTTCTTTAGAGCTTTGTCTAAACAAGACAGTTTAATCAATGATTGCGTTAAGCATATTCTGACAACAGGTATCAAACTAGAGCAGATCGTAGTTGAGATAGTTGAGGATTATTGCCCAATCGATGAGATCACTAACTTTTACGATGGTATTAACAAAATCCGCTCTCAGGGTGTGTCACTTGCGGTTGATGACTTTGGTACGGGGTGGTCCGGTTTCTCAAGGGTTGCAGCGATCAGTCCGGATTATATCAAAGTAAGCCGAGAACTGCTGGTGGCGAGCCAGGTTGGGTTAACGGAAGAATTAGAAGAGCTGAAAGTGATTTGCGGATTAAAAAATACGATGCTGATTTATGAGGGCATTGAGTGTATTGAGCAGCTGGAATTGGCGAAGGCATACGGCTCCAATTTGTATCAAGGGTACTACTTATCTTTTCCACGTAAGCACCCATTTCAGCGCACGGTTAATCACAAAGCAAAAATTGAAAAAACGATAAAAACCAACGCATTTACTAGCATCCACCTGAAATGCTAGCTGTCGATTAGAATCAATTATCATTTGAACAACAAACACAACACATACACTTAGGCACATGGATGTGCCACTCTCTTCTCTCTTAGCGCTTCTAGTCTTTTCTTATTAGTTACTTAAAAAACGATGGTCGTAAGTTCGAGACGTGATTATCCCGCAATACAATGGCTTATTTCGCTTTTTTCATGAGTTGCCTGGGATTGAACAATTCTGGCCAGTACATTTTTACGTAACCCCCTGCAACCCAAATGACTAAAATGGTTGCAATGGTGAGTTCGAAGAAACCAAATTTATGTAACCAGTACCACTGTGGATATTCGGCTCCGAAAAAGGTTGTTAATCGATGCATCGCTATCGCACTGATCACAGATGGAAAGGTTACCGCCGCGATGGAAGGCTGAAACTTCAATCTCATCAAGCGGATGTAACACAGGTAGATTAGCAGCGTCATGGTAATGGCGATACCCGCTAAAGCGCCTGTAAGAATTGGATCTGGGTGGTCGAAATTAACTAGGTAAGCCGCTAGTGACAAGTTCACCGGCGCTGCCATGATTGCCAGTGTAGGTCTTGCTCTACGAGGCAAGTTCCCCTCAAACACCAAACGATACAGCACTACTGGAAGTAAGAAGAAGTAGATACCGATACAGGTCGCTGCGAGTGTTTCTGAAAATACTGTGTGCCCAAATTGTGTACCCGCTAATGAGCTACTGATCAAACCTACTGGATATAAGAACCAGCTGGGAACAATGTTCGACATTTTAAAGTTGATGATCTGGAAACTAAAAAACAGCACCATCATCGTAAAGTGAAGCAACAGGGCACAGAACCAGATAGGGTAGGCGATGATCGGTGATATCTCGGCTAAGTAGTCACACAAGATCAACAGCGCCATGCTCATAGGGGCCATCAAGCTCCCACTTAACGGGTGGCGAATGTCGTTGATGAAGGTATTAAAACTTGTGAGATAACGAAGTAAAACAGGGACTAACAGTAGTGCGCCAACTGAAGCGAGGTAGGGACGAACGATTTCACCAATCCCCGGAATATATAGAGCCCATGCTTGTCCTAGCCCAATAACGCCAAGTGCTAACGACGCCTGAGACGGCGGCACATTTTTTACTTGGGTTAATCTTCTCCAGTTCAACGACTTGTTCCACCTTAAGTTACATATTAAACATTAGACTTATTGCTCTAGTTAGAGCGTGTAGTTGTGCTCTCAATAGATGTTAAGGGTGCTCAACTAATTTTGAGTGGATGATATCAAGATTAACGTTTGCTTTTTTGATTTTGATGCGAAATCGGGACACTAAGCACGTTGAATGTGTGCTTTTGTTTCATGAGTCTTTTGTTACTAACGTACTTCCTCTTGTTGCGGAAGATCTTGTTGTCTTAATTTTTCATTTTTTAATGTGCGGTTCAGTAGTTGGCTGTAAATTGGCTGGCCGCCCAACACCTGAGCAATGATTACGGCGCCTAGGCAAGTGATGATCAACGGTAATATCAGATAGTAGTTATTGGTCATTTCGATAACCAATAAAATCCCTGTTATCGGGGCGCGTACAGTTGCTGCAAATAGTGCCCCCATACCTGCAATCGCAAACATGCCCGGATCGATGTTGAGTTCAGGAAAGAGGGCCGAAGCGATAAGTCCAAATGCGTAACCAAAGAGTGTGCCAAGTGCAAGCATCGGGGCAAAGATACCGCCCGGTGCACCAGAGCCGAAACAGAGTAGGGTGGTAAGCACACGTCCCAAGAAGATAAGTAACAGCACGTTGGTACTGTAATCACCATGGGTGACATTAGGGATAATACCAATACCACCGCCAGTTAGCTCTGGAATATAGAGAAGCAATAAGCCAAAGCAACCGCCAAGCAGAGTACCCGTCATTAAGTAACGTCTGCGGTCGTTTTTGTGTATTGCGACAAACATGTCTTGTGAAAGGGTGATCAGCTTATTGAAAATTACGCCAAAAATCCCGAACAGCACGCCTAGTAAAAGGAATAGCCACAACGCATTTAGCTCAGGTGGTTGATATTGGGGCATGGTAATAACAGCCGACTGACCGTTGATAGAGCGAAACACGATGTTGGCTGAAACCGCAGAAATGATCACGGCCTTGATAGAAATGAGTGAGTAACGAAACTGCGGTCGCATCTCTTCAACAACGAACATGATCCCAGCTAAAGGTGCATTGAATGCAGCGGCTAATCCGCCGGCGGCACCAGAAGCGAGCAAAGAGTGGCGACTGTCGTCATCTTTTACACGAAAGATATCAGTGACCATGCGACCGATGCTGCCACCCATTTGTACCGTTGGTCCTTCACGACCTAACACCATGCCTGAACCGAGAGCGCCCATACCACCGAAGAACTTGACTGGAAGCACTCGCCACCAACGAACAGGACGCATGCCGTCCATCGCACCTTCAATTTCAGGAATACCTGATCCTGCGGCTTCGGGTGCAAAACGGTGGACAAGAAAATAGCCGATGAATGCAAAGGCTGCACTAATAAGAAATGCGGCTAGCCAAAGCGGTAGATAGCTGCCAATTTCATCTTTTAGCCAGTCGGTACGAGTTTCTGTGATGAAATGAACCGCAACTTCAAAATAGGTACCAACGAAACCTGCAAGGATACCGACGATACAAGAGAGGATTAAAACAGATACCGGGGTTTTGTCTCTGGAGAGAAATTGGTTGATAGCATCCCTTGGCATTTTTGCTAAAAAGGATTGCTTTATTTTCTCTCTGTTGGTCATTGAAACTGGGTTCCTGAGTTGGTGCGGTGGGATTGTCGTAAATTATACGCCTCCGTTACTTATCCAATAGCAACAAAGATGCAAAGTTGAATTCCATTTATGAAAGTAGCGTGCGACATAAATAAGAACTATAGCCAATACTGTGGAATCGTCGTCACAATTTTGGTCGAATCTATAGTGGCAACTTGAATTACTGCAAAAATGAACCATAGTTAAATTGTAAAGCAACATAACGAACCGCAAGGAGAAGTGAGGTTTTACACACAATTTGGATGGATTCAAAAAAAGAAATTTTCTAGTTCCTCGTTAAATGTTCAGGTCGATGACAAGACTTCCTGATTCGCGAACTCACGATTGAGTAACGAGGGTAAGGCGCGCTACCAAAGTGCGCCTTTAGTCTGTTTGGGATAGCATAAATTTTGACCTCCAACCAACTTCATTTCATCCAGATTTGAAATTCTTGCAATACGCTGCCCTAAATCTACTTTTATTCCTTTCCAGTCGTCATAAATCCGATGCGGACAAACCTTTGATATTCGGTATATACTCCTAAAAAAAGGAGAATGGACTATGACGAACAGAGTTCCTACCAATATTATTACTGGCTTTCTCGGGGTGGGTAAAACGACCGCGATTTTAAACTTGCTGAAGAACAAACCAAAGAACGAAAACTGGGCGGTATTGGTTAACGAATTTGGCGAAATCGGTATCGATGGCGCACTGATGACTGATCAGGGTGCGTTGATCAAAGAGGTCCCTGGTGGATGTATGTGTTGTACGGCAGGTGTTCCTATGTCTGTTGGAATTAATGCATTACTTCGTCAAAAGCCAGATCGTCTCCTAATTGAGCCTACTGGCCTAGGGCACCCTAAACAAGTTATTGCTACATTAACCTCTGAGCAATACACACCTTATGTTGATCTCAAGGCGACATTAGGTTTGGTTGACCCGCGCTATCTTTCAGATGAAAAGTACACATCAAATCAAAACTTTAACGACCAGTTGGATAGTGCAGATGTGATTATTGGTACTAAGGTGGATCTTGTTCACTCTGAAGATATCGATACCTTCAATGACTGGGTAACGAATCAATCTCCGGCTAAGGTATTCCATAAACTGATCCATGATGGCGAAGTGCCGCTTGAAGTGTTAGACATTGAGCGTGTTCGAGGTGGTGCATCGTTTGGAATTGAAGCACATCATCATGAACATGCTGAACAAGAGCCTCAGTTTGAACTTCCACCGGGTGAAGATTTCATTCGCAAAGAGAACAAAGGGCAGGGCTACTTTAGCTGCGGTTGGTTGTTTGGTGCTGAGCACAAATTTGATTTCGACCAGCTGTTTTCTATGCTTTCGGCACTGCAAGCTGAAAGGGTAAAAGCGGTAGTCAATACAGATCAAGGCTGTTTCGCATTTAACGTGGCTAACCAAGTGGTGTCGGTTAATGAAATCAGCTTAGATGGCTTTGAATCTCGCCTTGAAGTGATTGATTCGCAACTCATGCCGTGGGCAGACCTTGAACAGGTATTGCTCAAACTTTGTGGCCTGAAGTAGTAAAAGATGGCACTTGTTGGACTTCAAGCCCAATAAGTGTCAATTAGAGTGATAAAATTTGCGTTATATCACGATAAATGTGAGATAAATCACTCTAATTACTTTATAGTGCTCGGCTGATATAAAAATGTAGGCTGTCTGCTTAAGGAACTCGTAACAATGTCATTTTCCTCTCAAGGTTTTGCTCCTGAACTCGTAAAAGCGCTGACTGAGTGTGGTTATGAAAAACTCACACCTATTCAACAAAAAGCGATCCCAATGGCGCGTAAAGGCCATGATATTTTTGCTACGGCACAAACGGGTACGGGCAAAACAGCTGCGTTTTCATTACCTGTCATTCAGCATTTGTTGAACAGCGGCAACAAAGCATCACGCGGTACAGCTCGCGCTTTGATCCTTGCGCCAACACGTGAACTGGTTGCTCAAATCGCACAGAACATCAAAGATTACGTTAAGTACACAGAGCTGAGCGTAGCGGCGGTTTATGGCGGTAACAAGATGTCATCACAGGTTCGCCAGTTAGATCTGGGTGTGGACATTCTTGTAGCAACTCCGGGTCGTCTAGAAGAGCACCTAGAAGAGGGTAATGTCTCTATCTCTAATCTTGAGTTCCTAGTTTTTGATGAGGCAGACCGTATTCTCGATATGGGCTTCATCAATGCGGTACGTAAGATCATGATGGATGTTGAAACATCACCTCAAATCATGATGTTCTCAGCGACAACATCAACTCAGTTAAACCAGCTTTCAGTTGATATTCTGCGTAAGCCAAAGCGCATTAGCGTAGAACGTGAAAACTCAACGGCAGCAACAGTTGGTCACGTGGTTTACCCTGTAGACCAAGAGCGTAAAACGGAATTGCTTTCTGAGCTGATTGGCCGTAAAAACTGGCGCCAAGTGCTTGTGTTTGTGAACTACAAAGAGACAGCAAACGAAGTCGTTAAAGAGCTTAAGCTTGACGGTATCAAAGCTGTGTTGTGTCACGGTGATAAAGCGCAGAGTGCTCGTCGTCGTGCGCTGGATGAGTTCAAAGAAGGCAAAGCTCGTGTGATGGTAGCAACAGACGTTGCGGCTCGTGGTCTGGATATCGAAGACTTACCACACGTAATCAATTACGACATGCCATTCCTTGCAGAAGACTATGTTCACCGAATTGGTCGTACGGGTCGTGCAGGCAAACAAGGTCACGCTGTTTCTTTTGTTAACCGTGAAGAAGAGCTGACGGTTGTACAAGTAGAGAAATTGATTCAACAACGCATTCGTCGCGTAGAGCAACCTGGTTACGAGCCTAAAAAGCGCGATGCTTATATTGAGAAGCTAAACACCAAATCGGCTTATAAGAACCGCCAAGGTCGCAAGAACAATGCGAACGAAGAAAAGCCAGACCAAGCGAATGCTGAGCGTCGTCTAGCAATGATGAAGCGCATCAAGAACCGTCGCAAGTAAGCTAGAGTTAGTGATAGAAAAGAGCCACAGTGATGTGGCTCTTTTACGTTTCAATAGTGGCTTCATTTATAAATGAGCCCAGCGTATATAAACGCTTACTCAGCTTATGCCGCTCCGATGCACTCAATAGCCACCACTTTCAACATGCTGTTTTTAAATCGAGAACAGTCAGTTTTACACAACAATAAAGCAATAAGGTAACAATATGGATAGCGCGCTACTTTTGGCTTTCATCCCCACATTTTTCTTTGTCTCAATTACTCCCGGGATGTGTATGACCTTAGCGCTTACGCTCGGTATGAGTATTGGTTATCGTCGTACTCTATGGATGATGGCTGGCGAACTGGTTGGCGTGGGAGTTGTATCGGTGGCAGCGGTACTGGGTATTGCTTCGATCATGCTTAATTACCCTTGGTTGTTTACTGGCTTTAAGTTCGTTGGGGCAGCGTATCTGTTTTACCTTGGCGTTCAAATGTGGCGTTCGAAGGGTAAACTGGCGATCAGCACTGATAATCAAAACCAAGCAACTGGTAACGATTGGGACCTGGTGGTTCAGGGCTTCGTTACGGCCATCGCGAATCCCAAAGGTTGGGCGTTCATGATTTCTCTGTTGCCACCGTTTATCAATAGCTCTAAGGCGTTAGTGCCTCAGCTCTCTATCTTAGTTTCTATTATCTTGGTATCGGAGTTTGTGTGTATGACGTTATATGCGACGGGAGGTAAGAGTCTGAAGCACTTATTAGGACAAGCAGACAATGTTCGTTTGATGAACCGTATTGCTGGCACCTTGATGATGGGTGTTGGTGTATGGTTGTTTGTGAGTTAATTTTGATTGACGAGAACGGGTAGAGATCCCCGACTCAGTCGTTCCTCCTTCTCGAGGATGACGAGCAATAGTAATGTGAAAGCTCGGACTCTTACTTAAACCTTAGATTGAATAGAATATAAAAAGAGCGATAGGGTATTTGGCCTTATCGCTCTTTTGGTTTTCGTTAGCTAGACAACACTAAGGTTACTGATCTTCGCCTTTATCATGTATCTAAACCGCGATTTCACCACCATCTTCACGACGGATAACCACAGTTGCAGCTCTTGGGCGAACCTTGCCTTTTGTCTCAGCGGTTGCATCATCGGACATTGGCCAGTTTGCCGGGTGCTGAATGTTCACAAACAGTGACTTGTAATCAGGGCTAATGGTAAAGCCTGTTACTTCACAGCCATTTGGACCAACAAAGAAACGCTTCAACTGGTTTTGGTTTTCCGCACTGATAACAGCATGGTCACCATTGTCATCTGTTAGCTGAGACGGAACGACAGCCAACATTTGATCGTTGGTGTACTGAGTCACTTCATCGGCACCGTTATCCGTTTGAATCCAAAGAATGCCACGGCCATCAAAAGCTAAGCCATCTGGGCTAGCGAATTGGTTGATATCGTTGAGACCAGAGCGGTTGATCTTTGGATCCGAAACAGCTGGTGAACCGAACACAAAAATGTCCCATTGGAACGCATCAGCTGTTTTGCCTTCATCCCAACGGATCACATGGCCAAACTTGTTGTTAATGCGTGGGTTTGCTGAGTTCGCTTCTTTACGCTTAGTGTTGTTGGTTAGCGTTAGGTAAGCCGTGCCAGTCATTGGGTCAACTGCACACCATTCAGGGCGATCCATCGGAGTTGCACCAACAAGGTCAGCAGCGCCAGCAGTATTTACAATCAGCTCAGCTTGAGAGTTGAATGTGTCAGACAGTTTGCCACCTTTTGCAGCCATGCTGTCTAGTGTTAGTGGAAGCCAAGAGCCAGTGCCATCTTCATTGAATCGAGCCACATAGAGTGTGCCTTTGTCCATGTATTTGTCGCCAGCAACTAGCCGGTTTTCTGGCTTCGCATCTTTTGGATCCCACTTCGCGTCAGAAACGAACTTGTAAAGATATTCGAAGCGAGAATCATGACCAGAGTAGAATACAACTGGCTGACCTTCGGTCATTTTGCCAAACGTACAGCCTTCGTGACGGAAACAACCTAGTGCAGTACGCTTCTTCGCACGTGAATTAGCAGTATATGGGTCGATTTCAACAATGTAGCCGTGCCCATGTGCCTCATTACGATAGTCATCTTTTGCTGACTTGCCATTAGGAGTTACATCAAAGCGTGCGAACTCGTCTAGTCGCTCTTCAGCACTGCCAGCTA
The DNA here is from genome assembly GCF_009363355.1 of Vibrio sp. THAF190c. Classification (NCBI taxonomy): domain Bacteria; kingdom Pseudomonadati; phylum Pseudomonadota; class Gammaproteobacteria; order Vibrionales; family Vibrionaceae; genus Vibrio; species Vibrio sp. THAF190c. Next base: position 84,389 of record NZ_CP045339.1, on the reverse strand, counting down.
GTGTATCCCAGCCGTAACGTGTTTTATCTGTTGCAATACCGATACGCTCTTGCGCTGTGGTCGACTTGCCTTTGTTAACAAAGTAGCCTGGCCAGTTTTCCTCACATGTTAGATATGTGCCCCAAGGAGTGTAGCCATTACCACAGTTATTTAGTGTTCCTCGAGCTTGGCTGCCGTCAGGGGAGTATTTGGTCTTTACCAACTCTGTGTGAGCAACAGGACCAGAAAGATCCATTGTTGTCGCACCTGTGTAGCGGCGGTTTAGTGGATCGTTGTCGACCATAACCCACTGATTGCCATCTAGCTTAACGCGAACGACACTCACACCATGTGCGTTGATCTCTTTACGCACTTCATCAATGCTGGTGCGAGCGCCATCTTGGTATGTTGGGCCATTAGGGTGCAGTGCTTTCTGGTCGATGTATTCGTGGTTGATAACCAGTAGGCCATCATTGTTGTTGCCGTCTAGCGGGAAGAAGTGCATGCCATCGTGGTGCATGCCGAGTGCGTTTGCTTGGTCGTCGCCAGTGTTTTTACCATCTTCACGCCATGCATTACCTTGCGCGTTTAATGGTGTTCCCCATGGTACAAGCACCTGTGCAACGTAACCTTTAGGTACAACGACACTGTCGGTCAGAGACCCTTTTATAGATTCAAAAGCAAGCTGTGCGCTGCTCTTTGCTGATGATGCGTGAGATGCCGCTGCAGCCGGTGCACTATGACCTGCTAAGCCGAAAGCACCAAATGCCGTCATTGCACTGATACCTAAACCACCTTTAAGAATGCTGCGACGAGATAGGTTCGCTTCTAGCACTTCTTCAAAGGGTTTGTTATCACTATTATTAAAGCGACGGCTATCGAATGTTTCCTTGCTCATGAACTTACTTCCTATTGAGGTTGAGATGGTTATTAGAGTAATAGTTTCAATACGAGGCTAATCCTGATGGAAGTAAGTGACATATTTTTATAAATTATATTAAGGTTTTGTTGCTGTAGCACGATTCTTACGCTTTTGGGCTCAATGCCTTATAAATCTCTTTGGAATTGATGGGCAACTGTGTATAAATGCTTATATCCCCATGAGAAATGGGCGACACAATTAAGAGAGAACGCTATGAAATTAGATAAAATCGAAAACAAGAACCGTCGTCTACGTAAAAAGCTATACCTAGGTGAATTCGCCATTTTGGGTTTTGAAGTGAGCTGCACAACATCGATTACTGATTTTGACCAGTACGATGTATTCATCGATGAGTTCATTGATTTTATCGATGGTATCGGTTTGTGCTTTGGTGGCGGTGGCCTTGAGCTGTTTGAAGGTTTTGTGTGCGCAACGGAGCGCTACCGTTCAGTAACAGAAGCAGAGCAGTTGCAAGTAGCACAATGGCTTGAAGCTCGTGCAGAGGTGAGCAAAGTTGAAGTGAGCGAACTAGTAGATGCGAACTACCTATAACCTCATACTGCTTTAAACATTCAGTAGAATGTCAAGGGCGTGTTGACCTTTCGTGGTTGAATTTTGTTCGAGATAAAAGCGTTATAATCGCGGCGAGGGAGAAGTAGCCTAGTCATTCTAAGCAAATCTCCCTCAACAAAGAGTAAAACGCTTTTAGCCGAACCCTTCGGGCAGCGTTTGCTGGTCATTTCTACTGCGTTATCGGCTTCTCATGTAGGCTAGCTACACATCAAAGCCTCTGCCTTGTATAAATACCCAGCAACTCGCTGCAAAAACCAGCTCGAAAGATCAACACGCCCTCAGCAAATCAGAACAATCAAGGCCCAGTGTTCACCCACTGGGCCTTTTTTTGGATTTTTGTTCAGACGTTAAATCCTTAGTGAGAGAAAACCAAGAAACTTGTGAGACTTTTATGAGAATTGAATGAAGTCGCTGATAGATCTCATTGCCATCCTATTTATCAACACCTTGGTCGACGACCATTTTTGATAAAGGCATAACTCGCTCAATGAGTGAAACTAGGATGGAATCATTATGAACAAGCAAAAAGTTTTCGGACTCACATTTTCTGCGCTGGCATTGTCTATGTCGGTTTCAACACTTAACGCGGCTGAGTTGGATATCTCTATTACCAATGCGACGAAAGGTATCTACTTCACACCGATTCTAGTCGCTGCTCATGACTCAAGTTTATTCATGTTTAGAACTGGTGAAACGGCCAGTGCTGAATTGGAAGCTATGGCTGAAGGTGGCGATATTTCAGGCCTGTCGAGTGTTATTACCAACGCTGGTGGTGTTGTATCGGAAAACCCAGCTAGCGGTATCCTAAACCCGGGAGTAACAACGTCACTAACTATTGATACTGGTGATCTGAAGTATCTATCTTTAAGTGCAATGCTCCTACCAACCAACGATGGCTTTGTTGGTTTAGATAGTTGGAAAATTCCAGAGCAAGCTGGTACTTACAAAGTTTCACTCAATGGCTATGATGCTGGTACAGAAGCGAATGATGAACTTGCCGGAAGCATGCCAAACCCTCCATTCATTACATTCGGTAGTGGCGGTACGGGTGTAGAGACTGCGGTGTCAAACAATAAAGTCCATATTCATCCAGGTAACATTGGTGATGACAACGCGACTGGTGGGATAAGTGATCTCGATAACAGCAGCCATCGTTGGTTAAACCCGGTTGCGACGATCACAATTGAAGTGAAATAGGGGGCAGTTATGAAATTACGTATTTTAGCCATTGCTGCTTCTGTGGGGGTGCTCGCAGGTTGTCCAAGCGATGACAATGATCACTATTATCGCTACAACGTGACAGTAACGAATTTGACGCCAAGTCAACCAATGTCGCCGCTAGCTGTATTAAGCCACAATGGTAACTTTGAGCTGTTTGCTATTGGGTCAAGCGCGTCAACTGAACTCGAATATTTAGCGGAAGGCGGAAGTAACTCTCAGCTAATTGATCTGATGAACAGTGATAGTAATGTTTACCAAGGTGTGTCAGGTAATGGCTTGATTCTACCGGGGGAGGGTGACACCGTCACATTGACCCTTAACTATAAACAAGCTAAGTATCTCTCATTAGCCTCTATGCTAGTGAATACCAATGACGCGTTTATCGGTGAATCTGGTATCAATATCAAAACCTTGTCTGTCGGTGAGACCTTTACCATGAATATGGATGTGTGGGATTCAGGTACTGAGGCAAACAGCGAAACCGCAGCGACAATTCCTGGACCAGCAGGTGGCGGTGAAGGGTTTAATGCTGCTCGCGATGATACAGATGCAGTTTCATTTCACTCTGGTGTGATAAGCCAAGATGATGGTTTAACAGCATCGACGTTGAGCGCATCGCATCGTTTCTTGAACCCCGGTGCTCGTCTGTCTATTACTCGAATAGAGTAGATATTAGCCAATTGAATGAAATAATTCTTTCCATGTTCCGGTCGAATAGAAATGGACGCTACTGGAACATGGTTGAATTATGGAATCGACAGCAAACAAAATGACAGCGCAGATACTACTAGTTGAAGATGATAACGATCTCGCCGAATTAGTGACCATGCACTTGCGCTTTCAGGGGCAAGAAGTGTGCAGAGTCGCCAGTATTGGAGAGGCGATGTCCGCCTATCACGAAAACGATTTTGATCTAGTCGTGCTTGATCGCGGTCTACCCGATGGAGATGGCGTGGAGTTTTGTCGCTCTGTGAGAAAAGAGAAAGATTGGACGCCAATGCTGATGCTGACCGCTCGTGATAGTGAGATGGACAAAGTCTCAGGGTTAGAAGCCGGATTAGATGACTATATTACTAAGCCGTTTAGTGTCCTAGAGTTTCAAGCTCGAGTACGCAATGTGCTCCGAAGAATCAGTCACGAAGACCTTCCAGCTCAACCAACCTCTCAGCAAGAACATACGATGTCTTTTGGCCCACTGGTTATTGATACTGAGCTTCACCAAGTCGTGTTAGATGGAAGAGAGGTCTCTTTGACGGCTATGGAGTTCTCCTTGTTGTCATTTTTAGCAACCAAGCCTGGACGCGTGTATAGCAAAGATCAGCTTCTAGACCATGTTTGGAACACTCACCATGCCGGATACCATCACACTGTGTGTAGCACCGTAAATCGTCTGCGCAGTAAGTTGGTTACTCAAGACGGAGAACAAAACTATATCCAGACGGTGTGGGGTGTTGGATATAAGTTTCATGCTAAGCATTGATTCATTTAAGCGAAAATTGGATAGGGCAGATGGAGGTTGAGTTATGAGCTTCAAGTCTCGATTGATGGCATTCACTAGTATTTGGTTTTTGCTGGCGAGTGTGGCAATTGGTTTTACATATCATTGGCAAAAACAGACGATCGAGCAGAGAACCAAGCAGAGCTTGCACAAGGACTTGGCGCGCCATATGCGTGATGACAATCCTCTTATGGTCGGGACTGACTATAACCCTGTCGCGCTTAAGAGCATTTTCCATACCTTAATGTTGATTGGCCCAGACTTTGAGATCTACTTTCTCGATGCTCAAGGCAAGATCACCACTCATGCGGCTCCTGAAGGCACAGAGATGATGGAGTATGTTGATTTAGAACCCATCCAACGTTTTCTCGCCAACGAAGCATATCCAATCTTAGGGGAAGACCCTCGTACGCCGACAGACCCTAAAGTGTTCTCCGTTGCAGCTATTCAAGAGTTAGGCTCAACGGTGGGCTATCTATATGTGTTGATTGGTAGTAATCGCCACGCTGTGATTGCTGATGCCCAAGTCGATTCCTCGTACATTGCACTCGCAGCTTTGGTATTGATATCGATTTTAGGTTTTTCGGTCGGCGCTTACATGCTGGTAAAACGAAGCTTGCTTAACCCGATTGAGGAAGTGACAGACAAATTGCAGCAGCAAGCTGAGCATGACTTTAGGTTAGAGCCTGATTTCACCAAGCAGGTGCCTGAATTAGTGCCTGTGGCGAGGTCTTACGAATTGATGGCCAAACATATACAGCAGCAGTTTCTGCACCTTGAATATCAATCCTCACAACGTCGCCAAACATTGATCCAATTAAGTCATGATCTAAAAACACCACTGTCTAGCGTGTTAGGTTACTTAGAAACGTGGCAGCTACAGAATCCACAATCTGATCCACTGATTGATGTTGCGTATCGAAATAGCAACAAATTGTTCGAGCAACTTAACTCGCTGCTAGACACGGCGAAACAAGAGAAAGAGCTGCCGACCTATGAATACCGGACGATTGATTTCAATCGTTTACTGACACTGTGTGAGGAAACATTTAAGAATCAGCTCGATGCCAAACATATTAAGCTCAATGTGAGAATCGATAGTGCTGTATCGATCGTCGGGGAACAGAAATTGATCGAGCGATTGATGTTTAATTTGATGGAGAATGCAATTCGTCACGCTCCACACGATGGTGAGTTAAGCATTGTTGTCGAGCAAGGTACGCAAGATAAGCGAACAAGAGTAACCATTCAAAATGAGGTCGACAGCCTCGCTGCTAAAGGCTCGCTAGGTATAGGGACGCGCATTGTACAATCGATTTTAATGCTTCATCACAGTGTTCTAGAAACAACAAAGGCAGATAATACCTTTAAACAAAGTTTTTATCTGCCTTCTGCAAACGTCCTTGGGTCTTAGAGAGGGGAGCCAGGCTCACTCCAACAAGGTGTTATTGTTCGCCGTTCTGCTCGTTCACTTTTGCGTAGAAGTGAAGAAGTTCGGTGAGCTCTTTCACCCAACCGAATGCATCTTTCGGTGCATTTTTCAAAATAGATTCTACTTTTTCACAGTGAACCTCAATCGCGATCGCTTCTTCCAAATTGAATGAGATCGAATAGAAGTGCCAAAGCAGAAGACGAGTCATACGATCAATATTCTGCTGAGCGTTCTCTGATTCAGAAAATGCCAAATTGACTTCACCTAACGCGATCGCCGTCATTCGCAGCATCGCGTCAAATTTAGCTGACTGCATGCGCTCTTCGCTGGTCACCTCTTCTTGCTCAAAAGTAAACAGTTCATTCATCGCATCTTCTGGAACCAGACGATGGATCATTCTTAGACTGAACTCTTCAAGCTCATGACGTGGCATGGTGAGCAGGCAGTTAAGTGTGTAATCGCGTTGCATGACAATCTCTCTTTAGAAAAAGGTGCGCCAGTGTAAATGAGAAACAGCACGATAAAAAGTGAATTATCACTGTATCTTCTTTTATGCGTGGCGCTTTGGTGGCTCGTAATCGAGTGACGCATCCTTTTTAAGAAAGATGTTACTTGCGAGTAGGCTGCCACTGCAGATGAATGCTAGCGAGACCCAACTGCTTACACTTGGTACTTCGTGGAAGATTGGTATAGCCAATAGAGTGGCGATAACAGGCGTTGAACTACCAAAAGCGGCAGAGCGTTCAGCGCCAAGTGTCTGTACCGCATATAAGTAAGTAGCTGCCGCAATAATCCCAGCTCCCACCCCCTGAATCGCACTGTGCGTAAGTAATTCGTTGACTGGCCATTGGGGCATCGATTGTTGATATAGGTAGCTAGGAAGCACTCCTGCGACGATTAAAGCTATTAATAGGATACTCGACATCAAACTGACCAAGCCCGCAACGACAAGGGCATTCAGATTCGCAACTCGCGCTGAAATTGTAAATATCGCCCACATCAAACTGGCAAACAGAAATAGCAATTGGCCCAATGTCTCAGAGCCAATTAATGAGTCACTGGTGTGTTTTTCATGCATAGATAAGCCAGTGAACAAAAAGATAACAATGCCAGTGATCACAAGCGCGAAGCCGATAATACGATGATGGCTGAGTGGTTGCTTAAAAAAGAACACGGCGATCATGGTAACGAACAGTGGCAACGTCCCTGGTACGAGCGCACTGCCTTGAGCAACAGGCACATACTGCATCGCTGAACTCGTAACCAGTAAGTAGGGCAGTCCGCAACCGATGAACATACCTATTAAGTAGATTTTTGGTACTGATGCAATCGCGTGGCGAGCTTTGTATACCAGAGGAAAAAGAACGAGTGACGGGATGAGAAATCGAGTCAATGCGATATCTGAGGGAGCTAATACCGAGTTGGCTCCTCCCTTTAAAGATAAAAAGAAACTAGCCCAAATCATTAAAGTGACGGCAATTGAGGTGTACCCGAGCAACATTGTATTTTCCTATCCTTGGTTGATAGACATATTATGAAGCACGTGGAAAGGTGAAAATTGGCAATATTTACTTTGAATTAATGATTACTTAACTGATATCGTTAATTATTAGTAATTATTTGACGATTTACACCAATATGGGGGTTAATGCGATGGATCGTGTCGATAAACACTTGTTAGAACTATTGCAGCGAGATGGTCGCTTAACCATTGCAGAGCTAGCGGATCTCGTCGGGTTGTCTCCGTCTCCTTGTGCCAGAAGAATCAAGCGCCTAGAGCAGAATGGCATTATTGATAGCTATCGAGTGAGCCTGTCCCGAAGTCATGTTGGCATTGCAATGAGTGTGTTTGTGGAGGTGAGCCTAAGCAATCACCAAGAGAAATCGATCAATGAATTTGAACATGCCATTGTTGAGATGGAAGAGGTGATCAGTTGCCATGTTGTGTCTGGAGCGTATGACTATTTATTGGAAGTGGTTAGTGAAAACCTAAACGCGTACGAGTCGTTCACTAGGAAACTACAGCGTTTAGAAAACGTAAAAGATATCCATACGCACTTAGCAATTAGGCAGGTTAAAGGCAATACACCGTTACCTATTTATAAGGGGTAAGTTTGAAACCAGTTAGCGAAAGGTGTGAGCTGGTGGAAAAGGTGTGGGGCCAGAAACGAAAAACGGAGCACATAAATGTACTCCGAATCCAAAATCAGTCGCTAATTTTAGTGATATTTGAAATTGGAAATTGAACAATCTCCAGTTTTCGTGTCAATTCTGAATGAGAAAGCATGTGAATGGTAATCAACGCCGTCATTCCAAATTGTCTCGCCAAATATCTTGCATAGCTCTAGCTCACTTACTGAACCGAACTCTTCCATGTGTTTTACTACTGATAAAAGCTTAGCTCTTATCTCCGCAGTCCATTCCGTGTTACTCAAGCAGTTTAAAGCCATCGATTTTTGCATATTACCTAGCCAATATATTACTTGTTATTAAGTTATATGAATGGCCATCATAGCAATTTTTGAGAGTTTGTAAATGTTTTTTGTGATGAGTGTCGCAGATAAATTTCGGTTTCGATGTTGTTTTAACCGATGTTGTTGAAATGGATAGAACTAACGTTACAAGTTGTTGATAGTGTAAAACTTTATAGATTTGATTAAATATTCATCAGGAGATGATTTTAATATGGAGCGGCTTGTTTACGTGTGTTGTTTAGTGTCTCAGCTTCAGAATGGTACTTCTCGGCCAGTTTTCGGGTCTTATCAACTAGGTTTTCAAAATCAAGCGTAAGCGATTTGGAGCTATTGAAATGCAACTGTGCGTTGTGTGATTGCTTTGGTCGATTTTGTTTTTTGCAGGAATCATACATCGACTGCCAAGACTCAGTTAATTCTCTTGCTGATACTAGCTCCATCTTTGATAAATGTGCCTGTTTTAATAAAAGACTTGAAGCTTGATATGCACTGGCCATGTGGCGTTTGAGCCTTTGTGTAAAGTTAGGGTCGTCTTTAGCCCACAACTCCACTAACTGATGTGTTGTATACCGTTTTGAAAATAGTAACTGTGAGTCATACGTGGAAAGAATCTGATTAAACTCAGCTGAGTATTGGTTGTAGTGGTGCTCCGTGCGCATTTGAAGATTGAGTAGACCATTCCAGTTTTTCTTGGTGCACTTTGAAAACGCGGGGTCGTTGATGAATATAGCAATCACTGCAATCCCATACGCGAATCTCCTCATACCCACCTCGAAATGGCTAACATATTGAATAGAGTATAGATGAGCATCAGAAAGAGTTGTTGTACACTGAGTTTATCTATGGAGAGTGAGTAACATTTGTCATGAAAAAAGTAATCATAGCGTTGGTGATATTGTGTCTTCTTGGTGGAGGAGGAGCCGCCTATTACTTTTTAGTAATGAAAAAAGACGATGTGACTCCCGCAGAAGAGGAAAAGGCTCCTGTTGAACAGATGTCAGAGGAACCGAAAGAAGAGCTCAAACCAATACTGGACTTATCTGCTTTGCCCGAACAAACCGACTATTACGTTTCTGAACGAAAGATCGCGGTTTACGATGAGCCGAATGTCGATGCTTTGATAAAGGATTATCTCTACAAGGGAGACCACATCGAAGTCCTTGAAAAGTCGAATGGCTGGGGGCGCATTACCGACTACATCGTTTTGAGAGAAGGCGCACCAGAAATGGCAGAGTGGATTGAAATGTCTAAGTTAAGCGAAGACGAGGTCATTATATCTGCCGATGAACATGTAGAGATCCTAGATTCATATTTGGTCAAGTCTGACGATTTAAAAACCTACCGTAAACCTTTTAGACTCGCCGTTGACAGTTTGATCGAGAATGGCACCTGTGAACCAGGCGATTTTGAAGAGCTTGGTGGTTGGGTCAAGTCAGTTAAGTACTCGAATCGTAATGTCTACTTCATTTATTGTGGCGGTTTAAAACTGGAAAACAAGATTTACTTAGATGTGGATACCGGTGAAATATTTTCACTTTAAAATATTAATTTAAATGAAATATATTTGAAATCAATATAGTCAATTAGACGTTAGTTTAGTAGTTAATAACAAAAAGCTCATCAGTTGTGATGAGCTTTTTTATTTATGTACATTTAGTTATTACCTTGTTTAATAACTTTCCTGTAGGTTGCTTTTGGGAAATTAATCAATGCGGTTAAAGTTGGATAACCAGTAATTATTACAGTGAATATGATAAAAATCAGACTTTGCACTTATTTTGTAATGCGTGAAAAAATAATAACAATATCCACTGATTCAAATACTTACATCTGATGCTGATAAAATTACCAACAATAAACTTGCTTGAAATCAACACTTTGCATCAATTTACAATCTGATAACATTTCATTGGGGTTGGGATCTAGGTCAAATTTTGGTCATTAAATATGAAATTGGTTTAGTTTGTAATAAAAGTTTTTAGTTCGAGCATGTAGGGTTTAATTAAAGCGGTAGTCATGGAATTAATAAGACGCGCTAAGCATTTTTCTTAATAGTATTGTTATTTGCTTGTATCGGATGGAGTTATCAATGAAAAAACTTGCTTTAATTACAGGTTCGAAAGGTGGGATAGGTTCAGCAATTTCTTCTAAGTTAGTCGAACAAGGCTATCGTGTTATTGCGACTTACTTTACTGGTAATCACCAGTGTGCAATAGATTGGTTTAATGAAAAACAGTTCACTTCAGAGCAAGTCAGATTGTTCGAGCTTGATGTGACCAACACGGAAGAATGTGCTCAGCGTTTAAGCAAGTTATTGAAAGAAGAAGGCACGATTGATGTGTTGGTAAACAATGCGGGTATTACACGAGACAGTGTCTTCAAGAAAATGGATGCAGCAGCGTGGAGAGACGTTATCGATACGAACTTGAACAGCTTGTTCAACGTTACCCAACCTCTTTTCGCTCCAATGTGTGAGAAGGGAAACTGTCGAGTCATTAATATTTCGTCAGTGAACGGACTTAAAGGTCAATTTGGTCAAGCAAATTATTCGGCTGCAAAGGCTGGCATGATTGGCTTCTCTAAAGCTCTAGCGGCAGAGGGAGCGCGTAGTGGCGTAACCGTGAATGTTATCGCACCAGGATATACCGCCACGCCTATGGTCGAGCAGATGAGATCAGAAGTACTTGAGTCCATTAAGGGGCAAATCCCAATGAAACGTTTGGCAACGCCAACTGAAATCGCAGATGCGGTTGGCTTCCTTGCAGGTGAATCGGGTGCGTACATTACAGGCGAAACATTGTCTGTAAATGGCGGCTTGTACATGAACTAAGGACTCGTAAGGAATAAACCATGGAAAAAATATTCATTGTTGCTGCGAAACGAACGCCTATTGGTTCTTTCACCGGCGCTTTAAAAGATACATCTGCTGGTGAGCTGGCTGGCGTGGCGATAAAAGGTGCTTTGGAAGCTGCGCAACTAGACCCTTCCAATGTTGATGAGGTCATCGTGGGTAACGTGATCTCTGCAGGACAAGGAATGGGCGTTGCTCGACAAGCTTCTTTGTTTGCAGGAGTTCCGCAAGAAGTCCCTGCTTACGGTGTAAACATGATTTGTGGTAGCGGAATGAAGTCGGTGATGGACGCTGCTGCTCACATTAAAGCGCAAGATGCAGACGTTGTTGTTGCGGCAGGGGTAGAAGTAATGTCGCAAATACCTTTCATTGTGCCTTCATCAGTACGCAATGGGCACAAGATGGGCAACATCTCGATGACCGATCTCTTAATTGGTGATGGATTAACGGATGCGTTCAATCAGTACCACATGGGTGTCACGGCAGAGAACATCGCAAAAGAACTGAACATTTCTCGTTTAGCGCAAGACAACTACGCATTAGAGAGTCAGCAAAAAGCGGTTGCGGCGATTGAGGCTGGGAAGTTTGTTAACCAAATCGTTCCGGTAGAGGTGAAACAGCGTCGTCAAACCGTCGTTTTCGATACCGATGAATACCCTAAGTCAGATGCGACCTTCGAAGGTTTACAGAAGTTAAGACCTGCATTCGATCGTGAAGGCAGCGTGACTGCCGGAAACGCTTCAGGCATTAACGATGGCGCAAGCGCAGTCATTGTCGCTTCAGAAAGCGCTGTGAAAAGACTAGGGCTTACGCCACTTGTGGAGCTCGAAAGCTATGCACAGTCGGGGTTGGACCCGAAAGTAATGGGATTAGGGCCAGTAGAGGCAGTAACTAAAGCCTTGGCGAAAGCTGACGCTCAACTGAAAGACATTGAGTTGTTTGAGCTTAATGAAGCGTTTGCTGCTCAAGCTCTGGGAGTTATGTATCAGTTAGCTGAAGAGCATGACCTACCGCTAGAGGCATTTAAGCATAAGGTGAACGTCAATGGTGGTGCGATTGCATTAGGTCATCCACTTGGCGCTTCGGGCAATCGCATTATTGTCTCTTTAGTTCATGAAATGCTATCAACTGACGCCAAGTCTGGCGTGGCTTCGCTATGTGTCGGTGGTGGTATGGGTACGGCTGTTTTGTTGAAAAACGTCAACGAGTAACTTCAGCAGTGGCGGGTGGAAATGGATTCGCCACTGTTGGTCAACCTCTAGAAACGAACAATACGAATTGTAATTCAATCTTTGAAATCTTTAGGAGTTATGTATGTACACGGATATTTTTAAATCAATGACAGACCAAACAGAAAAGCAATTTGAACCTTACTTCAAGTTCAACAAGTTGATTGCTAAGAATGTAGAAGTTATGACTGAACTGCAAATGAACGCGATGAAGACTTATACAGATATGGGTCTAGCGCAAATGAAAGCAGTAACAGACATCAAAGACGTAAACGGTCTTGCTGCATTCAATAGCCAACAACTTGCTGTACTTAGCCAACTGTCACAGCAAATGATGAGCGACAGCAACAAGTTCCAAGCTGCGGCGAAAGAGTTTAAAGAAGATGTGGAATCGTTGACGACGGAAAACCTAAACACAACATCTGCCTAAATTAAGTCGCCACTGGGTCATACGTGTAGTCTTTGGGATTATCTCTGTATGAAGTCAGTGGCGATTTTCCGATCATTGGAGTTAGATTATGTTCCAACACTTCTTTTCGGACTACCTTGTAAAACTTCAGCAGACAAACCAGCAATGGTGGGAGAACTTTGAACAAAGCAAGGAAGCCGCACAATCACCCCTCAATAAAGCGATGCAAGAGATCAACTTTGAAGATGCATCCAAGATCTTTGAGCAAGCCATTAACCAACCTGCAGATATGTTGAAGCTACAAACACAATGGTGGGAGCAGCAACTGCAAATCTGGCAAAATACCGTCTTAATGGGTAGTACCAATAGCATCGTATCTGAAGAGCGCGACGATAAGCGCTTTATCGATGACGCATGGAAGAATGACCCTTTCTATAACTTCATTAAGCAGTCCTATTTGCTGTTCAGTAAAAGCTATCTAGAGACAATTGAATCGATGGAAGGCATTGATGAGAAGACAAGAGAGCGTGTTGCTTTCTTCTCGCGTCAGGCGATCAATGCACTCTCGCCAACAAACTTCATTGCGACGAACCCTGAGTTAATGAAGATCACCTTAGAGCGTAACGGTGAAAATCTTGTCGATGGCTTAGAACAATTGCGTGCGGATATTGAGTCCAGCGCCGATATTCTCAAAATTCGTATGACTAACAACAATGCCTTTAGGTTAGGGCAAGATGTTGCGAATACGGAAGGGGACGTGGTGTTCAAAAATGAACTGTTTGAGTTGATTCAATATCATCCGAAAACAGAGCAAGTGAATGCGACGCCAATGTTGATTGTTCCGCCGTTTATCAACAAATACTACATTCTTGATCTTCGAGAAAAGAACTCAATGGTTCGCTGGTTGCTAGAGCAAGGACATAGTGTGTTTATGATGTCTTGGCGCAACCCTAGCGAAGCACAAAAAGACGTTGAGTTTGGTGACTATGTGACTGAAGGCGTTGTCAAAGCTGTCGCTGCCATTGAAGACATTACAGGTAGAGAGCAACTCAACGCGGCGGGCTACTGCATTGGTGGTACTGTGTTGGCTTCAACGGTCGCCTACTATGCGGCTAAGCGTATGAAGAAACGAATTAAGACAGCAACCTTCTTCACAACATTGCTTGATTTCTCTCAGCCGGGCGAGGTGGGTGCCTACATCAACGACACCATTATCAGTGCCATTGAGAAGCAGAACGATATGAAAGGCTTCATGGACGGTCGTTCATTGAGCGTTACGTTCAGCCTGCTCAGAGAGAACAGCCTCTACTGGAATTACTACATCGACAACTATTTGAAGGGTAGTAGCCCAATGGAGTTCGATTTGCTCTACTGGAATAGTGACAGCACCAATGTTGCTGCTAAGTGTCATAACTTTCTGTTGAGAGAACTCTATTTAGAGAACAAACTCGTTCAGGAAAAGGGCGTGAAAATCGGTGGGGTTTGGATTGACCTTAATAAGATTAAAATCCCGAGCTACTTTATCTCGACCAAAGATGATCATATTGCGTTATGGCAGGGCACTTATCGAGGTGCACTCAACACTGGTGGCAACAAAACCTTCGTACTTGGTGAATCTGGTCATATTGCGGGAATCGTCAATCACCCAAGCAAGAATAAGTATGGCTACTGGCTGAATGACAATCTCGATGATTCTGCTCAAGAGTGGCTAGCGAATGCGAAACACAACGAAGGGTCTTGGTGGGTTCACTGGAATAAGTGGCTAGGTGGATTTGAAAGTGATGAGCCAAGAGCGCCGTTTAACCGAGGGTCTGAGTTAAACCCTGTGATTGGAACTGCGCCGGGTGACTATGTGAAACAAGTATTGCCAATCGTGGATACTGAAAACTAACTCGCTTTTCATTGTCTGTTTCTGACACACGTAAATAATAAAAAAGCCACTGTAGTCAGTGGCTTTTTAGTATCAACTAAATAGGCAAAAAAGTTGATGTTAATTAGTCGACTTCTTTATCTTTACCGAATGAAAGAATCCAGATAGAGATAGCAGCAACTACTGCGAAGCCTGAAAGAATGATGAATGGCATCGCGCTGTAACCAAGGATATGCCAAATTACTGATTCTAAAGTACTCATTGCTTATCCTCTTATTGCCAGCCTTCAACACCGTGCATGTCAGGCAGTTTGTGTGCGATACCTTTGTGGCAATCTACACATGTTTTTTCGCCTGAAGCCAGTGCTGTTGAGTGCTGTTTAGCACTTCGTGAACTCTGCTCTGAGAAGTCCATGAACTCAAATTGGTGACAGTTACGACACTCGAGAGAGTCGTTCTTCTTCAAACGAGCCCACTCACGCTCTGCTAAGTGATGACGACGCTCTTTGAATTTCTCAGGCGTGTCGATTGTCTTAGCAATGAAGTGTGCGTATAGCTCTTTTGATGCTTGAACTTTACGAACGATCTTATCAGTCCATTCATGTGGTACGTGACAGTCTGAACAGATTGCACGAACACCTGACCGGTTTGAGTAGTGAATCGTCTCTTGGATCTCTTCAACGATAGGAGCGTGACAGCCAGAACAGAATTCTTCTGTGTTGGTTGCTTCCATCCCCGTGTTAAATGCACCCCAGAAAAGTAGACCACCTGCAAAGCCCATGAACAGTAGTACACCTGCTGCCGCTTTACTTGGCGTCGATAGCCTTTTCCAAAACGTTTTTAATAGTTTCATAAATTCGCCTCTTCTCAGGTACGGATTAGCGAAGAGATTCTACGCGCTGGTATTCATTCTCAATCAATGGTTTTGCATTTGCTTGAGGTACGTGGCACTGAAGACAGAAGTAACGACGAGGTGATACGTCTGCAAGTACAGCATCTTCACGGTTCATGTAGTGAGTAACACTGATCTTAGTTGCACCCATCTCTTTCGCGTTTTTCCAGCTGTGGCATGACAGACATTTGTTCGCGTTAAGAGACACTTCGTAGCTACGAGTTGAGTGTGGGATCAACGGTGGCTGGTAAACGAAGTCGCTTTCCAGTACTTGTTCACGAGGGAACTTTTTAAAATCATCTGCAGGACGAGTTGATTCTAGTTCGCTAGCACCACGTAGTGATTCTACACCACCGATACCACCTGGGTTTTCAAGCTCAGCTTGAGCAACACCAGCGATCATTGCACCAACAGATAACAGTGTGATGAGTAATTTTTTCATTATTTATTCTCCGCCGAATGGCTAAATTCTTATAGCGGGCTGCACAAAGGCTGCAGCCCTGACATTCTTAACTAATTAAGCGACTTTTGTGATTTTAACTGGACACTTCTTGAAGTCTGTTTGCTTCGATAGTGGGTCAGTTGCATCTAGAATCAGCTTGTTGATTAGAATGCGCGCATCAAAGAATGGTACGAATACCAAGCCTTGTGGTGGACGGTTACGGCCGCGAGTTTCAACACGAACTCGTACTTCACCGCGCTTGTTAGAAATAAGAACTTCTTCACCACGACGAACGCCACGAGCTTTCGCATCAGCAGGGTGCATGTAACACACTGCATCTGGAACTGCTTTGTAAAGCTCAGGAACACGACGAGTCATAGTACCTGTGTGCCAGTGCTCAAGAACACGGCCAGTACATAGCCACATGTCGAACTCAGAATCTGGTGCTTCTGGTGGCGCTTCGTACGGTGCAGAGATGATCAATGCTTTACCGTCTGGCTTACCGTAGAAGTCCCAACCTGAGCCTTCTTTCGCATATGGATCTGAACCTTCTTTGTAACGCCAAAGTGTCTCTTTGCCGTCAACAACAGGCCAACGTAGACCACGTACAGTGTGGTAAACATCGTATGGTGCTAAATCGTGTCCGTGGTCACGACCAAACGCTGCGTACTCTTCGAAAAGACCTTTCTGGATGTAGAAACCAGCCGCTTTTGCATCATCGTTCAGCTCTTGAGCTTCAGATAGAGGGTATTTGTTCACTTTGCCGTTTTGGAAAAGCATGTCGTACATTGACTTGCCACGCCATTGCGGAGCTAGAGCCAGTTGCTCTTCAGTCCAGATCTCTTCCATCTTGAAGCGCTTAGTGAACTCCATGATTTGCCATAGATCCGACTTCGCGCCTTCAACTGCAGGAACTTGTTGGTACCAAGCTTGTGTACGACGCTCTGCGTTACCGTAAGCACCTTCTTTTTCGATCCACATTGCTGTAGGAAGAATCAGGTCGGCTGCTTGAGCTGTTGCTGTTGGGTATGGGTCAGAACATACAATGAAGTTCTCTGGGTTACGGTAGCCCGGTAGACGTTCGTTGTTGATGTTTGGACCAGCTTGCATGTTGTTATTACACATTACCCAGTAAGCGTTTAGCTTGCCGTCGTTAAGCATACGGTCTTGAAGAACCGCGTGGTAACCTGGTTTTGGTGGGATAACGCCAGTAGGGATGTCCCAAATTTTCTCTGCGTACTCACGGTGCTTAGGATTCATTACCACCATGTCTGCTGGTAGACGGTGTGCAAATGTACCTACTTCACGAGCAGTACCACATGCAGATGGTTGACCTGTTAGTGAGAATGGGCTGTTACCAGGAGTTGCGATCTTACCAACCAATAGGTGGATGTTGTACACAAGGCTGTTCATCCATACGCCACGAGTATGTTGGTTCATACCCATAGTCCATAGAGACATTACTTTCGTGTTTGGATCTGCGTATTGCTTCGCTAGTTCGATTAGCTTCTCTGGTTCAACACCTGAAATTTCAGAAGCTTTTTCTACTGTGTATGGCGCAACAGACTTCTTGTACTCTTCGAAAGAGATAGATGTCATTTTGCCAGAGTTTGGATTCGCAGCAGCTTGCTGTAGTGGATCTTCATCACGTAGACCGTAACCGATATCAGTATCCGCTTGCTTGAAGTTCGTGTGCTTGTTCACAAAGTCCCAGTTAACTGCATCGTTTTCGATGATGTAGTTAGCGATGAAGTTTGCAATCGCAAGGTCAGATTGTGGGTTAAAGATATAACCTTGGTCTGCTAGCTCAAAAGAACGGTGGTAGTAAGTAGACAGTACGTTTACTTTAACATGTGGGTGGCTTAAGCGACGGTCAGTAATACGAGTCCATAGGATAGGGTGCATCTCTGCCATGTTCGAACCCCACAGAACGAAAGAGTCTGCGTGCTCGAAGTCATCGTAACAACCCATAGGCTCATCGATACCGAAAGTACGCATGAAGCCAACTACAGCAGAAGCCATACAGTGACGAGCGTTTGGATCGATGTTGTTAGAACGGAAACCTGCTTTCATCATTTTTGCAGCAGCGTAACCTTCCATTACTGTCCATTGGCCAGAGCCGAACATACCAACAGATGTTGGACCTTTCTTAGCCAGTGCTTCTTTCCACTTTTCAGCCATTACGTCGAAAGCTTGATCCCAAGATACTGGTGCAAAATCACCATCTTTGTGGAATTTGCCATCTTTCATACGAAGTAGCGGCGTATCTAGACGATCCTTACCGTACATGATTTTTGAAAGGAAGTAGCCTTTGATACAGTTAAGGCCTTTGTTTACTGGTGCTTCTGGGTCGCCTTGAGTCGCTACCACTTTACCATTTTGAGTACCTACCAGTACTGAACAACCCGTACCACAAAAACGACAAGGCGCTTTATCCCACGTGATTTTTGTTTCATCTGAGCTGGCGATCAGGTTAGCTGCTGTTGCTGGTAGAGTTACACCTGCAACGGCTGCTGCTGATGCAGCCGCGTTTGCTTTCACAAACGCACGTCTTGTCATTTTCATACTTCACCCTCGATTTGAGAATTATTGCTTCCAGTGTCTAATTTTGATTCGTCTAGATCTGTTTCAACTTGGTGGTAAACCAAAGCGGTTCCTAGAACGTTCTGTATATTATTAATTGCTTCTATCGTGTCGGTTACAAAACCTTGGTTTTCTGTTTCCAGCACGACGATGATCTTGCCTTCAGGGCTATCACCATAAATCTCAGCATTGTCGAATTTTTCGATTTCAGCTTTGATTTCGGAGAGGTGCTCTGGGCTCACATGCACGACTAAACTTGAAATATGTACTTCGTTTAGCGACATAAACTGCTCTCGTTATTTTTATTTATGCATTACTCACAAGGATAGCTGAAGTCGGGCAAACTGCTACGCAAGCACCACATCCGCTACACTCATCTAAATCGATTTTTGGTAGGGCCACACCACCGGCTCTGAGTTGAAACTGTATCGCCATTGGCTCACACATATCACCGCAGCTGCGGCACTCAACATTGTTTTGGGCTAAGCATTTGTCTGAGATAGATGCTTTAGCTTGCCAAGGTGTTTCTTGTTCACTTTTAAAAATAGGTTCAGGACAAACATCGGCACATTGGTAACAAAAGGTGCATTCATCAATTGAGAAATCGACAGTAGGGAATCCTCCGTCGCCCAACACAATGATGCTCGTTTCACATTTATCGATGCACTTTCCACAGCGAGTACAGTCATCAGTAAAATTGTTTAGCTCTTTAATCCAAGGTAACCGGATTAGGCTTAAATCCACTTTTTTACGAGAAAACAGACGCCGTTTTGATAAATCTAGCACATGCTCACCTTAAATGTTGCTAAGATGTTGTAATTGTAGACTGTTTGTTCATTAACATCTTGTAATTTATCCTCACATACAGTGTAGTTTTAGAAACATTTGCATAAATACCCCCTAAGGGCTAATTGGGGTTGTATATTGTCTTAGATCAATAAATTACGCGGCGATCGGTCACATATTGGTTGGAGCTATGAATTTCGATATGTGACAATAATCGCCGTTAAGCTACTTCGAACGATTGGGAATTTCTTTTGCTTATTAAACCTGTTTCATCTCTTACGAGCACCATCGCTAAGTCGCTGCTTTTTATCTTGCTTTTATCGGTAGCGACAACGGGGTTTGCAATTTTTACCTTAGCGTCGAGCCTGAATGACGCAGAGGCGGTCAACGTTGCCGGCTCAATGCGAATGCAGAGCTACCGTCTGGCTCATGATATTCAAGTACAATCAGTCGATTACGACGAGCATATACGAGAGTTCGAAGCATCTCTGTACTCCGAATCGATGGCTGACCTAGTAGGTTGGGAAGTTCCGACGCATATCACAGAAGACTACTATTTGATCATTGGTCGATGGCATGAATTGAAACAGGTACTGAATAGTTCAGACAGACAACACTACTTAGTACTCGTAGAAAACTTCGTTTCTGAAATCGATGGCTTCGTATTTAAGCTCCAAGAATTTTCCGAAAACAAGCTCATCAAATTGGCGTGGGCTGGTGGTATTGGACTGGGTGGGATTCTAGTCATATCTCTTTTTGTTGTTCATTTTGTCCGTAAACAAGTTGTTAAACCACTGCATGCGCTAGTCGCGGCGAGCCATAGAATCAAAAACAGCGACTTTGAAGTCCACTTGGAAGTCACAAACAACAATGAGCTTGGGATCTTAACTAAGACCTTCAACTCGATGACGCGAGATTTAGGCGCACTTTATCGAAACCTAGAAGACGTTGTTGATGCAAAAACCAAAGAACTCCAGAGTGCGAACCAATCTCTGCAGGCGCTTTATAACTCGTCTCAAGAACTGCGTGTAACGCGAGTCTCGCCAGAAAACTTCAGAGCTATTCTTCAACATTTAGTGAGTTTGGAAGACATTGAGTCACTAAGACTAGAGATCTTAGACCCCTCAGGTCGTTCTTTTGTACTTGATGAAGGATATGACGAGAATTCGCAATACGAAAAATTTGAAATGAAGCTGGATGATAGTGAAATCACGCTTGGCTATTTGTATTGCTGCTACCACCATGGGCATTCAACAAAAGCGTTAATTGATAACTTTATTCGACT
The DNA here is from genome assembly GCF_009363355.1 of Vibrio sp. THAF190c. Taxonomy (NCBI): domain Bacteria; kingdom Pseudomonadati; phylum Pseudomonadota; class Gammaproteobacteria; order Vibrionales; family Vibrionaceae; genus Vibrio; species Vibrio sp. THAF190c. The sequence goes on along the minus strand of NZ_CP045339.1, from coordinate 63,944 downwards.
ACTTTCACGTGCGGTATACTATAACATCGCACAGAAACAAGCAGAGCAGCTGATCATCATGGAAGAGCGTGCGACGATTGCACGTGAGCTTCATGACTCGCTAGCTCAGTCACTGTCTTATTTGAAAATTCAAGTTACTCTCTTAAAGCGAGTGATAGGAAAACTCCCTGAGCATAAACACAGAGAACAATCAGAACAAATTGCTCTAGAGTTGGGGAATGGGCTCGCAGAGGCTTATACTCAACTAAGAGAGCTGTTGACGACCTTTAGGTTATCAATCAAAGAGGGAAATTTCGGAGATGCTTTAAGCACCATGCTTGAGCAACTCAGTGAAAGAACAGATGGCACGATTAATCTAACCAATAATCTGTCGTCGATTGAACTTGATGCACATAGCCAAGTTCATCTGCTTCAATTGATCCGTGAAGCAACCGTAAATGCAATAAAACACGCCAATGCCGATTTAATCGATGTATGTTGTAACGATGAAAATGGCGAAGTATTAGTCGTGATAAAGGATAACGGAGATGGTTTTGACCATAGTGCCGCTAAGGTAAATCACTATGGCATGAGTATAATGCAGGAGCGCGCGGCAAGGCTGAACGGCGAACTAACGATTGAAACAGCGAAAGGTAAGGGCTGTACAGTCATTCTAAAGTATAAAAGTTTGAAGGAAGTTAATCTTGACGATTTGTAAAGTAATGTTGGTCGATGACCACCCGTTGATGCGCCGTGGTATTAGTCAGCTACTCAGCTTTGAAGACGAGTTTGAAGTAGTCGGAGAAGCAAGCAATGGCACAGATGCAGTTGCAATGGCTCATGAAGAAGATCCGGATCTGATCCTATTGGATCTGAACATGAAGGGCATGTCAGGGTTAGATACCTTGAAGGCACTACGTACTGACGGCTCTAGCGCAAATATTGTGATTCTTACCGTCTCTGATAGCCCAGCAGACATTGAAGCGATCGTAAAAGCTGGCGCTGATGGCTACCTTCTAAAAGATACTGAGCCTGATGAGCTGATTGAGCTTTTGAAAAAGGCGCACAGTGGAGATAAAGCTTACAGCAGCGTGGTTGCCCGTTACCTTAGCGATGCTGAAAGTCGCGAAGACATTTTTGACCAACTGACTGAACGCGAAATGCAGATCCTCCAAGAGGTCGCGAAAGGTTACCGTAACAAACAAATCGCTGATCATCTTTTCATCTCTGAATCGACCGTTAAGGTACATATGAAGAGCTTGCTTAAGAAGCTACAGGTTGCGTCAAGAACAGCTGCAACGGTTCTGTACCTAGAGCGCTACGGTGAGATGAAGTAATTTCGTTTCTCGTTAAGCGCTTCTTATCTCCAAGAGAATAAACAAAAACGCCAAACTCAGTGAGTTTGGCGTTTTTATTGGTGTTAACTAAGTTAGCGATTCATTATGCAGCCATTGGTACCAATACCAATGTACCGAAGATCACCGTAATCAGACCACAAATCACTGGTACAGAAGTACGTTTTACTACTTCAAATGGGCTGATTTTACCCATACCTGAAGTCGCTACAACTACACCAGATACTGGAGAAATTGTACGGCCTAGGTTAGATGCTTGAAGCATTGGAATGATAAGGAACGCAGGGTTCAGACCCATCTTCGCAGCCAGTGAAGGTGCAAGTTCAACGAATGCGTAGAAAGGTGCATTACCAGAACCTGTCGCGATTGCAGCTGCTACTGTCAGACCTGTTAGGATAAGCATTAGAGCGATACCGCCAGCACCAGCAGCCTCTGCGAGTCCAATTAGGTTGTCGATAGCACCAATAGACATCAGGCCTTGCGCGAACACACCAGCCGCAACCAAGAGCATTACTACGCCTTTAAACGCTTCTGCCATACCTTGGTAACAAGAGTCCAAGTCTTCCAGTGTTTTCTCACCATCGAATTTCTTAACTACGTAATCGACCAGCGCGCCTACAAAAATAGACCCTACAACAATGGTGTAGATATCAAGCTGTAAGCCAGGAATAGTACGACCGTTGAATAGGAAAACACCGATAATTGGTAAGAACGGTAGAGCAGCATAGAAAGCTGGAGCGTTCGCTTCGATCTCTGACACATCAATCTTTTCCATTGGCGTGTTTTCTTTCTGGTCTAGGTACTTATTCCAGAAGAAAGCCGCTGCAGCCATCACGATGATTGCACAGATAGAAACAGGCAGAACCGTTTGAACCGCAAACACGTCTAGCGCTAAGCCTGATTTCTCTGCAGCAATGACAACGTCACCTGATGTAGGAGAAAGAATGATTGCAGCAGGAGACGCACACACTGCTACAGCAGCAGGGCGAGAGATACCCATAGCAGTCATCATTGGGAATAGGGTAGCCATCAATAGTACGCCAAGGCCTGTTGCTGAGCTAACCGCAAGAGACATCAGACACGCTACGATGTAAGCCGCAACTAAAAGCGCATAAGGAGATTTGATAACCGATAGTGGCTTAGAGAACTGTTTTACAACGACATTGTTTGCGCCAATATGGGTCATATAAGATGCGAAACCACATAGAAGCATGATTTGCATACCTAAACCGCCACCACGGTACTGAAGCATGTATTTAACAAATTCAAGTGCATCGGTAACCATGTTACCTGTAGACGCAACTTTTGCAGGTAGAACAGTATGACCAATCAACCCCGTAATAAGAAGTAACGCGATACCCGCTGTAAGTAGTACGCCCGCAGCCTTGTAGCCTTTAACAATAAAATAGCCAACGGCAATGGTTACCACTAATCCAATTAAGAGTTCTAACATAGAAATCTCCACTAAGTTTTAAAAAATATAAGAAACTGTTTCAGAATATGTCATTGAATGTACAGAAAACTGTTCTGTGGCACGAGGTCAAGTTGAAGTTCGCATGATCTAAAACAAAAAATTTTTTTGATGTTAATTTCAGCGATTAATAGTGATTAAATTGTGTTGTTTAGATGTTAATAAAAGAAATCAGCGGCGAGATAGAACATCGGTCGGATCACCTTGTATTGGAGATGTTACTTATAGGTTGGAGTTGTAACGTGCGGGAGTGAAAGTATGCTGTTTGTAGGGGTTGCAGTTTGTTCTGATGGTTAAATGAACAAAAAAGGGGCAATAGCCCCTAGATAAGTGTTGGTTGTTTGAACTTTGAACTAGCTACGCTATTCTTCTGGTTCTACGAGTTTTGGCACTTCATTTTCATAGTGGGGAAGATCCTTACATGCGACCGATTTACACAGGTGCAGCATAGAGTTCGGTGTCACCAATAAAACTTCATCTTTTCCAATTGGAATATAAGGCATGAAGTCTGACGATAAAACAGAGCCTTCACTAATCATCACCTTTTCGTAAAAATCGAGTTCACGGTTAGGAATAATTTGCTGATGTTGCTCTTCGTCCAACGAAATATGCTTACCAGTAATGCTGTAACTGCCTGATGATGTAAATCCAACTTCTTTATCGGTGACATAAAGAAGGTCATAGCTGTTGTTTTGCTTAAATTCAATATTGATTGAAGAGGCGTTATAAATGATGTCATTAGGCGGCATAATAACATTAACTGGGTTAGCCAAATAATGACCTTCTAGTTTAGAACTAGTGAATATTGTCGCAAGCCAGCCCAGAGCAATACCTAAAATTGCGACGAATACAATTAGCGCGTTATTTTTACTCACACTCTACTCCTGTAAATTCGTTTGGAAAGCTAAGCGATTTGCCCGTATGGTCAATAATGATGTTTCTATCTTCATACTCATACATGGTGACGTTATAAAGCTCTTTATATTTTATATGGTCACTCGTAATTCTACAGGTCAGGTAATGCGATGTAGTCACGAGTTTAGAAACAGAGACTTTTTCGAAGTAGGTGAAACCTAAATAGGATAGGACAGTGCTCATGATTAAAACCAACGTGATTGGAATTAACTTTATTGGCGTTGCTTTAGGTTGTTCTTCCTGCTCTTCAACTTGAACGACTTCTGGAGTTTCATCCAGTTTGACTTCAACTTTCCCTTCAACAACCCGGCCAGAAAATCGATAGCCTTTACCGCGCTCAGTAACAATCAACAGCCCCGCTTTATCTTCTAATGCTTTTCGGCAAAGAGAGATGGTTTGCATCAGACTGCCATCTTCTACATAGATGCCTTTTGATTCCCAAACTTGCTCAATGAGGGCCTGGCGAGTGATCACTTGGTTGGGATTCTTGAAGAAAAACTTGAGTAGCTCAACCTCATTTGAGCCTAAGGTAAAGGTTCGCCCAGTCTTGGGGTGGTGAATTTCGTACTCTTTTAGATCAACTTGTATTTCATCGTTGATAGTGAATTCAGCGGACATACTCTATCTCATTTAATAAATGCCTTTACTGAAATATAACAAAAGACAGCACATTTATAAACAAACCTCATTTGACACTTCTAAACCTCCAAGTTACCGATATCACGTAATATTTTGTGTGATTGATGTTCTCTGATAAACATTTTTGAACTTGTTTGAGGTTGTTTAAGGTGCCTAAAAAGAAGGCATGTTGGATCATTTGGATGTGAAGCTGATTTAGTGGGTGTGATTGAGTGTTCAAGGCTCTTACGTAGTTTCTTCGGCGTCGCAAGTTAAATGGTGAAGACGTTCTGGTTGTTATCGGTTGGCAGTGCAAATACGCAACCATCTTTAGTTATCGACTCAACTCACCATTTATTGCTGACCACAAATAGGAGAGCTGAGCTCAGCTCCAAATTCAACCATGAACCGACGTATCGGCACCGAGCACGGAGATGCTCAAATGAGGAGATGCTTTGTTTGAATTCAAAAAATCACATCTATGTGGGTTAATCGCAATGGCGCTAGTTGGATGTCAATCTGACGAGAGCACTACACAAGAACCTGTGTCTGTTTTTGTTCCATATAATGTTCAAGAGTTGCCGAAACCAAATGATGGTTACGGCTATGACAACGATGGCACGATTACAGGTAGCGGAGAGAGACAAGCTCTTTTGGCTTTGAATGGCGAAGAGTATTATCAAGACTACAAAAATTCATATTCTGCTTTAGATGGTTGGGGCTTGTGTGCAGAGCCGATTTTAATTCCTTTACAGAGTATTAATTCTGATAAGCGGTTCCCATTAGATGCGAATAGCTTGCAAGGCAACGTGGTATTAATGGATGATTCTGGTCAAGAAATTAATACACAAATATCGGCAGACGGAAGCAACATAAAAATAGAGTGTGAGGCTAGCCTAAAGCCTAACCAACTATATTATGTTGTCGTGACTGATGCTGTTAAAACCGAATTTGGTGAACCGCTTCAAGCTGACGACAGTTTTACAGATATTCTTTATGGTTTAGCTCCACTAAATTCAAACCAGAATCAAGAACTACAGGAACAGATATTAACAGCTATCTCTTTATATAAAGGGAAAGGCAACCCTGTATATGCTGCTCAGTTTAAAACTCAAAGTGCATATTCAACGCTAGATGCGATGCGAAGTAATCATGCTCGTCAAAACACTGAATTAATTTCCGAATTACAAAACATTGAAGACAATCGAACGAAGTACGATCTCTATAAGAGTAAATTAAACATTCCGTTTTATTTACCCTTTACAGAATCTCGCGAAGTTGAGTGTACGCTTAGCGAATTTGATCCAATTGAGTCATGTCCACCACTGTACGAGTGGATGAAAACCAGTTCGGGTGGATTTCCGACACAATCTGATCCTCTACCAGAAGTTGTGGAAACTCAGACAATCACGACTGATATCTACACACCAGCAAATTGGGATGGTGCTAGTCAATTACCAACGGTTGTTTTCATTCATGGTGTAACCGCGGATAAGTCAGCCGCTTCTTTGATGGCTCGAGATTATACAGAGAAAGGTTATGCGGTGGTTGCTATCGACATGCCATATCACGGTGAGCGCATGCGCTACGCTAACGACGTCGATTCTGACAACCAAGATGACATTGAGATCAGTGCACGCGCAAACAAGTCTTTCTTCATCAATATCGATTCGCCATTGGCGTTGCGCTCCAACTTGCAGCAATCAGTTTCTGATTTCTTAGGTTTGCGATACGCACTGAACGACGCTCCATGGGTCAAGAAAGACCAAATCCATTTAGTTGGGCACTCTCTAGGCGGGATCATGTCGGTGATGGTAAGTGAGTTCAGTCAAAATCATCCTAAGTTTGCTTTCAATACTGTGAACTTTGTTGTTCCGGGCCAAGGCTTAACCAATCTAGTCCTTTCTTCTCAGACTTTAGGGCCGGAAATGTCTGAGGCAGTGAAGAAATCACCAGACGTGCAACGCAGTATTGCTGAAACCGTTATTCCTGATGTGTGTATACCAGAAGCAAGCAACCAAGTTTGTATTGAAGCCTTACGTGAGTTTGTCGCTGCATCTGAAGAGAACGCGATTACGGTGAGCCAGTTAGAAGACGACATCTTTGATTTGATCGTGACTGATCTCAAGCAAGGTGTACAGATGACTATCGACGGTTCAGAGCCAGCAAGCTTTACCTCGAGACAAGTTACGAACCAACAACCAACTCTGCTCTTGGCAGCTGTGGGTAGCTGCGGTGAAACTTGCGATGTGGGTGAAGATTATGTGCCTGACAGTGTGGTTCCCAACTCTGCTCCTGACAATATTCGCACTGGTACAGATCCTCTTATTAAGGCGCTTGGATTGACTCAGATTGTTGGTTCGACGCCAGTACCTTTTCAATCTCTTGAACAGACGCGAGGTGTAATTCGCGCAACCACAGGCGGGCACGGTACTTACATGTTCCCGTATGAGGGGACTATGGATGAATCAGGTTTACCTGGGCTACCTGACAATGGAGAGCTTTCATATGTTTGGGATGCAACCAACACGCAACAAGTCGCAGTAGCATCCATGGTTGTGACAGACGGTCACGCTATCGAAATTGACAACGATGAGCACATCGAAACAGAGGTAGCAGACAGTGAATAATCGAGTACTAATTACCTCTACCGTTGCGTTGTTGCCATGTCTTACCCAAGCGGCGGGTTTTCAATTGAACGCACAGTCCGCTACAGGCTTAGGCAGAGCGTTTGCAGGGGATGCTGTTATTGCTGACAGCGCGGCTGTTGTATCAAAAAATAGCGCAGCGATGGCATACATTGATGAGCCAATGTTATCGGTTGGCGCAGTCTATATCGACAGCGAGATTGATGTTTCTAATGTGAGCTACACGCCAATCGTTGGTGATACTGAAACATTAGACGACCAATCTCTTGGTCAAGGTACCTTGGTTCCTAATTTTCATTACGTACATCCACTCAGTGATAGCAAGTTCACCCTTGGCGCTACTGTACATTCCAATTTCGGTACAGACGTTGAATTTGATGATTCATTTTCTGCAAGTGAGTTTGGCGGAAAAACTACGTTGACCAGTGTCAACTTAGGCCTAGCGATTGCTTATGAGCTGTCAGAGAAAATCAACATTGGTGGTGGTCTCGATGTGATTTACGGTGAAGGTGAAATCTACCGTAAGGGGCTGGTCGATATTGATGCGAACGGTGTTGGTCTCGGCGCAAACCTTGGTGTGACTTATCAGCTCAATGACAATCATCGCTTTGGTTTAGCTTATCGCTATAGCCCAGACATCGAGGTAGAAGGCACGATTACGAAAGGTGGTGTACCTGCGGACAAAATGAATGTTCCTCTACCAGACACAATCGAGTTCTCTGGATGGCACAAACTCAACGAATCGTGGGCGGCACACTACAGTATTCAGTGGGTCAACTGGTCGGAATTTGATGCTTTGACGTCCGACTCTTACGAAAGCTCCATTAAGGAGTACCAATGGAAAGACGCAGGGCATATTTCAGTTGGTGCAACTTACACAGCTTCGAGCAAGTTGACTCTGCGTACCGGTTACATGTACGACGCATCACCAACTGACAGCCTGACTTCTTTGTCGATTCCTGACGTAAATCGTCACTGGTTAACCGTTGGAGGTAGCTATGCAATGACACAAAACAGCAGCATCGATCTTGGTGTCGGCATTGTGATGGGTGAGACAGATTACGTCGATGAGAGCCTAACGACGATACCTGGATCTCAGAGCAACATTACTGCGGACGTTAGTGCAGACGCACTGCTAGTTGGTATGCAATACCAATATCGCTTTTAACCTACCGTTTAAAGAACAACGGTTTCACATTTGAAATACAGCAGGGCTCAATCATGACGTTGAGCCCATTCTCCCAACAACTGGCTGTTATTAACATTGAATTCAATAGCAGGAAGCTTGTTCAGTTAAAGATAGCTGATACCAATCGTAGTAAGTAACTGGTCATCCTAGCTGGTTAAAACGCTCGATAACATCGTTAGAAATTTTGATTGTAGAATAATTACTTATCGAAAATTCCTTCCTTGTTCTCAAGCGTTTTTCCTGCGCTATTTCTGCTCATTTACTTACTGTGATTGGTATAAAAATTAGCGCACTCATTATTGAGCACGCTCTATGGTTACTGGAATGAAATTGACCCTAATTAGTAAAACAATTGCCTTCACACTTCTTACACTCGGTGCGCCTTCTGCATTCGCTGAGAATACTGATCACGTACCGGTTACCGTGGAACAGGCTACAACCCAAACCTTCACTTCTTCAATTAACGAAGTAGGTAAGATTCGTGCCACTGACTCTGCAGCACTTACGTTTAGTGCGTCAGAAAAACTTCTTAAAATTCACTTTAAAGACGGTGATTTTGTAAACAAAGGCGATGTCATCGCGCAACTTGATGACACCACGGCAAAAGCCGATCTCGACAAAGCGAAAAGCTCATTAGCATTGGCGAAATCAAAGCTCAAGCGTGTTCAAGAACTACTTAAAAAGCAGCCAGACTCAATGTCCCAACAAGATGTTGAAGAGCTAAAGGAGCAGGCGAATTTGGCTGCTGCAGATTTCCGTCAAAAAGAAGCGCTAATGAACAACTACGTATTGGTTGCTCCTTTTGATGGTCAGCTAACCAACTTTAGCCACTCTGTAGGAAGTCGAATTGATAGCTCGAACGTTCTGGTTAGTCTGATCAAACTTGATCCAGTTGAGGTTCAATACTCAATTGGCCAGTCCGACTTAGGTTCTGCAAAGCTCGGTCAAGAAGTATCTATCGAAGTTGATTCTTTTGCTGGCGAAACGTTTAAAGGGGTTGTGGACTATATTGCACCAGCCGTTGATGAGAGCTCTGGTCGCGTAGAGATTCACGCTCATATTAAGAACCCAGAACACCGCCTTGTTCCAGGTATGTTCGCCAAACTGAGCCAAGTGACGAGCGATGAGGAACCGGAGTTAGTGGTCTCTCAAAACGCCGTTCTTGCTAAAGACAACACCCGTTTTGTTTGGGTCGTGAATGGCGAGACGATTGAGCAAAGAGTCGTTGAATTGGGCGTTAACACCAACGACGGCCACGTTGTGATTGAAGACGGGCTAAAACAAGGTGAAAAGATCGTTGTAACTGGTCAACAAAACCTTAAAAAGAGCTCTTTGGTTAAAGTCATGAATCAGGATTCACAAGAAACTCAAGATAAGATTGGTTTGCCGCACGAACCCACAACTGCTGAGCAATCAGAAAAAATACAAGAATCTGATGTTCCAGCGACTGATGAAAAACAACCGGTAGGAGAAGAAACTCCTAAACTACAGAACGAAAACTCACCACAAAACAGCACGGAAGCGACAACAGTAGGAGTGAACAATGAAGCTTCCTGAGATTTGTATTAAGCACCCAGTATTTGCATCGGTGCTTAGCATCGCCATTGTGTTGATTGGTTTACTCTCTTTTCAGAAGTTGTCTATTCAATACTTCCCTGAACATAAAACGCCATCGGCCACAGTGACTGCCGCGATCAACGGTGCCAGCGCAGAGTTCATGTCACGTAACGTAGCTGACAAGCTTATTACTGCTGCAACCGGGCTTGATAGCGTAAAAACCATGACGACAGACTGCCAAGAGGGCACCTGTAGTCTGAAGATCATGTTCGAAGATGACGTTGATGAAGTCGAATACACCGGCTTGATGAACAATCTACGCAGTAGTGTTGAAGCGATCGGCGATTTTCCTCCGAGCATGACCGATCAACCAACCGTGACGGACGACTCTTCTGACACTGGTACTCCGAGTAATGTGATTACCTTCGTTAACACGGGCAATATGTCTAAGCAGGAGATGTTTGACTACATCAGCCAGCAAGTTGTGCCTCAATTCAAGCACATCCAAGGTGTGGGTGGCGTATGGGGCCCATATGGCGGTAGCTCAAAGGCAGTGCGTGTTTGGTTACAACCGGATCGTATGATGGCGCTGAATATCAGTGCGTCTGATGTAGTGGGGACATTGAGCTCGTACAACGCAACCTTTATAGCGGGTACGATTAAAGGTCAGGTTCGCGATTTCTCTATTAACCCTGTGAATCAAGTCACCAGCGTTGAAGATGTCCGTGACCTTGTGATTCGAGTCGATAATGGAAAGATCATCCGTGTGGGAGATATCGCAGACGTAAAAATGGGTGAAGAGAGCCTAGCGCCAAGTATCCTTCGTGTGGATGACAAGCTAGCGATGTCTATCCAAGTGCTGCCACTTAAGAGTGAGAACCCTGTTACGGTGGCAGACAGAGTGAAATTGCAAATTGAGGACATTCAGTCTCAGTTGCCAGAGGGCATCGAGATGAAGATGGTCTACAACCAAGCAGATTTCATCAAAGCAGCTATCGATCAGGGCTTCATGACGTTAGTCGAGGCCGTTGTTCTAGTATCAGCGGTGGTAATCATCTTCTTGGGTTCTTTCCGAGTTGCCTCGATTCCTATTATCACGATTCCGGTGTGTGTAATCGGTGTATTTGCCGTGATGTGGGGATTGGGTTTTAGTATCAACGTTCTCACCATATTGGCGATCATTCTTGCGATTGGCTTGGTGGTGGATGATGCGATTGTGGTTGCAGAAAACTGTTATCGTCATATCGAAGAGGGCGAGACACCACTGAATGCTGCCTTGAAAGGGAGTCGTGAGATTGTATTCCCTGTGATTGCGATGACGCTGACGTTAGCCGTGGTCTATTTACCTATCGGTTTGATGGCGGGCCTGACGGCTGACTTGTTCAAACAGTTCGCTTTCACCTTAGCTGCGGCCGTGATCATTTCAGGTTTTGTGGCGTTGACACTATCGCCAATGATGAGTGCCTACTTAATGAAGCCGGTGTCTACACCTGCTAAATGGTACTCAGTTGTCGATTCTAAACTGAATAAATTGTCAGACCGTTACAGTGCTGAGTTGAACAAGTGGTTTGAGCGTAAAGTGCTGATGACCGGAATTGCGTTGGTCATGGTGGCCTTGTCTGCTGTCGCTGTGTGGAAAATGCCTCAGGTATTACTGCCGACTGAAGATACTGGCTTTGTTGAAGTAACATCAACACCACCAACCGGTGTGGGTCGTCAGTACCACCTAGACAACAACGAGCAACTTAATTCGGTATTTAAAGACAATGATTCGGTTGAAGCGAACCTGTCTTACATTGAAGGCACACCAACTAACCACGTACTGTTAAAACCATGGGGTGAGCGAGATAAGTCGGCAGACGAACTGCTTAATGAGTTTATCGCCAATGCTAAGAGCAATGTTTCTGCTTACGGTATGTCTTTTAAAGTGCGCACTGCGGACAGCTTAAACATCGCGACCAATATGGTGCTTGAATTGACAACGGTGAATCGAGATACCGATGCGTTATCTGAAACGGCACACAAAGTGGTCGAAGCATTAGAAGGCTACGAAGGCGTGACTAATGTGAGTAACTCAATGTTACGTGATCAGCTGCGTTATGATCTTTCCATTGATCGCAATGCGATTGTGCTGTCTGGTGTTGATTACGGCAATGTGACCAATGCACTCTCGACTTTCTTAGGTTCGGTGAAAGCGGCTGACCTGCAGGCTGACGATGGGTATACCTATCCGATTCAAGTACAAGTTAACCTAAACGCTTTAGGTGACTTCAAGGTGTTGGATAAGCTCTATGTGGATTCAGAATCAGGCCAACGACTGCCGCTGTCTCAGTTCGTATCGATCAAACAAGTGACATCTGAATCGAGCTTTAAAACCTTTATGGGTCAAGACAGCGCGGAAATTACCGCTGACTTAATGCCAGGATTTACTGCGAGTGATGTAAAAGCTTACGTTGACCAAGCGGTACCGGAGCTACTTGATGATGCTCAGAGTTATGAATTCAACGGCATTGTAAAAGATCTTGTGGATTCAAGTGCTGGGGCGCAGGTGCTATTCGTGTTAGCGCTCGTGTTCATCTTCCTAATCTTAGCAGCGCAGTTCGAGAGCTTTGTTGATCCGATGATCATCTTGTTAACGGTTCCACTGTGTATTGTCGGTGCGGTATTGACCTTATCGGTATTTGGTCAGAGCTTAAACATCTACTCTAAGATTGGCTTGTTGACCTTGGTCGGTCTGGTGACCAAACACGGTATCTTGCTGGTGGAATTTGCCAACGAGCAGCGTAAGAAAGGTGCGACGGCGAAACAAGCGGCAATGGTAAGCGCGCGTTCTCGACTGAGACCGATTCTGATGACGTCGCTGACGATGATCCTTGGTTCATTACCATTGGCATTGGCGGAAGGACCGGGTTCGTTAGGTCGTATCAATATCGGATTGGTATTGGTTGGTGGTTTAACCGTGGGTACTTTCTTCTCTTTGTTCCTCGTTCCAGTGGCTTACGTTGGAATGGCAAACCTAAAGAATGCCGACATTCTTGCTAAGCTAAGAACGAAAGCAGCTTAACTTAGAAGCGTTTTAAATGATGCGCTGGTGAGATTGAGTAGAACACAATTTCATCAGCGCTTTTTTATGCCAAATTTCACGCTTTAAGCACGATTTTGTGTCACTTTTGAGACTTTTGTTAATAACTCACTCCACATTTCATAATTATGACACCCTGTCATAAAACTGTAGCAATTGACCTGTAGTCACTGATTCTCGATCACTCTCTCATTTATTTAATTTTTGAAAATTCACAGTCTGTTAACATATAAGACTGTGTTCCAAGTCTCGTTTATGGCTAGTTCTTATTGATAGAGTGCTCATTAAAGGTCGTTATTTACATCAGATGTTTTATATGAATATTAAAAATAAACTATTTTCTTTGGGTCTATTCTCAATTTTAGGGATGGTATCTCTACTATTTACCACCTCACATTTTACTAAAACCGGTGAGCAGCTTCATGAAGCAACATTGATCACCAAAGATTTAGAAGTTCGTTTGCTTAACTTGCGTCGAAACGAGAAAGATTTCCTCCTTCGAAGTGACATTAAGTACCTAGACAAGTTTGAAAACAACTACCGTCAGTTTCAGGAGCTAGAATCTGAGCTGGCAAGTGTGCTTGAAGATTTAAGCCTCGCGAATACAGCTCAGCTAAGACAGGACATCTCCGACTACCATAAGAGCTTTACCGTGCTTGTCGGCGCGTACCAAGTTTTAGGTCTATCAGATGATGAAGGTTTATTGGGTCAGTTCCACGAAGACTTGGCGGTAAGCTTTGAAAGAGCTTCAGACGAAGAGAGACTTGCCATGTACCAATTCAATGAGTTGGTTGAACAGGGCAGCTTTGATTTGAGCTTACTCGCTAATGCTCAGGCAAGCTTCTTAAACTCAGCTCAGCAGGTTGTTGATCAGAAAGTTAAAATTGGCCTAAAGCACAACGAAGGTTTACTAGGTGACGCGCGCTCTGCTTCTCATAAGGTAGAAACGCAGTTCAAAGAGTTCTCAGCGTTGCTGAAAGACACCACCGCTGCACAACTAGCGAAACTAAACCTCATTAACAATGCTCTAAGTGGCACATTGCTCATCATCATTATCTTGTTGAGTTGGGTGATTGTTCGTTCTATTGTTGGCCGTATTGAGTCTCTGTTGTCTGTTATTCGCCGTATTGTGGATTCGAACGACGTTTCCATCCGCTCAGAGTTGAAAGGGCATGACGAGCTAGGTTCATTAGGTGAATACTTCAATCAGTTGTTAGATCAGCTAGAGAAGCTTATCTCGGCATCTCAGAAGAAGTCTCAGCAGCTCACTTCAAGCACATCGAATATGCATAATGAACTGGAATCAGTGATTCAGCAGTTTGATGTTCAAGCTAACCACACGGGCGAAATGACGGTATCGGTTCAAGAGATGGTATCTACGATTGGTGAAATCTCTGAAAGTACCGCAATTGCCGCAGAAGGTGTGCAGAAAGCGCGTCTTAATGCAGATAAAGGTCGTGAGGTTGTGGTTGAGACAATCAATAACATCACGCAACTGTCTGAACGCCTATCGAGCAGCCAAGACTCTATCAGTTCATTGAACCACCATGTGGATCAGATTGGTGATGCGGTAAACATCATCCAAGGTATAGCTGAGCAGACGAATTTGTTAGCACTGAACGCAGCGATTGAGGCAGCACGAGCGGGTGAACAAGGTCGAGGCTTCGCTGTTGTAGCAGACGAGGTTCGAGCTCTAGCAAGCCGTACGCACCAATCAACCACAGAGATAACCAACGTGGTGTCAGCGATCCAAAGCCAAATGGAAGCTTCTATGGCGGAGATTGGAGAGTGTAACTCTCAAGGTCAACGTACATTGAGTGACTCTGAATCACTGGATTCAAGCCTACAGCTGATTCTAAGTGATATGGAAGATATTCAAGGTAACTCAGAACGCATTGCTTCTGCTATTGAAGAGCAGGGTGCGGTTATGGCGCAGGTAAGTGATTCCATTACCGAGCTAAGTGCTATCTCGAATCAGAATACGGCTTCAGCACAACATTGCTTGGTTGAGGTTGATAAAGTAGCAGCACAGGCGAGTGAGATGGACAGTGCAGTGGCGCAGTTCAAAACATCATAAGCTCGACTAGAGACAACGAATGACAAGGCGCACAACTCTGTGCGCCTTTTTGTTTGCATGATGAGTTAGTATAAATCTGATTAATTTGTCTGCCTATCCGCCTGAGGCACTAGAAATCATAGTTAAGGTTCATAGAGCTGTATATTTCGGTGTTACTTTGGTCTGAGGCAACCGTTGTGTTGTAGATATACTCAGTGTCGAATGTGAGGGCGAGATTCCCCATCAGGATGTTCTTTAAATACCCTTTCAAGTTGTAGTTGGTGTTTTCTTCACCGTAAGCAATACTTGCGTTTGCACCAATAGAAAAGCTCTCGGTAAACTGAACTGTCCCTTCGAGCGAGCCGCTAGCAATAAGCTCATAGTTCATTTGCGAGGGAAACTCCTCATCAAAGGATTGCCTTTCAGTTATACGATAACCTGGACCCATAGAGCCTTGCAGAGTGACGTAGTTCGTTTCGTAGAAGTGTCTACCGAGACCTGTCATCGCAATCCACTGGTCGCGATAGGTACCGAACTGATCATGCTCGAATCGAATCCCGGCAACTGTATAGGTTCTTGAGTTGATGTCGTAGGTGATTCCATAATTCGTTGTATATCGGTTGGTACCATCTTCACCGTTTTCCGCGTCGGTGTAGTAAGTATCAAATTGAAATCTATGCCCCCATGTATCGCCTTTGTAGCCCAAAGAGATCCCTGAGTTAATGGATAGAGACGTGCTGGTATTCTGCGAATAGATGAACCCCAATTTAGTGAGCCTTGTGTAAGGGGAATCATCGAGCTCTTGTTCAACTTCAACGGAGCTAAACACTTGTGGGCTGGTGACAAGAGCAGTACTTACAATTAGTGCCGTGTAATGACGTTTATTCATGGTTGATTTACAGCTAGATCAGTAGACAAAAGCAAATAACAAGTTGGCCGCGAGCCTGACTTAGATTGAGCTTTTGATTCTACGTATCGAGGTCAATAAGCAACCTGATTTGAGACTAAATGATTTTCAACAAGGATCGTTTAGGCGATTTTAGAAGAGGAAGCAGCAGGAACTAGGCGAATGTTACTATCTAAGCGTTAATAGAAACGAAAAGAGCCCACGAATCGATCGAGAGCTCATTTTTATTAAGGTACAGCTGCAGCATTACTATGCTTGACGCTGTCTCTTCGCAACTAAAGTGAATCGGTAGTCGTTGGAAGTAAAGTAGTTACGACTGTATTCAAATACTGTGTCGTCAGCCAAATAGCCACGAGTTCGTTTTTCAATGATCGGTTGTGCTGGATCGATCCCGAGTTGTTCGGCCACATCGGCTGGAGGTAAAACCGGGACCAGCTCTTGTTCACTGCGATCGATCACCATTCCCTTTGTTTTCTCGATGAAGTCATATTTCGACTTCTGCATTACCTGATAGGTAAGGTCTGGGAATAAGTTAACTGGCAGCCAAGTTTCTTCAACAGTGATTGGGCTGTTATCCATATGACGAACACGTTTTACATAGAACACCATCTCACCTTCACCAATGTCTAAATGTTCAGACATTGCGAGCGAACATGGCTTTATCTCAAATGCGAGTACATCACTGTGAGTCACTACATCTAAGTGAGCCCATTTCTCTTGGAAGCTTGATTGTTGATAGATGTCGTAATTGATCTTGTTCTCTTTAACGTAAGTACCGCTACCTTGAACACTCTCTAATTCGTCATTCTCGATCAGCAATTTCAATGCTTGTCTTACGGTTACACGACTAACAGAAAATACTTCCCTGAGCTGCGCCTCGGTTGGCAATGCTTCGCCAACTTTGTATTCACCAGATTTGATTTTGTCTCGGATTGCATCGGCGATTTTGCGATACATCGGGAGTCTTGCCATTTTTGCCTCATTAATCGCTAGGGCGACTAGACTTAAATAATTTGTTGTTAAATGCCGTAATTTGACGGTACCCAATAACCTTGAATCACGTTAGGGTGATAATCGTATGGGTGTCTGTAGTGCTTATAATACAAATTAAATGGTACATCTCAAGCTTTCTCGTACATTTGAAAGATATCTTTAAGATACAAATTAAATACAAATTTGTATTCATGAGATCATGATCACGGATCATATGTCTCTAAGTTGTATTATTGTCATCGTCGACAGGGAGAACTGTCGCACTAATCCGTGACAATGGGACAGAAGGTTATGAAACTTACAACTCTAACTAACAAGTCGCTCGTAAATCTGCAAACTACGTTTAGCAGCCGAGAAGAAGCGATTAATGCACTAGCTGAACAACTGGATCAGCAAGGCAAACTACATGACAAGCAGCAGTACCTAGATGCTGTATTTGCGCGTGAAGCTCAAGGCCCAACAGCACTTGGTGAAGGCCTTGCAGTACCGCATGGTAAGACTGACGCGGTTAAAGAAGCAGGTTTTGCCGTTGCAACACTTAAGCAAGACATGAAATGGAAAGGCCTTGATGAAGACGAAGATGTGAATCTAATCTTCTTGATCGCGATTCCAAATGCAGAAGCGGGCTCTACCCACATGCATCTGCTTACTGAATTGACCACAACACTTGTTGACGATGATGTTCGCGAAGCCGTATTGAAAGCGACCACCGCTGAAGAGATTTTCGCGCTATTAGATGGTGAAAATCAAACGGAAGAAAAACAAGACAACTTAGATACAAATGCACCAACAATTGTATGTGTTACTGCTTGTCCTGCGGGCATCGCTCATACCTATATGGCCGCTGAGTATTTGGAAAAAGCGGGTAAGAAGCTGGGTTACAACGTTCATGTTGAGAAGCAGGGCGCTAATGGTATCGAAGACCGCTTAACTGCTGACCAGCTTAATAATGCCGTTGCTTGTGTCTTCGCAGCCGAAGTCGCAATTAAAGAGCTTGATCGCTTTAACGGTATCCCACGAGTAGAAACTCCGGTAGCAGAGCCGATTAAACACGCTGAGCGCATTTTAAATGACGCGATTGATGAATCTAAAAATGGCAATGGCGCTGATCGCACCGTGGCAACAGATGATAAGCCGAAGAAATTGCCACTTAAAACTGAGCTCAAGCAAGCGCTTCTTTCAGGTATCTCTTACGCTGTTCCCCTAATCGTTGCTGGTGGTACTGTTCTGGCAGTCGCTGTTCTTATCGCTCAAATTTTTGACCTGCAAGAGCTGTACGCAACCAAAGACTCTTGGTTATGGATGTACCGCAAATTAGGTGGTGGTTTGCTCGGTACATTAATGGTACCAGTACTAGCAGCTTACACAGCATACTCACTTGCAGATAAACCGGCATTAGGTCCAGGTTTCGCAGCGGGTATCGCAGCTAACCTCATCGGTTCAGGTTTCCTTGGTGGTGTTGTTGGTGGTTTGATTGCCGGTTACGTTATGCGCTGGGTGAAAGAAAATGTTCGCCTAAGCCCTGCATTCAACGGCTTCCTAACCTTCTATCTATACCCGGTAATCGGCACATTAGTGGCGGGCTCTTTGATGCTGTTTGTTATCGGTAAACCGGTGGCATTACTCAATCAAGGTTTAACTGATTGGCTAAACGGCATGTCGGGTACTAACGCTCTACTACTAGGCGCAATCATCGGTCTATTCGTATCGTTCGACTTGGGCGGCCCAGTTAACAAAGCGGCTTACGCATTCTGTTTAGGTGCGATGGCAAACGGTGTTTATGGTCCTTATGCAATTTTCGGCTCGGTTAAGATGGTATCTGCGTTCACGGTAACAGCATCTACTCTTATTGCTCCGCGTCTGTTTAAAGATTTCGAGATTGAAACGGGTAAATCAACTTGGTTACTTGGCTTAGCGGGTATCACTGAAGGTGCGATTCCAATGGCGATTGAAGATCCAATTCGTGTTATCGGCTCGTTCCTACTGGGTTCTGTCGTTACAGGTGCAATGATTGGTGCGGCAGGTATCGGTCTATCAACCCCGGGTGCAGGTATCTTCTCTATCTTCCTACTTCATGACGCTGGTTTAGGTGCATTCTCTGCCGCAGCAATTTGGTTCGGCGCAGCACTTATCGGTACGATTATTTCAACAATTACTCTTCTGGTATGGCGAGGCCACGCTGTAAAAAAGGGTAAGTTTGAAGTGCAAACCGCAGCACAAAACTAACTAAATTCTGAGTTAACTCCTTAACTCACTCAATAAATATAACGAACAACACTGGCTGTCCTAATTTCTGTGCTCCTAACGTTTTATTCACACAGAATCTGGGCGTGGATTCTTGCACCCTAAATTTAGTGGCAGCCAGTTTTAACCCCTTGAAAATTTTAAAAATTAGCGGTTTTGAGTGTCGAATCCGCAAACTTAGGTAAATCACTATGACTACATCACGCGTTCATATTACTCCACACATGCACTGGGATCGTGAATGGTATTTCACTACTGAAGAGTCGCGCATTCTTCTTGTGAACAACATGGAAGAGATCATGCAGCGTCTTGAGAACGACTCTGAATACAAGTATTACGTTCTCGATGGACAAACAGCGGTGCTGGAAGATTACTTTGCTATCAAGCCAGAGAATAAAGCGCGCGTAAAAGCACTGGCAGAAGCAGGTAAGTTGATCGTGGGCCCTTGGTACTCTCAGACTGACACTATGCAAGTTTCAGGTGAGTCTATCGTTCGTAACATGATGTATGGACTACGTGATTGCCTAGAGCTAGGTGAGCCAATGAAGATCGGTTATCTACCGGATTCATTTTCAATGAGTTCACAGCTGCCAATGATCTACAACGGCTTTGATATTGATACTGCTATGTTCTGGCGTGGTTGTTCTGAGCGTCACGGTACCAACAAAACAGAATTCTTGTGGCAATCAAACGATGGCTCAGAAGTGATGGCGCAAGTGCTTCCTTTGGGTTACGCGATTGGTAAATACCTACCTCAAGACGAAGAAGGCCTGCGTGCTCGTCTAGACAAATATTTCCCAGTGTTAGAGAAACCTTCAGTAACGAAAGACATTCTGTTACCTAATGGTCACGACCAGATGCCGATTCAGAAAGACATCTTTGAAGTGATGGATAAGCTGCGTGAAGTGTATCCAGATCGTGAATTCATGATGAGCCGCTTTGAGGAAGTGTTCGATCGTATCCGTGAAGAGCGTGAAAACCTAGACACTATCAAAGGTGAATTTAACGACGGCAAATACATGCGCGTTCACCGCACGATCTCTTCTACGCGTATGGATATCAAATTGATTCACGCAGAAGTAGAAAACAAGATTGTAAACATTCTAGAGCCACTGGCATCGATCGCATGGACTCTGGGCTTTGAATACCACCACGGTCTTATCGAGAAAATGTGGAAAGAGAGCATGAAGAACCACGCTCATGACTCTATCGGTTGCTGCTGCTCAGACAAAGTTCACGCTGAGATCCTAAACCGCTACATTCTAGCGGACGACATGGCATCAAACCTAATCAACTTCTATAAACGTAAGATCGTTGACCACATGCCAGCGCGTGAAGGTTGCGACAAACTGGCGTTCTTCAACTTGTCTCCTTATGAGCGTGAAGAGGTGATCAACACAACGATTACGATTCGCGCAAACGAGTTCAACATCTTTGATGAAAATGGCAACCAAGTTGAATACTACATTCAAGATCAACGCGTGATTGACCCAGGCAAGATCGACCGTCAGATCGTTCACTACGGGAACTACGACCCGTTCATTGAATACGACATCCAGATTAAACGTGCTGTACCAGCAATGGGTTACACCACGCTACATATCGAAGGTAATACGAAGGGCAACAACATCGTTGCTGAACAAAAAGACTACCTGTTAGAGAACGAGTTCTACCGCATCAATGTCAACGACAACGGCACACTGTCAGTATTCGACAAAGAAACAGAGATGCTGTTTGACCAAGTACTTCGCGTAGAAGACGGTTCAGACGATGGTGATGAGTACGATTACTCCCCATCACGTCAAGAGTGGCTGCTTTACTCGGATGAGTTTAAGGCTGAAACCAGCATTAAGCACGAAGGTTTCCAATCTGTAGCAACAATAAAGCTACGTATGAACGTGCCAGCAAACTTACAAGAACGTGAAGAACGTACAGGCCAAAACGGCTTCGTCGATGTTGATTGCCAAGTGGTATTGAAACAAGGCTCTCGCCGCATTGAAGTTCGTATGGAACTGGATAACCAAGCAGATGATCACCGCGTGCGCGTTCTAGTACCAACGCCTTTCGTTTCTGAAAATGTCGTTGCTGATAACCAGTTCGGCTTGATTACTCGCCCAACGAACGATCCAGCAATGGCGGTTTGGGAAGAAGAGAAGTGGAAAGAAGCGCCAGTACCGGTTTACCAACTAATGAACTTCGCTGCTGTTGAAAACACCACGGGTGGTATGGCGTTGATGACTAATGGTCTACGTGAGTTTGAAGTTATCTCAAGCAAAGGCAACGAAGAGCGCGATACATTTGCTCTAACTCTATTACGCGGTGTTGGCGTACTGGGTAAAGAAGAACTATTGCTTCGTCCAGGTCGTCCTTCAGGTATCAAGATCCCAACGCCAGATTCACAAACACGTGGCAAAATTGTATGTGAGTTTGCGCTGTTTGGCTTCGCGGGAAACCACATTGACGCAAACATCATGGCGGAAGCTCGTGACAATGTCACGCCAATCGAGTGTTACAACAAGATCCCATACAACGCGATGAAACTGAACGTTGGCGAGCAAGACAAACCACTGACGTACTCACTACTGAATAAAGTGCAGAAAGGCGCAGTATTGAGTGTGCTTAAGAAAGCAGAAGATGAAGACGCGTTGATTCTACGTGTCTACAACCCTGCCGAATCGGGTGAAGTAGAAGACAAGGTTCAGTTTACTCAACCTGTGATTTCTTGGCTTGAAACGAGTATGGACGAACGAGTTCGCGATACTCAAGTGGAAGTTCAAACCTTTGGCACTCTAAAGGCGTGTCAGGCGAAATCATTCCAAGTGAAATTCTAACTTAAGGTACTCCGCCCAGGTGTTGGGCGGAGTAGGTGAACGACGATGAAAATTGTTATTGCTCCTGATTCATTCAAAGAATCTCTATCTGCGAAGCAGGTGTGTGAAAGCATTGAGGCTGGGTTTCGCCAAGTATTTCCTTGTGCAGAGTATGTTCACTTACCGTTAGCTGATGGCGGAGAAGGAACGGTTGATGTTCTGTTGCAAGGGCTTGAAGGTGAGTTGCGCACATCAACAGTAACGGGACCACTCGGTGAACCTGTTCAAGCAAGCTGGGCGTTACTTAATGGTGACAAGTCAAACGGAGAGAAAACGGCACTGATTGAATTCGCTGCTGCTTCAGGTCTTGACCTCATTACACCACAGCAGCGAGACGTTCAGCGAGCAACCAGCTTTGGTACAGGGGAACTGATCAAACAAGCATTAGATTGTGGTGTAGATAAGATCTTACTTGGCTTAGGTGGTAGTGCCACGAACGATGCGGGGGCGGGGATTGCTCAAGCATTGGGGGCGAGGTTACTGGATGCGAACGGTTGTGAATTACAACCGGGTGGTAATGCGTTGAGTGACATCGCAAAGATAGATCTTTCAAACCTTCACCCTCGCTGTAGAACAGTTGAGTTTGTTATCGCTTGCGATGTAGACAATCCATTGACTGGCCCTAATGGAGCAAGCCACGTCTTTGGTCCGCAGAAAGGGGCGACAGCGGAACTTGTCGAAACGTTGGATGCAGCCATTGAACAGTTTGCTTTGGTTGTGAAATCAGAGAGTGGGCAAGATCATCGTGAGTGTAAGGGGTTTGGAGCCGCTGGTGGCGCACCTCTAGGGCTATCTTTGCTGTTTGATATTCACATCAAACAGGGCATTGAGATGTTTTTGGACACGCTAAATGCTGACAACGTGCTCGAAGATACAGACCTTGTTATTACTGGGGAAGGCCAAATGGATAATCAAACCTTACAAGGTAAGACGCCATTTGGAATCGCCAGACGCGCGCAAAGTAGACGCATTCCGACGATCGGTATTGCTGGCTCATTAGGTCAAGAAATCGATGAGTTATACCAAGTCATCAACAGCACCTTTGGCACTGTACGTTCACCGCAACCTTTAGAACAAGTTTTATCGGAAGCGAGTCGCAACCTAACTCGCACTGCCCGCAACATCGCAGCCACGCTCAAGCTTGGCAGCCAGATTTTTAATGAGAAGTAATTATGTCTCTATTTAAACTCGACAATGTTATTCAAAACTACGCATGGGGCAGTAAAGACTCCATTAACCAATTGTTTGGTATTGTAAATCCTAATCAAGAACCACAAGCTGAGATCTGGATGGGAGCTCACCCAAATGGTTGTTCGAAGGTCGGTGGCACAGGCGAAACTCTCTCTCACGTGATTGATGAGAATAAGATTGATGTCTTAGGTGGCTATACAGCGGCACGCTTTGGTGAATTACCTTTCCTATTTAAGGTGCTGGCTGCGGAAACACCTTTGTCTATTCAAGTTCACCCGAACAAACGTAAATCTGAAATAGGCTTCGAGCGTGAGAATGCGTTGGGTATTCCACTGAATGCGTCTAACCGTAATTACAAAGATCCAAACCACAAACCTGAGTTGGTTTATGCACTGACGTTTTATAAGGCGATGAATGGATTCAGACCGATTGAAGACATTATTGCTTTGTTTGAAGAGGCTGATATTCCATCGTTAGCGATTGAGTTAAACGTTCTTAAAGCCAATGCCGACAGTGATTCATTGAAAGCATTTTTTACCGCGATCATGTCGTTAGAAGGCGAAAAGAAAGAAACGGCGTTACAGGAATTGTACGCGGCACATCGACGTCCGGCTAAGACGGTAATGGGTCGAGAAGCTCTGCAATACAGCCAAGACTTTAAACAGCACTACCCAGGTGACATCGGTTTGTTTGCGCCATTGATGTTAAATACGGTTGAACTCGCACCGGGAGAAGCCATGTTTTTGTTTGCGGAAACACCACACGCTTATGTTCAAGGTACTGGTTTAGAGATCATGGCGAACTCCGACAACGTTCTGCGAGCAGGTTTAACGCCAAAGTACATTGATGTTCCAGAGCTGATTGACAACACTATTTTTGAACCTATCAAGCCTCAAGATATCCGGTTAAAGCCAGTGCTAAAAGAAGGAAAGATGAGCTATCCAATCCCAGTCGATGACTTCGGGTTTGACATTCTATCTGCAACCGATGAAAGCAAATCACAGTACCTACGCAGCGCGGAGATCTTGTTCTGTGTAGAAGGGGAAGCGACGGTAACCTCGGAAGGGCAGAGTATCACACTGAAACCGGGAGAGTCGGTTTTTGTGAGTAACAATTCAAGTGTTTACCAATATCAAGGGAATGGTATCTTGGCTCGTGCTTTCAACTAATGCCCCCGTGTTAGCTAAAAAGCAAAGAGATATCAGAGCGTTATTTAGTCATAGTTAACGCTCAATATTGGTTTGATGGTTGCTACAGAGCTGTTATAAGCAGTCACAAAGTTTGACCATGCCCGCCGTAGTTGGCGGGTTTTTTCGTTATGGACAAAAATCACAAGTCCTTAAAACGACAAAACCCCGTCTTATGAACGGGGTATTCTAAAGCCGTGAGAAGTTACTTAGGCGACGTGAGTCATTTTGTTGATAATAAACGATTCAACCGAACCTTCAGTTGCCGCAAGGTAGTCCGCGATATGTTGGCTGCCTAAATGCTTCTCTAACAGAGTTTCTGATTCCCAATTTTCATGAAAAACGAAGTGAGCAGGGTTGTCGTTGTCTTGGTGCAGATCGTAATTGATACAACCTTCCTCTACACGAGTAGGCTCGATTAATTTGATCAGTTCAGATTTAACTAGGTCGATGCGGTCTTGTT
Organism: Vibrio sp. THAF190c; assembly: GCF_009363355.1. NCBI lineage: Bacteria > Pseudomonadati > Pseudomonadota > Gammaproteobacteria > Vibrionales > Vibrionaceae > Vibrio > Vibrio sp. THAF190c. Next base: position 39,219 of record NZ_CP045339.1, on the reverse strand, counting down.
TTGCGACGATAGTGGCAATAATAGTTAGCTTGCTCATTCTTTATTCCTTGGAATTTTGCTCGATAAGTGCAAGTAATATAGGCAGTTTATAGACGGGATTAAAGAGTGCCCAAATCCAATAACTATGGATGCTTGAGTCCATAATTAAAAGAGGGTTGCTTGAGTAATAATTACAAAAAGAAAATAAAAAATGCCCAACTCAAGAGTCGGGCATTATTGAAAAAGCTTAAGCGGGAATATTAGTTATGGATTTCAGCTTTGATCCAAACCATGCGGTGATCCGAAGAGATATCTTTACCGTTACCGTAGTTGCCTACACGCTCATCATTCATTAACAGACGACCTTCTTCAAATGTAGCAGGCCAGTACACGCCAGAATCTGAAATAGTTAGGTTCTCTGATGGAACAACATGATCAAGACGCAGACCGCTTGTGCTTGTTACTTGACCTGGGTTTGGAGTATCCCAGTTTGCTTCTTTACATTCGCCAAGTGCTAAACACTCTGGGCCGCCAAGGCTAGAAGGTGCTAATGGGCCAAACGTCGCTAAACGGTTCACTTTGTCGTGATCCATTAGTGCATTGATTGCTGTTAGGTCGCCATCGCCTTTAAGAGGATCGGCATTAAGGTCGCCCATTACTACGAACTTGGCATCATCAGCTAAACCGCCTGTCACACCTTTATCATCGTACATGTAGTTTTTACCTTCGATGTAATCAACCCAGAAGTTAACTTCATCAGCATTTTGAACCTTGTTCTTACCTGTATCGAAAATCGGTGGTGTCGGGTGAGACATAAGCAGATGAATTGTGTCAGTAGTGCTATCTTCTTGTGGGATCAGGATTGGTGCGTCAACGTGGTTTTTAGAAGAAAGGCGAACTTCTGCCCACTCTTCAGCAGTGTACCAATCATCACCACATTCCATACCTTCAGGGATCGGATTCCAAGAATCATTACAGTTGGTGATCGTTGGCATGGTAGCCGAAGGCATATCGCTCCATTTGAATTTTTGGAAAGTACGAATGTTGTCGTGATCAATTTCGTACATGGACATTAGAGCGAACGCATATTGTCCGTGGTAATTACCAAAGCCCCATGCATCACCTGGGAGCTGGCCTGCATTACCGTCGTTATCTAAGTCAAAACCAAATTCGTTTAATAGACCGGTGTTGGTTGCGAAGTTAGCAAAGTATTGGAATACGATTGGCTCTAAATGAATACCGTCTTGGTCAAAACTATTAGAGTTTTGAGAAACCGCAAGGTAGTTCAAACGGAAACCAATGATAGCGTCATTGTTTTCAGCAGTACCGTCGTTGTTGAACTCTGCCATCATAATAACCGCTGGGCGCTCAGTCTGGATGATTGCAGCTACGTTGCGAATCTGGATCACTTTAAGAGCTGTTGCGTTGTCTTCATCAGACAGCGTTTTATCTTGCCAGCCTTTAATCAGTGCATCTTGCTCTGGTTTAGTCAGCTTCATTTCTGCAACAAGATCTTCGTAGGTATAACGATCGAAAGATAGGTTGAATACTGCGATGCGTCCTTTGCTGTCTACAGGCGTCGGTTGTGGAACTTCAGGCTGAGGAACTTCTGGGTAGTAATTGTTTGTTGTTTCGTCACCGCAGCCGAATAAAAGGGTAGTAGAGATTGCTAGCGCCAGTGATGTTTTTAACATTTTCATAAAATGATTCGCTTTTGTAGTCCGTGGAACAGGAGGGCGCGCATTCTATGTTACAAAATGAAATTCCGTAAGTGACTTTGATCACAACTAGAAATGTAAGCAAACGTTTTCTTACATTGTAAGTGTGATATTAGATGTTGCTTCAGATTTGATTAGAGTTTTTATTCAACCCAAACCATAAACAGGGTAATAAAAACGAAAAAGCGCCAAGGCTGTTTTAGCCTAGGCGCTTGATAAAGAACAGAATATGTTATTAAAAGGTTAAGCGTACTGTTCTACTGTTTGGGCCCAATTACGCTTCTGCTGTTCAAAATTGAGCTTGATTTGTTGGTAACGTACTTTAAGCAATGAGTGCTCATACTTCTTAACTACGTCGTCTCGTTTGCTCTCAAGCAACTGCTTTTTCACAGCGTAGTATTCATTCATGTTTGCAACAAGAGAGTCGAACTCTGCTTGCAGTTTCTCAGCTATTTGAATGTTGTCTGCTCGATGCATGATTTTCTGTTGAGTACGTTTTAAGAGCATCGTAGCTTCGGCTTTCTCAATTCGAGCCTGTGGCGTTTTCTTTAATTTCGACGTCAGGCCGCATAGCGACGCGCCTTTGATCAGCCATTTAGTTGGATCGTATTGCCACCAGTAAATGCCATTGCGGTAATCATTCTCAAAAATATGATGGAAGTTGTGGTAACCCTCGCCAAAAGTCAAAACCGCAAGAATACCATTATCACGTGCTGTGTTCTTATCTGTGAAAGGTTGGCTACCCCAGATGTGAGCAAGTGAGTTGATAAAGAAAGTGGTGTGGTGGTTAAGTACTAAACGAACTGCACCAACCATTAGCAACATGCCAATCACGTCACCATAGATCACGCCAAGCGCGATAGGGACACCAAAATTCATGATCAGCGCTAACAAGATGTAATGTTTATGCTGCCACATCACAATTTTGTCTTTTTTAAGATCGCGGCAATTTTCGTAATCTTTATAAATTGAGGTGTTGTAGTTGCGAATCATCCAACCGATATGCGAGTACCAAAAACCACGTTTAGCTGAGTACGGGTCTTTGTCATTGTTGTCGACATGCTTGTGATGTACTCGGTGATCAGAAGACCAGTGAAGGGCACTGTTTTGAAGTGCAAATGCGCCACCCAAAGCAAAAAGGAATCGTAAGCTAGAATGCGCTTCAAACGCCTTGTGCGACCATAAACGATGGTAACCCGTTGTTATTGATAGATTACAAAAGCTAAAACAGATCGCCAACCAAACCCAATGCTCCGCGCCGTATCCGTTGTAGTAGCCATAAAGAGGGGCGGCAACTAGAGCCAAAAGCATACTAAAAGAGAAGATAAAAACGTTTAGCCAGATCAGAGGCGGCTTCTTATTTTGCGTTGTATTGCCAGTTGTCATCAGCATATTCCATTGAGCGTACAGATGTGCGCTAGAATATCAGCGTACACGTGTAAGTCAAGAATCAAAGTGTAAGTACCTATTAGCGGTCGGGTTTTAATAGTATGTTTTGCTTTAATTTTGTAGGTAAGTAGTATTAAATGTAGAAGTTATAAATAAATGGAAGTGCTAAGGGCTAATAAATGGAAATTAGAGTAGCTGAATATAAAGATTACGAGCGTATCGCACAGTTACATGCAGACAGTTGGAAAATCTACTATCGAGGTATTCTTGCTGACCAATATCTAGATCAGGACGTTCTAGAAGACAGATCGGTAATTTGGCAAACACGCCTTATCAACCCTCCTTTTAATCAACATGTTTTACTTCTTGAAGAAGGTGGGCTGCTTGTTGGGTTTGTATGTGCATTCGGAAATCACAACTTCGACCGTGGTACTTTTATTGATGCGTTGCATGTTGATAACGCCTACCGTGGTCGTGGGATTGGTAAACGCTTGTTATCAGAGCTCTCAGAGAGACTTGAGCAATACTATGCTGATAGTGGCCTCTACTTAGAGGTGATGTCTAAAAACAAGCAAGCTATCGGGTTTTATGAGTCCATCGGTGGTAAAGAAGAGCTTGAGCAAATTTGGGATGCGCCTTGCGGCAGTAAAGTAAAAGAGAAAGTCTACTCTTGGCCTTCACCTTCGACTTTAGCTCAGCAACTACAAACGCCAGCTTGATAAAGTAAGCACGATTAAAAATAGAAAGCCCCGAGGATTAGCTCGGGGCTTTTTGTTTGTGCCGTGTTTAGACTGCTACAGTTTCTACATTGGGGTAGGAGACGGTGCACCATGAAATGCAGTTACGCCCATTCTTCTTAGATTGGTAAAGCGCTCTATCAGCATCTTCAATCAATTGTTCAACCGAACCAACAGCGCGATCAATATGTTTTACGCCAACAGAAACCGTCACGTCCAAAGAAAGCTTTGAAGGTGATGTGAGCAAACTATCGGAAAGTTGTTGCGCCTGGGTGCTATTTAACCCTTGAGCAATAATCAGAAATTCTTCTCCACCATATCTGAAAAGGTTGCTCTTAACTGGCAGCTTAGCCTTAATCGCTTTCGCAAGTTCTTTGATAACCATATCGCCAGTTTGGTGACCGTATGTATCGTTGACCGACTTAAAGTGGTCGATATCGATCATAATGGTTGTCATAGATTGATTACGATTGATGTTCGGCTCGATAACTTGGTGTAGATAAAGTCTGTTGTAGCAGCCGGTTAGAGCATCTTGGTAAGAGAGTGCTTCAAATAGGTTCGATTGTTTTCTCAGTTGGATCGCTTGCTTGCGCAGTTGTTCAGATTGAGAGAAGCGTTTGTGAACTTCTAAGTCTCTTCTTAAGCTTGCTGCGGCAACCAATACGTAGGTTGCTAAATAGATAGAGATAATTTCAAGTTCATGCGCAGGTTCAGCGGCATAAAGAAGTGGCGATAAACCGATAAGATAGCTAGCCAGTATGCAGGTTAGGGTAAATAAACTGTATCGAGCAGATAGACGAGAGAAGGTACCGAGATAAATCATTACCAGAATGACGCCGCCTTGGTAGTCATAATTTCCAAAGCCGATGGCTATCCTTCCAACGACAACGAGAAACAGTGCACTCGTTATCAGTAGTAAACTCTCTAACTGTTGCAGTATGTTTGGTCGATTATTTATGCAGTAATACGCGGCTCCCGCCATCAATGCTGAAAGAATGACGCGCAGAACAATAGGCATGATGCACTGGTCACCAAAATGAATGAAGTCGGTGATGATAAAGGCTAGAAATATAGTGATCGGTAGGTAGATGAAATTGACATACGGCAGGTATATTTCATTATCAAAATAGGTTTTGAAACGCTGGTTTTGAAAACCGGGATATGAACGCATCTTAAAATTCGCTACGGGATCACAAAATAATGCGTCAGTATGTCTATGAAACTCACTAATGTAAATTTTAGATTTTATTTATGTGACAAGATATTAGTTCTATCAATGACGGGGTAATGCTGAGAAGTGACGCCCTAACGATATCATTAGGGCGAGAAAAGCCGGAAAATTCGCGTAACGAGTTTACGCGAATGTGGGCAATAATTAGCGCTTGTTCTTCAGGTAACGCTTACGACGCTCTTCTTTTTTCTTTGCTTTCTCTTCAGCTTTACGTAGTGCTTCCTGTTCTACTTCGATCAGCTCTTGTGTGATCATCTCTGGTAGCTCTAGAGTCACTTGACCTAGTGTACCGTTGCGCAGTTCATGAAGTAGAATTTCTGAACATTTATGCAAATCGATATGACCGCCTGCACGCAGTGCACCTCGCTTGCGACCGATCTCTTCCATCAGTTCAATGTCTGACTCTGGTAGTTCTTCGATTTGGTAACGCTCTTTCAGTAGGTGAGGGTATTGCTTCGCCAAGTACTCTACCGTGTAGAAAGCTACTTCATCGTATTCCATTGCAGTATCTTTTACTGCACCAGTTGCTGCTAGGCGGAAACCACTGTGTGGGTTTTCCACTTTTGGCCACAAGATTCCCGGAGTATCAGAAAGCACCACACCGTTTTGTAGGTTGATGCGTTGCTGGCGACGAGTCACAGCAGGTTGGTTACCTGTTACAGCGATCGTACGACCTGCTAGACAGTTAATGATGGTTGATTTACCAACGTTTGGAATACCCATGATCATGGTACGAATGTTTTTACCGATCTCTTCACGGTGAGGAGCTAACTTACGTACCAGCTCCATGATGTGATTCACTTCTTCTTTAACGCTGGTGGTAATCGCGATCGCTTTCACACCTTGCTCTTTTTCAAAGTGCTCAATCCACATCTGTGTTAGCTCTGGATCGGCTAGGTCGCGTTTGTTTAGAACTTTAACTACCGGTTTACCTGCTTTGATCTCTGCAATCATTGGGTTTTCTGAACTAAATGGAATACGCGCATCTAGTACTTCAATGATAACGTCGACTTTAGGGATAACTTCTTCGATTTCTTTGCGGGCTTTGTGCATGTGGCCCGGAAACCATTGGATAGACATAGAGATAAACCTTGTAAAAATATTTTGAGCACATTGTAAGGGTTCGATAGGGCGTGTAAAGCTATATAGGCTTTGCACTGCGATATATCGGTAGAAAAACAACCAAGTGCTTTAGTTTATTGAGCTTAGCACAGGCTGAAGTCGGCTTATCTTGTTTTACGTCGAGGGTAGGCGGATCTTTTTGAAGGCAAAAATAAACCCTATATTGTGATTAGCAACATAGGGTTTGGTTTTTTTCAGTTATTTGGGTCGCAAGCCGTAACTAAAGAACGGCTTTAAGCTCTGTTAGGAAGCGAGCGATATCTGCGCTAGAGATATCACGGTGTGTCACAAAGCGAATCGGGTTGCTCGGTGTAATAGTGATCTCTTTTGCTGCCAGCTTATTCGCGATTGCTGTGATATCGACACTGTCATCTAGCTTGGCGAATACGATGTTAGTTTGAACAAAGTCAGGGTTCACTGAGAAGCCTGTCAATTCGCTAAGGCCAATTGCGAGATCTTTCGCGTTTTTGTGGTCGGTCTTCAGTTGCGCTACGTTTTCTGTAAGCGCCATTTTACCTGCTGCCGCCAAGATACCAGCTTGACGCATACCGCCCCCCACCATTTTTCTTAGGCGACGTGCTCTAGCGATATACTCTTTGCTGCCTAGAAGCAGTGAACCAACCGGAGCCCCCAGACCTTTAGATAAACAGATGGTCATTGAGTCAAAATGCTGAGCGATTTCTTTAACGGGAACATCTAATGCCGCCGCTGCGTTGTATACACGAGCACCATCTAAATGCAGTTTTAAACCGTGCTTGTTGGTGAACTCACGAGCTTCGGCCAAGTAAGAAAGTGGCAGCACCTTACCATTGATGGTGTTTTCTAAGCTCAGTAGCGTTGTGCGAGCGAAGTGGCTGTCGTCAGGCTTAATTGCACTTTCGAGTTTGCCAAAGTCTAGAGTACCGTCTGGGTTATTCTCAATCGGTTGTGGCTGAATTGAACCGAGAACCGCGGCACCTCCCGCTTCATATTTATAGTTGTGAGCTTGCTGCCCACACAAGTATTCATCACCGCGTCCACAATGGGCCATTAATCCTAGAAGGTTGGCTTGCGTGCCCGATGAAGTGAACATGGCGGCTTCAAAACCTGCTTCTTCGGCTGCCCACTGCTCTAAGTCATTTACAGTCGGATCATCACCGTAGACATCGTCGCCAACCTCGGCGTTAGCCATAACTTGGCGCATAGCCTGACTTGGTTTGGTGACGGTATCAGAACGAAAGTCCATATTTCTCTCCTATAGGTAGCCGCAAAGCTGGGCTTTACTTAAACACGCGATAGTTTTGGTATCGGTAATTTGGTCGTTACGAATTTTTTGTTGAAGCTCTTCAATAGTCAGCTCAAGCACTTCAATGACTTCGTCATCATCACAGCTGAAGCGTGTGGTTAGGTTGAGCTCTGATGCAACGAATAGATGCTGGATCTCATCACAGAAGCCAGCGAGTGGAGTCACTTGCCCCAAACTTTGAAATTGACCAGCACTGTAACCAGTCTCTTCTTCAAGTTCTCGCTTCGCACAATCTAAAGGTGTTTCACCTTGTTCCATCGTGCCTGCTGGGAGCTCTAACAGCCATTTTTTTAACGAAGGTCTAAATTGATTGATGAGAATGACCTTTCCGTTAGACGTGATGGGAAGTATGACTGCTGCGCCAGGATGTTGAATCGTAGTGTGAGTTATTGAGGACCCGGTGGGTAATTTAACATCCTCTTCTATTAGTGAGATGCTTTTCCATTTGTGGATTATTGTTTTCATGGAGTGGTAGTCACTTTCCTTGCCAATTGCCGGACATATAAGACGTCGACCACCATAACGCCAATTATGTCGAAAATAAAAGAAAAATTCTGAATGCGTTCCACGAAACTCATCACACATTGTGACTCTATTCTCAAAATTGGAATCTTTGATTACACCAAAATTACCAACCTAACCATCTGATATAAATGCTACTCAACAATAAAATACACTTGTAACAAAGTGCTAACAAATGTATAAAAACATATCTACACTCTTAATTATCTTGAAAGTTTCCGGAGTTTTGCTGTGATGAACCCTTCTGTATCCTCCCATGCTGACAAAGCATTACTCTCCGAACGCATTAACAAGCTTGCTCAAGCCTTATCTGACGGTGTTTACGAACGTGAAGACACCATTAAACTTTGTTTACTTGCTGCGCTTGCAGGCGAAAGTGTTTTCTTGCTTGGTCCTCCGGGTATCGCGAAAAGTCTGATCGCGAAACGTTTAATACAAGCTTTCGATAACAGTAGTTACTTCGAATATTTGATGACGCGCTTCTCAACCCCAGAAGAAGTTTTTGGTCCATTGAGTATTCAAGAATTGAAAGACAATGGTCGTTACGTGCGTTTAACTGAGGGTTACTTGCCAACCGCTCAGGTTGTTTTCCTTGATGAGATTTGGAAAGCAGGTCCGGCAATCCTTAATACGCTACTGACTGTTGTTAACGAAAAAACCTTTAAAAACGGCAGCGACATCGAACGTGTTCCGATGCGACTGTTGGTTTCTGCATCTAACGAATTACCAGATGAAGACAGCGGCCTAGAGGCTCTTTATGACCGTATGCTGGTGCGCGTGTTCGTAAACCGTATCCAGAATAAGCAGAATTTTAAGTCGATGCTAACCACGGGTACACCTCAAGAAGCGACCATCCCACCGGGTCTGGCTATCACTGATATTGAATACCACCAATGGCAGAAAGAGCTAGATCGTCTAGAGCTTAACGACAACGCCTTCGACAAGCTTTACGAGCTTAAAACCATGCTTGAAGAGACAGTGAAGAAGCAGGGCGGCGCAATGTCAGACTCTGAACTTTACGTGTCTGACCGTCGTTGGAAGAAAGCCGTTAAGCTGCTTAAAGCGAGTGCCTTCTTCAGTGGCCGTGATACGGTGAATCCGCTTGATATCATGTTACTTCAAGACTGTTTATGGCATAGCCCAGAGTCTCGTGACGTGGTGCGTAGTGTCGTTAACGATTTTGCGTTGAACCGAGCGTTTGACCAACAAGAATCAAAACACCAAATTGAGCTAGCACGTGAAGAGTTAGAAGAGATTCAAGAAGATGTAGAGTCAACTCTATCTGTATCTCTTTCAATGGAAACGAGCAGCGGTCTATTGCGTAAAGACATTTACCAGCACGATATTAAGAACGCAAAAATGTACAGCGTGGGCAGTGCCTACAACCTAGTGAAGTTGGTGCTACTGCAAAGCAATATGTCAGTGTCTGAGTCTGAAAAGGGCGACAGTCGCTGGGTTTACGTTGCTAAAGATGATTTCGACCGCGTGATCAAAGAAGGTCACGGTGACATCTATGGTTATGTAAATGAAAACAAGAACCTATGTCGCCTCAAGCTGGATTTAGATGCATCTAACCAACTCGTTATCAAAGACATTGCTAACCGTTCAGTGTTAGTTAGCGTCGTGACGTCTGATGGTCTGGACAAAGAACTATACGACAAATGGTTAACAGGTGCAGAAGCCGCGCTTAAACAGCTTCAAGACGCAGAATTTAACCTCAAGAAAGTGCGCTCAGATTTCCATGGTGCGCTACCACATAACTTTATTGACCCTGAATTACCGAAGGCGATGGAAGCAAGCTTGCAATCCATCACTCAAGATCTTGAAACCACACAGGTTAAGAGCAGTAAGATCGTTCAGCGTATCAAGTTCATGAGCCAATACTTCGAGTAAGGGGACCCTATATGTTAGGAGCAGACGGATTAAATCTGGCTTTAATGGTCGCAGACTCTGGCATCATTGATACTGCAATGAACGACTTATTGGCCCGCTCGCAAGTGATGATGGCGGCGGAAAACAAAGGTGTTAAAACCTCTGTTAAAAACCATTTAGTTAAGTGGCGTGGCAAGGTGAAAAAACGCGTCACCAAAGTCTGCGAAACCGATCGATTTCAACAAGAAATTGCCCTCTACCAAGAAGTGATTCACTGGAATGAAGAGCAGTTTTTTGAAGAGATCGACTCGGTGATCAAAAAGCTGGAGTGGCACTCTGCGTTTTATCTACAAGCTCGCCGTCTGCTTGAACACAATAAGGGCGTGTATAACGCCATGTTCCCGCATTACTTCTGTGACCAGTGGTATCAAGCCCTGTCTGAAGCGATCAAACAAGCGCAGGTAACTGAGCTTGAAGCAAGCAAAGAGAAAGTGCTTGCCGATCTTTACCAGCGCATGGAAACCATGAAAAACATGGACAAAGTGACGGAATCTGGTGATGAAGGCAGTGTAGGGCGTTTGTGGGATATGGCGTCAGCCAAGCTGAGCAAAACAGACCTTACGGTAATGAAGCGTCATGCAGAGTTTCTCAACAAGCACAAAGGGCTTCAAGAGATTGCTGAGAAGCTTGGCCGTATGGCTGGTTTAGAAGATGACCCGTCTCTGCATAAAGCGCCGGTTGAAGAGCTTCAGATGGTCGAAGAAAAAGCCGATGAAGCGGTAGACGACATTGTCGGTATTCACGAAAGTGACGACCTTAATAAGATGCTGCCAAACGAAACCATGTTCCTGGCTTACCCAGAACTCGAAGTTATCTTCTACAAGCATTTAGCTGATAAGCGTTTATTGAGTTACCGCTCTCAAGGTAAATCTCGAACTTTAAGAAAAGTGAAAGCGCAAAAACCAGATGCTAAGAATGTCGATATCGAGAAAGGGCCATTTATCGTCTGTGTTGACGCCTCTGGCTCGATGAGCGGCTTCCCTGAGCAATCGGCTAAAGCTATGGCTTATGCGTTGATGCAAATTGCATTGGCAGAAGAGCGCGATTGTTACGTAATTCTGTTCTCTTCAGAGCAAATCACTTATGAGTTAACTCGTCAGGACGGATTGCGTGAAGCGAGTGACTTCTTAAGTTACTCATTCCACGGCGGTACCGATTTAGAACCAGTCTTGATGAAGTCGATTGATCTCATGATGGGCGATAAGTACAAGAACGCAGATTTGGTTGTGCTTTCTGACTTTATCGCACCTAAGCAGTCTGATGAGATGATTGCGCAGGTTGAGAAATTGAAACAACACAAGAATCGCTTCCACGCTGTGAGCCTTTCTAAGTACGGCAACCCTCAATTAATGAGTATGTTTGATCACTGTTGGTCGTACCATCCAAGCCTCGTTGGGCGTTTAATGAAAAAATGGTGATGTAAATTGCTGTACGATTTCTGTCTGAATAGGTGGAAGGTGCAGCAATTTGATTTAAATGTCAGCAAACAGAATTTAAATGCACATTTTTATTTGACTATCCTTTCTCAATCCGTAAAGTAAGCACCCGAACACAGCGGGACAACATCCTAACGTGTTGAAATAAAAAGGCGCCTTGGCAGAGTGGCTATGCAGCGGATTGCAAATCCGTGGACCTCGGTTCGACTCCGGGAGGCGCCTCCATTCAAACTTCGAGTTTGAATACAGAAAACATGTTTAGCTATAAATTTTGTAATGTTGATTCACTTCGACATTAAAGATGGTGTTTACGAATCGTAACGGCATCGCAATAAAGAATTGCGTGCCCTGGTGGTGGAATTGGTAGACACAAGGGATTTAAAATCCCTCGGCGTTCGCGCTGTGCCGGTTCAAGTCCGGCCCGGGGCACCATCTATTTCTCTTCTAAAGAGACACGTAGTTACCTTAGACTACGACAATCAAATTAAGGCGCCTTGGCAGAGTGGCTATGCAGCGGATTGCAAATCCGTGGACCTCGGTTCGACTCCGGGAGGCGCCTCCATTATTCAATCAAACCAGTCCTAGTGACTGGTTTTTTTGTATCTGAATTTTGGCTCTTGTTTTAAACACTTCTATATCTCGTTAACGTACCTATATTTCATAAGCACGCCTTCATAGCGGGTTCTATACTACTTTGGTATTGCACAAGTCACATATTGACAATTCATACCCAACTTGTTTCATTATTGAGTCGAAAATCTCATAAAATCAGTTGCATAGGTGAGACTATAAAACACTAACTCATGTTCTAAGTTTTATAAGAGGCTCTAAATTATGCAATTTAGTCTAAAGAGGAAAATGGTTTCCTCTGTGGTTTTGGCGATTGCGGTGACATCTGCCATTTTACTTTTCATTGGCTACAAAACGTTTCAAACCAATAGCTGGCAAGCGATAGAGAGTGAAAGCCGAAATACGCTCCATGCTCACGCCAAAGGCATTAGTGATTGGTTTCACGACAAGAAACAAGCAGTAAACGGATTACAACAACAAATCTCATTGAACCCAGATTTGGATGTGGTGCCTCACTTGCGACAAACCTTGGTGTCAGGTGGATTTGGCCTCAGTTATTTTGGAAACAAAGATGGTGAGATGTTCCGTCATGATCCTTCTTTGAATAAACCCGGTTATGACCCACGTGTTCGCGGTTGGTACAAAGAGACGCTGGCGGCGAACAGAGCAATTACCACCAAACCTTACGTGAGCGTCACCATGCAAACCTTGGTGGTTACGCTGACGGATCCTGTGTTTGAAAATGGTCAAATCGTTGGGGTAGCAGCGTCTAACCTCGCTCTAGATAAGTTAATTCAAGACGTATTGGCGATTCCAGTACCGGGTGATGGTCGAGCTATTTTGATCGATACTCAAGGCACAGTGGTTGCGCATAGTAACAAAGACTTCATTCTCAAGAAGATCACCGATATTGCCCCTGAGCTAAATGTTACGAGCTTAAATTCTGCAGCTGCGAACTTAACGACACTTTATGCATACGTAGATGGTGTAGAGAAAGTGATCATGGCCGAACCAATCAAGAATACCGATTGGATGCTTGTGATAGAAATGAATAAAGAGGTCTTGGAACAACCGCTATTTACCATGTTAATCAACCAAGTTACGACAGGTTTGATTGTACTGATCGTAATGGCTATCGCGACCTCATGGTTTGTTGCTCGCCAACTTGTCGAGTTGGGTCGAGTCGGTGAAGCGCTGGCGGACATCGCAGAGGGCGAAGGGGATTTAACACGCAGGCTGACAGTATCTAGTCATGATGAAGTGGGGCAATTGGCTGATAAGTTCAATACCTTCATTGATCGTCTCCACGAGATGATGAAAAACGTGAATAACGTGTCCTCAGCAATGACCCATGGTGCAGAACACGCCAACCAAAGTGCGATGAAGCGAAGCGAGAGCGTTGGCAAGCAGCAAGATGAAATCACTATGGTTGCAACAGCGGTAACTGAAATGGCGACAGCAACGTCAGAGATTGCATCTAACGCAGATAATACCGCTAAGAGCGCGACTCACTCAGTAGAGTTGAGCGAGCAAGGCTTCCAGCAAATGGAGAAAAGCCAAGCCTCAATCAATGAATTGGCTAATGAGTTAACTGGTGCTGTATCGATCATCAGTGAGCTTGAAGAGCATGGTCAACAAATCGCGACGATTCTGGCAACGATTCGTGAGATAGCCGAGCAGACCAACCTACTGGCACTTAATGCTGCGATTGAAGCCGCGCGTGCGGGTGAACAAGGCCGAGGCTTTGCCGTTGTTGCTGATGAGGTACGCGTATTGTCACAAAGAACGCACGCATCGACGGAAGAGATTGAAGACAAGATCAAACGACTTCAACAAGCAACCAATGGCGCGGTTAAAGTGATGAACCAGAGTCATGATATGGCACGTACCAGTGTCAATGACGTTAACTTAGCAGGTGAGAGCTTAGAGCAGATCCGTGAAGCGATTCAGGTGATCAGCGATATGGCGACCCAAATTGCCTCGGCTGCGGAAGAGCAATCGTTAGTAACCGCTGAAATCAACACTAATACTGAATCGGTGCGTGAGGTGAGTGATGTAATGGCCGTAGACGCTTCCGATGCTGTTGTTCAAGCTGACCAGCTCAATCAGTTAGCCAACGACCTTAAGCAAGAGCTGAGTCGCTTCAAGTTATAAAGATCAACGGATTTTAGTAACACAATAAATCAAGCACAGGCCGTCGAGTTTGTGCTTTTTCGTTTTTAGCCCGCACTGTAACTCGCAGTTAAGACTTCACTCCGCCAACTATAAGCAGAAAGTATAAGCAGAAAGTATAAGCATAAAACGCTAAGCATCTGTATTTCTTGCTATCTGCTTCTCTTGCAGTAACCTTATTGCCAAATCATTAAGTCTTTTGAAATAAGCGCATGAAAAAGTCTCAGGTATTAGCAGAGAAACTGAAGAATCAAATTGAGCACAATATCTGGTTGAGTGGTGAGAAACTACCATCGATCAGAAATGCATGTAAGCGCTATAAACTGAGTATCGAGACGGTTCTCCAAGCATACCAACAGCTTGAAGCTGCCGGCTATATCTATGCTAAGCCCAAGTCAGGCTATTTTGTATTACCTCGTCGAAGCGTAGTGACGGGGAGTGAGAGCAACTCAAAAGCCATCACGCCTTACTCAGTGCGGATCAGTGACCTGCTTTATGACGTACTTCAAAAGGCCAAAGACCCAAGCATTATCCCACTCAGTTCTGCTTTCCCAGATCCGTCTTTGTTTCCTCACCAAGCCCTGTCGCGAAGCCTCGCTAGTGCCAGTCGTCAAATGCCGGACAATAGTATGCTGACCAACTTGCCCCCCGGCAATCAAACCCTAAGAAGACAAATTGCGCAGCGTTATCAAGTGAATGGGCTTAATGTTCTACCGGATGATATCGTCATCACCTCTGGGGCGATGGAAGCGCTGAGTTTGTGTTTGCAGTCTTGCACTGAACCAGGTGATTTGGTCGCCATAGAATACCCCGCTTTTTATGGCGTACTTCAAACCATAGAGCGATTAAACTTAACGGCGGTAGAGATCCCAACAGATCCAGAGACTGGGATCGACCTTGATGTGCTCTCTTCAGTATTCTCATCCATGGATATTAAAGCGTGTTGGTTTATGACCGCGGCTCAAAACCCAGTAGGGTACTCAATGAGTAGCGAAAACAAGCAGCGCCTTGCTCAGCTGGTGAATCATCATAATGTGCCTATGATCGAAGACGACGTGTATCGAGAGCTATTCGTGGGCAGCGATTCGAGTCTGCCAGCGAAAGCTTATGATAAGAATGAAAATATCTTGTTATGCGGATCGTTTTCCAAGTCACTCTCGCCCGGCTTTCGTATTGGTTGGGTTGTTGCTGGCCAACAAGCGCTCAAGATCCAACGTCTACAGCATCTAGCAACATTATCGAGCAGTATCCCGATTCAATTGGCACTGTCTCATTATCTGACGTATTACAGCTACGACAACCACCTCAAGAAGCTGCGAAAGGTACTCCATGAGCGCAAGCAGAATCACATCAGTTTGCTGACCGACTATTTGCCCTCAGATACGGTGATTCATCAAACGCAGGGCGGGTACTTTCTTTGGATTGAGTTACCAAAGAATGTTTGTGTTGAAACGCTTTACGATAAAGCGCTCGAACACAATATTTCTGTTGCTCCCGGAATCATCTTTAGCGGTGACAAACGTTTTAATCATCACATTCGACTCAACAGTTCTTATGCTTGCGATGACAAGATAACGCACGCGATCAAAACCTTAGGAGACCTCGTTGCAGAGTTGAGTAAAGGGAAGCCAGAATCGACCTGATTTTCTGTGTAATATCTGCTACGAAATTTTCAATCTGTTCTATTTTTTAGTCACCGATCTGTTCTAGTTTGGTTCGAGAGAACTGTGCTGAAATACGCTCCAACTTATGTATGAAAGTCATCATTATGATGTTTGGAGCTTTAATGTTTGATGTTGTTGAATTATCGCGCTTGCAGTTTGCGTTGACGGCAATGTTCCATTTCCTTTTCGTCCCTCTAACCATTGGTATGTCGTGCTTGTTAGCCATTATGGAGTCTATCTATGTGCTAACAGGAAACAAAATCTACCAAGACATGACTCGCTTCTGGGGCAAACTTTTCGGAATCAACTTTGCGTTGGGAGTGACAACTGGCCTGACGATGGAGTTCCAGTTTGGTACCAATTGGTCTTACTATTCTCATTATGTCGGTGACATTTTCGGCGCACCTCTTGCGATTGAAGCGCTGGTGGCGTTTTTCTTAGAGTCGACGTTTGTCGGGCTATTCTTCTTTGGCTGGGAACGCTTGTCTGCACGCCAACACCTAGTGGTCACCTGGTTAGTGGCCCTGGGATCGAGTTTCTCGGCGTTATGGATCTTGGTCGCCAACGGTTGGATGCAAAACCCGATTGGGTCGGAGTTTAACTATCAAACCATGCGAATGGAGATGACCAGTTTCGCTGAAGTCGTACTCAACCCTGTTGCACAAGTGAAGTTTCTACATACCGTCTCATCAGCTTATACCTGCGGTGCAATGTTCATTCTCGGCGTGAGTGCGTATTACTTGCTGAAAGGTCGAGACGTTGAGTTCGCCAAGCGCTCATTCGCTGTTGCGTCTTGTTTTGGCATGGCATCAATTATCTCGGTTCTGGTACTCGGAGATGAGTCAGGCTACGAACTGGGCGATGTTCAGAAGGTGAAACTGGCCGCCATTGAAGCTGAATGGCACACCGAGCCAGCGCCTGCCGCATTTACTCTTTTTGGCTTACCTAACCAAGAGAAAGGTGAAACCGATTATGCGGTGAAAATCCCTTATCTGATGGGAATCATCGCCACGCGCTCACTGGATGAACAAGTAACAGGGCTCCATGATCTTCGAGAGCAACATATTGATCGTATCCGCAACGGCATGATTGCTTATGATTTGTTGGAACGCTTGCGTGCTGGTGATAACTCAAATGCTACAACAGAAGCGTTTGATGAAGTTAAGCATGATCTCGGCTATGGCTTACTGCTTAAGCGTTACACCGATACTGTCACTGACGCGACCGAACATCAAATCCAAATGGCGGCAGACGACTCCATTCCAACCGTTTGGCCATTGTTTTGGTCATTCCGCATCATGGTTGGCTGCGGTGTGGTCATGCTGATTGTGTTCGGTGCTGCTTTCCTTCAAACCTACCGTAAAAAATTCACAGCGAAACCTTGGGTTCTTAAAGCGGCCTTGTGGTCGATTCCTCTGCCTTGGATTGCCATTGAAGCGGGTTGGTTCGTTGCAGAGTATGGCCGTCAGCCTTGGGCGGTAGGGGAAGTGCTGCCAGTCAGCATGGCGGCCTCGCATCAAACTGCTGAGGATGTTCTTCTTACCCTAGCGTTGATTATGGCGCTCTATACAGTCTTCATCATTGTAGAAAGTTACTTGATGGTGAAAGTAGCGCGCAAAGGCCCAAGCAGTTTAAAGACCGGTCGCTATCACTACGAGCAAGGCGATCACTCAGTCGCAGCCAAATTGGCACTGCAAGCACAACAATAAATGGAGTCGTTATGTTTGAATATGAAACGTTAAAAATGATCTGGTGGGTGCTGATCGGTGTGTTGTTGATTGGCTTTATGATCACCGATGGGTTTGATATGGGTGTTGGTGCTTTATTACCTATTATTGGTAAAACCGACACAGAGCGACGGGTGATGATTAACTCCATTGCACCGCATTGGGACGGTAACCAAGTGTGGCTGATAACGGCAGGTGGTGCGTTGTTTGCGGCATGGCCTTTAGTTTACTCGACAGTATTTTCGAGCCTGTACATCGCTATGTACTTAGTTTTGATTGGTTTGTGGCTACGTCCGCTCGCACTTGAGTATCGCGCCAAAGTAGAAAGCCAACAATGGAGAGATGTATGTGACTACGCGATTGCATTTGCTGGTGTATTCCCACCACTGTTGTTCGGTGTCGCTTTTGGTAACCTATTACAAGGGATACCTTTCTCATTAAACAGCTTACTAATGGTGACTTATCACGGAAGCTTTTTGGACTTGATTAACCCGTTTAGTTTACTGAGTGGCATTGTGTCCGTGACAATGTCACTAATGCAGGGGAGCACTTGGCTGTTGCTGAAGACTAAGCACAATATCTATGGTAAAGCGCGTACTGTTGGCCAAATGAGTGCATGGGCGGTGTTCATCTTGATGGTGATTGGTGGGTTGGTGCTTGATGAACTTATGGGTTATCAAGTGATTGGTTTACTTGATCATAATGGTGAGTCAAACCCTCTAAATAAGACGGTAATTGCGGGGGCTGGGTTATGGTTGAGTAACTTCGAGACCTACACTTGGATGTGGTTTGCACCTATTGGCAGTGTCGCGTTTCCTGTTATGACGTTCTTCTTTATCAGGCTATCGAAAGATCTGATGGCATTTGTCAGCTCTAGCTTAACCAATGCCTCGATTATTTTAACGGCTGGTTTCACAATGTTTCCGTTTATTGTGCCATCAAGCTTCAATACCAATCACAGCCTGACGTTATGGGATGCGACTTCAAGTGAGCTGACACTCAATATCATGACGGGCGTTGCCTTTGTTATGGTTCCAATCATTCTTGGTTACACCGCATTTAGTTATCGCACCATGCGCGGCAGGCTCGATAACCAATATGTTGAACGAAATAGTCATTCACTCTACTAGGAGGCACTATGTGGTACTTTGTTTGGATTTTGGGTCTGATGTTGGCGTCTGCTTCCACAGTTTTAAATCTAGTTGGGCTAGAAAAGCAGATAGAAAACAAGAGTGAGTAATGCGATTGAGTGGGATGTAGATTGAATCTTTAAACGATAGCGTAAATGAAATTGGGTATTTTGTAGAGTAAGGTTTGAACTATTTGTTCTCTTATTATGCTATAAGTTCGATAAATAACCATTTGAATTAAAAAGATAAAATATATATTGATCTTACAGCTCAATCCGTTAAAGTACGTCTCGTTCTCGCGGCACAGGCCGATGAGAGATGGTGTTGCCATCGCATGATTGCGTTGCCCTGGTGGTGGAATTGGTAGACACAAGGGATTTAAAATCCCTCGGCGTTCGCGCTGTGCCGGTTCAAGTCCGGCCCGGGGCACCATCTACTTACTCGCAAGAGGGAACAGAGTCGAACTCTTAAAACTCGCACAATTTGGCGCCTTGGCAGAGTGGCTATGCAGCGGATTGCAAATCCGTGGACCTCGGTTCGACTCCGGGAGGCGCCTCCAAATTACAAAAGACCAGCCTAGTGCTGTTTTTTTTGTGTCTGAATGTCCGTAAACGCAGCTTGCTATTTCTAGCTAGTGAATCCCTCCTTAAGCAACTTTACCTACTAACACGTTTCAAAACGGTGTGGTTGTAAGCGTGTGTAACTAAATCGAGCATTACAATAAAACACTGTTCATAATTGTTTGGTTGCCAAGAAAAGGAATAGTGAATGTTTAGAAAACTCGTCTCCGTGTCATTGATTACCATGCTAACTGGGTGTGTGCTTTATCCAACAACACGAGACTACTACAAGCCCATTGTGCGAGCAGGACAAGCAGAGACAGCAAGTTCAGGGTGTGGTTATCATAAAGCGAAATATGACGCTCTTGAGCAGACCGTCGGGGATATCACAGTACGAGTTTATCCTAGCTTGTCCTCAGAAAAGACATTGATGGTGAACTTTGGATTAGAGTCTTCACAGGACAGCGACCATTTGAAGCTAAATGCCGTTATCAGTAATGACGTTCAATTAAATGAGGAATCTGAATCACTGGCTTTAACGTCGAAATACTTACATGATGGGGTGTATCGCACTTGGTACTCGTCAAATGCTTTCCAGCTTACTGACCAGCCGAATCAACTGATGATCTCCGTGTCAGACAGTCATGGCAAGACGTATCAATTCATGTTTGAGTTTACTAATCAGTCAGATATCTACTACGCGTCGATCAACTGTTAGGCAGTGATAAAGTTGAGACTCGAGTAGAGCATTCGTGCATTTATCTCTGATCAAAAAAATCTTTGTTGCGAATGTACTTACTCATTAAGTGATACGAGAAGGGACGAATCACCCAGCTTAATAGCGAGCACCCAAAGCGAATTAGGGTTGGGGTGTTCTCATAGATTCGACCGTTGTACAGCCAGAGCATTCTGCCTGCGTGCCAATATATAAGGGGAATCGGCGGCATGAAAGTCACGATGTCTAAATCACAGCAGATGCGATAAGTCTTTTTGTTAAGAGAATAGCGCTGCTTGAATTGCCAGTTGCCAATTGCGGGTTGGCCAAACGTAACGACACGTTTAATGCTCTTAGGGTATTTGTGATTCAGGTAATCAGCGAAAACGCAGCCAATCGCTCCACCGGAAGAGTGGCCGGTGATGGTAATTCGCTTGCCTTTTTCGATGAGTGGCGCGAGTGTTGTTTCTAAACGTTCGAAGACTGAAGCGCCGAGCGTATCGTCGTTTCTACTGGGTTGACTCTCTTGAAACAGAAGATGATAAAACCCCGCGTGGATACGGTAGTTGAGCCCAATGGATTTACAGCTTCTTGTCCATAACGCGAAGTTCAACAGCCAATCACTTAGGCTATGAGAGCCTTTAAGCACCACAATAACCTCAGTTTCCGCTTCACTCCACAGCACTCGGATCATGGTTTTACCAAATTGATTTTTGATGATTCGTTGTCCGTTTGGGTCAAAGCCATAGCGTGTCTGTTTGAACACTCTTGGGTAGGCGAGATTGCATAAAACGGCATACCTTTCATACTGGTATCTTTTAAGTGGTTTCAAACTTGATTCCAATCGTCCCTTTACTTCTTACCTTAGTGGGCAATTGTGAAATATCCATGAAAACTAAAACGAAGAGTTGAGCTTGAAAAGCTGTGTGCGCTTATTTTGTTCAAGAATAGCTCAAAGCGTCAGCGAACAAGACAGTAAAGCTTAGGCAACGGTTGACTCAATTTTTATAGGCGCTATAGTACGTCCCGTTCTCGCACAGAGAGTGTAAGAACACGGCAAGATTGTTATAGGAGATGGTTTTATACAAGCTCCCTAAGATAACAATAAAGCTCAAAGGCGCCTTGGCAGAGTGGCTATGCAGCGGATTGCAAATCCGTGGACCTCGGTTCGACTCCGGGAGGCGCCTCCATTTCATTATCACATCAGATTGGTCAGCTATGCTGGCTTTTTTTATATCTAAATTTTGTGCTCTGAGCTGAACAAGTGTGAGATTAGGGTCAGCTTTTTTAATCAAAAGCACCTAAAATTACCTTGTTATCAACAAGCTTGCGAGAGTCCATGAGAAGTACCGACGATTACATCATCTTTTATCACTTAATCGAGCAAGGCTCTTTTAGTGGCGCTGCAAAACAGATGCAGTTGACCAAGTCGGTGGTGAGCAAGCGCATTGCTAAGTTAGAACAAGATCTCGGTGTGCAGCTGCTCTATCGAACGACACGCAGTATTAAGCTGAGCGAAGCGGGCCAGTCGTTTTATGAACAAGCAAAACGCGTTTATCAAGCTGTTGCAACAGCAGAAGAATCGATCGTTGGCTTAGGTCAAAGCTTGTCTGGTAGCATCAAGATTACCGTACCGACCATCTCTGGGGAGCTCATTTTACCGGGGGTGATTGCTGAATTTAATGAGCGTTACCCAGACATCAGCATAGATATGGATCTCGACAATCGTTTTGTCGATATCGTTAACGATCGCTTCGACCTTGCTATTAGAACCGGTGTGCTGCCAGACTCAAGCTTAATTGCTCGTAAGCTGGTGGATGCGCACTGGGTCGTGTGTGCTTCTCCTAAGTATCTTGCCGTAAATGGCAAACCAGATTCCCCTCAAGAGTTAGTCAAACACAACTGTTTAGCGTACTCCTACCAAGAGACTGGGGCAAAAGAGTGGGCCTTTAAAGCGGGCGATGAACTTTACCAAGTCAAAGTCGATGGTAATCTGTGTACTAACAATTCATCGGCACTAAGAAATGTGGCTTTGTTAGGGCAAGGGATCATTTACGTACCTAGAGTCTTGATTCATGATGATTTAGAGCAGGGGCGTTTAATCCAACTTTTTCAAGGACAAACGGCCAAGTGCTTAGGCATTTATGCGGTTTACCCTTATACGCGTCAGCAACCTGAAAAGGTGAAGCGTTTTATTGAACACTTGTACCAAGGGTTTCAAAAGCGTAGCCATCAGTTCTAGGCATTTTTTCTAGGCATGGTGTAAGTCTCTAGGTAAAGTCGAACGACTCAGGCAATGTCTAGCTATTCTGGTAATGTTTAAATAGACAGCCAAACCTAAGCAAGCCCCCAACGTTTTTACACTTCACTTGGCGAAGCTTTATTTTGCTAAACTGCATGGTCAACTGCATCTTCCCTTTGATATTGAATTGTCGCTGAGTGATTGTCCCTCCCATTGTTTATCTTCTGCTTTGTATATCATGCTTGGCACCTCACTTCACATTTCGAATATTAGTCGGTGTAAGCCACGCATTTGCAATAACTGGATGTGTGACGCAGCTGTTAATGTTTGGTTTTGATATTGTTTCCATAAAGAAACAATCTGTTTCTTACTCAGATTTTGAAGTTTGTTTTTGTTAAATAACTGAAAATATTGGATTTATTACAAGTAAGCTTAATTTTGGATAGTGTTGGCGAGATCAGCAGCGTAGACGCTGCATAACAGGCTGCTTATAGTGGCTGGGCATAATAATTAGAGATATGGATATGAAACAAAAGCAGCTGATTGATCAATTCAAGGTAATCGTGGGTGATGACAATGTGTTAACCGACGATATCAAAACCAAGTATTACCGTTCGGGCTTTCGCTCTGGTGGTGGCTCTGCACTGGCCGTTGTCTTTCCAAATACCTTGGTAGAACAGTGGAAAGTTATTAAGCAATGTGTCGAAGCTAACTGCATTATCATAATGCAGGCTGCTAAAACCGGTTTAACAGAAGGTTCTGCACCAAGCGGTAACGATTATGATCGCGATGTTGTCGTTATCAATATCACTAAAATGAAACAGATCCACCTTCTTGATGGTGGCAAGCAAGCAGTTTGTCTGCCGGGTGCGAGCTTACACTCCCTAGAAAAAACACTAAAAACAGTTAACCGCGCACCTCACTCTGTTATCGGTTCTTCTTCTTTAGGTGCGACAGTGGTTGGCGGTATCGCGAACAACTCCGGTGGCGCTCTAGTGAAGCGTGGCCCTGCCTACACTGAGCTTGCGATATTCGCTCAAGTCGATAAAGACGGCAAACTTCATTTAGTTAACCATTTAGGCATTGATGGTCTTGGCGAGACGCCAGAAGAAATCTTGCAAAACATTCAAGACGGAAACTTCGACCCAAGTAAAGTGGTTCATGATGATCGCATGGCTTCTGACAAAGGGTATGACGAGCGCGTAAGAGACGTGACCTCTGACATTCCTTCACGATTCAATGCGGATGATCGCCGACTGTTTGAAGCCAGCGGCTGTGCCGGTAAGCTTGGTGTTTTTGCAGTTCGTGTTGATAGCTACCCAGTACCTGACAAAGAGCAGGTCTTTTATCTTGGCACAAATGATCCGGCGAAACTCACTCAGCTACGCAAAGACTTTTTGACTCAGTTTGAGAATCTGCCTGAAATGGGCGAGTACATGCATCGTGATATTTTTAATATGGCGGAGAAGTACGGCAAAGATGTATTCCTATCCATCGACCATCTTGGTACGGACAACTTACCAAAGATGTTTGCTTTAAAAGCCAAGGTTGAAAATACCTTAGAACGAATCCCGTTTGTTAGTAAACATCTGCCAGATACGATTTTGTACTATGCGAGTAAGTTGTTCCCGCAACATTTACCACAAAGGTTGCTAGATTATCGTGACAAATACGAGCACCACTTGATCTTAAAGATGAGTGATGGCGGTATTGATGAGGCTAAGAAATACCTTAAAGAGGTGTGGGCAGCAGAACCAGACCAAGATTACTTTGAGTGTACCGCAGAAGAAGGTAAGAAAGCGTACCTGAATCGTTTTGCAGCAGCAGGAGCGGCGATTCGTTACGAAACCATCCATCGAAATGAAGTAGAGGACATTGTCGCACTTGATATTGCGTTACGACGTAACGACGAGGAGTGGTTAGAAACACTGCCACAAGAGGTGACAGATAACCTTGTGATGCCTCTCTATTATGGTCACTTTATGTGTTTTGTATTCCACCAAGATTACATCTTCAAAAAGGGAACAGACACAAAACGCATGAAGCGATTGATGTTAGAACACTTGAATAGTCGTGGCGCGAAATACCCAGCGGAGCACAACGTAGGACACTTGTACGAAGCGGAAAACTCACTACAGAAGTTCTACCATCAGCTCGATCCAACCAATACCTTTAACCCAGGTATCGGTAAAATGGACAAATATCGCCGTAATTGTAACTGCTGTGCCTAACGAGCTTTAACCGAAACATAATAAACAAAGCCACTTCAACGAGTGGCTTTGTTGTTTTATAGCGCCTGAGTTCGAGCATTTAGGCGTTTGAGAGTTTGAGTAAGGGTTTGAAGATCGAACATGCGATGTTAATACTTCAAATACAAATGACTCAAAAGCTAAAGTTGATTGGAAGAGTAAGGCTTAAGCGTGTACCAGTTATGCTCGTCGGGGGTTTAATTAATGGTTGAGCGCGGTAAACAAGGTCGACAGCTTCGTTATCTAACGAAAGGGTACCCGAACTTTTAACCAACACGACGTCAATCACATTACCTTGGCGATCCATTGTAAATTTGATAACAGGCATGCCTTTCTTCTTCATGCGCTTCGCTTTTCTGGGGTAACGCTTTTCTCGCTCAAGATGTGCATGAAGTGCTTGCTGCCAATTAATTTTAGCCGCTTTTCCCGCTTCAGAAAGTTGTCCAACCCGAAGCGCACTCGCTTGCTGCTGGCTATTTTCAGCCATTAAATTAGGCTGAGATTTTGCTGTTTGCACGATTTGTTGTTGGTCTTTGAGATCATCACTGATTGGACGCGGTTTCTCAATCGGAACGGGTTTCACAATCGCCTTTTGGGGATCGGGGGTGACTTTAGGTTTCGTCTCATTTTCCGGCTTGGCCTCTTGGTTGATTGCTGATGAAAGCGCGTTTGCTTTCTCAACCTCAACGAACTTTGGCTGCTCTTTCACAGCTTTCGGTTTGACTATTGGTTGTATCTCCTCAACTGTTGCAGCTTGGATCATCTGCTCTTGAACTATCTCAGGTTGATTTTCGCCTATCTCCGTATCTTCTACTTGCATTTTTGCCATCGCAAGAGGGGCAACAATCGTAACCTTGATGGGTGCAGCTTGCGGAGGCGGAGCAAAATCATACTCAGGTGTCCAAAGGTAATAAACAAGAGCAGATAAGTGAAGGGCAACACTCAATGCAAAACCGACGACAAACCATGGTCGACGAGGCTTACGTGATCGGACCCTTAAGGTGGCAAAAATACTCATGCTTATTACCCCTGCGGCGTTTCTAAACCAACGAGCGCAATCTGGCTGTATCCGGCGCGTACAAGTGTGTTCATGACTTTCATGAGTTCGTCATAGGTAATGCTTTTGTCAGCTCTTAGATAAATTCTCTGATTTTGGTCCTCGATAAGTAGCGGAAGATCAAATGGTAGCTGTTCTAACGTTGAAGTCTTATCCTCACCTAATGTTAGCTCTAGCCCCTTACCAACGGTAAGGAACAAAGGTTCATCAGGTAAAGGTGTGGCTTCAGCAGAAGATGAAGGTAGATCGACGGGCACATTAACGGTAGCCAATGGTGCTGCTACCATCACAATGATGAGTAGAACGAGCATTACATCAACCAAAGGTGTCACGTTGATATCGTGGTTTTCCACCAGTTCATCGCTGTCTGAAGATGTTTGAAATCCCATATCACACCACCTGCTTTAATTGTGATGGCGTATCTTCGTTAGTATCGCGGTCACAATCTCGGCTAACAAGTACCATGGTCGCAACAGACACGTCTGTTAGGAGTGCTTTATAGTGTCCAATACGTCGAGAAAAATAGTTATACATCATCACCGCAGGTATAGCGGCAACCAAACCGATCGCTGTTGCGAGTAGTGCTTCAGCTATACCAGGGGCCACAACGACAAGCGTCGTACTTTTGGCTTTCGCGATGCCGATAAACGCATTCATAATTCCCCAGACTGTACCAAATAGGCCGACGAATGGGCTAACTGAACCTATGGTTGCCAAAATGCCCGTCAGTGACGTCATGTCTCGGGTTAACTCCGCTTGAACTCGCTCAAGTCTTAATTGAACGCGTTCTTTAATGCCGTTATGAGTCGCAGGGCCTTGACCGGACATATAGATTTCGTGCTGTGCAGCTGTCACCACGGAGACTTCTTGCCCTGTTTGTAGTGTAAGAGCGGATTCCGCATGCTGAAGAGTGTCTGCGGTCACTAAGGTTGCTAATAGTCGCTTAGTTCTTTTCGTAGCAAGAACGAGCTGTATCTGCTTAGTAATGAAGACTGCCCAGCTCAAAATGGAAGCGACTAATAAAGCGATCATAACCGACTTAACTACCCAATCTGCAGCATGGTACATTCCCATCGGCGAAAGATCGTGGGTGATCAATGGATTTGAAGGTGGGGCAATCTGTTGGTTTGAGACCACAGTATCGGAGATAGGTTGAATCGACGTATCACTCAAAGAATAATGGGAAAACGTCAGCATTAAAAACACTGACGCGATACGAAAAAAAAGCGTTTTCATTAGGTATCACTCACTAGGGATTGAATTAGGCTGGTGGAATAAATTTCCACGTTGTCGCTACCTATACCGAATGAAATTAAAAAAACCGTAAAGAAATTTTAATTATTTTAAAAACGCCTAGTGAACTTGATAGTGATCTCATTTTGCTGGTAGGTGTAGAGCCAATCAACATTGCTTTTTATTCTTTTATGATTCCAAACCAATGAAGGGGTAACACCGAATAACTTGATATCTTTTAGCGAAGCAGAGATCGCGTAATTTTGCTCTTTATCTCTACGCGTTTCGCTCAGAATGCTATTGAAGCCTTGGTAGTCACGATGTCTAAACGATCCAAAAAGTGTCAGATCAACCCAAGGAATCACATCTGAATTCAAGCCAATTTTACCGCCATAAAGCTCGTAAGCATGGACTTGTTCTTTGTTCTGTTTACCTGTCCAATCTATGCCACCGAATAACAATAGGTCATGATTAAATTGGTACCAATAAGTAAGATATGAAGCCAGCTGCCAGTCTGTTTGATAGCTGAGTACACTTGGGATGTAGTCTTGATAGTCGGCTTTGAACTCGAATTTAAGGGCACTGTTTTGGCTGGTTGTTCTAAGCCAGTCTAACTTGACTCCTGAGCTGAAATAAACAGAGCTGTTCGCGTAACGACTTAGTTCAAAAGAGGGGCCGATTGATACTTTGTTGAGGCGATCATGAAAACTGTATCCGAAGCCGATTCGAGAAGTATGTTCATTGTAATCACTGTTGTTCCCGTAGTTGGTGCCATAAGTTAGGCCTTGTAAATGAATACCGTGGTGTCGAGACAAAGAGAAACGTTTATTGATACTCGCCTCAAAATCGATCCCATATGCTTTTTCTTTTTTAGGCGTAACACGGTCAAAGAGACACTGACCTGTGTTGGATGTCACTAGGCAGGTATAAGATTCAGAAGAGCTGTTTAAGTTATCATTAAAAGAACCGCCAATCGCCACAGACCCGTTCCAGCTGTCGCGAGCAATAAGCGCTTGGGTAAAGCTGTCGATGGTTCGAATCACACCAGCAGCTCTCGGATTTTGTGAGGGTATTTTTGATTTGATTTGATTGAACAGATTGAGCGCATCTCGGTTTTGGTTACTTTCAAACAAGACTCGTGCTAGCTCTAACTGCGCGGGCATAAAATTGGGTTGTAAGGCTAATGCGTCTTCGAATGCGAGTTGGGCGTGTTCCAGATCACCTTTAGCTCGAGAGATTGCGCCGTCAGCGTATTTCAGTAACAGTGGGTCAGGCTGTTCAAACTGTCGATAGATTTCCAGTAACTGGCTAGCTTGCACCCATTGACGATAACGAACAGCAAGATGAAGAGCTTTCGCGACTTGATTCACATCGTTTGTGTCGATCTGGTTTCCAGTTTGGGCTGTTTTTTGGGAGTTAGCTTCGCGCTGGTTCTCTTCTTCAAGTATTGCTTGTTCTTTGTTTTGAGCCGACAGGGCGTCTCGTTGTTCAATACGAAACTGCGTATCCGTGTCTTGAGACCAAGAAAGAGGTGAAGAAAAAACGCAAGACAATAGTAGGCAACGTATAAGTGGAGTGGTGTTGGAGTTCATGTGGTGCTCATTAAAAAGAAGCAGCCGAAGCTGCTTCTTAGCCATTGAAGGTGATTACTCTTTTGCACCGCCGAATGCAGTATCAAGATCAGAGTTGCCAGCAAAAGTCGCAATACCAGCAAGTGTTGCTGCATCTGCGCCAAAGAAGTGACCTTGAGAAATACCTTGAGTTGTCACACCGGCTTGGTTAGCTGTTGCCGTACCATTGAACGAAGCGCTTGCTGCATCAATCGTGCTATCCACATTGATAGATAGAGACGCATTAGCAATGTCGCCTGTTAGTGTTTGTTGAGCGAAATCAGCAGTAAACGTACCTGAAAGTTTGTTGCTACCGCTAAAGTGGTTAATACCAGTAATGTTGTACGTCGCGCTACCTGAAGTAGGCACAGTGGTACCAGTATTGTCGCCTACATAGTAAACAGTACGGTTGTTATACGATTCATCTTGGTCCCCTTCATACCACTCACCAAACCATACGTCCTGGTTAGCCGCTTGCGCAAAGTTGTAGTGCGTTGATCCAAAGTGTTTACTACCAGAAGTGTATACGTCATTACGTATTGTACGGCTGAAAATATTGCTTGCTAGACCATCGAAATCGACGCGCTTGCCTGTTGAGCTTCCAATGCCGGCCTTACCTTTTGCGTGAAACAGTGGGACGTAAACTTCAGATTCACCAACCTGGCGTAGAGAGTCGTCGCTAATCGCACCGTCAAAACCTGCTTGAACAAGTGGGCTAAGGCCAATCATTGCAGCCGCGATCCATGTAAGTTGAACTGGTTTCATTGTGATTCCTTTTAAATTGAGTATGTTAAGTAAAAAAGCAAACCCAACATCCGGTGCGCGCGACAGATGTCGTGCTTGCTTTCAACTATTACACCGTTTTAGAAAGAGAAAACCGTAATAGAGAATCGAATTTTTTAATAAAATTTTATCGGCTAGTGAAATCGTAGTAACCGCCAACACGCTCTATATATGTGAAATCGTTGGGTCCGTTTAAACTCCAAGCAAAACCGAACAGAACTCGGGTGGTTTGGCCATGTGTTGGAGGAGAAAGCAAAGTCAGGGTTTCACGGGTACCTGCTGGAATCACATAAACGTCAGATTCGGCGATCTCACCGAAAGGGGTTCTTATGATGGGTTGTACGATGTCTTTGAGCTC
This sequence comes from Vibrio sp. THAF190c, assembly GCF_009363355.1. Taxonomy (NCBI): domain Bacteria; kingdom Pseudomonadati; phylum Pseudomonadota; class Gammaproteobacteria; order Vibrionales; family Vibrionaceae; genus Vibrio; species Vibrio sp. THAF190c. The sequence goes on along the minus strand of NZ_CP045339.1, from coordinate 9,798 downwards.
GGATGCAGACGTCACGGTAAGAGTGATGTCTTTTTCGACGGCTTCAAACGTATAGGACCCTAAAGTGTAATACTCAGGCACTTGTCCAGTATCATTGGTTAGATCTATGCTCTTATCTTCTTTGTATGGCAAAAGTAGCGGGTCGGTTTCGTCTCTCAGAAATACTTTTGCGTGTGGGCCATTTAACGAAGCAACGCGAACGTATGTAGGGCTGCCAGGTAAATCAGTGAACTCCCCGTCACTTACTTCGACATTGACAGCAAATTGCCCGCTCACATCGGCAACAAAGCTTGTGGTTTCAGCACTAGGGTTAGCGATAGTTGCATTGCTCCCTTGCGGTTTTGACACAAAATACCAATTAAAGGTGAGGGGGTCGCCGTCTGGGTCAGTACTTTCACTGGCAGTGAAAGAAACTGTCATACCTTCAATGGCCAACATGGCTTGGGTATTATTAGCAGTTGGAGGTCGGTTTTGATGGTTTTCATTAAAGGTGACGGTTGTGGTCGCCTTAGTTGATAAGAAACCATCGGTGACGGTTAATTCCACCACATAGTCACCCGCCACATCAGCGGTTAAGTCGGGGTATTTGCCCTCATATTTACTGAGGCTAGGCTGACTCCCGTCTGGCTGGTCGATAATTTTCCATTGACGGTACAGTTCATCGCCGTCAGCATCCGTGGATGTGTCAAACAGCTTAACGGATTGAGACAGGGAAGCGCTGTACGTTGGGGTAAGAGAGACCACTGGTGGCGAGTTGTCTTGGTCGGGTTTAGCTACTATTTTTACTTGATTTGGACGGCTGTTGACTTGGCCATCGTTGACCACCAACGAGAGATAATACGTACCAATTTGATCCGCAACGAAAGTCGGTTTGATGGCATCTAAACTGGAAAGTTGTGCTTCGCTTCCTGCGGGTTTTTCTGAGAACGACCACGAATAAGAGATGAGGTCGTTGTCATAATCAACACTACGCGTGCCGTCTAAGTGTACGACTTGATTAACTTTAACTTGTTGATTGATACCAGCGATAGCGATCGGAGTTTGATTATTCGGATCGCTTGTCGGCGATGAATCAGAAGCGCTTCCATTACACGCCGTAATGAAAGCGAAAGAGAGAATTATTGGAAACTTGTAAGTATAGCCATGCATTGCAATACACCGTCGAGAGTAGAATGTTAAGTCATCGTTTTTTGCCTTTCCTTGCTATACCGTTCAAGAATGAAAAAACCGTAATAGAGAATCGAATTTTTTAATAAAATTTTATCGGCTAATGAAATTGTAGTCGCCGCCGACGCGCTCTATCAGCGTAAAGTCATTTGGCCCATTTAAACTCCAGGCAAATTCGAAAAGCACTCGAGTGAGTTTGCTCTGGGTTGGGGGAGAAAGCACAGTCAGGGTTTCACGGGTACCTGCTGGAATTACATAAACATCAGACTTAGCGAGTTCACCGAAAGGGGTTCTTATGATGGGTTGTACGATATCTTTAAGGTCAGTCAAGGAAGTCACGGTAATAGTGATGTCTTTTTCGACGGCTTCAAACGTATAGGACCCTAAAGTGTAATACTCAGGCACTTCTCCAGTATCATTGGTTAGATCTATGCTCTTTTCGTCATCAAAAGGTAGAAGTAAAGGTTCGGTTTCATCTCTCAGAAAGACTTTTGCGTGTGGGCCATTTAACGAAGCAACGCGCACGTATGTAGGTTTGCCAGGTAAATCGGTGAACTCGCCATCACTTACTTCGACACTTACAGCAAATTGCCCGCTCACATCGGCAACAAAGCTTGTGGTTTCAGCACTAGGGTTAGCGATAGTTGCATTGCTCCCTTGAGGTTTTGACACAAAATACCAATTAAAGGTGAGGGGGTCGCCGTCCGGGTCATAACTTTCACTGGCAGTGAAAGAAACCGTCATACCTTCAATGGCCAACATGGCTTGGGTATTATTAGCAGTTGGAGGTCGGTTCTGATGGTTTTCAGTAAAGGTGACAGTCGTGGTCGCCTTGGTCGATAATAAGCCATCGGTGACGGTTAATTCCACCACATAGTCACCTGCCACATCAGCGGTTAAGTCGGGGTATTTGCCCTCATATTTACTGAGGCTAGGCTGACTCCCGTCTGGCTGGTCGATAATTTTCCATTGACGGTACAGTTCATCGCCGTCAGCATCCGTGGATGTGTCAAACAGTTTGACTGATTGCGATAGGGACGCGCTGTACGTTGGGGTAAGTGAGACCACCGGTGGCGAGTTGTCTTGGTCGGGTTTAGCTACTATTTTCACTTGATTTGGACGGCTGTTGACTTGGCCATCGTTGACCACCAACGAGAGATAATACGTACCAATTTGATCCGCAACGAAAGTCGGTTTGATGGCCTCCAAGCTGGAAAGTTGTGCTTCGCTTCCTGCGGGTTTTTCTGAGAATGACCATGAATAAGAGATGAGGTCGTTGTCATAATCAACACTGCGCGTACCGTCTAAGTGGACGACTTGATTAACTTTAACTTGTTGATTGATGCCAGCGATAGCGATCGGAGTTTGATTATTCGGGTCGCTTGTCGGCGATGAATCAGAAGCGCTTCCATTACACGCCGTAATGAAAGCGAAAGAGAGAATTATTGGAAACTTGTAAGTATAGCCATGCATTGCAATACACCGTCGAGAGTAGAATGTTAAGTCATCGTTTTTTGCCTTTCCTTGCTATACCGTTTAAGAATGAAAAAACCGTAATCAAAAAATAAAAAGCGCGAATGTTCGCGCTTTTGGTAGGTTTAGTTTGGAGACTAATGATTCGAGTTTGGAATCTAGAGTCTTTAGCTTGGAAGACAGTGAGCTTAGTTCGCCTCAGCACTTAAGTCGTAAGCAACGCCCATGTATTTCGAAAAGTCGCGATCAATAAAGAAACCGTATACGACGTTGGTTCGCGTGCCTGTCGTCGGTTTTGCCCACATTGTCACGTAAGCCACATCCCCTGCATGTAGGACTTGGTTTAGTTCTATCCCTGTCATTTTAGGTGCATAATTACCACCTCTTTGATCCATCTCAGTAATTTCACTAATGGTGTAGTCTTTACCAACTGCTTCTAGTGTGAATGTACCAACTTCAACATATTCGGGTGCATCACCAGTGATGGTTTTATCTAGGGCAATAGGTGGAGTCGCATAAGGTAGGGCATGTACTGTTTTTTCATCTCCAAAGGTAAAGATGATTTCGCTGCTGCCTGCGTCACTCGCGCTCAAGCGAACTATATCGGCTTCACTGGTGAATTCACCGTCATTTACAGTCAGCGAGAAGAGGTAATCACCCACTAGGTCGGGTGTGAAATCAGGTTTCGCGACTGTCGAGTCTGACAGCTCAGCCGTACTATTTTCCGGTTTAGAAAGTAGTTTCCACGTGTACGTAATCGCATCTTCATTGCCGTCGTAGCTGCCGCTGCCATCTAAGTTTGCTGTTTCTCTAATCTCTAAAGACCTTACGCCACCCGCATTAGCAACAGGAGCAACGTTTTCTGCTGAATAAGACACAGTCACTTCTTGGCTAACGCTCTCGGAACCGTCGCTTACTGTTAATTTCAGTTTGTAGTCACCGGCTGTGTTCGACAGTAGCACTGCTGTTGATGTTGTGCTGCCTGTGAGCTTGTCATCCGCATCAGTTGGTTTTGATAAGGTTTCCCACTTATAAGTTAACACATCGCCATCAAGGTCGACGGCGTTAGACGGAATTTCGATAGACTTGGTTAAAGCAACACTTGGTGGTGTCGCAATATCGATGATTGGCGCCACGTTTTGTGATGCGTCAGTGACTTCAATGGTTTGCTTTGTGGTACTTGAAGTGCCAGATACTGCACTTTCTAGTTCAAATGTGTAATCACCAACAACATCTGGAGTGAAATAAGGTGAAATGGCCTTGCTTGCGTTAAGTGCAGCGTTACTGCCATCAGGCTTGCTTGTGAGCTTCCATTCGAAAGTCATGTTTTCGTTGTAGGTATCTAAACCTTGGGTTGCATCTAAGCGCACACGCTTGCCTAATTTGGCATAAGATTTTTCTACAGTTGCGTTGTTTGAAGAGTCTGAACTGCTGTCGCTGCTCCCACTACCGCATGCGATAAGCGCTGGCATAGCGGCAGCAAGTAAGGTCCATTTTAGTTTTGAAGTCATGTATTTTTTCCTAATCATGAGTGGCAAAGCTGTTTGAAATCAGCCATGCAAATGTCAATTTCATTGGGTATACCGAATCAAGATGAGAAACCCGTAAAGAAAAACGCCCCGAAAGGCGTTTTATTATGGTTTTGATTGATACGTTTGATTCCAAACGAGTCTGAAAGGCAATATCAGTGGTCTTTTTATTAAAACTTACCACTTAGTTTGAAGGTTAATGTTCGGCCTGGAGCGGGCATACCTGATACCGAACCTGTATCTAAGTAATAAACATCAGATAAATTGTTACCAATCAGTTCAGCACTCAGTTTCTTTGTGAAGGCATATTTGACGTAGGCATCATAAGTAATTACCTCAGTTCTTTTTATGATCTCATCTTCATGACTCGCTGAAACGTAGTTGGTACGTACGCCTGTTTCTAAGTCGGTATCAAAGAAACGAGTACCTAGTAAAATACTGCCTGTATATTCAGGTGCTGCATGGGCAGCAAGGAAGCTTCCTTCTGAAAATCCACCACGAACACAGGTTTCTTCAGATGGGGTATTGCCTAAAATTACATCCTTTATATAACCTTGGGCGGCTGAGTTTCTGTCACAAACTTCGTTTCGGAAGTTGTAAGCAATTGAGGCATCTGCAAAATAATCGCTGTTATCAAACTGTCCATTGATCTCAATACCGCTGGTTCGTTGGCTATCTAGGTTAGTGAAGTTATAACTGTCACGGTCTCTATCCATCACATCGTCAATGGTTTGATCAAAATAGGTCAGCTTAAAGCTCGCATTATCGAAGTAGTGAATGTAGGCCGTCTCGTACAGTTTGGCACGCTCAGGTTGTAGTGGAGCACTTGCGACGGGGTTACTACTGAATCCACTGGTACTTTCAAATAAGCTTGGGAAACGTAAAGTCTCAGCATAACGGGTGTAAATTCGGCTGTTGTCGCTGATTAACCATGTGACTGTGACAGAAGGCATCCACCCACTACCGCTAGTTTTGTACTGGGTGTTGTATTCTTCAGAAGTTTCAAGCGACTTGGCTTTACAACTGCCTTCGATGTAGTTTTCTTGTTGCATGGCAATACGACAAGCATTGTTCGCCAGATCGAGCTCGTTGTCGCTATTGGTTAACCAATTGGATGCATGGTGCTCGATGAAAGTGGTTTGATTTTGCGCCGCTTCGGTTTGTGTTTGTAGCTTTTGTTGCAATATGGCATCGAAATTAGCGAGTTCAGCTTGTCGTTCGTCTAGCTGACTTTGGTACTCACTGGCTTGATCAGGGAACATAACGATCAAGTTTTGCAATCTATCTATCTCAGTATTGAGGTTTTGTTGCGTGAAAGTGACTCTTACCTCATGCTCTGCATTTGCTACATTTTGTGCGATCTCTTCCGGCGCATAGGTTTCTAGGGTTTGATACGTTAGTTGGTAGCCGTCTTTCTTGTACTCTTTAAGAGGGCTAATGTCGCCAGAGTTTACTTGATGTTCGATGTAGTAATCTGTCGCATTGTAAGAGATGTAACGGACACCAGAATCTAACACGATGGATTCATGTGGGCGCCATTCAATCTTTACTGCGCCGTTGTATTCTTCTCTTTCACCGGCACGGACTGCACCACCATAGAAATCGACAAGGTTGGCTAGCCCTTCTTTAGGGTTCAATTCGTGCATCATGTAACTGCCGGACAACGTCATATCAATAGAGTCTGTCAGTAGCATCTTGTTATTGAAATCGAACCCGTACCTTTGCTCATCACGGTTAACGACGGATGTGTTTATGATGATGTCAGGCGTATCGCTTTTGTAGTTCACGAAGTTGGGGAAGCCATAACCAGTATTGCTGCGTGAATCTGTTTTTGTCAGCCACAAGTTGGTGCTTAGGTTTAGCAAATCGTGTTCAGGGTTAGCTCTAAATTTCAGGGTGTAAGCTTGCATTTTTGCGTTCGCAAGCGGCCACTGAGCGAGTCCATCAGAATTTCGGTAGTCTGAACGACTCGCCAATATTTCACCATGAGTACTTTCCGTGTATCGGATACTGGCGTGCAGTTTGTAGTAATCACTGAAATTGATTGTGCCTTTTAACAGTGCTGATTCCATTTCAGCCGATGTGTTGGGTACTTCGTGGCCAGGGTAGTGGACCAGTGCCATGTGTTCAGGTCTTAAAAGTGGATTTCGCCCCGCGACTTGGTCACTGGAGTTATTATCAAATGGTTTCGAGTAGAAGTCAGCTTTGCTGGTACCTGAGTAGTAGTTGCCTCGATTTCGGTATGCGTATGCGGCTAACCAGTCAAATTTTGGTTCGATTCCAGCGAGCGCGAGGCGGTAGGCGACGTCTTCTCCATTGAAGGGATTATCTGTTTTGTTGTCTCTGGTTTGGAAACGAAGTTCTGGATCGTCGTACAGTGGAACACCACCTAGCTCGGCATAAGCAGGGACGTCTTGCCAACGTTTTCCGGTATGCAGTCGCGCTTTGTTTGGCTCGATGGAGTTACTGCTGCTTTCGGCAACTAACTCAATACCAAATTGTTCGCCTTCTTCAACGATATCTTGCGGTTGCAAGGTGGTCACTTTTACGGCACCACCTGTTGAGGTATTGATCTCTGAGTTTAATTGAGCACCTTGATAGACGGTCATACTGCCGATGAGGTTGGGGTCAATGTAGTTTCTGTTCGATGACCCACGATAGCCGTTATACACTGAGATACCTTGTTCAGTACCATCGATAACAACGGGTACACGACCAAAGCCTTGTACACCACGTACGTTCGGGTCGATACTGCCACCGCCATTTCGTGCTTCGCCACTGTGTGTGTTGGCGACACCGGTGAATAGATCCGCCGCACTGGTCCCTTTGAAACGTTCGATTTCTTCTTTCCCAAGATAAGCGGTTGCGACGTCTTTGTCGTACACATCCATTTCACCGTCTGTGTCTCTTTGATAGGCGTCATCAAAATGGGTGCGAACTTGTATAGCATCGAGTGTCATCGAGTCTGTAGTCGGTACGAGGTAATAAACACCATCAGATTGTTTTTGTGCTTGCAGACCGGTATTAGTCAATAGCAAAGACAGCGCCTGTTCATTGTTGTACTGGCCGACTAAACCTTGGCTGTAGAGCTCTGAAGAGAGTGACGAATCTAGATAAAACTCGATACCCGATTCAACGGCAAAGTGGTTGAGAGCACTGTCTAGGGTGCCTGCTGGAATATTATATTGATGGTCTTCTGCTGCGTGGGAAGCAAAAGGAAAACTCAATATGACGACACCGAGTTTTATCGTGGTAAGTTTGGAGAGTAGCGAGCGCTGCTTGGCATTTGGCACCGTAATTTCCTTATCGGGATTTCTAACTGACTGTCAGATACACCGAACAAGAATCAGAAACCCGTAATAAAATTTTATTTTGCTGTGATGGTGACCCAAAGAGGGGTTCGGTAGTGGATTCTTACTGGCAGTATCTGGCTGATATTGTGTAAGGTTTTATCAATATCTTTGGTTGAGAACACACCAGTAAGTTTGAGTGCTGCGGCACTGGCATCGACGTTGATGATGCCGCGTCGATAACGCCCTAATTCGTTGATGAAGGTTTTGAGCTGTGTCGCTTCCGCCATGATTTTATGTTCTAACCAAAGCATGTCGGAATCTTGGGTCTGGTTTGGCTGCGATACGGTGCGGCGATCGAAGTGGGCAGTCTGCCCTGCGAAAAGATGCGGTTTTCCCATCCCAAGCATAGGTTGAATTTCGACTTCACCCTCGTAAACAGAGACCTGAGTAGTGTCGTCATGCTCTCGGATACTGAATTGGGTTCCGATAGGGAGCACTAAACCCTGCGGAGTCGAGACTGTTAATGGGCTACGATGATGTGTATTGGTGATCATGACTTCACCGCGTTCAATATGAATATCACGCTGATGATTATCAAAATCGACAAACAATTTGGAATCGGTGTTTAGCGCTAATTGTGTACCATCGAGCAGTGTCATTGAACGAATTTCGCCCGTTGCCGTTGAGTATTCGGTACCTGTTGGTGTTGGTCTGTAAACCGCCATGCCTGAACCTAATGCGACGAACGAAAGCGCGCTTATGGATAAGAATTCGCGACGACTGACTCTCGGCGGTTTACGCGTTAAGACCTGCTTGCTAATTGTTCCTTTAGGAATGGAACAAAACTTACTTTGTAGCAGTTCCAGTTTTTGCCATGCCAAGGCGTTATTAGGGTGGGCAAGCCTCCAACATTCGAACGAGTCGTGATCTTGTTGCGTGGCATCATCAGCCCAAAGACGTGCCATCCAAACCGATGCTTGTTCTATGGTTTCAGGTGGTAATTGCTGCATCTTAACCCTCATTAAGCATGGCTAGCATGCAACCTTGAAGGCCCTTAGCTACGTACTTTTCAACCGAAGATACTGAGACTTCAAGTTCGAAGGCGATCTCTTTGTAGCTCTTGCCTTCGAGCTGTCTCATGAGCAGTGCTTGGCGAGCTTTGATTGGAAGTTTGTGGAGTAGGGTATCGATCTCAACAAGTGCTTCAACCACTATGGTGTGGTCTTCCGGAGAACTGGCGACGAGAGAAGGTTCTTGTTCAATGAGCTCTAAATAGGCACTTTCCACACGACGTTTTCGATAAAGATCAATCACCAACCCTTTAGCGATATGAGTCAGGTACTTTCTTGAATCTTTGTATTCAGGCAGGTTACCTCTGGTTAACAAGCGTAGATAAGTATCTTGAACCAGATCAGCCGTAGTGTCAGGGCATCCTAAGCGTCGTTTAATAAACACCGATAACCAGCTGTGATGCTCTTGGTACATTTGATCCACGCTGTGTGAGGTGTTGTTGCTCGCTACGGTCATTCCCTGATACTCCTTACTAACCTTAATGATAATTATTATCATTGGGGCGATGAATATATCAGAAATTTTCTAATGTGCTACATGTTTTTTATAAATTGGTTGAATTTGAGAGTTTATTCAAATCTATCTATTGAATGCATTTGTATGAGGCAATCGTTCTGCTCGTCTGTTTTCTATATGTTCTAAAGCAATTTCTTTATATAAAATTATATTAATAAAAAGGATAAAAGTATGTTTTAGCCATACAAAGTCATACAAAGAGCTTACGTACCGTTACAAACGACACTTTTCACTAGTGATATATTTGCCATTTGAATAAATGCACTATTAGTCAATTCACGCTCTGGTAACATAATTATGAGAAATTTAACATTCAATCTTCGTATTCTGAGTTATCAACTTAAAAGTCTTTTTAAATCTAATAAAAAGCAATCGGATGTTCATTCCAAGTTGATTAAGCTGTATGCAAGAAAGGGTAGGTACGATAAAGCTATTTCTCATGCTGAGAGTATATACTATAAAGAATCTCATCATGATATTGGTTTTGTTTTAGCCAATCTATACGATTTGAATGGTAAATTAGATAAATCAGAAGAAATATTAAAATCAAATATTCCATTGGGTGATAACTTGATCGCAGGTATTAACTCTCTTAACGACAGTATTAACCATGATCAATTGTTGCAATTTATTTCTAATTACTTGAATAACAAGAAGGTAAATGTATCTTTTATAAATGTTATAAACAAAGGTAAACGACTTAAGAATAAATCTAAGTCCGAGAAAAACCTTATCAATAATCAAGACAT